>NZ_JNZS01000010.1 GCF_000718515.1 Micromonospora parva | reverse complement strand
GGGCGGGGGGGGTCAGTGCGGGCGGGGGGGTCAGTTTCCTGATCCTGGCTCGGCCATCCGGCGGTGCTGCTCGGACTTGAGCTTGTCCGGGATGATCTTGCCGGCGGCGGTCTGCACCTTGTTCAGCAGCGACCCGGCGGTGACCGTCTGATCGCCCCTCATCATCGCCTCGAAGCCCTGGGCGGCGACCTTCGCCGGGTCGTCCTTCTTACCCGAGCCGACCCGGGTGTCCTCCATCTCGGCGCGGTCGAAGAACTCCGTGTCGGTTGGTCCAGGCATGAGCGAGGTCACCGTGACGCCGGTGTCCTTCAACTCGTTGCGCAGCGCCTCGGCGAAGGACTGCACGAACGACTTCGACGCGTTGTAGACCGCCTGGAACGGCCCCGGCATGGTCGAGGCGATCGACGAGGTGAAGAGCACCCGGCCCGCACCCCGCTCGACCATCCCCGGCAGCAGTCGCTTCGCCAGGTGCACCGTCGAGCGCACGTTGAGGTCGACGATCTCCAGCTCGTCGGCGAGGTCGGTGCCGCCCACGAAGGCGCCGCCGGCACCCCGGCCGGCGTTGAGCGCCAGCGCGTCCAGCGGTCGTCCGGTCGCGGTGACGGCGGCCACCAACTCCGTCACGCCCTGCTCGCGGGCCAGGTCGACGCGGACCGACCAGATCTGCGGTCCGCCGTCCCGGCGCAGCTGCTGTGCCGCCAACTCGATGCCCTCGTCCTCGGCGGCGATGACCAGGTCGAAGCCGTGCTCACCGAACTGCGCCGCCAGTTCGTACCCGATCCCGCTGGAGGCCCCGGTCACCAGGGCGAGCGGCCGGTCGGAGGTGGGTGTGGTCATGTTCTCGACTCCTTCTGTGCGAACCCTGGCCGCACCCGTGACGGTGCGGTGGTCCCCTACCGTGTGCCCCGCGACGCAGCGCCCAACCACATCGGCGGGGGTCGCCTCCCGGAGGGCGGCCCGAACGACCGGGCCCGGCCCGGTACGATCGTCGCGGGCCGTTACTGGCGCGTGGGGATGGATAACCATCGGGGAGCGGCCCCGTCATGAGGACGTCTGCCGAGCGCCTGGGCCTTCCGCACGTCTGTAGGAGGTCGCATGTCCCGCAACGCCGAGTCCACCGCATTCCGCAGCGCCCTTGAGGTGATCCGGGCTGTCGAGCCGCGGGTCGCCGACGCCATCGGCGCCGAGCTGACCGACCAGCGGGAGTCACTCAAGCTGATCGCCAGCGAGAACTACGCCTCCCCGGCGACCCTGCTGGCGATGGGCAACTGGTTCAGCGACAAGTACGCCGAGGGCACCGTCGGCCGCCGTTTCTACGCCGGCTGCCAGAACGTCGACACCGTCGAGGCGCTCGCCGCCGAGCACGCCCGGGAGCTGTTCGGCGCCGCGCACGCGTACGTGCAGCCGCACTCGGGCATCGACGCCAACCTGGTCGCCTTCTGGGCGGTGCTGGCCGACCGGGTGGAGTCCCCCGCCCTGAAGAAGGCCCAGGTCCGCCAGGTCAACGACCTCACCGAGGCCGACTGGTTCGCGCTGCGCCGCGAGCTGGGCAACCAGCGGATGCTCGGCATGTCGCTGGACGCCGGTGGCCACCTCACCCACGGCTTCCGGCCGAACATCTCCGGCAAGATGTTCGACCAGCGCAGCTACGGCACCGACCCGGCGACCGGCCTGATCGACTACGACCGGGTGGCCGAGGCCGCCCGGGAGTTCAAGCCGTTGATCCTGGTGGGCGGCTACTCAGCGTACCCCCGGAAGGTGAACTTCCGGATCCTGCGCGAGATCGCCGACTCGGTCGGCGCCACCTTCATGGTCGACATGGCGCACTTCGCGGGCCTGGTGGCCGGCAAGGTCTTCACCGGTGACTTCGATCCGGTGCCGCACGCGCACATCGTCACGACCACCACGCACAAGTCGTTGCGTGGCCCGCGCGGCGGCATGGTGCTCTGCCAGCCGGAGCTCGCCGACCAGGTGGACCGGGGCTGCCCGATGGTGCTCGGCGGCCCGCTTCCGCACGTGATGGCCGCCAAGGCGGTCGCGCTCGCCGAGGCCCGCCGGCCCGACTTCGCCGACTACGCCCGGCGGATCGTGGACAACGCGCAGGCGCTCGCCGAGGGCCTGCTGCGCCGGGGCGCGAAGCTGGTCACCGGTGGCACCGACAACCACCTGGTGCTGATCGACGTGTCCGGTTACGGGCTCACCGGCCGGCAGGCCGAGCAGGCCCTGCTCGACTCGGGCATCGTCACCAACCGCAACTCGGTCCCGCAGGACCCGAACGGAGCCTGGTACACGTCCGGCATCCGGATCGGCACCCCGGCGCTGACCACCCGGGGCCTCGGCACCGCCGAGATGGACCAGACCGCCGAGTTGATCCACACCGTGCTGACCCAGACCACCGCCGGCGCCAACGCCGACGGCACCCCGTCGAAGGCGAAGTACACCCTGGACCCGGGCCTGGCCGACAAGGTCGCCCGTCAGGCCACCGACCTGCTGGCCACCCACCCGCTCTACCCCGGCATCGACCTGGCCTGAGCGGCGGCACCCGCCGACGGCACCGCCGCCGGTGCCGCTCACTCACGGTGAGCGGCACCGGCGGCGGGCCGACACCCTCAGACGATGGGGCGCTTCAGGTGGTAGCGGTGGACTTCGGTGCTGCCCTGGACGTTGTTGACGTCCTCGGCGGCGGAGACCAGCTCCCACCCCTCCCGGCCGGCGCGGTTGAGGTGCGCGATGGCCGTGTCGCCGTACGCGGTGATGTCCTTGCGTGAGCCGTCCGGCGCGTACCAGACGAACGAGACGTGAAAATTGCGGCCCTGTCCCTGATAGCGACGGACGAGCAGGGCGTACTCCCAGGCAACCATGGGCCTTATTATGTCCGTCCAACCAGGACGGCGGCACACGGGTCGTCGCGCATTGCCATCAGGTGAACGCGGTGCGTCAACCCGCCCGCCGGGCCCGCTCGTCGGTGATCAGTGCCGCCAGCCGGTCCAACCCGACGTCGATCTGCTCCGGCGTGACCGCGCTGACCGACAACCGCAACGCGTGGACCGGCGCGGTGTCGTCGTAGAAGTGCGCCATCGGCGTCCACAGCACCCCGTGGTCGCGCGCCGAGCGGTCCAGCAACGCGTCGTCGACCGGGAACGGCACTGTCACCACCACGAAGAACCCGCCGGCCGGCACTGTCCACCGCACGGCCGCCGCGCCGTCCGCCCCGGGCGGGAACCGCCGGGCCAGGCCGGCCACCAGGTGGCGCAGGTTCCTGGTGTACGCGGACCGCTCCCGGGTGTTCGCGGCCACCAGACTGCAACCGTGCTCCAGCAGCCGGCCACCGATCACCGCCTGCGCGATCGGCGACGTGTTCACAGTGACCATGCTCTTGATCATGGCGAGTTGATCGGCGAACGGACCGACCCGCCCGTCCGGGCCGGCCACCCGCTGGTCGGCGACCACGTACCCGACCCGCGCCCCGGGGAGCACGGTCTTGGCGAACGAGCCGAGGTAGACGACCCGCCGCCCGGTGTCCAACGCCTTGAGGGTGGGCGGGCGCGATCCGTCGTCGACGGGGAACAGGCCGTAGGGGTTGTCCTCCAGCAGCAGCAGCTCCTCCTGCCCGGCCAGTTCCAGCAACCGCCGCCGGTGGGCGGTGTCGATGCTGACCCCGGACGGGTTGGCGAAGTCCGGCATCAGGTAACAGGCGCGCGGCCGCAGCCCCGCCGCCCGGGCCCGGCGCACCTGGGCGGCCAGGTCGGCCAGGTCGATCCCGGACGGCCCACCGGCCACCGGCCAGACCGGCAGGTCCACCAGCCGGGCCGCGCCGGTCAGCCCGACGTAGGTCGGTGCGACCGCCAGCAGCACGTCCGTCGGCCCGGCCCGCAACGCCCGCAGCACCAGGAACATGGCCTCCTGGCAGCCGACGGTCACCACGATGTCCTCGCCGTCGACGGTGATCCCCTCGTCGACGGCGAGGTTACGGGCGATCAGGTGGTGCACGATGCCCTTGGTCCGGCCGTACTGCAGCAGCAGCCGCCGGGCCTGCTCGGGTCGGTGCCCCAGGTCGTCGACGAGGTGCCGGTGGAAGGTGTCCAGGTGCCGGTGCACCGCCGCGAGGTCGAAGAACTCCTCGTACGGCCGGCCGGCCGCGAGGGACACCGCCGCCGGGTACCGCTCGGACACCTCGTTGAGGAAGTTCATCGACGTCAACGCCGGATCGCCCAGCGCGGGGTGCAGGTCGGCGACGGCCAGGTCGACACGTTCGGTGGCGGTCACCGCTCAACCCACCCGGAGGGTACGCAGCTCGCCGGCCGCCACCGGGTCGGCGCAGCCGGCCAGGGTCAGCGCGTCGGTCAGCTCGGCGGCGAGCAGCGCCAACGCGTCCCGGGCCGCCGGTTCGCCGCCGACGGCCAGCGCCCAGAGCAGCGGCCGGCCGACCAGCACCCCGGACGCACCCAACGCCAGCGCCCGCAGCACGTCGGTGCCGCTGCGGATGCCGCTGTCCAGCAGCACCTGGCAGCCGCCCCCGACCGCGTCGACGACCTCCGGCAGCATGGTGACGCTCGGCGGTGCACCGTCCAGTTGCCGCCCACCGTGGTTGGAGACGACCACCGCGTTCGCGCCGACCCGTACCGCCTCGGTCGCGTCCCGCGGATCCAGCAGCCCTTTGACCACCAGCGGCAGGTCGATCTGCTCGCGCAGCCACGCCAGGTCCGCCCACCGCAACGCCGGCGCGAACGACACGGCGGTGTGCGCGGCGATCGCGGACACCCCGGGGGCACCGGAGTGCGCCAGCGCGTCCCGGCCCTCGGGGAGGTTCGCGGCCACCACCTCGGTCGGCAGCCGGAACGCGTTGCGCAGGTCCCGGGGACGTCGACCGAGCACCGGGACGTCCACGGTGACCACCAGCGCTCGGCACCCGGCCGCGACGACCCGGTCCAGCAGGTCACGGACGAGAGCCCGGTCGCGCAGCCAGTAGAGCTGGAACCAGACGTCCGCGCCCACGCCGGCCACCTGCTCGATCGGCGTGCTGCCCAGCGTGCTCGCCAGGTACGGGATGCCGGCCGCGCCGGCCGCCGCCGCGAGCCCCAGCTCCCCGTCCGGGTGCACCAGCCGCTGGTACGCCATCGGCGCCACTGCGACCGGCATGGCGTACCGGCTGCCGAGCAGGCCGGCGCCGAGGTCGACGGTGTCCACGCCACGCAGCACCCGGGGCAGCACCGCGACCCGGTCCAGCGCGTGCCGGTTCGCGGCGAGGGTCACCTCGGCCGCGCTGCCGCCGGCCAGGTAGTCCCACACGTCCGGCGCCAGCACGGCCCGGGCCCGCTCGGCGTAGTCGGCGAGCGAGACGGCCGGCAGGTCGGTCAGCACCCGCTCAGCCATCGGCCACCGCCGGGCCCGTCACGGCCGGCTCGTCCACCTGGGCGGCTTCCGGCCCGGCCGACAGCCCGAAGCGTTCCCGGAGAAAGGCCGCCGCGCCTTCCTGCGCCCGCCGCCCGTCGGTGAAGGTTCCCGGCATGGCGAAGAACCCGTGGATCATGCCCGGGTAGTGCGCCAGGCGGGTGGGCACACCGGCGTCTCGCAGCCGCTCGGCGTACCGCTGCCCCTCGGCGCGCAGGGGGTCCAGTTCGGCGGTGATCACCAACGCCGGCGGCAACCCGGACAGGTCGTCGGCGAGCAGTGGCGAGGCCAGCGGATCCCGGGCGTGCCCCGGGTCGGAGAGGTAGTGCCTCCGGTACCAGGCAACCGAATGCCTGTTGAACAGCGCCGGGTCGTCGTCGCCGACCGGGTCGCCGCTCTGGTCGGTGTTCGGGTAGATCAGCAGTTGCGCGGCGAGCGGGGGCCCGTCCGTCCGGCTGAGCAGGGTGACCGCCGCGGCCAGGTTCCCGCCGGCGCTGTCCCCACCCACCGCCAGCCGGGTCGGGTCCACACCCAGCCGGTCGGCGTGCCGGGCGATCCACGAGGTGGCGGCGTGGCAGTCGTGCACCGCCGCCGGAAAGGGGTGCTCCGGGGCGAGGCGGTAGCCGACGGTGATCACCTGACAGGGCACGGCGTTGGCCAGGCGCCGGCAGATGCCGTCGGCGGTGTCGATGCTGCCGAGCGTCCAGCCGCCGCCGAAGAAGTACAGCACCGTGGGCAGCGGACCCGGACCGCTCGGCCGGTACACCCGCAGCGGCAGCTCCCCGGCGGGGCCGGGGATGCGTTCGTCGCGTACCTCGGTCACCGGCTCGACCGGGCCGCCGCCGGCGCGGATCGCGGCCAGATCCGCGGCGCGCGCCTCGGCGAGGGTCTGCGTGTACAGCGGCGGGGTGCCGGCCGCGGCGCGGACCGCCCGGTACGCCGCCACCTCCGGATGCAGCGTCATGTCGCTCCTATCCACCGGTGCTGACCAGCAGCTTGTCGATACCGCGCAGGAACAGGCTGCCGCTGTACGTCGGCGTCTCGGTGACGGTCAGCGCGGGGAACCGGGCGAACAGCCGGGGCAGCGCGAGGCGACCCTCCAACCGCGACACCGCCGCGCCCAGGCAGAAGTGCAGACCGACACCGAAGGCCAGCGACGGGGGGCCGGCACGGGTCGGGTCGAAGGCGTCCGGGGCCGGGAAGCGGGCCGGGTCCCGGTTGGCCGCCCCGATCATGATCAGCACGTTGTCGTCGGTGGCGACCGGCACGCCGTGCAGCACGGTGTCGGCCGGCGCGGCGCGGGCCAGGAAGTGCACCGGGCTCGCCAACCGCAACACCTCGTCGACGCAGCCCTGCGCCAGTGTGGCGTCGCTGGGCAGCGCCGCGACCGTCTCCGGCTGCGCCAGCAGCAACGGCAGCCCGTTGCTGAACATGTAGACGGTGGTGACGAAGCTGGCGTTGAACAGCACGATCAGGTTGCTGATCAATTCCTCCTCGGTCAGCTCCACCTCCCCGGAGTCGAGCGCCTCGACCAACCCGCTGAGCAGGTCGTCCCCGGGCGCCCGGCGGCGGTGTGCGAGCAACTCCCGGTAGAAGGCCCGCAACTCCCGCGCGGCGGTGTTGGCCGCGGCCAGCCGCTGCGGGGTCTTGCCCGCCACGTCCAGGAACTCGTCGATCCACTCCACCCGCTCGCGGTACCACGGCAACTCGGCGGCCGGGATGCCGATGAACTCGGCCATCACCAGGGCCGGGATCGGGTACGCGAAGTCGGCCACGAAGTCGACGACGCCCGGGCCGGCGTCCGCCATCCGGTCCAGCAGCTCGTCGACCACCCGCAGGATCACCGGTTCCAGCGCGCCGAGCCGGCGCGGCGTGAAGGTGCGGGAGAAGACGTGCCGCATCCGGGTGTGATCGGGCGGGTTGACGAACATCATCGAGGTCTGGAAGGTGCGCAGGATCTCCTGTTCCTCCCAGCCCGGCGGCGGCTGTTTCGTCCACTGCGGATCGCGCAGCAACTCGTCGACGAGGTCGTAGCCGACGGCCACCGCGGCCACCGTGCGGTGCTCGGCGCGCGGCGGCACCGCGCTGATCGGGCCGAGCTGGTGCAGCTGCGCGTACCACGGGTACGGGTCCTGTCTGCCCTGTTCGCTGTACAGGCCGGTCAGTATCTCCGCCACGTCCACGGCCAACTCCTCCCCAGGATGTCGATGGCCGGGGCGGCGGGGATCACCCGCCGCCCCCGGCCGGTGTCACAGGTCGAGCAGCCGCAGCGGCACCGCGTTGGCCAGTGCCTGGTTGCCGGCGTCGTTCGGGTGGATGTGGTCCCCCGAGTCGTACGCGGCCAGCAACTGGCTGGGCCGGGCCGGGTCACGCAGCACCCGGTCGAAGTCGAGCAGCCCGTCGAACTCCCGGCTGCCGCGCAGGTACGCGTTCACCGCCTGCCGGGTGGCCTCCTTCTGCGGCGTCCACACGCCCGGCGCGCCGTGCCCCTCGTACGGCGTCAGCGTGGCCACCAGGCTGGTCAGCCCGCGCTGCTGGAGTTGCTGGTTGATCTGACGCAGGGTGGCAATGATCGCCTCGGGTGTGTCGTTCGACATCCAGATGTCGTTGATGCCCAGGTGGGTGACGACGGTCCGCACCCCGGTCTGGCCGAAGACGTCCTCGTTGAGCCGGGCCGCCGCGTTCGGGCCGAGCTGGTAGTAGCCGGGGTAGTCGCCGTCGCCCGGCTCGGTGCCCTCGTGGTTGAGCCGGTTGCCGGCCAGGCTCAGGTTGAGCACGCCCGGGGTGCGCTTGTCCGGCCGGTCCGCCAGCAGCCGGTCGGCGAGCAGGTCGGGCCAGCGCCGGTTGGCGTTGACGGTGCTGCCGTTGCCGTCACCGATGGAGTCGCTGAGCACGACGAGCGCGCCGGGGCTGCCCTTGCGTTGCACGTCGACGCCGGAGAGGAAGAACCAGCAGCAGGTGGGACGGGTGGTGAACCCGGTGCCCTCGGCCGCCCCGGTCAGGTCGCCGGCGCCGATGAAGTTGGCCTGCTGGGACTGCCCGTGGAAGGTGGTCGGGCCGGTCGGCGTCGGGAAGTGCACGGTGAGCACCAGGTCGCTGTCGTCGGCGACCGGGAAGGGCAACGGGTCGCTGAGCAGTTCCGCGCCGCGGTTCATGGTCGCCGTGGTGGCGCCGGTGAAGGTCAGCGGGCGCACCGACGCCGCGTCGATGTCGGAGAGGTCGTCGGGGGTCGTGGTGTTGGGCCGGGCGACGGTGGCACGGCCGACCTGGACCGCCTGCTCGCCGTAGAGGTTGCTCAACCGGACCCGCAGCGCCGGGCCGCCCACCGACACGTGCACGATCATCCGGACGCTCTGGTTGTTGAGGCCGGTGTTGGTCAAACCGACCGAGTTGCCCCGGGTGACAGCGGTGGCCCAACTGCCCGCCCACTCGGCGCGGTCGGATCGGCTGGCGGTGGTGCCGGACGGGCCGGCGCTGGCGACGACGGCGGGTGCGCCGGCGACCAACAGCGCGGCCGCGGCGGCGATGACAGGCCATCTCTTCGGGGTTGCCGTTGCCATGGAACCTCCATCGTGTGGCAGCCCAGGGCCGTCCGCTGACGGCGCCCGCCTGGACGATGGTCCAGAAACCTAGCCGCCGCCGTTGACGGGCGTCAATCAACCTGATCGACGCGATCAAATGTCCGGCGGGCCGCCCGGATCGCCCACTCGGCACGGTTCCGACCAGTCGTTTCCGGCCTAGGCTTCCAGGCGGCGGCGGTGCGGTCGCCCAAGCGCGCCACCGTCGCGTCGTCACCGGGAGCTGCCCGGGGACCGCCGCTTTTCTCGGATGGGGGCTGCCGGATGACTGACGGACCCGAGCACACCACGACGTACGTGCACACTGTGTTGGACCTCTTCGCCGGATTCGGCGATCGGGAGGCGCTGGTCGGCGCCGATCGGCGACTCACCTACACCGAAGCCGCCGCCCGGGTCCGGGCGATGGCCGCGACGTTGACCCGGCACGGCGTACGGCCCGGGTCGGCGGTGCTGGTGACCGTCGCGAACGCGGTGGAGGGTCCGCTTCTCCAACTCGCCCTGCACCTGCTCGGCTGCCGGACGATGTGGGTCGCCCCGGTGACCGCGCGCCGGGAGGTCGACGAGTTCATCAGGTTGGCCCGCCCCGACGCCCTGGTCTACGACGCCCGGGACCGGGCCAGCCTGGGCCCGGAACTGGCCGCCGCGCTGCCCGGCACGCCGGTGTGCTGCCTGGGCGCGGGCGGCGCCGGACCCGACCTCACCGCCGACGCCGACGCGACGGAGCTGCCGGCGTCAGTGCCGGCACCCGAGTCGTTCCTGCAGACCAGTGGCACCACCGGAAGTCCCAAGCTCGTGCACCACCGGGAGAGCTTCTACGCCCAGATCCTCACCCTGGCCGCCGACTTCCGCGCCGCCGGGTTCCCGCTGCTGCGGCACCTGTCGCACTCGCCGATGTGGCTGGCCAGCGGCCAGATCACCACCCTGTTCAACCTGTTCACCGGCGGGGTGCTGTTCCTGCGTGACGACTGGGACCCGGTGGCCTTCGTGGACACCGTGCAGCGGGAGCGGATCAACTCGACCTTCGTCACCCCGCCGATGCTCTACGAGGTGCTGGACCACCCGGCGCTGGTCGGCGCGGACTTCTCCGCCATGTTCATGTTCAACGTGGGCGCCGGGCCCGCCGCGCCCGCCCGGCTGCGCCAGGCCATCGCGCGCTTCGGCCCGGTGCTGCGCATCGTGTACGGCCTCAGCGAGGCGGTCGTGATCACCGCGCTGCCCGGGCTGACCGACGACCCGGACCACCCGGAGCGGCTGCGCTCCTGCGGGCGGCCCTACGGCGACGTGCGCATCGAGATCCGCGACGACGACGGGGTGGTGCTGCCGACGGGCCGCGACGGCGAGGTGTGGGTGCGGACCCGACTGAGTTTCGCCGGTTACCACGGCCAGCCGGAGCTGACCGCACAGACGCTCGTCGACGGGTGGGTGCGGACCCGCGACATCGGCCACCTCGATGACGACGGCTACCTCTACCTGGTCGACCGGGCGCACGACATGATCGTCACGCATCGGCGGAACTGGGCGATCTTCTGCCGTCCCATCGAGGATGCGCTGGTCGGGCACCCGCAGGTCCGCGCCGCCGCCGTGATCGGCGTACCGGACGAGACGGTCGGCGAGGTGCCGTACGCGTACGTGGTGCTCGGGCCGGACGCGACGGTCACCGGGGCGGAGCTGATCGACCTGGTGACCACCGAACTCAACAAGATGTGGGCACCGGCCGCCGTGGAGTTCGTCGACCGGTTGCCGGTGAACCGGTCGATGAAGGTGGACAAGCGGGCGTTGCGCGCCCGCCACGCGGCCGGTCGGGCGGCGGCGGTCGGGGCGTGACCCCCCGCCGGCAACTGGTCGTCCTGGTCAGCGCCGACCTGATCTCGAACCTGGGCACCCGCATCTCGGTGGTGACCATCCCGTGGCTGGTGCTGGTCACCACCGGCAGCCCCACCAAGATGGGCCTCGTCGCGTTCGCCGAGACCCTGCCGTACCTGCTGTCCAGCGCGTTGGGCACGCCCTGGGCGGACCGGATCGGCCTGCGTCGTACCTCGATCCTCTGCGACGCGGGCAGCGCGGTGGCGATGGTCGTCGTCGCGTTGACCCCGTGGTTGGGCTTCGTCCCGCTGGTGGCGCTCGTCGCGGTGGCCGGCGCGCTGCGGGGCATCGGGGACCGGGTGAAACACGTGATGTTTCGGCCGGTCGCGGAGGCCGCCGGGGTGCCGCTGATCCGGCTGACCTCCGCCTACGACGGGCTCAGTCGGGTGGTGACCCTCTTCGGTGCCGCGGTGGGCGGTCTGCTGATCGCCGTGTTCGGGGTGACCGAGGCGATCCTCATCGACGCGGCAAGCTTCGGCGTCTGCGCGCTGCTCATCGGTGTCCTGGTCCGCCCACCGGCCGCCCCGACCCCACCGGCCCAGCCGGAGAGCTACCTGAGCGCGCTACGGGGTGGGTTCAGCTACCTGGGTCGGGACCGGCCGCTGCTCGGCATGCTCGCCGTCATCTCGGCGCTGAACATGGTGGCCAACGCCAGCGTGGCCGTCTACATCCCGGTCTGGGTCGCCCGCGAGCTACCCGGGCCGAGCGGTCTCGGCCTGGTGCTGGCGGCGTTCTCGGCGGGCGCGCTGCTGGGCAACCTGGTGTTCACCGCGCTCGGACCCCGGCTGCCGCGGCGGCTGACGTTCCTGATCGGCGCGCTGGTCGCCGGCACACCCCGGCTGGTGGCGCTCGCGATCAGCGACGAACTGCCGGTCGTGCTCGTGGTGACGTTCCTGTCCGGGATCGGCATCGCGGCGGTCAACCCGCTGCTCGGGGTGGCCCTCTACGAGCGGGTGCCGCCGGAGTTGCAGACCCGGGTGATCGGCATCGCCGGCTCGTTGGCGTTCGTCGGGTTGCCGGTCGGCGCGCTGCTCGGCGGCTGGTCGGTGGACGCTCTGGGGCTCACCCCGGCCCTGCTGACCATGGCGGCGGCGTGCCTGGTGATCACCGCGTACCCGCTGGTGAACAGGGCGTCCGGCCCGGAAACCCCGGCGCGGCCCGCCCCCGTCGCCACCCGGTAAACGCGTTGCGGGAGCTGGCCGGCTGCCGCAGGCTCGGGCTGATGAACACGCAACCGACACCCGGCGTCCCGGTGACCGACGCCGCCGTGACCGACCGGATCGACGTGGCGCTGGTCCGCCGACTGGTGGCCGAGCAGTTCCCGCGGTGGGCGTCGCTTCCGGTCCGCCCTGTCGCTGTCGACGGTTGGGACAACCGCACCTTCCACCTGGGCGCGGAGATGACAGTGCGGCTGCCCAGCGGCGCGGGGTACGCCCTGCAGGTCGACAAGGAACAGCGCTGGCTGCCGGTGCTCGGGCCACAGCTACCGGTGCGGATCCCCGTTCCGCTGGCTCAGGGCCGACCCGGGGCCGGTTACCCGTACCCGTGGTCGGTCTACCGGTGGATCGACGGGCAGACCGCCGCAGCTGAGCGGATCGACGACCTGACCCGGTTCGCCACCGACCTCGCCGCCTTCCTGCGCGCCCTGCGTGGCATCGACGCCACCGACGGCCCGCAGGCCGGCCCGCACAGTGCCTGGCGGGGCGGCCCGCTGTCCACCTACGACACCGAGACCCGGGCGGCGATCGAGGCGCACCGCGACCGGTTGCCCGCCGACGTCGTCACCGGCATCTGGCAGGCCGCCCTCGACGCCACCTGGACCGGCCCGGCGCTCTGGTTCCACGGCGACGTCGCGGAGGGCAACCTGCTGGTCCGCGACGGTCGGCTCGCCGCGGTCATCGACTTCGGCTGCTGCGGTGTGGGTGACCCGGCCTGCGACACCGTGATCGCCTGGACCCTGCTGCGCGGCCCCAGCCGGGCGGCCTTCCGGGCGGCGCTCGGTCTGGACGACGGCACCTGGGCGCGCGGACGGGGCTGGGCGCTGTGGAAGGCGCTGATCACCCTGGACGATCACGACCCGGCCAAGGCCGAGCGGGCCGGGCACGTACTCGGCGAACTCCTCGCCGAACACACGGTGGCCCGCTGAACCCGTACGGTGTGGCCATGGCCAGTTGGGACGACGTCCGTCGGATCGCGCTCGCGCTGCCCGAGGCCACCGAGCGGGCCTCGTACGATGGGCTGCCGGCCTGGCGGGTGCGCGACAAACCGTTCGTCTGGGAGCGACCGCTGCGGCGGCCCGATCTCGACGCGCTCGGGGCCGCCGCACCTGACGGCCCGCTGCTCGGCGTACGAGTGGCGGACCTCGGCGTCAAGGAGGCCCTGCTCGCCGACGACCCGTCGGTCTACCTGACCACCCCGCACTTCGACGGCTACCCGGCGGTGCTGGTCAGACTCGACCGGATCAGCCCGTCCGAGCTGGTCGAGGTCATCACCGACGCCTGGTACGCGCGGGCCCCGAAACGGCTGGCCGCCGCCCACCGCGCCGACCAGGAGCCGACCAGGCCCGGGTGAGCTGCCGCTGCGCCCACCACTGGCGGGCCCGCGTCACCGGATCGAGGTCAGGCTGGCCGGGCCGCCCAATGGTCGGTTAGCGTGCCGGCATGCCATCGACGCTCACCGAATCGACGGACCCGTACTGTCTGCGCCCCGGGGAGGCCGCCGAACTGCTGCACGGGCACCCGTGGCGGCGGTTCGTGGCGCTCGGCGACAGCGTCGTCGAGGGCATGTGTGAGCCGACCCCGGGTTACCCAGACGTGCAGTCGGATGCCGGGCCGCCCGGCATTCAGAACCGAGGGCGACGGCGGCCTGTCGCTGGGGTGGGCGGACGGCTACCTCCCGGCCGCCCCCCGGAACCGTCGAGGCAGGAGACCCGCCAGGACAGGTAGACGGTTCGCGGCGTCGTGCCGGCACTCGCCCGTTCGCGCCACCGCACCCGCTGAAGAGTCTCGAGGTAGACGAGCTCAGTGACGATCGCGAGAATCGCGTCGGCGGACCAGGCAGCCCCCCACTCGCAGCGCAACCGCGGGCCCTGCCAGAAGGCCCACTCACCTCCGGCCTCGCGAACAATCTTGTAGCGGAGGCGGACCGGTCGCATGGACCGGTCCGCGTGGCGCTTGATCTCCATGATCCTGGTCGTCCTTCGGGGTCAGTCAGGCCGTCCGTGTCCGGCTGCGCGGCCGTGAAGCGGACCGCTTCTGAACGGGTCGGTAGGGATTTTTCTTGCCATACGTGTGGTACAGCACCTCGCCGAGGAGGGTGCAGACCGCGATGAGGGAGATCACGGCCAGGTGGCCGCCCCATTCCATCTGACCGGTGAGCAGCGACACTGGCACGCCGAGCGAGCCAAGGATCAGGTTGCAACGCCGGGCGGTTCCATCGCCGCGGACACTCCCCACCACCGTGGCGCCGCGCGTGGGTCGGGTGCTGTACTCCAGCGCCTGCGCGATGACGAAGGAGATGACCAGGCACATACCGAAGACCGAGAAGTCCTGCGCGCTGCCGGCCTCGATCTGGTGGGCGGTCACAGCCGGGCGAGCGACTCCACTCACACCCAGGTAGGCGAGGCCCAGGTAGAGCGTCGGCCTGCACGTCTTCAGACTGAGGCCGAAGGGTACCTCGAAAGCGTCGGCGGGCGTATTCTTGTCGGGGTCATACATGTCAGCTCCTCACTAGGGCGACTGGCGTGCGTGATGATCGTTTCCGGGACTAGGCCCCCGGATCGATCACTCCTAGTGGCTCCTCCGGTCTTCCGGAGGAGCCACTAATTTTTTTGTCGATATTTATCTTCCTGGTTGGCAACTCAACAAGCAATGCGCTCCACAGTGACTTCGAGTGAAGTTTGCAGTCACTGTTTCCGCAGCTCAGAGCAGTTAGAATCAAGATCGATTATCCCGTCCACAGCGATTACGCCGAACGCTCGACAGTAGACTTCGGCGCGATTGACAGCGGCGTATCGGACAGTTGACAGCAGCACTCCCGCCAAGAGACAGCGTCGCTGTTACCCTGCGCTAGTGCCCTCCACGCGACACCGCTCATCGTCAGCGAGCACGCCGCCGGCCGTCACGTTGACCGACGTCAGCGATCCACGACAACTGCGCAGCTACGCGGCGACCGCCCAGGTCGCCTACATGGACGCCGGGCTGGAACCCGGGATCACGAAGATGACGCAGAATGAAATCGCCAAGATCCACGCCAAGATCAAGCAGGTCAATCGTGGCAACAAACCAGACCCCACCGCCGGCGTCGGCGGTGATGCGACGCCAAACGACCCCAGCGGAAACTTCAGCCGGGCGCTGCGAAACGGGCCGACGATTCCGTTCCTGCAAGCGTTGGACACCGTCATCCTCGGAAGAGCACCACAACTCAGCCGTGCGGGTGGGCTCGCGGCGTTCGCCGCCCGGCTGTCTGGTGTACGCAGCGGCCAGAACGTCGAGGCCACCATCTCGCCTTTCTACCAACCATTCGTCCTCGCCATCCGCAACCCTCCCCCGATCATCCTGCTGCTTCAGGCCACCATCCTCCTGGCCGAATTCGAAGAGCCCGGCCGGCCACCGAGTGATGTGCGGAACGTCCACCGAGAAACACTTGCCCATGTCGTCGACGGACTCATCCAGATCGGCAGCCTCGCGCCGACTCCGTCCAGCGTCGACGCGCTGATCCTGCTCGGCAGCATCAGCCGCTACGCCTTCGACCTCGTGGAGAAGCGCCTGGACAGGGCCTTACGCACACCCCTGGGCTTCCGCGTGTGGCGCGCCCTGGCCGCGGTCGTCCTGGCCATCAAGGCGGACCGCCGGGAATCAAGCCCTGAAGGCGAGCAGGTGCGCGACTGGGTCGAGCGGCAACTGAGCTTCTGCGAACGGCTTCGGCAGTACAGCCTCTACCCCGCGCGCTCGCTCGACCTCGAACTCGCGATCGCGATTCCAAAGATCTGGTCGCCACCGGAACGGGACTGGGCCGGGGACCGGCTTCGCGCCCGCGCCAAGGATTCTAACGCGACCTTACGGGAGCGCGGCACTGCCGTCTTCGGCCTGTGGGAGCGAGCCTGGGACGGCGAGTATCAGGACGCAGCCCGCGACGAGATCTTCGAGTTCATCACCGATTTTCGCCGAGAAGCGTCGCGTCGGCCCGGCCTCAAATGGGTTGCGGGCACCCTGGAGCAAAATGTACGCCGACACAAGAAGATCCTGACAACCTGGCCGGATCTCGACGAACCCTGCCAGCGGGTCATTCGCGACGCTGGCCGGGAACTCGACTCCACGATACCCAATCGGATCCGTGCAGCTACCGAGACACTGTTCCAACACGCGGTCATCAAGAACGCTGGCGTCCACCGTCGCCGCGCCATCGACGCCATACGCGCCGGCGGCTGGGCCGCGCAGGTGATACCTGCCCTACGAGCAGTTCTCCGGCATCCCCAGGCCGACCCGTGGCTGCGCTGCCGGGCGTTGTTCGCCCTTGGATTCATGCAGGAACGCCGCGAACGGGCACAGGTTGTTATGCGGGAGGCTTGCGAGCATTCCTGGGACCGGCTCAAGCGACTGAATCTTGATGACAGCCAGGCCACGAGGGTTCGGGTGATCGAGGTCCACGCCGCGCTGTTCGCCGTGGGCGACTGTTTCGGCGACCCTGCCGGAGAGCAGGCAGCCGCCCAGATCCGTGAACAACTCGACGAGCTTCTTCAACGCGTGGTCACGGACGTTGTCAAGGACGATGGACGGTTCTTGGTGCCAGTCGGCCGCGCCCTCTCCTACCTCCTGGCTACCACAGCACATGTCCGTTCCACCAGCTCGAAGAACATGCTCGACCGGCTCGTCACGGTCAGCGATCCTCCCACACGGCACATGAGCATCTGGGGTTTGAGCCGCTTCACCGAACACGGCATCGTGAAGCAGGCGCACGAGGTGCCATTCGAGCCAATGAGCATTGAGGACTGAAGCGCCTTACCTTACGGCCAGCGCGTCCTGCCCGCCTCGACCGACGGCCAGGGAGCCACCCCTCGACCCTGCGAGCCATCCGTTTCGGCCCGCAGGTGTTCCCCGTGCGACCCGCAAGCGCCCAACGACCTGCCCGTAGGTCATCCTGCGGCAGCCGCGCACTCGTCGCTTACCCACCAGCTCTGGCCAGCAGTCGTCAGCGCATCGTCGGTCACCTCCTCCGCCGTCGGGGCCCCGGGCTCCCACCGTGCGGTCGGCCAACCACCCGTCGTGGGCGGGCGGGTGCCAACACCCCACCCCGGTTCGCCGACGTCGTCCCGCCCATGACACCAATCCGACAGGCCCGGGCGGACCTGTCCACCTGGCCGAGATCGGCCTGGCCGGCCGTGCCTGGCCGGGCCGCCCGACGGTCGGTTAGCGTGCCGGCATGCCATCGACGCTCACCGAATCAACGGACCCGTACTGTCTGCGCCCCGGGGAGGCCGCCGAACTGCTGCACGGGCACCCGTGGCGGCGGTTCGTGGCGCTCGGCGACAGCGTCGTGGAGGGCATGTGTGAGCCGACCCCGGGCTACCCGGACGTGCAGTGGGTCGACCGGGTCGCCGCCGAGCTGACCACCGTGCGCCCCGAGTTGGCGTACCGGAATCTGGGTCGACGGGGGCTGCGCGCGCACCAGGTGCGGGCCACCCAGCTCGCCCCGGCGTTGGCCTTCGCACCGGATCTGGCCCTGGTCGTCTGCGGGGGCAACGACGCCTTCCACCCGGCGTACGACGCGGCGGCGGTGGACGTCGAGCTGACCGCGATGATCACCGCGTTGCGCGACGTGGGCGCCGACGTGATCACGGTGGGCATGTTCGACGTCTCGCACAGCCCGGCGGTGCCCGAGCACCTGCGGGCCGGCCTCAGGGAACGAATGCGCCGCCTCTCCGCCCACACGGCCACCCTGGCCGAGCGCCTCGGCACGGTCCACGTCCACCTGACCGACCATCCCCTGACGGCCGACCCCACCCTCTACAGCACCGACGGCCGCCACGGCAGCGCCCGCAGCGACGCCATAGCAACAACCGAAACCCTCCGCGCCCTCTCCCACTCCCGCTCCCACTCCCCCTCCCCCCACCGCCCCGGACCCGCGCCCGTCACCGGTGATCAAGAGGTTTCGGTCACCGAGCCCGGCGTGTCGTGACCGAAACCTCTTGATCACCGGGAGGAGGGGGGTCAGGTTTTCAGGAGGACTCCGGTCAGGAGGACGCCGTGGGCGAGGTTGAGGACTCCGTCGCAGCCGGGGTAGCCGACCCGCGCCAGGCCGCCGGAGGCCTTGCGGCCGAACAGGTACGGGGCCAGGGAGTACGGGACGTCGGCGGTGACCGTCTCACCGGTCTCGATCTGGACGAAGTCCATCGACACCCGGTCGGTCGGCAGGTACTCCTGAAGGATCGCGCCGCCCTGGCCGACGGCGGCCCGCACACCGTCGGCCCAGTCCGTCGCGCTCAGCTCCGGACCGAGCAGCACCCCGTGCCCGGCCGAACCGTCGGCCGGCTTCGCCACCAAGGTGGCCTGCTCGGCGATGGCCCGGTCGAGCACCGCGGCGGTCAACGGCACCGTGTACGGCACGTGCCGGCGGATCAGCGCCTGGTCGTCGGCGGGCAGCCCGGCCACGTCCTCCCACAGCCAGGCGAAGGTGACCTTGTTGCCGAGCAGCCAGGCCGCCGCCGACACGAACATCGGTAGCGTGCCGGCGGCGAGGGCCCGGGCCACCGCGTCCAGGCCGGCGGTCGGAGTGACCCGGTTGGGCACGAAGAGCCGGAACAGCGCGTCGACCGGCGCGCCGTCGACGACCAGGCGGTGATCGGCGTCCACCGTGGCGGTGGAGACCGGGGCGATGACCAGGTCGATGCCGAAGTCCCGGGCCCGTACGGCGAGGGGGTCGAGGATCCGGATGAACGTCTGCGGGTCGTCCAGGCCGGGGTAGTCGGCGTCGAAGTCCATCAGCAGCGCCACCCGGGCGCCCTCGGGCAGCCGCAGCTCGTCGCGGATCGCCACGAACCGCTGGTCCAGCAGGGACGGGGCGGCCCGCACCGGCAGCTCGTCGAGGATGCCCTGGTCCTGGTAGAGGCGCGCGTACCGCTGGATGACGGTGTCGGCGTCGAACCCGCCGCCGAGGCTGCTGTCGATGTTGTACTCGACGAACTTCGGCACCCCGCCGGAGAAGATCACATCCGGTCGGTACGCGGCCAGCAGTGCCTCGGTCAGCGGCTCGGCCTCGTCCAGCAACCGGGTCTCCCCGGCCGGTACGCCGAGCAGCCGGCGCAGCTCCCCGGCGGTACCGGCGCGACGACGGCAGGCGTCGAGGATGAGCTGCGCCAACCGGTCGCAGACCTCGTTGAGCTCCCGCCAGGCGTCCGCGGTGAGCACCGGGGGCCGGGCCAACCGCCACTGCTTGTTGTAGGTGGCCCGGCCGTGGAAGACCTGCTCCCAGGCCGCCGCCCCACTGGCCACCATGGCCCGACGGGCCGGCTCCGGCAGCTCGGCCCAGGCCCGGCCGACCGCCGGCCACTGATAGTTCGGGTCGATCATGATGAGTCCTTCACGGTCAGGTGGATGGCGGTGACGAGGTGGTCCCGGCCGGGTTGCACGGCGCGGTCCAGCGCCGGGGCGAACGGCAGCACCGCCCCGTCCGGTCGGGTGACCCGGCGCGGCGGGGCGAGCAGCCGGACCCGCTCCACCACCGAGGCGATGATCTCGGCGGCCATGCCGCAGGAACGGTTGCCGTCGTCGAACACCACGAGTCGCCCGGTGCGGGTGACCGACTCGACGAGACCGTCGATGTCGAACGGGTACAGGGTGCGCGGGTCGAACACCTCCACCGAGACCTGATCGGCCATCTCCTCGGCGACCGCGAGCGCGTCGTGCACCAGGTGCCCGATCGCGACCACTGTGACGTCGCAGCCGTTGCGGTGGATCCGGCCCCGGCCCAACGGCACCGGCGCCAGGTCGTCGACGTCGTCGCGCACGTCCATCGCGGGGGCCGGCGCGAACACCACCACCGGGTCGTCGTGACGGATCGCGGTGACCAGCAACCCGTACGCGTCGGCCGGGGTGGCCGGCACGACGGTGACCACGCCGACGTGCGCGAAGAGGCTGTACGGGTGGTCGGAGTGCTGCCCGGCCCACCCGGTCCGCGAGCCGGAGCCGGGCACCAGGTAGGTGACGGGGACACGGCACTGCCCACCGGTCATCAGCGGGAACTTGTGCGCGTGGTTGACGATCTGCTCGAAGACGAGGAACAGCAGCGACGGGATCTGAAACTCGATCACCGGCCGCAGCCCGGCCAGCGCCGCCCCGGTGGCGAAGCTGGTGAACGCCTGCTCGGACAGCGGGGTGTCGCGGACCCGTTCGGTCCCGAACCGCTTGGCCAGCCCGGTGGTCACCAGCGACGCGCCGACCTGGATGTCCTCGCCGAGCAGGAACACCGCCTCGTCGTGGGCCAACTCGTCGGCGAGCGCCCGGGTCAACGCCCGCCGGTACGACAGTCGCGGCACCTCACCCACCTCCGGTGCGTACGGTCAGGCCACTGGCGTACAGGTAGGCCAACGCGTCGGCCGGGTCGGGTTCGGGGCTGTCCAGGGCGAACCGCACCGCCGCGTCGACTGTCGCCTCGACCTCGGCGTTCACTGCTGCCCGGTCGGCGTCGGCAAGCCGTGAGCCCTGAATGTCCACCGGGTCCCGGGCCCGGCCCCGGGTCACCTCGTCCGGCGGCCGGTAGTCGAGGCGTACCGCGTGTTCGAAGGTGTGGTGGGCGTCGAAACGGTAGGTCCGGGCCTCGATCAGCTCGGGGCCACCGCCGGCGCGCATCCGGTCGACGGCGGCGGCCGCGGCGGCGCGTACCGTCTCGGGGTCCTGGCCGTCGACCTCGACGGCCGGGATGTCGAACGCGGCGGCCCGGCCGGCGATGCTGCCGGCCACCGCGCCGGCGACCGGCATGGTGGTGGCGTAGCCGTTGTTCTCGCAGACGAACAGCACCGGCACCCGCCAGAGCGCCGCCAGGTTGAACGCCTCCAGCAGCATCCCCTCGTTGACCGCGCCGTCGCCGAAGAAGCTCACCCCGACGGTGTCGTGGCCCTGCCGTCGCCGGGCCCAGACCGCGCCGGTGATGATCGCCCCGGAGGCGCCGACGATCGCGTTGGCGCCGAGCACGCCGATGCTCAGGTCGGCGGCGTGCATCGAACCGCCCCGGCCGGCGTTGAGGCCGGTGACCCGGCCGCACAGCTCGGCGAGCATCCGGGCCGGGTCGGCGCCGCGCGCCAGCACGTGCCCGTGCCCCCGGTGGGTGCCGGCGAGCACGTCGTCGGCACCCAGCGCCGCGCAGACGCCGGCGGCGACCCCCTCCTGGCCGAGGTACGGGTGGATGCCGCCGACGATCTGCCCGCCGTGGACCAGCTCCACCGCCCGTTCCTCGAACCGGCGGATCAGCCGGACCGTGCGGTAGAGCCGGACCCTGTCGGCGTCAGTCACGCCGGCCCCTTGATGGCGGCGAGGATGTCGTCCCAGAGCCGGGCCCGAGCGGCCAGCGCGGTGTTGACGGTGTCGGCGCACTCCTGCCACTTGCTGTCGTCGTCGCCGCACAGGTCGGCGAGCATCTGCATGGCCATCGGGGTGTGCTGTTCGCCGTCGACCTCGATGTGGCGTTCCAGGTAGTCGACGAACGTGTGCAGCCGGTTGCTGACCTCGTTGACCGAGACGACCTGGGTGAACATGTCCGGGATCAGGTCCTCCCGGCCGAACGCGAAGGCCGCCGCCTGACAGTGCACCGGGGTCGACTCGATGATCTGCCAGGTGGTCGCCGCGAACCTCGCCGACGCGGCGGGCACCCCCGCCTCGGTGAGCGCCTCGGTGACCGGACGACCGGCGCGCAGCAGCTCGATGAGGGCGTTCACCGCCGTGGTGTCCGCGCCCGCCTCGGCCATGCCCCGCACGTACAGCTCGAAGTGGCTGATGTAGCCGCCGCCCAGCTCGTCGCTCTCCTCGACCATGACGATGTCGTTGATGAGGCGACGACTGCCGGTCGGGCCGGTGGGGATCCACGGCACGCTGACGCAGGTCAGCTGCCGCTGCAAGGACTTCAGCAGGGACATGAAGTCCCAGACCGCGAAGACGTGGTGCTCCATGAAGGTGACGAGCGCCTGGTGGGTGTCGAGGTTGGTGTAGAGCGGGTGCTTGACCACGGCGTCGCGGCGGTCGGTCACCGCCCGCTCCAACCGCTCGATGCCCGGGTGCGTCCTACCCCAGTCGTATCGTGACATGTCAGCCTCCCTGCTGGGCGCGGTGGCGCCAGATGACCGGGCAGTAGTCGGGGTCCGCGTAGTCCGGCCGCCCGTCGTGGGTGCGGCGGACCAGCACGTCGTGGTTGTACGCGGCGAGCGTGCCGTCGGAGAGCGGGTACTCCCGCCAGGCGTTGTCGCCGTCCTGCAGGTGCAGCGAGATCGCCTGTCGGGGGCGACCGCTGACGTTGGGGCCGCTGCCGTGGTAGGTGCGGCAGTGGTGGAAACTCACGTGTCCCTTGGGGATCACCATCGGGATCTTGCGGATCTCCGCGCCGTTGTACGCGGCGTTCTCGGCCAGCATCTCCTCCAGCTGGCTGCGGTCCCGGTCGGCGAAGTGTCGCACCACCGTGTCGTCCGCGCCGATCTCCTTCCACCGGTGCGAGCCGTCGACCATGGTGATGGTGCCCATCTCCTCCCCGCAGTCGTGGAAGGGGATGAACGCGGTGAGCATCTTCTCCGACGACGAGGACGCCCAGTAGTGCTTGTCGAAGTGCCAGGGCACGATGTTGCTGGGCTCCCCGTCGATCGGCGGCTTGTAGATCAGGGTGGACTGGAAGACCCGGATCTCGTCGGCCTGGGCCAGCCGGGCGGCGACCGCGCCGATCAACGGTTTGCGCAGGATCGCGCCGAGCCCGTCGTGCTCGTGGTGGACGTAGTCGTTGTGCCGCTGCACCGGCCCCCTGGACGGGTCCCAGTAGGCGAGCTTCGGTGGGCGTACCGGAAGCCGGCGGTCCCGCTCACCGTCGTAGTAGCGCGCCGCCGCGGCGGCGAGGGCGTCCACCTCGTCGTCGGTGAAGATCTTCTTCGACAGGTACCAGCCGTGCTCGGCGTAGTGCCGCACGTCATCGTCGGACGGCAGCAGCTCCCGCTCCTCGGCGGTCAGCGTGGGCTCGTACTCCGTAGCGGTCATGCCCCCACCCCCTGTGGGGTGGCCGCCACGGCGGCCAGTTCCCGCTCCTTGGCCTCGTAGAGCGCCTTGATGTTGCCGCTGCCGAAGCCCCGCGCGCCGCGCCGCTCGATCAGCTCCAGGAAGAGCGTGCGGCGCACGTGCATCGACTCGGCGAAGATCTGCAACAGCTGACCGTCGTGGTCGGAGTCGACAAGCACACCCAGCTCGCGCAGTCGGTCCAGCGGGGCGTCCACCCGGCCGACCCGCGCCTCCAGGGCGTCGTAGTAGCTGGCCGGGGTGCCGGCGAAGCGCACCCCGCGCCGGCCCAGCGCCTCCACGGCGGCGACGATGTCCTCGGTGCGCAACCCCAGGTGCTGCACTCCCCCACCGGCGTGCTGGTCGAGGAACGCGTCGATCTGCCCCGGCCGCCGGGTGCGGTCCGGTTCGAGCAGGACCACGGTGACCCGCCCGGACGGGCTCTGCACCACCTTGGAGTTCATCCCCTGCCCGTCGACCTCGATGTGCTCCTCGAAGATCTGCGCGAAGTCGAACAGCGCCTCGAAGTGCCGGACCGTCTCGTCGAGCTGACCGGGCGGCACGCAGACCGCCAGGTGGTCGATCTCGGCGAGCACCGGCGGGTGGTTGTCGTTCGCCGAGGCCGCCGGGGTGATGGCGCCGGGCAGGAACTCAGCCTTGTCGCCCCGGCGCTGCACCAGCCGGTGCCGCACGTCGGCGAAGCCGTCCACCTCGGCGATCACCACCTCGGCGTCCGCGCCGGTGCGGGTGGTCGGCGGCGTCACGCCGGTCGCGCCCCGACCCACCAGCTCGGCGTACGCGGCCGACACGTCGTCGACCCCGACCGCGACGACAGCGATGCCGTCACCGTGGCGCTGCACGTACCGGGCCGCCGGATGCTCTGCGCTCAGGCCGGAGGTGAGCAGCAGTCGGATGTCGCCGTGGCAGAGCAGCAGTGAACGCTGCCCTTCCAGCCCGGTCTCCGGGCCACCCTGGCCACAGATCTCGAAGCCGACGGCGGTGCTGAAGTAGAAGGCCGCCTGCCGGGCGTCCCCCACGTAGAGTTCGATGTGGTCGATACCACTGATGTCCATGCCCCTGAAACCCCTCCCACACAGTTCCCCCCGCGTTGCCGTCCGGGCGCGCCCGCCCGGGATGCCGCCTCGATCACCCCCTCGGCTCGGCGACGCGCGCCAGCACCAGGCTCACGTTCTGGCCGCCGAACCCGAACGAGTTGGTGACCGCGTACTCCGGGTCGGCCTTGCGGGGCGCGCCACGGATGTGGTCCGCCGGGCAGGCCGGGTCCGGGTCGTCGAGGTGGTACGTCGGCGGCAGCAGCCCCCGACCGAGCGCCACAGCGGTGACCGCCGCCTCCACCACCCCGGAGGCGCCGAGCAGGTGACCGGTGAGCGCCTTGGTGGAGCTGACCGGCACGCCGCCGACGCCGAAGACGTCCGCCAGTGCGGTGGTCTCCGCGATGTCACCGAGCTTCGTGCCGGTGCCGTGCGCGTTGACGTAACCGACCACCGCCGCCGGCACACCGGCGCTGCGCAGGGCCCGGCGGATGCACGCCGCCGCGCCGGCACCGTCCGGTCGGGGGGCGGTCGGGTGGTACGCGTCAGTCGTCGCGCCGTGCCCGGCCACCTCGGCGTACCCGGTGACGCCGCGCGCCGCGGCGTGCTCGGCGCGCTCCAGCACCAGCAGCGCGGCGCCCTCGGACAGGACGAAACCGCTGCGGGAGGTGTCGAACGGTCGGCTCGCCCGGCCCGGGTCGGTGCCGGCGCGCGCCAACGCCCGCGCGTTGCCGAAGGTGTCGGCGAAGGTCGGGAACAGCGGTGCCTCGCTGGCCCCGCACAGCACCACGTCGGCTTCCCCGGTCGCGATGAGCCGGACCCCGTCGGCGATCGCCTGGGCGCCGGAGGCGCAGGCGGTGCCGACCGACGAGCTGTAACCCCGGATGCCGTGGGCGATGGCGATCCGCGCCGCCGGCATGTTCGGCAGGATCCCGGTGAGCAGGTACGGGCTGACCGCCGCCCGCCCCCGGGCCGCGCGGGCCAGCACCTGCGACTCCAGGGTGGCCATCCCGCCGACCCCGCCGACGATCACACCGATCCGGTCGGGATCGACGTCGCGACCCACCTCGATGCGGGCGTCGGCGAGGGCGTCGGCGGCGGCGATCAGGGCGAGCACGACGATCCGGTCCAGGACCCGGGCCTCCGGCCCGGACGCGACGGTACGCGGGTCGATGTCGGGCAGCACGCCGGCGACATCCAGCGACTCCCGCGCCGGGTGCCCCTCGGCCGGACGGGCCAGCCCGGACCGGCCGGTGGTCAGGGCGTCGAAGGTCTCCTCGACCCCCCGCCCGACCGGGGTGAACAGCCCCATCCCGGTGATCAGCGCGGTCACGAACGCGCCTCGGTGAGGTAGCGCTCCCGCAGGACCACCTTGCGGACCTTGCCGGTCACGGTGACCGGGATGTCGGCGGAGCGCACCGGCACGACCCGGCGCAGGGTGGCGCCGACGTCGGCACCGAGGGCGGCGCGGACCCGCTCGGTGCGGTCCTGCGCCTCGTCCGCGCCGGCGGCCAACTCCAGCAGCACGTCGGTGACCACCACCCCGGCCTCGGCGACGATCACCACTGTGCAGTCGGTGACGTCCGGGCAGGCGGCGAGGATCCGCTCCTCGGACAGCGCCGTGTAGAAGCGCCGCCCGTCACCCGCGTCGACCGAGTCCACCGCCCGGTCCAGGTGGTAGTAGCGGCCGTCGGCGTCGGCGCGGACCAGGTCACCGGTGAGGTACCAGCCGCGCTGGCGGAAGCGGTAGGTGGTGACCGAGTCGTTCCAGTAGCCCCGGAACAGCGACGGCGAGTCGATGCCCAGGAAACCCACCTCGCCGACCGGCACCGGCTCACCGTCGGCGTCGAGCACCGCGACGGTGGCGAACTGGTACGGGCGGCCGATGCACCGGCCGTACCGGTCGGTGTCGGCGCGGTGGGTGATGTGGAACATCGAGTGCCCCATCTCGCTGGAACCCAGCCCGTCGATGAAGACCGACC
Source organism: Micromonospora parva (assembly GCF_000718515.1). Taxonomy (GTDB): domain Bacteria; phylum Actinomycetota; class Actinomycetes; order Mycobacteriales; family Micromonosporaceae; genus Micromonospora; species Micromonospora parva. The sequence continues at coordinate 344,025 of NZ_JNZS01000010.1, read as the reverse complement.
CGGGCACCTTCGCCACCCCGTCACGGGTGACGGTGTCGTGCCAACCGACCGCCACGAGGCGGCGGATGTGCGGCTCGTGCGAGGCGTCTCCGGTGTTGAACCACAGCCGCACCGAGTCCAGGTCGTACCCGGACAGGTCGAAGCGGGCCAGCTCCGCCCAGGTGACCGAGAAGCCGAACACCCCGTCGGGGCGCCAGCGTTGGATCGCGTCCAGCACCTGCTCGCCGCCCTGCTCGGACAGCAGGAACATCTGCGCGCGGTTGCCCAGCGCCTGGTTGACCATCAGCACCGTCGCGGTGTGCGGTGCGGGCAACGCGTTGAGGATCCGGGTGGTGCCCTGCGCCTGCGGCATGGTGAGCAGGTGCCGGGTGGCCGCGAAGAGGCTGGCGTGTGAGTGCAGCACCGCCTTGGGCACCCCGGTCGTCCCGGAGGTGTGGGTGATGACGATCGGGTCGTCCGGGTGGTGCCGGTAGTGCGCCGGCGCGGCGGCCGGGTCGCCCGTGCCGGCCTGCGCGGGGGTGCCGAGCAGCGGCACGCCCAGGTCGTGCCCGGCCAGCAGCGCGGTGTGCGCGTCGTCGGCCAACACCCCGACGCCCCGCAGGCGGCGGATGTACTCGGCGGCGATCTCCGGGCGGAGCTTGCCGTTCATCAGCGCCGGGATCGCGCCGAGGCGGGCCAGCGCCAGGAAGCTGAGCACCATGTCGGCGGCGGCGGTGGCCCAGACGGCGACCGGGTCGCGGGGGCGTACCCCGTGTTCGTGCAGCCAGGCGGCGCGGGCGGCGACCCGTTCGTCGAGCTGCCCCAGCGTCAGTGGCGTCTCGGCGGGGTGCCCGTCGACGGCGGTGTCGAAGGTCAGGCCGGGCCCGTCCGGGTCGGCGCCGTGCGCCAGCACCCGGGCCAGGACGTTGCCCGCCCCCAGTTCGGTGTCGGCGGCCAGTGCGCCGCGCAGTCCCCGTTTCCTCATGGTCGTGCTCCTCCCCCCAGCAGCACCGCGACCGCCTCGGTCGGCCCGTCGGGTGCCTGTTCGATCAGGATCAGCAACACCTCGTCGGCGTCACCGTCGTCGCGTAGCAGGTCGGCCTCGGCGACACCGTCGGTGTACGGGTCGCCGGTCGGGCTGAGACAGACCACCGGACCGCGCAGGCCCCACCGGGCGGCGATGTGCCCGGCGACGCTGTTGGGCACGGACTGGAAGAAGAACAGCGGGCCGACCCGCCCGCCGGCCTCGACGGTCGCCCGTACGTGTCGGGCGCTGGCCAGGTCGCCGCTGGCGCTGACCAGCACGATCCCCGTGCGCACCTCGGGTGGCACCTGCTGGGTGCCGTACCCCCGCCGTAGGCACCGTTCGGCGACGGCCACCACCACCGGTGCGAAGTCCGAGTGCACGAACCCCGGCACCCCCGCCACGCCGCCCTCGTCCCCGACCTCCGGCCACCAGGCCCTCGCCCGCTCCCCCGCCCCCGCCCCCGCCCTCTCCCTCTCCCCCGGCGATCTTGAAGTTTCGGTCGTCGTTTCGGGCGCTTGGTCGGATTCGTCGGGACAGAAAGTGCACGATCGCGGGGAGTTGGCGGCGGTCATCCGACGCCGACCAGGAGCGCGGTGTTGGCGCCACCGAAGGCGGCGTTGAGGGTGAGGGCGTGGGTTGCCGTCGTGCGGCGTGGAGCGGTGGTGATGACGTTGAGTGGGCACGCCTCGTCGGGGCCCCGCCAGCCGGCGTTGACCGGCAGCTCACCGTGGCGCAGCGCGAGGGCGGTGACCACCAGTTCGAGCAGCCCGGACGCCTCCAACGCGTGCCCGTGCACCGACTTCGTGGAGCTGACCGGGACCTCGGTGGCGTGCCCGCCGAGGGCCCGGCGCAGTGCGGCAGCCTCGGCGGCGTCGCTCTGCGCGGTGCCGGTGGCGTTGGCGTTGACGTAACCGACGGCCTGCGGTGTCAGCCCGGCCCGGCGCAGCGCGCCGCCGACCGCGCGGGCCAGCCCGGACCCGCCGGGCTCCGGCTGGCAGGGGTGGAACGCGTCACCGGCCCGTCCCCAACCGGCCACGGTGGCCACCGGATCGGCGCCACCGCGTCGTCGGCCGCTGCTCGACTCCAGCACGACCGCCGCCACGCCGTCGCCGAGCAACAGCCCCCGCCGGCCGGCGCTGAACGGGCGGACCGCCCCGTCGACCGCGAGGGCGCGACCGGCGTCGAAGAGCGCGAACTGGTCCGGCTCCACCAGGTAGCCGGCGGCGACGACCACTCGTTCGACGTCACCGCGGGTGATCTGAGCGGCGGCGTCGGCCACCGCCGTGCTCGCCGACACGCAGGCGCTGGTGTAGACCCGGGTGTGCCCGGAAAGGCCACATCGGGCGGCGAGCTGACCGGCGAGCACGGCCGGGGCCGGGCCGGTGGCCGGTCCGCCGTGGACGGCGAGCAGCAGGGCGCACCCGGTGCGGCCCTCGCGGTCCAGGCCGGCCGCCCGGCAGGCCTCGTCGATCGCGGCGGCCAGCTCGTCGGGCAGCGTGCCGACCTCGGGCACTGTGGCCGCCACGGTGACCCGACGGGCGGCGGTGTCGAACCGGCGTACCGGGCCGAAGGCCGGCACACCGGCCAGCACGCCGGCAAGCTGCGCGTCGGCGCCCCGACCGAGGGCGCTGACGGCGTACACACCGGTGAGCTGGGCGACGCGCGCCTCAACCATCTGTGGGGGCGGTCAGCGACGCCCGGAACACCGCCAGGGCGTCGTCGACGGTACGGATGCCGACCAGCTCGTCGTCGGCCAGGTCGAGCCGGCGTTCGTAGCGCTGCTCGACGAGGTGCACCAGCCAGGCGAGCTCCATCGAGCCGATCCGGTCGGACACCTCGGCGGCTGGTTTCGCGGTGAGTTCGGCGAGCATGCTCAGCAGGTCAGCTCGCCCCAGATCGGGCTGACCGCTCATCAGACCGGGTCGCTCGTGGCCTCGGCGACACGCTTGGCGACCATTGTGGTGAACTCGCCGACAGTCATCAGGGCCAGCTGCTCGGACTCGTCGTCGGCGAACGTCACGCCGTAGCGGTCCTCGACCCGGACGGACAGGTCGGCCAGGGCGAGAGATTCCAGGTCGACGCCGGACGGGCCGAGTGTGGTGTCGTCGTCGAGCCCCTCGACGTCGTAGTTCATGTCGGCGAGCTGCTCGACGACGAAGGCGCGGACCTCGGCTCTCATGGATACCCTCTCTGCGTGGGCCAGCTGACGGTGTCCGGTCGGGACACCGCCTACGTGTGGGTCGGCCGGGACACCGGCGGTCAGCCGGATCCGGCCGCTGTGCTGTTGCGGCGGGCGGGTGCTCTGCTGCTCGGCCGCGCGGAGACCGCCGTGGTGCTGACGCACGACAGCGCGGGACGGCCGGTGGTCCGGGTCGACGAGGTGACCGGACCGGTCGAGCTGGCGGTCAGCGTCAGCCGCACCGCCGGGCTGGTGGTGGTCGCCGCCCGTCGGGGCGGCGCGGTCGGGGTGGACGTGGAACGGATCCGCCCGCTGCCGGCGCTCGCGCTGGCCCACCGCTGGTTCCCGCCCGCCGAGCTGGCCTGGTTGGGCGATCGGCCCGAGGCTGGCCGGACGGTGGACTTCCTGCGGTTGTGGACCGCGAAGGAAGCGGTCGGTAAGGCGCTCGGGCGGGGGTTGCGCGACGGCGGGCTGCGCCGGTTGATGCCGACGCCGGGGCTGTCGTTGCGGCTGGTGCCCGGCGTCGAGCCCGTACGGGTCGGTCACCCGCCGCTGGGCGAGGGCCTGGTCCTGGCGGTCGCCGGGTACGCGGCCACGCGGGTCGACGTCGAGGTGGTGCAGGGGCCCGGTCACGGGCTGACCGCCGAGCGCAGCGCGTCGGTCGAGCGGACCAGCTTGCCGGTGGTGGTGCGGGGCAACTGATCGAGCAGGTGCAGCGTCCGGGGCCGTTTGTAGCCGGCCAACCGTTCGGCGAGGAGCTTGTCCAGCGTCTCCTCCGACAGCGGGCCGTCGGGTTGGACGTACGCGGTGATGCCGTCGTCCCAGACCACCACCGCGGCGGCCACACCGGTCAGCTCGGTGACGGTGGCCTCCACCTCGGTCAGGTCGACCTTCATCCCGCCCACGGAGACCTGCGAGTCGAGTCGACCGCGCACGGTGACCAGGCCGGTGTCCTCGTCGACGGTGCCGGCGTCGCGGGTGTGCAGCCAGCCGTCGGCCCAGCGGGTCGGGTCGCTCAGTCCGACGTACGGCGACGCGGGGCAGGACACCCACAGCTCACCGCCGCGCTCCCGGACCTCGATGCCGGGCGCGGGGGCGATCGACGGTCGGTGTGCGCCGTGCAGGTCGGTGCCGATGACCCCGACCTCGGTCATCCCGTACATGTTGCCCAGGGGCACCCCGTACCGGTCGGTGAACGCCCGGGCGGCGGCGGCCGGCACCAGTTCACCCCCGGTGGTCATCCGCCGCAGCTGCGGCAGGGTCCCGGCCGGTCGGGTGGAGGCGAGCAGTCCGATGTGGAACGGCACGCCCAGCACGGTGGCCGGTGTGGTGCCGGCACTGATGGCGGCCAGCACGGCGTCGCCGCTGAGCCGCTGGGGCGGAACCAGCTCGACCCCGGCGTGCAGACCGTAGAGCAGGCCACCGACCAGGCCGAGCACGTGCACCATCGAGGGCAGCAGGATGATCCGCTCGCCGGGCAGCGCCACCCCGTCGATCCGGGTGTAGCGGTGCACCTCGGCGACCAGGTCGGCGGCGGTGCGGCCGATCACCTTGGACGGTCCGGTGGAGCCGGAGCTGAGCTGGATCACGGCGTGACCGCTGACCGCCGGACGGTCGGCATAGCGGGTGACGCCCTCGGTGACGTCGACGAAGATCTTCAGCGCGCCGCCGCCGGTCCGCAGTGGAGCGATCACCACCTGCGGGGTCAACCGGAGCAGCGCGCGGTCCACCTCGTGGTCGGTGAGCCGGTGGTCGAGCAGGATCGCCTGACCCCCGGCCCGCCAGGTGGCCAACAGGTTCACCACGTACGCCAGGGACGGTGGCAGCCGCAGCGCGGCGGCGCCACCGGGGCGCAGTCCGGCGGCGGTGAGCCGGTCCTGCGCGGCGGTGACCAGGCGGTGCAGGGTGGCCCGATCGATCGGCTCGGGCAGTCGGAGACAAACGTCGGTCGGGCGGCCCGCGAACAGGACTTCGTCCACCCAGCCGGGGTCTGTCGCCGTAGGATCTTCTGCCGTCACTGCCGTTCACCGCCCAGCACGAAAGAGGGCGAATCCGCCCATCAGGTACGCTTGTCGGGGTGCTGCGGGGAACCATACGACGCCACCATTGCCATTGCTAGATGCAAATGGATGGATCAAAAGCAGCGGCCAGCCGGATTGCCGACAGCCCGTTCGGCGGACAGAATCGGGCGGGTGACCCGGCACAGCGTCACCGAGGCATGACGCCTCGTACAACCGTCGCGCGCCCTCAACCGGACGGCCGATGGCGTCGGTCGCCGGCTGGCCCGACGAGGGTGGTGCGTCGCGCCCCGCCGGCTGCTGCCCGGCCGCCGTGGGCGCGTTCGGCGATGCGGGTACGCGCGCTAGTCCGGTTTGATGCTGGCGAGTTGAACCAGCAACTGAACGAGCCGGTAGGCCTCGGCGACGTCAACGGCGCGGAAGGCGACCGTCCGCCCGCCGCCGACGCGGGCCACACCCGGCACCAGCACCGCGAGGTCGACCATGTACGGGCCGTAGAGGTCGACCTCGACGTGCAACGGCCCGGCCATCGTCACCGGGGGAATCGAGGCGCGCCGGGCGATCGCGTCGGCGGCGGCGTGACGCAGCCGCTCCCGCGCCTCCTGCGGATGCAGCGCCACCGCGGCGGCCTGGCCCACTGTCTGCTTGACGGCGACGGTGACCGCCGAGGGCACCAGCTCACTGAATTCCGCGCAGGCGGTGTCGTCCCCGCTGAGCAGAACCACCGGCACGTCCAGGTGCCCCGCCATGGCGACGTTGAGGCCGATCTCGCCCAGCGATCGTCCGGCCACCCGCACGTCGAGGATGGCGTCGCTCATCGTGTGCGCCAGCACGGCGGGCCCGGCACCGGCCCGGGCGTGATAGCCGATGAGCAGGACGGCATCCGTGCCCTCGTCCAGCCCGGCGAGCATGCCCAGCGGGCGGGGTCTGCCCCGCACCAGGTGGGCACGCCGGTCGAGGTCCTCCGGCAGGAGGTTCCGGAACGTTCCGTGCGCGTCGGCGACCCACACCACCGCGCCGGGTTCAGCGTCGAGAACGCCGGCGATCGCCGCGTTCGCCTCGGCCGTCATCAACGCCCGGCCGCGCTCATAGTCGTACCGATCCGGGTTCGTCTCACTGGGATGCACAACCCCCGAGAGGCCTTCCATGTCCACAGAGACCAGCACCTTCATAAATCCCGAACCTACGCCCCCGCGCGACCCCGCCCCACCGCGCCGATCTTGCACTTTCGGTTGTCGAAACGGGTGGCATGTCCCCTATGCCGCGACACCAAGTGCAAGATCGCGGCGAGGCGAGCCGTGGGGGCGCGGACGGTCAGGTTAGGGCTGGGGTTTGGGCGTGGATGTGGAAGCGCAGGGAACGGGCGTCGGTGAAGCACTCCCGCATCGGGCGGACGAGGTCCCGGTGTTCGGGGCTGCGTTCCCAGTTCTCGAAGTCGGCGAGACTCGCCCACTCACTGGTGATCAACCACTGCTCCGGGTCGGTCGACGAACGGCACACCTGGTCGACGAGGTGCCCCGGCACGCCACCGGCGACCAGGTGCCGCACCTGCTCGTACGCGGCGAGGAACGCCTCGGTGCGCGGCACCGGCACCCGTACCAGGAAGACCACCCGGGCCCGCTGCTCGGTCATGACGGCTCTCCCCTCATCGGCGCGGCCCCGCGCAGGACCAGCGCGCTGTTGAATCCGTCGAAGCCCCGCGCACACACCAGCGCGAGCCGGCTGCGCGGCCGGCGGTGCTCCCGGAGGAAGTCCAGCTCGCAGCCCTCGGCCACCTCGTCCGGGCCGGCCGACGCGGGCAGCGTGTCGTGGGCGAAGGCGAGCAGCGCGGTGGCCACGTCCAACGCCGAACCGCCCTGGTACGCCCGACCGGTCAGCGGTTTATGGGTGGTCACCGGCGGCGGCCGGTCGGCGAACACGGCCCGCAGGGCCTCGGCCTCGCTGCGGTCGTAGCGGGGCACCCCGAGCGCGTCGGGCAGCACCACGTCGATGCCGGCCGCGGCGACACCCGCCCGGTCGAGGGCCAGGCGCATGGCGCGCGCGTACTGGGCCGGGTTGCCGGCACTGTCGGCGGTGGTGTGCGCGGCGTCGTGGGTGGACCCCCACCCGCTCACCTCGCCGTAGACCCGGGCACCCCGGGCCAGGGCGTGCCCCAGCTCCTCCACCACGAACACCGCTCCGCCCTCGGCCGGCAAATAGCCGCTGGCCGTGGCGTCGAACGGCCGGTACGCCCGCTCCGGGTCCGCGACGTCGCTGAGCAGCCCCGAACGCAGCTGGCAGGCCAGCGCGTACGGGCTCAACGGGCACTCGGTGGCCCCGGCGATCACCACCGGGGTGCCCCGGCGTACCGCACGGGCGGCGTGCGCCAGGCTGTCCAGCCCACCGGCCGACTCCGCGACCAGCACCCCGCTCGGGCCCTTGAACTGGTGGTGGATGGAGAGCTGCCCGACGCTGGCCGCGTAGAACCAGGCGATCGACTGGTACGCCCCGACCGTGCGTGACGTGCCGCCCCACAGGCGCTGCAGCTCCCGCTGACCGAACAGGTTGCCGCCGGACGAGCTGGCCAGGGTCACCGCGTAGCCGTACGGGTCGGGTGCCCGCTCGGGCAGGCCCGCGTCGGCCAACGCCAGCCGGGTGGCGGCGAACCCGAGGTGGGTCCACCTGTCGGTCTGCACCAGCTGCCGGCTGTCGGCGTACGAGTCGGCGGTGAACCCGGGCACCTCCCCACCGAAGCGGGTCGGGTAGCCGGACGGGTCGAACAGGGTGATCGGCCCGGTCCGGCGGGTGCCGGCGAGCACCGTACGCCAGTGCGCGTCCGCGCCGATGCCGCTGGGCGCGACCACCCCGATGCCGGTCACCACCGCCCGGGACGTCACGCCGCCACCGCGCCGACCATCCGACGGAACACCATCGCCGACTGGAAACCGCCGAACCCGCTGCCCACCGAAAGGGCCACGTCCACCGGGACCTCCCGGGCCTCGTTGGGCACGTAGTCCAGGTCGCACTCCGGGTCCCGGGTGCTCCAGTTCGCCGTCGGGGGCACCACACCGAACTCGATGGCGAGGGCGCACGCGGCCATCTCGATCGACCCGATCGCGCCGAGCGAGTGCCCGACCATCGACTTGATCGAGCTGATCGGCACCCGGTACGCGGCCTGGCCCAGCGCCCGCTTGAACGCGGCCGTCTCGTGCCGGTCGTTCTGCCGGGTGCCCGAGCCGTGCGCGCTGATGTAGGAGACCTGCTCGGGCAGGATCCGACCCTGCCGCAGCGCGTCGGTGACGGCGAGGCCCATCTCCAACCCGTCCGGGCGCAGCCCGGTCATGTGGAAGCCGTTGCTGCGGCTGGCGTAGCCGGCCACCTCGCAGTAGATGTGCGCCCCCCGCCGCCGGGCGTGCCCGGCCTCCTCCAGCACCAGCACCGCCCCACCCTCTGCCAGCACGAACCCGTGCCGGTCGGCGTCGAACGGGCGCGAGGCGTGCGCCGGGTCGTCGTTGTCCGGACTGGTCGCCTTGATCGCGTCGAACGAGGCGACGGTGACCGGCGAGATCGGCGAGTCGGACGCGCCGGCCAGCATCACGTCCGCCTCACCGTCCACGATCATCTGATGGGCGTACCCGATGGCGTCGATGCCGGAGGTGCAACCGGTGGACACCACCTGCGCCGGGCCGTGCCACCCGTGCCGGCAGGCCACGTCCGCCGCGAGGCTGCTGGGCACCAACGCCTGATAGAGGTACGGGCCGCCGCGCGCCCCGTCCACCAGCCAGCGCCGGCCGTGCTCGCTCACTGTGACGTACTCCTGCTCCAACGCCATCGTGCCGCCCACCGCGGTGCCCAGCACCACCCCGGCCCGGTCGCGTTCCGCGTCGGTGAGCACCAGTTGGGCGTCGGCCACCGCCTCGGCGGAGCAGGCCAGCGCGAACTGCACGTACCGGTCGGCCCGGCGTCGCTCGGTCTCGCTGAGCCCCGCCGCTACCGGGTCGAAGTCGCACTCCGCCGCGATCTGCGACCGGAACGCCGACGGGTCGAAGAAACTGATCCGCCGGGTGGCGGTCCGCCCCTCGGTGATGGTCTTCCAGAAGCGGTCCCGGCTGGCGCCGCCCGGGGCGACCACCCCGATCCCGGTCACCACCGTGCGGCGCCCAGTCATGATCCGCCCCGCTGTTCGACCAGTTCGGTGTCGACGTGGCCCAGCTCGGGGCGGGGGGCGAGCGGGCCCAGGTGGAAGACCACCTCGGCCGGTTCGACGCCGGTGTTGCGCAGCCGGTGCCGCACGTTCACCGGAACGAACAGCCCCTCACCGGCGGCCAGCAACGTCGGTTGGTCGTCCAGGTCCACCGTGATCGCGCCGCGCACCAGGTAGAGGAACTCCTCGCTGTACGGGTGGTAGTGCTCGGCGATCCGCTCCCCCGGCGCGAGGGTGGCCACCCCGAGGAAGCCCGAGGTGCTGCCGACGGTGCGGGGGCCGAGCAGCACCCGCAGCTCACCGCCGCGCCGACGGTCGGCGGGGACGTCCCGCGCGGCGATCGGGCGGGTGCTCAGGTCACTCATCGTCGGCCTCCGTCGACCCGTCGCCCACCGAAACGCCCTGGTCGGCGCGCTGACGGGCGATCCGCTCCACCCGGTCCTTGATCACCGCGAGTTGGATCACGCTGTTGGTGTTGATCCGTTCGGTCATCCCGGCGTTGTCGACCGGCGCGGTGGGCTTCATCGCGAAGTCCTGCGTCCAGGTCATCCGGGTGCCACCGGCCTCCTCGGTGTAGCGCCAGTGGATGCGCATGTACTCGAACGGCCCGGTCTCCACCCGGTGCGCCCGGACCTGCCTGCTCACCGGGTCGGCGGTGCGTTCACTGACCCAGCTCCAGGTCGTCCCGTTCTCGTCGGGGTACATGGTGAGCCGGAACCGCACCGTGTGCCCCTCACGGTGCAGGATGTCCACCACGGCGTACTCGGTGAACAGCTCGGTCCAGTTCGCCACGTCGTTGGTGACCTCCCAGACCAGCCCGAGGGGCGCGTCGATGACCACGCTGTTCTCGGTGTGCCCGGGTGGGTCGGTGCGGCGGGCGACCAGGTCGGCGACCGCCGGGATGCTCAACTGCCCGGCCTGCTCGGGGATGCTCACCTGCCAGCGGTCGGCGACCACGGCGGACAGCTCCAGCAGGGCGAGTGAGTCCATGCCCAGCTCCTCCAGGGACGCCGCGGGCGCCCGGGCCGCGGCGTCGGCGTCCAGCCCGCAGTGCGCCACCAGGATGTCGGTGATCTCGGCGGTCATCGGGCGACCATGGGTGACGGTCATCGGGTCCTCCTGTGTGTTGCGTCGGGATCTGCGGCGGGCGCGGTGCGCGGTGCGGGGGTGGCCGTCGGCTGGTCTGTCGGCTTGGCGAGCAGACGGTCGACCAGGCCGGTGGTGTAGCGGCCCTTGCGGAATGCGGCGTCGTCGAGCACCCGCCGGACGAACGGGATGGTGGTGTGCACGCCCGGGCCGGCGACATCGAACTCGTCCAGGGCACGTTCCAGCCGGTTGAGGGCCAACTCACGGTCGGGCGCCCAGACGATCACCTTGGCCAGCAGCGAGTCGTACCAGGGGCCGACCAGGTAGCCGGCGCTGGCGTGGGTGTCCACCCTGGTGAACGGGCCGCCGGGTGGCGTGAACCGCTCCAACCGCCCGGGGGTGGGGGCGAAGTCGCGTCCGGGGTCCTCGGTGTTGACCCGGCACTCCACCGCGACGCCGTGCAGGCGGATCTCCTCCTGACGCCAGCGCAGCGGCACCCCGGCGGCGATGTGCAGTTGCTCGTGCACCAGGTCGATTCCGGTGACCATCTCGGTGACCGGATGTTCCACCTGGATCCGGCAGTTGATCTCCAGGAAGTGGAACTTCTCCTCGGTGTCGACCAGGAACTCCAGCGTGCCGGCGCCGACGAAGCCGACCTGGAGCGCACCCCGCAGTGCGGTCTCGGCGATGGTGTCGAGGACGGCGGCGGGCAGCGCCGGGGCGGGCGCCTCCTCGACCAGTTTCTGGTGACGCCGTTGCACCGAGCAGTCCCGGGTGCCCAGGTGCACGCCATTGCCGTGAGCGTCGCAGAGCACCTGCACCTCGACGTGGCGCGCCTCGGTGAGGTACCGCTCGACGTACACCCGGTCGTCGCCGAAGGCGGCCTGCGCGGCGGCCCTCGTGCGGGCGTACGCCCGGCGCAGCTCACCCGGGGTGCGCACCACTGTCATCCCGCGGCCCCCGCCCCCGGCGGCGGCCTTCACGATCACCGGGTAGCCGACGGCCTCGGCCACCTCGGCCGCCGCGGCGGCGGTCGGCACCGGCGCGACGCTGCCCGGCGACAGCGGCAGACCGGCGCGGCTCATCAGGGCCCGGGCCGAGGACTTGTCGGCCAGCGCGGTCATCACCGCCGGCGGCGGTCCGATGAACGTCAGCCCGTTGTCGGCGCAGATCTCGGCGAAGTCGGCGTCCTCGGAGAGGAACCCGTAGCCGGGGTGCACCGCCTGCGCGCCCACCTGCCGGGCCGCCTCCACGATGGCGGCGGCGTTGAGGTAGCTGCGCCGACTCGACGCGGGTCCGATGCGGACGGCCTGGTCGGCGAGGCGGACCGCCGGCGAGTCGACGTCGGCCGCGGAGTAGACCACCGCCGTTCGCACGCCGAGTTCCTTGCAGGCGCGCAGCACCCGCAGCGCGATCTCGCCCCGGTTGGCGATCAGCACGGTCTCGAACATGGTCAACCACCCCGCGTCGTCATGCCGGGTCCAGTTCGACGAGCGGCTGGTCGTACTCGACCGGCTGGCCGTCCTCGACGAGGATCGCTGCCACCCGGCCGGCCCGGTCGGCGGTCACCTCGTTCATCAACTTCATCGCCTCGACGATGGCGACCGGCTGACCGGGCCGGACCAGATCGCCGACCGCGACGAACGGCCGCGCGCCGGGCTCCGGCGACCGGTAGAAGGTGCCGACGATCGGGGCCCGCACCGCGGCGCGTCCCGGCACCGGCGGCCGGATCACCGCGGGCGGGGCGCCGGGCCCCGGCACGGGCGTCGGTGCCGCCGCCTGGGCCGGTACCGCGGGCACCTGCGCACGGGGCACGTCTTCGGGATGCCACTCGACCTCCAGCACCGCCGGCCCGCTGCGCAGCCGGATCCGGCGCACCGGCCCGGCCAGCTCGGCGATCAGGTGCTGCGCCTGCCGGCGCAGCCCGGCCAGCGCCTCCTCGCCGTCCGCCCCGACGTCGTCGGACGCCTCGACAGTCGACACCGCCGGCTCCCCGGCGCTCATCGCCGAACCGCCCGGGCACCGGTGCGGTACGCGCCGAACCGCCGGAAGCGTTGCCGGCGCAGGCGGACCAGCATGGCGGGGGGCACGTCCAGCAACGGCAGGAGGTTGGCCAGCAGGGCGGCGCGCAACCGGTGGGCGGTCTCCGCCGGGTCGTCGTGAGCGGCGGTCGGCGGCTCCGACACGACCTCGTCGACCACCCCGAGCCGGCACAGGTCGGGTGCGGTCAGTCGCAACGCGCGGGCGGCCTGCGGCGCCGCGGACCGGTCCGGCCAGAGGATCGCCGCACACCCCTCGGGGCTGATCACCGAGTAGACGGCGTTCTCCAGCATCAGGACCCGGTCGGCCACCGCCAGTGCCAGCGCGCCGCCACTGCCGCCCTCCCCGGTGATCACCGCGAGCACGGGGGTGGGCAGCACGGTGAGGGTGAGGATGTTCTCGGCGATGGCGGCGGCCTGACCCTGCTCCTCGGCGCTCACCCCGGGGTCGGCTCCGGGGGTGTCCACCAGGGTGACCACCGGCAGACCGAGCCGGGCCGCGAGGCGCATCAGCCGCAGCGCCTTGCGGTGCCCGGCCGGGCTGGCCATGCCGAAGTTGCGGGCGACCAGCTCGGCGGTGGTGTGCCCCTTCTGGTGGCCGATGACCATCACGTGCCGGCCGGCCAGCCGCGCCACCCCACCCACGATGGCCGGGCAGTCCGCGCCGAGCCGATCGCCGTGCAGCTCCACGAACCCGTCGAAGACGGAGTCCAGGTAATCGAGTGTGGTGGGTCGTCCGGGGTGCCGGGCCATTCGGACGGTGTCCCACGCGTCGCGTACCGCCGGGGGGTCGGCGGGGGTCGGGGTGGCGACGGGCGGGCCCGCCGGCCGCGGGTGGGCCAAGCCGTCGTCGGCGAGGCGCTCGTGGCGCGACGCCAGCTCCTGCCGGGGTACGGGCGTGCGCGCCGGACGCCCGGCGCGGGTCGCGGCGAGCAGCGCCACCAGCCGTCCGCGCAGCGACCGGCGCTGCACCACCATGTCGACCTGCCCGTGTCGCAGCAGGAAGTCGGCCGTCTGGAAGCCCTCCGGCAGGGCCCGCCCGGTGGTCTGGCGGATCACCCGGGGGCCGGCGAAGCCCATCCGCGCGCCGCTCTCGGCGAGCACCAGATCGGTGTTGGTGGCGAACGAGGCGGCCACCCCGCCGTAGGTCGGGTCGGTGAGGACGCTCACGGTGAGCAGCCCCGCCTCGCGCAGCGCGGCGATGGCCTGGCTGACAGAGGCCATCTGCATCAACGACAGCGCACCCTCCTGCATCCGCGCCCCACCGGAGGCGGTGACCAGGACGAGTGGGATGCGATCGTCCAGCGCCCGTTCGGCCGCCCGGGTGATCAGCTCGCCCACCGCGCACCCCAGGCTGCCGCCGAGGAAGCGGAAGTCCATCACCGCCAGGACCACCGGGTGCCCACCGATGGTGGCCGTGGCACAGACGACCCCCTCGGCCAGGCCGGTGCTGGCCCGGGCGCCGGTGAGCCGGTGCCGGTACGGCAGCACGTCGACGAAGTCGATGGGGTCGGCCTCCGGCAGCTGGTCGGGCAGCGGGCGCAGCGAGCCCGGGTCGACCAGTTGGCGCAGGCGTTCCGGCGCGCCGAGTCGGGCGTGCTCCCCGCACTCGGGGCAGACGTCGAGGTTGCGCCGCAGCCGTTTGCGGTAGAGCAGGCTGGCGCAGCCGGCGCATCGGGACCAGAGCTGCTCGTCGCGCGGCGCGGTGGCCGTCACGACCGCCGCCCGGCGTCCGGGGCGTCGAACCGGTAGAAGCACCGGGCCATCGCGTCGCGCGGTGAGCGCCACGTCGGCAGGTACGGCGACACGTACGGACGCAACCGGTCACTGACCCTGATGAACTCGGGGTGGCCACGGGCGGCCTCCACCGCACCCTCCGTCGGCTGCGCGGTCTCGAGCAGGTGCACATAGAGGTCGTGCAGTCGGTACAGCGAACGGTGCCGGACGCCGACCAGGCGCGGCAGTTCCGTACTGTCCGACTCGGCGAAGATCTCGGCGACCCGCTCCTCGGCGGTCGGATCGACCTTCGCGATGATCAGCGATCGGTCCATGCTGGGCCTCCCCCCACAGCGTCCGGCCGGCCACGGGTGGCCCCGGACGCGCTGGACGACTGCCGACACGATGCGCCGATCCTCGTCACGGCGGCGTCACCGCGCCGGGCCGGCCATCGACGCATGACGGTGACGCTGCGTTGACGCAACCTGTGCATCAGCTATGTGTCCGCCACGCGCAGCCCGCCAATGTTTGTGCAGTTCAGAACCGATCTCGGGTTGACTGTCGCGAATAGAACGACCACTGCGACGTTGACCCACCGTGACCATCATTGATAATCTTCAGCTTGGTCAGCCCGGCGACTCGGCGGGCGGGGCCGCGCCCGGCCGCGCCGTGATCGGCGGGTCGACAGTGGCGTCGCGGGCAACCGATCCGGGACACAGCAGACAGTCGGGACGAGCGTTCCGCAGGGGGTGCCGCCGTGGCCGCTGATCCGTCCGTGCCGACCGCCGGAGACCCGCCCGAGGAGGGCGTGTCCCTGCACCTGCTCGGAGGCTTCCGACTCCTCCGCGAGGCGGTGCCGGTGGTGGTGCCGCGCGGGCTGCAACGGGTGATAGCGCTGATCGGGCTCCGCCCCGGTGCCACCCGCAGTCAGCTCGCCGGCCTGCTCTGGCCGGACGCGTCGGAGGAACGGGCGCTGTCCTCGCTGCGCACCGCCCTGTGGCGGCTCCGACAGGACCCGTGCTGCCCGATGACAGTGGCCGGCGACACCGTCCGCCTCGGCCCGGCGGTCCGGCTCGACGTGGACGACCTGGTCGGCACCGCGGCCCGGGTCCGCGACGGCGACGACCCCCGCACCGCGGCCGGGGCGCTCGCCGCCGGGCGGCACGACCTGCTCCCCGGCTGGTACGACGACTGGGTGCTGCTGGACCGGGAGCGCCTGCGCCAACTCCGCCTGCACATGCTGGAACAGGTGGCCGGGCACCACCTGGCCGCGGGACGCCATGGTGAGGCCCTCGAAGCCGCGCTGGAGGCGATGGCCGCCGAGCCGCTACGGGAGACGCCCCACCGGCTGGTGGTGCGCATCCACCTGGCCGAGGGCAACGCGTTCGAAGCCGTGCACGCCTTCTACGTCTACCGGGACCTGCTGCGCCGGGAACTGCGGCTGGAACCGAGCCCGGCCATGAGCGCCCTGCTCGACGACACCCTCGCCCCGATCCGCCAGGCCAGCCGCGCCGCCGTCACCGACCGTCCGTCACCAGCCGGTCGGCGGACGTGACGGTGACGTGACAGGCGCTGCGGCACGGTGGGCGCACAGAGCACGTGGCACCGACCCGGGAGGGTCGGGCAGGCCACCGGCGGAAGGGGTCCCATGAGTCGTCTACTGATCGTCAGTCGGATCATCCCGGGAGCGGAGGGGCGGGTCGCGCAGATCTTCGCCGAATCCGACGCCACCGAACTCCCCAGCCTGACCGGTGTCACGCACCGATCCCTGTACTGCCTGCACGACCTGTGCGTACACCTGCTGGAGACCTCGGACGACGTCGACCCGGACGCGCTCGCGGCGGCCCGCAACCACCCGCTCTTCCAGCAGGTCAACGAACGACTCTCCGCGCACACGTCGCCGTACCTGCCGACCTGGCGCTCGCCCCGGGACGCGATCGCGGGCTGCTTCTACCGCTGGGACGCCACCGACGCGCCAACGGCGCGCCCAGCCAGCACCGCCGCGCCAACGGCGCGCCCAGCCAGCACCGCCGCGCCAACGGCGCGCCCAGCCAGCACCGAGGCACCCGCCGCGCACCCGGCCGGCTGACATGTCCGCCGCGCCGCCGCATGTCCTGATCATCGGCGCGGGCACGGGCGGGTTGTGCCTGGCGCACGGCCTGCGCCGCGCCGGGATCACTGTCGCCGTCTACGAACGACACCGCGACCGCGCCGAGGGGCTGCTCGGCTACCGGGTCGGCATCGGCCCCACCGGTAGCCGGGCGCTGCGGGAGTGTCTGCCCCCGGAGCTGTTCGCCACCTTCCTGGCCACCTGCGCCCGTCCGCCGCACTACTTCAACGTGGTCACCCAGGGGCTGCGCCAGACCGCGTCGTTCGCGCTGCGGCCGAGCGACGACCCGGTGCGCACCGAACACTCGGTGGCCCGGATGGTGCTGCGCCAGGTGCTGCTGACCGGCCTGGAGGACGTGGTGCGCTTCGACAAGACCTTCACCCGGTACGAGCAGCGCGACGACGGCACTGTCACCGCGCACTTCGCCGACGGCAGCACCGCCACCGGCGACCTGCTGGTGGCGGCCGACGGCACCCATTCCGCCGTACGCCGCCAGTACCTGCCGCACGCCGTCACCCGCGACGCCGGGACGATCAACATCGCCACCCGGGTTCCGCTGACCCCGCACACCCGCAGTCTCATTCCGGAGCGGGTCCAGCAGGGCATCTCGCTGATCTTCGGAGTCGGCGGGATGATGGGCGTGCTGCACGTCATGGAGTTCAAGTGGGACGCCGAACGGGCGATCAAGCCCGGCGTCAGCGAGGCCGACGCCGCCCTGCTGCGCACCTGGCCCGGCCTGGCCCACGACACCACCACCGACAACATCAATCTGATCATCTGGAGCGCGGCCAACCGGTTCCCGGCCGACGTCATGCAACGCCGCGGCCAGGAGTTGGTGCAGGTCGCCCTGGACCTCACCACGAACTGGCACCCGCACCTGCGGGAACTGCTCACCCACGCGGACCCGGCCAGCGCCCTGCCCATCAAAGTGTCCACGTCCGAGCCGGTGCCGCCCTGGAAGAGCAGCACCGTCACCATGCTCGGTGACGCCATCCACACCATGACCCCTGGTCGCGGTGTGGGCGCGAACACCGCGCTGCGCGACGCCCGGCTGCTCTGCGAGCAGCTCAGCCGCGCCACCGCCGGCGACAAGACCCTGGTCCAGGCGGTCGCCGACTACGAGGCGGTGATGGCGCCGTACGGCTTCGCGCGGGTCGCCGAATCGTTGAACCGCAGCGGCACCAACGGCGACGACCGGATGTACCGGCCGGTGGTGGGCCGGCTCGCGCTGCTCGGCGCGCGCGGCTATTTCGGAGTGACCAGCCGGGTGCCACGGCTGCGGCGCCGGTTCGTCGACGACTTCCACACCTACGAGGGCGACCGGGACTGAACCCGGTTCTGCCCGACCCGGGCTCGGCCTCCCCGCCGGGCCCGGGTCTCGTCGTGTCCGGCGCGCACCACCCGACCGACCGATGGGTGGCCCGCCGCACGCCCGCCCCGGTCTCATCGGCCCCGGTTCCGGTGCGATCGGGCGACTCTGTGTCACCCGGCAGGCACCGGCTGAGGTGGCTGGCCCACCCGCGACGCTGACGACCGATCCTGTCTGTCGTCGGCAATACGCGTGTGCGAAGCTGCGGCGAGTTTTTCTCGTGACTTTTCCAACGAGCTGAGAGGGAGGTTCGCCGTGGCGTGGTCTTTCGGACACTCGCTGATAGTGGTACTGGCACTGTTGCTGGGCCTGGCCGCCGGTTGGCTGCTGCGCGGCCGGCGGGGCGTACCGGGCAATTCGATTGTGGATGGTGACCCCGTCGCCGGCCTGGCCGTGATCTCCACGCCCACGCCGGCTGCCACCACCGACGAGGCGGCGCCGGCGGCCGCCGTCGACCCGGCACCCACCGCCGTCGCCGACGAGCCGGTACCGGTCGACACGGTCAGCGCGCCGGCAGCGACGACCGAACCGGACGGTCCCACCCCGGTGCCCGTGCCAGCGGACGCCCCGAGCGGCGTCGACCCGGCGGACATGGCGCTGACCGAGGACCCGCCGTCCGTACCTGCCGCCGAGCAGCCCGACGCCGCTGAGCCGCGACCGGAGCCGGCCGTGCAAGCGGCCGCCGAGCCGGTCAGCGCCGACGAGCAGCCGGCCCCGGCGGCAGTGGTCGCTCCGCGCCAGCCCGCGGACGACCTCCCGTCCGCCGACACGCCGCTCGACGCGACCCGGACCGATGATGCGCCGGCAGTCGCGCCAGCCGACGACGCGCCGATCGACTCGACGCCGAACGATGTGACGCCGGCCGACGACGCACCGGTTGCGGCCACCCCGGCCGACGACGCACCGGTTGCGGCCACCCCGGCCGACGACACACCGGTTGCGGCCGACCCGGCCGACGACGAGGCGACCAAGGCCACGGCGGTCGACCCGACGTCCGCAGCGGTGCCGGCCGACCCTTCGGTTGCTGAGCCGACGCACGCCGACTCCCTGCACGCCGAGCCGACGCACGCCGAGTCGGTGAGCGCGGGCTCCGTGGCCGGGCCGGCGGATGCCAGTGAGGAGACCGAGCGGTCGGCGGTGGCGACGCCTCCGGTCCGGCCGACCACCGCGGCGGCCCCGCCGGTCCGGCCGTCCTCCGACACGGCGGTCAGCAGCGTCGACGCCGACCCGACGGGCCCGGCCGACGACTTCCGCCGGATCCAGGGGATCGGGCCGAAGATGGCGGCGGCGTTGCAGGACGCTGGCGTGCGCACGTACGGCCAGCTCGGCGAGTTGGACGAGCCGGCGCTGCGCGACCTGATCCGGGCCGCCGGCCTGCGCGCCGCACCTGGTCTGGCCACCTGGCCGCAGCAGGCCCGGGTGCTCGCCGGAGCCGTCGACGAGATGGCCGCCGTGCTGCCGAACGGCAACCAGGCCTGATCGTCTGCATTCGAGCCCCCGGCAGCCGTCCACCAGGACGGCGCGCCGGGGGCTCGGCCGTAGCTGCCGAACCACCCTCCGACGCCGGCCGCACCGGTGATCGACTCGGCATCGTGGGAACCGCGCCAACCGCCCGACTCCGGCAACCGACGTCGCCCACCCCAAGATCGTGCTCGATCCTGGGTGTAGGGGTGTCGGGCGCGGCCGGATGCGACTACATCCAGGATGTTGCGCGATCTTGCGAACGGCAGCGGCCGCGTGACCGGCCGCGCGTGAGGAGTCGCGCAGCCGGGCCGGAGCGGTGGCGGGCTGGGCCGGACCGGCGGAGCGCGGGTGGCGTCGAGCCTCAGGCCCGCAGCTCGGCGGCGAGGTCGCCGATCGACGCCATCGCGTACCGCTGCATTGCCGGGCCGAAGGTGATGCGGGTCGCGCCCTGCCGGCCCAGCTCGGCCACCGACGCCCGGTCCGGGCCGGCGACCATGTTGATCGGGCCGGAGATGCCCTCCCGCAGCTGCGGGAGCAGCTGCGGCGGGGCCAGGATCGGGTAGACGCAGTCGGCTCCGGCCGCCACGTAGAGGCGGGCGCGTTCCATCGCCTCGACGGGGTCACCCGTCCCGACCAGGAACGTGTCGACGCGCGCGTTGATGAAGAGCTCCTCCCCCGCCTCCGCACGCACCTCGGCCAGCCAGTCCGCGTGCCGCCGCGGATCCTTCAGGGTGCCGTGCCCCTCCGAGTCCTCCAGGTTGCAGCCGACGGCACCGGCCTCCACCAGTCGCCCGACCAACTCACGAGGGGCCAGGCCGTAACCACCCTCGACGTCGGCGGACACGGGGACGGAGACGGCGCGGACGATGCGCGCGACCGCCGCGAACATCTCGTCCGGCGGGGTCGCGCCGTCCTCGTAGCCGAGCGACGCGGCGACACCCGCGCTCGGGGTCGCGAGCGCCGGGTAACCGGCGTCGGCGAGTACCCGGGCACTGGCCGCGTCCCAGGGGCCTGGCAGGACGAGCGGGTCACCGGCGGCACGGTCGTGGTGCAGGGCACGGAAGGTGGCGGTGGTCATCGTTCGGTCTCCCGGCGGGGCTGCGAAGGGGCGGGCTCAGGCGGTGTATCCGCCGTTGGAGTCAAGCACGGCGCCGGTGATGTACGAGGCCGCGGGGCTGGCCAGGAACGCGATGACCTCGGCGGGACCGCTGACCCGTTGGATCGCGAGGCTGGACACCAGGCCCGTGAGCATCTCCGGGTCCGGCGGCACGCGCTGCACGCGTTCTATTTGATCTTGCGGGTGGTGCGGACCACGATGTCCTCGTACTCCGGGTGCTTGACCAGCCAGTCGGCGAGGAACGGACAGATCGGCACAACGGTCCGGCCCTTGCTCCGCGCGTCGTCCAGCACCGCCCGCGCCAGCGTCGACCCGACGCCCCTGCCCTCGTACGCCGGATCGACCTCGGTGTGGGTGTAGGCGATGATCGAGCCGGTCAGCTGGTAGGTGACGAACCCGGCGACCGCGCCCGCCTCGTCGCGCGCCTCGAAACGCTCCCGCGTCGGCGCGTCTGTCACGGTGAACTGCACAGTGCCATCCAACCACCCGCGCCGACGGCCCCCGCCGCGAGGCCGGCAGCGAAGGGCGACGTCACGCGCATCGTCGCGCCCGAAACGGGAACACGACGCCCGCCGGGAGCACCCCGAAACGGGGACACGACGCCCGCCGGGAGCACCGTGGGAGGAGACACGCCACCATGACGAACGCGTCGACGGACGGCGGCTTCGCCGTCGTCGAGATGTTCACGTCCCAGGGCTGCAACAGTTGCCCTCCGGCCGAGGAGTTGCTGAGCGAGATCGAACGCGACGCCCGGGCGCATGGACAGAACGTCTTCGCCCTCGGGTTCCACGTCGACTACTGGGACAACCTGGGGTGGCCCGACCAGTTCGCGGACCCGGCGTACACCGCGCGCCAGGAGGCCTACGCCCGGGCGTTCGGCACCAGGGGTCTCTACACCCCGCAGATGGTCGTCAACGGCAGCGTCGAGTTCGTCGGTTCGGACCGTCGCCGGGCGGCCAGCACGATCATGTCCGCCATGTCCTCGAGGGCCACCACCGCGCTGACGCTCTCCGTCGCCGGCTTCGGCGGAGACCGGGTGCTGGTGGACTACCGCACCGAACGGCCGCCGGCGGGCGCGGTGTTGAACGTGGCGGTGGTGCAGCGGGGCCTGGACAGCGACATCGCCCGGGGCGAGAACGCCGGGCGGACGCTGCGGCAGGACAACGTCGTCCGCGCCTTCAGGTCGGTGGTCCTGGACGCCGAGCGGGGGCAGGTGGAGCTGGCGACACCGCCCGATCTCGATCCGCGCGACGCCAGCGTGGTCGGCTATGTCCAGGAGAGCGGCGAACGGGCCATCGTCGGGGCGACGGCCGTCGCGCTGCCCACCGAGTAATCTCGGCACGTGCGGATGATGGGCGGTGCGAGGGGGTCCGGTGGCTGACGCTGACGACGTACGCCGGGTGGCGCTGGCCCTGCCGCACACTGTGGAGATCGCCAGCGACGGTTTCGACTTCCGGGTGGCCGACAAGGGCTTCGTCTGGTCCTATCCGGAGCGCAGACCGGGGAAGCCACGGGTGATCCGGCTCGACATCGCGGTGCTGTTCGTGGGTGACGAGGCCGAGAAACAGGCGCTCCTGCTCGGGGAGCCCGAGGTCTTCTTCACCACGCCCGGCTACGACGGTCTGCCCCTGGTGTTGCTGCGTCTGGCGGCGGTCGACGTCGACCGGTTGACCGAGTTGGTGACGGACGCGTGGCGGATGCGCGTGCCGGACGCGTTACTGGGCGACACCGCGGGCGCCGGCAAATAGCGACATCAGCACGCAACGCGTTCGACACATTGACGTGGATCTCAATGCTCCACTACCGTGACCGAGAGAGCGCTCTCTCACCCGACCTTCCCCCCAAATCAGACGCAACGCGCTGGACCCGGCGAGGGCCGCAACCGGCGCGCGCGATGGAGGCACGATGAAACCTCCCGTTCCCCACCGCCGGTGGGCCCTGGCCGCCGCCACCGCGCTGGCCCTGGCCGTCGGCGGCCTCGCCATCCCGGTGACCGACGCGGCCGAAGCCGCCCCCGTCGGCGCCGGCAGCTACACCACCACCCCGGTCGGCCCGCTCCCCAGCGGCTGCGGGGCGATGTCCAGCAACCCCCGGCAGTTCGCCACCGCCAACGCGCCGTCCGGGCCGATACCCACCAACGACTGGTGGTCCTCGCTGCTGTGGAAGCGCACCGACTGTTCCTTCAGCGAGCCGCTGCACGCCCACCCGATCTCGTACGACACCTTCGGCGACGGGCTCGGCTTCTCCGCCAACTCCACGCCCGCGATCAGCGGCACCGCCACCGGCGTCGGCGAGTTCCACTACCCGTACGTGCAGGACATCAGGGTCGGTGTGGCCGGGCTCGCCGCGCCACTGGTCAAGGTCGACGGCTGGACGGACTGGACGGTCAGCCCGCACTGGAGCGACGGCACGCGCACCATGCGCGCGACCATCGGCCACGGCCTGCCCTTCGCCTACTTCCAGACCACCGGCGGAAACGCGCAGATCAGCACGGCCGGCACCCCCGACGTCTGGTCCAACAGCGGCGCCACCATCGGCTTCCGGGTCAACGGCCACGACTACGTCGGGTTCGCCCCCAGCGGCGCCAGCTGGACAGTGGCGTCCGGCCGGATCTCATCCACGCTGGCCGGTCGCGGTTACTTCTCGGTCGCCCTCCTGCCGCCGACGTCGAGCACCACCGAGCGCGCCAGCCTGGCCGCCACCTACGGCCAGTACGCGCACGCCCACGTGACCGGCACCCAGGTGTCGTACGCGTACAACCCGGCGACCAGCGGCCTGACCACCACGTACGCGTTCACCACGACCGCCCGGGAGGGCACCGCCACGCAGACCGTGGTCAGCCTCTACCCGCACCAGTGGAAGTCGCTGAGCGGCTCCACCGCGATCACGCCGACCTACCCGTCGGCGCGCGGCCGGATGAAGGTGCTCACCGGCGTCAACCAGTTCCGCACCGCCATGAAGTTCCAGGGCATCCTGCCGGAGTTGCCGGCCGTCGGTGACGGCAGCGGCGGTGACCTGTCGACGCTCACCGGGCACCTGGCCGCCACCCGCGCCAACCCGATGGACCAACGCGGCAACGACACCTACTGGACCGGCAAGGGGCTCGGCCGGGCCGCCCGGATCGCCGAGATCGCCGACCAGGTCAACGACATCACGACGCGCGACAGCGCGCTGAACGCGATCCGCAGCACGCTCACCGACTGGTTCACCGCGTCCAGCGGCAAGACCAGCCGGGTCTTCTACTACGACAACAACTGGGGCACCCTGATCGGGTACCCGGCGTCGTACGGCTCCGACCAGGAGCTCAACGACCATCACTTCCACTACGGCTACTACATCGCCGCCGCCGCGACCCTGGCGAAGTTCGACCCGGCCTGGGCGGCCACCAGCCGCTACGGCGGCATGGTCGACCTGCTGATCCGGGACGCCAACAACTACCGCCGCGACGACACCCGGTTCCCGTACCTGCGGGACTTCGACATCTACGCCGGTCACGACTGGGCGTCCGGGCACGGGTCCTTCGGCTCCGGCAACAACCAGGAGTCCTCGTCGGAGGGGATGAACTTCGCCAGCGCCCTGATCCAGTGGGGGCAGACGACCGGCAACACCGCCGTCCGGGACGCGGGCGTCTTCCTCTACACCACGCAGGCCGCGGCCATCCAGGAGTACTGGTTCGACGTCAGCGACCAGAACTTCCCCAGCGCGTTCGGTCACTCGACGGTCGGCATGGTCTGGGGCGACGGCGGCGCGTACGCCACCTGGTTCAGCGCCGAGCCGGAGATGATCCAGGGCATCAACCTGCTCCCGGTCACCGGCGGCCACCTCTACCTGGGCAACAACCCGGCGTACGTGCGGACCAACTACGCCGAACTGGTCCGCAACAACGGCGGACAACCGACGGTGTGGCAGGACATCCTCTGGCAGTTCCAGGCCCTCGGCGACCCCGACGCGGCGCTGGCGAACCTGCGCGCGAACCCGGGCTACACCCCGGAGGAGGGCGAGAGCCGGGCACACACCTTCCACTGGATCCGCAACCTCGCGGCCCTGGGCAATGTCGACACCACCGTGACCGGCAACCACCCGCTGTCGGCGGTCTTCTCCCGCAACGGGGCCCGCACCTACGTGGCGTCGAACCCGACGGCGACACCGATCACTGTGACGTTCTCCAACGGCACCGCCCTCACCGTGGGAGCCGGCAAGACGGCAACCACCGGGGCGTACACCTGGAGTGGTGGCAACGCGGCCGGTGGCGTCCCCCCGACGACGCCGACGGACCCCCCGCCGACGACCACGCCGCCGCCGACCCCGGGCAACCCGACGCGGTACCTGTTGCCGGGTGGTGGGTTGGCCGCCGCCGGTAGCGCGGCCACCACGACGGTCGCGGCGGCGAACGGGAACCACGACGGTACGCCCACCAACGCCCAGGTCTTCACGGCGACCGGTCTCAACCTGGCCTACACCGGCGGGCAGACGGCGTTCGACCTGTTCGTGGACGCCGGGACGGCGGTCGGCAACGGGGTACAGGTGCGGATCTCCTACGACCTCACCGGCAACGGCAGCTGGGAGCGGGTGGAGACGTCACGCTACTTCGCCACCGACCCGGTTCCCGGCTACGAGCACTACACCCAGAACGCCGGCCTCTCCTCGGCCACCGGCACGTTGGGCACGCTGAGCAACGGCACGGTCCGGGTGGAGGTGTGGTCGGCGATCGGCAACAACCCGAGCACCGTGGGCATCGGCAACCAGTCGGTGCTGCGGCTTCCGTACTCCTGATCGATCTGTTCGTCCGGACACGACGTTGGCCGGTGCGCAGGACCAGGATCGGTCCCGCACACCGGCCGACGCGTGCGGTCAGTCAGTCAGTCTCAGGACGCGGTGCAGGTGGGCGTCATGCCGGCCCCACTGCCGTTGCCCTGGAAACCGAACTCGGTGACCTGGCCCGCGCCGAGCCGACCGTTGTAGTCCACGTTGGCGAACCGCACCGTGCCGGCGGAGCCACTGGCCGTCGCGCTCCAGGTGTTGGTGACACTCGCACCACTGGGAAGCGTGAGGCTGACGTTCCAGCCGCTCGTCCCGGCGGAGCCGGCGGTGACCTTCACGGTGGCCACGAATCCACCGGTCCACGTGTTCAGCGACACCGATGCCGAGCATCCCCCGGTCCCCGGCGGCGGGGTGGTGGGCGGCGGGTCGGTGGGCGGCGGGGTCGTGGGCGGCGGGGTCGTCGGGATGCCGGTCCCGGCGTTGAGGGCGTTCAGGACGTTGGTGTACGCGGCCTTCTTGTTGCCGTTGCAGTCGAACAGCAGGGCGTTGTCCGAGCCACGCCACGAGTCACAGTCGCGCACACCCCACACCGTGATGCCGCATGTTGTAGATCCCCGTCGACTTCGCGTTGATCCCGTCGGTGTTGTAGTCGTTGTAACACAACTTCGCACCCGGATCCGCCGCCCGCGCCGCCCGGAACGCCGCCTCGATCCAGTCATTGCCCGTACGCTGCAGGTTCGAGTCACGCCGCCCACCCGAACCACCGTCAGCGAACGCCTCGTTCACCACGTCCCAGGCGTAGATCTTGCCGCGGAAGTGCGTCGCCACCTGGGTCACGTGGTTGATCATCGCGCTGCGCAACGCGCTGCCCGACATACCCTGCGCCCAGCCCGGCTCCTGCTGGTGCCACAGCAACGCGTGACCCCGAACGCTCATGCCGTTGGCCTGGGCGTGACTGACCAGGCGATCACCACCGGTGTAGCTGAACCGACCCTGCTGCGGCTCGGTGGCATCCCACTTCATCTCGTTCTCGGCCACGACACTGTTGAACTCACGGTTCAGGATCGTCGTGTAGACGCTGGTGGACAGCTTGCCCGTCGCGACAGCGGCCCCGAAGTAGCGACCCTTCTCCGCCGCCGAGGCCCCCAGGGTCGTGCCGGCGCTGGCCGTGGAGGTCAGTGCCACCGTCATCCCGGCGGCGAGCACGCCGGTGACTGCGATGGTCACCGCCGCTCGCAGGGCTCTTTTGTGATTCATCCGGATTCCTTCTCTGTGGTGGTGCGGTGATGGAAGCGCAGCGCCCGAATCTGCTCATGCGACATCGGAGACGACAGCAACGGTCGCCGTCGCGGAAGCAGTGCGGGGAATCCTGAACCGACGTCCGGCATGCCCTGGGCGGACGTCGCGTTCCGAGGGGCCACAGCAGGTTCGCCCGGTGAACCACAGGTGCGGCCGCCCTCAACCATCGACTGTGAGCGATAACATGCCGTTCGTCAAGTCGTAACGGGCCGGGCCGAGGCCGGGTCACCGCGGTCGGGCCGGCGGGGCGCGTCGGCGTGCTGCCGGAGCCGCAGGAACACGGCTCCGGCAGCGCCGGTCACTGGAACGAGGCGTCGTCGACGAGGAAGCTGTCGGTGCCCTGCGCCGTCTCCACGTAGAAGGTGGCATTGGACAGCGTGCCGCTCCACGACACGGTCGTGGTGCCCGTGAGCAGCGTCCAGCCGTTGACGGTCACCCCCACCGCCGGGGTCAACTGGAGGTAGCTCGTCGTGCCGCCGGCGGTCAGCGACAGGGTCGCCTTCGCCGACGGGGTGCCGCTCTGTGCGCGTACCCAGACGTTGGTGGTGTAGCTCTTGCCGTTGGTGAGCCGGGCGGTCACGTCCTGACCGGGACCGTTCCACGCGCCGGTGCGGCCGGTGATCGACAACGACCCGCCGCCGCCGTGCGCGACGGTGGTGTTCCGGGCGAGCGTTCCGCTGCCGTGCACACCCCAGCCCGTGGTGCCGTTCTCCACGTCGCCGTTGGTGAGCAGGTTGGCGCTACCCGCGGTGCCGCTGAACTGCCACCAGTTGATGTTGAAGAGGTTGCCGCTGCCGCCGGCGAAGCGGAGGTAGAGGTCGTGGGTGCCGGTGGCGCCGCTGACCGCGCAGGTGGTGGTGGTCCAGGTTTGCCAGCCGCCGGTGCCGCCGACGGTGCAGGTGCCCACGGTCGGGCCGGTGGCGCTGTCGAGGCGTACCTCGATCCGGCCGCCGCTGGTGGCCGAGGCGACCCGGGCGCTGAACGCTGTCGCGCCGGCGCCGAACGCGACGCCTTTGACCTTGATGTAGTCGCCGTTCTCGATCCAGCCGACGTTCATCCCGCCCTCGCTGGACGCCTCCGTCTCGATCCCCGCACCCCAGGCGATCGTCTCGGCCTCCTGGCGCACGTACGGGTTCAACGTCCCGATCTGCGGCGCGCCGGTGGTGGTCATGGTGATCGTCGGGAACGTGCCGTTGCTGTTGTAGGTGAACTTCTCCACCGCGACCGACCGGGTGTAACCGCCACCGCCGGGCAGGGCCCCGTTGTGATAGAAGAAGTACGACCCGCCCTGGAAATCGATAACCCCGGCGTGGTTGGTGAAACTCGCCCCCTGCCTCGGCATGATCGTTCCCCGGTACGTCCACGGCCCGGTCGGCCCGGTCGCCGTCGAGTACGCGAGGAACTCCGAGCAGCACTCCGCGGCGAACACGTTGTAGTACAGGCCGTTGCGCTTGAACACCCACGGCCCCTCCTCGTACAACGTCGGCCGACTCGCGTTGCCGGTACGGGTACCGAACCCCGCCGTCGTCAACGGAATCCGGGTGGCGCTGCCGGAGAACGAGATCATGTCCGGGTTCAACCTCACGTACCACAATCCCGGGTTTCCCCAGTACAGGTACGCCTGCCCGTCGTCGTCGATGAACGCGTGCGGGTCGATCTCGTTGTTGCCGACCAGGGGTCGGCCGAGCGCGTCACGGAACGGCCCGGTCGGGCTGTCCGCCACCGCCACCCCGATGACCATCTGCCCGTTCGAGCGCTGGCGCACCGGCACGTACCAGTAGAACTTCCCGTTACGCGCGATGACCTGCCCGGCCCACGCGTTGGCATCCGCCCACGCGAACGTCGCCAAACTCATCGGCGAGCCGTGATCGGTCCAGTTCACCATGTCCGCCGACGAGAACACCCGCCACTCCCGCATGGTGAAGTACGTCGAGCCGTCCTCGTCGTGGCCGGTGTAGAGGTACACCCGACCGTCGTGCACCATCGGCGCCGGGTCAGCGGTGTAGATGTGCTGGACGATGGGATTGTCGGCAGTGGCCGTGCCCGGGGTCAGGGCGAGGACGCAGGCCATGCTCGCCAGCCAGGCGATGGCGCGCCTGCCCCGGGTGGTGGTTCGATCTTGCACCTTCACGATTACTCCCACAGAGAGTGTGCCGTGCGCGATGTCCGCCTCGACGCGCCACCGCTGTCCTGGCTGCCGCCCGAACGGACTCTGCTGTCCGCACGCCAAGCAGCACGACCGGCGGCCGTGTTAGCGTTAACAGCTGTTGTCGGACGCCTCCCTCCCCGTCTGACCTGGAATTTTGCGAGACGCGGGATGACCGTCGTAACCACATCGCAGCATTGATGTATCGACGTTGACATCCAAGATTTACGATGCACCGTACTGAGCGACACGGCGGGCGTCAACGGCCGGGCATCCGCTCTCATCCATCGTCATCCGTCACACAGGGTCACATTTTGCTGGCCCGACGCCCAGCCGGTGTCCGTTTCGGACCTTTGCGGTCCTCCAGCCCGACACCTCCGGGCCAGGTCGCCGCGCGGACGGGCCGGCGGGTCGATCCGGGGGTTGCGGGCATGTTAACGACGAACTATGTTAGCGATCACATCGATGTGCCGCGATAAGCGTCAGGGGTGGGCACCCGGCGTCCACAGCGACCGCGTCCCCACCACCCGCACCGCACCCGTCGTCGGCAGTTCACCGCCGACGACCCCGCCGCCATCGACGGCGGCCCCGACGTACCGGCCACCTGGAGGTTCCCCATGCCACCCCCGCCCCTCAGCCGCCGCCACCTGCTTCAGGCCGCCGGAGCCACAGTGGTGCTCTCCGCGACCGGCGCCGCCGTCGCGCCCGGGAGCGCGTCTGCCGCCATCGTGCCCCCGGCCCGCTCCGACATCGGCGTCTCGGCGTACCCGTTCGACCCCGGTCAGGTCCGACTCACCGCAGGCCGGTGGATGGACAACCAGAACCGCACGCTCAACTACCTCCGGTTCGTCGACGTCGACCGGATGCTCTACAACTTCCGGGCCAACCACCGGCTCTCCACCAACGGCGCCGCCACCAACGGCGGCTGGGACGCGCCGAACTTCCCGTTCCGGACCCACATGCAGGGGCACTTCCTGAGCGCCTGGGCGTACGCGTACGCGGTGCTGGGCGACACCACCTGCCGGGACAAGGCCAACTACATGGTGGCCGAGCTGGCCAAGTGCCAGGCCAACAACTCCGCCGCCGGGTTCGGCGCGGGTTACCTCTCCGGCTTCCCGGAGTCCGACTTCACCGCGCTCGAGGCCCGGACGCTGTCCAACGGCAACGTGCCGTACTACTGCATCCACAAGACCCTCGCCGGGCTGCTCGACGTCTGGCGCTACACCGGAAACACCCAGGCCCGAACCGTGCTGCTGGCCCTCGCCGGCTGGGTCGACAGCCGCACGAGCCGACTGAGCTCCAGCCAGATGCAGTCGATGCTGGGCACCGAGTTCGGTGGCATGAACGACGTGCTCACCGACATCTACCAGCAGACCGGCGACTCCCGCTGGCTCACCACCGCCCAGCGGTTCGACCACGCCGCCGTGTTCAACCCCCTCGCGGCCAACCAGGACCAGCTCAACGGGTTGCACGCCAACACGCAGGTGCCCAAGTGGATCGGCGCGGCCCGCGAGTACAAGGCCACCGGGACCACCCGGTACCGGGACATCGCCAGCAACGCCTGGAACATCACCGTCGGCGCGCACACCTACGCCATCGGCGGCAACAGCCAGGCGGAGCACTTCCGGGCGCCGAACGCGATCGCCGGCTACCTCAGCAACGACACCTGCGAGCAGTGCAACACGTTCAACATGCTCAAGCTGACCAGGGAGTTGTGGCTGCTCGACCCGAACCGGACCGACTACTTCGACTTCTACGAGCGCGCCCTGATCAACCACCTGATCGGCGGGCAGAACCCGGCCGACAGCCACGGCCACATCACCTACTTCACCCCGCTGCGCCCGGGCGGGCGTCGCGGGGTGGGCCCGGCCTGGGGCGGCGGCACCTGGAGCACCGACTACAACTCGTTCTGGTGCTGCCAGGGCACCGGCCTGGAGATCAACACCAGGCTGATGGACTCCATCTACTTCTACAACGGCACCACCCTGAGCGTGAACCTGTTCACCCCGTCGGTGCTCAACTGGACGCAGCGCGGCATCACCGTCACCCAGAGCACCAGCTACCCGGTCAGCGACACCAGCACCCTGACCCTGTCGGGGACGATGAGCGGCTCGTGGAGCATCCGGGTGCGGATCCCGTCCTGGACCAGCGGCGCGACGATCACCGTCAACGGCACTGTGCAGAACGTCGCCACCACCCCCGGCAGCTACGCCACCGTCACCCGCACCTGGGCCGCCGGCGACACCCTCACCGTGCGA
The DNA here is from genome assembly GCF_000718515.1 of Micromonospora parva. Classification (GTDB taxonomy): domain Bacteria; phylum Actinomycetota; class Actinomycetes; order Mycobacteriales; family Micromonosporaceae; genus Micromonospora; species Micromonospora parva. The sequence continues at coordinate 313,274 of NZ_JNZS01000010.1, read as the reverse complement.
CTGCCGATGCAGGTCGCCATGCGGGCCGCCAACGACAACGCCTCGGTCGCCGCCGTCACGTACGGCCCGACAGTGCTGGCCGGCAACTACGGCAACACCGCGCTCAGCGCCCTGCCCGCACTGACCGTCTCCTCGATCGCGCGTACCAGCACCAGCTCGCTCGCGTTCACCGCCAGCGCCAACGGGTCCACCGTCAACCTCGCCCCGTTCTACGACGCCCACGGCTACAACTACACGGTCTACTGGAACACCAACGGCGGCGGCAGCACCGGCGGCAGCTACCGCCTGGTGAACGTCGGCACCGGCCTGGTCCTCGGCGTGCAGAACATGTCCACCGCCGACGGCGGGCTGGCCGTGCAGTGGGGCGACAGCGGCACCGCCGACCACAACTGGGTGATGGTGACCGACGGCAACGCGGTGCGGTTCCGCAACGTCCACAGCGGCAAGGTCCTGGGCGTGGAGAACATGTCCACAGCGGACAACGCCCGGGTCCTGCAGTGGGCCGACAACGGCACCGCCGACCACCGCTGGATCCTCGTGGACAACGGCGACGGCTCCTACAAGATCCGCAACGTCAACAGCAACAAGCTGCTGGGAATCCTGAACGGGTCGACCGCCTGGGGAGCGCAGGCCGTGCAGGATTCCGACAACGGCAGCGCGGACAACCGGTGGAGGCTCGTCCGCAACGCCTGACATCCGCCCCACCCCCGGGCTCACCGGCGCGGTCACCCGAAGGCCGCGCCGGTGACGCCGGGCGGGCGCCCGGCAGCGGCCGTACAGTGGGGAGGGTCCTGGCCCCAGTGAACGTGGCGGACGTGTCGGCTCGTGCCGCTTCCGCCCGGAAGGAGCACAGTGAACCGCCCCCTGCGCACCACACTCGTCGGCGCGTTGACCGCCGCCATGCTGGCCACCGTCGCCGTCGCGCCGGCGCAGGCGCACCCCGCCGGGCGGCCACCGGCCGTCCTCGCCCTCCCCGACGGGTTCCAGCCCGAGGGCATCGCCACCGCCGGCCGGTACGCCTACTTCGGCTCCCGCGCGACCGGCGCCATCCAGCGCGTCGACCTGGTCACCGGCCGGAGCACGACGATCGGCGCGGCCACCGGCACCCCGTCGCTCGGTCTCAAGGTCGACGCCCGTGGCCGGCTGTTCGTCTCCGGCGGCACGGCCGGCGACGCCCGCGTGCTCGACACCCGCACCGGCGAGGTGCTGGCCCGCTATCAGCTCGCCACCGCCCCGACGTTCGTCAACGACGTGATCCTGACCCGCGACGCCGCGTACTTCACCGACTCGAACCGGCCGGTGCTCTACCGGCTGCCGTTCGGTCGCGGTGGGTCGCTGCCGCCCGCCGACGCCGTCACCACGATCACCCTGACCGGCGCGTACGAGCAGGTCGGCACCGGCGTCAACCTCAACGGCATCACCACCACACCGGACGGCCGGGCACTGATCGTCGTCCAGTCCACCACCGGCACGCTGTACCGGGTCGACCCGGCGACCGGCGCGAGCACCGTCGTGGACGTGCCGGGGCACACCTTCACCAACGGTGACGGACTGTTGCTGCTCGGCCGCACCCTCTACGTCGTGCAGAACCGCCTCAACCTGATCGCCGTGGTCCGGCTCAACCACGCCGGCACCGCCGGAACCCGCACCGGCACCATCACCGACCCGAACTTCGACGTGCCCACCACCGTCGCCGCGGCGTTGGGCCGGCTCTACCTGCCCAACGCCCGGTTCACCACACCACCGACCGCCACCACGCCGTACACGGTCGTCGCGGTCCGCGCCCACTGAGCGACCCGAGGGGGTACGCGCCACGCGGGTGCCCCCTCGGCCCGCCGCTCTGGATCTCCATCGTGGCTGGACCGCCAGTAGGATCACTGGCACCTCGGCGATGACTGTCGCCTCGTGCATCCGGAGTCCGTGTGGCCGCCCGTTCGAACCGTTTCCTGCGCCGCGCCCTGGCCGTGGGCTGCCTCCTCGCCGTCGCCGCTCTGCCGACCGCGGCGCCAGCCGCACGACCGACCGCACTGCGCGCCGCACCGGCCGACGCCCCGCAGGTCACCGTGCTGCGGATGCTGCAGATGAACCTCTGCAACAGTGGCCGCGCCGGTTGCTACACCGGCCGGGCGCTGGCCAGGGCCACCGAGGTGATCACCGCCGAGACGCCCGACCTGGTCACCCTCAACGAGATCTGCGCGAACGACCTTGCCGTCCTGCGCCGCGTGTTCCAGACCGTCCACCCCGGCCGGACCGTCGTGGCCGCGTTCCAGGCCGCCGGTGACCGACCGAGCGGCGACGACACCCGCTGCCGCAACGGCCAACGATTCGGCATCGGGCTGCTGGCCCACGCGCGGGCAGCGGCCGGCCCGGGCACCGTGTACGCCGGAACCCATCCGACGCAGGACCTCGCGGACCCCGAGGAACGGGCCTGGCTCTGCGTCGACGCCGACGGCGCCCTGCTCGCCTGCACCACGCACCTGTCGGCCACCGGCTACCGCGTCGCGCTCACCCAGTGCCACCACCTGCTCGACGTCATCCTGCCGGGGATCAGCCGCGACGCCGGAAGCCTGCCCACCGTGCTGGCCGGCGACCTCAACCTGCGCGCCGGCCACGACCCCGACGTGCGGACCTGCACGCCGACCGGCCATCAACGCATCGACGACGGCCGGCTGCAACACATCACGGCGACCCCGGACATCACGATCTGCTGTCGCACCGTGGTGCCCATGCGCGAGGCGACAGATCACCCCGGGCTGCTGGCCACCCTCACCGTCGGCCGCAGCCGCCGGCCGGCCTGACCCGCCGCCGCACCGGCGTGGACGGCGCGGGCCGGGCCGAGCGGCGTCAGCGCGGGCCGAGCGGCGTCAGCGCGGCGGTGTGTCCCGGCGGGACGGGAACGGCGTACCTGGCTGGCCGAGGGTGGAGCGGGCCCGCAACCCGACCGGATCGGGAGCGGCGGTGGGCGCCGGGGCCTCCGGTGCGGCGAGCCGCCGCCCGTCCAGGTACGCGGTGGCGGCCCGGTCGTCGTCGGTCGGAGCGGCCAGCAGCGCGTAGAGCAGACCGACCACCCCGAAGATCACCGCCAGCACGATCGGCACCAGCAGGGTGCTCACCCCGGTGCCGGTCACCTCGCCGGTCCCCTCGTGGCGGTGCACCGACAGGGCGCTCATGCCGGTGAAGTGCATTCCGTTGACGGCGATCCCCATGACCAGCGCGGACGCGAAGATCACGACCCCCCGCCGGACGGTCATCGCGAGCCACAGGGCGACGGTGGCCGCCACCACCGCGATGACCACCGAGAGCACCACCCGGACGGTGTCGTAGCCGAGGCTGCCGTTGAGGCGCATGGCGGCCATCCCGGTGTAGTGCATGGAGGCCACGCCGACACCGGTGAAGAGGCCACCGGCGATCAGGCGTACCGGATTGAGCCGGCCGGTGCCCACGATGGCCAGGCCGATACCGACCGCCACCACGGCGATGGCCGTGCTGGCCGCGGTCAGCGGCACGTCGTAGCGGATCCGGGTGTTCTCGACAGCGAAGCCGAGCATGGCCATGAAGTGCATCGCCCAGATGGCGGTGCCGCCCAGCGCCCAGGCCGACAACAGACCCCACCATGCCCGCTGACCGCCGGTCCGGGCCGTGCGAATGCGTCCGGCACAGACCAGACCGAGGATCGATCCGAGCACGGACAGCGCGTAACTCAACGCGGGCGTGATCCACCCGTACTCAAAATGATTGATTTCCGCCACGGCGGCTTTCTCCCCATTCGTTACCGGCCCGTCAACACGACGCCTCGGCAATGATCAGGGGTGCCGTGATCAGGCGCAACAGCGCCTTGGCGGCTATTCGTAAGGTGCCGTCGCGGTAACCGTCCGCTGCGTCGATTCGCCGACGAAAAATGACGGATCGTCATTGTCAGGCGGACGTGTGGTAAGCGAGAACGCCCCGATTGACCGCCGCTATAGCCTGTCGCGCCGTGGAGCGCAGCTCACTTGCGGCGCCACCGGAGTCGGCAATCTGACCGAGCAGGTCGACGACCTGTCGGGCCCACCGGACAAAGTCACCGGCGGGCATCTCACCATCGATCTCGTGCCCGCTGCCGAGCACCTTGGCCAGCGCCTCACCCCGGGCCCACCGGTAGACCGGCCAGGCGAACCCGAGATCCGGTTCCCGGGTCGCGGTCAGCCCGCGCGCCGCCTCGTCGGCCTCGATCTCCCCCCACAGCTTCAGCGTCTCGTCCACCGCGTCGGCCACCGGCCCGCGCGGCAGCGACGCCCGCTCGTCGACATCACGGCGCGCCTCGAACACCACCACCGACACCGCGGCGGCCAACTCGGCCGGCGACAGCCCGTTCCACACCCCCCGGCGCAGGCACTCGGCGACCAGCAGGTCCGCCTCGGTCCAGATCCGGCCCAGCATCCGACCGGCGTCGGTGACCGCGCCGTCGCGGGCGAGGTACCCCCGCTCGGTCAGCAACGCCACGATCCGGTCGAACGTCCGGGCGAGGGACCCCGTACGGCCGCTGACCCGCTGGCGCAGCTCCTCGGTGTCGCGCTCCAGCCGCCGACGCCGCTCCGCCCAGCGGGCGTGCTCCTCCCGCTCCGGGCAGGCGTGGCAGGGGTGGTGGCGCAGCTCGGTGCGCAGCTGGGTGATCCGGTGGTCCTCGCCGGTCACCTGCCGCGAACGCCCTCCGCGCCGACCGCCGTGCCGGTCCAGGCCGGTCCCGCTGACCTCGGCGGCGAGATCCCGCCGGGCGGCCGGTGACCGGTGGTTGAAGTGCTTGGGCACCCGGATGCGGGCCAGCACCTCGGCGGGTGTGGTGAAGTCGCCGGGGCTGACCCGCCCGGCCCAACGGTCCTGGGTGAGCACCAGCGGCCGGGGCTCACCGAACCCGCCGGTCGCCGGGTCCAGCACCACCGCCAGACCGGCCCGCCGGCCCGACGGCACCCGGATCACGTCACCGACGCGCAGCCGCTCCAACGAGGCCACCGCGGCGGCCTTGCGCTGGGTCTGCCCCTGCCGGGCGATCGCCTTCTCCCGCTCGGCGATCGCCACCCGCAGCGCGAAGTACTCGTCGAAGTCGCCGTGGTGGCAGGCGGCCTCCGCGCCGTACGCCTCGATGGTCTCGGTGTTGCGCTGCACCTGCCGGGCCAGACCGACCACCGACCGGTCCGCCTGGAACTGGGCGAACGACGACTCCAGCAGAGCGCGGGCCGGCTCCGCGCCGACAGTGCCGACCAGGTTCACGGCCATGTTGTACGACGGCCGGAAGCTGGAGCGCAGCGGGTAGGTGCGGGTGGACGCCAACCCGGCCACGTGCCGCGGGTCGGTCTCCGGGGACCACACCACGACGGCGTGCCCCTCCACGTCGATGCCACGGCGCCCGGCGCGCCCGGTGAGCTGCGTGTACTCCCCCGGGGTCAGGTCGACGTGCGCCTCGCCGTTGTACTTCACCAGCCGTTCCAGGACGACGCAGCGGGCCGGCATGTTGATGCCCAACGCCAGGGTCTCGGTGGCGAAGACCGCCTTGACCAGGCCACGGACGAACAGCTCCTCGACGACTTCCTTGAACACCGGCAGCATGCCCGCGTGGTGGGCGGCCAGGCCGCGTTCCAGACCGTCCAGCCACTCCCAGTAGCCCAGGACCGACAGGTCCTCCCCGGGAATGGCGGTGACCCGGGACTCGACGACCCGGCGGATCTCGGCCCGCTCCTCCGCCGAGGTGAGCCGCAACCCGGCGGCGAGGCACTGCTGCACCGCGGCGGCGCACCCGGCCCGGCTGAAGATGAACAGGATCGCCGGCAGCAGACCCTCCCGGTCCAGCCGGTCGACGATGTCGGGGCGCATCGGGCCACGCCAGCGCGGGCCACGACGCCCGGCACCGGGGCCCGCGCTGCGCCCCTCGCCCAACTCCAGCCGCCGCACGGTCTCCCGGGTGTAGCGCAGCAACTCCGGGTGCACGTCGTGCTTGCGCGCGGCGTCGGCGTCGTGGAACAGGTCGAACATCCGCTTGCCGACCAGCATGTGCTGCCACAACGGCACCGGCCGGTGCTCGCTGACCACCACCGCGGTCTCGCCGCGCACGGTGACCAGCCAGTCGGCGAACTCCTCGGCGTTGGACACGGTCGCCGACAACGAGACCAGGGTGACCGAGGCCGGCAGGTGAATGATCACCTCTTCCCACACCCCGCCGCGGAACCGGTCGGCCAGGTAGTGCACCTCGTCCATCACGACGTACGCGAGGCCCTGCAGGGTGCTGGAGCCCGCGTAGAGCATGTTGCGCAGCACCTCGGTGGTCATCACGATCACCGGCGCGTCGCCGTTGATCGCGTTGTCGCCGGTCAGCAGGCCCACCTGCTCGGCGCCGTACCGGGCGACCAGGTCGTGGTACTTCTGGTTGGACAACGCCTTGATCGGCGTGGTGTAGAAGCACTTGCGCCGCGCCGGCGGGGTCGTCGCGTCGGCGGCGGGCACCGGGTCGTCGGGCCGCCCGCGCAACGCCAGGTGGACGGCGAACTCCCCGACCACCGTCTTGCCGGCGCCGGTGGGGGCGCAGACCAGCACACCGCTGCCCCGCTCCAGCGACTGACACGCCTCCCGCTGGAAGTCGTCGAGGTCGAACCCCAGCTCAAGGGCGAACTCGTCCAACGCCGGAAACTGTGCGGCTTGTGCGGCCTTGCGGCGCGCCGCTGCGTACCGCTCGGCGGGGCTCGACATGGCACCAAGATTAGTGCGTGCCGAGTCACAGCACCCCACAAGGCCGTCCGGAGGGGCGGTCGGGGGCGGTCGGTAGGGTGCACGGCGTGCCGGACCATGCCGAACCGCCCCAGACCAGTCCGCCGGGCACCGCCGAGCGCCGGGCGTCCCGACGCTCGGTCAAGGCGGTGCTCTTCGACTTCCACGGCACCCTGGCCCAGGTGGAGGACCCCCAGCGGTGGGTGCTGGAGGCCGCGGCGGCGTGCGGCGTCACCCTGGACCGGGTCCGCGCCACCTCGCTGGCCGACCGCCTGCTGACCGCCGGGCGCGCCGGCGGGCCACTGCCGGCGCGGGTGCCACCCCGACTGGCCGAACTGTGGGCCGACCGGGACCTCTACCAACACGCTCACCGGGGCGCGTACACCGGGCTGGCCGAAACCGTCGACGCCGGCATCGACGGTTTCGCCGACGCGCTCTACGAGCGGTTGCTGACCGCCGACGGCTGGCATCCGTACGCCGACACCGCCCCCACGCTGACCGCGCTGCGCGACGCCGGGGTGCCGGTGGCGGTGGTCAGCAACATCGGCTTCGACCTGCGGCCACACTTCGACACCTGGGGGCTGACCGACCTCGTCGACGCGTTCGTCCTCTCGTACGAGGTGGGGCGGTGCAAACCCGACCCGGCGATCTTCTGGCGGGCCTGCGGGATGCTGGGCGTCGACCCGGAGCAGACCCTGATGGTCGGTGACACCCCCGCGGACGCCGGCGCGGTGGCCGCCGGCTGCTCGGTGCTGGTCCTCCCGGCCGCCGAGCCGGGTCGGGAGAACGGCCTCGGCGCGGTGCTCGACCTGGCCCTGCCGGGCTGAGCGACACCGGCCCGACCCGCGCCTTGTTGGTCACTGAGGTGGACACCGCCGCGCTGTGGCCCGGGCGCAACGCCTACCGTCGTGCCCGTGACGGACACCCTGCTGCCCACCCCACCCTCGGGCGAGACACGACCGGCCCGGCGCGGTGGCGTGGCCGCCGTGGGGCTGGTGCTCGGCGGGGCGCTGTCGGTGCAGTTCGGCGCCGCCGTGGCCGCGTTGCTCTTCCCGCGTACCGGGGTGGCCGGCGCGGTGACCCTGCGGCTGACCATCGCCGCGGTGCTGCTGCTCGTGGTGTGCCGGCCCCGGCTGCGCGGACACGACCGCTCGGCCTGGCTCGCGGCCGGCGCGTTCGGGCTGGCGCTGGCCGGCATGAACTCGCTGTTCTACCAGGCCATCGAACGCATCCCGCTGGGCCCGGCGGTGACGCTTGAGGTGCTCGGCCCGCTGGCGTTGTCGGTGTTCTCCGCCCGACGCCTGGCCAGCTGGGGCTGGGCCGGGTTGGCACTGGCCGGGGTGGCGCTGCTCGGGCAGGGCGGCTTCGACCGGCTGAACCCGGTCGGGGTGGCCTTCGCGTTCGGCGCGGGCGCCATGTGGGCCGCGTACATCGTGCTGAGCGCCCGGGTCGGCGGCCGCTTTCCCGGCGCGGACGGGCTGGCCCTGGCGCTGACCGTCGCCGCGGTGGTCACCCTGCCGCTGGGCATCGTCGACGGCGGCGCGGTGCTGCTCGACCCGCCGGTGCTGGCGCTCGGCGCCGCCCTCGCGGTGCTCGCCTCCGGGCTGCCCTACACCCTGGAACTGCTGGCGCTACGGCGGATGCCCACCGCCACGTTCGCGGTGCTGATGAGCCTCGGCCCGGCCGTCGCCACGCTCGCCGGGTGGCTGGTGCTGCGGCAGGCGCTGACAGTGCTGGAGTGCGTCGCCATCGCGCTGGTCATCGCTGCGAGCATCGGCGCGGTCCGGGTCAACGCAGCAGCCGCAGGGCGGCCGGAACCGCGCTGATCGTCACCGGCAGGGCCAGTGACCGTTCCCCGTCGGCGTACGAGGTGATGCCCTCGGCGGCCACCTCCACGGTGCGGGCCCGGAAACTGCGCACCAGCGGGTGGCTGACGTGGGTGCCCTGATAGATGCGCGGCTTCACCCGGACCAGGGTCCGCCGGTTGACCCGACCCGCCACCACCACGTCGAGCAGCCCGTCGGTCGGGTCCGCGTCCGGGCAGATCCGCATGCCACCGCCGTACGTCGGGCAGTTGCCCACCGCCACGAGCACCGCGTCCAGGTCGTGCGGCACCCCGTCGAGGCGCAGCGTGTAGCGGCGGGGGCGCAGCCGGGCCAGCTCGACCAGGATCGCCAGGTCGTACCGGCGTGGGCCGCGTGGCCAGCGCATCCGGTTGGCCCGCTCGTTGACGATCGCGTCGAACCCGGCCGCGAGGACCGCCCCGTACCACCGCTCGACGCCGTCGACGCCGACCATCCGGGCCAGGTCGACGGGTCGACTGCGGCCGTCGCGCAGCGCCTCGCCGATCATCACCGCCGCCGCGAGGGGGTCCGCCGGGAAACCGGTGTCCAGCGCGAAGTCGTTGCCGGTGCCGGCCGGGATCGGGCCGAACGGCACGTCGGTGCCGGCGACCGCCTGCAACGCCCGGTGCACGGTGCCATCCCCACCGACCGCCACCAGCGCGCCGGCGCCGTCGGCCACGGCGGCCCGGCACGCCGCCTCCGCCTCGGCGGGGCTCGACGCCGGCAGCAGCCGGATCGGCCGCCCGGCGACGGCCAACCCGTCCAACAGCCGGGGCAGCAGGGCCCGGTAGCGTCCCCGGCCCGCGGTCGGGTTCGTGAGGACGGCCACCGGGCCACCGGGGAGCGGGGCGCGGTCGACCGGTCCACCGGTGAGCGGGGCGCCGTCGGTCGGTCCGCCGGCGACCAGGGCTCCGTCGGTCGGTCCGCCGGCGGCGGGCAGGTGATCGTCTGCGGTCACGGGCAGCACCGTACCGGTCGGACACCCGCCGTTTCCCCGGGGCGGCCGCCGTCACCTTCAGTCCCGCCGCCGACGCGGGAGGTGACGCGACGACGCCGCCCCCGGGAACCCGGGGACGGCGTCGGTGGACCGGTCGGCGCGGGGCCGTCAGGTCATGTCGTCGTAGCGGCGCTCGATCGGCGCGGGAGGGGCGACCGGTTCGGGTACGCCGATCGGCGCGGTCGAGTCGACCCGCTGCCCGGCCACGACCGGGTCCGCGTCGAACTCCAACGGCGACACCTCGTCGTCGTCGATGCCGGCGTAGATCTCCTTGCCCCGCCCACGCCGCTTGTCGTTGAGGAACGCGACGCCGACGGCGCCGAAGTAGAGCGCGGAGAGGCAGAGCGCCAACGCGGTCATCCCGAACGGGTCCGGGGTGGGGGTGACCACGGCGGAGAACGCGAAGAACACGAAGATCGCCACCCGCCACCAGCTGAGCAGCCGCTTCGCGCTGGCGATGCCCACGAAGTTGAGCATCAGCACGATCAACGGGAACTCGAACGCCACCCCGAACAACAGGATCAGGTTGGTGACGAAGGAGATGTACTTGGTGATCTCCAGGGTGGTGCTGATCTCGCTGTCGGAGATGCTGAGCAGGAACTCCAGGCCCTTGGCCGTGACGAAGTACGCCAGCACCGCACCGGCCGCGAACAGCGGCGCGGCGAGGGCGGTGAAGAAGTACGCGTAGCGTCGCTCGTGCCGGTGCAGGCCGGGCGCGATGAACGCCCAGAGCTGGTAGAGCCAGACCGGTGCGGCCACGATCAACCCGACCCAGAGCGCGACCTTCAGGTTGAGCAGGAACAGGTCGGCGGGGCCGAGCTGCACGAACTCGCACTTGCCGTCGACGAATCTGGCCTGCGGGAGGTCACAGTAGGGCTGCTGGAGCAGGTGCAGCACCGGCTTGGCCAACCACACACCGAGACCGAACCCGATGAGGATCGCCACGGACGCGCGGAAGAGACGGTTACGCAGCTCGCGGACGTGCTCGATGAGCGTCATCGAGCCGTCGGCGGCCCGCTCGAAGCTGCTCGGGCCGCGCTTACGCAGGGCGAAGGCCACGGGAGTGGGGCCCTTCGGTCAGTTGTCGCGGACGCGGTGCACCGGGTCGACGACCGGCTGCTGCGGCGGGGCCTGCTGGTACGGGGCCTGCTGCGGCTGACCGGTGTACGGCGCCTGCTGCCCGGTGTGCGGCGGCAGCGGCTGGTAGGCGGCCTGCGCGTCGGCCTTCTCGGCGAGGTCGCGGTCGTCGTCCTGCAGGCTCTTCGTCTCGGCCTTGATGATCCGCAGCGACCGACCCAGCGACCGGGCCGCGTCAGGGAGCCGCTTCGCACCGAAGAGCAGGATCAGCACAACCACGAGAACAGCGATGTGCCACGGCTTGAGGGCACCCATGAGAAGCTCCAGTCGCTCTGTGTCCGAGGGGTGGTACGCAGCCCATCGTACGTGCGGATCGGCTGCCCGCCACCCGTTGGGTAGTGGTGGTTTGGCCGGGAGGGTGAAGTCTTGACCAACCCACGATGATCCGTCAACCACCACCAGGTGCGGGCCCGATCAGCCGCGCTTGGCCTTGATCACCGCGAGCCGTCGGGAGGTGGTGTCGAGCCGACGTTGGACGTCCTCGGCGCGTTGTTGCAACGCCTCGGCGGTGTCCCGCAGCGCCTCGGCCTCGGCGGCACGCCGCTGCAACGCCACGGCCGCGCGGCGCAGCTGGGGCAACCGGGCCAGCACCGGGCGCACGGCCAGCGCGAGCACCACGAGGGGCAGCAGCACCACCGCGAGGACGATCCAGATCAGCACGGCGGTCAGCCTACTGGGTGCGGCCGGCCACCGCCGGGTCGCCCGCCGGCGCGCGCTCCGCGTCGACCTCGGACGGTCGGGGCACCGCCGGGGGCGCGGGCACGGCGTACGCGTCCAACGCGGCGGCGGCCGTCGCCCGCACCTGCTCGGCCAACTCGACCGGGGCGACCACCGTCACCTCCGGGCCGAGACCCAGCACGAACCGGCGGGCCCAGCCCAGGTCGGTGACCCGCAGGGAGACGAGCCACTGGTCGCCGTCGCCGGCCTCGACCCGCTCGCACGGGTAGTACTCGGTGATCCACCGCTCGCCCCGGCCGATCCGCAGGGTGATCAGCGGCAGGTCGGCCGTCGGGCGGAACACGCCCTCGGTGAGGTCGTGCGGCACGGCCTGCGGCGGCACCATGGCCGGCTCGTCCAACTCGGTGGTCGCGTCGATCCGGTCGGCGCGGAACAGCCGGACGGCCTCCGCACGCCGGCACCACGCCTCCACGTACGCCCGGCCGCCGACCATGAGCATCCGCAGCGGGTCGATGACGCGCTCGGTGGTCTCGTCCCGGGCGGCCGTGTAGTAGGTGATCCGCAGGGCCTTCCCGCCCTCGACGGCGGCGCGCAGCGCCTCGACCCGCGGGGTGTCTCCGGGCAACCGGACCGCCACCGGGGCGCCCACCAGGTCGCCCGCGGCCTCGATCTTGGCCAGAGCCCGTTCGACGGCCTCCCGGTTGGCCACCCCGGGCGTCTCGGCCAGCATCCGCAGCGCCACCACCAGAGCGAGGGCCTCGTCGGGCGTCAGCCGCAACGGCCGGTCGATGCCGGCGTCGTAGGTGATGGTCACCCGGTCACCGTCGAACGCCATGTCGATGAGGTCACCGGGGCCGTACCCGGGCAGCCCGCACACCCAGAGCAGCTCCAGGTCCTCCCGGAGCTGGCGCTCGGTGACGCCCAGGTCACCGGCCGCCTCGGCGATCTCGATGCCGGGCCGGGCCAGCAGGTAGGGCACCAGGTTGAGCAGTCGGGCCAGCCGGTCGGCGGACGCGCGGGAACCGGTGCGGGCGGCCGGGCGGGTCACCGGGCACCTCCGCCCACGGCCAGCTCGTCGTGGCGCACGGCGATCTCCTTGAGTCGTTGGATGACCGCCTCGCGGACCTCCGGTGGGTCCAGCACCCGCACGTCCGGGCCGTAGCCGACGAGATGACCGGCCAACCCGTCCGGCTCCGCGTACGGCAGGACCAGCCGGTCGCCGTCCGGACCGGCGGTCACCTCCAGCGCCCAGCGGCGCAGCCCGGCGGCCCGTCCCGGCGCGGCCAGCACCGTGGCCCGGCCGGTGCGCTCCACCGGACCCGACCAGCGGGCCACGTGGCTGATCAGGTCGACGTTGGCGGGAGGCTCGTACGCGCCGGGGGCGCCGGTCACCCGGACCGCGCCGACGACCCGGGACAGCCGGAAGCAGCGGGTCGCCTCCCGGTCCTGGTCGTGGCCGACCACATACCACCGGCCGCGCCAGCAGACGACGCCCCAGGGTTGCAGCCGCCGCCGACTGGGCGCGTCGCGGTCGGGCACCCGGTAGTCGAACCCCACCTCGCGGCGGTCCCGCGCGGCGGCGGTCAGCGGCGCGAACGCCGGGTCGACGGTGACCATCGGCTCCAGGCCGAGGGTCGCCTGCGGGTCCACGTCCACCCCGGCGGCGCGCAGCTTGGCCAGCCCGGACGACGCGGCGGCGGCCAGCCCGGCGTGCTGCCACAGCCGTGCGGCGATGCCGACCGCGGCGGCCTCGTCCGGTTCGAGGAGGATGTCGGGCAGCGCGTACTCGCGGTGGGCGATCCGGTAGCCGGGCTCGGCGTCGAAGGCGCTCGCCGTGCCGGTCTCCAGTGGGACACCCAACTCGCGCAGCTCGGCCTTGTCCCGTTCGAACTTGCGCTGGAACGCCTCGTGGTCGCGCGCGTCGTCAGGATCGTGCTCGTAACCGGGCACGGTCGCGGCGATCTGCGCGGCGGTCAGGAACCGTCGCGTGGACAGCAGGCAGATCACCAGGTTGACCAGGCGTTCGGTGCGGGTCCGCGACACGCGGTAGACGCTAGCAGCCGACGCGCCCACACCGTGCACCCACGCGGGCGTGCCGCACACATGTTCGGATCGGGTCTCCCCCGGCGCGTCGCCGTCCGCGGTCATAGGGTGATCCTCATGTCGGCACCGGAGGCCAGGCCCGCGAGCGAGAGCGTCGGCACCGTCGTCGTCGCCGGCGCCGCCAACCTCGCCATCGCGGTGGCCAAACTGATCGCCGGGGTGATCTCCGGATCCGCCGCGATGCTCTCCGAGGCGGCGCACTCGGTGGCCGACACCACCACCGAGGTGCTGCTCTTCCAGGCGCTGCGCCGCGGCGCCCGCCCGGCCGACCAGCGACACCCCTTCGGGTACGGCAAGGAGAGCTACGTCTGGGCGTTCTTCGCGGCGATGTTCACGTTCGTCGCGGGCGCCGGTTTCGCCGTCACCCACGGCGTCACCACGATCCTGGTGCACAAGCACAGCGGCGACTACCTGATCTCGTACATCGTGCTCGGGGTGTCGTTCGTCATCGAGTCGATCTCCCTGGCCCGCGCGGTGCGCCAGGTCCGCCGCGAGTCGCGACGCTGGCGGACCACGCCTCGGCGGTTTCTGCGGCTGACCGCCGACACCACCGTCAAGGCGGTCTTCCTGGAGGACAGCGCGGCCCTGATCGGTCTGGTGCTGGCCGGGCTCGGCGTCGGTCTGTCGCACGCCACCGGCGACGAGGTGTGGGACGGCGTGGCGTCGATCCTGATCGGCCTGCTGCTGCTGACCGTCGCCGGGATACTCGCCAGCAACAACCTGTCGCTGCTGGTCGGCCGGGCCGTGCCGGAACGGCTGCGCCGCGAGATCGAGCAGGAGCTGGCCGGGCTGCCCGAGGTGGAGCGCATCGACACCCTGTTGACCATGCAGCTCGGCCCGGACGACATCCTGGTCGCCGCGAAGGTCGACTTCCGCGACGAGGCCACCGGCGCGCAGATCGAGACCGCCGCCGACGAGGCCGAACGACGGCTCACCGGCCGCTACCCGGAGATCCGGTTCGTCTTCCTCGACCCCACCCGCTCGCTGCCCGGGGCCACCGGCACCGCCCGGCACACCCAGGCCCGACCGAGCCCGGACGCCGGCGGCGCCGAGTCCACCTGAACCGCACCCGGGCGCGGGCCGCCGGGCCCGCGCGGCTAGCGTGCCCGTCATGGTGCGATGGCGTACGGGGACGGTGGCGACGCTGCGACGGCAGTGGACCGGGGCGGTGGAGCTGGACGTCGACCTGCCCGACGGCACACGGATGCGCGCGCTGGCCTACCCGGAGCTGGTCGGCACGCCCGAGCCGGGCGACCGGGTGCTGCTCAACGCCGGCGCGCTGCTGATGGGGTTGGGCACCGGCGGGTACGCCCTGGTGGTCGCCCTGCCGGACCGGCTGCCCCCGGACCCGCCGGAGGTCGCCGACACCCGCGACGCCGGGCACCTGGTGAAGGCCCGCTACACCCCGTTGCAGCCGATCCTGCTCGGTGTCGACGAGGAGGCGTCCCCGCACCGCGACGTGCTGGCCGACGCGGACGACCTGGGCGGCCTGCCGGTGGTCACCGCCGATCTGCACTCGGCGCTGCCGGCGATCCTGGCCGGCATCCGGGCCGACGCCCCGCGGGCGCGGGTGGCGTACCTGCTCACCGACGGTGGCGCGCTGCCCGCCTGGTTCTCCCGCACCCTCGCCGGGCTGCGGTCCGAGCTGGTCGGCACGATCACGGTCGGGCAGGCGTTCGGCGGCGACCTGGAGGCCACCACAGTGCACGGCGGTCTGCTCGCCGCCCGGCACGTGCTCCACGCGGACCTGGCGATCGTGGCTCAGGGGCCCGGCAACCTGGGCACCGGCACCCGCTGGGGTTTCTCCGGCGTCGCGGTCGGCGAGGCGGTCAACGCGGTCGCCACGCTGGGCGGGCGGCCGGTCGGGTCGTTGCGCATCTCCGACGCCGACCCCCGTCCCCGGCACCGGGGCGTGTCACACCACAGCCTCACCGCGTACGGCCGGGTGGCGCTCGCCCCGGCGGAGCTGGTGGTGCCCGAGGACCTGGCCCCGTCGCTCGCGGCCGAGGTGCACGCGGCGCTGGCGCCCCTGGCGGCCCGGCACAAGATCGTGCGGGTAGGCACCGACGGTCTCGACGCCGCGCTGCGGGCCAGCGTCGTGCCGCTGTCCACCATGGGCCGTGGCCTCGACGCCGACCACGCCTACTTCCTGTCCGCAGCCGCCGCCGGCCGCCACGCCACAACCCTCCTCCCCTGACCGGCCCGGCCCGGCCCGGCCCGGCCCGGCCCTGGTGATCATGAAGTGCCCGCCGCCTCGGCGTGTCGGGGCAACAACTTCATGATCAACGCGGGCGACGGCGCGGGGCCGGAGCGCTGGGGGTTAGGCGAGGAAGATCAGGGCCAGCCAGCCGCCCACGATGAGGGCCAGGGCCAGGGCCAGCACCCAGGTCGGCACCGTGTAGTCACCGCGCCGGTTACGGTCGATCTCGGCGCGGATCTTCTCCCGCCGGCGTTCGACCCAGTTCTGCCGCTCGGTGCCGCGCTCGGGGCGCTCGGAACGGTCGGACGGTCCAGAAGTCGTCATGGCGCGCTCAGCTTAACCGCTCGGCGCGCCGGGTCGACCGGCCCCGTCGGCGCAGCGCACCGCCGGGGCCGGTAACCCGTCACATGCTGGCGATCAGTCGCTCCACCCGCTCGTCGTACGCCCGGAACGGGTCCTTGCACAACACGGTGCGCTGCGCCTGGTCGTTGAGCTTCAGGTGCACCCAGTCGACGGTGAAGTCGCGGCGCTTCTCCTGGGCGTGCCGGATGAACTCGCCCCGCAGCCGGGCCCGGGTGGTCTGCGGCGGGGTCTCCTTGGCCTCGAAGATCTCCGGGTCGGTGGCCACCCGGTCGACGTCACCGCGGCGCTCCAGCAGCCCGTAGAGGCCCCGGCCGCGACGCACGTCGTGATAGGCCAGGTCCATCTGCGCCACCCGGGGGTGCGACAACGGCAGATCGTGCTTGCGCTGGTAGCGCTCGATCAACCGCAGCTTGCTGACCCAGTCGATCTCCCGGGAGACCGGTTCCAGGTCACCGGTCTCCACCGCGTTGAGCACCCGCCCCCACAGCTCGACGACCCGCTTGGCGGCCTGGTCGCCGCCGCGCCGCTCGACGAACTCGGTGGCCTTGGCGAGGTATTCCTGCTGGATGTCCAGGGCGCTGACCTCCTTGCCGTTGGCCAGCCGCACCTTGCGCCGCCCGGTGATGTCGTGCGACACCTCCCGGATGGCCCGGATCGGGTTCTCCAGGGACAGGTCGCGCATCACCACCCCGGCCTCGATCATCCGCAGCACGATGTCGGCGGTGCCGACCTTGAGCAGCGTGGTGACCTCGTTCATGTTGGAGTCACCGACGATCACGTGCAGCCGCCGGTAGCGCTCGGCGTCGGCGTGCGGCTCGTCGCGGGTGTTGATGATCGGGCGGCTGCGGGTGGTCGCCGAGGAGACGCCCTCCCAGATGTGCTCGGCCCGCTGCGAGAGGCAGTAGACCGCGCCGCGTGGGGTCTGCAGGACCTTGCCGGCGCCGCAGATCAACTGCCGGGTCACCAGGAACGGGATGAGCACGTCGGCGAGCCGGCCGAACTCGCCGTGCCGGGAGACCAGGTAGTTCTCGTGGCACCCGTACGAGTTGCCGGCCGAGTCGGTGTTGTTCTTGAACAGGTAGATCTCACCCGCGATGCCCTCGTCGTGCAGCCGCTTCTCCGCGTCGACGAGCAGGCCCTCCAGGATCCGCTCGCCGGCCCGGTCGTGGGCGACCAGATCGGTCACCGAGTCGCACTCCGGTGTCGCGTACTCCGGATGCGACCCGACGTCCAGGTAGAGCCGGGCCCCATTGCGCAGGAAGACGTTGCTCGACCGACCCCAGGACACCACGCGCCGGAACAGATACCGCGCGACCTCGTCCGGGGACAGCCGCCGCTGCCCGCGATAGGTGCAGGTGACGCCGTACTCGGTCTCGAGGCCGAAGATTCGCCGCTCCATGGTGTGACATTAGCCGCCTGGGGGCCCGGTTCGTCACTGTCAGACCACAGGTCGTGCCCCGAGCGCTGTCACATACCGGTTGAGTGCGACATTCCGTCCGGGCCGAGGCTCGCCACGAACCGCCGGCAGCTGTCGTACTCCGGGAGCAGACCCCGCTCGCGCGCCTGGGCGAGGGTCGGCGCCGCGTCGTCACGCGCGGACAGCAACGGAACCTCCGCCGGCCACTCGATGCCCAGCTCCTCGTCCAGCGGGTGCACCGCGTGCTCGCCGGTCGGGTTGTAGGTGGCCGAGCAGAGATAGCTCAACGTCGCGTCGTCGGTCAACGCGCAGAACCCGTGCCCCAGCCCCTCGCTGAGGTAGACCGCCCGACGGTCGGTGTCGTCCAGCCGGACGCCCTCCCACCGGCCGAAGGTCGGCGAACCCACCCTCAGGTCCACGATCACGTCGAGGACCGCGCCCCGCACACAGGTCACGTACTTGGCCTGCCCGGGCGGGACATCGGCGAAGTGCACGCCGCGCACCACGCCACGCGCGGACACCGACAGGTTGGCCTGGGCCAGTCGCAGCGGATGCCCCACCGCCTCGGCGAGCTTGTCGAAGCGGTACCACTCCATGAACATGCCACGCGGGTCACCGTGCTGCTGGGGGGTGATCTCCCAGGCGCCCTCGATGCCCAACTCCCGGATCTTCACCAGGAACCCCCGTCGCGCTCGGCCTGCTCACTGAGCAGCCGGAGCAGGTAGTCGCCGTAGCCGCTCTTGGTCAGCGGCTCGGCCAGCGCGCGCAGCTGCGCGTCGTCGATCAGGCCGGCCCGCCAGGCGACCTCCTCGACACAACCGATCTTGAGGCCCTGCCGTTCCTCGACCACCCGGACGAACTCGGCGGCCTGCATCATCGAGGTGAACGTGCCGGTGTCCAGCCAGGCGGTGCCCCGATCCAGCACCGTCACCGAAAGCTCGCCCCACTCCCGGTACGCCTCGTTGACCGCCGTGATCTCCAGCTCGCCGCGCGCGCTCGGGGTGAGCTTGCGCGCGATGTCGACCACCCGGTTGTCGTAGAAGTACAGGCCGGGCACCGCGAACCGGGACTTCGGCCGGGCCGGCTTCTCCTCGATCGAGAGCACCCGGCCATCGGCGTCGAAGTCGACCACGCCGTACTCCTGCGGGTTGGCCACCTGATAGGCGAAGACCCGACCGCCGACCAGATCACCGTGGTCGGCGAGCTGCCGCCCCAGGCCCACACCGTGGAAGATGTTGTCGCCGAGGACCAGCGCCACCGGCGCGTCGCCGATGAAGTCCGCGCCGAGGATGAACGCCTGCGCGATGCCCTCCGGGCGTTCCTGGCTGGCGTACTCCAGCCGCAGCCCGAACTGGCTGCCGTCGCCGAGCAGGCGACGGAACTGGTCCTGGTCGTCCGGAGTCGTGATCACCAGGATCTCCCGGACCCCGGCCATCACCAGGGTGGAGAGCGGGTAGTAGATCATCGGCTTGTCGAAGACCGGCATCAGCTGCTTCGAGACCGCCCGGGTGATCGGCCAGAGCCGGGACCCGGTGCCGCCGGCAAGTAGGATTCCGCGCACCGGGGAAGCCTAGCCGCACCCGGACAGGTTGTGCGGGGGTCGCATACCGGGCTTAGCGCCACCCGTCGCGTATACTTCCGGACCCGTGAGGATCCTCGTCACCGGCGGAGCCGGATTCATCGGGTCGGAGTACGTCCGCCTGCTGCTGGGCAAGCCCCTCGGCGGCGCCGACGGCGTGCCGCCGCTCGAGCCGGCCGCCGTGACCGTCCTGGACAAGCTGACCTACTCGGGCAACCTCGCCAACCTCGCGCCCGTCCGCGACGACCCGCGACTGCGGTTCGTGCAGGGCGACATCTGCGACCCGGTCGTGGTCGACGAGGTCGTCGCCGGGCACGACGTGATCGTGCACTTCGCCGCCGAGTCACACGTCGACCGCTCGATCGCCGGCGCCGCGCCGTTCGTCACCACCAACGTGCTGGGCACCCAGACGCTGCTCGACGCGGCGCTGCGCCACGGCACCGGACGATTCGTGCACGTCTCCACCGACGAGGTCTACGGCTCGATCGACGAGGGCTCCTGGACCGAGACCTGGCCCCTGGCCCCCAACTCGCCGTACTCGGCGTCCAAGGCCGGCTCCGACCTGCTGGCGCTGTCGTACCACCGCACCCACGGCATGGACGTGGTCGTCACCCGCTGCTCCAACAACTACGGCCCGTACCAGTTCCCCGAGAAGGTCATCCCGCTGTTCGTCACCAACCTCCTCGACGGCGGCACCGTCCCCCTCTACGGCGACGGTGGCAACATCCGCGACTGGCTGCACGTGCACGACCACTGCCGCGGCATCGCCCTCGTGCAGCAGAAGGGCCGCGCCGGCGAGGTCTACAACATCGGCGGCGGCACCGAACTGACCAACAAGGAACTCACCGGTCTGCTCCTGGACGCCTGCGACGCCGGATGGGACCGGGTCGTCCCGGTCACCGACCGCAAGGGCCACGACCGCCGGTACTCGCTCGACATCACCAAGATCAGCGAAGAGCTCGGTTACCACCCCAGCATCACCCTGGACCAGGGCCTCGCTGACACCGTCCGCTGGTATCAGGACAACCGCACGTGGTGGGAACCCCTCAAGTCCGCCCCGGCCGCATGACCCGAATCCTCGTCACCGGCGCGGGCGGAATGCTCGGCCGGGACCTGGTCACCGTGCTGGGAGCACGACCCGACCTCAAGGTGACCGCCGCCACCCGCGCCGACCTGAACGTCACCGACCGCGCGGCGGTGGACGCCGCCGTCGCCGGGCACGACCTGGTGATCAACGCGGCGGCCTGGACCAACGTCGACGCCGCCGAAGCCGACGAGGCCGCGGCGACCGCCGTCAACGGAGGCGCCGTGACCAACCTGGCCGCGGCCTGCGCCGCCGACGGAACCCGACTGATCCAGGTCTCCACCGACTACGTCCTCGCCGGCAACGCGGACACCCCCTACCCGGAGGACGCGCCCACCGCGCCGGTCAACGCGTACGGCCGCAGCAAACTCGTCGGCGAACAGGCCGTCGCGCGCCTCCTGCCCGACACCGGGTACGTGGTACGCACCGCCTGGCTGTACGGCGCCCACGGCCCGAACTTCGTGGCCACCATGCTCCAACTCGCCGCCCACCGCGACCACCTCGACGTGGTCGACGACCAACACGGCCAACCCACCTGGTCCTACGCGCTCGCCCAACGACTCGTCGCGCTCGCCGACGCGGCAGTGGCCGGCAACGCGCCGCCCGGCGTCTACCACGGCACCTGCACCGGGCAGACAACCTGGTACGGGTTGGCCCGCGCCACATTCACGCTGGCCGGGCTGGACCCGGACCGCATTCGACCCACCACCAGCGACCGGTATCCGCGTCCCGCCCCCCGGCCTGCGTACAGTGTGCTAGGGCACAGCCGCTGGGCAGCCGTGGGTCTGCCCCCGCTTCCGGACTGGCACAGCGCCCTGGTTGACGCGTTCCACTCCCCCGCTCCACCCGCCCCGTGGAAGGTCGCATGAAGCTCACCCTCGTCACCGGCCTGACCGGCCTGCTGCTCCTCGGCACCATCGTCGAGCTGCTGCGCCGCCGTCAGCTGCGCGAGAAGTACGGCATGCTCTGGCTCGCCGTACTGGTCGTCGTGATCCCGCTGTCCCTGTTCCCCCGGCTGCTCGACAACGTCGCCGAACTCCTCGGCGTCGCCTCCGGCGTCAGCCTGGTGCTCTTCCTCGGCATCGTCTTCCTGCTGCTCGTGTGCGTGCACCTGAGCTGGGAGGTCAGCGCACTCGAAGAAGAGACCCGCACCCTGGCCGAGGACTTCGCCCTGCTGCGCGCAGAGATCGACGCGGACCGGGCGGCCCGTGACGAACTGGTGTCGACCGATGGTTAACGGCAAACGCACACTGATCATCATCCCGGCGCTCAACGAGTCCGGTTCGATCGCCGACGTCGTCGGCGAGGTCCGCGGCGAACTGCCCGGCGTCGACGTGCTCGTCGTCGACGACGGCTCCACCGACCGCACCGCCGCCGTCGCCACCGCCGCCGGCGCCACAGTCGCGAAACTGCCGTACAACCTCGGCGTCGGCGGGGCCATGCGCCTGGGCTACCGCTACGCCCGCGACCACAACTACGACGTCGCCATCCAGATCGACGCCGACGGCCAGCACGACCCCCGGTACGTGCCGAAGCTCGTCGACCTGCTCGACGACAACGACCTCGTCATCGGCGCCCGCTTCGCCGGCGAGGGCGACTACACCGTCCGCGGCCCCCGCCGCTGGGCGATGGTGATGCTCTCCGCCGTGCTGTCCCGGGTCGCCCACACCAAGCTCACCGACACCACGTCCGGCTTCCGCGCCGCCAACCGGCGGGTCATCGACATGTTCGCCACCTGGTACCCGGCCGAATACCTCGGCGACACCGTGGAGACCCTGGTCCACACCGCCCGCCGCGGATACCGCATCCGGCAGGTGCCCGTCGCCATGCGCAAACGGATGGCCGGCACACCCAGCCACTCCCCCGCCCGGGCGATGATCTACCTCGGCCGCGCGTTCGCCGTCCTCACGCTGGCCCTCATTCGCCGGTGATCCGTCGCCTGCTGCGCCTGATCCCGCCCGGCACCATCGCTGTTGGTGCCGGGCTGGGCCTTCTCGGCCTCGCCTCCTACGTGCACCTCGCGGTCGCCGGCCACAGCCTCAGCACCGCCGACTACTCCGCCCTGTCGGTGCTCTGGTCGATCGTGTTCACCCTCGGCATCGGCGTGTTCATGCCGATCGAACAGGAAGTCGCCCGGATCGTCGCCGCCCGGCACAGCCAGGGGCTGCCCCCGGGACCGGTGCTGGCCCGCGGCGTCACCGTCGCCGCCGTGCTGCTCGCCGTGCTGGTGTCCGCCGTCACCATCGGCCGCCAGCCGCTCGCCGACAAGCTCTTCGCCGGCGACGGCAACCTGGTCACCGTGCTCATCGGCGCACTCGCCGCGATGGCCGTCGCCTACGCCACCCGCGGCGTCCTCTCCGGCCTGCAACTGTTCCCCTGGTACGGCACCCAACTCGGGATCGACGGCGGCCTGCGCATCATCATGGTCGCCCTGCTCGGGCTGGCCGGGGTCACCTCCCCCGTCTGGTACGGGCTCGTACTCGTCGCCGCCCCGCTGGTCAGCGTCCTGGTCACCCTGCCACCGGTGCTGCGCGCCATCGGCGCCGGCCCGCCGGTCGCCTGGGCCACCCTGCTGCGCGGCCTCGGCCTGCTCACCGCCTCCAGCCTGCTCTCCCAGGTCGTGGTGAACATCGGCGTGATCAACGTGCAACTACTCGCGCCCTCCGACGCGGCAGCCGCCGGCGCGCTCCTGAGCGCCCTCGTGCTGGTCCGCATCCCCCTGTTCGTCTTCGGCTCGCTCCAGGCGTCACTACTGCCCGGCCTGGCCACCACCGCCACCACCGGCGACCAGGCCGGCTTCCACAACCTGCTGCGCCGGGCACTCGGCATCGTCACCGCCCTCGGCCTCGCCGGCGCCCTCGGCGCCGTGCTGCTCGGCCCGTGGCTGGTCGGCGCCCTCTTCGACGCACCCGGCGTTCTCGGCCACGCCGACTTCGCCTGGTTGGCCGCCGCCACCCTCGCCTACCTGTGGGCGATGGTCCTCGGCCAGGCCCTGCTCGCCCTCGACCGGCACCGCGCCCAGGCCCTCGCCTGGACCGCCGGCGTCGCCGCCCTGATCGCCGTCACGCTGATCCCCGCCCCGGTCACCCTGCGAGTCGAGTTGGCGTACACCATCGGGTCCGTCATCGTGGCCGCCACCATGGCGACACTGCTGCTGCGCGGCGGCGCCCACCGACCCACCACCCCCACCCGGCCGCTCGCCGAGGCCGCCGCCCCTGCCGCATCCGGAGGCATCCGATGACCCGCCCACAGGTGACCGCGGTCATGCTCGCCTACGGCGCCGAGCCGTACCTGGTCGACGCCGCCCACGCCGTCCTCGCCAGCACCGACGTCGACATCGAACTGGTCGTCGTCGACAACGGTTGCACCGGCGACGGCATCGACATCGTCAAGGGCTTCCCCCAGGTGCGCGTCGTCCGCCCCGAGCAGAACACCGGCTACTCCGGCGGCTGCCGGATCGGCGCCGCCGAGGCCACCGGAGACTGGCTCGCCTTCGTCAACTCCGACGCCATCGTCGCCCCCGACGCCCTCGCCAAGACGGTGGCGGTCGCCGCCGAACCCGGCGTCGGCGCCGCGATGGCCTCCATCCGGCTCGCCGACACCCCCGAACTGATCAACACCGCCGGCAACCCGCTGCACTTCACCGGCCTGTCCTGGGCCGGCGGCAACGGCGAACCGGCCACCGCCCACGCCGTCCGCACCAGAGTCCCGTCACTCAGCGGCTGCTGCTTCGTGATCAGCCGGCAGCGCTGGCAGGAGCTCGACGGCTTCGCCGAAGAGTACTTCGCCTACCACGAGGACACCGAGCTGAGCCTGCGGCTCTGGCAACGCGGCCTGCGCCTGGAGTACGTCCCCGACGCCGTCGTCCGCCACCACTACGAGTTCTCCCGCAACGACCTGAAGCTCTACCTGGTCGAACGCAACCGGCTGGTCACCCTGCTCACCGCCTACCAGACCCGCACCCTGGTGCTGCTCGCCCCGATGCTGCTGCTCACCGAAGCCGCCATGCTCGCCGCCGCGCTCGCCGGTGGCTGGACCCGGCAGAAGACCCGCGGCTGGGGCTGGCTGTGGCGCAACAGATCCTGGGTGGGTGCCCGCCGCCGTCAACTCCAGGCCGAACGGACCGTACCCGACGGGGTGATCGCCGAGCTGATGACCGCCCGGGTCGCCCCCTCGAACGTCGACTCACCCCCCGGCATGGGCGTCTTCAACGCGGTCGCCGCCGGCTACTGGGCCCTCGCCCGGCCGCTGCTCCCCCGCCGCTGACCCACCACACGACAGCGCCGGGGCCCGCTCACGCGGACCCCGGCGCTTCCTGCTCACACGATCAACTGTCGGCCTGCCCCGGTCGATCCTCCAGGTCCGCGGAGCCCGCCGAACTGGTCGGCTTGCCCGCCTCCCCGGTCGGCACGCTCGGCGTCTCCGGCAGGTCACTCGCCGGCGGTGCCGCCTTCCCGTCCAGCAACGCGGTCAGCGCGGCCCCGGTGATCCGCCGGAACGTCCGGCCGACCCGCTGACGGTCCAGCACCGCCACCTCGAGCTGGTTCGCGGCGATCGTCCGAGCGGCGCCGCCCTCCCCACCGACGCTGCTGAGCGCCTGCACCGCGACCTTCACCGCCTCACCGAGCGACATGTCCGGCCGGTGGTTGGACTTCAGCACACCGGTGATGGCCTCAGCCTGACCACCCATCGCCATCCGCCCCGGCTCGTCATTGACCGAACCGTCGTAGGTGAGCCGGTACAACTCGTCATCGGCGGGGGTGGCCCCGACCTCCGCCACACAGATCTCCACCTCGAACGGCTTCGACTGCTCGGTGAAGATCGCGCCAAGGGTCTGCGCGAACGCGTTGGCCAGGGCCCGACCGGTGACGTCCCGGCGGTCGTAGCTGAGCCCGTTCAGGTCGGCCATCCGCACGCCGGCCCGCCGCAGGTTCTCGAACTCGTTGTACCGGCCGACCGCGGCGAAGCCGATCCGGTCGTAGATCTCACTGACCTTGTGCAGGGCGCTGGAGAGGTTCTCCGCGACGAAGAGCACCCCGCCGGAGTAGCTCAGGACCACGGCGCTGCGCCCGCGAGCGATGCCCTTACGGGCCAGCTCGGAGCGGTCACGCATGATCTGTTCGGGCGAGGCGTAGAACTGCATGGCCACGGCGGCGGTTCTCCTAACGGGGCTGTGCTGACGACTGCTGGCAGGTGGGGGTGGGCGGGCGGGCCTAGCCGCCCGGGTTTTCCATCCGGCCGGCGACCACGCCCTCGGCGATCGTCGCCGTCTCGGCGTCGGTGAGCCGGTAGGTGCCCTCGGCAGTCGCGGTCATCACCACGGGGTAGATCCGGCGGGTCAGGTCGGGCCCACCGGTCGCGGTGTCGTCATCGGCCGCGTCGTAGAGCGCCTCGACCGCCAGCCGCGTCGCGTCCTCGACGGACAACCCGGCCCGGAACCGCTTCTTCAACGCGGACTTGGCGAACAACGACCCGGACCCGATCGCGTCGTAGCCGGTCTCCTCGTACGGGCCACCGGTCACGTCGAAGCTGAAGATCCGACCGGCCCGCGCCGGGTCGGCGGCGGCCAGGTCGAACCCGGCGAAGAGCGGCACCACGGCCAGCCCCTGCATGGCCGCCCCCAGGTTGCCCCGGATCATCGAGGCCAACCGGTTGGCCTTACCGTCCAACGAGAGCATCGCGCCCTCGATCTTCTCGTAGTGCTCCAGCTCCACCTGGAACAGTCGCATCAGCTCGATGCCGATGCCGGCGGTGCCCGCGATGCCGACCAGCGAGTACGCGTCGGCCGGGTGCACCTTCTCGATGTCACGCTGGGCGATCAGGTTGCCCATGGTGGCCCGTCGGTCGCCCGCCATCACCACACCCTCGGCGGCCGCGATGGCGACGATGGTGGTCGCGTGCGGCGCCAGGTCGGCGGCCATGCCCGGCGGCAGCGGTCGCCGACCGGGCAGCATCTCGGGGGCCACCCGACTCAGAAACGTCGTGAAGGAGGACGTCCCCGCGTTGGTGAACACATCTGGTAGACGCCCGGATGGATCAAAGCCCGCTGCCACGTGGTTCCTCTCAGGTACGTGATCGCCCTGGCCAGCCTCATGGGACTGTCACGGAACTGGCCAAGACCACCGTTGCAGTTGAAGCAGAGTATCCCGCGCACCCATCCGGTGCGATGATCGTGGTCCAGATGTTGCGGGTCGGCGCCGCCACAGATCGCGCAGACCCCGCCCTGCTCGGCCAGGAGCTCCTGAAACTCCTTCTCCCCCACGCCGTACCTCCGCCGCAGGTGGTACTCGCGTGTCCCGCCGTAGAGCCGCTGCGCCGTCTCTTTGCCGCGGGCGTTGTGGCAGGGCTTGCAGTAGCTGTACCGGCCACTGGCCTTGGTCGTGGTGGTGGGGAACTCGTCGAGCGGCTTGATCTGCTCGCAGTCCGGACACCACTTGAGCCCCTCACCAACGGGCGTCGGCGACTTCTTCTGCGGCCCGACGCCCCGCTTGCGGCGGCTCGCCTCGGACCGAGCATTGGCGCACGCCTTGCAGTAGAAGGCCATGCCGTCCACCCGGCGCCGATCACGGTGGAACTCGCTGTAGGCCAGCACTCTCTTGCACTGCGGGCATGTCTTGCCCGGCGGCTCGGTCAAATCGGACATTTACCCCTATTGACCCCCTTTCTGTACATAACCCCTCACGAACTCTTCTGCATTTTCTTCCAGGACGGAGTCGATCTCGTCGAGGAGGTCGTCGACGTCCTCGGTGATCTCGGCGTGCCGCTCGGCCACCTCGGGGTTGGCCTCGGTGGTGACGTCCTCGATTTCCTCGCCCTGACGGGACTTGCCGGACTGCGACTGGCCGCCGCTGTCATGAGTGGCCACTGCTGCCTCCTCCACGATCGTCTGCGATGAACTTACCTCGCGCGGGCGACGAAAAGCCCGCCGCGCGCCGGCTTACGGCACACGACGGGCATCCGGGCGCGTCGTCAGCCCCCGGTCAACGTCTCCAGCAGGTCCTTGGCGCTGGCGCAGCGGTCGAACAGCGCACCGACGTGCGCGCGGGTGCCCCGCTCCGGCTCCATCATCGGCACCCGGACGAGCGACTCCCGGCCCACGTCGAAGATCACTGAGTCCCAGCTCGCGGCGACCACCTCGGAGGCGTACTGCGCGAGGCAGCGACCACGGAAGTAGGCCCGGGTGTCCTCCGGGGGCTCGGTCATCGCGGTACGGGTCTCGTCGTCGGTGAGCAGCGTCTTCATCGCCCCCCGGCTGACCAGGCGGTGGTAGAGGCCCTTCTCCGGCCGGACGTCGGAGTATTGCAGGTCGACGAGCTGGAGCTTGTGCGAGCCCCAACCGAGCTTCTCCCGCTCCCGGTAGCCCTCCAGCAGCCGCAGCTTGGCCACCCAGTCCAACTCGTCGGCGCAGAGCATCGGGTCCCGGCCCAGCCGGTCCAGGACGCTCTCCCAGCGGTCGAGCACGTCGACGGTCTGCTCGTCGGCGTCGGTGCCGTACCGGTCCTCGACAAAGGACCGGGCCCGCTCCAGGTAGGCCCACTGCAGGTCCAGCGCGGTGAGCCGACGGCCGTCGCGCAGCCGCATGCGGTGCGTCAGTGAGGGGTCGTGGCTGACGGCGCGCAGCTCGCTGACCGGGTCGGCGATGCCGAGGTCGGCGCCGAGCGCCTTCTCCTCGATCATGGTGAGGATCAGGGCGGTGGTGCCGACCTTGAGGTAGGTGGAGATTTCGGAGAGGTTGGCGTCGCCGATGATGACGTGCAGCCGGCGGTACTTGTCGGCGTCGGCGTGCGGCTCGTCGCGGGTGTTGATGATCGGCCGCTTGAGGGTGGTTTCCAGGCCCACCTCGACCTCGAAGAAGTCGGCGCGTTGGGAGATCTGGAAGCCGCTCTGGCCGCCGTCCTGGCCGATGCCGACGCGGCCGGCGCCGCAGACGATCTGGCGGGTGACGAAGAACGGCGTCAGGTACGCCACGATGTCGGCGAACGGCGTCTGCCGGCGCATCAGGTAGTTCTCGTGGGCACCGTAGCTGGCGCCCTTGTTGTCGGTGTTGTTCTTGTAGAGGTGGATCGGTTGGGTGCCCGGGATGGTGGCGGCCCGGCGGGACGCCTCGGCCATCACCCGCTCGCCGGCCTTGTCCCAGCGCACGATGTCGCGGGGGGTGGTGACCTCCGGGGTGGAGTATTCGGGGTGGGCGTGGTCCACGTAGAGCCGGGCGCCGTTGGTGAGTATCACGTTGGCCAGGCCGAGGTCTTCGTCGGCGAGAGCCTCGGCGGGGTCGTACGCGGCGCCGGAGTAGGTGAAGCCGCGGGCGTCGCGCAGCGGTGACTCTTCCTCGTAGTCCCACCGGGCCCGACCGCCCCGGTTGAGTTCCGGGCGGGCCCCGTAGGCGTTGACCACCTGCGACGAGGTGACCATCGGGTTGGCTCCGGCCTGTCCGGGCACGGAGATGCCGTACTCGACCTCGGTGCCCATGATTCGCCGTACGCTCATGCCGCGCCCCGCTTCAGCTCGCTGACGTACCGGTCCACGCCCCCGCCGGCCGGTGCGTTACCGCTCGATCGGCCTTGCGCTCCAGCCTAGTCCGAATCCGACAGCAACGCCCGCACCGGGCGTGGTCGGCCGGTCGGCCGGTCAGCGAGCATCCGGGGCTGGCTCGGAGATCGCTGACGCCGTCTCGTCGGCCTCGTCGAGGGGGCGCATCGAGACCCGCCAGGCGAGGACGCCGAGCAGTGTCAGCCCGAGCACGCTCGCCAGCAGGGGCGTGATCGAGCCGAGCGGGGGGTGCCAGTCGCCGGCGAAGGGGTTGAAGGTGCGGAAGGTCAGGTATTTGGGCAGCCCGTCCTGCCACCGCACCATCGTCAGGATGAGGACGAAGAGGTGGATCGGCAGGAGCAGGATGACGCTTATTCGGACCAGGGTCCGGCTGCGGGTGGCGTCGAGGCCGCGTTCCTCCCAGACGTACGCGGCGAAGAGCATCACCCCGGCGAGCATCGGCAGCATGTAGCGGCCCTGGGTGACGAACCCGGTCTGCTTGACCAGTGCCACCTGCATCACGGACGGCACCACGGTGCCGGCGACGATCAGGACGAGCAGCCGCCACCGGTCGACCAGCCGGCCGAAGACGAACGCGCCGATCAGTAGTGTCGCGGCGACGAACTGCCAGGTCAGGTAGATCGGCGCGGGCATTCGGGTGTCCAGCCACGAGGTCACGCCGACCATCTGGTCGAGGTAGCCGCGCCACCGGTCGGTTTCGGCGAGGGCGGCCTGGCCGTAGGTGTAGACGTGGCCGCCGTACTTGCCGAGGTCGGAGGTTTTCATCACGACGCCCCAGCCGACCGCGGTGACGGCTGCCACGGCGATGCCGCCGACCCACCACCAGACGGCCTTCTCGCGCACCAGCCGGCCGACGTTGCTCTGCCGCCAGGGGAAGGCGAAGGCGACGAACGCGGCGGCCAGCCAGAGGGGCCCGGTCTGCCGCAGCATGGCGAGCAGCAGTCCGCTGATACCGGCGAGGATGAGGAGCCCGTGGTGCGGTTTGGGTCGGCGGTCCAGGAACAGCGGGATGGTCGCGGCGAAGAACGCCACGCCGGCGGCGATCTCCACGCCGTTGGGGTTGACGGCGCTGGCCATCTGGGCGGCCATCGGGGTGACGGCGACCAGCAGCCCGGCGATCATCAGACGGCGGCGGGACCAGGTCACCGCCACGACGAACGCGCTGGCGAGCAGCGCCGCGGCGATGCCGGCGCTGATGAACCGGGCGAGCAGCACCCCGGACCAGCCCGGCCAGAGGTCGAGTGGCCAGCCGACCAGGGCGTAGTAGACGGGGTGGTAGCGACCGGCGCCGGTGCCGGCGCGTACGGGGGTGTCATCGCTGCCCGGTGGGACCGCGCAGGCGGCGGAGACGGCCGGCTTGAACTGCCAGCACTGTTCTCTGACCAGGCCGGCGGGGACGTCCTGGAAGGCCCCTGAGCCCTTCTTGGCGTCGGCCGGCGGCGGGGCGATCTCGCCCGCCGCCACTCCGGCGGCGCGGATCATGTGTTCCCGCTCGTCCGGTGTGCCGTCGTAGGGGGCGGCGACCGACCAGGCCCCGATGGTCAGCAGGAAGCCGACGAAGGCCAGGATCCAGACCCGGCGGGTGCCGGCGACGGCGCCGTCGCCGGCCGCAGGTTGTTCGGTCATCGCGGTTCTCTGCGCTGCCTTTCAGGGGGCGTGGGTCGGATCAGGGCCCGGTGCCGGTCAGTCCGGCGTCGACTGGATGTCGAGGGTGAGCGCGGAGATCAGCATGTGGATGCCGGTCAGCAGCGGCCCGACGCAGAGCAGGACGCTGCCGGTGGTGGCGACGGGTGGGCCGAGCGTCTCGGCCAGCACCCAGATCCCCCAGCCGGAGCCGAACAGGATGAGGAACAGGCCGGTGAAGAAGAGCAGCGCGACGGCGGAGAACGAGGCGAGGACGTGCTTGAGCAGCATCCGCCGCCAGAAGCCGCGGAACAGGAGGCTGGCGATGCGGGGGGCGACCTTGTGGATGCGCATCGTCGACACCTCCTCGCCGTAGCTGGCGGGGACCGGTACGTCCTTGGCTCGGGCGTTGGCGATGTTGAGCCAGATGAGGAGGTCGTTCTCGAATTCGTAGCCGCGGGCCACGGCGGCGACGTTGAGTCGCAGCAGGGCCGACCGGGAGACCGCGGTGTAGCCGTTCTGCGGGTCGAAGAGGTTCCAGTAGCCGCTGGCGACCTTGGTCGCGAACGACAGGGCGACGCTGCCCAGCATCCGTACGGCCGGCATGTCGGCGAACGACGTGCGGGAGAAGAAGCGGTTGGCCTTGGTGAACTCGTAGCCGTCGTCGCAGATCGGGTCGAGCAGCGCGGGCAGGTAGGCCGGGTCCATCTGGGCGTCACCGGCCATCACGACGTTGATGTCGGCGCCCAGGAGGAGGGCCCGCTCGTGGCCGTCCATGATCGAACCGCCGACGCCGGTGTTCTTCTCGTGGTCGATGACGACGACCCGTGGGTCGCCCACCGCGCGGGCGCGCGCGGAGGTGTCGTCGGTGGAGCAGTCGTTGATGACCACGATGAAGTCCACGAAGTCGGGCATCGTGGTGATCGTCTTGCCGATCAGCCGGCTCTCGTTGTACGCCGGGACGACGGCGGCGATCTTCTGACCCTTGTACATGCTCAGCCGACCAGCGCGGTGTCGCGGATCTGCAGGCACACCTCGAGGGCGGCCAGGCCGTCCTCGCCGCTGACCACCGGTCGGCGGCGGTTGACGACGCAGTCGGCGAAGTGCCGCAGCTCGTGCATCAGCGGTTCGCCGTGCTGGGACAGGAAGGGGATCTCGACGCGGCCGCTCTGCCGGTAGCGCACGCCACCCTCGGAGAGGTACTCGGAGTGTTCGATGCGGTGCACCTCGACCTGCTGGCGCAGCAGGTCGGCGATGACGCAGTCGTTGCGCTGGGTGAGGGTGACGCGGCGGATCTTGTTCTGGCTGACCCGGCTCGCGGTGATGTTGGCGATCATGCCGTTTTCGAACATGAGCAGGGCGAACGCCAGGTCCTGCTCGGCGGAGCGGACGATCCGGGTCGCCGCGCGGTGCGCGACGATCTCCGAGCCGGCCACCGTGCGGGCCAGGTCGACGTCGTGGATCATCAGGTCCAGCAGGACGTCGGCGAGGGCGCGGTTGGAGAACGGGCCGACCCGGGTGATCTCCAACGACAGTGGGTCGTCCACCAGTTGCAGGAGTTCTGTCACCGCCGGGTTGAAGCGCTCGACGTGGCCGACCATCAGCACGCGGTCGTGCTTCTCGGCGAGGTCGATGAGGCTCCGCGCGTCGGCGACGGACGTCGCGATCGGCTTCTCGACGAGCAGGTCCCGGCCGCTGCGCAGGATGCGTGCGCCCAACTCGCCGTGCGTCTCGCTCGGGGTCGCCAGGACGACGGCGTCCACGCCGGCCAGCGCCTCGTCGAGGTCGGTCGTGTACTGCGCGCCGATGGCCTTGGCCAGGGTGGCGGCCCGCTGGGGGTCGGGGTCGCAGACGGAGGTGACGGTGACGTCCGGCGTGGAGAGGGCCACCCGGCCGTGGTTCGCGCCCATGATGCCCGCGCCGATGATCGCCAAATTAGGCATTGAACGCACCTCGTACGGCCTCGATCACCTGGTCGACGTCGTCGTTGGCCAGGTGCTGGTGGACAGGAAGGGAGAGCGCCTCCTCGGCGGCGCGCAGGGCACGAGGGGTGTCGTCCGTGCCGATCTGCGGGTGACCCACGTAGCAGTCGTAGTGGTGCATGAGGCGGGGGTAGTACAGACCGTAGCCGATCTGCCGCTCGTCGAGCCGCTTGCCGAGGTCGTCGCGGCTCAGTGGCGCGTCGGCGCCGATCCGCACCGTGTACTGGTGCCAGACGTGGCTGCGTCCCGCCGGCACCGACGGGGTGGTCAGACCGGGCAGGTCGGCGAGGCCGGCGGTCAGCTTCGCGGCGTTCTCGGCCCGACGGGCGGTGGTCTCGGCGAGCCGGCCGACCTGCGGCACGGCGATGGCCGCCTGCAGGTCGGTCAGTCGCCAGTTGTGCCCCGGCGCCTCGTACTGGTACCGCACCCGCATGCCCTGGTTGCGCAGCAGCCGCAGCCGGTCGGCGATGGCGTCGTCGGAGGTGGTGATCAGGCCACCTTCGCCGCACTGCAGGTTCTTGGTGGCGTACATGGAGAAGCAGCCGACGCCGAACGAGCCGACCGCCCGGTCACCGACGCGGGCGCCGTGCGCCTGGGCGGCGTCCTCGACGATCGCGAGCCCGGCGGTGTCGGCGATCGCGGTGAGGGCCGTCATGTCGGCGGGCAGCCCGTAGAGGTGCACCGGCAGGATGGCCTTGGTCCGTTCGTTGACCAGCGCCTTGACCGATTCCGGGTCGATGGTGAAGTCGTCGCGGATGTCGGCGAAGCGGACCGTCGCGCCGGACTCGAGGATCGCGTTCAGGGTCGCCGCGAAGCTGAAGGGGGTGGTGATCACCTCGTCGCCGGGCTGCAGACCGAGCGCTTCGAGAGCGGCGACCAGGGCGACGGTGCCGTTGCTGACGGCCACGGCGTGCGGCACACCGCACAGCTCCGCGAAGGACCGCTCCAGCTCGGCGACCATCGGGCCCTGCGCCAGCCTGCCGGAGCGCAGAACCGACAGGACCGCGGCCTCTTCCTCGGGGCCGATGACCACCGACGTGATGGGAATAGACATGAGGGGTCTCCTGTGAGTTCAGCGCTCTTCGAGTACGCCGGCGGGCAGCTGCTCGTCGCCGCGGGCGACCACCTCGCCGTTGCGGTTGACCCAGCCGAGGTGCCGGGCCGGGTTGCCGGCCACGAGTTGGTGCGGCTGCACGTCCCGGGTGACGACGGCGCCCGCGGCCACCAGGGCGTACTCCCCGATCTCGGTGCCGCAGACGATCGTGGCGTTGGCGCCGATGGAGGCCCCCGTGCGGACCAGTGTCGGCGTGACCTTCCAGTCCGGGTTCTGCGCCCGCGGGTTGAGGTCGTTGGTGAAGACAGCGCTCGGGCCGACGAACACCTCGTCCTCGAGCGTGACACCGTGATAGACCGAGACGTTGTTCTGCACCTTGACGCGGTCACCGATGGTGACTCCCGCGTCGACGAACACGTTGCGTCCGATGGTGCAGCCGGCACCGATGCGAGCGGTCGACCGGACGTGCGTCAGATGCCAGATCCGAGTCCCGGCTCCGACCTCGGCCCCGGCCTCCACCTCGGCTGTCGGGTGGATGGAGACACTCGGCATGTCGGTCACTGCACACCTTCGGGGGGTCTCGGGGCGATCGCGGGACGGGGAGACGATAGCGTGCTCCACCGTGACGACACATGGCGGGTCCGCATCCGAGGGTCAGCGATGAGGGCGGCGGCCTCGGCGACGATCGCAGGCCTGACACGCCGCAGCGAGGTGCGTTTTCTGATCGTCGGCGGGCTCAGCGCGATCACCGACACCAGTGCGCTCTACCTGTTCCACGGGGTGCTGGGGGTGTGGCTTCCGTTCGCCACGGTGCTCGCCTTCGCCGTGGCGTTCGTGGTCAACTTCGGGCTGAACCGGGCCTGGTCGTTCGGCTCGACCGGCGACGTCGGCGGTCAGGCGTGGCGATACCTGCTGCTGGTGCTGGTCAATCTGGCCCTCACTGTCGCCCTCGTGCAGGGGCTGACCTGGGCCGGTCTGCCGTACCTGGTCGCGAAGGTGCTCACCACCGGCGGCCTGGCGGTGCTGAACCTCTTCGTCTCCCGCAGGTGGATCTTCACCGACGGTCAGCGCTGACGCGCCGGGCGGTCCGCCGCCGGGGTGCGCAACGGCAACCGGGGCGACGCGTTTCGACGCGTCGCCCCGGTTGAACGCTGGTGCTACAGGTACTGGCCGGTGTTGCTGGCGGTCTCGATGGACCGGCCGGCCTCGGCGCCCTTGCCGCCGGAGACGAGCGTGCGGATGTAGACGATCCGCTCGCCCTTCTTGCCGGAGATGCGCGCCCAGTCGTCGGGGTTGGTGGTGTTGGGGAGATCCTCGTTCTCGCGGAACTCGTCGACGCAGGCGTCGAGCAGGTGCTGCAGGCGCAGCCCCTTGCGGCCCGAGGTGAGGAACTCCTTGATGGCCATCTTCTTGCTCCGGTCGACGATGTTCTGGATCATCGCGCCGGAGTTGAAGTCCTTGAAGTAGAGGACTTCCTTGTCACCGTTGGCGTAGGTGACCTCGAGGAAGCGGTTCTCCTCGGTCTCGGAGTACATCCGCAGCACCACGGCGTCGATCATCGCCGCGACGGTGGCCTGGGGGTCGGTGCCGTGTTCGGCCAGGTCGTCCGGGTGCAGGGGCAGCCCGGAGAGGATGTACTTGGAGAAGATGTCCTTGGCCGCCTCGGCGTCCGGTCGCTCGATCTTGATCTTGACGTCGAGTCGACCGGGGCGCAGGATCGCCGGGTCGATCATGTCTTCCCGGTTGGAGGCGCCGATGACGATGACGTTCTCCAGGCCCTCCACGCCGTCGATCTCGCTGAGCAACTGCGGGACGATGGTGTTCTCCACGTCGGAGGAGACACCGGAGCCACGGGTCCGGAAGATCGAGTCCATCTCGTCGAAGAACACGATCACCGGCGTGCCCTCGCCGGCCTTCTCCCGGGCCCGCTGGAAGATCAGCCGGATGTGCCGCTCGGTCTCGCCGACGTACTTGTTGAGCAGCTCGGGACCCTTGATGTTGAGGAAGAAGCTGGTGTGCTTCTCCTTGCCCTGACGCTCAGCGATCTTCTTGGCCAGCGAGTTGGCCACCGCCTTGGCGATGAGCGTCTTGCCGCAGCCCGGCGGCCCGTAGAGCAGGATGCCCTTGGGCGGGCGGAGCTGGTGCTCACGGAACAGGTCCGCGTGCAGGAACGGCAACTCCACCGCGTCGCGGATCTGCTCGATCTGCGACTGGAGGCCACCGATGTCGCCGTAGTCGACGTCGGGCACCTCCTCCAGGACCAGTTCCTCGACCTCGCTCTTCGGGATCCGCTCGTACGCGTACGCCGAGCGGGGCTCGATCATGAGCGAGTCGCCGGCCCGGATCGCCGAGCCGATGAGCGTCTCGGCGAGGTGCACGATGCGCTCCTCGTCGGAGTGGGAGACCACCAGCGCCCGGTCGCCCGGCCCGCCGTTCGGTCCCTCCAGGATCTCCTTGAGCATCACCACCTCGCCGACCCGCTCGTAGCCGAACGCGTCGACGATGTTGAGCGCGTCGTTGAGCAGGACCTCCTGGCCGCGCCGCAGATCACCCACGTCGAGCGAGGGCGAGACCGCGACCCGTAGTTTCCGGCCGCCGGTGAAGACGTCCACCGTGCCGTCCTCGTGCTTGGCCAGGAAGACGCCGTAACCGCTCGGCGGTTGCGCGAGCCGGTCGATCTCCTCCTTGAGCGTCACGATCTGCGTGCGAGCCTCCTTGAGGGTGCTCACCAGCCGGTCGTTGTTCTCGGTCAGCCGCGCCAACTGCGCCTGGGTGGCCGCCAGCCGCTCTTCGAGCTGCCGGACGTGTCGGGGGCTTTCGGTCAACTTGCGCCGCACCAGGGCGAGTTCCTCTTGCAGGAACGCGACCTGCGTGGAGAGATCGTGGGCTTCCTTCTCCCACCGTGCGGCGCGCGAGTCCGCGTCGTCGCTACGTGCTGCCACGTCCCACCTCCCCGGGGGGCTTGAACGTTCTGCCCTAACACTAGCCGCTATGAGGCCGATTCGGTCCCACGCAACACCCTCGTCACCGAACCTTGATCGCCAAGGGTGGCCTGGCGGGCCGTTACCGGCGTTCGGGTACCGTCGGAGCGTGGGACGGGAGAACATGGGGGGTGCACCGGTGGCCGAGGTCGCGACCGACGAGTTGCAGGTCTGGGTTGACCAGGATCTCTGCACCGGCGACGGGCTCTGCGTGCAGTACGCGCCGGAGGTTTTCGAGTTCGACATCGACGGCCTGGCCTACGTCAAGGGCGTCGACGGTGAGCTGCGGATGGCGCCGGGCAGCCGGGTCGACGTTCCCGCGCACCTGCGACTCGAGGTGATCGACTCGGCGAAGGAGTGTCCGGGCGACTGCATCCACGTGGTGCGCGGCGACGGCGTCGAGGTCGCCGGCCCGGAGGCCGAGGACGACTGACCCACCGGCCGGACCGCGCGGCCCGGCCGGGTCCAGAAGGGGTACGCCTCAGAGCATCGGCCGGCCGACCACCGAGGCGACCAACCGCGCGAACTCCTCCAACCGGGCGATCTGCCCGGCCCCGCCGTCGTCGAGGGTCTTACCGAACCGCAGCGCGTCGTGCCGGGGTGTGCCGGCCATCTCCTCGCTCGGCGGCGCCTCGTCCAACGAGGTGAGCAGCAGGTAGACGTCGATGCTGTCGACCCGGATCTCGCCGCTGTCGGAGCGGTTGAGCCGTCGCCGGCAGCCCACCTCGGTGACGGTGGAGACCGGCACCACCCGCAGCGACGAGGTCATCGAGCCGGGTGGGCCCTCCTCCGGCGGCACGTCCTCGCCGTGCCAGAGGATGAGCCGGCTGCCGTCACAGACGACGACCTCCTGCCACACCCCGTTGACCTCGTTGACGAAGCGTTCCAGGGTGAAGCCGAGCACCGACGCGCCGCGCAGCACGCCACCGAGCGCCTCCAGGGCGACGTCCGGGTCCCGCAGGTAGGCCCGCGCCGCGGACTCCAGGTCCTGGTAGGGCGACCAGTCGGGAAAGACCGCGGGGAGGTCTCCACCGCCGTAGCCCGGTCGGCTCATGCCAGCGTCTCCCCCTGCTCGGCGCTGCCGACACCCCGCTCGATGGTCACGGCCTGTCCATCTCCCCCGTACCGTTGGCCTGAGCGCCCGCGGCCTGGGCGGCGGCGGCCTGTCGGGCCGCCTCCGCCTCGCGCAGGTCCTGGCGGCGCTGCGCGTACGCCTCGGTGCCCTTGCTGGGTTTGCGGCGACGCGGCGGCGCGGTGACCCCCGGGGCCAGCTTGCGCGCGGACACCAGGAAGGCGGTGTGCGCGATCATCCGGTGGTCGGGGCGGACGGCGAGGCCCTCGGCGTGCCAGTCGCGCACCAGGGACTCCCAGGCCCGTGGCTCGGTCCAGCCGCCGCGCTCGCGCAACGCCTCCACCAGCTCGGAGAGCTGCGGTGTGGTGGCGACGTAGCCGATGAACACCCCGCCGGGCACCAGCGCCCGCTCGACCATGTCGAGGGTCTCCCAGGGGGTCAGCATGTCCAGGATGATCCGGTCGAAGCCGGTCTCCTGGCACTGCGCGACGTCGCCGACGTGCAGGTTCCACGAGGGGTGCGGCCCGTTGAAGAACGCCTCGACGTTGCGCTTGGCGATCTGGGCGAAGTCGTCGCGCAGCTCGAACGAGTGCAGCTCGCCCTCGGTGCCGACGGCGCGCAGCAGGGAGCAGCTCAGCGCGCCGGAGCCGGCGCCGGCCTCCAGCACCTTCGCACCGGGGAAGATGTCACCCATCGCGACGATCTGCGCCGAGTCCTTCGGGTAGATCACCTGGGCGCCGCGCGGCATGGACAGCACGTAGTCCGACAGGAGCGGCCGCAGGGCCAGGAACGCGGTGCCGCCACCGGAGGTGGTCACCACGCTGCCGTCGGGGAGCCCGATCAGCGCGTCGTGCGCCAGGATGCCGCGGTGGGTGTGGAACTCCTTGCCGGGCTCCAGCGTCACGGTGTGCATCCGCCCCTTGGGGTCGGTCAGCTGGACCCGGTCGCCGGGCCGGAACGGCCCGCGGTGCACGGGTGTCAGCGCCGGGGTGGCGGCGTCGGCGGCGACGGTGGAGGGAGTTGCGGTCACGGTGTCATCTTCCGGTTGGGTTCGAGGAGCTGTGCCAGGTCCCCGATGTGCAGAATGCCGACGACATCTTCGCCTGAGGTCACCACGTACTGCGCGCCCGGGTGGGTCTGTACGGCCTCCATCACCCGCTCGCCGTCCCACCCGAGCGACAACGTGGGAAGTGTGCCCAGCGACCGGGCGACGGCGTCCACCGCCAGCCACGGTCGGCGCTCGACCGGCACCGCGTGTGCGGCGGTCGGGTCGACCAGCGCCACCGGTCGACCGGTCGAGTCGGTGACCAGCAGCGCGGCGTTCGGCTGCCCGCTCTCGGCGCGCCTGCGCTCGGCCTCGGCCAGCGGTGTGCCGGTGGCCACCGGCCAGACCGGGCGGGCCAGCCGGGCGAGGTCGATCAGCGGGAACCGGCGGCTGACCCGGGCGGCCCGGATCGACTGCCCGGCGCCGCGCCAGAGGGTGACGGCGACCAGCAGCATCAGCGGCAGTGCCAGCGGCGCCAGCCGCCGCTCGACGGTGAGCAGCAGCACCAGGGCCGCGGTGCCGACGGCGACGATCCGGCCGGCCCACCCGGCGACCTCGGTGCCGAGGTGCCGGTCGCGGGTCAGCATCCACACGGCGGCGCGCAGCGCCCGGCCGCCGTCGAGCGGCAGGCCGGGCAGGCTGTTGAACAGCGCCACGATGACGTTGCTGACCGCGAGCTGGAAGGCGAGCTGGTGGGCCACTGTCCCCTCGGGCAGGGCGAGGGTGGCGGCGACCGCCAGGACGCCGAGCACCGCGGAGACGGCCGGGCCGGCCAGCGAGACCAGCAGGTCGACGCGGGGCGACGGGGCGTCCCGGTCCATCTCGGTGTAGCCGCCGAGCAGCTCCAGGGTGATCCCGCGCACACCGATGCCGTACCGGCGGGCGGTGAGGGCGTGGCCCAGCTCGTGCAGCAGCACCGAACCGAGCAGCGACACGACGAACCCGAAGCCGATCAGGTAGCCGCTGAGCTGCGGCAGGCCCAGTTGCCGGCGGGCGAACTCGCCGTACAGCACCGCGATGAGCACCGCGAGCAGGACCATCGAGCCGTTGAGGTGCAACGGCACCCCGAACACCCGTCCGACGTTCAGGCCGAGACGCCGGTCCGGTCGGCGCGGCGGCCGGGTTGTCTGCTCCATCGCCACGATGCTACGGACCGCCGCTGTGCGGGGCGGGCGGCGGTCGGTGTCACACCGGTGCCCTAACCTTTGCCGACATGACGGCGGAATCGGTCACCACCCCCCAGCCCTCCCCCGCGGCGCAGGCGCCGCCGACGGTGCGGGCCTCGCTGTCGCCGTCGCGGGCGGCGGATTTCAAGACCTGCCCGCTGCTCTACCGGTTCCGCAGCATCGACCGGCTGCCCGAGCGCACCACCATCGAGCAGGCCCGGGGCACGCTGGTGCACGCGGTGCTGGAGCGTCTGTTCGACCTGCCCGCCACCGGCCGCACGCCGGAGGCTGCCGGTGACCTGGTGGCCCCCCAGTGGGACCGACTGGTCACCGAGCAGCCGGAGCTGGCCGGGATCTTCGACGACGCGGAGCCGGCCGGCCCGGTGGAGTTCCTCCGCTCCGCGGCCGGGCTGTTGCAGGGTTACTTCGCGGTCGAGGACCCGACCCGGTTGGAGCCGGCCGAACGCGAGAGCCTGATCTCCGCGGTGGTCGACGAGGAGCTGCTGATCCGGGGCTACCTCGACCGGCTCGACGTCGCCCCGGACGGCGCGCTGCGGGTGGTCGACTACAAGACCGGTGGCGCTCCACGGGAGGCGTTCGAGGCGCGGGCGCTGTTCCAGCTGAAGTTCTACGCCCTGGTGCTGTGGCGCACCCGGGGGGTGGTGCCGCGGGTGCTGCGCCTGCTCTACCTGCGCGACGCCGAGGTGTTGGACTACACC
Organism: Micromonospora parva; assembly: GCF_000718515.1. Lineage (GTDB taxonomy): Bacteria > Actinomycetota > Actinomycetes > Mycobacteriales > Micromonosporaceae > Micromonospora > Micromonospora parva. Next base: position 272,945 of record NZ_JNZS01000010.1, on the reverse strand, counting down.
CCGGACGCCGACGAGCTGGTCCGCTTCGAACGCACGGTGGTGGCGCTGTGGCGGGCGATCGAGCAGGCCACCGCCCGGCAGGACTTCCGGCCCCGGCCGAGCCGGCTCTGCGACTGGTGCAGCCACCAGGCGCTGTGTCCCAGCTTCGGCGGCACCCCGCCGCCGTTCCCGGTCGCCGCCGCGAGCGCCGACCCGCTGCGCGACTCCCGGTCCACCCCGGTGGCGCCGGGCGCCGACGAGTGAGCGCCCGCTGACCGACGCGCCTGCCCCGGCGCGGCGTCACCGGTGAACCGACCGCAACGGCGCCGCATCGGTCGGGACAGGGCGACCGGCCGGCCTCTACGGTGATCCGCGACGCGCCGGTTCCCGTGGGCGAGGATGACCGGTGCGCGCCACGAGGCCGGCGGGACGGGAGACGAGATGAGCGATCGGGCACCCTCGGCGCGGCCGGTGCGGATCCTGCTCGCCGACGACCAGCCGCTGCTGCGGACCGGGTTCCGGATGGTGCTGGGCGCCGAGAGCGACCTGGACGTGGTGGCCGAGGCCGGTGACGGGGTGGAGGCGGTGGAGTTGTCCCGCCGGCTGCTGCCGGACGTCGTGCTGATGGACATCCGGATGCCCCGGATGGACGGGGTGGCGGCGACCCGGGCGATCGTCGACGCCCGACTGCCGGTACGGGTGCTGGTGCTGACGACCTTCGACCTGGACGAGTACGTGGTGGGCGCGTTGCGGGCCGGTGCCAGCGGGTTCCTGGCCAAGGACGTGCCGGCCGAGGACCTGATCGCGGCGATCCGCACCGTCGCCGGGGGCGACGCGGTGGTGGCGCCTCGGATTCTGCGGCGACTGCTGGACCGCTTCGCGGAGCTGCTGCCCGACCCGGCGGTGACGCCGTCGGCGGCGCTCGACGCGCTCACCGACCGGGAGCGTGAGGTGCTCGTGCAGGTCGCCCGGGGGTTGTCCAACGCCGAGATCGCGAGGGTCCTGTCGGTGAGCGAGACCACCATAAAGACCCACGTCGGGCACGTGCTGACCAAGCTGCGGCTGCGCGACCGGGTGCAGGCGGTCGTGCTGGCGTACGAGTCGGGGCTGGTCCGCCCCCGGGCGTAGCCCACACCGGCCCGGCTACCTCACCTGGCGTACTCGAAGATCCCTCCGTGGGGGGACGGCTGGCGTTGTCGCCGTCACCTACCGTGACCGGAGACGGTCCGGTTCGGTTGACCCTCCTGTGGCGTCAGGCGGAAGTGTTGGTGCTGCCGCCCGCCGGGGGGTGGGGAAAAACGGTCTGCCGGTCGTCATGTCAGGGGCAACCCTGATCCGACATGGGGGTGCACCCGCAGCGGGAAATCCGCACCGGGTCCCCCCAGGGTCGGACGGGACGGGCGAGGAAAGCACCGATGATTGAACGGTCGCGCCGGACCATCGGGGGGCGGCGTGCGTTTTCGGACAGACGGAAGAGGTAGATGACGTGACCGCGACGGTAGGCCAGCAGGCGCAGGCCGCGGCCCGGGCGAACGACGTGTGGAAGGTGTACGGCAGCGGCGAGGCTCAGGTCATCGCGCTGCGGGGGGTCAGCGCCGAGTTCGAACGTGGCCGCTTCACCGCGATCATGGGCCCGTCGGGTTCCGGCAAGTCGACGCTGATGCACTGCCTGGCCGGTCTGGACTCGGTGACCCGGGGGACGGTGTCGATCGGTGAGACGACTGTCACCGGGCTGGGCGACGCGGGGCTGACGAAGCTGCGCCGCGACAAGGTGGGCTTCATCTTCCAGCAGTTCAACCTGCTGCCGACGCTGACCGCCAAGGAGAACATCCTGCTGCCACTGTCGATCGCCGGGCGCAAGCCGGACCCGGCCTGGTACGACACGGTGATCGAGACGGTGGGACTGAAGGATCGACTGGACCACCGGCCGGCGCAGCTCTCCGGTGGGCAGCAGCAGCGGGTGGCGTGCGCGCGGGCGCTGGTCTCCCGCCCCGAGGTGATCTTCGCGGACGAGCCGACCGGCAACCTGGACTCACGCTCCGGCGCGGAGGTGCTCAACTTCCTGCGTAACTCGGTGCGCGAGCACGGCCAGACCATCGTGATGGTCACCCACGACCCGACGGCCGCCGCGTACGCCGACCGGGTGGTCTTCCTCGCCGACGGTGAGATCGTCTCGGAGCTGATCGAGCCGACCGCCGAGACGGTGCTGGACACCATGAAGAAGCTGGACACTCCGGCCGAGGTGGGCAACTGATGTTCCGCGCGACGCTGAAGAGTCTGCTGGCCCGCAAGGTCCGGCTGATCCTGTCCGGCCTGGCGGTGGTGCTCGGGGTGATGTTCGTCTCCGGCGCGTTCGTCCTCACCGACACGCTGGGTCGCTCCTTCGACTCGATCTTCGCCGACGCCTACTCGGACGTCGACGTGAACGTCGCGGCGAAGCCGAAGGTGCAGGTCAACGAGATGGAGGGTGAGCAGACGGCCGCCGCGCTGCCCGCCGCCGTGGTGGACCGGGTCACGCAGGTGCCGGGGGTGGCGTCGGCTACCGGTGTCGTCGCCGCCGACGGCGCCCGGATCATCGGCAGCAACGGCAAGGTGGTGACCTCGTTCGGTCCGCCGCAGTTGGGCGAGAACTGGACCGGCGAGGGCGAGCTGCTGCGGCTGCGTGAGGGGCGCGCGCCGCAGGCCGAGGACGAGATCGTCATCAACAAGGCGTTGGCCACGGCCGCGAAGGTGCAGGTCGGCCAGAAGGTCGGCGTGCTCACCGCGTTCGAGTCGAAGAAGCGGGACTTCACCCTGGTCGGTGTCGTCGGTTACAGCGGTGACCGGGACTCGATCGGTGGTGCCAACGAGGTCTTCTTCACCACTCCGGTGGCGCAGCGGCTGATGCTCGGCGAGCCCGATGTGTTCAGCAACATCACCGTACGCGCTGCCGGCGGGGTCTCCGACGAGACGCTGCGCGACGACGTGAGCGGTGCCCTCGGCGCGGACTTCGAGGTGAAGACCGGCGAGCAGTTGGCCGCGGACGCCGCGGGTGGCCTGAAGGAGGGCCTGTCCTTCTTCAACAAGATCCTGCTCGGTTTCGCGGCGGTGGCGCTGCTGGTGGGCACCTTCCTGATCCTCAACACGTTCTCGATCATCGTGGCGCAGCGGACCCGGGAGTTGGCGCTGATGCGCGCCATCGGGGCCAGCGGGCGGCAGATCATCGGTTCGGTGGTGCTGGAGGCCATCGCGGTGGGGTTGATCGCGTCGGTGCTCGGCCTGGCGGCCGGTATCGGGGTGGGCGCGCTGCTGGCGTTCCTGTTCGGCAAGTTCGCCGGTGGGCTGACCCTGGCCGGGATCGGCGTGCCGGCGGCGGCGGTGATCGGTGCGTTCGCCGTCGGTCTGGTGATCACCGTGGTGGCGGCGCTGCTGCCGGCGCTGCGGGCGTCGCGGATCCCGCCGATCGCGGCCATGCAGGACGTGGCCACCCCGGACCGGCCGTTGACCAAGGTCACCGTGGCCGGATCGCTGGTCACCGGCGTCGGCGCGGTGCTGCTGTTCCTCGGGCTCAGCGGCAACGCCGGCGGTCAGACGCTGTCCACCATCCTCGGTGGGGTGCTGTTCGCCTTCATCGGGGTGGCGCTGCTGACCCCGCTGATCAGCCGGCCGGTGGTGAGCCTGCTGGGCGCGATCTTCTCCTGGTCGGTGCCGGGCAAGCTGGGCCGGCTCAACTCCGGGCGCAACCCGCGCCGCACGGCGATCACCGCCGCCGCGCTGATGGTCGGCATCGCGCTGGTCACCGGCGTCACTGTCATCCTCGACTCGGCCAAGGGCAGCATCAGCGCGCTCGCCCAGGACACCATCAAGGCCGAGCTGGTGATCGCCGGCGTGCAGGGCGGTCCGCGTCCGCCGTCGTTCGACCCGGGGGTGCTGGACCAGGCCAAGGCCCTGCCCGGTGTGCAGCTGGTCGACGGCGAGTACGGCGACATGGCGAAGATCGACGGCGAGAGCACCTGGGTGGCGGCGAGCAGCGACCCGGCGTCGCTGCGGCAGATCTTCGGGGCGAAGCCGACCGCCGGTGACATCGACCGGATCGGGCCGACGCAGATGCTGGCCAGCTCGGACACGGCCACCTCCCGTGGCTGGTCGGTCGGCTCGACGGTGACGGTGCAGCTGACCCGGGGCGAGGCCCGCACCTACACGGTCAGCGGCATCTACGAGTCGTCGCAGCTGACCAACCCGGTGACGCTGCCTCCGGCTGCGGCGAAGAACTTCGCCATCCCGCAGCCCATCCAGGGCTTCATCCAGCTGGCACCGGGCACCCGGGTCTCCGACGTTCAACCGCAGGTCGAGGCGTTGCTCGCGGACAGCCCCGAGGTGTCGGTGGCCGACCGGGACGCGTTCATCAAGCAGCAGACGAGTTCGCTCGACGGGTTGCTCACGATGATCCAGATCCTGCTCGCGCTGGCCATCGTGATCGCCGTACTGGGCATCATCAACACCCTGGCCCTGTCGGTGCTGGAGCGGACCCGCGAGTTGGGTCTGCTGCGGGCGATCGGCCTGCGCCGGTCCCAGACCATGGGGATGATCACCGTGGAGGCGGTGGTGATCTCGGTGTTCGGCGCGCTGCTCGGCGTGGTGGTGGGCACCGGTCTCGGCGCCGCGGTGGTCGAGGCGCTCAAGGACGAGGGCATCACCGACCTGATCCTGCCCTGGGGGCAGATGGGAGTGTTCCTCGGTCTCGCCGCCGTCATCGGCGTGGTGGCCGCGGTGCTCCCGGCCGTTCGGGCGGCTCGGATCAACGTGCTGGGCGCCATCGCCCACGACTGACGCCGCAATCGAAGGGGCTCCCGCACCGCGGGGGCCCCTTCGTGCGTCAGGCTGCGGCCCGGTCGGCCAGCAGGTCCGCGAGAAACGCCAGGTCCACGCCGGTCAGGCTCTCCACCTGGCGTACGCCGACAGTGCTCGGCAACGCCACCTCCGCCGGTACGGCCAGCACCGCCGCGCCGGCGGCGACCGCGCTGGCCACCCCGGTCGGTGAGTCCTCGATCGCCACGCACCGCCCGATCGGCACACCCAGCAGCCGGGCGGCGGTCAGGTAGGGCTCGGGGTGCGGTTTGGCGGCCACCACCTCGTCGCCGGCGACCACCGTGTCGAAGTTGTCCCGGCCGAGGGTGTCCAGGGCGATCTCGACCAGCGCCCGGGGGCTGGAGGTGACCAGCGCGGTGGGGATTCCCGCCGCGCGGACCGCGTGCACCAGCTCGAACGCGCCGGGTTGCCAGGGCAGGCCGGTGCGGAACAGCTCCAGGATCCGGGCGTTGATCCATGCCGCGCTGATCTCCGGATCCCGTTCGGGCTGCCCCAGGTCGTCGTGCAGGATGCGCATCGACTCGGCCATGGCGGTGCCGACGATCGACTGGCGGGCGTCGACGGAGAGCTCCCCGCCGTACTCCTTCGCGAGTTCCTGCAACGCGACGTCCCACAGCTTCTCGCTGTCGACCAGCGTGCCGTCCATGTCGAAGAGCACGGCGGCGGGGTAGGTGCTGCTCAGCGGAGCCTCCAGGGTCGTGGGCGACACCGGCGATCCTGCCAGCACCGCGCGTCTGCGGTGGCGGCAACGGGCGTCGGAGTGACCCGGGCAACCCACTCAGCCCAGGTCGCACTCCTTCAGGGAACCCTCGTAGCCGCGGAAGAACATGTCGGTGCGTTGCTCGGCGGTGCCGTGCGCGCCTTCGGCGAACCACGGCTGGTCCGGGTCGTCGCCGACCGCCGCCACCCCCTCCCGGAACTCGTCCAGGTCGCCCTCGGCGAGGGTCAGGGCGCCCGAGCGCACCGAGTCGCCGAGGTACGCCCCGGCCATGCAGTCGGCCTGCAGTTCCTGCTGGATGGTGAAGCTGTAGTTGATGCCGAGCCGCACCTGGATGGCGTGCGCGTACTCGTGCCCGAGCAGGTAGAAGACGAACGCGTCGCCGACCTGGCGGAACGCCGCCACGGACCAGGCGACGTCGTAGGCGATGAAGTCGCCCCGCGAGCAGTAGACCGCGTTGTTGCGGGGCAGCCGCTGCCCACCGCAGGACACCTCGCCGTCGCGCTGGTACGGAATGATCTGCCGGATCGGTCGGAACTGCTGCCCCGATTCCTTGAACTGGGCCGCCCAGTACCGCTCGGCGACCGCCTGCGCGTCGGCGACGTCCTGTTCGAACTCGGCGATGCTGGTGGTGCTGTCGGCCCGGGTGGTGCTCGGGCCCGGGGAGGCGGCCGGCGGGTTCGCCCCGGGGCGCTCGGCCTCCGGCTCGACCAGCCCACCGCCGGCGCAGGCGAGTGAGACCAGTGCGGCGATCAGCAGGCCCGCCAACGGGCCCCGCGCGTCGCGTCCGAACCGTGCCGCCACTGTGCCTCCCCAGACATCGGTGCTCGGGCTGCGATGTACCCCGACGATACGGCCGTCACGCCCACCACCGGATTCACGCAAGCCGCGCCCAGACGGTTCACGCCGAGCGTCGCCGTGGCGGACGGTCAGGTGGACCGGTCAGCCGCTCGACTCCCGCCCGCGCTGCCAGGTGCCACCCTGGTCACCGTGCCGTTCGGCCTCGTACCGGTGCTGCCGACCCCGGGCCTCCCGCCCCGCCGCCGGATCGTCCGCGGAGTCCACCCGCCCCCGCCGAACGACCGCCGCCCAAGCCGCCCCCGCCACCCCCACAAACGCCCCCACCACCACCCACACCACCGTCACTCCACCAACCTAATCCCCACCCACCATCCCCTCGCTCACTGGTGATCAAGAGGTTGGCGTCAGCCCGCCCGGCGTGTCGTGACGCAAACTTCTTGATCACCAGATCGGGTGGGGTGGGAGTGTCCGGGAGCGGGGGTTGGGTTCGACGTTTCCGGTGGACGGTGCCGGGGCGGCACCGGAGACAGGAGGGCCACTGTGAAGTACATGATTCTGCTCTACGGGTCGCAGCAGGACTATGACGTGCTGTCCGGTCGGGCTTCCGACCGGCCGGCGATGTCGGCCGAGCAGATCGCGGCGATGCACCACCACATGGAGACCTTCCACCAGGCGCTGGCCGAGTCCGGGGAACTGGTCGACGCCCGGGGCCTGAGCGAGCCGGTACACGCCCGCCGGGTGCAGGTACGCGAGGGAGCGCCGGTGGTCACCGACGGCCCGTACCCGGAGACGCAGGAGGTCCTCGCCGGTTACACCATCGTGGAGTGCGCCAGCTTCGATCGGGCCACCGAGATCGCCGCCGGCCTCGTCGACCCGGACGCCCCCGGTGGGTACGTGGACGTGCGGCCGGTGCTCGACGGCGTCGAGGACCTGGCCGGCTGACACGTGCCGGAAACCCGGACCGAGGACCTGCTGCGCGAACTGGCGCCGCAGGTCCTCGGCGCGCTGGTCCGCCGCTTCGGACACTTCGACACCGCCGAGGACGCGGTGCAGGAGGCGTTGATCGCCGCGGCCGACGGGTGGCCGCGCGACGGCGTACCGGACAACCCCCGGGGATGGCTGATCACCGTGGCGTCCCGCCGGCTGACCGACCTGCTGCGGCGCGAGCAGGCCCGGATGCGGCGGGAGGACACCGTGGCGCGGTGGACGCTGCCCGAGCAGTGGCACACGCCCGCCGCCGACCATGAGGCGGCGGACGCCGACGACACGCTCATCCTGCTGTTCCTGTGCTGCCATCCGGCGCTCTCGCCGGCCTCACAGATCGCGCTCACGCTGCGTGCGGTGGGCGGGTTGAGCACCGCCGAGGTGGCGCGGGCGTTCCTGGTGCCGGAGGCCACGATGACCCGGCGGATCAGCCGGGGCAAGCAGCGCATCCGCGACAGTGGACTGCGGTTCACGCCGCCCACCGGCCCGGAGCGCGCCGACCGGCTCACCGCCGTGCTGCACGTGCTCTACCTGATCTTCACGGAGGGGTACGCCCGTACCGCCGGGCCCGGGTTGCTGCGGGCCGACCTGACCGCCGAGGCGATCCGCTTGGCCCGCCTGGTGCACCGGCTGCTGCCCGACGATCCCGAGGTCACCGGGCTGCTCGCGTTGATGCTGCTCACCGACGCCCGCGCTCCGGCGCGGATCGGCGCGCACGGCGAGCTGGTGCCGATGGCCGAGCAGGACCGCACGCGGTGGCGGGCCGACCAGATCGCCGAAGGAGTCGAGCTGATCACCGGTGCGCTGCCGCGCGGGGTCGTCGGGGCGTACCAGCTCCAGGCGGCCATCGCGGCGGTGCACGACGAGGCGCCCAGCGCGGCGGCCACCGACTGGGCGCAGATCACCGCCCTGTACGAGGTGCTCCTCGGGATGTCCGACAACCCGGTGGTGGCGCTCAACCACGCGGTGGCGGTGGCGATGAGCCGGGGCGCTCCGGCCGGGTTGGCGCTGCTCGCCGACCTGGCCGACGACAGTCGGCTCGCCGACGACCCTCGACTGCCGGCCGCCCGTGCCCACCTGTGGGAGCGGGAGGGTGAGCGGGTCGCGGCGCGCGAGGCGTACCGGATGGCGGCGGCGCGCTCGACGAACCTGGCACAGCAGCGCTACCTGAACGCCCGCGCGGAACGCCTCGCGGGCGACCCGCCCCCCACCGACTGAACCAGCGGGCCGTGCCGGGGCACAGGCTGGCGGCCAGGAAGCGTCAGGGGCTGCCAGGGGGCGTCACGGGCTGGCGGCCAGGAAGACGAAGGCCGCCAGCAGCACCAGGTGTACGCCGCCCTGCAACACGTTGGCCCGGCCGGGCACCACGGTGAGGACGGCGGTCACCGCGGTGAGCGCGAGCAGGGCGAGTTGGGTGCCGCCGAGGCCGAGCAGCAGCGGGCCTTCCAGCCAGATCGAGGCGACCGCTATGACCGGAATGGTCAGGCCGATGCTGGCCATCGCCGAGCCGAGCGCGAGATTCAGGCTGATCTGCACGCGGTCACGGCGGGCGGCGCGGGCGGCGGCCAGGGTCTCCGGCAGCAACACCAGCAGGGCGATGATCACACCGACGAACGCGTGCGGCAGGTTCGCCGCGGCGACGCCGGCCTCGATGGTCGGGGAGACGGTCTTGGCGTCGCCGACCACCGCGATCAGTGCCACCAGCAGCAGTCCCAGGCTCATCAGGGCCGCCCGGGTGCTCGGCGGCTTGGCGTGCTCCTCCGCGTCGATCACCTTGCCCTTGCTGTCGACCGGCAGGAAGTAGTCGCGGTGCCGACCGGTCTGCACGAGGACGAACAGCCCGTAGAGGGCCAGCGAGGCGACGGCGGCGAACGCGAGTTGGGCCGGGCTGAACTCCGGGCCGGGCCGGGCCGTGGTGAAGGTCGGAATGACCAGGCTCAGGGTGGCCAGGGTGATCACGGTGGCCAGGGCCCCGCCGGTGCCCTCCGGGTTGAACACCGCGACGCGGCGGCGCAGCGCCCCGAGCAACAGGGACAGGCCGAGGATCCCGTTGCAGGTGATCATGACGGCGGCGAAGACGGTGTCCCGGGCGAGCGACTGGGTCTTCTCCGGCCCGCTGATCATCAGCGTGACGATGAGGGCGACCTCGATCACGGTGACCGCGACCGCGAGCACCAGTGACCCGTACGGCTCCCCCACCCGGTGGGCGACCACCTCCGCGTGGTGCACGGCCGCGAGCACGGCACCGCCCAGCAGCACCGCGACCACCACGATGAGCAGGCCGGGCAGGTCCCGCCCCCAGGTGGCGACTAACACCAGCAGAGCGAGCACGGGTACGGCGAAGGTCCAGTCGGTCAGGCGGGAGCGAAGCAGGGCGGCCATGCCGTACAGAGTGCCAGGCCAGGTGATCATGTGCCCACCATCGACGCAGCGTCTGCCGTGTCGAGGTCCACAACGAGCAAACCCGTAACCTGTAGGTTACTCTTTCGGGGTGGATGAGGTGGCCGTCGCGATCGCCGACCCGGTACGCCGGCGCATCCTGAGCATGTTGCGCGACGAGCCCCTCTCCGCCGGCGTCATCGCCGCGCGGTTCACGATCAGCCGACCCGCCGTCAGCCGCCACCTACGGTTGCTGCGGGAGAGCGGGCTGGTCCGTGACGAGCTGGTCGGACGGCAGCGGATCTACCGGCTCGACCCCGGCCCGCTCGCCCCGCTGCTCGACTGGCTCACCGGGCTCGCCACCGTCGACCGCTGGGAGCGGCACCTCGACGCGCTGGAGACCGAGGTCTATCGCACCCGCCGAGAGCGCCGCAGCCGTGGCCCGGCGGAGCACCGAAGGGAGCACACGGCATGACCCGCACACCCGCAGGACGCCTGTTTCGCACCGCCACCGGGCACGATCTCGTCCTCACCCGGACCTTCCGCGCCCCAGTGGAGGACGTCTGGGCCAGCCTGACCGAGTCGGAGCGCACCGCCCGCTGGTTCGGCCCGTGGGAGGGCGAGGCCGGGCCCGGACGGACCATCCAGGTCCAGATGGCGTACGAGGAGCAGCAGCCCTGGTGCGCGGTACGCATCGACGTGTGTGAACCGCCACTGCGCCTCGCCGTGTCGATGATCGACGAACACGGCAACTGGCTGCTGGAGCTGTCGCTGACCGAGACCGACGGCACCACCGAGCTGCGATTCGTGCAGCACCTGAGCAGCGTGGCGGGCATCGCCGAGGTGGGCGCCGGTTGGGAGTACTACCTGGACCTGCTGGTCGCCTCCCGCGACGGCTCGCCCCGCCCGCGGTTCGACGACTACCACCCGGCGATGCAGCAGTACTACCAGGGGCTGGCCGCCTCGACGGCCGGCTAGGGGTCCAGCTCCCGCCGCAGCCTGGCGAACTCGGCGGTCAGCGCCGGCAGGGGAAAGTGCGCGTTCAGGCCGCTGGGGTTCGGCAGCACCCAGACCCGGGCCGGCCCGAGCGGCTCCGGTCGCGGACCCAGGACGGCCGTCGGTCGGGCGAAGGCGACCCGGTACGCGGTCACCCCGAGGATCGCCACCCACCGCGGCCGGTAGCGCTCGGCCTTCATCGCCAACCCGGTGACCCCGGCCACCAGCTCCTCCGACGTCAGCTCGGCGGCGCGGGCGGTGGCCCGGTTGCTCAGGCTGGTGATGCCCAGGCCCTGCCGCAGCAGCTCGTCGCTCTCCCAGGAGCGCAGCTGGCGGTCGGTGAAGCCAGCCCCGTGCAGGGCCGGCCAGAAGCGGCTGCCCCGGCGGGCGAACGGCTGCCCCACGGCGGCCGAGTAGAGGCCCGGGTTGTAACCGCAGAACAGCACGCGCAGCCCGGGGCCGATCACGTCCGGCAGACCTCGGCCGGCGGCATCCGCCACCTCCTGCCGGGTCGGCCGTCGCGGCGGCCCCGCACGCTCCGCGTCCACGGCACCGATCCTGCCGTACGCCCGGCGCCGGCACCGGCGCGCGCTCTGACACAGTGACCCGATGCAGTCCGACGACCACCTCGCCGCCAGCCGCTACGCCCGGATGCGCTGGAACACTCCGCTCTCACCGGAGCACGCCGCGCTGCTGCTGCAACGGCTCGACGTCCGCCCCGGCTCACGCGTGCTCGACCTCGGCTGCGGCTGGGGTGAGCTGCTGCTGCGGGCGGTCGCCGCCGGCGGTGTGTCCGGCCCGGTCGCGACCCGGGGCGTCGGCGTCGACACCGACGACGCCGTTCTCGCCCGAGGGCGGCGACTCGCCGCGGATCGGTCGCTGAACCGGCACGTCGCGTTCGTGACGGGGGAAGCGGCCGCCTGGCAGGAGCCGGCCGACCGGGTCCTCTGCATCGGTTCGGCACACGCCTTCGGCGACACCGCGGCGGCCCTCGACGCCCTCGCCGCCGTGGTACGACCCGGTGGGCGACTGCTGTTCGGCGACGCCTACTGGGAACGGCCCCCCACGGCGGAGATCGCCGAGGTCTTCGGCCCGGATGTCGCGACCCTCGCCGGGCTGGTCGAGGCCGCCCGCGAACGCGGCTGGCGGCTGCTGCACCTGAGCACCGCCGACCAGCGGGAATGGGACGACTTCGAATCCAGCTGGCTGGCCGGCCGGCAGGAGTGGCTGCTGGCGTACCCGGAGGATCCTCGTGCGGCCGACGTCCGCGCGGAACTCGACGACCGGTTGCGCGAGTACGTGGAAGGTTACCGAGGTGTCCTCGGCCTCGCCTACCTCGTCCTCGGTCGCTGACGGCCCCGGTCACGTCTGGACCGAACGGCCGAGCTGAACTGGCAGGCAGGAGAACCGGAGCCGACCGGTTGACAAGCCCGTTCGGCGCCGCTCGTTCTCACGACGTCACCGGCGTCGGCTCGCGCGGGTGGGTGACCAGACGGTGCGTGCGGAGCCCGTAGGCGCTGGCGGGGCCATCCGGTCCGGGCGCCGCGCCCGCGGGTGGGTGGGCTGGTCGGCTGTGCGGGCCTCGGCAGCCCGACGTAGACGACGGCGAGCAGCACCGCCGCGACGATGCCGTCGAGCCAGTAGTGGTTGCCCGTGGTCACGACAACCAGCAGGGTGACGAGCGGATGCGCCAGCCACAGCCACCGCAGGCGCCCGCCGGTCACGGCGATGAGCGCGACGGCGACGGCGAGCGCCCAGCCGACGTGCAGGGAGGGCATGGCGGCGTACTGGTTGCTCAACGCGTCCGTGTCGGGCGGGCCGTAGACGGCGGGCCCGTAACGGCTACCGGTGTCCACCATGCCGGTCAGGGCGGTCAGTCGCGGCGGCGCCAGCGGAACCAGGAAGTGCAGCGCCAGTGCGGCCGCGGTGAGCCCGGCGAGCATGCGACGCGTCCAGAGATAACGCACGGGGTGTCGCACGTACAGCCAGATCAGACAGCTGATCGTGGCGGGGAAGTGCACGTACGCGTAGTAGCCGTTGGCCAGGTGCACCAACAGCTCGTGGGAGAGCACGGGACGTTGGAAGGCGGCCTCGTCGGGCAGGTGGAACAGACGCTCCACCCGCCAGATCCATTCCCCGTTTCCCACCGCTGTCGACGCCCGGTCGGCCCCCGCCACCCGCGCCGCCTTGTAGACGAGGAACAGGGTGGCGACGAGCCCCAGCTCACGCATGGCCCGGCGCAGTGCTACGGCTCGCCGGGCGGGTGCCGCTGGCAGCTCCGCGGTATCCACAGACCCCTCGATTCGGTGACGTTCGCTCGTACCGGCCCTGGCTGAACAGACCGGGGCCGCCGCCGTCGGAGGACGGCGGCGGCCCCGGGTCGGATGGCCCGACGTCAGCGTGACCGGGTCGGTCCGTCCTGCGTGGTGTCGACGCGCACCTGGTCGAAGGCGGGAGCGCCGTCGACCGCGTCGGCGGCGACGGCCGCCGACGTGGCGGCGTCCGGCAGGTCGAGGCTGGTCCGCAGGGTGATCGGCTTGAGCAGGAGCGCGGCGATGATGCCGACGACCCCGATGGCGGCGGAGATGAGGAAGATGTGTCCGGTGGCGTCGCCGTACGCCGCCCGGACGATCTCCTGGACCTGCTCGGGCAGGGCGGTGATGTTGAGGTTGCTGCTGCCCGAGCCGCCGGAGGCGGGGATCCCGGCGGCGGTGAGGTCGTGGGTGATCTGGTCACCGACCCGGCGTGCGAGGACGGCGCCGAGCACGGAGACGCCGATGGTGCCCCCGAGCGACCGGAAGAACGCGACGCTGGAGCTGGCCGCGCCAATGTCCTTGAGCGAGACCGTGTTCTGAACGGCGAGGACGAGGTTCTGCATGGTCATGCCGACGCCGACGCCGACGGTGAACATGGCGGCGCCGACCAGGACGAGCGACGTCTCGTGGTCGATGGTGCCGAGCAGCGCGAACCCGGCGACGAGCAGGACCGAACCCGCGACGATGTACGGCTTGATCTTTCCGCTCTTGGTGATCAGCCGGCCCGCGACGATGGAAGAGCCGAGGACTCCCGCCATCATCGGGATGGTGAGCAGGCCTGCCTCGGTCGGGCTGTAGCCGCGGCCGATCTGGAAGTACTGACCGAGGAAGACGGCACCGCCGAACATGGCCATGCCGACCGCGAGGCTGCCGAGGATGGCCAGCGCGGTGGTGTGCTGGCGCACGATACCGAGCGGGACGACCGGCTCGGCCGCGCGCGACTCGACCCAGACCGCCAGGGCGAGCAGGATGAGCGAACCGCCCACCATGGCCGCGGTCTGCCAGGAGGCCCAGGCGAACGAGCCGTCGACGAAGGAGATCCAGATCAGCAGCACGCTGACGCCAGCGGCGATGAGGCCGGCACCCAGGTAGTCGATCTTGACATTCTCACGCCGTGCGGTCGGCAGGTGCAGGGTGGCCTGGAGCAGGATCAGCGCGATCGCGGCCACCGGCACGCCGACGAAGAAGCACCAGCGCCAGCCGAGCCAGGACGTGTCGACGATGAGGCCGCCGAGCAGTGGGCCGCCGACCGTCGCGACGGCCATGACACCACCGAGGTAGCCGTTGTAGCGGCCGCGCTCGCGCGGCGGGATCATGGCCGCGATCGCCACCTGGACGAGCGCCTGCAGACCGCCGACCCCGATGCCCTGGAACGCGCGGGCGGCGATGAGCTGGCCGGCGCTCTGCGAGAAGCCGGCGACGACCGAGCCCACCAGGAAGACCACGATGGCGACCTGGATGAGGATCTTCTTGTTGAACAGGTCGGCCAGTTTGCCCCAGATCGGGGTGGTTGCCGTCGCGGTGAGCAGGGTCGCGGTGACCACCCAGGTGTACTGGTTCTGCGAGCCGTTCAGGGCTCCGATGATCTTCGGTAGCGCGGTCGAGACGACAGTGCTGCTCAGCATCGCGACGAACAGCACCAGCAGCAGGCCACTGAGCGCTTCCAGGGTCCGCCGATGGGTCATCGGCTCAGCGCCGGCCGTGATGGTGGGTGCGCTCATCGCGCGGCCTCCAGGTTGTCGTTGTCGTTGTTTCCGAGGGCGATCTCGATGTCGCCGGTGAACCGGCCGAGGGCGGCACTCAGCGCCGCCACCTCGCCGGGAGTCCAGTCGGCGAGCGCCCGTTCGAGCACCTCGCCGTACCAGCGGTGGCTGTCGGCCAGGGCGGCACGGCCGGCCGGGGTGACCGCCAGGATGGTCGCCCGCTTGTCGGTCGGGTCTGGCCGCCGCTCGACCAGCCCGTGCGCGACGAGCGCCGCGACGGAGCGGCTGACGGTCGACGCGTCCAGCCGAATGCGCTCGGCCAGGTCGCGGGCGTGGCAGTCGCCGGAGAGCTGTTCGATCTGCACGAGCATGCCGAGCATGCCGGCCGGGATCGCCGGGTGCTCGTCGGCCCGGCGTTGTTTCAGCAGTCGAACGCTTCTGACCAGGTCGTACAGGCGAAGGCCGAGCTCACCGGCATCGCTTTCCACATCCGCTCCCCACCCCAGTTGGTTGCCTCAAGCAAGCATCTACCGATCTTTCCCACTGCGCAAGTTTGCTCATTGAGAAGTCCCTCACCCGCACGTACCCTCGGTGCGATGGACGAGACGACCGGCCTGCGGGAGCGCAAGAAGGCGGCCACCCGCCTCGCTCTGCACGAGGCGGCCCTCCGCCTCGCCGCCGACGAGGGCATCGACGCGGTGACGGTCGAGGCGATCGCCGACGCCGCCAACGTCTCCCGGAGGACCTTCTCCAACTACTTCTCCAGCAAGGAGCAGGCCCTCTTCCACGGCGACACCATGCGCCTGCACCGGCTGTTGGAGCTGATCCGGGAGCAGCCCGTCGACGAGGCGCCGTGGACCGTCCTGAGCCGGGCAGCCGAGCGCCTCACCGAGGAGGTCTTCGGCGGTTCTGAGCCCTCCTGGCTGACCCAACGCCGGGAGCTACGCGCGCACCCCGGCCTGGCCCCACACCAGGTGGCGGCGTACGCCGCGATCGAGCGCGAGCTGGCCGCGGAACTCGCCCGCCGGCTGACCGGCGACGACGTGGCACTGCGCTCCCGCCTCCTGGCCGCGACCTTCCTGACCATCCTGCGGGTCGCCGTCCAGCACTGGATCGAGCACCCGGGCGAGCCGATGACGGAAACCGTCCGGACCGCGCTCGTCGCGGCCGCGCCCGCGGTGCCCCCCGGAGGCCACCGGACCAGCACCGGCACCTGGCACCGCCCTCCGATCCCCGCAGAATCCCCCAGGGCCCAGTGAGTGGTAGCCAACGGGCACGGTCTTGACGGAGCGCAGACATCGGAGGTTTACTGCGTCAGCGATAGCAGTCGATGCGCCTTGACCATCCTTTGTGGTAAGTGGGGCACCTCGGCGACGCGATCGCTACTGGTCGCCACTGCTGAGCCAGCCGTCTCCTGGCGCTGGCGGTAGCGACGCTCCCCCCTCGGCGGGCGGGGAGCACCGGCACGGCAACCCGCACGGCGCAGCGTCGCGCTCCCCGCAGGACGATCCCCACAGGTACGGCACCACCCCGAACCATCTCAGCCGAGCGTCGGCGGCCCGGCTCCGTACCACCGCCAACCTCGGCCCGGCGAGCCCACAGCTCCGTGACGCGCGCCTGGGCCGACGCTCAGCAGAGGAGCAAGATCATGCGTTCCCGTCCCCGCCTGTTGGCACTCGTCACCGGGCTGGCCGTCATGCTGGCCAGCCTGGTCGCCCTGCCGACCCCCGCATCGGCGGCACCACTGACCAAGGTCCTGGTGTTCAGCAAGACCGCCGGCTTCCGGCACTCGTCGATCCCCAACGGCATCGCCGCGATCCAGCAGCTCGGCTCCGCCAACGGCTTCACCGTGACGTCCACCGAGGACGCGGCCCAGTTCACCACCTCCAACCTGGCCCAGTACCAGGCGGTGGTCTTCCTGTCGACGACCGGCGACGTCCTCAACGCCAGCCAGCAGACCGCCTTCGAGTCGTACATCGCCGCCGGTGGCGGGTACGTCGGCGTGCACGCCGCCGCCGACACCGAATACAACTGGCCGTGGTACGGCGCGCTGGTCGGCGCGTGGTTCGACTCGCACCCGGCGATCCAGAACGCCACGGTGAAGATCGAGGACCAGACCAACCCGTCGACCGCGCACCTCGGCACCACCTGGGTCCGCTCCGACGAGTGGTACAACTACCGCACCAACCCCCGCTCCAGCGCACGGGTTCTCGCCAGCCTCGACGAGTCGTCCTACAGCGGCGGCAACATGAACGGCGACCACCCGATCACCTGGTGCAAGGCGTACGGCGGCGGACGCGCCTGGTACACGGGCCTCGGGCACACCGAGGCGTCGTACACCGACCCGAACTTCACCCGGATGCTGCTCGGCGGCCTCCAGGTCGCCGCGGGCTCGGTGACCGCCGACTGCTCGCCGCGTACGACCACCCCGCCGCCCACCGCCACCGGCTCGACCCTGCGGGCCCGCGCGAACAACCAGTACGTGAGCGCGCCCAACTCGACCACCGCGCTGATCGCCAACAAGGCTTCGGTCGGCACCACCGAGCGGTTCGACCTGGTCAACCTCGCCAACGGCAACGTGGCGCTGCGCGCCAAGGGCAACGGGCAGTTCGTCGCGGCCGAGAACGCGGGCGCTTCCGCGCTGATCGCCAACCGGGCCACCGCCGGTGCCTGGGAGACGTTCCAGCTCGTCCGCAACTCCGACGGCACGGTGAGCCTGCGGGCCACTGTGAACAACCGCTACGTCGCGGCCGACAACGGTGGGTCCTCCCCGCTGATCGCCAACCGGACCTCCATCGGCCAGTGGGAGAAGTTCGACCTGGTCACCACCAACTGACCTGATCCCCCGCTCGCTCTCCACCACCCCACCTGGTCGTGGTGCGCCCCCGCGCGCCCGTCCCCCGGTCGTCGAGAAAGGACGATCATGCCCTCGTACCCCCGGCGCTGGCCCCGGGCGCTCTTCGCGGCGGTGCTCACCGTCGCGAGCGCGGCCCTCGCTGTGGCTGCACCGTCCACCGCCCAGGCGGTGGTGATTCCCGCCTCCGACTATCAACAGGTCAAGCTCGCCACCGGCTCCGCCGAGCTGGGTGAGGCCATGTCCCTGGCCGTGCTGCCCAACCGCTCGGTCCTGCACACCGCCCGAAACGGCGTGCTGCGGGTGACCGACGTGGCCGGCAACACCAAGGTCTCCGGCACCCTGTCCGTCTACACGCACGACGAGGAGGGGTTGCAGGGCGTCGCCGTCGACCCCAACTTCGCCACCAACCGGTGGATCTACCTGTACTACTCGCCCACGTTGAGCACCCCGTCCGGGGACGCCCCGACCACCGGCTCGCAGTCCGACTGGGACCGGTGGAAGGGGCACCTACGGCTGTCCCGGTTCACCCTCAACTCCGACGACACGCTCAACCTGAGCAGCGAGAAGATCGTGCTGCAGGTCGCCAACGACCGTGGGCAGTGCTGCCACGTCGGCGGTGACCTGGACTTCGACGCCGCCGGCAACCTGTACCTGACCACCGGCGACGACACCAACCCGTTCGAGTCGTCCGGCTACGCACCACTGGACGAGCGGACCAACCGCAACCCGCAGTTCGACGCCCAGCGCACCGCGGGCAACACCAACGACCTGCGGGGCAAGCTGCTGCGGATCAAGCCGCAGGCGGACGGGACGTACACCATCCCGTCGGGCAACCTGTTCGCGCCCGGCACGGCCAACACCCGCCCCGAGATCTACGCGATGGGGCTGCGCAACCCGTTCCGGATGAGCGTCGACAAGGCCACCGGCGTGGTCTACCTCGGTGACTACGGCCCCGACGCGGGGAGCACCAACTCCAGCCGGGGCCCGCAGGGTCAGGTGGAGTTCAACCGCATCACCGCGCCGGGCAACTTCGGCTGGCCGTACTGCACCGGCACCAACACCAGCACGGAAACATACAACGAATACACCTTCCCGTCCGGGCCGTCGCAGTCGAAGTACAACTGCACGGGCGGGCCGACCAACAACTCGTTCCGCAACACCGGCCTCGGCACGCTGCCCGCGGCGAAGCCGGCCTGGATCAAGTACGCCGGCGACTCCGGCTCACCGTCGGAGTTCGGCAGCGGCTCCGAATCGCCGATGGGCGGACCGGTCTACCGGT
This sequence comes from Micromonospora parva, assembly GCF_000718515.1. Classification (GTDB taxonomy): domain Bacteria; phylum Actinomycetota; class Actinomycetes; order Mycobacteriales; family Micromonosporaceae; genus Micromonospora; species Micromonospora parva. The sequence goes on along the minus strand of NZ_JNZS01000010.1, from coordinate 254,086 downwards.
ACGACGCGTCGCTGAACTCCAGCATCAAGTTCCCGCAGTCACTCAACGGCCAGTTCTTCGCCGGCGAGTACGGCCGCCGCTGGATCAAGGCGATCGCTGTCAACTCCGACGGCTCGCGCGGGGATATCTCCAACTTCCCGTGGTCCGGCACCCAGGTCATGGACATGGCCTTCGGCCCGGACGGGGCGCTGTACGTGCTGGACTACGGCACCGGCTCGAACAACCAGGCGCTGTTCCGGATCGAGTACATCGGCGGCGGCAACCGCAACCCGATCGCTGTCGCCTCGGCTAGCCCGACGTCGGGGGCCAACCCGCTGACAGTCAACTTCTCGTCGGCCGGCAGCTCGGACCCGGAGGGTGGGGCGCTGAGCTACCTGTGGACGTTCGGGGACGGCACCACGTCGACGGCGGCCAACCCCACCAAGACGTACACCACGAACGGCACGTACTCCCCCACGTTGAGGGTCACCGACCCGAATGGGTTGACCGGCACGGCGAGCCTGGTCATCACCGTCGGCAACACGGCCCCGACGGTGACGCTCACGTCCCCCGCCGACGGGCAGTTGTTCAGCTTCGGTGACACCGTGTCGTACCAGATCAGCGTGAGCGACCCGCAGGACGGCACGATCGACTGTTCCAAGGTCAGCCTGACGTACGCGCTGGGCCACGACAGTCACGCCCACCAGATCACCTCGAAGAACGGGTGCAGCGGCTCGATCACCGTCCCGACCGACGGGGAGCACGACTCGGCCGCGAACATCTACGGGGTCTTCGACGCCGCCTACACCGACAACGGTGGGCTCACCACGCACAGCATCAAGACCCTGCAACCGAAGCACCGCCAGGGTGAGCACTTCGGCGCGCAGTCCGGCGTCCAGGCCACCGACCACACCAACGCCGAGGGTGGCCGCACGGCCGGGTTCATCGAGAACAACGACTGGATCTCGTACCAGCCGTACAACCTGACCAACGCGAACCGCATCACCGTGCGGGCGTCGTCGGCCGGTGCCGGCGGCACCATCGAGGTACGGGCCGGGTCGGCCACCGGCACGCTGCTGGGCACCGTCTCGGTGCCGGTGACCGGCAACTGGGAGACGTTCGTCGAGGCGTCCGGCACGATCAGCAACCCGCCCAGCGCGTCGACGACGCTGTACCTGGTGTTCAAGGGCGGGTCCGGCTACCTGTTCGACGTGGACGCGTTCACCTTCACCACCGGCACCGGTGGCAGCACGCCGGTGACCACGCTGCGGGCACAGATCAACAGCCAGTACGTGTCGGCGGTCGGCTCCACCGCGCTGATCGCCAACAAGGCCAGCGTCGGCAGCACCGAGCAGTTCGACCGGGTGGACGCCGGCAACGGCAACATCGCGCTGCGGTCACGCGCCAACGGGCTCTTCGTGTCGGCCACGAACGCCGGCGCCGGAGCGTTGGTCGCCAACGCCACGGCGGTCGGGTCGTGGGAGACCTTCCAGCTCATCACCAACTCGGATGGGACGGTGGGTCTGCGGGCCACTGTCAACAACCAGATCGTGTGCGCCGAGAACGCCGGGGCCGGATCCCTGATCGCCAACCGTACGTCGGTCGGGGCCTGGGAGAAATTCACCCTGACCACCGGCTGACCGGGGGGTGAGTGCACGGTGGGGCCCGGCCTGGTGACCGACCAGGTCGGGCCCTACCGTGTGAAGTAGGCGGCGCTCTGCGCGTCCGCCGGGTAGTAGGACTCCACAGCGATCTCCTCGATCGTGATGTCCGTCGGCGTGCCGAACGTGGTGATGGTCGAGAACAGCCGCAGCTCGCGCCCGTTGATCCGCAGGATCATCGGGAGCACCACGTCGGCGTCGACCCGTTGACCCGTCGGCTCCTCCGGCAGCGGAGCCAGCAGTTCGTGGTAGAGCGCCGCCAGTTCCGCGTCGGGAGCGGCGGCGAGCTGACGCGAGATCCGGCTGCGGAACACCGCCCGCACGTCGGCCAGGTTGACCACCAGGCGGGCCAGCCCGCGCGGGTCCAGGCCCAGCCGGATCAGGTTCACCGGTGGCCGCAACAGGTCGGGGGCCACGTACGCGAAGAACGGGTCCACAGCACTGTTGGTCAGCACGATGTTCCACCGGCGGTCGAAGACCAGCGCCGGATACGGCTCGTGCGCCCGCAGCACCCGGCGGACCGCGTCGAGGGCACCGGACAGGGCGATGTCGTCGAGCGGACGCTGCGCGTACCGGGGTGCGAAGCCGGCGGCGAGCAGCAACTGGTTGCGATCACGCAGCGGCACGTGCAGCTGGTCGGCGAGCCGCAGGATCATGTCGGCGCTCGGCGTGGACTTGCCGGTCTCGACCAGACTGACGTGCCGGGCCGAGACATCCGCGGCGATCGCCAGGTCGAGTTGGCTGAGCCCCCGGCGCTTGCGCCACTGCCGTAGGAGTTCCCCGACCGCATACACGATCATGAGCCTACTCATCGTCGGTGCGGACGCCATGAAGTGCGATGTCATCGACAACCACCCGGGCCGGGGAAACACTTGCGCCCATGACCACCGAGAACAAGAGCATCGTCGCACGCGCGTTGGCAGGGCTGGTCGACACGGGCGACGTCGACACGCTCGCCTCGTTCCTGAGCGAGGACTTCATCCACCACCGGTCGGATTCGACGACCTCGACCAGGACGCAGTGGCTCGCCGCCGTCCGCGCCGCGCTGGGCCCGACCGCCGGCATGCGGGTCGACATCCTGCACCTGCTGGCCGACGGTGACCACGTCGTGGTGCACTCGCGACGCCGCCTACCCGACGCGGGGCCGGAGATCGTCGTGGTCGACGTCCTGCGGATCGCCGACGGGGCCATCGTGGAGGCGTGGGAGGTCATCGAACCGGCGGCCCACGCGACCGCCAACGGGACGTGGTGGAACCCGGCCGTCTAGATCGGGAAGTGGCCGCGACGCCAGTGCCAGTGGCCGCCGTCCCGCAGGTGGTCGATGATCGCGCGCTGGAGCACGGTGCGGCGCGGCAGCTCGTCCAGCGGCGTGATCAGGGTGCGGAACCCGAACCGCAGCATCTCGATGTCGGCGTCCGGCCCCTCCGACTCCTGGTGGGGTTCCAGCTCGAACCGGCGCTGGAACCGCAGGATGTTGGAGTCCTCCGGAAGGTACTCCCGCAGCTGCGGGTCGAGCAGCCACGATCCGCAGGAGAACACCGTGTAGCGCTCGTCGGGAAAGTGCCGGGGGAAGAACGCGCGGGCCTCGTCCAGCGACGCCGTCACCGCCTGCGGGGTCAACGGCCCCGATTCGGGGACGTGCAGGCCGAGGGCGCCGTCGCCGCGCTGGTACTGCAGCCGGCCCAGCTCGTAGAGGCCACCGCGCGAGTGCAGCGTCAGCCAGCTCTGCATGACCGGCCAGCCGTCACCGCGCATCCGTCGGTCGACGGCGAGGTTGCGGCCCAGGTCGGCGAGGGTCACCCAGGACACGGCATCGGGGACGCCGTGGTCGCTGTGGTACCCCCGCACCACGTCGACCAGGGCCAGGTACGCGTACACGTAGAGGTACCGCCAGGCGGGCCCCCGCTCACGCGGCAGCTCCGGGCCGGGCGGCAGCCAATCGTAGCCCCCGAGGTCGGCGCGGACCGCGGCGATCGAACGGTCGAGCAGCCAGCGCAGCTCCGCCGTCCACAGCGGTGAGCCCGGCTCCGGCCAGCCCGCCATGATCTCGGCGGCGTCGTCCGGCGGCACGGCGAGCCGGTCGAGGATCGGGGCCGCGTCCGCCTTCGGCGGCAACGGGGCGGACGGCCCGTCACCGGCGAGCCGGTGCACGCGGTCGACCTCCTCGACGGGCACGCCGAGCCGGGCAGCGATGTCGTCCAGATCCACGCCGACGAACCTACCGCCCGACGGGCATCTCAGGAGTCCGCCGGCACTCCGGCGTCGAGCTGCCCGATCATCGGCGCGAGGAGGTCGTTGAGTTCCCGGGCCAGCACCACCACGGCCCGGCGTGCCGCCGCGGCGACGTCGTCGTCCGGACCGTCGGGCGTCGGCGGCAGATCGTCGAGTGGGACCGGCGCCTCCACCTGCAGCAGCGCGCGCAGGTGCGGGCGGCGCGTCTGGTCCTGCTCGGTGGGTGTGGTGAACTGGCCGAACATCTGGGGCCAGTCCTGCCAACCACGGTCGCGCTGCCACTGCTTGGTCCAGGTCAGCTCGGCCGGCCAGCGGGAGGCCACCGTCACCGCACAGACCAGGCTGCCGTCCCAGGGGCTGCGGGCGCAGGTCGCCGAGATGATCCGCCGGTGCCAGCGGACGAAGCCCGGCGACAGCTCGGTGGCCAGCCGCCAGGCCGTCACCGCGAACGCCACCGGCGCGAAGTCGCCCCAGGTGTCGGCGAAGTCGTCGATCCGCCGCAGCACCTCGGCCTCGTACCGGCCGCGCCCCTCGACGCCGTGCTCGCGGTCGAACTGCTCGTCCAGCCAGAAAGCGCGCGGATCCGGCATCCTCAACCCCGTTTCGCCAGTGATGGTGTCCCGCACCCTCGAATCTAGGCGAATGTCGGGGTGTGGACGGCATCCTCACCGGTTGTCGACCCGCGCCGGAGCAGCCCGTCGGCTGCCGCCGCCGCAGCGGCAGACGCTTGACAAGGAGTGGGTTCCAGAGTGGACGATGCACCGTGCGCATTCTCGTGGTGGGTGGCAGCGGCCTGATCGGCGCTCACGTGGTGGACGTCCTGCGGGAGCGTGGCCACGCCGCGACAACTGTGGCGCGTACCGCCCAGCCGGGCGTCGACCATCTGCTCGATGTCGGGTCCGCCTCGATCGAGGACCTGCGGCAGGTGCTCGCCGGTCACGACGGTGTCGTGTACGCCACCCGCACCGACGAGCAACGGCCGCTGCCCAAGCCAATCTATCCGGAGTTCCGCCGCGACAACGTCGACCCGGTGGTACGCCTGTTCACCGCCGCCCGCCTGGAAGGTCTCACCCGGGGCGTGGTGATGGGCTCCTACTACACCTACTTCGACCGGCTCCACCCCCAGTGGCGCCTGGCCGAGCGGCACACGTACATCCGGTGTCGCCTGGAGCAGGCCCGGGAGGGGCGGGCCGCCGCCGGCGAGGGCCTGCCGGTCGCCGTCCTCGAACTGCCTTTCGTCTTCGGTCGGGCCGGCGACCGGCTGCCCAACTGGGCCGGTCCGCTGGACCGGTGGGCGCGCTCGCGTACCCCGCTGGTCGCCCCGGTCGGCGGCAGCGCCGCGGCCTCCGCGCGCAGCGTGGCCGAGGTCGCCGTCGACGCCCTGGAGCAGGCCAGCGGCGCCGACCTCCCGGTCGCCGACGAGAACCTCAGCTGGCACGACATGCTCGCGCGCATCGCCGCGGCGGTCGGCCGGCCCCGCCGGGTCGGCCGCCTGCCGGCCGGCGCGGCGCGGGCCGCCCTGCGACTCGGCGGTGCGGCGCAGGCCCTCGGCCGCAAGGAGTCCGGGGTGAACCCGACCTACCTGGGCGATCTCCTGCTCGCCGACCTGTTCATCGAGCCGACGAGTGGCCGCCCGCTGGACCCGGCGCTACGCGAGACCTTCCGGAGCGCCTGACCCTCCTTGGCACCGATCACCCGGTGGTGGCGCCGCGAGGTCGACGAACTCGTGCACCAGCGGTGACCGGTTGTCCTCGGCCCAGGCCAGGCACACCTGGTTGGGGCCGAGGTCGGCGACGGGCACGTGAACGACGTCCGGTCTGGTGTAGAACGTCGCCGTCGACAGCGGCAGGATCACCGTCCCGGCGTACGCGGCGACATGCTCCAGCTTCTCCTCGACGGAGTTCAGCGCGGGCCGAGGGCGAGGGTCGCTGTCGATGGGACGGTTCGGCAGGTCCCGCCACTCCGGCACCGCGTCCGGGTCCTGCAACAGCCGTTCCCCGGCCAGCTCGGCGAGGTCGACCGACTCCTTGCCGGCCAGCCGGTGATCGGTGGGCAGGACGACGACGCGGGGTTCGCTGAACAGTGGCCGCAGGCGCAGGCCGCGCTGGTCGACCGGAAGCCGGACGTAACTGACGTCCGCGCGCCCGTCACGGACGATGTCGGCCTGGTCGTCGAAGGAGGTCCGGACGACGTTGACGGCCAGGTCGGGGTGTCGCTGGCCGATGGCGCGGGCGTCGGCGGTGACGAGCAGGCCGGGCATGAACGCGATGGTGAACGTCGGCCTGCCGTGGGCGGCCCGCTGCACCCGCCGCCGTAGGGCCTCCGCCGAGGCGAGCAGCGCACGGGCGTCGGTCAGCAGCTGCCGACCGGCCTCGGTCAGCACCGTGGAGCGGCGGTCCCGAACGAAGAGCTCGGCGCGCAGTTCGTGCTCGAACGCCCGGATCTGCCGTGACAGGACCGGCTGGGCGATGTGCAGCCGGGCGGCGGCCCGACCGAAGTGCAGCTCCTCCGCGACCGCCACGAAGTAGCGGAGCTTGCGCAGATCGACGTCCACAGCGCCCCCGTCCGGTTGCCGCTCCGGGCGGTTCCACGATACCCGACGGGTATGAGTGGAGTGATGCCCAACGGGCATCACAGGAGGTGAAAGAGGTCTTGGACGCGGACGTTCCCGGCGGAGCACGGTGGTAGCCGTCTCCATCACCCGACCCGGAAGGACACGATCATGACCCTCATCGACAAGCGCGTCGTCGTACTCGGCGGAACCTCGGGGATCGGCCTCGCCACCGCCGCCCGCGCCGCCCGCGAGGGCGCCCAGGTCGTGGTCGCCTCCAGCAACCAGCGCAGCGTGGACCGCGCCCTGACGACCCTGCCGACCACCACCCAGGGGTACGTCGCCAACCTCACCGATCCGGGTGCCGTGTCCCGGCTGTTCCGCGACCTCGGCTCGTTCGACCACCTCGTCTACACCGCCGGGGAACCCCTCGCGCTGATGGCCGTCGACGCCCTCGACCTCGACGCCGCCCGGACCGCCTTCGACCTGCGCTACTTCGGCTCCCTGTCGGCGGTCAACGCGGCACTGCCGCACCTGCGCCCCGGCGGGTCGATCACCCTCACCACCGGCACCGCCAACCACCGGCCCAACGCCGGCTGGTCGGTAGCGGCCAGCATCACCGGGGCGATCGACGCGCTGGTCCGCGCGCTCGCCGTCGAACTCGCCCCGATCCGGGTCAACGCCGTCTCCGCCGGCGTGATCCGCTCACCGCTGTGGGACTCCCTGCCCGAAGAAACCCGAGAGCAGATGTACGCGCAGCTCAGCGAGTCCCTTCCGCTCGGTCGGGTGGGTGAGCCCGAGGAGGTCGCCGAGGCGTTCGTCTACCTCCTGCGGGCGACCTACGCCACCGGGACCGTGGTGACGGTGGACGGCGGCACCCTGATCTCCTGAGCCCGCCGTCGGCGGTGGCGTGGCGTCGCCAAGGGCCGCACTACTTCACTGATGTAGTGGTCTGCGCCGCTCGCGAGGCCCCGACAACAGTGAAGTGGTGCGGGTGGGACCGACCGGCGGCGGCGTCAGCGGAGCTGTTCGGCCAGGCCGACGACGATGCCCTCGGGGCCGCGGACGTAGCAGAGCCGGAAGATGTCCTCGTACCGCTCCACCTCGCCGACCAGTTCGGCGCCGTGGCCGCGCAGCCGGGCGACCACGTCCTCGATGTCGTCGACGGCGAACATGATCCGCCGAATGCCCAGCGTGTTCGCCGGCGCGTCCCTCGGTGCCGTGATGATCGCCGCTGGTCGGTGGAACATCGCCAACTCGACCTTGCCGTGGCCGTCCGGGGTCCGCAGCATCGCCACCTCCTGCCGGACGTCGTCGATCCCGATGACCCGCTCCACCCACCGCCCCTCGACCGGCCCCCGCCCCTCCACCTCCATGCCGAGTTCGACGAAGAACGCGATGACCGCGTCAAGGTCCTCGACCACGATGAGGACGTTGTCCATCCGCTGGATCGCCATGCCGGATCTCCCTGCTCTGCTGCGATCACGATGACCGCATCCTCCCCGAGGACGGAGCCACCCGGCGGTCTTCGACATTCAGAGCAGACCGTCTGCCGCGTCGCGGCTGTCGCACCGCTGGTACGGGACCAGATCATGAATGCGGACGGCACGCTCGCCGGGTGACGTGCGGTCACCGCATCTGGTGTGCCACAGCAACCGGGCTGTCGACCAGGGAGATACCGCAAGATCGGCAGTTGCGGCCGGCGTGCAGAATCGATCCATGCAGATATCCGACTGGATAGCCCTGGCAGGCACCGCGGGCGGCCTTCTGATGAGCCTGGCAGCAATTTTCGTAACTTATCATATTTATCACCTCCAAACCGAAGAGGCGAGGAGGAACGGACGTGATGTGGAAACCCCTGCGCTGCTCGCGCACATCCTGCGCCTGATCGAGATGATCCTGTCGATCATGCCCTCGGCGTGGAACGAATCGCGCAGGAAGCGAGGCCCGGACATCAGCGGACGACAGTGGACAAGACCCGCCCAGCCACGACATGTCCCGCCAGCGCCGCGACCACCGAAACGATCCGACGGCGACTCTCCACGTCAACGGTCAATCGCGCAACCCGAGAAAGACCGCGCGCACGCACCGGAACCAGCGGGCAGAGAGCCGACGGAACGCCCGTCCTACCAAGAACTCATAGAAGAAATAGATAGAATGATGCCGTCCGATGAGCACGGAGAGAAGCACGATCCACCGAACCGTGAGCGTGACACCCCCGATTACGGCATCCCAGGGCTCTAACATCCTGCCCCAGTTGCGGAACTGGGGGCTGCGGCGTGCTGTCTGCCCGGCTGCTGCGAGGGAGCGGCAAGTGCAGTGGACCGACGTCGGTCGCCAGCTGCCCGACGTTGGAGATCGTGGCACGTTGACGTTCGACGTCGACCAGTACGCCGCAAACCTGAGGCCCTTGGCCGAGCTGCGGCCCCGCGGTGACTAGTCCCGGTCCCACTCCGTCGAGGCCGTGAGCACCAGCGGGATCGTGTCGACCAACTCTTGCGGTCCCTCGATCTGCCACGCACGTACGCAGCAGCCGCAGCCGCTCTCCGCGATTGAGGTCAACGACTCGCGATATCGCGCGATCCAGGCTTCGGCGTCGGCCACCTCGCTGGGGATGTCGACGCGGGCCATCATGCTGAATCGAGACACAGCGACACCGTAGCGGGAACCAGGCCCCTGCGCGCTACCAGTGCCGACGCCATTCGAGGCCACCCCGATGCGCCACCGCCGGGGCGTCACCGCGCCGGACGTACAGCACATCATCCTCAACCCACCAGACGTCAGCGGCACGAAGAAGAACCGGACATGCCAACGTCAGGGCAAGGCGACAGCCGCCCGAGCTGCCAGGCAAGCCCTCCAGCCCGTCCACGAACACCGCCCGGCCAGCTGTGACGGGCTCAGTCTCCACGCCACCATCTTGCCGGTGCCCGTGTGGCCCGGCGACCCCTTGACCTTCAAGCGACAAACGGGGCTGATCAGCCGCAGCGGCGACAGGCGCATCCGCTGTCTGGCGTCCCGAGCATCAGCGTGAGCCCTTCCTCAGCCGCCATAACGGCACTGCCGAACTCCACCTGCGCGGCCGCCACCGCCACCTCCCGGTCGTTGCCCGGCCAGAAGTGGGTGAGCACCAGGCGGCGGGCGCCCGCCCGACGAGCCCACCGACCAGCCTCGGTGGAGGTCAACAGGTTTCGGGTGGGACGGCTCGTCTCGCCGTCGCGGTCCGTCGCCTCGACGATGAACAGGTCAGCGTCACGTCCCAGCTCGGCCAGCGCGGGAGTCGGCCCGGTGTCCCCGGAGTAGGCCAGGACAATCCCGTCGGCCGCGATCCGGACGCCGGCGTTGGGCACGAAGTGCGGGAGAGACAGCCCGGTCAGGTCGAACGGCCCGACCCGGTACCCGCCGGGTAACGGGTGCAGGTCGAAGACCGCCTGTAGATCGACATCGGGCTCCAAGCCGCTGAGCCGGTCGAGCACGCCGGGCGGGCAGAACAACGGCAGCCGTGGTCCCCCGGGTTGACCGTAGAACCGCATCCTGAACAGACCGTGCAGGTCGACGCAGTGATCCGGGTGCTCGTGGGTGACGACGACAGCGTCCAGCACGCCGTCCGGCCAGTGTCCGAGCAGCCGCGGCAGCGTGGCATAGCCCAGGTCCAGCACCAAGCGGTAGCCGTCCCAGTCCACGGCGAAACCGCTGCAGGCGCGGCCGGGTTCGGGGAAGCCACCGCAACTTCCGAGCACTGTGACCTGTCGCATCCCGGCAGCGTCGCACCTGAAGGGCCGGCGCCGCATGCCCGGGCGGGACTGTCCCTTCCGGCTGTGCGCTGTCGGTTCACGGGTATCGCGGTGCGTCCCGTTGGCGCTCATAGTCGGCGACCGTCGGGACGACGGGCAGCACGAGCAGCAGGACCAGGTACGCCACGCCGAGCAGCCCGCCGGTGACCAGGGTCAGCAGCAGCACGACGGTTCGTACCCAGTCGACAGCGAACTCGCCGTACGCCGCGACGCCGAGACAGATGCCGCCGAACCACTTGCCCTCGTTGATCCGACACCAGAACCGGCCACGCGACCTCCCCTGGGCGGACGGCGGCGCGGGGCGTGCCGGGCTCACCGGCCCCAGCTCGGCCAGGATCGCCGTCATCCGGGCACCGGTCACCGCGTCGTCGCCCGAGGCCGTGCGAGCGCTCAGCCGGTCGCCGATCGCTGATTCGAGGTCTCGGACGATCTCGTCAGCGTCCGGGTCGGTGCGCAGCGCGCGTCGCGCGTCGTCGAGGTACTGCCGCAGGGCGTCGCGCGCGTCGGGGGTAGCCGGGGAAGGCCGTGACATGCCCGGTGAGGCGGATGGATACCGACTCGTTCATGAATCATCGTCCAATCGTGTTGATCATGAGGGTCAGTTCGCCCCAGTAGTCGCGGAACGCGGTGAGCTGCCCCCTGCCGGCATCCGTGAGGGAGAAGTACTTCCGGGGTGGCCCGGACGGCGACTCACGCCACTCGTGGTGCACGAGCCCGTCTCGACGGAGTTTGCTCAGCAGCGGATACAGCGTGCCCTCCTGGGCGGGAAAACCTGCCTGCTGTAGAGCGGCGAGGATCTCGGCCGCGTACCGCTGCTGGGACTCGACGGCAGCCAGGACGAGTGGTTCGAGCAGGCCGCGCCGCAACGCAATGAGCTTCGGATCGGGCTGCATACCACTACCTTGTCATGGCAAGGTACCTATCACAATGCCAGAGCGCGCGGCGTGCACACCACCTGACCACCCCTGGCGATCGCCCTACGGCGCGCGGCCAACCTCAAGGGCCGCCGTCAACTGGTCCAGCCCCAGCGAACCCAGCCCCAGCGCGTAGCGATGGAATGCGCGCCGGTCGCCGGGGAAGGACGAGCGGCCTGCCAGCCACACGCGCTCACCCACCTTGTAAGCCAGCGCCTGCCCTGGCCGGCCCAGGTAACGCGCAAGCTCGGCGGACGCGTACGGCCCCTGATGACAGCGGTCCCGCAGCAGCTGCAGCGCAGCATCCGGCGTCCACACTGCTCCGTCACCAGACGGCACCGGCAGCCGCAGGTGCAGACCGATGTCGAGCACGACCCGTGCCGCCCGCAGGAGCTGCATGTACAGATAGCCCAGTCGAGCACCCGGCTGGTCGTAGAGCCCGAGCTCGTCCATGAACCGCTCGGCGTACAGGGCCCAGCCCTCCTGGCTGCCGGCAAGGCCGCCGAGCAGGTTCAGCCGCTGTCCGAGGCCTCCCCGGCAGACCTCGGAGCCGAGGTGGAGGTGGTGCCCGGGAACGCCCTCGTGATAGGCGGTGCTGTACGCGTACCAGGTGGGGAAACTCGTCGCGTCCTCGAGGACGGACCACCAGACCCGGCCCGGCCGCGCCACGTCCCGCGACGGCCCGATGTAGGCAATACCGGACGACGTGGTCAACCGCGACTCGATGCGCCGCAGCGGGGCGGGAATGTCAAAATGTACGCCGTCCAGTCGCTCGGTGGTGGCCTCCAACAGCTCCTGCAACCACCCGCCGAATGCCTCCCTGCTGTGCAGCGTGCCAGGCGCGTCGGGGCTGGCGAGCCAGGCGAGCACCTCGGGCACGCTCCCGCCCAGGGCCTTCGCTTCCGCGATCAGTTCTGCCTCTGTCGCTCGGAACTCGTCCCAGCCCCAGTCGTACAACTCGCGCAGATCAGGGCGGGCCGCGAGGAAGGTACGCACCCAGAGTGCGTACCGCTGCTGACCGAACGCCTCCTCCTCAACGGCCCGTGGTGCCAGGTCTGCGGTCAGCATCTCGGCCAGTCTCTGGTACGCCGCTCGCGCGCCCGTCGCTGCGGCCTGCAACGACGCCCGCTGACGCCCATCGCCGTAGCGATCCACCAAGGCGACATCGTCGTCGATCCAGGTGCGACAGCGCTGCGTGACGAGCTCCACCTGACGCCGGGCCGGCACATTGCCGCGCTCCGCAGAAAGCAGGAGGCTGCGGGCGTACCCGTCCAGGGCCGTGGGAATCGCGGCCAGGCGTGCGCAGACACGAGCCCAACCCTCCTCGAAGGCCGCGCCCTCGGCGCCGTGGCCCGGAACCGCAGCCTCGACGGCCTGGCGGATGAGCTGGAGCGGACCGGTGGCCGCCGCGTGCAGTTCGCGCAGGTCCTCCCCGGCGTCATGCACGGCGATCCGCGCACTCAGCCGTTCGGCGAGGTGGGCGTGCAGCGCGGTCGCGGCCGGCAGTGCGTCACCCACGGTCTCGAGTTCGTGCAGGGCGCGGGCCGCGAGGTCGGCGCGGGCCTGGTGGCCCTCCGGGCTGTAGTCGGTAAGCCCGTCGACATCCTGCTCGCCGGCCTCGACGACCGCTGTGCACGGGTCGAGGCCGGCCATGTCGCGCAGGAGCCGACCCGCGAAGTCCTCGATCATGGGGCCGATGCTAGGGCCTTGCCTCAGCTGCCGTGGTGCGAGCAGCATCGATCGCGGCAAACGGACTAGCACATCTGACCGCGGCATGATCATGACTCAGCCGCCGTTCGGACGAGCTCACATGCAGGTCAGGGCACTTGCGCCGTTATTTGGCGTTGAAGTAGTTGGCCTCCGGGTGGTGGACGACGATCGCGTCGGTGGCCTGCTCCGGCATCAGCTGGAACTCCTCGGACAGCTCGACCCCGATCCGGTCCGCCCCGAGCAGGTCCATGATCTTCGCCCGGTCCTCCAGGTCCGGGCAGGCCGGGTAGCCGAACGCGTACCGGCAACCCCGGTAGTCGTTGTGCAGGATGCCGGCCAGGTCCGCCGGGTCGTCGTGCCCCAGCGGGCGGCCGTCGGGCAGGGTCATCTCGGCGCGGATGCGCTGGTGCCAGTATTCGGCGAGCGCCTCGGTGAGCTGCACGGAGAGCCCGTGCACCTCCAGGTAGTCGCGGTACTCGTTGCGGGCGAACAGCTTCGCCGCGTACTCGCTGACCGGCTGACCCACGGTGACCAGTTGCAACGCGACCACATCGAGCTGCTCGCCCCGGGGCTTGAAGAAGTCCGCCAGGCAGAGCCGCCGCTCCTGCCGCTGCCGGGGGAACGAGAACCGGGCGCGCTCCGCGTGCCCGTTCTCGTCGAGCACCACCAGGTCATTGCCTTCGGAGTACGCCGGGAAGTAGCCGTACACCACGGCTGCCTCAAGGACCTGGTCGGCGATCAACCGGTCCAGCCAGTACCGCAGGCGCGGGCGGCCCTCGGTCTCGACAAGCTCCTCGTAGGAGGGTCCGCTGCCGCCCCGGGCGCCGCGCAGGCCCCACTGCCCGGAGAAGGTGGCCCGCTCGTCGAGCAGTGCCGCGTAGTCGGCCATCGGCACGCCCTTGACCACCCGGGTGCCGAAGAACGGCGGGGTGGGCACCGCCACGTCGGCGGCGACGTCGGAGCGGACCGAGGAGTCGTGCAGCTCCGGCAGCGACGTGCTGACCACCGAGCGCTGCCGTTCCCGGCGCGCCCGCCGGGCCGCGAGGGCCGCCTCCCGCTCGGGGTCGATCACCGGCGCGCCGCCACGCTTGGCGGTCATCACCCTGTCCATCAGGGACAGACCCTCGAACGCGTCCCGCGCGTAGTGCACCTGCCCGGGGAACATCGCGCGCAGGTCGTCCTCGACGTACGCGCGGGTCAGCGCCGCCCCACCCAGCAGGACGGGCCACCGCTCGGCGACCCCGCGGGTGGCCATCTCGGCCAGGTTCTCCTTCATGATGACGGTGCTCTTCACCAGCAGCCCGGACATGCCGATCGCGTCGGCGCGGTGCTGCTCGGCGGCATCCAGGATGGCGCTGATCGGCTGCTTGATGCCGATGTTCACCACCTCGTAGCCGTTGTTGGACAGGATGATGTCGACCAGGTTCTTGCCGATGTCGTGCACGTCGCCGCGCACTGTGGCGAGCACGATGCGGCCCTTGCCGCCGTCCTCCGCGGTCTCCATGTGCGGTTCCAGGTAGGCCACCGCGGTCTTCATCACCTCGGCGGACTGGAGCACGAACGGCAGCTGCATCTGGCCGGAGCCGAACAGCTCACCGACCACCTTCATGCCGTCCAGCAGGATGTCGTTGATGATCGACAGCGGGGACCGGCCGCCGGCCATCGCGTCGTCCAGGTCGGCCTCCAGGCCGTTGCGCTCACCGTCGATGATCCGCCGCTTGAGCCGTTCGTCCAGCGGCAGCGCGGCCAACTCCTGGGCCCGGCTGGCCCGGGCGCTGGTCACGTCGACGCCCTCGAAGAGCTCCAGGAACCGCTGCACCGGGTCGTACCCCTCGCGGCGCCGGTCGTAGACCAGGTCCAGGGCGACCTCGCGCTGCTCGTCGGGGATCTTCGACATCGGCAGGATCTTGCTGGCGTGCACGATCGCCGAGGTCAGGCCGGCCTGCACGCACTCGTGCAGGAACACCGAGTTGAGCACCTGCCGGGCCGCCGGGTTGAGGCCGAAGGAGATGTTCGAGATGCCCAGGGTGAAGTTGACGCCCGGGTAGCGGCGGGCGATCTCGCGGATCGCCTCGATCGTCTCGAGGCCGTCGCGGCGGGTCTCCTCCTGCCCGGTGGCGATCGGGAAGGTCAGCGCGTCGATTAGGATGTCGGAGCGGTCCATCCCCCACCGGCCGGTCAGGTCGTCGATCAACCGGGCCGCGACCCGGACCTTCCACTCCTGGGTACGGGCCTGGCCCTCCTCGTCGATGAGCAGCGCCACCACCGCCGCGCCGTGCTCACGGACGATCGGCATCACCCGCGCGTACCGGGACTCGGGGCCGTCGCCGTCCTCGAAGTTCACCGAGTTGACCACACAGCGGCCGCCGAGCATCTCCAGCCCGGCCTCGACGACCGCCGGCTCGGTGGAGTCCAACATGATCGGCAGGGTCGACGCGGTGGCGAACCGGCCGGCCAGCTCCCGCATGTCCTGGGTGCCGTCACGGCCGACGTAGTCCACGCAGAGGTCGAGCAGGTGCGAGCCGTCGCGCGCCTGGCTGCGGGCGATCTCCACACAGGCCCGCCAGTCACCGGCGAGCATCGCCTCCCGGAACGCCTTCGAGCCGTTGGCGTTGGTCCGCTCCCCCACCATCAGCACCGACGCGTCCTGGGCGAACGGCACCGGGTGGTACACCGAGGACACACCCGCCTCGTGTCGGGGCTCGCGGGCCGGGGCGGTCACGCCGTGCAGCCGCTCGGACAGCACCTGGATGTGCTCCGGGGTGGTGCCGCAGCAGCCGCCGACAAGCCCCACGCCGTACTCGGTGACGAACCGCTCCAGGGCCTCGGCCAGCTCCACGGGAGTCAGCGGGAAGTACGCCCCGTCGGCGGTCAACACCGGCAGGCCGGCGTTCGGCATCACCGACAGCGGGATGCGGGAGTGCTGCGACAGGTACCGCAGGTGCTCGCTCATCTCGGCCGGGCCGGTCGAGCAGTTGAGCCCGATCAGGTCCACGCCCAGCGGTTCGATCGCGGCCAGGGCCGCACCGATCTCGCTGCCGACCAGCATCGTGCCGGTGGTCTCCACGGCGACGTGACAGATGATCGGCACCGACTGGCCCAGCTCGGCCATCGCCCGCTTCGACCCGACCACCGCCGCCTTGACCTGGAGCAGGTCCTGGCAGGTCTCGATGATCAGCGCGTCCGCGCCGCCAGCGATCAGACCGGCGGCGTTCTCCTGGTAGGCGTCGCGCAGGGTCGAGTAGTCGGCGTGCCCGAGGGTGGGCAGCTTGGTGCCCGGCCCGATCGAGCCGAGCACGAACCGGGGCCGCTGCGGGGTGCTGGCCGCGTCGGCGGCCTCCCGGGCGATCCGCGCGCCCGCCTCGGACAACTCGCGGATGCGCTGCGGGATGTCGTACTCGGCGAGGTTGGCGAGGTTGGCGCCGAAGGTGTTGGTCTCCACGCAGTCCGCACCGGCGGCCAGGTAGGCGTCGTGCACCCCGCGCACCACGTCCGGGCGGGTGACGTTGAGGATCTCGTTGCACCCCTCGAGCCCGTCGAAGTCGTCGAGCGTGAGGTCCGCGGCCTGGAGCATCGTGCCCATCGCACCGTCGGCGATGAGAACCCGCTCAGCCAGCACATCCATCAATGAAGTCCGCACCCGTTCAGGTTAGTGCGATTCGGCCGGACTCCACGACCATCCTCGAGCGATCCCCTATTGTGTCACGGGGATCACCCTGTCTGGTTCGTTCGGGTATGACCTGCTGTCGGAGCGGCCGACCGGCGCGGCCGACGGGCCGTGCCCCCGCCCTGCACGTAGGCTGACGGACGTGAAGGACAACAGGGACGCCACCGTGCACCACGGCATGACGACCGGGCGCGGTCCCGGCGCCAGCCGCGACGAGCAGGGTGAGGTGACGGCGTGACCGAGTTCGACGGACTGCCGGTGCTGCGGTCCCCCGTGGCGATCGCCGCGTTCGAGGGCTGGAACGACGCCGCCGACGCGTCCACCGCCGCTGTCGAGCACCTGGAGCAGGTCTGGAACGCCCGGCAGATCGCCGAGTTGGATCCGGAGGACTTCTACGACTTCCAGGTCAGCCGGCCCACCATCACCATGGCCGACGGGGAGACCCGGCGGGTGGAGTGGCCGACGACCCGGTTCATGGTGGCCAGCCCGGAGGGCACCGACCGCGACGTGGTGCTGATCCGCGGCATCGAGCCGAGCATGCGCTGGCGGACGTTCTGCGAGCAGGTGCTGGAGATCTGCCACAGCCTGGAGGTGGAACGGGTGGTGCTGCTCGGCGCGTTGCTGGCCGACGTTCCATACACTCGGCCGTTGCCGATCAGCGGCAGCGCCTCGGACGCGCAGGCCGCCGAGCGCTACCAGCTCACCCCCACCCGGTACGACGGCCCGACCGGCATCGTCGGCGTGCTGCACGACGCGTGCACCCGCGCCGAGGTGGACGCCGTCTCGTTCTGGGTGCACGTGCCGCACTACGCCAACAACCCGCCCTGCCCGAAAGCCACCCTCGCCCTGCTGCACCGGGTCGAGGAGGTCGTCGACCTGCCGGTGCCGATGGCCGACCTGGCCGAGGAGTCCGCCGAGTGGGAGCAGCGGGTGCGCAGCGCCGCCGAGCAGGACGCCGAGTTGGGCGAGTACGTCCGCGAGCTGGAGGAACGGGTCGGCGACGAGGGCATCACCCCGTTGACCGGTGACGAGATCGCCCAGGAGTTCGAGAAGTACCTGCGCCGCCGGGGCGGTTCCGCCGGCCCCACCGCCGGTTCCTGGTAGCCGCCGCTCCCCTGCGGGCCTTCGGACCTTTGTGGTCCGGGGGCCCGTTTTGGCGTGTCCGGGGTGGCGCCGTCACACCCGCTAGGGCATCCTAGGAACCTAGATGTGATCAAGGAGGCGGGTGTGCAGATCAACCCCGGGGCCGCCGAGTTCCCGCACCGACAGATCGCCGCGCAGCTCAAGGCCCAGGTCCGCCGCGGCGACTGGGGGCCGGGCGAGCGGCTGCCGTCCATCCCGGCCATCGCCGAGATGTTCGGCGTCGCCAAGCAGACCGTGCAACGCGCCGTCGACCAGCTGCGGGTCGAGGGCATCCTGATCACCAAACCCGGCTCCGGTACGTACGTCCGGGGCACCCGCCGCCGACTCAACCGCCTCTCCCGGGGCCGCTACGGCGGCTTCCGCGGCTACCACACCGACCTGGCCGCCCGATACCGGCAGCAGCTCGTCTCCGTCGGGCCCGCCCCCGCCCCCGCCGAGGTGGCCGACGCCTTCGGCGTGTCCGACGGCACCAGCCTGCTGTGCCGCCGGCACCTCGTACGCACCGACGACTCCCCCGTCGAGGTGGGCGCCTCCTGGTTCCTGCCCCGCGACACCGCGGGCACCTCCCTGGAGCGCACCGAGGCGTTCGGCCGACCGCTCTACCAGGAGGCCGAGGAAGCCACCGGGCGGCGCTACGTCTCGGCCACCGACACGATCAGCGCCCGCCAGCCGAGCCGGGAGGAGGCCGAGATCCTCCAGATCCGACCCGACACCCCCGTGCTGCACCTGCTGCACATCGCGTACGACGCGCACCGGAAGCCGATCGAGGTGTCCCAGGCGACCTGGCCCGGCCCGATGACCACGCTCACCGAGGAGTACAAGATCCCGGGCCCGACCCCCGACCCAGAACCCGACCCCGGCCTGGTCCTGGGCTGACGGTCCCCACGGACCACAACCCCGCGCGACCCCGCGCGCACCCCGCGCGACCCCGCGCGCACCCCGCGCGCACCCCGGTCGATCATGAGGTTGACGGGTCCGGCAGAGATCGAAATGCCCGCCAACCTCATGATCAACGCGGTCGGGGTTAACTGTGCGGCGTCTTGTCGGGGTCGATCGGGTGTCTTGGGGTGATCGACTCGGCTTTGTGGAAGTCGGGGCATCGCACTGGTCGGGACGCCGCGACTTCCTGAAAACCGAGTCGATCATCCTCCCGCCGCGACATGGCGCACGGCACAGCGCGGCGCGGGTGTCCGCCGCCGGGGCCGATGGGCTAGAGGCGGATGCCCAGGAGAGCGTCCACCGTGTTCGCGAAGAGCGCGGGGGCCTCCGGGTCGTCCGTGGCGCCGGCCAGGGCCGCCTCGGCCCAGCGGTCGGCCACCGCCAGCGCGCCGGGGGTGTCGAGGTCGTCGGCCAGTCGGGCGCGTACCTCGGCCAGCAGCTCAGCCCCGGACGGCCCGGCGGGCGCGGCGGCGGCCCGCCGCCAACGGTCCAGACGCTCGTACGCGGCGGCGAGCAGCTCGTCGGTCCAGGTACGGTCGCTGCGGTAGTGCCCGGAGATCAGCGCCAGCCGGATCGCCATCGGGTCGACCTTGTCGGCGCGCAGCCGGGACACGAAGACCAGGTTGCCGCGGGACTTGGACATCTTCTCGCCGTCCAGGCCGATCATCCCGGCGTGCACGTAGTGCTCGGCGAACGGCGCCTGACCGGTGAGCCGCTCGGCGTGCGCGGCGGACGCCTCGTGGTGCGGGAAGAGCAGGTCGTTGCCGCCGCCCTGCACGTCGATCCGGTCGCCGAGCAGGTTGAGCGCGATCACCGCGCACTCGATGTGCCAGCCGGGGCGGCCCGGGCCCAGCTCGCCGCCCGGCCAGGACGGCTCGCCCTCGCGGGCTCCGCGCCACAGCAGCGGGTCCAGTGGGTCCCGCTTGCCGGCCCGGTCGGGGTCGCCGCCGCGCTCCGGGAAGATCTCCAGCATCTGCTCGCGGGTCAGGTTCGACTCGTAGCCGAAGCGGGGCGTGGCGGAGATGTCGAAGTAGACGTCGCCGGTGCCGTCGTCGAGCCGGTACGCGGCGCCGTCCTTGAGCAGCACCTCGACCTTCTCGACGATGTCCGGGATGGACTCGACGGCGCCCACGTAGTGCGCCGGCGGGATGATCCGCAGCGCTTCCATGTCCTCCCGGAACAGCGCCGTCTCGCGCATCGCCAGGACCACCCAGTCCTCGCCGTCGCGGGTGGCCCGCTCCAGCAGCGGGTCGTCGATGTCGGTGACGTTCTGCACGTAGCGCACCGGGCGGCCGGAGTCGCGCCACATCCGCTGCACCAGGTCGAACGTGATCATGGTGGCGGCGTGGCCGAGGTGGGTGGCGTCGTACGGGGTGATGCCGCAGACGTACATGCTTCCCGCGTCGGCCGGCTCACTCGGGTGGACACCCTGCCGCGCCGAGTCGTACAACGCCAGCGGCTCGCCCCTGCCCGGCAGCCGTGGCACCTCGTGTCCCGCCCAAGACTCCATGGGATCAGCCTAGCCAGCCCGGCGACGACGCCGGAGCACCCCACGGGTGATCAAGATGACAGCGGCTCACATGGGTGGCCAGGGCATCGCCGGCCAGTCCTCCGGTGGCAGCGGGAAGCTGCCGGTCTCGCGCAGCCGGTCGACCCGGGCGGCCACCCCGGCCACCTCGCTGATCGTCAGGTGGTCGGCCAGCTCCGCGCCGAGCGGCCCGGCGACCTGCCCGGCCAGCGCGTCGAGCATCTCCACGGCGTCCGGGGGCAACTGCTTGCCGGCCCAACCCCAGAGCACCGTGCGCAGCTTGTCCTCCACGTGGAAGCTCACCCCGTGGTCCACGCCGTAGATCCGGTCGTCGGCGCCGACGAGCACGTGACCGCCCTTGCGGTCGGCGTTGTTGAGCACCGCGTCGAGCACCGCGAGCCGGGCCAGCCGTGGGTCGTCGGCGTGGGCCAGGGCGTACGCGGCGCCGTCGTCGTCCCGGGCCGCGGCGATCGGGATCCAGCGCGGCGGCAGTTCCCCGGCGGGCAGGAAACCGACGAGCGCTTCGGCGTCCTCCGGCTCGTCGATCCAGAGCTGGCAGGAGCCGGGGCCGAGCGGGCCGTCACGCAGCACGGTGGGCGGCACCAGGCCCCACCCGGTGGCCCGGGAGACCAGGTACGCCGACACTTCCCGACCGGCCAGGGTGCCGTCGGGAAAGTCCCAGAGGGGGCGCTCGCCACGGACCGGCTTGTAGACGCAGCGGGCGGTCATCCCGTCCAGGGTCAGGATGCCGCGCAGCGTCGTGTTCGACGCGTCGACCAGCCGACCCTCCAGGTCGAGGACGCCGTCACGCAGCAGCCGCAGCGCGGCGTCGCCGTCCTGGCGAGGCTGGAGGCCGGACGAGGTCACCGGTGGTAACCGTTGTGCCGCGGGCAGAGGTGCCCGGCGGGGTCCAACGGTTGGCCGCAGAGCGGGCACGGTGGCCGGCCCGCGTTGACCACTCGCCGGGCCCGCTCGATGAACTGGCGGGTCGCCTGCGGGGTGAGTCGGACCCGGAGGCGATCGAGGTCCTCGTCCGGCTCGTCGTCGTCCTCGTCGTCTTCGTCGTCGTCCTCGTCGCCGAGCTCGACCTCGGGCTCCACCTCGCCCGCCGCGATCGCCTCGATCACCACGGTCGCGGTGTCCACGTCGAAGGCCAGCCCGAGGGTCCCGACCCGGAACTCCTCGTCGACCGGAGTGTCCAGCGGCTCGTTGTCGCCGATCACCGGCGCCAGCTCGGGGAGGTCCACCCCGAAGCGACGCTGCGCCTCGGTGAGCAGCTCCTCCAGCTTCTCGGCGAGCAGGGACACCTGGACCTTCTCCAGCGCGACGCTGACCAGCCTGCCGCCGCCGCGGGCCTGCAGGAAGAACGTGCGCTCCCCCGGCGGCCCGACAGTCCCGGCGACGAACCGCTCCGGCGGTTCGAAGGCGTGCACCTGGTGGGTCATACCCACGACCCTATCCGGCCCGCCTGGGCACCGCGCACCCCACCGACGCGAATCGCCGCAGTGGCGGCGCGCCCGGCGTACCAGGGGCTGCACCCGGGCGTGGCGGGCGTTGACGCAGCGGCCGGGGGTGGTGTGGTGACCCGCCTCACCGCGACGCACCCGCCCCGCCGCCGACGGCCGCGTCCGAGTCGGCCACCCGGCTCGCACGCCGACGCCGCTTGGCCGGGGGCGGCACCAGCGCCGTCAGGTCGCCGCCGGTGTCGTTGAGACGCACCAGAAACGGACGCAGCGGCGTGAACCGGATCGCCGTCACCGACGCCGGGTCGGCCACGATCCGCTGAAAGGCGTCCAGGTGTACGCCGAGCGCGTCCGCCACGATGGCCTTGATCACGTCGCCGTGGCTGCAGGCCAGCCAGACCGCCTCGGGCCCGTGTTCGGCGTTCACCCGGGCATCCCAGGAGCGCACCGCCGCCACGGCCCGCGCCGCCATCGCCGCCATCGCCTCCCCGCCCGGGAAGACGGCCGCGCTGGGGTGCTGCTGCACCACCGGCCAGAGCGGCTCCTTGGCGAGCTTCTTCAGCGGCTGACCCTCCCAACTGCCGTAGTCGCACTCGATCAGGCCGTCCTCGACGACCGGGGTGGCCTGCGGGAGCGCCAACTCCAGGGTCTGCCGGCAGCGGATCAGCGGGCTGGTCACCACGGCGGCCAGCGGCACCTGCCGCAGCCGCTCGCCGACCGCGCTGGCCTGGGCGCGCCCGGTGTCGTCCAACTCGACCGGCTGGCGGCCGGCCAGACCGCCGTCCGCGTTCGCTGTCGTCCGGCCGTGTCGCAGAAGCAGGAGGGTCGCCACGGGGACCACCCTATGACCTGCGCCCGACCGGGGTCGTCGCCCGCCGCCCCGGCCGGGTTCGCGTCGCCCAGGCCGACCCGGCGCGAGAGCGCCGACCAGGCGTGAAACCGTCGAGCCGCCGCGAAACGGGCTGAGCCGCGTGACCGGTTCGGTACAGTGCGTTGTGCCTGGCGTGTCCGGGGCCGCTGTCGGAGGGTGCGCAACGCGATGGGCGACTCGGCATCCGCGCGGCCGTCGTTCACCGCGGACCCCCAGGACGTGTACCGGGAGTTCCGCCATCCGCTGCTGGTCCTCGCCCTCACCACCGGCACCGCCGGCTTCGTCGACGCCTTCGCCTTCCTGCACTACGGGGCCTTCGTCGCCAACCAGTCGGGCAACGCCGTCCTGCTGGGCATCGGCCTGGCCGGCAGACACGCCGCCTGGCCCGAATCCGCGGCCTCGCTGGTCGCGTTCGCCGTCGGGACGGGCGTCGTCTCGCAGGTCCGAACGGCACCGGGCCGGTGGTCGCAGTCCTCGCGAGGGCTCGCCTGCGCCGTGCTCGCCATGGCCCTCTGGACGGCGCTCAACGTGCTGCTCGACTACGGCCGGGAGGGCGGGCCGGCGCGGGTCGGGCTGGCCGCCGCCGGCGGTCTCGCCATGGGCGCGCTGGCGACGCTGTTTGCCCGTACCGCCGGGATCACCACTGCCGTCACCTACCAGTCGGGCACGGTGGCCAAGCTCGGTGAACGCATCGGACGGTGGCTGGTCGGACCGGACACCGGCCGATCGCGGGCCCGGCAGGGCACCTTCCTGGGGCTGCTGGCGTTGACCTGCTACGCCGCCGGGGGCGGCCTCGGCACCGTGGCACAGCAACAGCCGCTCTGGGTGCCGGCCTGGGGAACGCTGGCCCTGGCCAGCCTGTCGCTGCTGCTGCGTACCGGCCGGTGACGGTGGTCGGTGTCGCGCCGGGGCGTACCTGTTCAGCGCACGTCCGTCGCGAGCTGAACGTCCTGCACGAAGCACTCGGAGCGGTCCGCGCCGTAGCGGACCAGCACGTCCAGCACCGCGGGCACCGCCGCGCGTTCCACCACCACCTCGACCCGGGCCCGGCCCACGAGGTCCTGGTCCTGCCAGAACCCTCGGGGCAGCGAACGGGCGGCCGGCTCGGCGGTGGAGACCGTGGCGTCGAAGAGCACGATGGCGGTGGCGCCGGCGCCGACCAGCGCGTCGCGTAGCTCCCGGGTGGTCGGCAGCAGGGTCGGGTCGACCGTCGCGGTCACCAGTCGGGCGTCCTGCGGCGGCCGGGCCGGTCGTTGCGCGTCGCGCCCGCGTTCGGGTTCGCGCCGACGCTGGGGCGCGCCGCTGCCGTTGAGACCCGCCACACCGCCCAGGTGGTACGCGTCGGCGTCCTGCTGGGCGTGGTCGAGGTTGTCCTGCACCTCGGCGCGGGCCCGCAGCCCGAGCGTGGCCTGCACGCCGGCGGCGATCGCCCAACTGAGCACGAAGGAGAAGACCACCACGGTGACCACGCCGACGACCTGGTGCCAGAGCAGGGATCCGCCGCCGCCGAAGAAGAGTCCGTCCTTGCCGAGCGGGTTGACACCGCTGTCGCCGAAGAAGCCGACCAGCAGCGAGCCGAGCATGCCGCCGACGAAGTGGACCGCGAGGACGTCCAACGCGTCGTCGAGCCGCAGCAGGTACTTCAGCCGCAGCGCGAAGTGGCAGACGAACCCGGCGATCGCGCCGATGGCGATGGCGGAGAGCGTGTTGACGTACCCGGCGGCGGGGGTGACGGTCGCGAGCCCCGCGACCGCCCCGGAGACGCCGCCGACGACGGTGCTGTGGCCGTCCTTCAGCCGCTCCGCCACCAGCCAGACGATCATGCCGGCGGCGGCCGCCAGGTGGGTGTTGATCAGCGCCTGGGCGGCCAGGCCGTTGGCCTGGAGTCCGTCTCCCCCGTTGAAACCGAACCACCCGAACCACAGGATGCCCGCCCCGAGGATGGTCAGCGGGATGGAGTTGGGTGGGGAGGCGGTGCGTGGCCAGCCACGACGGCGTCCGACGACCAGCAACGTGCCCAGCACGGCGGCGCCCGCCGAGGCGTGCACCACCATTCCACCGGCCCAGTCCTGGGTGCCGAACGCGGCCAACCAGCCGTCCGGGTGCCAGAGCCAGTGCGCGATCGGCGCGTAGACGACGATGGACCAGATCGCCAGGAACGCCACCCAGCCGGCGAACCTCAGCCGACCGGCCGTGGCGCCGGTGACGAGCGCGGGGGTGATCACCGCGAACATCATCTGGTAGGCGACGAAGGCCAGCGTCGGAATGGTCACCTGGCCGGCGACCACGTGCAGGTGGGGTGCGGGTGGGGTCTTGAGGTCGGTCAGTCCGAAGAGTTCGAGGTTGCCGAAGAGGCCGCTGCCCGCGTCGTCGCCGAAGGCGATGGTGTATCCCACCAGGACCCAGGTCAGGCTGACGACGCCCAGCGCGACCATGTTCTGCTGCAACATCGCGAGGACGTTGCGGGTGCGGACCATACCGCCGTAGAAGGCGGCCAGGCCGGGGGTCATGAACAACACCAGGCCGGTGCAGACGAGCACCCAGGCGGTGTCGCCCGAGTTCACCGCTTCCTGAGCGAGCATGGGGGCCCACCTCTCCTGTCGGGACGTCAGACGGTGTGTCGCACCGCGGTGACGACGGACTCCTTGACGCGTTCGTGGTTGGGCACCGGCGCGAAGTGCCGTTTGGGCAGCAGCAACAGCCAGGTGGTGATGTTGAACGGTCCGGTCAGCACCGGGATGGCGAGTGGGGTGAGCACGCTCGCCAGGGCCAGCTGGACGAAGAGCGTCAGGGCGATGCCGAAGAGGGTGTAGAGGGTCACCAGCGCGCCGGGGCGGTGCAGCACCGCGCCCACGGCGATCGCCGTCAGCACCGCGTTGAAGCCGAACAGTCCCTTGTCCAGCGAGGCCGAGTCGGCGCCGAACCAGAGCGCCAGCAGGGTGGCCCCGACCGCGCCGATCACCGCGAACAGCGCCGACCAGCGGGAGTTGACCAGCAGCGCGACCAGGATGATCAGCCCGGTGACCCAGCTGTCGATCAGGAAGACCTGGGACACCCCGCGCAGGAAGGTCGGGATCAGGTCCCAGTCGAAACGGCCACCGGTCAACTGCCCCTCACCGGGGAACATCGGCTTGAGGTTGGTCAGCACCGTGAAGCGGTCGAACTGGTACGCGGCCAGCAGCAGCACCCACGTCGTCAGCACGAACGGCATGGTGAACGCGGTCAGGCCCCAGGTCTTGAAGATCGTGTTCAGGGCCAGCGTGACCACCGTCGTGCCGATCGCGCCGAGCACCAGGTAGAGCCACATCAGCGGCCGGTCGTCGAGGAACGTCGGCACGGCGATGCCGGTGAGGAACGGGCTGAAGCCGAACAGTCCCTTGCGCAGGGAGGGCTCGTCCACCCGCAGGGCGAGCGCGGTGGCGGTGCCGACGAGCAGGCCGACGACCCCTCCCCCGAAAATCCGTGGCTGCCCGTTCTCGACCGCCCCCCACGCGACCGCGACGAGGACCAGGAGGCCGGTGAGCGGGTTGTTCTGCAGCAGGACCTGCGCCGGCCCGCGCAGGCAGGCGTCGACGAACCCGACAAGCGGGTTGCCGTCACCGAGCCGGTCCCAACGGTGCGCCACTGCGGTCACGGAACGTCTCCTCGCCAGATCAACGCCAGCTGAACGCCGGCGGGAAGGTCCGGCCGGTCACCTCTTCCCGGGCGGCCACGCAGAAGGCGCGGACCGCGGCGCGAACCGGCTCGGTCTCCTGACCGAGCACCTTGAAGATGAGCCCGGCGTCGTTCGGCAGCCGGCCGACGGCGCTGGCCAGGGGGGTCTGCTCGTCCCAGACCGGCGTCGACGTCCGGTCGAAGACCCGCGCCGCCCGTTCGGGGCTGGTGAGCAGCACGACGTTGCCGAAGATGTGGAAGCGGTCCATCACCCCGACCCTCTCCACGCCGAACTGCCGGGGGGTCACCACGAACTTCTCCACGAACAACTGCCGGCCGTCGGGGCGTTCGGCCCGCAGGGAGCAGGAAAAGAGGTCGTACGCGAAGAGCTCACCGTCGCGGTAGTACTTGCGGCCGGGTTGCAGGATCTCGCCGTAGAGCAACGTGGCGCTCTCCGGCAGGCGCACCCGGCTGTCGGTGGCGAACCGGCTGGCCCGGTAGGGGATCGTCGGCTCCGGGAGGAACTCGAGGTAGGCGTCCTCGTCCAGGGTGAACCGCTGGACCTGCGTCCCGTAGTTCGCGTCCATCTCCTGGATCTTGGTGGCGGCCTGGGTGGTGAGGTGCGCCTGGCTGCCGGCCGCCAGTGTGACGTCCAGGTGCAGGCGGTCGCCCTGCAGGACACCCCCGGAGGTGGTGAGGATCATGACGCAGGGCAGCTGCGGCATCTCCTCGTCCCAGTAGAGCGCGCGCTGCACCAGCAGCGGCGACTGCCGGTAGAGGTCGTGCAGGATCGTGCGGTCCCCACGCCGCTCGAACCCGAGGCGCAGGATGCCGACCTTGCCGTTGGCGGCGGCGGGCAGCTGCGCCGGTTGGTCCTGGTACGGCGCCAGCTCACGGGCACTGTCCAGTGAGATCATGCGACCACTTCGGCGTCGAAGAGCGCGTTGCGGCGGACCAGCGAGACCAGCTCGTCGACGCCCTCGCCCGTCTTGCAGTTGGTGAAGACGACCGGCTTGCCGTTGCGCATCAGCTCCGCGTCGCGGGCCATGACGTCGAGGTCGGCGTCCACGTAGGGCGCCAGATCGGTCTTGTTGATCACGAGGATGTCGGACTTGGAGATCCCCGGGCCGTTCTTGCGCGGGATCTTGTCACCGGCGGCGACGTCGATGACGTAGATGAAGAAGTCCACCAGGGCGGGGCTGAAGGTCAGGGTGAGGTTGTCACCGCCGCTCTCGATCAGCACCACGTCGCTGTCCGGGAACTTGGACTCCATGTCCTCCACGGCGGCGAGGTTCATGCTCGGGTCCTCCCGCACGGCCGTGTGCGGGCAGGCCCCGGTTTCCACCCCGATGATCCGCTCCTCGACCAGGACCCCGGTCAGCGCCCGCCGGACGTGCTTCGCGTCCTCCGTGGTGACCACGTCGTTCGTGATCACCAGTATCCGCAGCCCGTTCTCCACGAGCCGTGGCACCACGGCCTCGATGATCGCGGTCTTGCCGCTGCCCACCGGGCCGCCCACTCCGATACGACTTGCCGACTTCATGCGGTGCCTGTCCTTCCTGGGTTCGTTTGCGCGGACTGCGGATTCAGCTCATGAACATCCGCACGTGCACGTGCTGGTGCGCGGCGGCCAGCACGTCGGCATGCGGTCCGAAGGTCTGCATGTCGTCGAGGTTCGCGGTGTGCACCTCGCGGTAGTCGTCGGCGACCCGCTCGTTGACCGCGAAGAGGATCGACTGCGCGTCGAGGTGGTCCACCGGCATCAGCCGGATCGCCGCGCTGAGCACCGTCGACGCCGCGCCGTACTGGTGGGCCGCGAACGCGTCCTGCTCGCCGACCCCGAGGTCGGCGAAGACCACGCCGAGCGCGACCGGGTAGGTGACCGGCACCCCGTTCGCCGACTCGTCGATCCGCTTCTTGAGCAGCGTCTCCCCGACGATCCGGGTGGCGGCCTCGGCCAGTTTGCGGCCCATCCGGACCGACATGGTGCGCATCTCTTCGTTGATCTTGCGCAGGTGCACGGCCTCGTCGGCCTGGCGGATCCGGTCGAGGTCGCCGGCCCGGGCCGCCCGGTGACCGGCGAGCAGCGCCACCCCGTCCCCCGTGGCGGCGAGCCGGGTGACCGTCCGGACGAAGTCCTGAAGGGTGCTCCGGTCGTGCACGACACCGTGCTGGACGGCCATCTCCAGCCCGTTGGAGAAGGAGAAGGCACCGACCGGGAAGACCGAGTCGCCGAACTGCAGGAGCTTCAGGGTCTCGGCCATGGTGCGCACCGCCCGGCCCCGCTCAGTTGAGGTCGGCGGGGAGGTGGGAGTGCGGCGTCGAGTCGGCGCCACCGAACAGCCGCCGCGACTCGTGCGGGGCGAGGTACGCGATGATCTCGGTGCCCGGAACGAACTCGTGCGTGATCCCGCTGAACGCGTGGGTCCGCATCACCGAGTCCATCACCTTGCGATCCACTGTCAGCGGGACGTACATCCGGGTGCCCTTGACCACCGCCGGCCAGTGCTGGTTGCCGATCGCGTGACCGAGTTCGACGGCCGAGCGGATCAGCAGCTCGGCGGACTCGCCGCGCAGCTGGTCGAGGTGGACCACCATCACCTCGCCCAGCTGGACGCGGGCCACCACGGCCGTGGCGGTCAGGTCGTCCCAGGCCAGGATGTCGCCGTCGCGCAGCCGGACCCCCCGGGCCAGCGCCACCGACAGCTCCGCGCCGGAGCTGGTCATCTTGCGGATCCGGCTCTTCTGGGCGTCCCACTGGTCCAGGACCAGGTCGTCGATGCGCGCTTCCTTCAGCCGGAGTGTCCAGTCCGGCTCGTTCATGTTGCCCAGCACCGATTCGACGAGCACGGGCGTCTCCTTTCCATGGGTGCGCCGGCGCCGCACACGGCGGCGCGGGCGTCCGGGGGGGGTCAGCTGAAGAAGTAGAGCTGGCTCAGAGGCAGGTTCCGGGCCGGCGGCACTGTCGCGTGCACGCCGTCCATCTTCACGGCGAAGGTCTCCGGGTCGACTTCGAGCGTGGGCAGCCGGTCGTTGCGGACCATGTCCCGCTTGGTGAGCCCCCGGGTCCGGTACACCGGCATGACCTGCCGTTGCAGGCCGAGTTCCTCGGCGATGCCGGCTTCGTGCGCGGCCCGGGACACAAAGGTCACGCAGGTCTTGCCGAGCTGGCTGCCGTACGCGGCGAAGGACGGCCGGTAGTACACGGGCTGCGGCGTCGGCAGGGAGGCGTTCGGGTCACCCATGATCGACCAGGCGATCATGCCGCCCTTGAGGACCAGCTTCGGCTTCGTGCCGAAGAACGCCGGCTCCCAGAGCACGAGGTCGGCCATCTTGCCCGGCGTGACCGAGCCCAGCACGTGCGAGATTCCCTGGGTGATCGCCGGGTTGATGGTCATCTTGGCGACGTACCGCAGCACCCGGAAGTTGTCGTTGGCGCTGGAGTCCTCGGCGAGCTTGCCGCGGGCGGTCTTCATCTGGCCGGCGAGCTGGATGGTCCGCAACCAGGTCTCACCCACGCGGCCCATGGCCTGCGAGTCGCTCTGCATCATCGAGATGACGCCCTCGTCGAGCAGGACGTCCTCGGCCGCGATGGTCTCGGTGCGGATCCGGCTCTCCACGAAGGCCACGTCCGAGGGAACCTGCGGGTTGAAGTTGTGGCAGACCATGATCATGTCGTACAGCTCGGACTGGCTGTTGATGCCGTAGGGCACCGTCGGCGTGGTCGAGCTCGGCAGCACGTTCATCTGACCGGCGACCTTGATGACGTCCGGCGCGTGCCCACCACCGGCACCCTCGGTGTGGAAGGTGTGGATCGTCCGGCCCTCGAACGCGGCGATGCTGTCCTCCAGGTAGCCGCTCTCGTTGAGGGTGTCGGTGTGGATGCTGACCTGCACGTCGAATTCGTCGGCGACGTCCAGGCAGGCCCGGATCACCGCCGGCGGCGCACCCCAGTCCTCATGGATCTTGAAGCTCGGCGCGCCGGCCATGATCTGCTCCACCAGGGGCGCGCGGCCGGTGCTGTTGCCCTTCGCCATCAGACCGATGTTGATCGGGATGGTCTCGAAGGCCCGCATCATCGCGTGGATGTTCCACGGGCCGGGAGTGATGGTGACACCGTTGGTGCTGTCGGTCGGGCCGGTCCCGCCGCCCCACAGGGTGGTCACCCCGTTGCTCAGGGCGGCGTACGCCTGCAGCGGCGTCACCAGGTGCACGTGCGTGTCGATGCCCCCGGCGGTCAGGATGAGGTGCTCACCGGAGATCGCCTCGGTGCCCGGACCGGTGATCAGCTCGGGGGTGACCCCGTCCATCACGTTCGGGTTGCCCGCCTTGCCGATGCCGGCGATCTTGCCGTCCTTGACGCCGACGTCGGCCTTCACCACGCCGAGGGTCGCGTCCAGGATGGTCACGTTCGTGATGACCAGGTCCAGGCCACCCTGGGCGTTGGTGTACTGGTTGTTGACGCCCATGCCGTCGCGCAGCGTCTTGCCACCGCCGTACATCACCTCGTCGCCGAGGACCCGGAGATCCTTCTCGATCTCGATGTACAGGTCGGTGTCGCCGAGCCTGATCTGATCGCCCGTCGTGGGGCCGTACATGCCGGAATACTCTTGCCGGGAAATCTGGCTCATCGAATCATCTCTCCTGCCCGAGGCACACAGCCCTGCGGGTTAGTCGATCTACTTCTTCTTGCCCTTGGGCTGGTCCTGCTCCTCGGGGCCGAACTTGAAGCCGCGGGTCTTGGCGTTGTGGATCGCCTCGGTCCGGTCCGGCCGGTAGCTGGGGGTCGACTCACTGCCGCTCCACCCCTGCACCAGGCCGTTGAAGCCGTACACGCGCTGCTGCCCGCCGAAGGGGATGAGCTGCACCGTCTTCTTGTCACCGGGCTCGAAGCGGATGGACGTCGTCGCCGGGATGTTCAGTCGCCGCCCGAACGCGGCCTCACGGTCGAAGGCGAGCATCCGGTTGGCCTCGAAGAAGTGGAAGTGCGAACCGATCTGGATCGGCCGGTCACCGGTGTTGTGGACGACGACCTCGGTGACCGGTCGGCCCGCGTTCAACTCCAGTGGCTGGTCGCTCAGCACGTAGCCGCCGATGGGTCGCACGTGCTTCGAGTTGGGGCCGGGATGTTGGTTGGCCATGTCCTGCTCCCTATCGGATCGGTGAGTGCACGGTGACCAGTCGCGAGCCGTCGGTGAAGACCGCCTCGACCTGGATCATGGGCACCATGTCCGCCACGCCCGGCATCACGTCCTCGGCGCTCAGCGTGCTGCGGGCCTCGTTCATGACCTCTTCGACGGTCTTGCCCTCGCGGGCGCCCTCAAGGGCGGCGGCGCAGATGACCGCGACGGCCTCGGGGTGGTTGAGCTTGATCCCCCTGGCCTTGCGGGCGTTGGCGACCATCGCCATCGAGAGGATCGTCAACTTGTCGAATTCCCGTGGTGTCAGATGCACTGTCCTGGTCCTTCTGCGACGGTCGGTCGGGGCCGCCATCCCGCCGAACGGTTCGCCTCCCGGGGAGCGCTGACGGTCACCCCGAATGAGCTGTTTGTCCAACAGGTCCCTTTTAGGCGGCTTCGGGTCGACCGTACGCCCTGCCCCTGCGTCACGGGTCAGAAGCCGCGAATCAGCGGGATCCGTCGCCGGCACGGTGCGGACGCCGAGCACGGGCGTCCGCCTGCCACATCCGCTGGATCTCTTCGAGGGTCCTGCCCCTGGTCTCCGGCAGGTACCGCCAGATGAACAGGAAGCCGAGCACACAGGTGCCGGCGAAGAGCGCGAACACGCCCGAGCGCCCCAGGGCGTCGAGCATGCTCAGGAAGAACTGGGTGATGAGGTACTCGGTGCCCCAGTGCGTGGCGGACGCGATCGCCACACATCGGCCCCGGATCCGGCCCGGGAAGATCTCGTTGATCACCGTCCAGGCGGTGGGGCCGATCGACATCGCGTAGAACGCCACGAACATGACCACGCCGACCAGCAGGAAGATGCCCGCGTCGGTGGGGTGGTGCCCGGTCGCTCCGGCCGCCTGCGCCCCCGGATCCATCTTCGCGAAGCTGACGCTGACCACCACGAGCGAGACCGCCATACCCAGCAGCCCGACCAGCAGCAGTGGACGGCGGCCCAGCCGGTCCAGGAAGGCGACGGCGACCAGCGTGAAGAGGGAGTCGACAGCGCCGATCGCCCAGGTGGTGGCGGTCAACTGCGCCTGCGGCGTGTGGAATCCGGCGGCGGAGAAGATCTCGTCGGCGTAGTAGATGATCCCGTTGATCCCGGTCAACTGCTGGAACAGGGCCAGGCCCACGCCCAGCGCCAACGGACGCCGCCACTCGGGCGAGAGCACCTCGCGCCAACCCGCCTTGCCGGCCGCCAGGCTCTCCTGCACGGCGTGCAGCCGCTGGGGCACCTTCTCCGCTGGCACGGTCGCCCTCAGCGACGCCTCCGCCCGGCGTTTGTCCCCGCGCCCGACGTACCAGACGGCCGAGTCGGGGATCACCGTGGTGACCAGGGCGAGGGCCACCCCCAGCAGCACCGCGGCGGCGAGAAGGTAACGCCAGGAGTTGCCCGCCTCGAACAGTTCGTCGGCGAGGTACCCGATGAAGATCGCGAACGTGGTGGAGAACTGGTACAGCGCCAGGAGGCTGCCCCGGATGCGTTCCGGCGCCGCCTCCGCCGCGTACATCGGGCCGGCGACCGAGGCCACCCCGATGCCCAGACCCAGGATCAGCCGGGCGCCGAACATCACCCCGATCATCGGCGCGAACGCCTGCACGAGGGTGCCCACCCCGAACGCGGCGGCGGCGACCCACAGTGCTCCCCGGCGGCCGATCCGGTCCGCGAGGTGACCACCGAGCAGCGCACCCACCAGCGCACCGGGGGTCACCCAGCTCGCCGCCACCTCGACGGCGAAGGTGTTCGCGTCGAAGGTCTGGCGGATGTCGCGCAGCGCCCCGCTGATGACGCCCTGGTCGTAGCCGAAGAACGCGCCGGAGAGCGCCACGATCGCGAGGACCGCGACGAGGTTGCGCCGTGGCGGCCGGTCCCGCCCGCGCTGCGCGCCGCTGGCGGTCACCGTCGCCCCTCTCCCGCGCGTCTGGGCCGGGACGTCATCCCCGACAGGGAAAGACTAGGTGCGTTCTACGACCATTCACCCCAAATGCAATGAAGTACGACAGCATCCGGTGGACGCCGCACACGCACCGGCCTCCGACCCCACTGCGGGGATCGGAGGCCGGTGCGGGCGCGGGCGGATCAGGTGGCGCTGATCGTGCCCGTCATCAGCAGCGCGAGGACCAGGGTGCCCAGCGCGACCCGGTACAGCACGAAGACGTACAGGGTGTGGTGGGCGACGTAACGCAGCAACCAGGCGATGGCCGCGTACCCGATGCCGAACGCGATGACGGTGGCCACGATCATCTGCGCGACCGACGGGGTGGACGTGCCCGGCGCGGACGGCTCGAAGACGTCACCGAGACTGAACACGCCGGACATCACCACCGCCGGGATGGCGAGCAGGAACGAGTACCGGGCCGCCGCCTCCCGGGTCAGGTTGAGCAGCAGACCGGCGGTCAACGTCCCGCCGGAACGGGACACCCCGGGGATCAACGCCATGGCCTGGGCGAAACCCATCACGACGCCGTCCTTCATCCGGAAGTTCTCCAACGTCCGGGTCTGCCGCCCCCAGTACTCGGCGAACGCCAGCACGAACGCGAACACGATCAGGGTGGTCGCCACCAACCACAGGTTGCGTCCAGCCGTCTTGATCTGATCCTTGAAGAGGAACCCGAACAGCCCGATCGGGATCGAGCCGACGATCACGTACCAGCCCATCCGGTAGTCGAGGCTGGAGCGCACCGACCTGTCCCGGATGCCCACCAGCCAGGTCCGGGTGATCCGCCAGATGTCCTTCGCGAAGTAGATCAACACGGCCGCTTCGGTGCCGAGCTGGGTGACCGCTGTGAACGACGCGCCCGCGTCACGGTCGAAGAAGATCGCCGAGGTGATCCGCAGATGCCCCGACGAGCTGACCGGCAGGAACTCGGTCAGTCCCTGGACGATGCCCAGGACGATGGCTTCGACCCAGGTCACTCGCCGACTCCCGAGAGGTCCAGAGCCTCGGCGACGGTACGCAGGGTCTGCACACCGCTGTCCCGGTCGGCGACGAACAGGGTCACCGACAGCGTGGTGACGCCGGCGGCGGCGTACTCCCGCATCCGCTCGGCGATGCGCTCCTTCGGGCCGAGCAGCGAGGTGCGGTCGATGAACTCCATCGGCACCGCGGCGGCGGCGTCGCGCTGCCGCTTGGCCAGGTACAGGTCCTGCACCTCGCGGGCGGCGTCACCGTAGCCCATCCGGGTGGCGAGCTGGTTGTAGAAGTTCTGCTGGCGGCTGCCCATCCCGCCCACGTAGAGCGCGGCGTACCAGCGCACCAGCTCGGCGCAGGACGCCACGTCGTCGCCGATCACCACGGGCACCGACGGCACCACGTCGAACCCGGCCAGCTCCTTGCCGACCTTGGCCCGCCCGGCGCGCACCGAGGCGAGCTGCTCCTCGGCGAACTCCGGGGCGTAGAACACGGCCAGCCAGCCGTCGGCGATCTCGCCGGCCAGCTCCAGGTTCTTCGGGCCGACCGCGGCCAGGTAGATCGGTATGTGCTCGCGGGGTGGGTGGAAGCCCAGCCGCAGCGCCTTACCGGGGCCGTCCGGCAGCGGCAGCGTGTAGTGCTCGCCGTCGTACGCCACCTCCTTGCGGGCGATGGCCAGCTTGACGATGTCGACGAACTCGCGGGTCCGGGCGAGCGGCTTGGCGAACCGCACACCGTGCCAGCCCTCCGACACCTGCGGGCCGGAGACGCCCAGGCCGAGCCGGAACCGGCCGCCGGAGAGCGCGTCGATGGTCGCGGCGGTCATCGCGGTGGCCGCCGGCGTACGGGCGGGGATCTGCATCACCGCGGCGCCGACGTCGATCCGTTCGGTCTGACCGGCCATCCACGCCAGCATGCTGGGCGAGTCGGAGCCGTACGCCTCCGCAGCCCACACCACCGAATAGCCCAGCCGGTCCGCCTCCTGGGCCAGCGCCAGGTGGTCGGCCGGTGTGCTCCACGCCGTCTGATATCCGAGACTGAGCCCGAGTCGCACTGGTCCTCCCCCATCCGTGGCACAGGTCGCACCAGGTTACGCAATGCCGATAACGGCCTCGATCACCGGCTCGACACCTTTGATCCCCCCTCCGTCGGGGCAGCCCGGGGCGGCGGAACCGGCAGAACCGGCAGAGATACGGGAGCGAGGATATCCGTGGCGGCAGGTTCGAAATAAGGTTCACCCATGCAACAGCGACCGCTCGGCCGAAGCGGGCTGGCGGTTTCGCGGCTCGCGCTCGGCACCATGACCTGGGGCCGGGACACCGACGCCGACGATGCGGCCGCCCAGCTGAAGAGTTACCTGGACGCCGGCGGCAACCTGATCGACACCGCCGACGTGTACGGCGACGGCGACGCCGAGTCGGTGATCGGCTCGCTGCTGGGCTCCCTCGTCCCCCGCGACGAGCTGCTGATCGCCACCAAGGCCGGGTTGCGCCCCGGCAGTGGCCGACGCCGCGACGGCTCCCGGGGGCACCTGCTGCGGACGTTGGACGCGTCGCTGCGCCGGCTCGGCACCGACCACGTCGACCTGTTCCAGGTGCACGGGTACGACCCGGACACCCCGCTGGAGGAGACCCTGGCCGCCCTGGACCACGCGGTGGCCAGCGGCAAGGTCCGCTACGTGGGGGTGTCGAACTTCTCCGGCTGGCAGACCGCGCGGGCCGCCGCCTGGCAGACCGCCTGGCCGGGGCGGGCGCCCGTGGTCGCGTCCCAGGTCGAATACTCGCTGCTGGAGCGGGGCGTGGAGCGGGAGGTCCTGCCCGCGTGCGACGCGCTCGGGCTCGGCGTGCTGCCCTGGTCACCGCTGGGCCGGGGGGTACTCACCGGCAAGTACCGGCACGGCCGGCCGGCCGACTCCCGGGCCGCGTCGCCGCACTTCGAACCATTCGTCGCCACGTACCTGGAGCCGCGCTGCTCCAGCATCGTGGAGGCGGTGGCGACCGCGGCCGGTGGGCTGGGGGTGTCGCCGCTGGAGGTGGCGTTGGCGTGGATCCGGGACCGGCCCGGCGTGACAGCGCCGATCCTCGGCGCCCGGACGGTGGGGCAGCTGCTCGGCGCGCTCCAGGTGGAACGGATCACACTGCCCGAGGAGATCACCACCGCGCTGGACGACGTCTCCGCGGTGCCGGTCGGCTACCCCGAACGCGACGGCTGACCGGCGCCCGACGCGCCGGAGAATCCCGGCTTCGCCTGCCCCCGGGTCACTCCTGACCCGCCGGCCGGGTCACCGTTGATCAGCGCGCCGGGTCACGGCGTCGGGCGGTTGCCGGGGAGGTCCTGGATCGCGGTCAGGAAACGCGACTGGTCGTCGCGCAGCGCCGGCTGGGTGAGCCGGATCCACGAGCCGTCGTCGAAGAAGACGGTGGAGGCGAGCTGCACGAGGCCGCTCGCTCCCCGCTCGGAGTCGACCCGGATCACCCGGTCGCGGCGCACACTCCACAGCACCCGCGGCTGACGCCGGTCGGGCCGGTCGGCGTCCGGGCGGGGGCCCATCCGCAGCAGGTGCAGGTGGGTGTCGGTCACCGCCAGCGGCGTGCCGCTGTAGCGTTCCAGGAACAGCAGCAGGCTGCCGGCGAGGGTGGCGAGGTCGCCGCTGAAGACGTACCGGCGGCGGTAGGCGATTTCGGCGAGCTGCTCGGCCAGCGGACGGTACTGGCTCAGCCGGAACAACGCCCGGAACGCCTCCTGCTCCTCGGTGAGCGGGATCGGCTCCCGCTGCACGGGTTGCTGCGGCAGGTTCGGCTCCGGCGCTGCCGACTCCGACACACCGGCGGCGAGGGCGCCGGCGCTGCCGGGCAGCATCAGCACACCAGCGGCCAGCCGCACCGGCGTGAGCACCGCGTCGACCCAGACCACCGGGTTGACGATGTTGAGCAGCCCGAACAGCACCTTCGGGTCGAGCGCCTCGGCCAGCTCCGCGCCGACGTCGTCGGCGAGCTGCCGACCGGCCTGGTGGGTCTGCGACATGCGCACCGGCCCCAGCCCCACGTACCGCAGCTCCTGGCCGGTCAGCAGCGGCGCCACCAGGGCGCGCTCCGGCTCGTCGCTGGTGCGGAACTCGTCGCGCAGCTCGCGGGCCTTGTCCCGGGCGGCCCGCGCGCCGCCGAGCACCGCGTCGGTGAACCGACCCAGCCGCCCGCGCTCCCCTGACATCACCCGTCGCCTCCCTAGCGGCCCGCCGGCTGGTCTGCCGGCGGCTGCCCGAAGACATTCTGGTCGATCCAGTCCGCGCCGCTCTGCACCGCCTGGTCGATCTGGTCGCCGACCTGCTCGCTGCCGGGAACGGAGAGCCCGCTGGTCAACGCGACAGTTCCCCAGGTGACACCGTGGACGACCGAGTTCGGCACGTTCCACGGCAGGTTGGTCGCCCAGTCCCGGGCGATCACCCGGGCGCCGTCGGCGACCCCGTGCGCCCGCAACGCGGCGGCCCGGTCGAGGGCGCCCATGTCGAACGGGGAACCGGACTTGCCCAGCTTGTAGGTGCCCTTGGTGGGGTCGAGGAACTTGTGGTGCCACTTGTCGAGCTTGCCGGCGGCGCGGCGCTTGTCGGCGTACTTCTTGCCGGTGCGCAGCGCCTTCTGCATGTCGACCAGCTTGTCCAGGTGCGTCCGCAGCTTGCGCAGGTACAGCAGGACCCGCTGGAGCAGGCGGATGACCTTCTGCAGGTGCACCGCGAGCGGCCGGATGACCTTCAGCATCCGGGTGACCACGATCAGGCCCCTGGTGACGGCCACGCCCACCCCGGCCGCCCAGGACGCGCCCATGGTGACCGGCGCCATCAGCAACGCCGTCACCAGCGTCACCAGCAGGAAGTTGACGAACTCCACGCAGAGGTCCACGAGCACGTCGTGCACGGTCTGCAGGCCGTCGGCGACACTGCGCAGGTACTCCGCGGTCGCGGCGAACTGCTCGGCGACGTCGAGGAGCTGCTGCTCCACATCGGCCAACCGCTGGCCGTAAGCCACACCGGCGGGTGAGCGCCACCCGACCTGCGCGGACTCCCGGGTGCCGCGGTGGCCCTGCGCCAGGTCGCGCACCTGGGTGGCCAGCGCGTCCCACTCGGCGGCCTTCGCGCGCAACACGGCGGGCTCACCGTCGACCAGGTCGACGAGCTGGATCAGCGGCCACGCCAGGGTCCGGCAGACACTGTCGACGGCGTCCTGCACACCGGAGAGCGCGCTGTCGAGACCGTTCCACAGCTGAACGGCGCTGCCAGCCGGGCCGCTCATCCGGGCAGTCCCGCCTGGATGGCCTTGAACCCGGCGTCCAGGTCCCGTTCGTTGACCTCGTACGCCTCGACCGTGTCGGCCAGCGCCTTCGCGACCCGGCCGAACGCGGCGTTCGCGGCGGCGAACAGCTCCTTGCCGCCGGTGACCTGCTCGGTGTACTTGTCGCGGAGCATGTCGCTGGCGAACGGCAGATGACCGAACGCGTCCGACGGCACGTCGCCGGCCGAGACGATCTGCCCCTCCAGCGCGGCGAGCGAGCTGGCGACCTGCTTGGCGGCTGTCTCCAGTCGACGGACCGCCAGCACGTCCACATCGATATCCGGTGCCATGCCGTTCCTCCCCCCATGAGTCGAGCGCACCGACGATACGATCTCCCGGCCGCCGGGCACCACCCGGTCGCACGATCCACGGGGAGGAATCTCATGACGGACCCGACGTCGGCGTTCGACGCGCTCGCCGGGCGGATCGCCGACATCGAGCGCCGGTTCGCCGGCCTCCGCGACGATCTGGCCGAGCTGTCCGGCACCGCCGCCGACGAGAGTGGACTGGTCTCGGCGACAGTCGACGCCACCGGCGCGCTGACCGGCCTCACCCTCGCGCCCGCCGCCCTGCGCGCCGGCACGGAGGGCGTGGCCGAACTGGTGCTGGAGGCGTACCGGCGGGCTCGCGAGGTCGCTTCCGCGCACGTCGACGAGCACAC
The DNA here is from genome assembly GCF_000718515.1 of Micromonospora parva. Taxonomy (GTDB): domain Bacteria; phylum Actinomycetota; class Actinomycetes; order Mycobacteriales; family Micromonosporaceae; genus Micromonospora; species Micromonospora parva. The sequence continues at coordinate 214,914 of NZ_JNZS01000010.1, read as the reverse complement.
CGAGGGGTTGGACGTCGCGCTCGGCGCGGGGCTCGGCGACCTGTTCGGCACGCCGGGAGACTTCTCGGCGCTGGGCCGGCTGGAGGAGACGGTGGCCCGGCTCGGACGGCTGGACGACCGCCTGCCGGGTGCACCGGCGTGACGTCGCCGTCGCCGACCTGGCCGGAGATCGCCGCCCGGCTGCGGGACACCGTGGCCCGCTGCGACCGGGACACCGACCTGGAGCTCACCGCGGGTCCGCGCGGGATCCGGCTGCTGGTGCGCCGCCAGGTGGTACGGGTGGTCTGCCCCGGCCCCGACCACGCCCGCCTGGCCGCGCTCGGCTGGCACCGCCCGAGCGGGGACGAGGGCTGGTGGTACGAGGCGCCGCGCACCCCGGAGCAGCTGGAACGGCTCAGTGTCTTCGTGACCCGTACCGCCGCCGAGGTGCTGACCAACGAGCCCGGCGCGCTCTCCTGCCGGGCGGTGCCGCCGGCCGCCCGGCCAGGCCCGGCCACGCGATCGACGCCCGACCGGCCCGCACCGGTCGGGTCCGCACCGGTCGGGTCCGCACCGGTCCCTGTGATCCATTCCGAGCCGACACCGGCCGGGGCGACACCAGCCGGGGCGGCGCCAGCCGGGCCGACGCCAGCCGGGCCGACGCCAGCCGGGCCGACGCCAGCTGCGGCCACACCCGCCGGGGCGACACCCGCCGAGGCGGCACCCGCCGGGGTGGCGGAGCCGGCGGTGGTGGCGGTGCTCGCGGCGGCGGCCGACCGGCGTGACCTGCCCGGCTATCTCGCCGTGCTGGCCGGCGCCACGGTGTGCGTCCCGCTGGCCGGGGAACCGACGCCGGATGCCGACTTCCCGTGGGCGGTCATCGGCGACGCGACCGGCGCGCCGCTGCTGCCGGTCTTCACCTCGCCCGGGGCGCTCGCCGCGTTCACCGGCGACGGGGTGCCGTTCATCGCGCTGCCGTGCGTCGAGTTGTTCGAGGACTGGCCGGACCCGTCCTGGGGGCTGGCGGTCGACCCGGGCAGCACCCGGGCGGTAGCCCTGGCCGCGCCAGCCCTCACCGCTCTCCTGAGCGCCAACCTCCCCACGAACTAACGCCCCGAGGCCCTCTTCGGCGATCTTGCGCTTGCTGTCGTGGCACAGCGGGCTTCTCGCCCATTCCGGCAACCGGAACCGCTCGATCGGCGGGAGAGGGGCACGGGGCGGCACGAACCGCCCCGGGGGCGTCGTTGGTCACTCGGGAGGGGGTGGCGAACGGCCGCTGGGCTGGGCAGCATGGATGGCATGGACTACGAGTACGCGCCGCTGCGGCTGCCGCCGAACGTCGACCGGTTGACCGCCGCGGCGCAGTTGGCGATCCAGGCGGAGTTCTCCGGATGGGAGTTGGCCCGGGTGCGGCTGTACCGCGACGGCACGCGCCAGGTGGTGCTGCGCCGTCGGCGGATCAACCAGCCGCAGCCGGGCCTGTCGTACTGACGACCGGGCGGTGCCGCCCAGGGCCGGGTTCGGCCCCGGGCGGCACCCTGCCTAGTGCTGGTGCCCGGCGTGGTCGTGGTCGTCGTCGAGCTCCAGGAACGGGTGCTCGTCGAGCCGACCGACCAGCCGGTCGTCGGCCGCCGGCTGGAACGGGCCGACAGCGTCGTCGTCGTCGAACGACTCCAGGTCGACCGGGGTGCCGACCTCGCTGACCATGACCACCCCGTCGAGCGGTTCCAACTCGGGGACGTCCAACGCGCCGAGCGAGCCGTCACCGCTCTGCAGCAGTTCCAGCACCGCCTCGCCGACGCCCTCCACCGGAGCCGGCTCGTCGTCCTCCGGGGTGCCCTCGCGACGGGCCGCCTCGGCCGCCCGCAGCAGCGCGGAGACGCTCGGCACCCGGTAGTCGCGACGCTGACGAACCGAGATCACCCGGGGGTGCGGGTCGCTGGCCTCGGCGCCCTCGCCGCCGCCGAAACGCTCGTCGGCCTCGTCCGGGTCGATCGAGTCGACATCCCACGGCGTCACCTCGCCGAAGGCGTCGAGCAGCCGCTCGTCGTACGCGAAGGAGGCGTTGTTCAACGCCACGTACGCCTGCCAGACGTCGTCGTCGTCGACGCGGCCCTGCGCGGCGCGTACGGCGGCCAGGTGGTGGCGGGCCGCTTCGATCACCCGCTCGAGAGCGGCGTCCAGCTCACCATGCTGGTCGGTCATGTGGGGCAGTCCCTTCACGATGGGGAGATTGCGCGCCGGCGGACAGGGCCGGACACGACTAGCAGGTGCGGAGGAACCGGTCGAGAACCCGCACGCCGAACTGTAGTCCGTCCACCGGAACGCGCTCGTCGATGCCGTGGAACAACGCCGAGAAGTTCAGGTCGGCGGGCAGCCGGAGCGGGGCGAACCCGAAGCAGCGGATGCCGAGCTGCGAGAACGCCTTGGCGTCGGTGCCCCCGGAGAGCATGTACGGAACCGGCCGCGCCCCCGGGTCCTCCGCCCGCAGGGCCGCAGACATGGCCTCGACCAGGTCACCGTCGAAGGTGGTCTCCAGCGCCGGTTGCCGCTGGACGTACTCGATCGCGATGTCCGGGCCGACCAGCTCGCGCAGCTGCCGCTCCAGCAGCTCGGACTGGCCGGGAAGGCTGCGGCAGTCGATGGTGGCGGTGGCCCGGCCGGGGATGACGTTGTCCTTGTAGCCGGCGCTCAACCGGGTCGGGTTGGCGGTGTTGCGGATGGTCGCGCCGATGATGTTGGCGATCGGGCCGAGCTTGGCGATGGCCGTCTCCGGGTCGTCCGGGTCCAACTCGATGCCGAGCAGGTCGGAGACCTCGGTCAGGAAGGCCCGTACGGTGTCGGTGACCACCACCGGGAAGCGGTGCCGGCCGATCCGGGCGACCGCCTCGGCGAGCGCGGTGACGGCGTTGTCGTCGTGCACCATCGAGCCGTGCCCGGGGCGACCCTTGGCGTGCAGCCGCAGCCAGTCGATGCCCTTCTCGGCGGTCTCGATGAGATAGAGCCGCTGGTTGTCGTTGACCGAGTAGGAGAAGCCCCCGACCTCACCGATCGCCTCGGTGCAGCCGTCGAAGAGGTCGCGGTGGTTCTCCACCAGGAAGCGCGCGCCGTAGTCGCTGCCGGCCTCCTCGTCGGCGGTGTACGCGAGCACGATGTCGCGCGGGGGCCGTACGCCGGTGCGCTGCCAGTGGCGGACCACGGCGAGCACCATCGCGTCGAAGTCCTTCATGTCGATCGCGCCCCGGCCCCACAGGTAGCCGTCGCGCAGCTCGCCGGAGAACGGGCCCACCGACCACTCGTCGGCGTCGGCGGGCACCACGTCCAGGTGGCCGTGCACCAGCAGCGCGCCCCGGCTCGGGTCGGTGCCCGGGATGCGGGCCACCACGTTCGCCCGGCCCGGCGCGGACTCGTGCAGGACGGACTCCACGCCCACCTCGGCGAGCTTCTCCGCCACGTACTCGGCCGCGCGGCGCTCGCCGACGCTGGTGTCGTTGTCACCGGTGTTGGTGGTGTCGATGCGCAGCAGGTCGCGGCAGAGGTCCACGACCTCTGCGGTGGGGTCGGGTCGGGCGGAGGCGGCGTCGCTCGTCATCGCCTCTTCATACCAGCCCGAGCCGGTGGACAGGCCGGCGCGGGTGGACGCATCGACGGGTCGGTTTCGCCGTGGCCGCGTTCGGGTACCGCCGCCGACGACCGTACGTCCCTGCCGGAGCTTCCGCCCGCCAGTCGAGGAGGGCACCATGTCCGCTGTTCCCCTGCCGCCGCTGCCGCCCACGCCCGCACCCGAGGAGGGCTACCGGCCCGCCGGTAGCAGCATCGCCGACATCGTGGACCGGGAGCACCGGCAACTGCTGGCGCTGCTGGACCAGCTGGCCGGCCCGGACAGCACGCCACAGGAGGGGCTGGCGGTGCTCACCGCCGCACTGTCGCGGCACCTGTCCGCCGAGGAGCAGTACCTGTTGCCGGCGGTCCGGGCGGCGCTGCCGACGGCCACCGAGCGGGTGGACGCGGAGATCAACGCCGATGCGGCGCTGCTCGGCGCCCTGAAGGGGCTCACCGACGAGTCGCTGACGGAGGTCGCCGAACGGGTTCGCCGGCACGTCGACGGGGTGGGCGGGTTGATCACCGAGCTGCGCGCGGTGGCCACCGAGGAGGAGCTGATCCGGCTCGGCAACCGGCTGGAGATCGCCGAGGAGGCCGCGCCGACCCGACCGCACCCGGGCACGCCGGCCACCCCACCGTGGAACCGGATCGTGGAGCCGGCGGTCGGGGTGGTGGACAAGGTCCTCGACGCGGTGACCGGACGCCCGACGTACCTGGCGGACCTGCCGGAGGCACCGCGCGAGCAGTGATCGGCGACCACCGGCAATGCATTCATTATCACCGATCCGCTCGGGCTATTCCGCCAGCAGACCCCGTAGTCCTACCGTCACCCTATGAACCTGGAGCTGCGTCACCTGCGGGTGGTCTGCGCGATCGCGGAGACGGGAAGTGTGACGAAGGCGGCGTCGGCGCTCGGCCTGGCCCAGCCAGCGCTCACCGCCCAGCTTCAACGCATCGAGCGGACGCTGGGCGGCCCGCTGTTCGACCGGGACCGGCGTGGGGCCCGGCCCACCGCGCTCGGTGAGTTGGTGCTGGCCCGCGCCCGGGTGCTGCTGCCGGCGATGAAGGGGTTGCAGGACGAGGCCGCCCGGCTGGCCGGGGCGGGCGACGCGCCGCCGTGCTACCGCTTCGGCGGGGTGAACAGCCCGATCCTGGGCCGGCTGGTGCACCGGTTGGCCGCCGAGCAGCCGCCGGCCCAGATCACCACGTACGCGTCCTGGTCGGTCGACGAGTTGGCGCAGCTGGTGGCCGGCGGTCGACTGGACTTCGCGCTGGCCGGCGTGTGTGGCGACGCCAGCCCGTCGGCCGGGTTCGGGTTGAGCTGGCAGGAGGTGGCCGTCGACCCGGTGCTGGTGCTGCTGCCGGAGACCCATCCCCTCGCGGCGCAGGACGAGGTACGCCTGGCGGACCTGCGCCACGAGCAGTGGGTCGCCGCGCCGGGCGACGGCTGCTTCGCCGACTGCTTCGCCGCCGCCTGCGCCCGCGCCGGCTTCACCCCCCGCAAGGTGTACGAGACCGACATCCGCGGCTGCGTCGACCTGGTGGAGGCCGGCGTGGCGGTGGCCCTGTGCCAGGCGACATTCCGCCCGGTGAGCGGCCTGGTCACCCGACAACTCGCCGGGACGCCGCTGCGGTGGCGGCTGCTGCTCGGCTGGCATCCGGACTCCCCCGCCGCCCAGGGCGCGGAGCTGGTGCTGGAGACGGCGAAGGCGGCGTACGTCGACTCGTTGGCGCCGCATCCGGCGTACCTGGCCTGGCTGCCGCGCAACCCGGGGTTCGGCGTGCGGCAACCCACCGGGGTCCGACCGGGCTGAGCTGCCGGTATTCCCGGCCGCTGGCGGTGCGAACCGCCGTGGGCCGGGTATCTGGCGGACATGACCGACCTCTACCCGCCCGCCGACGACCGCGAACTGCTGCGCCAGGCGGCTGCCGCGCACACCGCCGCCACCCGTGCGGTGGAGGCGTTCCTGCGCCGCCTGCCGACGGTGCCCGACCCGGCCGACGTGACCGAGTACGCGAACCTGCTCACCCGGGAGGACCAGACCCGCGGTGACCGGGACGCCGCCGCCGACGCGGCGGGCCTGACCATCGGCAGCCTGGAGTCCGACAAGGGTCAGTAGCACCACCGCGACGGTGCCGTCCCCGGCTCGGGACGGCACCGTCGTGGGTGAGCTTCGTTCAGCGTTCGACGAGCGGGTCGTGCCCCAGGTCGAGCAGGGAGTGCCGCCAGGTGTCGTCGGCGTTGCCGCGCGAGGGCTTGGCGTCCATCAGCTCGCGGATGCGCTCGACCGCCTCCCGCATCACCTCGATGTCCTCCGGGGTGAGGTCCACCTTGCGCTTGTTGAGCACCTTGAGGATCTCCCGGCCCGGTTGGGGCAGGTCGAGGTTCGGGTTCGGGCCGAACGAGTCCTCCCCCGAGCCCCGGGTCAGCAGCCAGGTCCGCAGCTGCTCCGACGGGACGTTGACCTCGGCGTGGAAGTCCTCCCAGAGCACTTCCACCTCGGGGTCGAGCCGCGCTTCGCGTACCATCAGGTCTCCTCTTCGGGTGGCGGCCCGGACGTCTCCGGGTCGTCCTGGTCGGTCTTCGGATGCAGGCCCTCCGCGGGCACCCGTGTCCGGCGGGGATTGGCGGTGGGCGGCGCCAGGATCGGGTCGGGATGCTCGTCGTCCTCGTCCCGGGGTTTCGCGGCCTCCGCGGGCTCGTGCGGGTCCTCGTGGTCGTCCCTTCGCGCCGGCCCGCTCATCGCGGGTGGGTGGTCGTGGCGGCGGTGTACCCCCGCTCGCCCGCTGTCACGTCGAAGGTGAGCGCGCCGTCGCGGACGTCCACGGTGACCTTCTGCCCGGGCGAGATCGCCGACTCCAGCAGCATCCGGGACAGGTGGTTGTCCACCTCCCGCTGGATCACCCGGCGCAGCGGGCGGGCGCCGAACTCCGGCTGGTAGCCGTGCTCGGCGAGCCAGTCGATGCCGGCGGTGGTGAACTCCACCTGGAGGTCCTGGGCGTGCATGCGGCGGCGGGTCTCCTCCAGCAGCAGCGCGGTGATGTCGCGCAGCTGCTCGGCCTCCAGCCGGCGGAAGATGATGACCTCGTCGATGCGGTTCAGGAACTCCGGGCGGAAGTTCTCCTGCAGCCGGCGCATGAGCCGCTCCCGCAGCTCGTTGCTCTCCTGCTCGCTGCCCACGTCCCCGGTGCCGAAGCCGACCGAGCGTTGGGCGCCGGTGATCAGCTCGGAGCCGAGGTTGCTCGTCATGATCAGTACGGTGTTCTTGAAGTTCACGGTGCGACCCTGGCTGTCGGTGAGCCGCCCGTCGTCGAGCACCTGGAGCAGGATGTTGAACACGTCCGGGTGGGCCTTCTCGATCTCGTCGAGCAGCACCACCGCGTACGGGCGGCGACGCACCGCCTCGGTGAGCTGGCCGGCCTCCTCGTAGCCGACGTATCCGGGCGGCGCGCCGACCAGCCGACTGACCGTGTGCCGTTCCTGGAACTCGCTCATGTCCACCCGGACCATCCGGTCCGCCTCGCCGAACAACGCCTCGGCCAGCGCCCGCGCCAACTCGGTCTTGCCGACACCGGTCGGGCCGAGGAACAGGAAACTGCCCATCGGCCGCTCCGGGTCGGCCAGCCCGGCCCGGGAGCGGCGGACGGCCTCGGCGACCGCGGTGACCGCGTCGTCCTGACCGACGACCTTCTGGTGCAGGTGACCCTCCAGGCGCAGCAGCCGGTCGCGTTCCTCCTCGGTGAGCTGGCTGACCGGGATGCCGGTGGCCCGGGAGACCACCTCGGCGATCTCCTGCGGGCCCACCTCGGGCACCTGCGAGGAGGACATCCCGTCCTCGCCGTTGGCCTGGCGGATCTGCTGTTCCAGCTCGGCGATCCGGTCACGCAGCGCGGAGGCCCGCTCGTACTGCTCGTCGGTGACCGCCTGTTCCTTGTCCCGGCGTACCTCGTCGAGCTCCTGTTCCAGCTCCCGCACGTCGGACGCGGGGGTACGGGTGCGCAACCGCACCCGGGCGCCGGCCTGGTCGATCAGGTCGATCGCCTTGTCCGGCAGGAACCGGTCGGTGACGTACCGGTCGGACAGCTCGGCGGCGGCGACCAGCGCCTCGTCGGTGAAGCGCACCTGGTGGTGGGCCTCGTACCGGTCGCGCAGCCCCCGCAGGATGGCGATGGTGTCGTCGACGCTGGGCTCGGGCACCAGCACCGGCTGGAAGCGTCGGGCCAGGGCGGCGTCCTTCTCGATGCTCTTGCGGTACTCGTCCAGCGTCGTCGCGCCGATCACCCGCAACTCACCGCGGGCGAGGGCGGGTTTGAGCATGTTGGACGCGTCCATCCCGCCCTCGCTGCCGGCGCCGCCGGCACCGACCAGGGTGTGGATCTCGTCCATGAAGATGATCAGCTCGTCCCGGTGCGCCCGGATCTCGTCGATCACCTTCTTCAGCCGCTCCTCGAAGTCGCCCCGGTAGCGGGTGCCGGCGACCAGGCCGGCCAGGTCGAGTTGGACGACCCGCTTGCCGAGCAGGGTCTGCGGTACGTCGCCGTCGCAGATCCGTTCGGCCAGCCCCTCGACGATGGCGGTCTTGCCGACGCCGGCCTCGCCGATCAGCACCGGGTTGTTCTTGGTACGCCGGGACAGGATCTCCACCGCCTGCTCGATCTCGTCGGCGCGCCCGATCACCGGGTCGATCTGGTCGTTGCGGGCCAGGTCGGTGAGGTCCTGCCCGTACTGGTCCAGGGTGGGGGTGCCGCGGTCCGGCTTCGGCCCGGCCATCGGCCCGCGCTCGGCGTTGGCGGCCTGCAACGACTCGGGTTGGATCCGGCCGGCGGCCAGCATCCGCCCGGCGGGTGACTCCGGGTTGAGCGGCAGCGCCATCAGGATGTGCTCCGGGCCGATGTAGTTGGCGCCCATCGCCCGGGACAGCTGGTGGGCGTCGAGCAGCGCCCGCTTGGCGGCCGGGGTCAACGACAGGTTGGGCGGCACCTCCCCGCGCGGCGCGCCGTCACCCTTTCCGCCGAGGGCGTTGAGCAGGGTGTCCGGGTCGGCCCCGGCCCGGCGTACCAGGTCGCGCAGCGGTTCGCGTTGCAGCGCCGCCCAGAGCAGGTGGTCGGTGTCCAGGTCGCTGCTGTGCCGTTGCGCGGCCCGCCGGGCGGCGTCGGCCAGCATCTCCCGGGCGTCGGCCGTCATCAGTCGGGTGATGTCGACCCGGTGCGGCGGTCGGCGCCCTCCCTCGCCCCGGCCGAAGTACCTGGCCAGGAATTCGTCCCACGGGTCGGAGCCGATGTCACCGGGTCCCATCATGTCTGTCCTCCGCGGTAGGGCTCGGCACGGTCGGCAGGGGCTACCCGGCGCGCGCCCCGACAAACGCCGCAGGTGACGGTGCACCGGCATTCCGGGAGTGGCGTCGGGCCACTGCCGCACGGTGGTGGCAGGCTGGCGGGATGGATGAGACCCCGCTGCTGATCGTGGATGGCGCCAACGTGGTCGGCTCCCGCCCGAACGGGTGGTGGCGTGACCGTGCCGGTGCCGCGGCCCGCTTGCGCGACTCGCTCGCCCCGGTGGCGACCGTCGGGTTACCGGCCCGGCTGCCCGCCCCGGTGGAGGTGGTCCTGGTGGTCGAGGGGGCCGCGCGGGACGTGCCGGGCACCGAGGGCGTACGGGTGGTCTCCGCGGCCGGCTCCGGCGACGACACGGTGGTCGAGCTGGTGGAGGCGGAGCCGCGGCGTCGTCGGCTGGTGGTCACCGCCGACCGGGAGTTGCGCGGGCGGGTGACGGCGCTGGGCGCGGAGGTGTACGGGCCGCGCTGGCTTCGCGAGAACCCGACCAGCAACTGAGAAATTCTCGCACTGGGACTCCCACAGATCGGACTCCCGGCACTTCCGAGGGCCTTCCGGACAGGCGGGCAGGAACACCGACAGGGCGGATGTTCTTTCCCGACCGCCGATAGGCTCTAATGGAGATCTCCCCGCCCCCAGGAGGTTTCGCCGTGGCGAGCGTCGCCGAGCTGAAGGCTGCCATCGATGTCGCCCTCCAACAGATCGGAGACGGACAGACAGCCGTGCAGGCGGCCGGCGAGAAACTGTCCGAGGCCCAGCAGACCCTGGCCGGGGCGCTGGAGGGCAGCGGGCACGAGACCGTCGAGGCGGCCCAGGCCTCGCTGACCCAGGCCAGCCAGGAGCTGGAGGAGTGTCTCGCCGCGACACTTGTCGCGGTGGAGCAGGCGCAGCTCTACGTCTCCACCCTGTAGGCCGTCATGTCCATCATCGAGGATGTCGGCGGGCAGGTCCGTGCCGCCACCGAGGAGTTCCCGCACGCCCTGCTCGGGCAGGCGCTGGAGAAGTTCGGCCTGGCCGCGGAGCGGCTGCGCTGGGTACGACAGGAGTCGGCCAACCCGATGGGGGTGCCCGAGCTGTCCGCCGCCACCGAGCACGCCGAGAGCGCCGGCTACGCGCTGCGGGTGGCGCAGGAGCAGCTGTCGGCCTACCTGACGGCGATCGGGCTCGGCGCGGACGGCGGCCCGGCCCCCCGACCCGAGCAACGCGCTCCCCGACACGACACGCCACCGGCCGCCGGGCCGACCGCCGTGGCACCGGAGCCGGCCGAGCAGGTGCGGATGCGCCGCTGGTGGTCGGTGCGGGTGGCCGAGCTGACCGGCGGGCGCGAGGGCACCGACGACGAACCCGACGAGCGGGTGGGCGACTCCCAGGAGTTGCTGCGCCGGGTGGCGGGTGGGGTCCGCTCCGGCGACCGGGACCGGCTCCGCACGGAGCTGCGCCGGGCCTCCGCCGACGTGGGGCTGGGCATGGCGGCGCTGGCGCCACCGCTGCTGCGCGAGCTGGCCGGTGAGCTGCTCGGTCACCCACCCCGCGCCAGCGACCTCGGTCGGCTGCGCGGCGAGTTGGACGGGCGCGTCCGTGACCTGCTGCCCGGGCTGCCGGCGCCGGTGCTGGAGACGCTGCTGACCCGGGTGTGCCGGATGCCGCCGCCGCGCTCCTCAGGGGAGCCACCGCACGCCGCCGACTCCGCGGTGACCGCCGGGGTGGCGACCGGGCTGCTGCTCGCCCGCCTCGGGCGGGACCTGCCGGTCGGCGGCGCGAGAGAAGCCGGCGGCGCGAGAGAACCGGCGGGCGCGGGTCCGCGAGGCGACGCGGGGCAGCCGGCGCGCACCGGGCAACCGGCGGGCGCGCAGCGACCGGGTGGGACCGGACGGCCAGCGGTCGGGGTTCCCCGCCCCGGCGGTGCGGTGCAGCGGCCGGGCACGCCCGCCGCGCAGCGCTCCGGTGGCCTGCCGCCGCGCCCGGACGGGCTGTCGCCGCGCCCCGGCGGGCCACCCCCGCGCTCGGGCAGCCCGTGGCGGGACGCGCCGACGCGTCGGGGCTCTGATGGCTGACCGGCGCGGTCAGCTGGCCAGCCGGGTCCGGGACATCCTCGCCGAGGCGCTCGGCGCCACCCGTACCCGGCTGTCCGCCGCCCAGGCCGAGCTGACCGCCGGCCGGGAACGACTGGCCCGGGTCCAGCGGGCGGCCGCCGCCGTACCGCAGCGGGTGGGCGCCCAACGCGACCGCCGCATCGCCGAGATCGACGCCCGCTACTCGGCCCGGATCGCGGAGCTGGCCCGGCGGGCCGCCGACGCGGCCCGGCAGGAGGCCCCCGGCTGCGCGGGGGCCGACTGGGCCGGGTGGGCGCCGACGCCCGCCCGCCGGGCCGAGCCGCCCGGCGCGCTGCGGGTCGGCACGGTCGGGATCGACGGCGTCGACCCGGTGCCCGCGCTGGTGCCGCTGCTCGACGCCGGGCACGTCCACCTCTCCGGAAACGACCGCGCCGGCTGCGACGCGGTGGTGGCCGCGTTGCTGCTGCGGGCCGTCGGCCGCGCCGACCCCGGGGCGGTACGACTGATCGGGTACGACCCGGACCAGCTCGGCGGTGGTCTGGCCGGGTTCGCCCCGTTGGGCACGGCGGGGCTGCTCACCTTCGTCGGCCCGGGCGGGTTGGGTCCGCTGCTGGACGACCTGGTGGAGCAGATCCGCCGGATCAACGAGACGGTCCTCGCCGGGGAGTACGCGTCGCTGCGCGAACTGGCGGCGGCGACCGGCCGACGACCCGAACCGTGGCGGGTGGCGGTGCTGCTCGGCGGGGAGGAGCTGAACCGGCACGAGCGCGGGCAACTGGACCGGGTGGTGCGTGCCGGCGCCGCCTGCGGCGTACACCTGGTGGTGCACGGTGCGCCGTTGCCGGAGGACCCGACGGTGACCCGGGTGGTGGCCGAAGCGTCCGGCGCGCGGATCGGCGGTTCGGCCGGGCTGCCGGTCCGGCTGGACCCTCCGCCACCGGCGACGCTGGTCACCGAGACCTGCCGGGACGTGGCCGCCCGGGTGAACGCGGGCCCGCCGCCGACCCCCTTCACCGACCTGCTGCCCCCGCCCGAGCTGATGTGGCGGGAGGACTCCGCCGACGGGTTGACCGCGCCGATCGGTGAGGGCCCGCACGGCCGGCCGGTGCGGGTGACGCTGGGCGACTATCCACCGCACGCGCTGATCGGTGGGCCGTCCGGCACCGGCAAGACCAACCTGATCTTCGCCTGGATCGGCGCCCTGGCGGCCCGCTACTCCCCCGCCGAGCTGGAGTTCTACCTGCTGGATTTCAAGGAGGGGGTCTCCTTCGCGCGGTTCGCGCAGGGCCGGCGCGACCCGAGCTGGTTGCCGCACATGCGCCTGGTCGGCATCAACGTCAACACCGACCGGGAGTTCGGGCTGGCGCTGCTGCGCTTCCTCGCCGAGGAGTTGCGCCGACGCGCCGACGCGGCCAAGAAGCACGAGGTGACCAAGCTGGCCGAGCTGCGCGCGGTCGACCCGACCGGGCACTGGCCCCGGATCGTCGCCGTCGTCGACGAGTTCCAGATGCTGCTGGCCGGCCGGGACGTGGTCGCCCGGGAGGCGGCCGACCTGTTGGAGGACCTGGCTCGCCGCGGCCGGTCCCAGGGCATCCACCTGGTGCTCGCCTCGCAGGACGTGCGGGGCATCGAGGCGCTGTGGGGCCGTCCGGCGCTGGTCGCCCAGTTCACGTTGCGGATCGCGCTGCCCAAGGCGTTGCGGATCCTGGCCGAGCGCAACGACGCCGCGCAGTCCCTGCCGCGTTGGCACGCGGTGGTCAACGCGGAGTCGGGCATGGTGGAGGGCAACGAGGTCGCCCGCATCCCGTCGGCCAGCGACTGGGAGACCTGGAGCGGGTTGCAGCACCGGCTGTGGCGGATGCGCGCCCCCGACGCGGCGCCCGCCCGGCTCTTCGACGGCGACGCGATCCCCCGGCTGACCGACGCCCCGGACTTCCGGGCGCTGGCCGCGCCGCCGGACGGCAGCGCGCCGCGTAACCCGGTGGCGCTGCTCGGCGAGATCATCGACGTGCAGTCCCGCTCGGCGGCGCTGCGGCTGCCGCGCGCCCCGGGCCGCAACCTCGCGGTGCTCGGCACCCGGGTCGACGAGGCGTGCGCGGTGCTGGACGCGGCGGCCCGGTCGCTGGCCCGCCAGCACCCGCCGGGCACCGCCCGGTTCTCCATCGCCTGCCTCGACGCGGACGCCGACCCGGTCGCCCGCGCCCTCTACGACGACCTGGCCGACGACGCCGCCTGGTACGACGAGGAGACCGTCGGCGAGCTGATGGCCGAGACGGCCGACGGGCTCAGCGGCGGCCCGGGGAGCCCGCACTACCTGCTGTTGTTCGCAGTCGACGCGGCAGCGGGCGCGCTGGCCGTCCGGGCGGGTCGGCGGACCGGTCTGGAGCAGCTGCGCCGGATCCTGCACGACGGGCCGGAGCGGCGCACGCACGTGCTGGCCTGGTGGCGGGGTGTCGCCCGGATGCGCGCCGACCTGGGTGGGCCGGCCGCCCGCACGGACCAGATCGGCGCGTGGGTGGCCCTGGACGCGCACGGCGGGGAGCTGGGTTCCTCGCTCTACCCGGGCACCGGCGGCCCGGACTGGTATCCCCGCCCGTGGCGGGGCCTCTTCTTCGACCGGGCGGTCCACCGCACCGGACAGGTGATCATCCCGTATGGACCGACGCGATGAACGAACCGGTGACCAGCGAGACGTACGCGGCGCAGCTGCGGCGGCTGGCCGACCTCACCGCGCGGGTGCGCGAACAGCGCGCCGAGGCGCACACCTGGCACGAGCGGCAGTGCGCCGCCGCCGAGCGGGCCGTCGCCGACGCGGCCGAGCAGCTCCGCAGCGCCGAGGAGGAGCTGGTCGCCGCCCGTGAGCTGCAGGAACGGGTCGACGCCGAGGTGGCCCACCTGTGGCAGCTGGTCCGTTCGCGCCTCGGCGCCCGTCGCCTCGGCGGCCCGCCCGCCCCGGCGAACGGCGTCGGGGCCACCGACCCGGTGCCGCTGCTCGCCAAGGCCCGCGACCTGCTGGACCGGGCCGGTCAGCCGGGCGAGCTGCCGGGCTCGGTCAACCCGCTGCTGGCGCTCTGCGGGGTGGCCGGCGGGGTGCTGGCGTACGCGCTGGGTGCCGGTGCCCGCGCGCTCGGTGTCGGCTACGGCGGCGACCTGGCGGTCGGTCTGCCGGTGCTGGCGCTGGTGGTGACGCTGCTCGGCCCGCTGGTGGGTCTGGTGCCGGCGCGGGTGCTGGCCGACCGCCGGCACGCGGTGCTCGGTCCCCGGCCGATCACCGTGGTCCTCGGTGCCGGTCTGCTGACCACCGTGCTGCTGCTGGTCCTTGGCCGCTGACCCCGCGTGCGGCGGTCCCGCCGGCGCGGGCCCTCGCGCCGTGCGCGCCCCGTCGTGATCGACTCGGCTTCCTGGAAACCGCGCTGTCCCTGCCTCCCGGACACCGCGACTTCCTGAAAAGCGAGTCGATCACGGCCGGGACCGCTCGATCACGGCCGGGACCGCTCGATCAGCCGGTCAGAGCCGGGACGAGCACTGCCTCGCGGAGCAGCCGTCGGGCCAGGGTGACCCGGTCGGCGTCGTCGGGTAGACCCGGCAGGTCACCGACCCGGGTGACGGTGCCGGTGAGCAGGGCGCGGGTGGCCGGCTCGCAGCTCGCCGGCAGGGTGATGGTGCGATCGAAAAGCCGCACCGCCACCGTCTCCGGATCGTGCGGCACCAACTGCCAGCGCAGGCCCGGCCGCAGTGTGAGCCGGGAGTCGGCGTCCAGGGTGGCCAGCGCGTCGGCCTGGGCGAGCGGCCGGATCGGCGCCGGGCGGGCGGCCGGCCAGGCGCGCTGGCGCAGCCGCGCGGCGACCGCGCCCGGGTCGACGCGCAGCAGCCAGTCCCGCAACGCCTCCACGGTCTCGGTCAGCTCCGGCTCGATGGCGTCCGGGTCGGCGACGTCGGTGCCGAACGGCAGGCTGGCTCGCAGTCGCTGGTCCTCGGCGGCCAGCGCCAACAACTCCTCGACCAGGGCGTAGCGGGTGAACGCGCGGATGCCCACGGTCAGGTGCAGCGAGCTGGCGTCCTGCGCCTGCGCGCTGTGCAGCCACCCCCGGGGCAGGTAGAGGGCGTCACCGGGGGCGAGCACCACGTCCAGCGCGGCCGGGCCCTGCGCGGTGGCACCGACCTCGTCGGCGCGGCCACCCCACTGCTGCTTCTCCAGCGGGTCGGGCAGCACCGGCGGGTGGATGCGCCAGTGCTTGCGGCCGTCGACCTGGAGCACGAACACGTCGTGGGTGTCGTAGTGGGTGGCGAAGCCCTGACTGCCGGCCGGGGTCAGGTAGGCGTTGATCTGCAACGGCTGGTTGAGCGCGAGGCCCAGATCGCGGGCGAAGTCGACGAGCGGTGGCCAGATCCGGTGCAGACCCTGCAACACCAGGGTGGCCCCGGAGGCGTACTGCTCCAGGACCCGCTCGTCGAGGACCTGGTCGCCGATCTCGGCGCCCGCGCCGCCGCCGCCGGTCCAGCGCGACGCCGCGACCAACTGGCCGTCCTTGGCCACGCGCAGGAACGGGGTACGCAGACCGCGCCGACTCAGCAGTTCGTCGGCGTCGGCGGGGCTGAGCAGGTCGGTGAAGCCGGACGGGTCGGGCAGGTCGGCGGCGCGCGAGAGCAGCGGGGTGTGCCCCCAGTGCGCGGCGGCGAACTTGGCCGGTTCGACCGAGACGCAGCGGGCCAACGCGGCGGTGGCCTCGGCGGACGGAACCGCCGGGCGGCCGTGGTGGCCGCCCGGCGGGTCGAGGTACGTCATGGCGTGCCGCTACCGGGCGCTGCCGTCAGCGCCACCGTCCTGCTGGCCCGGGGTGGCACCGCCGTCGGCGGGACCCTCCGCGCTGCCGTCGGCGCCACCGTCGTGCTGACCCGGGGTGGCACCACCGTCGGCGGGACCCTCCGCGCTGCCGTCAGCGCCACCGTCGTGCTGACCCGGGGTGGCACCACCGTCGGCGGGACCCTCCGCGCCACCGTCAGCACCACCGTCGTGCTGACCGGGGGTCGCGCCACCGTCGGCCGGGCCCTCCACGCCGCCGCCGCCAGTGGTCTGCATGTCGTCATCGTTGAGTGCCATCGGTACTCCCTCGGGTGTGCCGCCCCGCCGTGCGCCGGGGTCCGTCGTGCTGCGGGTGGTACCCCACGCGCGATCTTCTCTAACCCTCACCGTAGACGCCGAACCGGGGCGACACGGGCGGTTCGCGAGCGGCGGCGCAGAGTGCCAGGATGGGCTGGTGATCGTGGTGGGCACGTCCGGCTGGCAGTACCGGGACTGGCGCGGCCGTTTCTACCCGCGGGGTCTGCCCCAGCGGCTCTGGCTGGAGCACTTCGCGGCCGGGTTCGCCACTGTCGAGGTCAACAACGCCTTCTACCGGCTGCCCGAGCGGGACACCTTCGCCGCCTGGCGGGCGCGGACCCCGGCGGACTTCTGCGTGGCGGTGAAGATGAGCCGCTACCTCACCCACATCAAGCGACTGCGCGACCCGGCGGAGCCGGTGGCCCGGTTCCTCGGCCGGGCCACCGCGCTCGGTGACCGGCTCGGCCCGGTGCTGCTGCAACTCCCACCGAACCTGCGGGCGGACGTCGAGGCGCTGGACGCGACGCTGCGACTGTTCCCGGCGCAGGTGCGGGTCGCTGTCGAGCCCCGGCACCCCTCCTGGTGGACCGACGCGACCCGGGCGGTGCTGGAACGGCGTCGGGCCGCGCTGGTGTGGGCGGACCGGCTCGGACGGCCGGTCGCCCCCCGCTGGCGCACCACCGACTTCGGCTACCTGCGGCTGCACGAGGGGCGGGCGCGGCCCTGGCCCCGCTATGGTCGCGCCGCGCTGCGGTCCTGGGTGCGCCGGCTGACCGACGACTTCGGCCCGGACGAGCCGGCGTACGTCTATTTCAACAACGATCCGGGCGGCGCGGCGGTCGTGGACGCTGTCGCGTTCGCCGCGCTGGCCCGCCGGGCCGGGCACCCGGTGTCGCGGGTGCCCACCGCTGCCGAGGCAGCCGGCACCGACGACTGAGCCCGCCCGACGACGGTCGGGCGGGCCCACGCTGTCAGGCCGTCACGGCATCATCACCGCGAGATCCCTGGGCATGGTGTCCTTCACGTCCTGCCACTCACCCTGGGTGACGTGGCGGCGCAGCGTGTCCAGCACCACCTGCGTCACCCGCTCCGGGCCACCCTCCGCGTCGTACGGGAAGCCCTGCCGCACCTCGTACAGGAAGTCGTCGCGGTTGAGCTTGATCGGCACGTCCGACGGCACCCAGCCGTCGAAGTAGATGCCCCGGACCAGCACCGGCAACTGCTGGGCGAACTCCACGCTCTCGTTCACCGGCAGCCGGTCGCGCAGCAGGTGCAGCACCGTGCGCAGGGCCGCGTACGACTGGTTGCGTCGCTCCTTCGGCCAACCGTAGGCGTCCTCGATGTCCTTGAGAATGATGTTCGTCTTGTCCAGCGAGGACTCGAACGCAGAGATCATCGAGTCAGCCATTGGTCGACCCCCGTTCCGTGGTGTCCCACCGTCGGTCATCGGCGCGGCGCGGCGGCCCCGCCGGCCCACGGCGGGCCCGCACCGGGCTGCCCTGCGGTGCTCGCCGGGCGTTGTCGGCCGAGCCGACCACGTGCAGGACGGCACCACGCCGTCGATCCGTCACCAGTCGAACCGTCATCCCCGTCACCTCCGTGTCGTCTCCGGCGTCGACCGTCTGCGGACGGCCGTACCCACCGCGTCCACCCTCGCCGCGGGGCGGGTGATGCGGCACCACCCGGATCGGGTGAGGTCAGTCCACGTCGAGGAGACCGGCGAGGGTCTTCGCGTTGGTCTGCGCATAGTCGCGGTAGCAGTTGTTCATGAGCACGTGGGTCTGCCCGGCCTCGTCGGCCAGCTCGCGCAGCTTCGGCGCCCAGTCGGCCAACTCCCGCTTGGAGTAGTGGTAGCCGAACTTCTCGTGGATGTCCTTGCTGGTCCACTTGTCGCTGTGGCCGTGGAAACGCATCACCGCGAGGTCCGCGGTGGCGGCCAGCACCGGGGGGAGCGACGAGCGGTGGCCCTGCGGCATGTCCACGCACACGTACGGCAGGTGGTGCTCGCGCAGGAAGGCCAGGGTCTCGTCGGCGTTGTCGCCGTCGAACCAGGAGGCGTGCCGGAACTCGTACACCGGGCGCAGGGGCGCGCAGCGCTTCGCCACCTCCAGCAGGTACTGCTTGTTGGCCCGCTTGATGGTGAACCAGGGCGGGAACTGGAACAGCAGCGCACCCAGTTTGCCGGCCTCTACCAGCGGGTCCAACGCGGACAGGAAGCGCGTCCACACCTCCTCGTACGACTGCGCGGGCAGGTCGTCGGGGTAGACGTTCTTCTTGTCGGTCTCGGGGCGCAGGTCCTTGTAGAGCGCGCTGACCCGGGTGGGGTGCCCGGTGAGCAGGCTGAACGCCTTGATGTTGAAGGTGAAGCCGGGCGGGGTGCGCTCGGCCCACAGCCGCGCGGTCGCCTCGGCCGGCGGGGAGTAGTAGGTGGCGTCCACTTCGACGAGTGGGAACTGCCGGGCGTAGTACGCCAACCGCTTCTCCGGGGTGTCTGCGGTCTGCGGGTACCACCCCGAGTCCAGCAGTGTGCGGTCGGTCCAGGACGCGGTGCCCACCAGGATGTCACCCATTGGTGCAGTCCATCGCGTCGCGGACCGACCGGCAACCGCTGGCGTGGCTCAGGCCGCCCGCCGCTCGCGCGTCTGCTTGCACGTCACGCAGGTGGTGGCGGACGGGAAGATCTCCAACCGCTCCACCGGGATCGCCGCCGAACAGCCCTCGCACCAGCCGTAGGTGCCCTCCTCGAGCCGGCCGAGGGCGTGCTCGTACTGGGCGCGGCGGTCGAGGATGGTGCGCAACAGGGACTGGGCGGTGTCCCGCTCGGCCGTCTTGGTGCCGCTGTCGGCCTGGTCGTCGCCGGCGGTGTCGCCGACCTCCACCAGCCGCAGCACCTGGCTCTGGAGCACCGCCTGGTCGTACTCGCCGGTCAGCTCGTCGTAGCGCGCCTGGAGCGACTGCCGGATCTGGTCGATCTCCGTCTGGGACCGGGTCGTACCGACCGTGTCGTGGACGAGCATCGCTGCCTGCCTTTCTGGGCCTCTGCCTCAAGCTGAACCGGATGCCGGCGGCACGGGGCCTCGGTCACGGTCGCGTTCGGTGCGCGGGCGATCACCCGCGCTCTGTGAGCCGGGCGAGTACCCGCCCGATCAGCCGCGCAAACCGACAGATTCTCGGTTGTTGTCAGCCGTCCTGGTCGGGCTCCACGAGCGCCGGTCGGCGGGGGTCGTCGGCGCGTACCACCACGTCGGCGAAGCTCGCCGGGACGACCTCCTCGGCGTACCTGTCGAAGGCCGGCAGCGCCCACTCCTGGGCTGCTTCGGTACGCCGGCGCAGTGCCGCCGGGGACAGCTCCAGGTGGACGGTCACGTCGAAGGGCAGGCCGCCGCCGAGCAGCAGGGGGCCGCTGACCAGGACGACGCCGCCGGGTGCCAGGTCGACGTAGCGGGCGCGGCTGGCCCGGTCGGCGTCGGCGTCCCAGAGCGACGGGAGCAGTCGGCCGCTGCCGCCCGGACCGGCCGGGTCCAGCACCTCGCGGCGCAGCCCGGCCTCGTCGACCCAGGCCTCGTAGAAGGAGTCCGGGTTGGTGCGGCCCAACTCGAAGCGCAGCGACGCCGGGCGCAGGAAGTCGGTGGCGCGGACGTGCAGCACCGGGTGGCCCTGGGCGCGCAGCGGGTCGACGAGCGCCGCGGCCAGTTCGTCGGCGCCGGCGGCGGGAGCGCCGTCCACTGCCACCCGTAGCCGCGCGGGCCCGGCGGCGGCGCTCGCGACGCGGGTGGCCGCGTCGGCCAGCCGACCGGTCAGCTCGGTGACGAGCAGGTCGGGCGAGATGGGGCGGATGCGCACCGGACCATCCTGCCCCGCGCCGGGCGGCTCGGCGACGTCGGTCAGCCGGTGCGGTCGATGGTGACCCGGGCGTCGTCGGCCAGCCGGTAGCCGACGCCGTAGACGGTGGTGACCAGCGGAACGTCCACGCCGACCTTGCCGCGCAGCCGACGCACGTGCACGTCGACGGTACGCACGCCGGCGTGCTCGTAGCCCCAGACGGCGTTGAGCAGTTGCAGCCGGGTGAACACCCGACGCGGGTGCGCGACCAGGTGCAGCAGCAGGTCGAACTCCAGCCGGGTCAACGGCAGCGGCTCGTCGTCGCGCAGCACCGAGCGCGACGACGCGAGGATGTGCAGGGCGGGAATGGTCGGGCTCATCGGGCGGGCCGCCGACCGGGCGGCGGGCGCCTGGTCGGGGCGGCGTTCGGCCGGGACCGAACCGATGATCACGCCTTCGCCCCGTTCGAGCATCTCCCGAGCGGCCTCGAGCAGCCGCCGTGCCGCCGGGGTCAGCGACTCCTCACAGGCCAGCGGGATGGACAGCGTCACGGTGAGCACGGGCGCGGCGGTGTTCGCCGGGCGACGCTGCCCGCCGGGAGGTCGACCGGGCACCGCGGGCTGGGACGTATGCCATCCGGCGCGCGACGAGGCGGGGCTGACCGACATGGTCCTCCTTGGGCTGGTCCGGGTATCTCCCCACGGCCCGGGACGCCGCTTCATCGATGCTTCCCGGCGCCTGGGCGAGGGTCAAGAGGCGGCTGCGTTGCATGAATGTGACAATTGACGAACACATCGGAGCCAGATGCTCGCTCTGCGTACGAGGCCTGATGATTACAGCAGAGTCGCCGAGATGCCCCGATACGGGGGTCCCCGACCGGTTCACCAGGCCGGTCACGTGCCGCCGGACCAGCGCTCAGCCGCTGTGGTCCACGCTGATCGCCGCCGCGTCGGCCAGCCGGTAACCGACCCCGTAGACCGTGGTGATCACCTCCGAGCCGTCCAGCTTGGCGCGCAGCCGACGGACGTGCACGTCCACCGTCCGGGCCACCGCGTGCTCGTAGCCCCAGACGCTGGAGAGCAGTTGCAGGCGCGTGAAGACCCGGCGCGGCCGCTCGGCCAGGAACAGCAGCAGCTCGTACTCGATGCGCGTCAGCGCGATGACGTGGTCGCCCCGGCGGACCGTCCGCGACCCGGCCAGGATGCGGACATGGTCCTCGTCGGCGGACGGCTCGGCGGTGGCGGGAGATGGGACCGGGTGCGGCCCCGGCGTGGCGTCCCGCACGGCACGCAGTTGACCCTCCCCCGACTCGGCCAGCTCACCGAGCAGCTGCACCAGCCGGGCCAACCGCGGGCTCAGCGGCCCCGGGGCGAGGTCGAGGGTGATGGTCAGGGTCGGGCCGGTGCGCGGGCGGGCCGGGCGTACCCCAGGGTGGCGGCGGGTGGGGATGGCGACGACGGACATGGTGCCTCCTGAGTGGCGGTGGGCCGCCACGCCGGGTGTGGCGTGACGGTCAGCGGCGCGTCCGGCCGGCGTTGACCGGGGACGCGTGGGGTGCGCGGTGGTGCAGGGGGGTCGGGCCGAGGGCGGGCAGGCCGGCGATCCGCCAGGCCGCGAACCCACCGACCACGTCGGTGGCCCGGTGCAGGCCGACGTCCTGCAACGCGGCGGCGGCCAGCGACGAGGTGTAGCCCTCCTGGCAGAGGATCACCACCGGTACGTCGTAGTCGACGGCCTGCGGCAGCCGGGCTGGGCAGCGCGGGTCGAAGCGCCACTCCAGCACGTTGCGCTCGACGATGAGCGAGCCCGGCACCACGCCGTGCGCGGCCCGCTGGGCGGCCGGGCGGATGTCGACCAGCAGCGCACCGCTCCGGTACGCCAGGTGCGCCCGCTCCGGGTCCAGTCGACGCAGCCGGGCCCGGGCGGCGGCCAGGATCTCGTCGATGCCCCGGGAGCCCGGCGGCGGCACGGGGGCGGGACAGTGCTCGGCGGTCATCTGCATTCTCGGTTCCTTCCGGTGACAGGGGATCTCGGTGCGCCGACCTACCAGGACCGGCCGGCCTCGGCGATCTCGGCGACCCGCAGCCGACCGTCCCGCAGGTGGTAGCGGGTCATGCGCAGCAGTGCCGGTCGGTAGACGTGCACGCTGACCGCCGGGTCCGCGCCCCGGTTGGTCACCTGGTGCACGTGCCGGGGGCCGAAGCGCCGGCCGGCACCGGCGGGCAGCAGTCGGGGGCGGAGGCGGCCGGCGCTGACCGTCTCCTCGGTGAGCACGCCGGCGACCACCCGGAACGCTCCGGAGGAGCCGCCGTGGTCGTGCAGGTCGGTGCCCTGCCCGGGCAGCCAGCTCAGCGCCCACACCTCGTGCTCGTCGGTGACGGCGAGGCGGGCGTACCAGCGCTCGGCGGGGTCGAACCGCAGCGCCACCGGCCAGCCGGCCGGGTCGGCCCACCCGGCGGCAACGGTGAGCAGGTCGAGCTCCGGACGGTGGTGCGTCATGGCGGTTCCTCGCGGGTCGTTCGGCGGGGTGCCCTCGTACTCTAGACGGCAAAGCCTATAGGTTTAGTAGGTAATTCCGCCTGGTGGGACGCCGGTCAGCCCCACGGGTCGATCAGCGCAGCACGGGCGGGTCCACCCGGTAGCCCGGCAACGACGGCCACCGCACTGTCAACACCACCGACGCGCTCTCGGCGAACCAGGAATGGTCCACCCCACGAGCCCACACCACGTAGTCGCCCGGCGCGGCCAGCCGTACCGTCCGGTCCGGCAGCTCCACCCGGAAACACCCCTCGACGAGGACGAGCAGCGTGGTGCGCAGCTCGCCGGTCGCCCACCGCGACCGCGCCTGCCCGGGCGGATGCACACCCCACTTCACCTCGACGTCGGTGCTGTGCCGGATCTCCCCCGGCGGCGCGAAATGCCCGAGCAGCCAACCGGCGTTGGTGGCGCCGTCGACACCCGCGTTGCCCACGTACACCGTCTCACCCATCGGATCCCTCCCCCAGCGCGCCGGCCGAGCAACCTATCAGCAGCGGTGCGACTAACCTGGGGCGGTGACCGAGGACCTCGACGCCGAGACGCTGGCGTTCGCGCACCGGATGTTCGACCTGGCCCGGGCCGGCTCCACCGACGAACTGGCGGCACAACTCGACGCCGGCCTGCCGGTCAACCTCACCAACGACAAGGGCGACACGCTGCTCATCCTCGCCGCGTACCACTCCCACCCGGACACGGTGGCCGCCCTGCTCAGCCGCGGCGCCGACCACACCCGGGCCAACGACCGGGGTCAGACCGCGCTGGCCGCGGCGGTCTTCCGCAGCAGCACCGAAGCGGTCCGCGCGCTGCTCGCCGCCGGCGCCGACCCGGCACACGGCAACCCGTCGGCCCTCGAAACCGCGCGCTTCTTCGACCTGCCGGAGATGACCGAGCTGCTGCGCGTCGGCTGACACCGGCCCGGCCTGGCGGTATACAGGGGCGGTGGAAGATCCCTTGCCGGAGCAGATGCGGGCCGCCGGCACCGCGCTGCTGACCGCGCTCGACCCCGCCGCCCGCGAGCGCGCCGCGCACTCGTTCGACGACGAGGCGGCCCGCCGCTGGCTGGAATACCGGCCCCGACCCCGACCGGGCGTCTGCCTCGCCGACCTCGACGTCACCGCCCGCAAGGCCGCGCACCGGCTGCTGGCCACCGCGCTCAGCCCCTCGGCGTACGCGCAGGCCATGGCCATCATCTCCCTGGAGGAGGTGCTGGACCGGGCCGAGGGCTGGCAGCGCGGGCGGCACAGCGCCGACTACTGGGTGGCCGTGTTCGGCGACCCGGCGCGCGACGACCGCTGGGCGTGGCGACTCGAAGGCCACCACCTGTCGGTGAACATGACAGTGGTGGACGGTCAGGTCTCCCCCGCGCCGATCTTCTTCGGCGCCAACCCGGCCGCCGTCCGCTACGCCGGCCGGCCGGTCTCCCGCCCACTGGGCGTCGAGGAGGACCTGGCCCGCGCCCTGCTCGACGCGCTGGGCCCGGCCGAACGGGCCGCCGCCATCATCGCCGAAGAGGCGCCGGCGGACATCATCAGCGCCACCCGTGGGCGGGTCGACGGGCCGCTGGAGCCGCTCGGCGTACCGGCGCGGCGGCTCGGACCGACCGGCCGCGCGCTGCTCGACCAGGTGGTCGCCCTCTACCTCGACCGGCTGCCGCCCGAGCTGGCCATCCGGGAGGCGACCCGACTGGACGCCGGCGCGCTGCACTTCGCCTGGGCCGGCCCGACCCAACCCGGGCGGCGGCACTACTACCGGGTGCAGGGCGACGACCTGCTGATCGAGTACGACAACACCACAGCGGACGGCAACCACGCGCACACAGTGCTGCGCCGCCCCGCCAGCGACTTCGGCGCCGACGTCCTGGCCACCCACCACCACACCCACCCCCACTGACCCCCGCGCCCCCACCCGCGCCCCACTCCCACTCCCACTCCCGCCGATCTTGCAGTTTCGGTGGTCGGTCTGTCCGGGTGGGCGGCTTTTGCGGCGACCGAAAGTGCAAGATCGGCGCATGTCCAGGGGGTCAGGGGTGGGTGGCCTCGATGAGGAAACGGTGGGCGTGGGCGACGAAGGGGCCCTCGTCGACGATGCGGCGGTGCAGGTTGGCCAGGGGTGCGCGGTAGCGCTCGACAGTGAACCCGGGCACCGTCCAGATCACCTTGCGCAGGAACCAGACCACCGCGCCGATGTCGGCGAAGGTCGCCCGCAGGGTGGCCCGACGCAGGTCGACCACCCGCAGGCCAGCGGCTTCGGCAGCGGCGGCCGCCTGCTCGGGGTGGCGCTGCGCCGGCGGCGGCAACGGCCCGAGCATCGCCTCACTCAACTCCCGCATGGTGCCGGCCCCGATCTGCTGCGACAGGAACGTCCCGCCCGGCCGCAGCACCCGGGCCGTCTGCACCCAGTCGGTACGCACCGGATGCCGACTGACCACCAGGTCGAACGAGGCGTCGCGAAACGGCAGCGGCCCGTCCGGCGCGACCGCCACCACCGACGCACCGATCCGACGCAGGGTCCGTCGGGCGACCTCGACGTTCGGCGGCCACGCCTCGGTCGCCGTCAGCAGCCTCGGTCGACGCGGCACCTCGGCGAGCACCTCCCCGCCGCCGGTGTCCACGTCCAGTGCCGCATCGGCGGACGCCATCCGGTCGGCGACGAGCCGCGCGTACCCCCAGGGTGGACGTTCCTCGGTGGCCCGGCCGGCCAGCCAACCGAAGCCCCAACCATCGACGGGCGCCGCGGCGGCCTCCGCTATCAGGTCCTCGGCGTCACGCTCGACAGTCATGGCGGTCAGCCTCGCGGCCGGTCACCCGGGCGGCAACCCATTTGCCGCCGGCTGAGCGGCGGCGGTGCCTCAGCCGAGACCGAGCCTGTGCTCTTCGAGGGCGGACTGCAGGATGTCGAGCGCCTTCGGGCCCATGCCGTGCAGCCTGGCCAGATCCGCCCGGGGGACGCCCGCGAGCTGACGCAACGCGGTGTAGCCGGCGCCGTGCAGGGCCCGGGTGGCCGGCGCACCGATCTTCGGCAGCGTGTCCAGCGAGGAGGTCATCCGCGGATGGTAGACCGCAAACCGCCCGGATGCTCGACCCGGTGCGGGTGACTTGACGCCGTGCGGATGACCAGCGGCCCGGCTCACGCGCACGGCGTTCTTGCGGGCGGGTCGGTCAGGGGCGGGCGATCTCGCCGGTGGAGCCGGCGAGCGCGTCCAGGCCGCCAGCCTCGACACGGCCGCTGTCGAACTGACGCATCAGCCGGGCGCCCAGGTGCACGCCGACCCCGCCGACGGCCAACGCGACCAGCTCGGTGACCAGGATCGCGACCGACGCGCCGCGCTGCGGGGAATGTGACCGGACCAGGCAGGTGAGCAGGAACATGGCGGCCATGACCGCGTTCACCAGATTGAAGGCGACTGCGGTGCGGCGGGTACGGTCACCCGGAACGTCCCACAGGTCGACCATGCCGGCCACGGCGGTCAGCGCGGCAGCGACGAGCGCGGCGATGCCCGTCCAGTAGCCGACCTCGCCGAAGAACGCGGGCCCGCCGACGACGTCGGTGAGATCGAAGACGGTGGCACTGACGAACAGCCCGAGCGGGAACGTCACCAGCATCGGTTGGATCGGATGCCCCTGCACCCGCAGCCGGCTCTGCATCGGTCCTCCCCCGGGTCGGCGCAGCTCACCTGACCAGAGTGCTACCCGGGGTCGGTCGAGACGAAACGAAACGGTCCGACTCGTCGCTGACCGGACGAACGGACACCACCCGCCCTGATCCACTCGCGTTTCAGAAAACCGCGCCATCCGGGCGGCCGGGACACCCCGACATCAGGAGTGATCCACTCGGGTTTCAGAAAACCGGGCCGTCCCACCGACCCGGACACCCCGACTTCAAGAAACGCGAGTCGATCAAGCGGGGACCGCGCGGACGCGCGGACCCGAGGACCCGGGGACCGCGCGGAACGCCAGGACGCGGGGACCGCGCGGACACGGGGACGCCGGGAGGCGCGGACCGCGCGGAACGCCAGGACCGCGCGGAACGCCAGGACCGCGCGGAACGCGGGGACGCCGGAATGCGGGGACCGCGCGGGACGCCGGGCCGGGGTGGTCAGGTGTCGCGTGAGCGGGAGACTGTCCGGACCAGCCGTTCGGCCACCTCGCGCAGCGGTATGTCCAGTGACGACGCGGCGGTCCGCAGCACGTCGAGGGCCTCGGCCGGCGGGCAACCGCGCTGCGTCATGATCACGCCGACGGCCTGGCCGACCACTCCGTCCTGCAGGAGCGAGGCGTCCCGAACACCTGCGAGGGTGAGCTGCCGGCTGCGGTCGCGGACGGCGGCGAGCAGCAGTCCGGCGTGTTCGGCGAGCAGCATCGCGGTCAACTGGTGTTGCGGGGTCAACAGGTCCGGCGCGGCGGCGTACAGGTTGATCGCGCCGATCACCTGGTCGTCGATGTCGACCGGCGCGGAGATCACCCCGCGTACGCCGAGGTCGCGGGCGCGCGCCGTCCAGGCCGGCCAGCGGGGCTCACGGTCCAGGTCGGCGGCGAGGATCATCTCGCGGCGACGGATCGCGCTCATCGCCGGCGAGTCCGGACCGTGTCGCAGATCGTCGAGCCCGGCCAGCCCTTCGTCGGAGGCGGCCACCCCGGCCGGCTCGCCGGCCCGCAGCGCGGTGAACCCGCACCAGCGCACCCCGGCGACGGCGTCCCGGGTGACCCGGACCAGGGCCAGCAGAGCCTCATCAAAGTCGGTCAGGGCGATCAGCCCGGCGGTCAGCTCCCGTAACAGCGCGGCTGCTTCCAGGACGCCGAGTGTCTGCACCACCGGTTCCCGCGTGTCGAGGTTCACCGGTGTGCAGCCTCCGTGCCGTTTCGCGCCTGCCCGGCACGCATCGTCACCTGTGTCATCGTCTGCTCTCTCCCGACTCGACCGACCAGCCCTACTACCCTCGGAAACCCGGGTCGAAACGGCGTAAATCGGGGCCCCTGTCGCGCCGGAAGGCGCGACGGGGCCCCGACGTCCGGTAACTCAGCGCGAGGTGCCGCTGAGCCGCCGCCCGATCGACGCGATCAGGCGGTCGAGCTCGGACCCGAACGGGTTGTCGTGCACCAGGTACGTCCACGTGGCGGTGGGCCGGACCAGGGTGCCGTCGTCGGGCTGCCAATCCTCATCGAATTCGGTCTCGTTGAAGGTGGCGATGGTGCGGGCCTCGATCTCCGGGATCAGGTCGTTGAACGCGGGCACCGCAGCCCGGTGGAACTCGTCCAGCGGGTCGAGCCGGCCCAGGGCGCGCAGGTGCACGCCCTCACGGACCTCCGACAGCTCGGCCAGGTGCTCGGCCCAGAGCCGGTCCAGGTGGTAGAGCGCGATCGACCGCGCGGCACGGGCGAGCAGGTCCTCGTCCATCTCGCCGGCCTTCTCGGGCTCCTTCTCCAGCAGCATCACCGCTGCCACGTCGCTGGTCAGCAATCGCTCCCGGCGCGCGGCGAGGGCCTTGCGCTGCTGCTCGATCACCACGCTGTAGCGCCAGGTGTTGCGGTGGATCTCGTGGTTGACGCCCTCGGCGACCCGCTGGGCGTGCTCCACCGCGTAGTCGACCTGGTCGTCGGTCACCAGGCCGTCGGCGTTCATCCGCGGCGAGGCCGGCACCGAGTCGGCGGCGTGCCGGACCACGAGGTCGTCCTCCAGGCTGACGAAGAAGACCGAGCCACCGGGGTCGCCCTGCCGGCCGGCCCGGCCGCGCAGCTGGTCGTCCACCCGGCGGCTGTCGTGCCGGCCGCTGCCGATCACGTAGAGCCCGCCCAGCTCGGCGACCCGCTCCCTGTCGCTCTGGTCGCTGCCGCCGAGCCGGATGTCGACGCCCCGGCCGGCCATCTGGGTGGAGACGGTGACCGCGCCGTACGCGCCGGCCTCGGCGATGATCGCCGCCTCCTCGTCGTCGTTCTTGGCGTTCAGCACGACGCAGGGCACCCCGGCAGCGTTCAGCCCGGCGGCCAGCCCTTCGGACTCCTTGACGTCCAGGGTGCCGACCAGCACCGGCCGCCCCTTGGCGTGCGCGCGCTGGATCTCGTCGACGAGCGCCTCGTCCTTCTCGGCCCGGGTGGCGTAGATGCGGTCCGGCTCGTCCTCACGGATGCACGGGGTGTTCGGCGGGATCACCGCGACCTCGAGGTTGAAGAACTCCCGCAGCTGGTCGCCGACGTGCACGGCGGTGGCGGTCATCCCGCACACCTTCGGGTAGAGCGCGATGTACGCCTGCATGGCGATGGTGCCGAGCACCTCACCCTCGGCGGTGGCGTCCAGCCCCTCCTTGGCCTCGACAGCGGCCTGGAGGCCGTCCGGCCAGCGGCGGCGCTGGGCCACCCGGCCGCGCATCTCGTCGACCAGCTCGACGGTGCCGTCGCGGACGATGTAGTCCACGTCGCGGTGCAGCAGGGCGTGGGCGTGCAGCGCCACGTTGACAGCGGAGAGCTGCGCGACGTGCTCCTCGTCGTACAGGTCGATGCCGAGCTTGGCCTCGATGGCGGCCAGGCCGGCGGAGGTGAACGCCACGCTCCGCCCGTCCTCGGCGACCGTATAGTGCTTGCCCTTGCGCAGGCCACGGACCAGTGCGGCGGCGGCGTGCACCGGGTCCTGCTCGCCCGGCACCGCGCCGGCCAGGACCATCGGCACCCGGGCCTCGTCGATCATGATCGAGTCGGCCTCGTCGACGATGGCGGTGCTCAGCGCGGGCTGCACCCGGTCTTCCACGTCGGTGGCCAGCTGGTCGCGCAGGTAGTCGAAGCCCGCCTCGCTGACCGAGACGTAGGTGACGTCGCAGGCGTACGCGTCGCGCCGCTCCTGCGGGGTGGACGCCTCGTTGACCCAGCCGACGGTGAGGCCGAGCAGGGTGTAGACCGGCTCCATCCACTGGGCGTCGCGGCGGGCCAGGTAGTCGTTGATGGTGAGCACGTGCACCGGGCCGTTGCCGAGCCGGACGTGCCCGTACGCGGCGATCGTGGCGGTCAGTGTCTTGCCCTCACCGGTGGCCATTTCGGCGACCTTGCCGGAGAGCAGCGACATCGCGCCCAGCAGCTGCACGTCGTACGGCCGCTGGTCGAGGCCACGGCGGGCGGCCTCGCGGCCGACGGCGCAGATCTCCTCGTAGTCGGCGGCGGCACCCGCGGCCTGGGTCAGCTCGGCGTCGTCGAGCGCGGC
Organism: Micromonospora parva; assembly: GCF_000718515.1. Classification (GTDB taxonomy): domain Bacteria; phylum Actinomycetota; class Actinomycetes; order Mycobacteriales; family Micromonosporaceae; genus Micromonospora; species Micromonospora parva. The sequence continues at coordinate 185,298 of NZ_JNZS01000010.1, read as the reverse complement.
GAGCTCAGCCTCGCGCGCCTCGATCGCCGGGAGCAGTTTCTCCAGCGGAGCAAGATCCACGGTCGAGCCGGGGCGCTGGAGGAACCGCCGGAACTTGCTCTTGAACCGTTGAGACACACCCATGAGCGGCAACGGTACGCGATTCGGGGCACCATGTGCGGCCCGGCCGCCCGGCAAGTCGGCGGCACCGGGGCGGAGTCAGCCGACCAGCAGCTGGTGGCTGGCGAGCTCCCGGTACAGCGGGTCGGTGGCGGTCAGTTCGGCGTGGGTGCCGACGGCCACCACCCGGCCACCGTCGAGGACGACGATCTGGTCGGCGTCGACCACCGTGGCGAGCCGGTGCGCCACGATCAACAGCGTCCGGCGGACGGCCACCGCGTCGATGGCGCGGCGCAGCGCGACCTCGTTGCGGGAGTCGAGGTTGCTGGTCGGCTCGTCCAGCAGCAGCACCGGCGGGCCGGCGAGCAGCGCGCGGGCGATGGCCAGTCGCTGCCGTTCACCCCCGGAGAGCAGGACGCCGCCCTCCCCCACCTGCACGCCGAGGCCCTGCGGGGTGCGCTGCGCCAGGTGTCCCAGGTTGACAGCGTCGAGGACCTCGCGCAGCCGGTCGTCGGCGGCGTCCGGAGTGGTGATCAGCAGGTTCTCCCGCAGCGTGCCGGCCAGCACGGGGGCCTCCTGCTCGACGTAACCGAGCCGGGCCCGCAGCGCGTCGCGGGGCAGGTCCCGCACGTCGGTGCCGTCGAGTCGGATCGCGCCGGCGCTGACCTCGTAGAACCGCTCGACCAGGGCCAGCAGTGTGGACTTCCCGGCGCCGGAGGGGCCGACCAGGGCGGTCCGGGTGCCGGCGGGCACCGCGAAGGTGACCTCGTGCAGCACCGTCTCGCCACCCGGGTAGCCGAAGCCCACCCGGTCGAACTCGATCATCGGGGTCGGGCGGCGCGGGGTCGCCGTCGCGGTGGCGGGCGCCGGCCGGTCGTCCGCGCCCTCGGCGGGCACGGCGAGGATCTCCTCGATCCGCTGCAGGGCGCCCAGGCCGGACTGCAACTGGGTGTACGCCCGCAGCACCTGGCCCAGCGGCAGGGCCAGCAGGAACAGGTACATGACGAACGCGACCAGGTCACCGACGGAGATCGCCCCGGCGGCGACCCGCGCCCCTCCGATGCCGAGCACCAGCAGGAAGGCGCCCTGCACGGTGACCGAGCCGATCGGGCCGACCAGCGCCTGCACCCGGGCCACCCGCAGCCCCGCCGTGTACGCCTCCCGGGCGCTGCCGGTGACGGTCTGCGTCTCCCGGGTCTCGGCGCGGCTGGCCCGGATGGTCCGCGCCGCCGAGATGGCCCGTTCCACCGCCGAGGTCATCTCACCGATCCGCTCCTGGGCGGTCCGGGCCAGCGCCCGGACCCGACGGGCGAAGGTGGCGGCGAAGGCCAGCCCCAGCGCCACCCCGAGCAGGGTGACGCCGAACAGCAGCGGGTCGAGCAGCACCATGGCCGTGCCGGCGCCGACCACCGTCACCGCCCCGGTGACCGTCTCGAAGAGACCGGAGGTGACGACGGCGCGCAGCAGTGTGGTGTCCGAGCCGACCCGGGAGAGCAGGTCGCCGGTGCGCCGGCGGTCGTACTCGGCGATGGGCAGCCGCAGCAGGTGACCGGCCAGCCGGCGCCGGGTGCCCAGCACCAGCCCTTCGGCGGTGCGTTGCAGCAGGTAGTCGCGCAGCCCGCCGATCGCCGCGCCGAGCACCACGAGGGCCACCAGCACCGCCACCAGCTCGGACACCCCCTGCTCGGCGCCGATCCGGTCGAGCACGGACCGGGTGAGCAGCGGCTGCGCCAACGACGCCGCCGAGCCGACCAGCGACAGGACGCCCACCACGACCAGGGTGCCGCGGTGCTCCCGCAGGTACGGCAGCAGCGCGCCCAGGCCGACCGGCCGGCCCGCGGCGGCCCCGCCGCCCGGCCGGTCTGTCGCGGTGCCGCCGGCCGGCCGGTGCGTCGAGGTGCTCATGCCGGGAACGGTAGTCCGCCGTGTCACCAGGGCGGGCGCGCTCCGGCCCGGCGGGTCAGGTGGCGAGCACCACCTGCAGTTCCTGGCGGCGACGGTCGGCCAGGTCGGTGAGGAGGGCGGGGGCCTCGTCGAACGGCACCACCGCCGAGACGAGGTGCTTGCGGATCGTGTCGCCGTACGCCCGGAGCAGGTCGATGGTCTCGGCGGAGAGCCGTTCGCGGTCCCAGGTGGGTGCGAGCCCGCGCGGCACCCGGCCGATCTGGGCGCAGCGCAACGACAACCCGTTGTGGTGGAACTCCTCACCGAGGCGGACCGCGTCCGCGCCGCCCTGGTAGAAGGCGAGGTCGATGACGGTGCCCTGGGGGCGCAGCAGGCGCAGGGCGAGGTGCAACGCCCACGCCTGCCCCCGGCACTGGAACACCACGTCGGCGCCCCGGTCGCCGGCGGTGTGCGCCCAGCGGGTCTTGAGCACGACCGCCGGGTCGTCCGCGTCCGGGTCGAGGGTTTCCAGGCCGAGCGCCTCGGCGACCTGCCGGCGGTGCGGGGTCGGGTCGAGCACCACCACCGACGCGGCCCCGTTGCGCCGGGCGAACAACGCCGTCAGCAACGCCACGACACCGGCGCCGATGACGGCGACCCGTCGGCCGCGTACCCCGTCGCCGAGCGCCCGGACGTCGGTGCCGTGCAGGTCGGCGGCGGCGTGCAGCAGCCCGTTGGCGCAGATCGGGCCCATGTGCGCGACGTACACGCCGAGCAGTGGGTCCAGGTCGTCGGGCAGCGCCACGAACCGTTCGGCGACCGGGTCGGCCAGCCACCCGGTGCGGTGCCCGTACGTCATGGCACCGACAGTGCCCACCGCGACGGCCGGTGTTTCGCTCTCCACCACCCGGCCGACCTGCATGTACCCCAGTCGCGTCACCGGGTAGGGAGTGCTGGCCGGGCCCGGCTGGAACAGCCCCAGGTCGGCGTTCCAGGTGACGTTCAGGTAGGGGTTCGTGCCCTTGACGTAGCTCAGCTCGGTGCCGGCGGAGACACCGCTGAACAGCGTCTCGACCCGGAACGTGCCGGGACGCAGCGGCGCGGCGTCCTGGTCGACCAGATCGACCTGGCCGGGACCGGTGACCACCACGACCTTGTCACGCATCGACGGTCACCCCGCTGGCGAGCACCGCCGGCGCGGTCGCGGTGGCGAGCCGCACGGTCGTGCCGGTACGGGCCGAGTCGGCCACCGCGAGGGCCAGACGTTGGGTCGCGAGGGCCTCGGCGTACGGGACGCGCACGTCGTCGCCGATGCCGCGGACGGCGTCGACGAAGGCGCGGTCCACCGCCACCCGGGCGGCTTCCGGGTCGGCGGGGAGGTGTCGTTCGCCGTCGGCGTCGCGGATCGACAGCCCGTCCTCGGTGATCGCGAGGGCCAACCCGTCGGCGAGGATCTCCAGGCCGGCGCGGTGCTTCCAGCCGAGGACGCAGGCGGCGCTGAGCGTGCCGACCGCACCGTCGGTGAAGCGCAGTGCGGCGGTGGTCACCGAGTCGATGTCGGCGCCGTCGACCGGCGGCGGTGTGCCGTTGCCGTACGCGGTGACCTCGGTGACCTCGCCGGCCAGCACGCGGATCAGGTCGAGCACGTGGGCGGCCTGCTCGACCACCGGGCCGCCGGAGCGGTCCCGCCGCGACCACCACGCCACCGGGGGCACCTTGTCCAGCCAGGTGCCGCTGACCATCCGCACCGGGCGGTCGGCGAGCAGGTCGCGGGCCTGGTCGAGCACGCTCAGGTAGCGCCAGTGGTGGCCGACGGCGGTGCGCAGTCCGCGCCGCGCGACCAGGTCGGCGATCCGCTCGGCGGTGTCCAGGTCGACAGCGACGGGCTTCTCCACGAACATCGGCACCCCGGCCTCGATGATCGCCTCCTCGGCGGGGCCGTGCGCGAACGGGGGCACGCAGACGTACACGGCGTCCAGGCCGGTGGCCAGCAGTTCGCCGACGTCGGCGCGGGCCCGTCCGCCGTGCTGGGCGGCCAGCGCGGACGCGGCCTCCGGTGCGACGTCGGTGACGCCGACCAGTTCGACGTCGTCGAACCCGGCCAGCACCCGTGCGTGGCGCTGTGCCACGCCGCCGGCTCCGACCAGACCCACCCGGCATTTCCGCATCCCGACACCCCTTCGAAGACTTTTCAGCTGCGCTGGGAGCAGTCCCCTGGGCTGTGCGCAATCAAACGTTCATCCCCCGGGAACGCACTGACGTCCCCTCTGTGATCAAGCTGTTGCCAGGAAAGCGGTTAGCGCGTGATGCGGAATGGGAACAACCAAATTCGGTTTTTCCACGCACGAATGGAGGGGTGCCCGTGCGGGATACGACATCGAGCGTGTCACCGGTGGTGGAGGCGTGGGCCACGTACCGGACGACGTCGGCTGCGGACTGGCCGACCCGTCGGCTGATGCGCGCCAAGGGTGGGACCCGGGTCAGCGTGGTGCTGCCGGCGCGCAACGAGGAGGCCACCGTCGGCGCGATCGTGTCGACGATCCGCGAACACCTGATGGATCGGGTCGCGCTGGTCGACGAGCTGATCGTGGTGGATTCCCGATCGACGGACCGGACCGCTCAGGTGGCCCGCGCCGCCGGCGCGGAGGTGGTCAGCCAGGATGCGATGACCCGCGGGTTGCCCCGGCTCACCGGCAAGGGCGACGCGCTCTGGGCCGGGCTGGCCGCCGCCGAGGGGGACGTGGTGGCGTTCATCGACGCCGACCTGCGGGAGTTCCGGCCGCACTTCGTCAGTGGGCTGCTCGGCCCGCTGCTGACCGACCCGTCGGTCGACTTCGTGAAGGGCTTCTACCACCGGCCCCTGGTGGGCACCGCCAGCGTGGAACAGGACGGTGGGGGCCGGGTGACCGAGTTGATGGCCCGTCCGCTGCTCAACCTCTTCTGGCCGGAGCTGGCCGGTTTCGTGCAGCCGCTGGCCGGCGAGTACGCGGGTCGCCGCGACGTGCTGGCCCAGGTGCCGTTCGTCTCCGGGTACGGGGTGGAGACGGCCATGATGATCGACCTGCTCGATCTGGTCGGCCTGGACGCGCTGGCGCAGGTCGATCTCGGTGAGCGCAAGCACCGGCACCAGGACACCGCCGCCCTGGGTCGGATGTCCGCGCAGATCATGTTGACCGCCTGGTCGCGGTTGCAACGGCGTGGGTGGGCCACCCCCGGGTTGGCGCCGGAGGCGTTGCTGACCCAGTTCCGTCGTGGCGGTTCGGACACCCTGCCGAACCTGGACCGCGAGATCGTGGTCAGCGACGTTTCCATCGAGGAACGCCCGCCGTTGGCCGAACTGCGTCACCGGGTTCCCCGTCGCCGGGTGGCCGCCGCGTGAGCGCGCAGAGCCTCACCGTGCTGATGAACGCCGGTCCGTGGCTGTCGGTGCCACCGCCCGGCTACGGCGGCATCGAGAACGTGATCGCCACCCTGGTGCCGGAGCTGCGGCGACTGGGCGTACGGGTGGTGCTCGCCTCGGTGGGCACCAGCACGCTGCCGGTCGACGAGCAGGTCTCGGTCTTCGCCGACGGGCAGTTCGCCGCGTTGCAACGGCCGTACAACCAGGTCTGTGGAATCGCCCAGGCGCACCTGGCCGGGGTGGTCCGTGAGCTGCACTCCCGCGACGACATCGACCTGGTGCACGATCATGTCGAGGCGGTCGGGCTGGCCACCCTCGCCGCGATGGGGCCGGCGGGGCCGCCGACCCTGCACACCCTGCACTGGGACCTGGCCAAGCACCCGGCGCTCTACGGCAGCCTGGACGGCGGCGACCGGGTCCGGGTCAACGGCGTCTCCGCGTCGCAGCTGGCTCGCGCCCCGCTGGCGCTGCGGGAGCACTCGGTGGGGCACGTGCACCTGTCCACCCCGCTGGCGGTCGACGCCGACCGGCGACCCCGGCCGGAGAAGGGCGAGCACCTGCTCATCCTGGGTCGGATCAACCCGGGCAAGGGGCAGGACGTGGGTGCCCGGCTCGCGCACCGGGTCGGTCTTCCGCTGGTGCTGGCCGGCCCGGTCGGGCCGTACCATCGGCCGGCCGATCTGGCCGCGGCGGGCGACGAGGCCCGGCAGAACCCGGACGTGCGGTTCTTCCTCGACGAGGTGGCCCCGCACGTCGACGGTGACCTGGTCCGCTGGGTCGGCACCGTGGCCGGCCAGGAGCGCGACGACCTGCTGGCCAGCGCCCGCGCGTCGCTGTTCCCGCTGCGGTGGGAGGAGCCGGGCGGCACGGCGGTCGTCGAGTCGCTCGCCCTGGGGACACCGGTGGTGGCGACGGCCCGGGGTTGCCTGCCGGAGCTGATCGAGCACGGTCGCACCGGGCTGCTCACCACCGACGAGGAGGAGTTGGGCGATCTTCTGCTCGCCGCCGAGTTGCTCGACCCGGACGAGTGCCGGCGGGTGGCCGCGCAGCGCTTCACGCCCGCGGTGATGGCGCAGCGCTACGTCGAGCTGTACGAGCGGGTCCGGCAGTCGGCGCGCGCGCCGCGGTTGCTGCCGGCCTGACCGACGGCGGCAACCACGGCGCGCGCGGCCAGCCGGTTTGTCGGTAGCGGCAGCGGGTAGCCGGCAGCGCTCATGCCCGCCGTGCGACGAGGAGCCGGGAATGGTCGGACCGATGGCGCACTCCCGGGCCCGGGCCAACCCGGCGGACGGTAAACCGCCGGTCCGGCGCGCGGCGGCGACGGTGGCGGTGCTGTTCCTGCTGCTCGGCGTGCTCGGCTTCGTGCCGGGGATCACCAGCGGCATGGACGCGCTGCGCTTCGCCGGCCACGCTTCGGGCGCGTACCTGTTCGGTGTCTTCCAGGTGTCGGTGCTGCACAACCTGGTGCACCTGGCGTTCGGGGTGGCGGGTCTGCTGCTGGCGCGGACGGTCACCGGCGCGCGGGCGTTCCTGATCGGCGGCGGCGCGGTGCTCCTGGTGCTCTGGCTCTACGGGCTGGTGGTGGACCAGGACACCGGGGCGAACGTGCTACCGGTCAACGACGCCGACGGCTGGCTGCACCTGGGCCTCGGCGTGGTCATGATCGCATCGGGTGCGCTGACCGGCCGGTCGCGTCGCTGACCGGGGTTGCGGCGGGTGACCTGTCTCGCCTCCGCCGTCGGTCCGGTTTGACCGGGAACGGCGTCGGGTAGTTGGCAGATCCCGACCCAGCAGCGAATTGAGGCGCCGATGTCGAGCGGGATCACCTGCGAGGTGCGCACCACGGCACCGGTGGCGGTCGTCCGGCTCACCGGCCCGCTGCACCTCGGCACGATGCGTTCGGTGCATCAGATGCTCAGCGACGCGCTCGTCGACCAGCCGGAGGCGCTGGTGGTCGACATGGCCGGGGTGACCGTCGAGGACCGACTGGCGCTGTCGGTGTTCGCCGCGACCGCCCGGCGGGCCGAGGAGTGGCCGGCCGTGCCGGTGCTGCTCTGCGCCCCGTCGCCGGTGGCGGCGCGGTGGCTGGCCGAGTCGAGCACCTGCCGGGTGCTCCCGGTGTCCGCGGACTGCGCGGAGGCGACCCGGTTGGCCGACGCGTCGTCCGCGCCGCGGATGCGGGCCCGGCTGGAGCCGGTGGCCGAGGCCTGCCGGCGGGCCCGGGAGTTGGTCACCGACGCGTGCACGCGGTGGAACCTGCCCGACGCGTCCGGCCCGGCCGCGTTGGTGCTCAGCGAGCTGGTCGGCAACGTGGTCCGGCACGCCGGCACGCCCATGCAGGTGACGGTGACCCTGCGCCGACCGTACCTGCACCTGGCGGTGGTGGACGGCAGCAGCGCCCAGGCGCGGGCGGGCGGCACGGACCTGCGCGCCGAGGGCGGACGCGGGCTGATGCTGGTCCGGGAGCTGGCCCAGCGGTGGGGCAGCGTGCCGGCCGGCCAGGGCAAGGCCGTCTGGGCGATGCTGCCGGCGACCTGACGGTTCGAGGCGCTTGCGCCCGGTACCAGCGTTCTGACCGAATTTACCGCTCTGGCCTGGTTACATGGTGCGAGGGTCGGGTAGGCACGCCCGTCCTTTCTGCCGTCACGACGGGGTGAGCAGCCATGCCCAAGCGGGTAACCACGGAACCCGGTCGCGATCGGGGCCCGGCGATCCTGGCACCGGCCCGGTTCGGGGGGTTCCCGGGAGCGGTACGGACACCGATCCCCGGCAACACCTTGATCAAGTTCCTGGCCACCACCGACCACAAGCAGATCGGCCTGTTGTACCTGCTGACCTCCTTCGGCTTCTACATACTGGCCGGCCTGGAGGCGATGATGATGCGGGCCGAGCTGGCCCGCCCGGGGATGCAGTTCCTCTCCCCCGAGCAGTACAACCAGCTCTTCACCTCACACGGCGCGGTGATGCTGCTGCTGTTCGCCACGCCCGCGGCCTTCGGGTTCGGCAACTACATCGTGCCGATCCAGATCGGCGCGCCGGACGTGTCGTTCCCCCGCCTCAACGCGCTGGCCTACTGGTTGTACCTGTTCGGCGGGCTGATGGTGATCGGCGGGCTGATCACACCGCAGGGCTCGGCCGACTTCGGCTGGACCGCCTACACCCCGCTGAGCAGCGTCGAGAACTCCCCCGGGGTGGGCGCGAACATGTGGGTGCTCGGCCTGGTCGTCTCCGGGCTCGGCACCATCCTCGGCGCGGTCAACCTGATCACCACGATCCTCACCCTGCGCGCGCCCGGCATGACCATGTTCCGGATGCCGCTGTTCACCTGGAACATGCTGTTCACCAGCCTGCTGGTGATCCTCGTCTTCCCGCTGCTGGCCGCCGCGTTGCTGGCGCTCTCCGCCGACCGGTTGCTCAACGCGCACGTGTACGACGCGGCCACCGGCGGCCCGATGCTCTGGCAGCACCTGTTCTGGTTCTTCGGCCATCCCGAGGTCTACATCATCGCGTTGCCGTTCTTCGGCATCATCACCGAGATCATTCCGGTGTTCTCCCGCAAGCCGCTGTTCGGCTACACCGGGATCGTGCTGGCCACCGTCGCCATCACCGTGCTGTCGATGACGGTGTGGGCGCACCACATGTTCGCCACCGGTCAGGTGCTGCTGCCGTTCTTCAGCATCCTGAGCTACCTGATCGCGGTGCCGACCGGCGTGAAGTTCTTCAACTGGATCGGCACCATGTGGAAGGGGCAACTCACCTTCGAGACGCCGATGCTGTTCGCCATCGGCTTCCTGGTCACCTTCCTGCTCGGCGGGCTCACCGGCGTCCTGCTGGCCAGCCCGCCGGTGGACTGGCACACCCACGACAGCTACTTCGTGGTGGCGCACTTCCACTACGTGGTGTTCGGCACCGTGGTCTTCGCCCTCTTCGGCGGCTACTACTTCTGGTGGCCGAAGATGACCGGGCGGCTGCTCGACGAGCGGCTCGGCAAGGCGCATTTCTGGACCATGTTCATCGGCTTCCACGGCACCTTCCTGGTGCACCACTGGCTGGGCAACGAGGGCATGCCCCGCCGGTACGCCGACTACCTGCCCACCGACGGGTTCACCACCCTGAACACGATCTCCACCGTCTTCGCGTTCATCCTCGGCCTGTCCACCCTCTTCTTCATCTACAACGCCTGGAAGTCCTGGCGGTACGGGGCGATGGTGACGGTGGACGACCCGTGGGGCTTCGGCAACTCCCTGGAGTGGGCCACCAGCTGCCCGCCGCCGCTGCGCAACTTCGACCGGATGCCCCGGATCCGCTCCGAGCGCCCCGCCTTCGACCTGAAGTACGGTCCGCTCGTCGCCGATCTCGGCCGCGACCTGCCGCAACGCACCACGAAACCGCCGCAGCAGTTCAGCGACGAACTGCGGTTGGAACACCACGTCCCGGAGTCGCCGGCCGCCGAGGGCGCGCACGGCGCCCGCGAAGCGGCCGACTACCAGCCGGCGCCGCGCTCCGGCGCGCGGCCGGTGGACGTGCCGGAGCCCGAGGGCGTCCGCCGGCCGAGCTTCGAGCAGAGCGACCCGCCGCAGGACGCCGAGGACGCGCCGAAGCCGCACGAGCGCTGGCGGCACCCGCACAGCGACGGCAACCCCGAAGAGCACTGACCACTGGTACGCGAGCAGCGGGGCCGACACCCAGCCGGGTGTCGGCCCCGCGCCTGTGCGGGTACCTGGTGCGTGCGGTGCGGGTACGTGGTGCGGTCAGTCCCGGGCCGGTGCCAGTCCGGCGGCGGTGAGCGAACGGCGTACCGCGGGCTGGACCCGGGTCAGCCGCAGCGGCACCCCGGTCCGCTCCGCGGCCTCCCGCCCGGCCATCAGCGCGGCGATCCCACCGGCGTCGAAGCCGCCCGCGCCGACCAGGTCGACGACCACCTCGCTGGGCTGACCGGTGACCGCCTCCAGCATGGCCCGACGCAACTGGTCCGCGCCGTCGCGGTCGATCTCGCCGCCCACCTCGACGACCACCGAGTCGCCGTTCTGCTTGACCGAGATCCGGGTCTTGCCCGGGTCGGGTTCGGCGGCGCCGTTCTGCCACGGCGGCGGCGCGTCGGCGAGCATCGCCTGGCGCAGCCAGGTGAGCGCCCGCGACAGCAGCCGGGACACGTGCATCTGCGAGATGCCGAACCGGGCGGCGATCTCCGCCTGGGTCTGGTTGCCGTAGAAGCGCATCGCGAGGATCCGCCGTTCCCGCCAGGGCAGTCGGTGCAGCAGGCCGCTCACCGTCACCCGGTCGTCGACCGACTCCAACGCGTTGTCCGACTCGCCGACCAGGTCGCCGAACTCGGCGGAGCTCTCCCCACCCACCGGGGCGTTGAGGGAGGCCGGGCTGTAGCCGGCCGCCGACTCCAGGGCGGCGAGGATCTCCTCCTCCGGGGTCTCCAGCCGGGCTGACAGCTCGGCCACCGACGGGGCCCGGGACAGCTCACTGGTGAGCGCGGCGGTGGCCTGCCCCACCTCCAGGATCAGGTCCCGCAGCCGGCGGGGCACGTGCACGCCCCAGGTCCGGTCCCGGAAGTGTCGTTTGATCTCGCCCACGATGGTGATCGCGGCGTACGCGGTGAACGAGCCCCGTTCCGGGTCATAGCGGTCGACGGCGTTGACCAGCCCCAGCCGGGCCACCTGCTCCAGGTCTTCCAGCGGCTCTCCGCGCCCCCGGTAGCGGCGGGCCAACCGCCCGGCGAACGGCAGCGCGAATCGCACCAGGTCGTCCCGAGCCTCCCCCCGCCGCTCCGGCGGCAGCCCGGCGATCCGGGCCGCGTACGCCATCGCCGCCGCGTCGAGATCCTCCAGACCTCGATCGGTGGGTGGTGGTGTGGTCGTGGTCGTGCTCGTCTGTCCGAACATCCGCGCCTCCCTCAGGAAGGTCCCCCGCCCGGATCGGGAAACCGGTCGTGCGCGTGGTCGAGCCACGCACCGGGCCGGAAAGTGGGTCAGTGACTGGGATGCCAGCGGGCGACACCGCCTCTACGCAGCGCAATTAGGCCGTCGCAGCCAGCGATGTTCCCGCTCCGTAGGTACTCAATCACGGGACCCCGGGTTCGCGAGGATGTTTCGGCGTCCTCCGTCTCAGGAGACCAACAACCCCTGGTGGCCGCCGCTGTCGCGGAGCACTGCCAACGCCTCGGCGACCCCCAGAGGGGGCGGCGCGGGCAGGTCGTACGGCTGGGCCCGCAGCACCTCGGTGGCCCGGCGGGTGGGCACCGAGGTGACCGGGTAGCCCCGGGCGGTGGTGCGGTCCAGCGCCCGACGCCGCCGGCCGAACCCGGCGACGGCCAGCCACTGCGGCAGCCCGGCCAGCGCGGGCGAGCGCACCCCGGGCGGCTCGGGCAGCACGTCCACCGAGCTGAACGCCTCGCTGCCGGCCAACCACCACTCGGCCTCGTCGACACTGCGGCGGGTGGCGTTCTCGCACCAGTACGGCACCAGCCCCGCCCGCACCACCTGCCACGGGTCGAGCAGCCGGCCGCATTCCACCACCAACCGGTCACCGGTCTTGCCGGCGCGCCGCAGCCACCGCCGGTACAGGTCGGCCACGCCCGCGCTCAGCGCCGCCGGCCGGGGCACCAGCACCCGGTGCAGCGGGTGCTGGTGCTGGGCGGTCCAGTCCCGCGCGGCCAGCTCGAAGCCCGGGTCGACGCCGTGCTCGGCGTCCGCCGACGGTACGGACACCTCCGGTGGCTCCCACCGGGTCGCGTCGCCGCCGACGGAGCGCAGCACCTGCCGCAGGGCGTGGCTGTCCGGGTGGAAGTCCACCGGGTCCAGCCCGCTGCCCGGGCAGCCGACCTGGAAGCTGTGCCCCGGGGCGCGCTCCAGCGCCGGCCAGGTGCGCGCGTCGCGGACGAGCAGCACCGGCGCACCCGGCATCAGCCGGTCGGCCAGAAACGTCGCGTACGCGGCCGGTAGGGCCCGCCACGCGGCGGTCAGCGACACGGTCGCCCCGGTCAGCGCGCCACGGCTGGCCGGGCAGTGCACCTGACGCAGGTGCAGGTCGGCGTTGCCGGCGAGCAACCGGGTGGCGAGTGCCGCGCCGTGCTCCGCGGCGTCCGCCGGGCGGTCCACCCCACCCTCGGACCAGTGCACGGTCATTTCGAATCCCGCGGGCAGCCACGGCACGCCGAGAGCCACCGCGAGGTGGGCCACCGCGCCGTGCGGGGAGCCGATCAGCACCCCGGGGTAGCGCCGCCGGGGGTACTGGTCGACGAACCAGCGGGCCACCCGGGCGGCGTCCACCTCGTCGGTCTGGGCCACTGTCAGCGCGACCCGGCCGGCGGCGCGGGTGGCGGCCGCGCGGCGTACCGGCTCGGGGGCGCCGGGGAAGCGCGACGTCGGCCCGGTGTGCCCGAGGTCGGCGCAGTCGACCCCGCGCAGCGCCCGCGCGGTGGCGGCGACCAGCACCCGGGCGCTACTACCCGCTGCCACGACCCGGTCGCCGGCGAGACCGGCGCCATCGGCCGTGAGCCCCTTGCGCACCTTGTGCACCGGCCCCACCTTGCCTCGTTCGCTCACCACGCGGCCCGGCTTCCCGTCCCGATGGGGTTCAAACGGGGCATCACCCACCCGGCGGCACATTCCGCTGGTCAGCGGGGTGCCCCGGTCATCACCGGCGTTCGGTCGCGCGGGTTTCGGCAGGGTCAGGGCGGGCACTTCCGGGGCCATGCACACCGACGACACCAGCGAGCCCGCCGCCGCCACGATCACCCCGTACGAGGACGGACCGCTGCTGGTCCGTGGCGACTTCGCGCTGGTCACCCCGGACGGCGAGCGCATCGACGCGCGGCGCGGCACGGTGGCGCTGTGCCGGTGCGGCAAGTCGGCGCTCAAGCCGTTCTGCGACGGCACCCACAAGGCGATCAACTTCCGGGCGGGCACCACCCGCGAGCGCTGACCCAGGTCGTCGCGTCACGCCGCGCAGGCGCACGGTCGGGCCACACCAGAGTCACGCCGCCTTTGCTCTGCACCCGCCCACGCGCCAGTTACGCAGCGTGCGTGATGCGCAGGCGGGTGCAGAGCAAAGGACGGATTCCGCGCGGCAGGCCCCACCCCGACAGCCGGCGGTGTGGATCAGACGAGCGCGGGCGGAGACGGCGGGGCCACCGCGGGCAACGCGACAAGCGACACCGTGGGCGGCAGGTCCGGCGGGGCTGGTGTCCGCAGCGAGCTACGGCCGTCGGCCCAGCTGTCCAGCAGGTGCGCGGCGAACAGCCGGTCCACCGCGAGCCCGGCCGCCGCGCCGAAGAGCACGTCGGAGGCGAGGGCCGGCTCCAGGCGGACCAGGCCACCGCACATGTCGTGCGCGGCGATCTGCTCGTGCACCGCGTCGGCCTCGACGTGCTCGTCGTAGAAGCGGGTGGCCACCTCGTCGAAGCCGAGCCGGCGCAGCCCGTTGCCGTAGCGGCGGTTGGGCAGCGAGGAGGTCATCTCGAACGCGGCCAGGTGCCCGAGCAGCGCACCGCGCAACCGTCGGTGCAGCCCGAACAGCGACATCAGGTTGTTGGTCGCCAACGTCACCGCCGGCACCACGTCGACGTGGGCGCCGTAACCGGTGTCCAGGCCCAGCCGGTCGAGGGTGCGCCGGAACAGCTCGGCGTGCATCCGGTCCAGCCGCCCGTTGCCGTACTCGTCGGTCTGGATCTCCACGAGCGCGGCCTTGGCCGGACCGCCGAGGCGGGGCAGCGCCCAACTGTGCGGGTCCGCCTCGCGCAGGTGGTACACGGAGCGGTGGGCGACGAACTCGCGGAACTGGGCGAGATCGGCGCGTCGTTGCAGCTGCGCGGCCAGCGCCGGTCCGTCGTCGGCCGCGACCAGCTCGGCCAGGCCGGCCGCCACCCCGGCGGCAGGCACCGACGGCGCCCCGACCAGCCGGCGCAGCGCCGCCTCGAAGACGCGTTCGCAGCGGGCCCGCAACGCCAGCAGTGTCGGCTGCCACTCCCACGACTCGTCCACCCCGAGCCAACCCCGGTAGTGCAGCTCGTAGCAGAGGAACAGCGTCAGCTGAAGGTCCTCGTCGACGATCGGGTCCGCCGGGTCGAGGCCGACGCCGAGATCGGTCGGCAGGTCGTGCGGCGGACGCCGCAGCGCTTCGATGACCGCCGTGGAGAGCGGACCCCGCGCCCTCGGCAGGGTCGCGGGACCGTAGCGGCGGTCGGCGGGTACGGACATCGGACCTCCAGCGTCGTCGGGCCGCTACTGATGCCCTGGTCCAGGGTCGCTAAACGAGATCATCCGCGGTCACCGTGACCTCCACCTGCTCGCGGACCTTCCGGGCCGCGGCGCCCTCGGCGTACAGGCCGCGTAGGTCGGCGAACGCCGGCTCCGGCGGCGCCAGCGACACCGCCGGGTCGACGACCGCCTCCAGTACGCAGGGGCGGTCCGCGGCGAGGGCCTCGTCCCAGGCCGCGCCGACCAGCTCCGGACGGTCCACCCGCACCCCGTGCAGCCCCAGCAGCCGGGCCCAGCCGGCGTACGGCACGTCGGGCCGGCGGTGGGTCGGGTCGGACGACGGCTGCCGCCCGCCACCCATCCCGTTCTGGTCCCGGTTGTTGAGCACCAGCACCACCAGCCGGGGGTCGCGCCACCGCTGCCAGAGGTGCGACACGGTGATCAGCTCGGCGAGCCCGTTGAGCTGCATCGCCCCGTCGCCGACCAGCGCGACCACCGGCTGGTCCGGGGCGGCGAGCTTGGCCGCCACCGCGTACGGCAGCGCGCAGCCCATCGACCCGAGGGTGCCGCACAGCTGCGCGTTGACCCCGGGTGGCAGGGTGAGGTGCCGGGCGTACCAGTAGAGGACCGAGCCGACGTCGACAGCCACCGCGCCGGTGCCGGGCAGCCGGGCGGACAACTCCTGCAGGACGAGCTGCGGGTTGACCGGGTCCGCGGCGGCGGCGGCCCGCTCGGCGGCAGCCTCCCGCCACCGGTCCACCGAACTCTCCACAGTGGCCCGCCACTGCTGCTCGGGCCGACCGCGCACCCGGCTCAGCAGCGCCCGTAGGGTCTCGGCGGCGTCACCGACCAACGGCACGTCGGCCGGGTACCGGGTGCCGATCCGGCGGCCGTCAATGTCGATCTGCACCGTGCGCGCCTGCTCCGGCATCGGGAAGTAGTCGGTCCACGGGTCGTTGGTGCCGACCATCAGCAGGGTGTCGCAGCCACCCATCAGCTCGGCCGCCGCCGGTGTGCCGACCTCGCCGAGCACCCCGGTGTGAAACGGCAGCCGCTCGTCGAGCACCGGCTTGCCCAGCAGTGAGGTGGCCACCCCGGCGCCGAGCCGGTCGGCCATCTCGATGATCTCGGCGGCGGCGTCCCGACCACCCTGGCCCACCAGGATCGCGGTCCGCTGGCCGCCGCTGAGCAGCTGCGCGGCGGCGTCCAGGTCCGCCTCGTGCGGCAGCACCCGGGCCAGCGGCTCACCGGGGGTCGCCGTGATCACCCCGGCGCTGTACGACTGGAGGTCGGGCACCAGCGCCTCCTGCAACTGCCGGGGCAGCACCACGCAGGTCGGGCTGCGGGTCGCCGCCGCCGTCCGGAACGCCTGGTCCAGCAGCGCCCCCACCTCCTCGGGGCGGCGACCGTACCGGACGAACTGGTTGCACACGTCAGCGAAGAGCCGACTCAGCCCGATCTCCTGGTGCGCCCCGCCGAGCGGCCCGGAGATGTCCTCACCGACGATGGCCACCACCGGCTTGCTGTCCAGCTTGGCGTCGTAGAGGCCGTTGAGCAGCTGGACGGCGCTGGGCCCCTGGGTGGCGAGGCAGACCCCGATGCCGCCGGTGAACTTGGCGTGCCCGGTGGCCATGAACGAGGCGGTCTCCTCGTGCCGGGCCGGGATGAACGCCGGCTCCCCGCCGGTGCGGTCCAGCGCGTCGACCAGCGGGGCGATCGCCTCCCCCGGGTACCCGAAGGCGCGGGGCACCCGCCAGGCCAGAAGCCGCTCGACCACCACGTCGGCCACCGAGCGGTCAACCATTGCCGCGCCCCGGTGTGCTGGGATCGACGTAGCGCAGTACCGCGCCCACGCCGTCGGTCAGGTCCGGTGCCTCGTCCGGGCCGAGCACGGTCAGTGCCGCGTCGGTGCCGACGAGCGCCCGGACCAGTGCCGCGTCGGCGCGTACCCGCTGCGGGTCGGCCACCGACATGGCGGCCAGCTGCCCCGGGTCGACGGCGATCTCGGTGGGTTCCGCCCCGATCCACAGCTCACCGTTGGCCGACGGGTCGTCCACGATGAGCATCATGTCCACCTGGTTGCGTTGCAGGGCCGAGACGACCGCGTCGAGGCCGCCGCCGACGTCCTCCTGCACGCCGAACTTGTCCAGCGCGGCGCTGATCCGCTGGTCGGCGATCTCCGCGATGGTCTGCACGGTGAGGTCGTCCAACATCGTCTGGTCGGCGCCGCCGGCCCGGGACCCGGCATCGGTGCGCACCACCAGGTCCTGCCAGCGCTCCGGCATCTGGGCGGCGATCATGCCGGTGGCCCGGACGTCGCCGGCCACCACCACCACGTCCGCGCCGACCCGGTCAGCCAGTTGCACCGTCGCCGCGGTGACGTCGCCGGCGTTCTGGTGCCACGCCTCCATGGCGGCCCGCTGGTAGCGCGACTGGGACCAGCCACCGGGCTTCGCCCGCCGCAGCGGGTACTCGTCCCGGCCGGCGACGTGCGCCCGCCGGGGCACCCCGCCGGCGCTGACCGCCATCGCGTCGGCGCCGACCCGGTCGGCGACCACCCGCACCCAGGCCACCTGCTCGCCGCGCTGGGCGAGCAGCGGCATCACGTGCGGCAGCGGGCCGACGTGGGCCAGGTCGCGCAGTGGTGGCGCGGACAGGTACTCGGAGAGCACCACCCGGCCGTGACTGGCGAAGACCGCCAGGCCGTAGTCCCCGACCATCGGGTCGTGACCTCGGACCACCCGGTCCAGCGCGGCGATGCTCGCCTCGTCCGCCCCCTGTTCCGCCAGGCGGCGTTCCAGGGCACGCCAGCGCAGATCCAGGGCGGGGTGGGCGTCCTCCGTGTCCGCGGAGGCGTCCAGATACACCGAGCACCACGGCCCGGGACGGTCGTAGAGCGGGCGCAGGAAGGACAGCTGCATGCTCGACCCCTTTCCAGCTCGGCCCCCCGCTTACCCGGGTCGTCGGGGATGTCACCTCGCGGCCGTGAGCCCGTGACCAGGTTTCATTCACGTCGTTCAACCGAAGACGTCGATACGATCTGTGAACACACGCGAACTCTCGGTGGTGGAAATGGACAGCGGACTCGATACCCGACGGATCGTGTACCCGACGGAACGGATCGTCACCGGGCGGCTGATCCGCCTGCTCGACGGCTACACCCGGGAGGTACGCATCGGTCAGCCGGTGCTGGTGGCGGTGCTCGCCGCGGCGGCCTTCGCCCGGCTGCCCGCCCTGCTGCTGCGCTCGCTCTTCTCCTTCGGCGGCGGCGGCACCCGACGCCGCTGGAAGGAGCTGAAGCAGGGCCCGGAATACCTGGTCACACCGGTGCGGCTGCGCAACGCCGCCGGTCAGCTCTGCGAGGTGGAGCTGCACGGTCACCTGCCGCAGAGCGCCCTGCACCCGGCGGATCAGGTGCAGCTCACGGTGCGCCCGCAACGCGACCCGGAGCTGCCGCCCCGGATCGAGCGGATCGTCAACCTCACCACCGGGCAGCTGCTGACCCCACGGACCGCGACGCTCTGGTCGCACCTCGGGCCACCGCTGCTGTTGCAGGCGTTGGTGGGCTCGCTGCTGCTCGCCGGCGTGGTGGCCTGCTCCGCGCTGACCTGATCGGTCCCGGCGGGCTCGTCCGCCGGCCGGTGGTTCAGCCGACGGGGGCGGGCTCGCGGACCGGCTGCCGGTCGACGCCGAGCATCGCCCGGCGGCGAGCCCAGCGCTCGAAGGCCAGGGTGGCGAACGGCGGCACCGCGCTCGCCAGGGCCACCGCCGTGGCCAGCAGGCTCCACCGGTGCAGCCGGGCCACGGCGAGCACCAGCACGACGTACGCGACGAACAGGCCGCCGTGGATCGGCCCGAAAATCTTGACGCCCAGCTCGTTGTCGGTCGGGCCGTACTTGACCAGCATGCCGACCAGCAGGGCCAGCCAGGAGCAGGCCTCGGCGATCGCCGCCGCGACGAACAGCCGGGTCACCTTCTCGCGCATTCGCACGCCACCACCTCTCGGGCCGCAATGCTATCGGTCGGCTCTGGTCGGGGTGGCGGGGCGGGCGACTGGGTAGGAAAGGACCATCGGGTCTTCCCCTGCCCGCCGATCAGTGCGAGGTTAGGGGGACCAGCGGTGACGGGGTGGTGACCATGGGCGAGGACGTCGGCGTGCGGACCTTCAGTCGGGAGGATCGGGCCCGCTATCGCGACAAGGTCCGCCGCTGCCTGGATGTCTTCGCCGAGATGCTGCGCGAGTCCCGTTTCGACCTCGACCGGCCGATGACCGGCGTCGAGATCGAGCTGAATCTGGTCGACGAGGCGTCGAACCCGGCGATGCGCAACGCCGACGTGCTGGCGGCCATCGCCGATGAGAGCTTCCAGACCGAGCTGGGCCAGTTCAACATCGAGATCAACGTGCCGCCGCGCCGGCTGACCGGCACCGGCACCGCCGAGTTCGAGGAGTACGTGCGGGCCAGCCTCAACGCCGCCGAGGTGAAGGCCCGGGCGATCGGCGCGCACATGGTCATGATCGGCATCCTGCCGACGTTGCGCCCCGAGCACCTGACCGCCGAGACGCTGTCGGCCAATCCGCGCTACAAGCTGCTCAACGAGCAGATCTTCGCGGCCCGCGGTGAGGATCTGCCGATCGCCATCAGTGGGGTGGAACGCCTGGCGGTCACCGCCGACACGATCACCCCGGAGGCGGCCTGCACCAGCACCCAGTTCCACCTGCAGGTCAGTCCGGCCCAGTTCGCCGACTACTGGAACGCCGCTCAGGCGGTGGCCGGCATCCAGGTCGCTGTCGGCGCGAACTCGCCGCTGTTCTTCGGCCGGGAGCTGTGGCGCGAGACCCGCATTCCGCTGTTCCAGCAGGCCACCGACACCCGGTCGGAAGAGATCAAAGCCCAGGGGGTACGCCCCCGCGTCTGGTTCGGCGAACGCTGGATCACCAGCGTGTTCGACCTGTTCGAGGAGAACGTGCGTTACTTCCCGGCGCTGCTTCCGGTCTGCGACCCGGAGGACCCGGCGCAGGCGCTCGCGGCCGGCGAGGTGCCCAATCTGGCCGAGCTGCGCCTGCACAACGGCACCGTCTACCGGTGGAACCGCCCGGTGTACGACGTGTCGCGTGGTCGTCCGCACCTGCGGGTGGAGAATCGGGTGCTGCCCGCCGGGCCGACCGTGCTGGACACCATCGCCAACGGCGCCTTCTACTTCGGGTTGGTACGCGCCCTCGCCGAATCGGACCGGCCACTGTGGTCGCAGATGTCGTTCAGCGCCGCCGAGGAGAACTTCACCAGTTGCGCCCGGCACGGCATCGACGCGCAGGTCTTCTGGCCCGGTCTGGGCTACCTGCCGGTCACCGAACTGGTGCTGCGCCGGTTGCTGCCGATGGCGCATCACGGCCTGGACCGGTGGGGGCTCGACCCGGGCGAGCGCGACCGATTGCTCGGGATCATCGAGCAGCGCTGCCTGACCGGCCGCAACGGGGCGACCTGGCAGGTGGAGACACTGCACCGGCTGGAGACCGCCGACCACCTGGACCGGCCGGCGGCGCTGCGCGAGGTGGTCCGGCACTACGTGGACCTGATGCACAGCAACCGGCCGGTGCACGAGTGGCCGATCCCGTGAGCGCCCCGGGTGGCCCGATCGGCGCGGGGCTCAGCCGCGCGGGGTGGGAACGCCGAAGAGATCGGTGATGCCACCGGGAAGCTGGGCGAACAGGTCGTGTCGCTCGTCGTCATTCAGCGCATCGGCGACGGTTCGCAACACCGCCTGGGCGTGCTGGCGCACCTGGTCCGCGTTCGCGACCTGCTCCCGGTCGCCGACGTGTTTGAGAAACTCACCGACGTCCCACCGGCGACCCTGGGGATTGCGGGTGACGGACGCGTCCAGTCCGTCCGGTAGCTGGGCCGCCAGGTTGTCGGCCTCCTGTCCGGCGAGCCGTTCACCGAGCACCGACAGGACGGCCTGGATGGACCGGACGGCCTCGTTCTCACCGAGGCCCGCGCGCTGTCGTACCGTGGCGATCATCTGCTCGTACTCCATGCCCCGCTCCTTCGGTCTCGTCGGCATGCCGTCAGGCGCGCCTGCGGACGAACGGGGCGAGTTCCCACGCTCTCTGGCCACAAACGGGTCGCGCGCGGACCCGGACTTCCCGCCGTCGACGCCCGAGGCCTCGCAAGCCGCCGCGAACCGGACGGGTCACCGGTGCCCTCCAATACCGGGGCACCGCGCGCCCGCCGGGATGAACGCGGTCCCTTGTGGACCCCGCATCACACTGATGACTGTCGTAGGCTGGGGCAGCTCGCACATCGTCTGATCACGATGAGGGGACGCGCCGGTGACCGCTTCTGGAACAGACCGAGCCACGATCCAGGGGTCCGCGCGGGTGCCCGTGTCCCGTCGACGCATGCTGCGGATGGGAGCGGCGGCGGCCGGTGGCGCGGCGCTCGTCGGCTCGGCGGAGGCCGCGTCCGCGCAGACCGCGCCGGGTGGTGCGAAGCGCGTCCTGCGGGCGCCGGTGCTGTCACCCGGTGACCGGGTCCGGGTCGTGTCGCCCGGCGGCACCCCCAACCCCACCGCCATGGCCCGCGGCATCGAGATCCTGCGCGGCTGGGGCCTGGAGGTCGAGCTGGGCACGAACGTGTTCGCCAGGTACGGCTACCTCGCCGGCACCGACGCGCAGCGGCTGGCCGACCTGAACGCCGCACTCAACGACCCGGGGGTTCGTGCTGTCTTCGCCGCCCGTGGCGGGTACGGCACCCAGCGGATCGTCGACCAGATCGACGTCTCCGGTCTGCGCCGGGACCCTCGGGTGGTCGTCGGCTTCAGCGACATCACCAGCATCCAGGGCAAGCTCTGGCGCGAGATCGGCCTGGTCACCTTCTACGGCCCGATGGTCAACTGGAACGACGCCCGCACCGGCCCCGAGTCGGCCGAGGCGCTGCGCAGGGCCGTGATGACCACCGAGCCCGTCACGATCACCAGGGATCCGGCCGAGACGGCAGCCCCCGTCCTGGTGCCCGGGCGGGCGTCCGGTCCCCTGCTCGGCGGCTGCCTGACGTTGATCTCCACCTCGCTCGGCGCGGAGGACGCCCCGAGGTTCGACGACGCGATCCTGTTCTTCGAGGACGTGGACGAGGCTCCGTACAGCATCGACAGGATGGTGACCGAGCTGCGCCGGGTGGGTGTGCTGTCCCGGGTCGCCGGGGTGGCCATCGGCCAGATCACCAACAGCGTCGGTGGTCCGGGTGAGTGGGACGCGGCGGCGGTGCTGAAGGACCGCCTGTACGACCTCGGCGTGCCGGTCCTGGGCGGGTTACGGCTGGGACACGGCAACGGGCAGCTCACCGTTCCGCTCGGCGCACGGGCCACCATCGACGCCGAGGCCGGGACCTTGACGGTGCAGCCGGGAGTCCGCCCGCGTTAGCCTCCGGTTACCGCGTCCCACGGGGAAGGGTCGTCGCGCAGCCGGCTGTAGAGGTACCCGTCGCGCCACCGACCGGCCCGGAACTCGCTGGCCCGCACGATGCCCTCCAACTGGAAGCCGGCCCTTTCCAGCGCCCGCTGCTCGGCCACGTTCTCCGGGTGGGTGCCGGCCTGGATGCGTTGCGCCGGGGTGTGCTGGAAGAGGTAGTCGCAGAGCAACGCCTGCGCGCGCCACCCGATGCCCCGCCCCCGCCACGGTGGCAGCAGGACGATGCCGATCGACCAGTACGACGCCCGACCCGCGTAGCACCCCGCGGTGTAGCTGACGATGCCGGCGGCGGCCCGCTCCTGTTCGACCTCGACGATGAGCCGCCCGTCGTCCTCGCCGAGGTAACCGTCCATGGCGAACCGCCGCGCCGGCGCGCCGGCGTCCGTGAAGCCGGGCCAGTCCAGACCGATCAGGCCCGGCTCGGTGCGTAACCGTCGGAACATCGCCAGGTCGGGCTCGGCAACCGGCCGCAGGCGGATAGCGAGGTCGGCCGAGGCCGGCAGCGACGTGTCACCACTGTCCATGGCGACACGCTAGCTGCCGGACGCTGGGAGGGGCGCCCCGCGTTCGCGCCGTGTGGACGGGGGACGACCCGAGGTGGCGGCCGCGGTGGCGACCGAGGTGGTGCCGGGGTGGCGACCCCGGGGTGGCGGCCGGGGTGGTGGTCGAGGTGGCGACCCGGGGTGGTGGCCGGGGTGATGGTCGGGGTGATGGTCGGGGTGATGGTCGGGGTGATGGTCGGGTCCTTTAGAGCTGATTCACTGACGGCATCACCCGCCCGGAGCGTTACGGCTGCACGCATCCGGCCGCTCGACCCCCGGCAGGAGATCCCGGACCAGCCGGGGCTGATTCGTTTGCGACATCAGCTCCAAAGGCGGCGCGGCACTTCCCCGCCCCGCCGGCACCTCCGCGCCTGGTCAGACCTTGAGCGGCACTCCCCCGCCAGCACCTCTGCGCCTGGTCAGACCTTGAGCAGCACCTTCGTACAGTCGTCCTGCTTCTTCTGGAAGATCTTGTAGCCCTTCGGGGCGTCGCGCAGCGGCATCCGGTGGCTGACGATGAAGCTCGGGTCGATCTCGCCGCGCTGGATGCGCTCCAGCAGCGGTCGGGTGTAGCGCTGAACGTGGCACTGGCCGGTCCGCATGACCAGCGACCGGTTCATGAACGCGCCCATCGGGAACTTGTCGACGAAGCCGCCGTACGCGCCGATGACCGATACCACCCCTCCGGAGCGGCAGGCCAGGATCGCCTGCCGAAGGGCGAACGGCCGTTCCGTCTCGACCCGCGCGGCCTGCTTGGCCCGGTCGTACGCGTACATGGCGGTGTTGCCGTGGTGGCTCTCCATGCCCACCGCGTCGATGCACGCGTCGGGGCCCCGGCCGGCGGTCATCGCGTTGAGCGTGTCCAGCACGTCGACGGACTCGTAGTTGATCGTCTCGGCGCCGATGTGCTTCTCGGCCAGCCGCAGCCGGTACGGGAACCGGTCGATGATGATGACCCGCTCCGCGCCGAGCAGCCGGGCGCTGGCGGCGGCGAGCAGCCCGACCGGCCCGGCGCCCCAGACGGCGATCACCTGACCGGGTTTGATGTCGCACATCTCGGCGCCCATGTAGCCGGTGGGGAACACGTCGGCGAGCATGACCGCCTGGTCGTCGCTGATCTCGTCGGGCACCTTGATCGGGCCGACGTCGGCGAACGGCACCCGGGCGTACTCGGCCTGGCCGCCCGCGTACCCGCCGAGCAGGTGCGAGTAGCCGAAGATGCCGGCCGGCGAGTGCCCCATGATCTTCTCGGCGATGCCGGCGTTCGGGTTGGAGTTCTCGCAGACCGAGTAGAGGCCGCGCTGGCAGGAGGCGCAGTGCCCGCAGGCGATCGGGAAGGGCACCACCACCCGGTCGCCGGGGGCGAGGTTGCGGACCTGCGGGCCCACCTCCACCACCTCGCCCATGAACTCGTGGCCGAGGATGTCGCCCTTGCGCATCGCGGGAATGTAGCCGTGGTAGAGGTGCAGGTCGGAGCCGCAGATCGCGGTGGTGCTGATCCGCACGATCGCGTCCCGGGCGTTCATGATCTTCGGGTCGGGTACGTCGATGACCTTGACGCTGTCGGCGCCCATCCAGGCGGTGGCCTTCATTATCGGTCCCTTTCGGAGCGTGGACGGTCAGCGACGCGACGGCGGCAGCGGCTGGGCGGGACGCTGCATGGCCTGTTGGCGGACGGAGATGCCGTTGGGGCTGCCCTCGGAGCGGACGACCTCGCCGGTCTCCAGCACCTGCTTGAACCGGCGCAGGTCGTCACGGACCTGCTGCTCGGGTTCCTCGCCGAAGAGCTTCGCCACCGCTCGACCCAGCGCCCCTGCTGGCGGCGCGTAGCGCAACTCCACCCGCACCTCGGTGCCCCGGTCACCGGGGGCGGGCACGAACCGGACCCGGCCGGCGTTGGGCACCCGGCTTCCCGGCAGCGACCGCCAGGTGATCGACTTGTTCGGCTGGTCGTCGATGATCTCGGCGTCCCACTCGACGCGGTGCCCGGCCGGTCCCCTGGCGATCCAGTGCGAGCGGCGCAGGTCGTCGGCGCGGACGGATTCCAGGTGGGCCATGAACCGGGGCAGGTTCTCCATGTCCCGCCAGAACCGGTACGCCTCGGCGGGCGACCGGTTCACCGTCACCGCGATCTCCATCTGGATCACCCGGGCGCGGGCCCGTCGGGCCCGGCCGGTGCGGACGGCGGCGAGCACGTCCACGGCGGTGATGCCGGCGATGGCGAGGGTGGTCAGCGCGACCCGGCGGCGGCGGTCACCAGCACGGTCGGCCAGGGCCCGCCCGAGCACCGCGAGGTCCATCGCGTCGCCGGCCACCCGACTCCAGGCCCAGCCGGCCGGGCGGCGGCCGCTGAGCAGGCCGGCGGCGCTGCCCAACTCCCGCAGGCCGATGGCGGGGAGCACGGACCGGGCGGCCGGGCTGTCGTCCACGCCCGTCATCCGCGCGACAGGACCGGGCGCGGCCAGGGCGCCCACGCCCAGGGCCAGGCTCAGCAGGCCGAGCGCGCGCGGCAACGTCGCCGGCACCGGCCCGTCCAGCTCGGGCAGGAGCACAGTGTCGACACGACTCATGTCCGGTCCTCTCAGGTGGACGTCGCCGCCGGTCCGCTGCCGGGGCGGCGGTGGTCCCGCCCCCGTGACGCTATGTCGTACCGGTGCCGTACGCGCCGGGTTCGGGGGAGAACGTCCGATCCGGGAGGGGGTGGCCGGTTACCCGACCGGCGACGGTCGACATGGCGACATTGACCGAAATGGATCACTGTCTGCGGTTACCGTCGGCCCACCCGTGGCGCCGTCGGAAGGACACCCCATGAGCCGCGCACTCCTGCGCCAGCTGACCGCCACCGCCGCCGTCGCCCTGCTCGTCGTGGAGGCCGCCGCGCCGGCCGCCGCGGCTCCCCCCGGGTCGTCCGCGCCCGGCGGCGTCCGGACGGTGGTGCGCGACGCGACGAGCGGCGCGCCGGTCCCCCGGGCCTGCGCCGCGCTCGTCCCGGTGGACGCCGCGGCGTTGGCGGCGGTCACCCTCGGCGAGGACCAGCTCGGGCGGTACGGAGGCTGCGCCGACGAGCAGGGTGTCCTGGTGACCGGCGATGTCGCCCCGGGGCGGTACCGGCTGCTGGTGCGCCCCTACGACACGACGACGCACGGCTGGCAGTGGGTCGGCCGGCACGGCGGCACCGGTGAGCGCGAGCGGGCCCGGGTGGTCCGGGTGCGCCCCGGCGCGGTGACCGCCGTGCCGGACGTCCGACTCGACCCGCCCGGCACCGTCGTCGGGGTGGTGACCGACGCGGCGACGGGCGCGCCGGTCCCCCGCGCCCGGGTCATGGTCGTGCCGTACGTGCCGGATCCGAAGTACGGCGACCACGGCCCGACCACCGACGACGACGGCCGCTACACGATCACCGGTCTCGGCCCGTACCACTGGCCGGTCCAGTTCGCCGCCGCCGGCCTGGCGACCGTCTGGTCCGGCGGGGTGGGCAGCCGGCAGCAGGCACGGCCGGTGCGGGTGCGCGCCCAGCAGACGGCGACCCTGAATCAGGCGCTGCCCGCCGGGACACCGCTCGGTGGGGCGGTACGGGTCGACGAACTGCTCACCTACGCCCAGGTGATCGCGTTCGACGCGGCCACCGGGGACGTGGCCGGCGTGGCGGACGTGGGCAGCGGTTACGACCTGCGCCTGCTCCCCGGGCAGCGGGTGAAGCTGCGCTGCGACTGCGCGTACGCCCCGCCGGTGTGGCATCGCGACGCCGCCGGCTTCGACGCCGCTACCGCCGTGCGGGTCGGGCGGACCCCGCTCGTGGTGGACTTCAACCTCGGCTGACAGGGATTCTGTCCAGCCACCGGAACCTTCTCCCGGCCCGTTGGTGGGAGTGGTGAAGAAGGGGGGTGGCGGTGTCCGACGGCGATCTGATCTCCGAGCTCTACGCCGGCTGTTTCCGACGCCTGGTGGTCCAGCTGTACGCGGTGACCGGCGACCTCACCGAGGCGCAGGAGGCGGTCCAGGAGGCGTTCACCCGTGCGCTGGTGTCGCCGGGGCGGTTCGCCGGGCTGGACAACCCGGAGGCGTGGTTGCGTCGGGTCGCGGTGAACTGGGCCCGCAGCCGGTACCGCCGCCGTCGGGTGCTGGACGGGCTGCTGCGCCGGATCGGCCCGCCCCCGGCCGTCGCCGACCACTCCCCGGAGCACCTCGCCCTGCTCGCCGCGCTGCGCGTGCTGCCGGAGGGGCAGCGGCAGGCGCTGGCCCTGCACTACCTCGTCGACCTGCCGGTGGACGAGGTCGCCGCCACGCTGGGCGTGTCGTCCGGGACGGTGAAGTCTCGGCTGTCGCGGGGCCGGGTCGCCCTGGCGGCGCTGCTCGCCGACACCGACGACACCACCACGACCGCCACCGACGCTAGCCAAACCGGGAGGATCGATGTCCAATCGTGAGTTCTCCGGATTCGACGTGGACACGGTCACCGAGGCCGTGTCGCAGCCGCCCCTCGACGAGCTGCGATCCATCGCCCGGTCCCGCCGGCATCGGTCGGTCGCGATGGTGGCGGTCGCACTGGTCGCGCTGGTTGGTCTGTCTGTCGTACCGCTGGTGGCCGAGCCGGACCGGGTCGCTCCGGCGAACCCGCCGACCGCCGAGTTCAGCGAATTCACGCTGACCGGGCCCGCCACCGGCGTGAACGTGCGGCAGGATGGTTGCGTCGTGCGCTTCGCGTACACCGGCGACGGTGGCCGGAGCTGGTCGGACTGGGACGCGGCGCGCTTCGAGGGCACCAGATGTGTGGCCGGTTCCGCCATCGGGACGCCGGGCAGCGGCATCAATTTCTCCGTACTCGGCGAACGGTCCTACCTGGTCACGGACTCGGGGCTACCGCGCGTCTCCACCGACTACGGCCGCACCTGGCGGGACGGGGACTCCGCGATCGTCGCCGTACCGGCGTTCCCGGCGACGGCCCGGCCGGTCCTCTGCGGGTTCGGCTGTCAGCCGCTGTTGGAGCCGCTGGCGGTGGACCCGACGAGCGGGACGGTGTACCGGCTCAGCGCCAAGGCGCCCTCGTGGCGTCCGCTGTTCAGCCTCTACCCGGCAGCGGACGGCAGCATCTGGGCGACGTACCAGATGGGTAGTGCCGACGGAGCGACCGTCGCTCGCAGTACCGACCGTGGCGCGACCTGGACCACCTGGGAGGTGGGAGACGACGCGAACGCGGTGGCTGTGGTCGGGCTCGACGACCAGGAGGGGTACCTGGTGGTCCAGGCACGGGACGGTGGGACGCGGGTATTGCGGACCACGGACGGCGCGAAGACCTGGACGGATACCGGCGCCGACCTGCCGGAGCAGACGCTCTACGACCTGACGGTCGGCGCCGACAGGTCCCTCCTGGCGATCGCTCCTGGCAGGGGTACCGAACCCGACCAGCGCGCGAGGCTCCTGGCCAGCCGGGACAATGGGCAGACCTTCACGCTTGCCCGGGAGTACGGCCGGCTCGTCGGCTCGGTCAGTGTCGCGCCCGGTTACGCCTGGCTCGTCGGGCGCGACGACGGGTCGACCGGAGAGCCGGACCATGCCCTGGTCACCACGGACGGGAGCACCTGGACCCGCTTCTCGCTCGCTCCCTGAACCACTGTGCCGCCCAGCAGACGGCGACCCTGGATCAGGCGCTGCCCGCCGGGACACCGTTCAGTGGGGCGTGCGGGTCGGGCGGGCCCCGGTCGTGGTGGACCTCAACCTCGGCTGACCCGACGGCCCGCGACGCCCACCAGGTCACGGTGATCAGGTCGACGGCGGCGCGGCGTCGGCCTCGGTGGTGGGCCCCTGATCCGACTGCTCCCGGGGCATGACCTCGTTCGCGCCGTGCGACGCGTCGCCGCGGCGTCGGACGGTTGCCTCCTCGGCCGCCACCATCACGGCGATCACCACGATCAGCGACGCGACCGCGGCGAGGGCCGGCATCAGCGTGGCCAGCGGCACCAGGATCAGGCAGGCCGCGCCCGCACCGAGCCGACGCCAGGCAATCGTGTGGTGGATTCGCCAGTGGGCGCAGGCGAAGGTGATGAGGAACAGCGCGCAGCCACCGGCGAGGAGCATCGCTTCGCGGGTTGGCAGTGCGTGGAACGGCTCGGGCACTATGTCCGCCAGGCCGACGGCGATGGTGATGATCCCGAAGCTGTAGAAAAGGTGGCCGTAGACGAGGATCGTCCGGCGCAGGTCCGGCTGGTCCCGGGCCCGTTCCAGTGCCTGCCGGAAGTCGGACAGGCCGTAGCCGAAGTACGCGTACCAGAGGACGCTGACCAGGATGTAGGCGGCACCGACGGCGACGAGTTGCACGAGGGTCAGCCCCTCCTTGGCGGCCACCGCCCCGACCTGGATCACGGACTCGCCGAACATCAGGATGATCAATAGGCCGTAGCGGTGTGCGTAGTGCGCCGGCTGCACGTGGCGCTGCGCCACGAGGCGGCTCGCCACCCAGGGGCTCAGCACGTCGATCGTGGCGGCGGCGCCCCAGAGGACGACCCGGGCGGTGCCGTGCATGAGCGCGCCCGCCAGCAGCAGCGGTGCGGTGAACAGGAAGACGCCGTAGGGGCCGACGAAGAGGGACCGCCAGACGGGGAGGTGGCGGAGGGCGAGTCCGGCCAGCATCACCCGGCCGGCGAGGTAGATGACGACGAATTGAAGGCCCTGGTCTTCGTAGGCCCGCGGAATCGTCAGGGCCATCAGGAGACTGCCGAGCCCGAGCGTGATGATGCCGAGGCGATCCAGCGGTGAGGTGATGTCCCGTTGGTTCGTGTAGAGGGTCACGCCACCCCAGGCCCAGTAGACCGGAACGAAGAGGATCAGCGCGCGGCCGATACCAGACCAGCTGTGATCCTCGTGGAGCTGCGTGGAGAACTGGGTGAGGGCGAAGACGAACGCGAGGTCGAAGAAGAGTTCCTCCCAGGTCACCCCCTTGCTGCCTGGGAGCTTCGACACCGACCTTCCTCCGACCGTCCGGTCGTCCCGATGAGGCGAGGTTAGCCGCGACGATCGTGACGAGGCGGCCGAATGACGGCGGGTCACCGGAAGGGAGCGATCTTCCTCCGTTCGGGCGGCGGCCAGTGCGGGGAACGCCAGGAGTTAACAGCCGCCGGTACCGGGTAACCGACGTGCGCTTCTACCAGCGGCGGTCGGGGAGGTGGGATGTCGGAGACCAGCGACTTCTTCGAGCGGTTGGCGGTCGCCGGCCAGGATCCGCGGTTCAGCAAGGTCCGTGGGAGTGTCCGGTTCGACATCCGCGACGGTGGCCGTCTGGAGCAGTGGCTGCTGGACATCGACCATGGCCAGATGCGGGTGATCAAAAGCGGTGGTCCGGCCACCACCGTGATCAAGGTGTCGGCGCAGGTCGCGGACGCGATGGCGCGGGGCGAGGTGAACGGGCTGGCGGCGATCACCAGGGGCGAGGTCATCGTCGACGGTGATCTCGCTCTGGCGTTGCGCATCGGGCGGCTGTTTCCGCGAGCGTCCGGCCGGTCTCAGCCCGACGATCCCGACAGTGGGGCGTGACCGGTGAGGGACATCGCGGGCACCGTGGCGTGCATCGACGGGAACACCTTCATGGTCTCCGACGCCAGCGGGGACGTGGAGTCGTCCCCGAGCACTCCGGTCGGCCTCTTCGCCGCCGACACCCGCTTCCTGTCCCGCTGGCGGCTCACCGTCGACGGTGAGTGCATGACGGCGCTGTCGGTGGACGACAGCCAGTACTTCGAGGTGACGTTCTTCGCGGTGCCGGGTCGGGCGGTCGACTACGTGGAGGCGGACGTGTCAGCCATTCGGCGCCGGCGCATCGGCCCGGACCTCACCGAATCGCTCACGATCTTCAACTACGGCGAGGAGGACATGACGCTCGACGTACGCCTGGAGGTGGAAGCGGACTTCGCCGACATCTTCGAGATCAAGTTCGACATCGAGGAGAAGGCCGGCACCTACTACACCAAGGTCGGCAAGAACGAGTTGCGCCTGGGCTACCGGCGGGGCACCTACCACCGTGAGGTTGTCGTGTCGGCGAGTGAGCCCGCGCAGTTCGACCCGGGCGGCCTTCGGTTCGCGGTCCGGCTACGCCCGGGGCAGCAGTGGTCGACCCGGTTGCAGGCCGTCATGCTGGCGCTGCGTCCGGACGGCGTCGACCTGCGCTCCGCCCTGCGGGCCCAACGGCCGGACGACTCCACCCTGCCCACCAGCATGCGGGACTGGGTCGCGGCGGCCCCGACCCTGGACACCGACAGCGTCGGCCTCCAGCAGGTCTACCACCGCAGCCTGGTGGACCTGGCGGCGCTGCGCTTCGCCCCGCTGTCGCTCGGCGGCGCGAGCGTGCCCGCGGCCGGGTTGCCCTGGTTCATGACCCTGTTCGGCCGCGACAGCCTGTTGACCTGCTTGCAGACCCTGCCCATCACCCCGTCGCTGACCCCACCGACGTTGCGGATCCTCGCGTCGTTGCAGGGCGCCCGGACCGACGACGTGCTGGAGGAGGACCCGGGCCGGATCCTGCACGAGTTGCGCTACGGGGAGTCGGCCGCGTTCGAGGAACAGCCGCACTCCCCCTACTACGGCACTGTGGACGCCTCACCGCTGTTCGTGGTGCTGCTCGACGAGTACGAGCGGTGGAGCGGCGACGCCGCGCTGGTGCTGGAGTTGGAGCAGGAGGCCCGCGCGGCGCTGACCTGGATCGACAGGTACGCGGACCTGACCTCCACCGGCTACGTCTGGTACCAGCGACGTAACCGGGTCACCGGCCTCGACAACCAGTGCTGGAAGGACTCCTGGGACAGCATCTCCTACGCCGACGGCCGGCTGCCGGGCTTCCCGAGGGCCACCTGCGAAACCCAGGGGTACGCCTACGACGCCAAGATCAGAGCAGCGCGGCTGGCCCGTACCGTATGGGGTGATCCGGCCTACGCCGAGCGGCTGGAGAGCGAGGCGGCGGCGCTGTACGAGCGGTTCAACCGGGACTTCTGGCTTGAGGACCGCGGCTTCTACGCCCTCGCGCTCGACCACGACGGCACGGCCGTGGACAGCCTGTCGTCCAACATCGGGCATCTGTTGTGGAGCGGTATCGTGCCACCGGAGCGGGCGCCCCGGGTGGTGGAGCACCTGATGGGCCCGGCGCTCTTCTCCGGGTGGGGTGTGCGGACCTTCGCCGACGGGCAGCGCCGCTACAACCCGCTCGGCTACCACAACGGTACGGTCTGGCCATTCGACAACTCCTTCATCGCCTGGGGTCTGCGCCGGTACGGGTTCGGCAACGAGGCGGCCCGTATCGCCGAGGGCATCCTGTCCGCGGCCACCTACTTCGAGGGTCGGCTGCCCGAGGCGTTCGGCGGGTTCGACCGTGACACCACCAAGTTCCCGATCCGGTACCCGACCGCGGGCAGTCCGCAGGCGTGGTCCAGCGGGGCGACCATGCTGCTGCTCCGCACCATGCTCGGTATCAACCCACACGAGGACCACCTGGCCGTGGACCCGGCGTTGCCCGCCACCTTCGGGCGGATCGCGCTCCTGGACATCCCCGGCCGGTGGGGCAGGCGCGACGCGTTCGCCCGGCAACGCCCGACCAGCGCTGACGGCTCGGTCAGCTGACGGCGAAGCCGGCGCGCGGGCTCTGAAGGATCACCCGGTGGCCCGGAAGGTACGCCGGTAGGCGTCCGGCGGGACGCCGACGGTGCGGTGGAAGTGTCGACGCAACGTCGTGGCGGTGCCCAGGCCGGCTGCCTGGGCGATGGTGTCGATGCTGTCGTCGGTGTTCTCCAGCAACTCCTGGGCGCGGCGGATCCGCTGCGTCGACAGCCACGACAGTGGGGTGGTGCCGGTGGCCGACCGGAAGTGGCGGGCCAGGTTGCGCGAGCTCATGTTCGCCTGCCGGGCCAGGTCCTCGACTGTCAGCGGCCGGTCGAGGCGGGCCAGCACCCAGGGGAACAGGGTGGTGAGCGGGTGGTCGTCGCGGGCGGGTACCGGTGTCGTGACGTACTGGGCCTGACCGCCGGCGCGGTGCGGTGGCACGACCAGGCGGCGCGCGACGGCGTTGGCGACGGTCGGGCCGTGGTCGCGGCGGATCAGGTGCAGGCACAGGTCGATCGCGGCGGCCTTGCCGGCGGAGGCGAGCACGGTGCCGTTGTCGACGTAGAGCACATCCGGGTCGACCCGGATGCGGGGATAACGGGCGGCCAGCGTGTCGGTGTGGGCCCAGTGGGTGGTGGCCCGCAGCCCGTCGAGCACCCCGGCGGCGGCGAGCACGAACGCGCCGGTGCAGAGCGCGACCATCCGGGCGCCCGCCCGGTGGGCCGCGCGGACCGCGTCGAGCAGGTCGGGGGGTACGTCCACGTCGACGTCCTCGACGGACGGGATGATCACCGTGTCGGCGTGGGTGAGACGGTCCAACCCGTCGTCGGGCTCCAGCAGGAAACGGCCGACGCGGACCGGGCCGGGGCCGCAGACCATCAGGTCGTACCAGGGGTCGGCCAGGCCGGAGGGGTCGTGGGCGAAGACCTCACAGGCCAGTGCCAACTCGAGGTGCAGCATCCCGTCGGTGGCGGCGATCGCGACAAGGGCCATGTCCGAAACTGTACGCGGGATGGCGTTCCCGACACTGGTCGGTAGCGGGCCGCTGCGGAAGGCTGGGCTCAGTCGATCTTTCGAGGGGGCAGTGATGGGCCACAGCGTGGCGGTGTTCGGTGCGTACGGGCACACCGGACGGTTCGTGGTGACGGAATTGAGCGAACGCGGGTTCGACGCGTTGCCGGTGGGTCGCGACGCGGGCCGGCTGGCGTCTCTCGGACTCCCCTTCCGGGTGGCGTCGGTCGACGACCCGGCCTCGCTCGACGCGGCGCTGACCGGTGTGGACGCGGTCATCAACTGCGCCGGCCCGTTCGCGTCGACCGCCGCCGGGGTGATCGAGGCCGCGCTGCGCGCCGGGATCCCGTACGTGGACGTGGCCGCAGAGATCGAGGCCAACCTCGACACGTTCACGCACTTCACCGAGCGCGCCCGGGCTGCCGGTGTCGCGGTGGTCCCGGCGATGGCCTTCTTCGGCGGGCTCGGCGACCTGCTCGCGACGACGGCCATGGGCGACTGGACGTCGGCCGACGAGGCGCACGTCGCGTACGGACTGAGCAGCTGGCACCCGACGGCCGGGACGGTCGCCGCGGGTGTCGTGTCCCGCGAGCGCCGCGCCGGCCGTCGGGTCCGCTACACCGGGGGCCGGTTGGAGTACCACTCCGGCGGGGAGCTGCCGAGGATGGACTGGGACTTCCCCGCGCCGCTGGGCCGGCGCACCGTCCTCGGCGAGTTCAGCATGGCCGACGTCGTCACCATCCCCCGTCACCTGGTCATTCCCGAGGTCCGGACCTACATGACCGTCGACGCCACCACCGACCTGGCTGCTGGGGCGGCGCCGGTCGCTGTCGACGGGCTGGGCCGGTCGGCGCAGACGTTCACTGTCGACGTCATCGTCCGTCGCGGCGACGCGCGCCGCCGCGTCGTCGCCAGTGGCCGCGACATCTACGCCGTCAGCGCACCCCTGGCGGTGGAGGCGGTCCGGCGCATCCTCGATGGTCAGACGAAGGCGAGCGGGGTCGCCTCCGCCGGTGAGATGTTCGACGCTCCCGACTTCCTGCGCGCGCTGTCGCCGGCCATCCGCGTCGAGCCGGTCAGCGACTGAGGACCGCCCGCGGCTGACCATCGCCTCCGTTGTCGACGGACGGCCCCCGCTCAGGCGTGGGGGCCGTCCGTCATCGCATTACGTCGGTCAGAGGATCACATTGATTCCGGCGGCCTTGCACGCGGCGCTGATGTCCTTGCCGGCCTTCTCGAAGGCCGGATTGTCGGCGGCGGTCGCCGGGTCCGCCGCGGCGGCGGCCTTCGCGGCCTCGGCGCCGAAGGCCCGCAGGGCATCGGCCAGCTTGCCGTCGCCGGTGGCGGCGACCCCGCTCACCTTCTGCTCCAGCTCGGTCAGGATCTTCTTGAAGTCCGCCGCCGAGGCGTCGCCGGTGGTGGCGACCTTCACCAACTCGGCCCGCATCTCGTCGTTGGCCTTCTTCACCGACTCGCAGACCTGCTTGTCGTTCGCGCCGCCCGCCGCGGCGGACGAGGCCGGCGTGGCGGCGGCGGAGGTGGCCGCCGAGGACGGGGCCGCGGACGTCGGGGCGGGGGTGGTGGATCCGGCGTTCGTCGCCTTGTCGCCGTCGCCGCAGGCGGCGAGCGCCGTGGTGGCGGCAAGGATCAACAGGGCGGAGGTCAGACGAGATTGCTTCACGGACGCGCACGATAGCCGATGCACCGCGCGCGGGCACACCGGCGCCATCGTGGACGGCCCGCGCCCGGTCGTCGAGCCGGTGCTGGACCAGCCCGTCGACCCGGTGGAGAGGACCGGGCCACCGTCGCCGCGCGGCTGCGGGCGCCGAGCGCGCGCAGCACGACCATCGCCCTGGCGGCCTGGCCAGGAATGCGGGGCTCATCATGAGCGTCGTATTCCGCCCGACGTCCAGCCCGCACACAACAGTTCCAGAGAGCCCATGGCAAGGTGACCATCGACGCCGATGACGGAAACCTCTTGTGAAATTGTTCCGGCGAACTCGAACTCGCGTCAAAGGAGGCTTGACAAATGCGGTTAAAAACAGCCCCGCGCGCCGCCAGCACCGGACGAGACATGGGACGCGCGCCGACGTACGATGTCGCTATGGGACTCGCTGGAGCATCAATCGTGCTGGCAGTGGCCGCTGTGGTGGCGGTATCGATGGCGGTGGCCGGGGCTGTGACACGGCACCGTCGCCGACACCGCTGACGCACCTCTCCGCTGTGGCGCGGGCCGTCGCGCACCATTGCTCCCGCTGAAGTTCAGCGGGGATCGCGCTATCATCAGGCGATGACCACCGTGCTCATAGTCGGATTGTTTTCCGTGGTGGCTGGCGCACTGCTGGCGTGGCAACCCATTGGAATGGCCCGCCTGGTAGGGCAATTCGGCCTGGTCAAATACGACCCGGCAAGAACTTCGGAATATCGGCTCACCGGAATCGTGATGGCCGCAATCGGGCTGACGCTGACCGCAGTGGGCCTCCTCCTCTGAGGCGACGAGCGCCCGGTCGTCGACAACGCATTCGCTGGGTGCCCTCGGATGCCGGCAGCCCCGGCCAGCGTCACCGGCCACGTCACGGCCGACGGGTACGGCGGTAGTAGGACCAGCCGGCCACCGGCAACGCGAACGTCCAGGCCAGCAGGAGCGGGAGACCGATCAGGACACCGGTCGGGGTGAAGATGTCCTCCCGGCCGGGTTCCGACAGGTCAGCGGCGAACTGCCAGGGCAGCGTCGCCGAGTAGCCGATCATCAGGGCGGAGCCGAGCACCGTCGGGGTCAGCGGCACCCACGGCGGAACCCGACGTCCGCGCAGCCACGGCACCCAGTGGGGGAAGACCACACCCCAGTCCTTGATGAGTCCCAGCGCCAGAACCCCGCCGAGTCCGGCGAGGACGCACAGCAGACCCAGGTAGAACGCACCTGCCGGCAGGCCCAGGAACCCGTCGACGGGGTGCTCCCCCACCCCGGGGCCGCGACCGTGGTACCACTCGCGGAACCGGTCGGGATCGGCGAACATCGGGATGCCCAGGATCCACGGCACGTGCAACGGGATGAACCCCAGCACGGGGACGATCCAGGCCACGTGGCCGGCCCGGCGGGCCCAGGTCGGTGGCGGGGCGGGCGCGGGCGGGTGTCGAGTCACAGTGTCGTCTCCCTGTCTCTGGCCGGGTGTCGGCCTTCCGAGATCACCGTGGCTGAGTGGCGCGACGAACGGATCGCCGCGCGGAGGGAGTCCCCTCCCCCGGCCCGGGGACGCTGTCTGTCCGGCGCCGACAGCACGTCCCGGCGGTGCGCCCCGCTCCGCACGCCGGGCTGCGCGCCTGGACCCACCGCAGACGTCACCGCAACTACTGTGCAGACATGGTCGATCGGCACCAGGTGATGAACTTCCGGGTCCGGGCCCAACAGCTCGACCGGGATGAGGGCACGCTCGCCGACACCGCTGTCCTGGACATCGGGGTGCAGAACACCGGCCCGGACGGCGCACGGTGGGCGTTGGCGGTGCGCGGGGTCGACGTGAGGGCGCTGTCCGACCGGGACGTGGTCCTGCTGTGGACCGTGCGGGGCGCGCCGCACCTCTACCGCCGCCCCGACATCGCACAGGTGGCGGCCGCGGTCGAGCCCTTCTCCGAGGCCGACGCGGGCAAGCGCGTCTACGACGCCGCGAAGCCGTTGAAGGCCGCCGGCATCGACACTCTCGCGGCCCTGGACGAGATCGCCGCCCGGATGCGGGCCATCGTCAGCACACCGACGGTGAAGGGGGACGTCTCCGGCCGCCTGGCCACGGCGCTGCCCGAGCCGTATCTGCGGTTCTGCCGGCCGTGCGACGCCACGCACCTCTACGAGATGCCGTTCCGTCTCGCCGCCGTGCGGGCCGGACTGGAGTTGCGGCTTGACACCTCACCGCCGGTCCTGCACCGCATCACCAGGTTCCGCAAGGCGGCCGCCGCGGGTGAGAGGTTCGACCTCATCCGCGCGTACCTGCGTCTGCTCGGCCCGGCCACGCCGAAGCAGGTGGCCGACTATCTCGACGCCCCGCTGAAGGATGTCAAGGCACGCTGGCCCGACGACGTGATCGAGGTGACCGTCGGCGGCGAGGTGCGTTCCCTGCTGGCCGTGGACGAGGAGGCGCTGGGGTCGGCCGACGGCACCGGCACCCGCCTGCTCGGCCCATACGACCTCTTCCTGCAGGCCAAGGACCGGGCGACGCTGGTGCCGGACAGCGCCCACGCCAAACAGTTGTGGCCGGTGCTGGGTCGCCCGGGCGCGGTCCTGGTCGACGGCGAACTGGTCGGCACCTGGCGCCCCCGCAAGTCCGGCAAGACGTTCACGGTCGCCGTCCAGCCGTGGCGCCGACTGTCGGACGCCACCCGTAAGGCCGTCACCGGGCAGGCCGAACGCCTCGCCGCGTACCGCGCCGTCTCCCTCAGCGGGGTCGAGTTCGGCAGCTAGGGTGCGCGGTCGTCCTCGCCGTACTCGCCTCGGATGGGCAGGTAGTAGGCGGGCAGGAAGCCGGCGATGATGACGACGCCGGCGATCGGCGCGAACGCGCCGACGAGGACGCCGGATCCGATCCAGACCAGCGCGAGGAGGAATCGGCGGCCGATGGCCCGCGCACCGCAGGGGCCGAGGCCGGGGTCCAGTAGTCCGGCGCGGCGCAGGTGAGCCCAAATGATGTTGAACAGGGCCGCCGCCGTCCACAGTGTGCCGCCGTAGACGACGACCGCCGCGCGCAGCCCCTGCTCTGCCCGCAACGCGTCGGCCAGCAGGGAGGTGGAGAACGGCAGGAACGCGATGACCATCAGGAGCAGCGTGTTGAGGAACAGGACGCCTCGGTCGACGTGCCGGACCCGGTCGAACATCACGTGGTGGTTGACCCACACCTGCCCGATGAGCAGGAAGCTCAGCGTGTACGCCAGGTACGACGGCCACAGCGCCCTGAGCCCCTGGACGAGGTGCTCGAAGTCATGCGGCGGTTGGATCTCCAGCACCAGAAGTGTCACGGCGATCGCGAAGACGCCGTCGCTGAAGGTCAGTAACCGGCCCGAACCGCGGGTTAGCCGTGGAATTTCCCTTTTGGGGGGCACGGCGAAAATTATGCTATAGGTCAGCTTTTCTCGTCGGCGGAGCCGGCCGTCCTGCGCAACACCCGATCCTCCGGCCCGTACGGGTGCGGCGTGACAGACTGCGAGGTGCCCTCGGCCGCCGACACCGGCCATTCAATCCCCCTCACGTTCGGTTCCGGGAGGCTCTGGGAGCGGAGTGCGGAGGGGGCGGGGATGCAACCGACGTGGCTCGTGGCGCTCTCGTGGGCGTCCCTCACGGTCGGCGCGGTCAGTTTCGCGATCGTCCTCGCCGACACCTATCTTCGCGGGCACCGTCAGCCGGTCAGGGTCATGGAGATCGTCTGGCTGGTGACCGTCCTCTATGTCGGCCTGGCCGCCGTCCGCCTCTACTGGAACTGGGGCCGGCCCGAGACGTTCGCCCAGCGTCGGCGGGAGGATCGACCGCGACGGCCCCGCCGGGGCATCGTCGTCACCCACGTGTCCCGCTGCGGCGCCCACTGCGCCCTCGGCTTCGTCGTCGCCGAGGTCGCCCTGTTCGCGGTGAGATTCGACCCGGCGAAGGACCCGCTCTGGGTCGGTTACGCCGGCGACTATCTGGCGGCGGTGACGATAGCCGTGCTCTTCCGGTACTTCGCCGGGCCGGGGCGCGGCCTCGCGAAGGTCGGGAACGCGCTGTCGGGCGTGGGCAGGATCGAGCTGCTGACCATCACCGTGTTCGAGGCGGCGTTGTTCGCGTGGTTGACGGTCGCGCATCACATGTTCTTTCCGGAGCCACCACTGCGACCCGACAACCCGACGTTCTGGTTCCTCGGTCAGCTCGGGCTGATCGCCGGCTTCGTCACGGCCTGGCCCACCGCCTCCTGGCAGATCGGCCGACGGCTGCGCATCGAGCCGCGCCCCGACGAGTGAGCGCCGCGATCGGCCGCCAAAAAGAAGCGGCAAGGAGATCACACTCCCTGCCACTTCTAACGTATATCGCACCTGGGGGCTTGCCGCAAGACCCCGGTCGTGGCGCAGAATCGGCGGCCGGACCAGCACAAACGAGGTGACGGGGGCGCGACGTGGATGTGTTGTCGATGGGCGAGGACCGCGGCGACCGGGTACCGCTGGTGGATCTTCGAGAGGTGGACGAGACGCAGGTGTCGGTCGTCGGCGGCAAGGCGGCGCACCTGGGCGCGCTGGCCCGGGTCGACGGCATTCGGGTGCCCGCCGGATTCTGCGTGACGACAGCCGCCTTCCGGCAGGTCATGGCGCAGGTGCCGGCGGTCGACGACCAGCTCGAACAGCTGTCGCGGCTGAGCCCGGACGACGCGGAGGCGATTCGGACGCTCAGCGCGGCGATCCGCCGCAGCATCGAGGAGACCGCGATCCCGGGTGACCTGGCCGCCGCGATCACCGGCGCGCTCGCCCGGTTCGGCGAGGAGGCCGCCTACGCCGTGCGCTCCAGCGCGACGGCGGAGGACACACCGACGGCGTCCTTTGCCGGGCAGCAGGACACCTACCTGAACGTGGTGGGGTCGGCGGCGATCCTGCGGCACGTCAGCCGATGCTGGGCGTCGCTGTTCACCGAGCGGGCCGTCATCTACCGCCTGCGCAACGGTGTCGACCACCGGACGGTTCAGATGGCTGTCGTCGTACAGAAGATGGTTTTTCCGGATGCGGCGGGCATCCTGTTCACGGCGGACCCGGTGACGGGCAACCGGAAGGTCGCGACGGTGGACGCCAGCTTCGGCCTCGGCGAGGCCCTGGTGTCCGGCCTGGTGAACCCGGACGTCTTCCGGGTGCGTGACGGGGAGGTGGTGGCCGGGTCGGTCGCCGTCAAACAGCGTGCTGTCGCTGCCGTGCCCGGCGGCGGAACGCGGGAGGTGGCGATCGAGGCGCAGCGGCGGGACCAGCCGGCGCTGACGCAGGAGCAGGTCCTCCGGCTGGTGCGGCTCGGGCGACGGATCGAGGCGCACTTCGGCCGTCCGCAGGACATCGAGTGGTGCCTGGTCGACGACGACTTCCAGATCGTGCAGAGCCGGCCGATCACCACGCTGTTCCCCGTTCCCGCGGCCGACGACCAGGAGAACCACGTCTACCTCTCGGTCGGTCACCAGCAGATGATGACCGACGCCATGCGGCCCCTGGGGCTGTCCATGTGGCAGTTGACGGCCATCGCCCAGATGCGGGAGGCCGGCGGCAGGTTGTTCGTCGACGCCACCGGGCTGCTGGCCTCGCCGGTGAGCCGCACCGGTTTCCTGGAGATGGTCGGGAAGTCCGATCCGCTGACGAAGGACGCGTTGGAGAGCCTCCTCGACCGGCCCGGCTTCATTCCGACGACGCCCCCGAGCGGTGCCGGTCCGGCCAGGCTGCCGAGCGGCGGCGCGTCGGTCGAGGCCGATCCGACGATCGTGCCCGAGCTGATCGCGCGCAGCGAGGCGTCCATCGCCACCCTGCGGCGCGACATCGCGACGGTGACCGGTACGGCGCTGTTCGACTTCCTGCTGGAGGCCTTCCAGGAACACAAGCGGGTCCTCGCCGATCCGCTGAACATGCGGGCGATCATGGCGGGCATGGAGGCCACCTGGTGGCTCAACGACCGGCTGCACGAATGGCTGGGCGAGAAGAACGCGGCGGACACCCTCACCCTCTCCGCCCCCGGCAACATCACCTCGGAGATGGGGTTGGCGTTGCTGGACGTCGCCGACGTGATCCGTCCGCACCCGGAGGTGGTGGCGTTCCTGCAGGGCGTCGCGGACGACGACTTCCTCGACGAGCTGCCGAAGGTCGCCGGCGGGGCCGAGGCGCGCGCCGCCATCGAGGCGTACCTCGACCGGTACGGGATGCGCTGCGTCGGCGAGATCGACATCACCCGGCCGCGGTGGAGCGAACGCCCGAGCACCCTCGTGCCGGTGCTCCTCGACAACGTCAAGCTCTTCGAGCCGGGCGCCGCCCGGCGGCGCTTCGAGCAGGGCCGGCAGCAGGCGCAGCGCAAGGCGCAGGAGGTGGTGACGCGCCTGCGGGCGCTGCCGGACGGGGAGCAGAAGGCCGCCGAGACCGAACGGATGATCGACCGGGTACGGACCTTCATCGGCTACCGGGAGTACCCGAAGTACGACATCATCAGCCGCTACTTCATCTACAAGCAGGCCCTGCTGGCCGAGGCCGAGCGGCTGGTACGGGCCGGCGTCCTCACCGCTACCGAAGACGCCTTCTACCTCACGTTCGGGGAGTTCCACGAGGTCGTCCGGTCGCAGCGGGTGGACGTCGACCTGATCCGGCGACGGCGGGACGCGTTCCGGACGGACCAGGCGCTCACCCCGCCCCGGGTGCTCACCTCGGACGGCGAGATGATCACCGGATCGTACCGGCGCGACGACGTGCCGGCCGGTGCGCTGGTCGGTGTGCCGGTGTCCGCCGGGACTGTCGACGGGCGCGCCCGCGTCATCCTGGACATGGCGCAGGCTGATCTCGAAGCGGGTGACATCCTCGTCACGACCCACACCGACCCCAGCTGGACGCCCCTGTTCGTCGGCATCGCCGGCCTGGTGACGGAGGTCGGCGGGTTGATGACGCACGGCGCGGTGATCGCGCGGGAGTACGGCCTGCCGGCGGTCGTCAGCGTGCTCGACGCGACCCGGCTGATCAAGGATGGCCAGCGGATCCGCGTGCACGGCAGCGACGGGTACGTCGAGATCCTGTCCTGACCGAGGAGGAGGCGATCGCCGCAGGAATGCCGGAACGTGCCGGCATCTCCCATGAACAGATGAATGCGATCGGGCAACCCGCCCGCCCGGAGCACGCGCGGGCCCTCGGCATTCCGCTCACGACCTTCGCGGAGTGGACGTGCCAGTATCTGCGCGACGAGCGGGCCGGCGGGCACCGCGACGTTCGGTCCCTGTGGAGCTGAATCGTCTGTGATATCAGCTCCACAGGGACCCACCTCCCCGAACGGCGCAGTGCCGGCCAGCACCCTCGGCACGGTCAGGCTGCGGCGACTGCCTGGCCGAGCGGGAACCGCACGCCGGTGAGGTCTTCCGAGACGGCCCAGAGGCGTTGCTGCACGGCCAGGTCGTAGGACTCGGGGCTGGAGGTGACCAGTCTCGGGTTGCCGCGCGTCTCGCCGAGGCCGTCGGGGCCGTAGTACTGCCCGCCGAGGACGGACGGGTCGGTGGCGGCCCGCAGCGTGGGCAGCGCGCCCGCCGCGGCGGGCTGGGTGATCACCGGGGCGAGCCAGGTGATCGGCGCGCGGACGACCGCCGGGGCGTTGCGGACCAGTTCGGTGTTGGAGACGCCGGGGTGTGCGGCCACCGCGACGGTGGTGCCGTGCGCGGCGAGCCGGCGCTGCAACTCGTAGGTGAACATCAGGTTGGCGAGCTTCGACTGGCCGTAGGCGGCGACGCGGCTGTACGAACGCTGCCACTGCAGGTCGTCGAAGTGAATGGCGGCGCGGATGCGGTGACCGACGCTGCTGACCGTGACCACCCGGGAGCCGGGCACCGGCAGCAGCAGGTCGAGCAGCAGTCCGGTGAGGGCGAAGTGGCCCAGGTGGTTGGTGCCGAACTGCAGTTCGAAGCCGTCTCTGGTGGTCTGCTTCGGGGTGTACATCACCCCGGCGTTGTTGATCAACAGGTCGATCCGCTGGTGGGTGGCGTGCAGGCCGGCCGCGGCGGCGCGCACCGATTCCAGCGAGGTCAGGTCCAGTTCCCGTACGGAGACGTCGCCGTTGATCCGGGCGGCAGCCTGTTCGCCCTTCGCGGTGTCGCGTACGGCCAGCACGACGGACGCGCCGCGTTCGGCGAGCAGCCGGGCGGTCTCGAAGCCCAGCCCGGTGTTGGCCCCGGTGACCACTGCCACCCGGCCGTCCTGGCGCGGAATCTGCTGCTCGGTCCAGTTCATCTCAGGCTCCCCAATGTACCGCCGGTAACTTATGCTCGAAACGGTAAGGTACCGCCGGTACACTGTCAAGGGACCGGCGGTACCTAAGTTAGGGTTGGTGTCATGACGTTCCAGCGGGCGCGCAGCGAGGAGCAGCGTGAGATCCGGCGCCGGGCGATCCTGGAGACCACCTCGGCGATGCTCGACGAGATGCCGGTGGCCGAGGTGACCCTCAACGAGCTGAGCCGGCGGGTCGGCCTGGCCAAGACGGCGGTGCTGCGCTATTTCGAGTCCCGCGAGGCGGTGCTGCTCGACCTGATGGACGACCGGACGGCAACCTGGCTGGCCGAGCTGGAGCAGGAGTTGGCCGACGGCGTCGACAGCAGCCGGTCCGCGCCGGAACGGGCCGAGCAGATGGCCGACGTGCTCAGCCGGTCACTCGCCGCCCAGCCGGTGCTTTGTGATCTCTACGGCGCGCAGGGCGGGGTGCTGGAGCACAACGTGTCGGTCGAGGCGGTCCGCCGCCACAAGCGGGCCTCACTGGGCAACCTCGCGGTGATGGCCGCCCTCGTCCGGCGACACCTGTCCGAGGTCGGCGACCCCGCCGAGCTGTTCTGCCTGCACGCCCTGCTCATGGCTGGCGCGCTGTCCGCCTACGACTCGCCGCCGCCCAGCCTGCTCGCCGTCTACGAGTCCGAGCCGGCGCTCGCGGTCCACCATGTCGACCTGCGGACGGCCCTGCGGGTCGCGATCATCACGTCGCTCGTGGGCATGCTACCGCGCTCCTAGCGTCTGGGTCGGAGCGCGAAATTCGATGGCCGTGAGGCCGTTCGCGGTCTACCGTGGCCCGCCGTGCCCTCACACGAACAGATCATCGGACAGGCCCTGGACCGGATCGAGGCCGGGTACGTCTTTCCTGAGAAGGTCGCGGACATCGACGCCGCGATCCGGCGCCGTCTCGCAGCAGGAGAGTACGACGACCTGGACGGACCGGCGCTCTGCGAGACGGTGACCGCCCATCTTCAACAGGCCTGCCCGGACAAGCATCTGCGGTTGCTCTGGACGGACCAGCCGCAGTCGCTGGACCCCGCCGACGAAGACGGGGGGCGGGCCGCGTTCCTCGCACTCCTCAGGACGGAGAACCAGGGAATCCGCCGGGTCGAGCACCTGGACGGGAACATCGGGCTGATCGACGTGCGGCGCATCGCGTACGCCGACGAAGGCGCCGCCGCGATCGGCGCGGCCATGCAACTGGTCGCCCTCAGCTCCGCGCTCATCCTGGACCTGCGCGCCTGCTCCGGCGGAACACCGGAGGGAGCCGCGATGTGGTGCAGCTACTTCTTCCGCGACGACCAGGTGCACCTCAACGACTTCTACGAGAGGTCCACCGGCAACACCCGCCAGTTCTGGACGACCGCGCATCTTCCCGCGCCACGCTACGCGGACCGCCCTGTCCACGTGCTCACCAGCGCGATGACGTTCTCCGGGGGCGAGGATGTGGCGTACACCCTCCAGGCGCACGGCCGGGCCGTCGTCGTCGGTGAGACGACCCGCGGCGGCGCACACCCGACGGCCCGCCACCCGGTCACCGAACACATCCTCGTGACCGTGCCGACCGCCCGGACCATCAACAGCGTCACCGGCACCAACTGGGAAGGCGTCGGCGTGATCCCCGACGTACCCGTCCCGGCGGACCAGGCACTCGACGCGGCACTCAAGGCCATCTCGAGTGGATAGGCGCTTGTTCGCTCACGCGCGCCGGCGGGACTGTCAGTCGGGCGGGGGCGGACACTCCAGGACCGCTATCGAGTTCCCGGCGAACAGCCGCAGGTGCGGATGCTCGGAGAAGATCTGAACCGGGGCGGCCTTTCGAGGGTGGT
Organism: Micromonospora parva; assembly: GCF_000718515.1. Lineage (GTDB taxonomy): Bacteria > Actinomycetota > Actinomycetes > Mycobacteriales > Micromonosporaceae > Micromonospora > Micromonospora parva. Next base: position 140,305 of record NZ_JNZS01000010.1, on the reverse strand, counting down.
CCCTGCGCTGGTCGGGGTCAGCTCAGCTTTTGGCCTTGCTGCGACGGACCCGCCGACGGGGCGTCTCGTCGCCGCCGGCAAGCCGGGTGAAGGTGAGCATGTTCGCCAGCGCCACGGCGATGACCGCGACGCCGACCTGGATGGCGAGCACGATCCAGTCCCAGCGCAGCACCCACACCCGTACGCCTGCGTCGTCGTCGACGTGGAGCGCCTTGGCGACCACTGTGCCCAGCACTGCCGAGCCGACGCCGATAACGAACGTGGCGACGACGCCGATCCGTTGCCTCCCCGGCAGGATGAGTCGTCCGAGCAGGCCGACGAGGGCACCGATGAGCACCGCGCCGAGATAGCCGTATACCAGCATTGCTGTCTCTCCCCTCCAGCGGTGCCGAGATACATGCCCGATTCTCACGTTCCCGGAAACCCCGCCGGCTCCATGCCCGGCAACCCACGCTGCGGCTCGTCGACTCCTGGCCTAATCTATCGACATCAGTCGTTGCCCTGCGGGCGCACGACGGCTGGCCGACCCGATCCGGGTCCGACCGTCGGCCAGCTCACGTCGCGGAGAGGAATCCCGATCGTGAACGCCGACAGTCGAACCCTTCCGCGACTCCTCTCCGCCCTGGTGGCCGCCGTGCTCGCCACCGGCCTGTCAGTGGTCGGCGCCGGGCCGGCGGCGGCCGGGCAGACCAGCCTGCGGGCCGCCGACCCGAGCGTGATCCGCGTCGGTTCCACCTACATCTCCGTCCAGTCGCTCAACGGCGGGATCGCCGTACGGCAGGCAGCGTCACCCGACGCGCTGGCCGCCGCGACCGCGCGGCAGGTGTGGACGGACAGCCGCAACCTCGGTGAGGTCTGGGCTCCGGAGATCGTCACCGACGGCGGCCGCTACTACATCTACTTCTCGGCCGGGCGCAGCACCGCCCACCGCATGTACGTGATCCACTCGGCGTCGCCGGCCAGCGGCTACACGTCCGAGCGGCAGCTCGCGCTGCCGGGCGGCAAGTGGGCCATCGACGGCAGCCTGTTCACCTTCAACGGGCAGCGATGGTTCGTCTGGTCCGGCTGGGCCGGCGACACCAACGTCGAGCAGAACATCTACCTCAGCCGGATGAGCGACCCGCTCACCCCGACCGGTAGCCGGTACGTCATCTCCCAGCCGCGCGAGAGCTGGGAGCGTGTGGTGGGCAACCCGTTCATCAACGAGTCCCCCGAGGCGATCAGGGACCCGAACGGGCAGCTGCACATCGTCTACTCCGCCAACGGCAGCTGGAGTGACCAGTACTGCCTGGCCGACCTGCGACTGCGCGCCGGCGGCGACCCCACGTACGTGTGGGACTGGTACAAGTCCAACGGCTGCCTGTTCGGCTCGAACCGGGCCACCATGATGGCCGGCTGGGATCCCACCCTGTACGTGAACGGCCCCGGGCACCACAGCTTCGTGCTGCTCAATGGCGACATCGCCACGAGCCCACCCGCCGGGCCGAGGTTCCCGCTGATGTTCCACGCCGTACCCAAGGGCACGGCGTACTCCTGGGCGAACCGGTACTGGTACACCGGCACCTTCTGCTGGTGGGGCAACACCACCTACCGCCGCGCCAACGTGCCCGGCCCGACCAGCGACACCGGGTTCAGCCTCAAGTTCTTCGAGTGATCGCGCAACGCGCACGCCGGCTCCACGCGGTCGGAAGGTGCTAGGCGTCGCGGCGCAGCGTGAACCAGAAGGTCGGCACCGAGTTGGTGCCCGGCGTGACGTCGATGAGTGCCCAGCCGGGGAACCTGTCGCGGAGTTCGTCGGCGGTGACGCCCGCCGCCCATGACGTGATCTCGGAGACCGGATTGTCGAGTGTCTCGGGGCCGTACCCGAACATCAGCAACAGCGCTCCGGGCGCGGCGCGGTGGGTGAGCCCGGCGGCGTAGGCGTCGCGGCGGTGCAGTGGGATTCCGCAGTAGCAGCTCAGGTCGAAGAACAGGTCGAACGGGCCCGGCACGTCCAGGTCGTCGAGGCGCGTGGCGTCTCCGTGCCGCACCCGTACCGCCACTCCCGCCGCCGCGGCCTTCTCCCTGGCCTGGTCGACGGCGCTGTCGATCAGATCGACGGCGGCCACCTCCCAGCCGTGCCGCGCGAGGTAGATGGCGTTGGTCCCGGTGCCGCAGCCGAGTTCGAGGGCCCGGCCGGGCGGCAGCGCGCCATGCCCCTCAATCAGGTCCACCAACTCGGGCGGCGTCACGCCGGTGTCCCACGGCGGCTTGCCGGTGCGGTAGTAGCCCTCCAGGGCGCGGTGAACGGCTTCCTCCTCCGGGTCCCGCCGCGTCGTGGCCGGGTTCTGGCTGGCGTTGAGCTGGGACATCGTCTCCTCCAGAAATTTAGAGTTGGACTCTAGTGACGTACTCTAAAGATAGGCTCGCACTATGGAGAAGGTCAAGCGGCCGGACAAGCGGGCTGAGCGCTCACAACGCACCCGCGAGAAGGTCATCGAGGCGGCTCGCGAGCTGTTCGTCGCGCAGGGTTACGGGGCGACGAGCCTGCAGGAGGTCGCGGACCGGGCGGGCGTGGCCGTCCAGACGGTCTACTTCGTCTTCCGCAACAAGCGCACGCTGTTCAAGGACGTCGTCGACACGTCCATCGCCGGGGACACCGCGCCGGTCGCCACCATGGACCGTGAGTGGTTTCGCGCCGCGTGCGCCGACCCCACCGCAGCCGGGCAACTCCGCGGGCACGTGCACGGCGCCAGCGAGATCCTGGGCCGGGTCGCCCCGATCATGCCGCTGATCGCGGCCGCCGCAGCCACCGACCCGGAGATCGCCGCACAGTGGCCGGACGACGCCGATCCGCGTTACACAGTGCAGTACGCGGCAGCCGAAGCCCTGGTGGGCAAGCCCGACGCCCGCCCCGGCCTCACCGTCGAGATGGCGGCGGACCTGCTGTACGCCCTGCTCAGCCCGGAGCTCTATCTGATCTTCGTCCGCGACCGCGAGTGGTCACCGGACGCGTGGGAAGAGTGGGCCCGCGCCACCCTGACCTCCCAACTCTGCGCCGACGGCGGCTGAGCGGAAGGCGTCACTGTCGCTCGCCAGCCCAGCGCCACGCCCCGACCAGAGGTTGCCCGCCGCTGGCACCATCGCTCTGATGAACGTTCGTCGCCTGGCGGCCATCGACATGCACGGCAGCCGGGGAACCACCCGCCGACGGCGGATCATCCTGGCCGAGTTCCTCGTCGGCGTGGTGCTGATGGTGACGTGGGGCAGTTGGCTGCTGGCGTCGTCGACCGGCTTCGGCAGCCGAGCGCTCGGCGTGTGGCTGGTCGGCGCGGGTCTCAACTACGCGCCCCTGTCCCTGCACGCGCTCGCGCTGATGCGGCCGGGCGCCCTCGACGCGGAACTGGCCGGCGCCGACATCGACCGGGAGCTGCGCCGGTACACGGTGCTCCAGCTCTGGGTGGTCGTGCCGCTCTCGCTCGTCGTTCTCGCCATCCGCGACGCACTCGCCCAACGTCGCAACGCCTAGGAAAGCACTTGGTTCGAGATACAGGTGAACACGTACCACGGCGGCTACAACGATCCCAGCTGCTGAGCACCGCGCGACTGTGACCTGACGCAGGAGCGGCCCTTGAGCGACGCCGGACATCGGTGTCGCCCAAGGGCCGTCCCCCGCCGCCCACTCCCCCACCGACCATCCCCGGCCCTGTTTGCCCGTACTACCAGTTCAAGGGACCGAGCTCGTCGGTGAAGGTGCCGGTCGGGCCGTCGGGGCCAAGGGTGGCCAGGCGTACGACGGTCTTGGCGCTCTCCGCCACCGGCCGTCCGATTCCGAGGGCGGCGGTCATGTCGGTGGCGGTGGTGCCGGGCTCCAGCGCGTTGAACTTGATGCCCGGATTTGCCTTGGCGTACTGGATCGTGAGCATGGTCGCCGCCGACTTGGAAGCCGCGTAGAGCGCCGCCGGAAGATTGAATTCCGGCCGTTCCGGGTTGGTGACCGCCCAGAAGGACCCCATGCTGCTGGACACGGTGACCACCGTCGGGTTCGACGACCGTCGGAGCAGGGGTAGTGCCGCCTCGGTGACGCGGACGATCCCCACCGCGTTGGTGTCGAACACCCGCAGGGCGGTGGGGCCGTCGACGGGGCCGTCGCCGAGGATGCCCGCGTTGTTCACGAGGACGTCGAGTCGACCCTCCGCCGAGTCGACAGTCGCCAGCGCGCCGCTCACCGACGCGTCGTCGGTGACATCGAGCTGCACGAACCGTGCGCCCAATTCGGCTGCGGCCTTCTCGCCCCGCTCGACGTCGCGGGCACCGATGTAGACGGTGTGGCCCAGTTCGAGAAGCTGCCTGGCGGTCTCGAACCCGATGCCCTTGTTGCCACCGGTGATGAGCGTGACGGTCATTCTTATCTCCTACATGTGCAACCACGGGGCGCCCTGTGAGCGACCGCCGCTGGTTTTGTACCGCTCGGTTGCCAATGACCGTAACAGGGTTTTGTACTGATCAGTTGGTGACCCGGGTCACGATCTGTACCGAGCGGTACGCTGGCGCCATGAGCACCGAGACGCCCGCCGTGGGACGCCCCCGGGCCTTCGACGAGGAGACGGTCCTCGACCGGGCAACCGAGGCCTTCTGGCGGCACGGCTACGAGGGCGCGTCCCTGAGCGTCCTCACCAGCGCGATGGGCATCAACCGGCCGAGCCTGTACGCCGCCTTCGGCAGCAAGGAACAGCTGTTCCAGCGTGCCTTCGCCCGCTACCACGACACCCAGGTGGCCAACGCCCGCGCCGCACTCGGCCAACCCACCGCGTACGCCTCGATCGAAGCCTTCCTGCGCGCCAGCGCCGACGGCCTCACCGACCGTGACCACCCGGCGGGCTGCCTCTCCATCCAGGGTGGCCTGGCCTGCTCGCCGGAGAACGCCCGCATCTCCGAGATCCTGGCCGCCGGCCGCGCCGCCACCGAGGCGGCCGTGGAGGAGCGACTGTCCCGCGCCGCGAAGGAGGGGGACCTCCCGGACGGCATGGATCCCGGCGCGCTGGCGCGGTTCGTGATGGCCCTCAGCGAAGGGCACGCTGTCCACGCCGCGTCCGGCGCGAGCCGCGAAGACCTCCACGCCTCGGTCGACATCGCCCTGCGAGCCCTCGCGCTGCGTCAGTGAGCCGCGCCGCGTCGGCGGCGCTCACCGCACCCGGCGGCCGCAGGGGCCCTGGAACAGCAGCTCCCACCCACCGCCCACATTCTGCTGACCGCGAAGTGACTTCCCTGAGGTCTGGTCCACCAACCATGCTGGCTCGATGAAGTCGCCGGATCTCGCAACGTCGGAGAGGCTGCTCACGAACCTCTACGCGGCATTCAACGAGCGCGACATCCCCGCACTGCTGGCCGCCATGACGCCGGATGTGTCGTGGCCAAATGGCTGGGAGGGAGGCCTCGTTCACGGCCGCGACGAGGTGAGTGCCTACTGGCGCAGGCAATGGGACCAGCTCGAACCGACCGTCATGCCGACCGCGTTCGTCGCGGAGGCCGACGGGCGAATCGTCGTCACCGTCCACCAGGTCGTCCGCAACAAAACCGGAGCGACAATCGCGGATCACACCGTCACGCATGTCTACCGATTCAACGACGGGTTGGTGGCAGAGATGGAAATCCGAGCATAAAGACGTCCGCAGTTGGCTGGCACTGCCGCTGAGCCCGGCGTTTGACGGCTGGCGACGGCACCCACGGTCGGAGTGCGCTCGTGACATCATCGCCGGCTGGACGTTCGTCGCCTGGCGGCCATCCGCGGCACGCTGGCGCGGCGGGGGCGGCTGCCGTGATGGTCAGTGCCTGTGGAGCTGAATCGTCTGCGGCATCAGCGGCCGGGCCGCCGGGTGGGGTCGATGAGCGTGGCCCGTCGCGCCCACACCGGCGGCCGACGCTACGCGGCTAGCAGGAGCCGTGCCAATTCACCTTTGTCACGATGACCTGAAGGTAGAAAATGTTGCCGCGCGGAGTAGCGCAGTGCGTGATGACAGTCGAGTCGTCCTGCCACGTGTGGTGGTATTCCAATTCGACGTTCGCGGTCGTGTAGTTGTAGAAGGTCTTCGTCGGGGCGCTGCCGGTCCACGGGCCGGTGGTCACCAGGGACGGAGTCTCCGTGGGGCCGGTGTTCACCGGAGCCCAGTTGGGCCAGGCGCAGAAGGTGCCCTGCTGGCAGTTGCCGGGCGGCCACGGCTCCTCACTCGGCCACGGGCCGGCGGCGGAGGCCGACGCGGCGGGGATGGTGGCCAGCAGGCCTGCGGTGGACAGGGCAAGGGCGAGGGACTTCAGTCGCACAGATCTCAAGATTGGCGCGGAAAGAGCAGCAGCAGTGCGTCTCGTCGATGCCCTTGCTAAGCTCGGATTAGTAGTCGTCCAAGATGGTGAACTGGAATCACTCGCACCTCACCTAGCGGTTAAGAAGGGTGCAAGATGGCTCCCAGCCGCGCTGGAGGCTGGCGCTCACATGGACGCCGCCGCGCAGGGGCACATTCATCGAGTAGTTGCCGCTGCTCGCCTTCAGGCTGCGTCGCGCAGCCTACGTGAAACAGCCGACGACGGTTCAACCTGAACAGCTATTGGGCTGATCATCGGTTCTACGCACACCAGCATTGCTCATACTTGATTAAGAGCCGGAGCGGTCGAGTCAGCCACTCCGGCCCCGAGCGTTGCTCGGTAAGCCCGGGTGACGTGTGCAAAAACATCTCGCCCGTCAACGTGCCCAGTCACAGCGCCACGATCGCCGCAGTCTCCGCAGGAAGCTCGATCCGGTCCCGCATCACGGTGACCCCCTCCCCCGTGGCAAGAAGCACCCGCCGAGCCACCCCAGGCAACGACACCCCCTGCCCACGCCCAGCCAAGTTCGCCACGACCAGCGTGTCCCCCCGCCGCATCACCAAAAACTGATCCCCGTGCTGCACAGAAACCGCGTTCAACCGAGGATCCGAGAGATCAGGAAGAGACCGCCGCAGCCCAATCAACCGCTGGTAAAACGACAACATCGAAGCATGCTCAGGCTTGTCCAGCTCCGCCCAGTCCAACCGCGACCGTACGAACGTCTCCGGGTCCTGCGGGTCCGGCACGTCCCCCTCAGGCCACCCGTGCGACGCGAACTCCCTTCGCCGCCCCGTCCGCACCGCAGACGCCAACTCCGGCTCGGGGTGCGACGTGAAGAACTGCCACGGCGTGGAGGCCGCCCATTCCTCCCCCATGAACAGCATGGGAGTGAACGGCGCGGTCAGCAGCAGCACAGCGCCAACCCGCAGCAGCGCGGGCGACAACGAAGCGGAGATCCGATCCCCGGTAGCCCGGTTGCCGATCTGATCATGGTTCTGCAAATACGCCACGAGCCGATGACCAGGCACCCGCGAATCCAGCGGCCGCCCATGGTGCCGATTGCGGAAGCTCGACCAGGTCCCCGCGTGGAAGAACCCACCGGTCAGCACGTCCGTCAGCGTCTCCAGGGAGCCGAAGTCGCCGTAGTACCCCTGCCGCTCCCCCGTCAACAACGTGTGCAGCGCGTGGTGCGCATCGTCGTTCCACTGGGCGTGCAGCCCGAACCCACCAGCCTCCCGAGGCGTGATCAGCCGCGGGTCGTTGAGGTCAGACTCGGCGATGAGCGACAGCGGCCGACCCAGGTGCGTCGACAGAGCCTCGACCTCAATCGCCAGCTCCTCCAAAAGCGGCACCGCCCGCGTGTCCGGCAGCGCGTGCACGGCGTCCAGGCGTAGCCCGTCGACGTGGTAGTCGCGCAGCCACATGAGAACGCTGTCGATGATGTAGCGGCGTACCTCGTCGGAGTGCGGGCCGTCCAGGTTGACCGAGCGGCCCCAACTGTTGCTCTGCTCGGCGAGGTAGGGCCCGAACTGCGGCGCGTAGGCCCCGGAGGGCCCGAAATGGTTGTAGACAACGTCGAGGATCACCCCCAGCCCTTTGGCGTGGGCGGCGTCGACGAACCGTTTGAGGCCGTCGGGGCCGCCGTAGGGCTCGTGTGGGGCGTACCAGCAGACGCCGTCGTACCCCCAGTTGTGTTCGCCGTTGAAGGCGTTGACCGGGAGCAGTTCGATCAGGTCGACACCGAGCGAGACGAGGTGGTCGAGGCGGTCGATGGCCGCGTCGAAGGTGCCGTCCGGGGTGAAGGTGCCGATGTGCAGCTCGTAGAGGATGCTGCCGGGCAGTTGCCGGCCGGTCCACGAGCTGTCGGTCCACGCGAAGGCGGAATGGTCGTAGCGGCGGCTGGGCCCGTGCACTCCCGCAGGCTGCCACGGTGACCGGGGGTCGGGCAGTGGGGTTTCGTCGTCGTTCAGCAGAAAGGAGTAGTCGAGGCCGGCGTCGGGCACCTCGACCCGCCACCAGCCGTCGGCGGCGGCGCGCATCTCGTGGTCGGTGTCGCCGGCCAGGCGCAGCCGCACCCGGGTGGCGTCCGGTGCCCAGACGGAGAATTCGGTCATGAAACGGCCTCCTCGGCAGCGGTGGGAGGAGCCAGCAGAGCGACGGGATAGTCGGCCAGGAGATTGTCCAGCGGCGTCTCCCCGCCACTGTAGACCCGCCCGGTGAACAGGTCCTTCATCTCGTGAACGGGAAGTGACAGGGCTGTGTCGCACCACCCGCCGGCGCGGGCCAGGCCCAGCGGCAGCCGGGTCGCCACGGCGATCACGCCACCCCGGTCGAAGGCCAGGGCGTGCCGGCCCAACGGCCCGTGCGCGGGCACCGGCCGGTAGGTGGTGAACAGTTCCGGGTGCGCCCGCCGCAACCGCAGGGTCCGCGACACGACGAGCAGCTTCGCCGCTCCGTCGGTGTCGATCGGGGGACGCCAGCCGCCGTCGATGCGTGCCAGCAACTCTCGGCGTACGTCGAAGTCGACCGGGCGGCGGTTGTCGGGGTCGACGAGGGAGTTGTCCCACAGCTCGGTGCCCTGGTAGGTGTCCGGCACCCCGGGCATGGTGAGCTGGATGAGCTTCTGCCCGAGGGAGTTGCACCAGCCGGCCGGGGTGATCGCGGCGGCGAGTTCGGTCAGCTCGTCGTGCAGGCTCGGGTCGTCGTACATGCGGTCGACCACGTCGTGCAGTGCCTGCTCGAAGGCCGGGTTCGGGTCCCCCCAGCTGGTCGAGGCGCCGGCCTCCCGGGCGGCCTTCTCGACGTACGCGTGCAGCCGCTCCCGTTCGATCGGCCACGCGCCGACGGCGGTCTGCCAGAGCAGATGGGCGAACGCCGGGTCGGGCAGTGGCGCGTACTCCATCCAGGTCTTGACCTGCTCGGCCCAGCGGCCCGGCAGTTCGCTGAGCACGGCGAGGCGGGCGCGGACGTCCTCGCCGCGTTTGGTGTCGTGGGTGGAGAGGGTGGTCATGGTGGCCGGCCAGCGGACCTGTTGGGCGGCGGCGAAGCGGTGGAACTCCGCGGGTGGCACCCCGAAGCGGGTGGGGCTGTCGCCGACCTCGTTGAGCGCCACGAACCGGGTCCACCGGTAGAACGCGGTGTCCTCCACGCCCTTGGCCATCACCGCGCCGGTGAGCTGGGGGAACCGCATGGCCAGCTCGTCGTCGGGGTTGCGCAGCCGGCGGGTGATCGCGTCCAGGGCGGCGGCCAGGTCGGGGCGGCGGCGGCCGGCCTCGGAGCGGGCGGCGGCGAGGTGCCGGGCGCCGTGCGGCGGGTAGCCGCGGTAGACGTCGAACGCGGCGGCCAGCTCGGCGAGCGCCGCGCGGGCCTGCTCGGTGGGCACCTCGGGGGCGAGAGCGGCCAGCCGGGTCAGCTCGGCGGCGAGCAGTTGGGTGGCGGCGGCCAGCTTGGTGGTGTGGGTCAGGTCCTCCCAGGAGGTACGCCGACCCGCCAGCTGGGTGTCCAGCACCGTGAAGTCGCCCTCGGCGTCGATGTCGATGAAGAGCCCACCGGCCATGGCCAGGGCGTCGTAGCCGGTGGTGCCGTCCACCGGCCAGTCCGGCAGCTCCTCGCCGTACTCCAGGATCTTCTCCACCACGAGCCACGCGTCCGGCGCGGCGGCCCGCAGCCGGGCCAGGTAGCCGGCCGGGTCGCGCAGGCCGTCCGGGTGGTCGACGCGGATGCCGTCGACCTCCCCGGCGGCGGCCCAGCGCAGGATCAGCTCGTGGGTGGCGGCGAACACCGCCGGGTCCTCCACCCGCAGGCCCGCCAGGCCCGCGATGGCGAAGAACCGGCGGTACGTCAGCTCGGCGTCACCGCGCCGCCAGGACACCAGCTCGTAGTGCTGCCGGTCGTGCACCTCGGCCGCGGTGCCGTCGCCAGTGCCGTCGGCGACCGGGAAGCGGTGCTCGTGGTAGCGCAGCTCCCCGTCGACGAGCTTGAGGTCGTCCAGGGCGCCCGCGTCGTCGGCCAGCACCGGCAGCAGTAGCCGGCCACGGTCCCAGTCGATGTCGAACCAGTCGGCGTACGCCGAGTCGCGCCCCCGGCGCAGCACGTCCCACCAGGCCGGGTTGGCGGCCGGGACGGCCACCCCGGCGTGGTTGGGCACGATGTCGACGACCAGGCCGAGGCCCTTGTCGCGCAGCGCGCGCAGCAGCCGCTGCCGGGCGGCCTCCCCGCCCAGCTCCGGGTTGACGGCCCGGTGGTCGACCACGTCGTAGCCGTGCTGGGAACCGGGGGTGGCGGTCAGCAGCGGGGCGCTGTAGAGGTGGCTGACGCCGAGGTCGGCCAGGTAGTCGACGATCGCGGCGGTGGCGTCCAGGTCGAAACCGGGGCGGACCTGGACGCGGTAGGTGGCCTTCGGAGGGGTGGCCGGCATGTCAGATCATCCTCTCCAGCACGACGAGGGAGCGGTCCGGCACCCGGATGGTGCCGCCCGCGCTGATCACCGTGGCGTCGTCCGGCTCCGGCTCGGCGGTGCTGATCACCCGCTCCCACTTCTGGCCGTACTCGCTGCCGGGCATGGTGAAGTCCAGTGGCGCGTCGTGGGCGTTGAAGCAGAGCAGGAACGACGCGTCGTGGTGCTTCTGGCCGTACTGGCCGCGCTCGCGGATGCCCTCGCCGTTGACGAAGAGCGCCACCGAGCGGCCGAAGTCGTTGCCCCAGTCCTCGCCGGTCATCTCCCGCCCGTCCGGGGTGTACCAGGCCAGGTCGGGCAGCGGCTCGTCGATGCCGCGCCCGCCCACCGGCAGGCCGGTGAAGAACCGGCGGCGGCGGAACACCTGGTGTCGTTTGCGGAACGCGGTGAGCGTGCGGACGAAGTCCAGCAGCTGCTCGTCGGCGTTGTCCCAGTCGACCCAGGCCAGCTCGCTGTCCTGGCAATAGACGTTGTTGTTGCCGTGCTGGGTGCGGCCCAGCTCGTCACCGTGGCCGATCATCGGCACGCCCTGCGACAGCATCAGGGTGGCCAGGAAGTTGCGCCGCTGCTTGGCCCGCAGCGCGAGCACCGCCTCGTCGTCGGTGTCGCCCTCGACCCCGCAGTTCCAGGACCGGTTGTGGCTCTCGCCGTCCCGGTTGTCCTCGCCGTTGGCCTCGTTGTGCTTGTCGTTGTACGACACCAGGTCGTTGAGGGTGAACCCGTCGTGCACGGTGACGAAGTTGATGCTGTGGAACGGGCGGCGGCCGTCGTCCTGGTAGAGGTCGGCCGAGCCGGAGATGCGGGACGCGAACTCGGCCAGGGTGGCCGGCTCACCGCGCCAGAAGTCCCGCACGGTGTCGCGGTACTTGCCGTTCCACTCGGTCCACAGCGGCGGGAAGTTGCCCACCTGGTAGCCGCCGGGGCCGACGTCCCACGGTTCGGCGATCAGCTTCACCTGGCTGACCACCGGGTCCTGCTGCACCACCTCGAAGAAGGTGGACAGGCGGTCCACCTCGTAGAACTCGCGGGCCAGGGTGGCGGCCAGGTCGAACCGGAAGCCGTCGACGTGCATCTCGGTCACCCAGTACCGCAACGAATCCATGATCAGTTGCAGGGAGTGCGGGCTGCGCACGTTGAGGCTGTTGCCGGTGCCGGTGTAGTCGACGAAGTAGCGGGGGTCCTCCTCGCTGAGCCGGTAGTAGCTCGGCGCGTCCACCCCCTTGAAGCTCAGCGTCGGCCCGAGGTGGTTGCCCTCGGCGGTGTGGTTGTAGACCACGTCGAGGATGACCTCGATGCCGGCCGCGTGCAGCGCCTTCACCATGCCCCGGAACTCCTGCACCTGCTGGCCGAGCCGGCCCAGCGCCGAGTAGCCGTGGTGCGGGGCGAAGAAGCCGATGGTGTTGTAACCCCAGTAGTTGCGCAGCCCCAGGTCGGCGAGGCGGTTGTCGTGGATGAACTGGTGCACCGGCATCAGCTCGATCGCCGTCACCCCGAGCCGGGTCAGATAGTCGATCATCGGTGGGGAGGCGATGCCCGCGTACGTGCCGCGCAGCTCCTCCGGGATGTCCGGGTGGCGCATGGTCAGCCCGCGTACGTGCGCCTCGTAGATCACCGAGTGGTGGTAAGGGGTGCGCGGCGGCTTGTCGTTGCCCCAGTCGAAGTACGGGTTCACCACCACCGACTTCGGCATGAACGGCGCGGAGTCGGTTTCGTTCATCCGCTCCGGCTCGTCCATGTCGTAGTCGTAGACCGCCGGGTCCCACGTCACGTCACCGTCGATGGCCTTCGCGTACGGGTCGATCAGCAGCTTGTTCGGGTTGCAGCGCAGCCCGTTCGCGGGGTCGTACGGACCGTGCACCCGGTAGCCGTAGCGCTGGCCCGGCTCGATGCCCGGCAGGTACGCGTGCCACACGTAGGCGTCCACCTCGCGCAGCTCGACGCGGCGCTCCGCGCCGGTGTCCCACTCGTCGAAGAGGCACAGCTCGACCCGCTCGGCCACCTCGGAGAAGATGGCGAAGTTGGTGCCCATCCCGTCGTAGGTGGCGCCAAGGGGGTACCGCTCGCCCGGCCAGACCTGCATCTTGCTCCCTCAACCCATGGTGATGTGCGCACCGGCCGACGCTGCCCCGCGCGCAGGCAGGTAGTGCCCCCTGCCCGTACGCGCCAATCCATCCTTTCAGGCGGTGCCCGGAAACCACCTGTCTGATGCGACCTAAACCATCGGGTGTCCTCCGTCACGATGGCCCTTTTCGAGATGCGTTCTTGGGCCGGATGCCCTTTCCTTGTTCGGGGGCAAGCGTCCGCTCGCGCCCGCCAGGCCCTCGGCCACCCCTTACACCTCTCGCTCCGCCGCCACTGACGCCGGCGCGCACCACCATGCATGGACGGAGATTGATGTGACGACCCTGCGGGTCGACGAGCAGCTCGCTGCCACCAAGGACCGGGCCCACCGGCCCACCCTCACCTCACGGCCCAACGCGCAGCCCGGCCCGAGCCCGCAGTCCGGCCCGGTCGTGCCGGCGCAGTCCGGCCCCGGGGTGCCCCCGCAGACCCGCCGCATCCTCATGCTGTCCTGGGAGTACCCGCCGGTGCTCGTCGGTGGCCTCGGCCGCCACGTGCACGCCCTGTCGGTGGCCCTGGCCGCCGCCGGCCACGAGGTCACCGTGGTCACCCGGCACAGCGAGGGCGCGCCCCTGGAGGAGTACGCCGAGGGCGTACGCATCCTGCGCGCTCCCGAGGACCCGGTCACCTTCCCCCTCGCCACCGGTTCGCTGCTGGCCTGGACGATGGCCTTCAACCACACCCTCACCCGCACCGCGCTGCGCGCCACCCAGGCCGGCTCGTACGACGTCATCCACGCCCACGACTGGCTCGTCGCGCACACCGCGATGACGCTGCGCGAGCACCTGGACATCCCGCTGGTCAGCACGATCCACGCCACCGAGGCCGGTCGGCACCAGGGCTGGCTGCCGGAGGAGATGAACCGCACCATCCACGGTGTCGAGCACTGGCTCAGCAGCGAGTCCAACCGGGTGATCGTCTGCTCCGGGTACATGCGCGACGAGGTGAACGCGCTGTTCGGCGTACCGGCCGGGAGGGTCGACGTGGTCGCCAACGGCGTGGAGCCGCACCGCTGGCGGGTGCCCGCGAGCGCGGTGGCCGCCGCCCGCGCCCGGTTCGCCGGGGACGGCCCGCTGGTCACCTTCGCCGGCCGCCTGGTGTACGAGAAGGGCGTGCAGCACCTGATCGCCGCGCTCCCCCGGCTGCGCGAACGGCACCCCGGGCTGCGTGCCGTGATCGCCGGCGACGGCCCGTACCGCGCCGAGTTGGAGGCCGAGGTGCACCGCCGCGGCCTCGGCGGCATGGTCAGCATGCCGGGCTTCCTCGGCGGCACCGACCTGCCGGCGCTGATGGCCGCGTCCGACTGCTTCGCCGTGCCCAGCATCTACGAGCCGTTCGGCATGGTCGCCCTGGAAGGCGCCGCGGCCGGTGCGCCGCTCGCCGTCGCCGCCACCGGTGGCCTCGCCGAGATCGTCGAACCGGGTGTCACCGGGATGACCTTCCGCCCGCACGACCCGGACAGCCTGACCGACGCCGTGCACGCCCTGCTGTCCGACGCCGACCGCACCCGTGCCATGGCCCGCCACGCCCGCCGGATGGTCCACGACCAGTACGGCTGGGCCGCGATCGCCCAGCACACCGCCGCCAGCTACGCCGCCGCCATCCAGCACGACGCCGCGTTCACCGCCGAACGCGCCGAGCAGCGGATGTCGCAGGGCCGTGCGCTTCCGGCGCTCCCCGAGGGCAACCTGCTCGCCGCCGCCGGCCTGCGCTGACCACGCCGGCCCGGCCCTTGCGGTTGGCCGGGCGGGGCGGGCGGGCCGGGCGGGGCCTTGCCTTGTGCGGTTGATCGACTCGGTTTTCTTGAAGTCGGGGTGTCCCAGTGCCGGGGACGCCCCGACTTCCTGAAAGCCGAGTCGATCACGCTGGGCCCGGCGGGTGTGATGCCCGTCGGGGCGGGCCGCGCGGGTGGGCCCGCCGGGTATGGTGCCGGCCGGGCCGAGTCGATCACGCTGGGCCCGCCGCGTATGGTGCCCGTCGGGCCGGGCCGCGCCGCTCGGCGGCTGTCGGCCGGTCCTGCCAGAATGTGCTGATGTTTCGCGCTGTCGACGCCCTGGATGCCGCCTTTCCGACCGCCGCCGCCGTCGCGCTGGACCTGATCCGACGCCCCGAGGTGACCGAGCGGTGGTCACACCCGAGCGCGCTGCCACACCTGTCAGTGGGTGGCCTGGCGTGCCACCTGGGACGTCAGGCGGTCCGCGCCGCCGAGTTGCTGCCGATGCCGACCGACCTACCGACGTTGGATTCGGCGGACGACCACTACGAGCAGGCCCCGTGGGTCAGCGAGGGCACCCCGGACGAGAAGTCGGTCGCCGAGAGCAACGACGAGGCGGACGCGGCCCGCGGACCGGCCGACCTGCACGCCCGCTGCGCCCAGGCGCTGGAAGTGGTCGGCGACCTGCTCTCCCGGGGTGCCGCCGGTGAGGTCGTGCCGATCCCGTGGCAGGGCTGGTCGTTGCGGCGCGGGGACTTCCTGCTCACCCGCCAGCTGGAGATCGTCGTGCACTCCGACGACCTCGCGGTGAGCGTCGGCGTACCCACGCCGGAGTTCCCGGCGGACGTCTTCGACCCCGTCCGGGACCTGCTGGTCCGCCTGGCGGTGCGCCGCCGTGGTCAGTCGGCGCTGATCAGCGCCCTGAGCCGCAGCGAGCGGTCCCAGGACATCTCGGCATTCTGACTCCCGGCGGTGCCCGGTCGTGATCGACTCGGCTTCCTGAAAGTCGGGGTGTCCCGGACCGGGGAACACCGCGCCTTCAAGAATCCCGAGTCGATCAAGGCCGATCGGGCACGGCCAGAGCGGAAACGCGGCAGGCCGCCGACCCGGAGGGGTCGACGGCCTGCTGTGCAACGAAGAGCGGGTCAGCGCTCGCCGAAGGGGACGTAGTTCCGCTCGGCGGAGCCGACGTAGACCTGCCGCGGACGGCCAATCTTGGTCTCCGGGTCGTTGATCATCTCGCGCCACTGGGCGATCCAGCCGGGCAGCCGGCCGAGCGCGAAGAGCACGGTGAACATCTTGGTCGGGAAGCCCATGGCCTTGTAGATCAGACCGGTGTAGAAGTCCACGTTCGGGTAGAGCCGACGCGAGACGAAGAAGTCGTCGGCGAGGGCGATCTCCTCCAGCTCCATGGCGATGTCCAGCAGCGGGTCGGGCTTGGCCATCCGGCCCAGCACGTCCTGCGCGGCCTTCTTGACGATCGCCGCCCGCGGGTCGTAGTTCTTGTAGACCCGGTGGCCAAAGCCCATCAGCTTGACGCCGTCCTGCTTGTCCTTGACCTTACGGACAAAGGACCGGACGTCGTCGTCGCCGGCGTGGATCTGCTGGAGCATCTCCAGCACCGCCTGGTTGGCGCCGCCGTGCAGGGGGCCGAACAGCGCGTTCACGCCGGCCGAGACCGAGGCGAACAGGTTGGCGTTGCTGGAGCCGACCAGCCGGACTGTCGACGTGGAGCAGTTCTGCTCGTGGTCGGCGTGCAGGACGAAGAGCATGTCCAGCACCTTCGACATCACCGGGTCGACCTCGTACGGCTCCGCCGGCACGCCGAACGTCATCCGCAGCAGGTTGTCCACGTAGCCCAGCGAGTTGTCCGGGTACAGCAGCGGCTGACCGATGGACTTCTTGTACGCGTACGAGGCGATGGTGGGGACCTTGGCCATCAGCCGGACCGTGGAGATCTCCACGTGCTCGGAGTCGAACGGGTCCAGGCTGTCCTGGTAAAAGGTGGACAGGGCGCTCACCGCGGACGAGAGCACCGCCATCGGGTGGGCGTCCCGGGGGAAGCCGTCGAAGAAGCGACGCATCTCCTCGTGCAGCAGCGAGTGGCGCCGAATCCACTCGGTGAACTCGGTCAGCTGCTGCTCGGTCGGCAGCTCACCGTAGATGAGCAGGTAGGAGACCTCCAGGAAGGAGGACTTCTCGGCCAGCTGCT
Organism: Micromonospora parva; assembly: GCF_000718515.1. GTDB lineage: Bacteria > Actinomycetota > Actinomycetes > Mycobacteriales > Micromonosporaceae > Micromonospora > Micromonospora parva. The sequence goes on along the minus strand of NZ_JNZS01000010.1, from coordinate 123,463 downwards.
CGATCGGGTACCCCCGGTAACGCAGGATGCCCGCGTCGCCGTCGATGTAGGTGATCGCGGATGAGGCAGCGGCGGTGTTGACGAAACCGGGGTCGTACGTGGTCATCCCGGTTTCCTTCAGCAGCTTGCTCACCCCGATACCGGCGGGGCCCTCGACCGCAGGATGCACCGGCATCGACAGCTGCCCACCGGGGTGATCGAGCTTGACTTCCGTCATGTGGTTCCTCGCTTCGCCGGCAGATCTACGTTGAATTGCCTTCGCTTCTACCGTAATTGCGGCTCGGGGGACAACGCCCGCCGTGGTTCGGCGGTGAGGTATGCGTCACCCGATTCCCGACCAGGCGGCCGGGAAACCCGGCATCCCGCCAACCGGGACCGGACCGGACCGGACCCGGAAGCCAGACCGGACCGACCCCGGACACCAGACCCGACCGGCCCGGAGAGCCAGGCCGGATCGGACCCCGACGCCAGACCGGGCCGACCCCGGACATCAGGCGAGACCAATCCGGAAGCACAGTCACGACAGGGTGAGGCGGCGCAGCGCACCGTCCGCCGCGACCTGGTAGACGTCGAGTGTGTTGGTGCCGGCGTGGAACAGCTTGTCGTCGGCGAGCAGCGCGGCGAACCGGCGTCCGCCGGGGTCGGCCGGCACCACCGGGACGACCGCCCCGACGCGACCGTTGACGGCGACGGCGAGCAGGGTGCCGTCCGGGATCCGGTCCGGGACGTCGCCCCAGACCAGCGCCGGCAGGGTGCCGGTGTCCGGGTCGGTGGCGGTGAACGCGGCCAGGTCGGCGACCCGGGCGCTGCCGGCGGCCGGGCCGGCGCGTACCTCGGTGCCGACCAGAGGGTGCGGTGTGGGCAGCGGCGGCGGGGTGGGTACGCCGCCGGGGAAGGTGACCGGTTCGCCGGGGCGGTCGTAGAAGTGCTTCGTACCGTCGGTGCGGGGCGCCTGCCGGGCGGAGCGCCCGTCGACCCGCCAGGGCAACCGGATGCCGGCCTCGTCGGCCACCGTCGGCAGCAGGTCGACGTGTTCCCAGTTGCGGTCGTCGACCCGGCCGGTCTGCTGCCGGGGTTCCTTGACGAACGTCGGCACCCAGGCGACCTCGCCGGCGGCGGCCTTGATGGCGTCCATGCCCCGGCCCTGGGCGCCGGGGCGGAAGCTCACCCCGTGGTCGGCGGTCACCACGACGAGCGCCTGGTCGTAGAGGCCGCTGGCGCGCAGCGTCCGCAGTGTCTCGCCGATCAGCCGGTCGGTGTAGCCGAGCTGGGCGAGGTGCCGCTGCCGGGCCAGATCGACCCAGCCGGCGCCGTCGTTGGGCAGGTCCTCGGGGGCGTCGTAGCGCGCGCCGGACGGCAGGTACGCCCACGGTGAGTGCGGCATCAGCAGGTGCAGGAAGTGCAGGGTGGGGCGGGCGGTCGGCTTCAGCCCGGCCAGGAAGCTGGTGAACCGGGCCGGTTGGTTGTCGTCCAGGCTGTCCCACCGGAACTTCGGGTCGGCCGGCACCGGTTCGGCGGCGTCCAGGCCGGCTTCGGCCCGGGTCTGCTCGCGATAGGAGTCTTCCGGGTCGACGGTGCTCTCGGTCGGCCCGGCGACCCGGCCGAGCAGCTTGCCGGTCTCGCGGACCAGCACGCCCATCCCCTGTTCCGGGGTGACCGGCTGTTCGCACCGGCTGGGTGGGCACAGCCGGGTGATGCTCTCCTCGGCCTTGATGTCGTAGAGGCCGCCGAAGGCGGTGAAGATGTTGTCCGGGTACTGCGAGTAGTGCGGGGCGACGGGCTTCGCCGGGTAGCGGCCGGTGAGCATCGCCGGCAGCGCGTTCGGTGTCCACCCGCTGACCCCTGTCGAGTTGCGGTACCAGGTGGAGGCGCCGGCCAGTTCGGCGAAGTGCGGGTACCGACCGGCGTCGATCTGTCCGTCCGGGCCGAGCAGGCTGACCAGTGGCAGCTCGTCGAGGATCAGCATGACCACCGGTGGGTGCACGGCCGAACCCTGCGCGGTCCCTGCCGCACCGCCGTCGCCGCGCGGCAGGACCACCGCCGAGGTGGGCGAGACGAGCAGGAAGAGCGCCACGAAGGCCACCGGGCCGGCGGCGGCCAGTCGCAGGGCCCGGCCCGGCGCCCGCCACCGCCGGTGCGCGAGCGCGCCGGCGGCTCCGGCCAGCACGGCCACCAGCAGCAGCGGTACGCCCCGAAGCGGCGTCACGTGTCGGCCCACCTGCACGGCGAGCGCGGCGACCAGCAGCCCGACCAGCCCGGTGTGGGTGACGGCGCGGGCGGTCCGGCCGGCGAGTCGGCTGAGCGCCCCGAGCAGCGCCACCGCGACGGTGGGAACCACCGTCACCAGGGCGACCAGCAGCAGGATCTCGGCCGGGTCGGCGCGGTGGAAGAGGAAGAAGTCGGGGCTGCGGCCGAGCACGTCCAGCAGGGGTTGGGTGACCACGAGACCGACCAGCGCGACGATCTCCAGCAGCCGGCCCAGCTCTGCGCGCCAGCCCCGCTCCCACCGCCCGGCCGGCGGGTCCGGCAGGGCGGGCGGGTCGACGGAGGCCGGTTCAGCCACCCATCACCGTCCGGTAGAGGGTGCGGGTGCCCGAGGGCAGCTCCAGCCGGTCGGTGATCCGTCCCCGGGCGGCGAGCACCGTCTCGAAGGCGTCGCGGCGGTAGTCCGGGAAGAGGTCGGCGGGCTTGTTGGCCAGCAGCCGGGTCGCCATCGGGTCCTCCGGGTGGACGAACTCCACCACCACCGCCCCGCCCGGTGCGGTCAGCCCGGCGAGCCAGTCGACGACCTCCGGCAGCGGCACGTTGCGCCCGATCGCCAGGTGGTGCACGACGGCCAGGGCGAGCACCACGTCGGCGGACGCCCGCTCGGCGAAGCCGGCCCGCTCGACGCCGCGCCAGCCGCCGCCCGGCGAGGGGTCGGCCAGGTCCAGCACCAGCGGCAGGATGCGGCGCTGCCCCTCGGAGCGCAGTTTGCGGTACAGCTCGTCGACAACGGCCGGGTCCTGCTCGACGGCGACCACGTAGTCGGCGTGCCCGGCCGCCAACCGGGAGTACCGGCCGTCGTTGGCGCCGAGGTCGAGCACCAGGCGGGGGCGGGTGCCGGCGGCAGCCACCGAGGCGGCCACGAACTGCTCCTTCGCCACCCGGTCGCGGGCCGAGTAGCCGCAGGTGCGCTGGTAGTCCGACCAGTGGGTCCCGGCCGGGCGGTGCTCCAGCTTGCGGACCAGTTTCTCGATGCCGCGGACGGTGGCGAGCAGCAACTCCCGGGAGAAGCCGGCAGCCCGCAGTTGGTCGCGGACCTCGGTGGTGCTGGCGGCGGCGTTGCGTTGCTGCATGGCCCCGTGCAGATGCAGGTGGGTCAGCACGCCGGGGCGCAGCCGACGGGCACCGGTGAACAGGGGCCGCAGCTCGTCGGCCTCGATGCCGTCGACCCGGGCGCGCAGCCAGGGTTGGAAGTCGACGCCCAGGTGGGCGGTGAGCATCAGCGGGTAGAGCACTGTCTGGCAGAACTGCCGGTAGCCGGCCCACGGTTCGCCGTCGCGGACCGGTTCGAACGAGCCGATGTCGATGAAGACCGGTTCGGCGCCGCGCCACTGGAGGTTGTACGCGGAGCCGTCCTTGGTGGTGAAACCCTCGCCGAGCGCGGCGTTGAGGATCTCCAGGTGCAGCAGGGCGGCGTCGCGCAGCATGCTGAACGACCACTCGTACGGGTGGGAGACGAACGGGATGCGCTCGTGACGCAGCACGGCGGCCCACGGTGTTCCGGTCGCGGCGGGCACCAGTGTGGGCGGGGCGTCATCGGTGGCGCAGACCTTGCGCGCGGCGACGAGTGCCGGAAAGAACGTGCTGCCGGTCAACGCCCGCCAGTGCTGCGCGGCCTGGGGGTCCAGCCCGCGCAGCACCTCGTCGCCGACGTGGAAGACCCGGTTGGCCGGGTCGCGGAAGGAGGCCGGCTCGGGCCGTACCCCGGTGGGTGAGATCGCCATGGTCGGGACTGGCCTGCTCAGCGCTGGTCGGTGGGTTGCCGGCGGAACCGGTCGACGAGCCGTCGCCAGTAGAGCTTCGCGGCGACCGCGGCGCCGGCCACCCCACCCACGACCGCCTGCACGATCAGGCTGCCGGACCCCGCGTCCAGGTAGGCCAGATGTTCCACGGATCGCTCCTTGCCCTCGCCGTCTCGACACCGGCATCCCGGTCATCACCAATGAGGCTTTTAACCCGGAAAGCCGGACTTGTCCATCACCGTACGCTGGTCCCCGTTGCCGTCGCGGGCACATCGGCGGACTCCCAGACTCGGCACAGAATGCGGCAACGACGGCCGGGCACGCCGGCACGCTGCGGACACGCGCTGGGACCTCACCGAGACGCGGTCAGCCGTCGGCTGTTCCCGGTCGCGCCGCCCGTTGCGCCCACGCGTGCAGCGCGTCGCGGTCGCCGGCACCGTCGAGGTTCAGCGCCGCCTCGATCAACGCCAGGTGGGTGAAGGCCTGCGGGTAGTTGCCCAACGCGGTGCCGTCGGCGTCGAGCTGCTCGGCGTACAGGCCGAGCGGCCCGGCGTACCCGCACAACTGGTCGAACAACTCGGCGGCCTGCTCGCGTCGCCCCGCCAGGACCAGGGCCGAGACCAGCTCGAAGCAGCAGAGCAGGAACGCGCCCTCCTGCCCGGGCAACCCGTCGTCGGCCGTGTACCGGCGGATGAGCGCCGGGGCGACGGCCAGATCCCGCCGGATGCGATCGATGGTGGACAGCACCCGCGGGTCGTCACCGGCGAGGAACCCGACCAAGGGCATCCGCAGCAACGACGCGTCGAGTTCGGTCGAGTCGTACGCCAGCACAAAGCTGCCGATGCCGCTGTCGAAACCACGCTCGACGACCTCGGCGTGGATGGCGTCGCGCTCCCCGCGCCACCGCTCGACGGGGGCGTCGTGGTCGCCGACCAGGTCGGCGAGGCGGATGCCCCGGTCGAGGCAGACCCAGGCCATCATCTTCGAGTTGACGTAGTGCCGCAGCGGCCCGCGGATCTCCCAGATGCCGTGGTCCGGCTCCCGCCACCGGGTGGCCATGGTGTCCACGTGCCGGCGCAGCACCTGCCACTGCTCAGTGGTCAACTCGCCGGTGAGCTGCTGGTACGACAGCGTGGCGTCGAGCACGTGCCCGTACGTGTCGAACTGCAGCTGGTGGGCGGCCTCGTTGCCGATACGCACCGGCCGTGAGTCGGCGTACCCGTCGAGGTGCTCAAGCACCGCCTCCTCGCGGGTCACCCCGTGGATCCCGACGAGGGGGGTGAGAACCTCGCCGGCACAATCGCACATGGTGAGCAGGAAGTGCAGGTAACGACGGCCCTCCTCGGCGTGACCCAGCCGGAACAGCGCGAGCAGCAGCAGCGCGGCGTCGCGGTGCCAGGTGAAGCGGTAGTCCCAGTTGCGCACGCCGCCGATCTCCTCGGGCAGCGAGGCGGTCGGCGCGGCGAGCAACGCACCGGTCTCGTCGAACGACAGGCCCCGCAGGACGGCCGCGCTGTGCCGCACCTCGGCGCTGCCCCGCCCGGTGTAGTCGGTACGGTCCGTCCACTCCCGCCAGGTCCGGCAGGTCCGCGCCAGCAGCTCGGCCGGGTCGACCTCGTCGATGCGGCCGGGGCCGTAACCGAGCAGTACGTCGACCGTCTGCCCCGCGCGCAGCACCGTTTCGGCGCGCAGCGTCGCGCCGTCGACCCGGAACGACAGCCCGGAACGCAGCCGCAGCCCCGCCTCGGCGGCCACCCACTGGCCGTGGTCCCACCGCCAGTCCACCGGGCGGGAACCGTACCCGGGGCGCGGTGTCACCTCGGCTCGTACCCGCACCGACCCGGCGCGCACGTGCAGGCGGCGCACCAGCAGCATGTCCGCGCGGAACGGCTGCGCCTCGTCGCCGGTCCGGACGGCGAGGAAGTCCTGACCGGTCGCGGTGCCACCGGCGGCCCGGTACGCGCTCTCCACCACCAGGGTGCCGGGCAGGTACCGGCGGACCGGCGCGGCGTCAGCGGCGACGGAGAAGGTGAACGCGCCACCGACGCGACGGTCCAGCAGCCGGGCGAAGACCGCGTCGCCCTCGAAGTGCGGCACACAGAACCAGTCGACAGCGCCGTCCGCGCCGATCAGCGCCCCGGTGTGGGTGTCGGAGAGGAACGCGTACGAGTCGATCGGCGGCGTGCTCGCGGAGCCGAAGGCCGGCACGCGACTGCCTACCCGGCGGGTCGGCGCGGAAACGCGACTACCGGTCATGCCGGTGGGTACACCGCCGCATGCGACAGTTCGTCAACTGGTCCGGCAGCCTCTCGTTCACCGCGAGGGAGTTCGCCGAGCCGGCCGACGAGGACGCGGTGCGGGAGCTGGTCGTCCGGGCGCGGGAGTCCGGGCGGACGATCCGGCCGGTCGGGTCGGGCCACTCGTCGAGCCCGCTGACCCGCACCGACGACATCCTGCTCAGCGTCGACCGGCTCGCCGGTGTCATCGCCGAGGACGCCGACCGGGCGCGGGCCTGTGCGGGCACCAAACTCAAGGCCCTCGGTGAGGGCCTGTACGACGCCGGGCTGGCCATGGACAACCTCGGCGACGTGGACTACCAGTCGATCGCCGGCGCGACCGCCACCGGCACGCACGGCACCGGCGTCGGTTTCGGCAACCTGTGCACCCAGGTGGTCGGCGTCCGCCTGGTCACCGGCACCGGCGAGGTGCTGGACATCTCCGCCGACGACAACGCGGACCTGCTGCCGGCGGCCCGGCTCTCGCTGGGCGCTCTCGGGGTGGTCACCCAGGTCACCCTGGACGTGCAACAGCAGTACGAGCTGCGCCGTCGGGCGTGGTGCGCGCACGTCGACTGGACCCTCGACCACCTCGCCGAGTTGCAGCACACCAACCGCAACATGGACTTCTACTGGTACCCGCGCAGCGACCAGACCCAGATCCGCACCCTCAACCGGTCGGACGGGACGTCCGGCGAACGGGTGTGGGCCGCGCCACGGGTGCCGGACTCCGGCCCGTGGGGTGCGCCCCACGAGATCCGGTCCGGTCCGATCCACCGCACCATCCCCCAGGAACGGGAGCTGCGGTTCGAGGAGATCGAGTACATGCTGCCGTCGGAGGCGTTCCCGGCCTGCTTCGCCGAGGTCCGACGCCGGATCCTGCAACGGCACCGCACCGTCGTCGGCTGGCGGGTCCTGGTGCGCACCATCGCCGCCGACGACATCTGGTTGAGCAACGCGTACGGCCGACCGACCACCACCATCGCCTGCCTGCAGAACACGTCGCTGCCGTACGAGGACTACTTCCGGGACATGGAGGCGGTCTTCCGTCAGTACGGCGGCCGGCCGCACTGGGGCAAGAAGCACTGGATGACTGCCCGTGACCTGCGGCCGCTCTACCCGCGGTGGGACGACTTCCAGGACGCCCGCCGCCGGCTCGACCCGGACGGGGTGTTCCTCAGCCCCGACCTCGCCCGGCTGCTGGAGGAGAGCTGATGACCGAGATCGGGGCCCGCCTGTGGGTCGTGCCGGGCGGGCACATCCCGTTCCCCAGCACCGGCCCGGAGCCGGCGTTCACCAGCTTCGACCAGCTGTGCGTCCTGAACACCACCGACACCCGCGCCGACACCGAACTGCACCTCTACTACGCCGACGCCGAGCCGGTCGGCCCGTACGCCATTACCGTCGACGCCCGTCGGGTGCGCCACGTGCGGCTCAACGACCTGATCGACCCGGAGGCGGTGCGGCTCGACCGGCCGTACGGCTGTCTGCTGCGCTCCCCGGTCCCGGTGGTGGTGCAGTTCCTGCGCCAGGACACCCGGCTGCCCGGGGTGGTCGCCCTCACCGCGGCGATGGCGTACCCGGCGTAGCCGTTCGGCGCAGGTTCGGTCGGGGGCCGGGCCGGGTAGCCCCCGCCATGAGACTCACGGCCGGGACGCGGACGGCGGGCAGGCTGCGGACCCGCGCCGGGCGGGCCGTGCGGGAGAGTCGCCAGCGGATGCGGCTCTATCTGATCGTGGCGCTCCAGGCCGGTGTGGCTGCCGCCCTGGCCTGGCTGGTGGCCCGCGAACTGCTCCGCAACCCGGAGCCGACCTTCGCGCCGGCCGCGGCGGTCGGTGTCATCGCGGCGTCGCTGGGCAACCGTGCTCACCGCGCGCTGGAGCTGGTCGCCGGGGTGGTGCTCGGCATCGGCGTGGGTGATCTCCTGATCAGCCTGTTCGGCACCGGCCCCTGGCAGACCGGTGCGATCGTCTTCCTGGCGATCACCGCTTCGGTGCTGGTACGCGGCACCGGCGCGCTGATGACCCAGGCCGGTGGTACCGCCGTGCTCATCGCCACCCTCACCCCGACCGCGCCGGACCTGGAGCTGCCCCGAACGATCAACGCCCTGGTCGGCGGGGCGGCGGGGCTGTTCGTGATGCTCGTCCTGCTGCCCCTCAACCCGATGCGGATGGTGCGCCGCTCCGCCGAGCCCGCCCTGAACCTGTTCGCCCGGGAGATGACCGCCTCGGCGCAGGCGCTGGCCGAGGCGGACTGGGGCCGCGCGCGGGCGGTGCTGGACCGGATGCGTGCCGCCGACCCGCAACTGCGCCAGCTCGTCGCCGTGACGACCGCCGCCGACGAGGTCGTCCGGCTCTCCCCGGTGCGGTGGCGACGACGCCGGGCGATCGCCACCTACCGGGCCGGGGTGACGCACATGGAGCGGGCCTTCCGCAACAGTCGCGGTCTGGTCCGCCGCATCGGCACCACCCTGCGCGACGAGGAACCGGTGCCGGCGGCGCTGCCCGCCGCCGTGGAGCACCTCGGCGAGGCGGTCCGGCTGCTGCACCGGGAGTTCGTGGCCGCGCAGGAGCCGGTGCGGGCCCGGGAGCGGGTGCTGCACGCCGTCCGGGAGGCGGGCGTGGCCGGCCGGCAGGACCTGGGTTTCTCCGGGACGATAGTGGTCTCCCAGCTGCGGACCGCCGCCAACGACCTCCTCCGGGCCACCGGCGTTCCTCGGGACGAGGCACGCCGGCTGGTCCGCGAGGCCGCCGCCGGCTGACCGGCGACCGGTCACGCCGGCTCGGCGTCCGCTGTGGGATTCGGCAACCGGACGGTGAACACGGTCCGACCCGGACGGCTGTGCACCCCGACAGTGCCGTGGTGGGCCTCCACCACCGCCGCGACGATCGCGAGGCCGAGACCGGTGCTGCCCTGCGCGCGGGACCGGGAGCTGTCGCCCCGGGCGAAGCGCTCGAAGATCTCCGGTTGCAGCTGCGCCGGCACCCCCGGCCCGTCGTCGGCGACGGTGAGCACGGCGTCGGTGCCGTCGACGGCCAAAATGGTGGTGACGGTGCTGCCCGGCGGGGTGTGCACCCGGGCGTTGGTGAGCAGGTTCGCCACCACCTGGTGCAGCCGGGCGGCGTCGCCGGGCACCCGGATCGCCACCTCGGGCAGGTCGAGCTGCCAGCGGTGGTCGGGGCCGGCGACGTGCGCGTCGCTGACCGCGTCCACCACCAGGGCGGTCAGGTCGACCGGTTCGACAGCGAGGGGACGGCCGGTGTCGAGGCGGGCCAGCAGCAGCAGGTCGTCGACGAGGCTGGTCATCCGGGTGCTCTCCGACTCGACCCGGCGCAACGCGTGCGCCACGTCGGCGGGTACCTCGTCGCGGCCGCGCCGGGCCACCTCGGCGTAGCCGCGGATCGCCGCGAGTGGCGTGCGCAGTTCGTGGCTGGCGTCGGCGACGAACTGGCGTACCCGGGTCTCGCTGGCCTGCCGGGCGGCGAGCGCGTCGGCGACGTGGCCCAGCATCCGGTTCAGCGCCGCGCCGACCTGACCGACCTCGGTGCGTGGGTCGGTGTCGGCGGTCGGCACCCGGACCGCGAGCGCCACCTCCCCACGGTCCAGGGGCAGCTCGGTGACGCGGGTGGCGGTGGCGGCCACCCGGTGCAGCGGTCGCAGGGTGGCCCGCACGATCAACGCCCCGGCGGCACCGGCGATGACCAGCCCGATCGCGGCCACCCCGAGCTGCGCCGCGATCATCCCCCAGACGATCTCCTGGACGCCGGAGAGGGGGATCGCGACGACGCGTACCCGGCCGTCCCAGTACTGCCGGGCCACGGCCCGGTAGTCGCCGCGGTCACCGAGGTCGACGGTGCGCGGTGCGGTGTCGACTGGCAGGTCCGCCAGCGCGGCGACCTCCGCCACCGGCACGGACCGCGGGTCGGGGAACGCGTTGGAGGCGCTGTTGGTCAGGGTCCGGGCGCTGGTCACCCGGCCGTCGGTGATCTCGGCGACCACGGTGCCGGACGGCAACCCGGGTGGGATGCCCGGTCCGTTGCCGGGGAAGGCCGGCCGGCCCGGCCGGTCCCCCCGCATGGCCGTCGCGGGGGCCAGCTGGGCGTCCAGCCGGTCGATGAGGAAGTGCCGCAGCGCCACGGTGGTCAGGCCACCGATGGCGACGCTGACCAACGCCAGCAGCGCGAGCAGGGCGAACACCAGTCGGGTACGCAGGGAGCGCCCGGCCAGCCAGCCACGGACGGCGCGCAGCGGACGGCGGTGGCTACTCGGCGGGTTTGAGGACATAGCCCGCGCCGCGCAGTGTGTGGATCATCGGCGGCCGACCGGCGTCGATCTTCTTCCGCAGGTACGAGATGTACAGCTCCACCACGTTGGCCTGGCCGCCGAAGTCGTAGTTCCACACCCGGTCCAGGATCTGCGCCTTGCTGAGCACCCGGCGCGGGTTGCGCATCAGGTAGCGCAGCAGCTCGAACTCGGTGGCGGTGAGGGTGACGAGTTGGCCACCCCGGCGGACCTCGTGGCTGTCCTCGTCGAGGCTGAGATCACCGACGGTCAGCACCGCCTCCTCCCGGGCGGCGACCGCGAGCCCGGAGCGGCGCAGCAACGCGCGCAGCCGGGCGATCACCTCCTCCAGGCTGAACGGTTTGGTGACGTAGTCGTCGCCGCCGACGGTCAACCCGGCGATGCGTTCCTCGACCGCGTCGCGGGCGGTCAGGAAGAGCACCGGCACGGTCGGGGCGTCCTCGCGCAGCCGGCGCAGCACCTGGAAGCCGTCCAGGTCGGGCAGCATCACGTCGAGCACCACCGCGTCCGGTTGGAACTGTCGGGCGGTGCTCAACGCCGCCATGCCGCTGCCGGCGGTGCGCACCTGCCACCCCTCGTAGCGCAGGGCCATCGACAGCAGGTCGGTGAGCGTGGGTTCGTCGTCGACCACCAGCACCCGGACGGGTTCACCGTCGGGGCGACGCAGCTCGATCCGGCTCGGCGCGGCCTGCCCGTTCATGACCATGCCCCCATCGTGGCCACGATGCCTGTGCCGGGCCCCTGCGGACGCTGTGTGCCAGCTGTGCGGCCGGGCCGCCGCCACCGGTCAGCCCCGCCTCATGGTCACTCGGACACCCCGTAGGCGTCGGTGCGCACGAAACGCATGCTCCAGCCACCAGCCTCGTCGGGCCGGTCGCGTTCGTAGAGATGGTCGGGGCCGGGCTGCACCGGGCCCGTACCGTCCGGGTGCCGCATGATCCAACGCTGGGGTGGGGCGCCGTCCGACCCCGCCGGCAGCAGCCGGACCAGGCCGTCCGCGGGCCCGCCGACGAAGCGTACGGTGACCTCACCCATCGCGGTGTCCCCCCAGGTGACCGTGCCGGCACAATCGGTGACACCGGCTCTGGCTCGCAAGCTACCGCACCCCGCCGCCGGGGCGCAGCGAGTGCCCGGGGCCGTCCGGCCTCGGTTTGCCCAGTTCGGAGTACGGGTACCGCGATCGAGCACCCGGCCGTCGGCGGGGCGAGGGCGAGGAGTGGTCGATGCGGACGCTGGACGGGCGGTACCGGCTCGAACAGCGCATCGGGGTGGGCGGGATGTCCGAGGTGTGGCGGGCGTACGACGAGGTGCTCGACCGGCCGGTCGCGGTGAAGCTCATCTCGCCCGGTCGCGACGACCAGGACGGCCCGGTGGACCGGATCCGCGCGGAGGCCCGGTCGGCGGCCCGCCTGGAGCACCCGAACGTGGCGAGCGTGCACGACTTCGGCACCTCCTCGACGTGGCCCGGCCGGCCGGTGTCCTACATCGTGATGGAGCTGGCCGAGGGTGAGACGCTCGCGGTGCACCTGCGCTCCGGGCCACTGGACTGGCGGATCGCGGTGCGGGTCTGCGCGGAGGTCGCCGCCGCGCTGGCCGCCGCGCACGCCGAGGGCATCGTGCACCGGGACGTCAAGCCCGCCAACGTCATGCTCACCCCGGCCGGGGTGAAGGTGCTCGACTTCGGCATCGCCATCGCCGCCGGCGCACTGGACCCGATGCCGTCCGGGATGGTGCTCGGCACCCCGGCGTACCTGGCGCCCGAACAACTGGAGAAGACGCCGGCCACCCCGGCCGCCGACATGTACGCCCTCGGCGTGCTGCTCTACTACAGCCTGACCGCTCGCCTGCCGTACCGCGCGGAGACCGCCAGCGAACTGCTCCTCGCCCGCCGCTGTCAGCCGCCGGAGCCGCTGCCCGACATCGCCGGGCTCCCGGCGGAGGTCGCCGAGCTGTGCCACTCCTGCCTCGCCGACGACCCCGAGCAGCGTCCGAGCAGCCTGGTCGCGGCGCTGCTGCTGGCCGAGGCGGTGGACGCCCGGGTGTACGTGCCGATGACCATCCCGACGGCCCGTCGGCCGGCCCCGACATCGCCGTGGACCGAACGGGCCGCCGCGGAGGCCACCGAGGCGGTGGCACTGGTGGACGAGCCCTCGCGGCGCTGACCGTACGGCGCACGGCGTTTCGCCGGGCGACGGCGGGGTAGCCGGCCTGGTGAGCGACGGGAGAAACGCGATGCCGGATCAGAGTTCCTGGCTGCGTGAGGCCACAGCGACCGCCGAGGGCGGTCACGTACGCACCGACGATGGCGGGCTCTCCACAGCGCTGGCCTCACCGCTGGCGCCGCACTGCACCGGGCTGACCCCGGAACAGTTGCTGGCCGCGGCCTTCGCCTCCTGCCTGCACCACGCGGCGGTGGAGGTGGCCGGGGAGATCACCGACGAGGCGCACACCGTGCAGGTCCGGGCGGAGGCGAAGCTGGGACGCGACAACGACGGCCGGTACCGGGCCGACGTGCACGCGGAGATCTCCTCGGCCGGCCTGAGCCGAGATCAACTGGCCGACCTGGTCGAGTACGCCGACCGGCTCTGGCCGTTCTCCAGCGGCGACGCCAGCCGACACCGGCTGACCGTCACCCCGGCCGAGAACGGCCGACACTGACCCGCCGGGCGGGCCCGACCCGACGATCGTGACGCGTGTCGGCCCCGCATGATCGTGCTTGATCCTGGTTGTAGGTGCCTCGTTCCTGCTTGAGGGCCCTGTTTCCTGGATCGGGCACGATCTTGCCGAGGGCCTCGGCGACTTCGTCTACGACGCCGACGGGCACCGCGGCCATCACCCGCTTGATCGACTCGGGTTCCTGAAAGTCGCGGTGTCTAGTGGGGGGTTTTACCCCGACTCGTCTACGACGCCGACCGGCACCGCGGCCATCACCCGCTGATCGACTCGGGTTCCTGAAAGTCGCGGCGTCCAGGTGGCGGGGTTACCCCGACTCGTCTACGACGCCGACCGGCACCGCGGCCATCACCCGCTGATCGACTCGGGTTTCTGAAAGTCGCGGTGTCCAGGTGGCGGGGTTACCCCGACTTCATGAAAGCCGAGTGGATCATGTCGGTCTGCGTCGTTCGCGCAGCCTGACTGGGCCGACCCGGCCGCACCGCGCCGTGCGGCAACCCCGATGGTGGTGAACAACCGGTCGATCAAGACCCTTGCCCGGCCGCCCAGCAGGACCCGCGACCAACCTGCGCCGGCCAAACCGGCCTCCGCCGGCCTCCGTCGGCCTCGCCGGCCGAACGAGGCACCACACCCTCAAGATCGTGCTCGATCCAGGAAACAGGGCCCTCCCGATGCCGAGGAGGCCACTACAACAAGGATCGAGCACGATCATTGCGAGCGGCGAGACCGCCCCCACCACCAAGCGAACCGACGGCGGTCAGTGGGAACACCCCCGCGGGCCGAGCCAGGGGGCCGGGTGTCGCAACCCGGCACCGTGACGCGGCACCATGACGCGGCACCATGACGCGCCACCATGACGCGCCACCATGACGCGGCACCATGACGCGGCGCCGTGACGGGGCACCGTGACGGGGCACCGTGACGGGGCACCGTGACGCGGCACGCCGATGCCTGCCGATCGCGGCACTTCGCTGCGCCGCCGCCGGAGGATCGGCCGAGGGAGCGGTGGGCTTTCCGGGGGCATCGCATCGGGTGTTCGGTGGAACCTGGAGCGCGGTCGGACGTCGGACCGACGGCCCCTCGCCGCGAGCGCATTCATCCAGCAAGTCGGGAATAACCGTCTGGAGGCATCCGCGAGGTTGATCAGCTTCGCTCTGCTTTTGCCCGCTAAAGTCATCATGATCAGGGCAAATTGTGGCGCATGCCACCGTACCGGCCTATGGCATCGAGCATTCAGCTCTTTAGCCTCGGCAGGTGCATCCCGACGACCCCTCCGCCCAGAAGCTGACCGACGCGCGCCCGACCACCCCACCGGACGACGCCGCATCAACCGAACGGACGATCGGCCGTCACCGCGCTCCCGAACCGCGACGACGGGCCCTGCTGGGCTCGACCCCGGTGCGGGTGGCGCTGGCCACCGGTGTCACCTGCTGCCTCAGCCTCGTCGCGGTCGCCACCGCCCAGGGCAACGACGACACCCCCCGTACGGTCGAGCCGCTCGCCGAGGCGGTGGCCGAGCGCGCCGCCATCGCCGACGAACGCGCCTCCCGGTCACTGGACCGCGACCTCGCCCCCGCCCGGGTCCTGCCCAGCCCGACGGCGAAGCCCACACCCACCCCCACCGCCGTCCGCAAGACACCCAAGAAGCCGGTCAAGCCCCGCCGGCCCCGGCCCGTCGCCGGCCTCGACCAGGCCCAGATGGACAACGCGAAAGTCATCGTGGACGTCGGCCTGGAGATGAAGATGCCGCGCCGCGCCCTGGTGGTGGCGTTGGCGACCGCCATGCAGGAGAGCAACCTCTACAACCTGGCCAGCGACGTCCTGCCCGAGTCGGCGCAGTACCCGAACCAGGGCAGCGGCTCCGACCACGACTCGGTCGGGCTGTTCCAGCAGCGGCCCAGCAGCGGCTGGGGCACGGTGGCCCAACTGATGCGCCCGTCGTACGCCGCCCGGGCCTTCTACAGCGCGCTCAACGAGATCCCCGGCTGGCAGGACATGAGCGTCACCTCCGCCGCCCAGGCCGTCCAGATCTCCGCCTACCCCGACGCGTACGCCCAGCACGAGGACCGGGCGACCACCGTCGCGGCCGCGCTCACCGCCTGAACCGGGCGACCGACCCCCGCGCCCACGGGCCTCAGCGACGACCCGGCGGCTGCGCGCCCGGGTCCGGCCCACCGGCCCCGACGCGGCTGCCCGGCATGCCGGCGGCGGCGGTCGGGGTGTCCGCGGGCACCTGGTCGACCGTCACCCGGCTGAGGATCTCCTCCACCCGCGCCTCGCGCCGTCGACGGGCGTCCAACGCCGCCTCGACGTCACGTCGGGCCTGCACGGCCTCCGCGTACGCCTGCTCGCGCACCCGCCGTGCCTCCTCGCGGGCCTCGTCCAGCTCGACGCGGGCCCGGGCCAGGATCTCGGCGGCCTCGCGCCGCACCGCGTCCCCGGCGTGCCGGGTGACGGCGGCGTCGCCCAGGTCCAGCCGTTGCAGCAGCCCGCTGAGCCAGGCCGCCTCCTGACGGATCTCGTCCCACTCCCGGGCCGCCCCGGCCGCGCTCTCGGCCCGCGCCGCGAGCCGGGACAGCCGGATCCCCAGCTCGTCCAGGCAGTAATCCACCTGCCGCTGGTCGTAACCGATGTCAACGACGGAGAACCTCATACTGTCGCCCCCAGGCAGCCGCTGTTACTTCCCCACCTGGATCCTCGGCCGGGACCGCTCGCGCCGAGGAGGTTCGGGGAAAATGTTCAGCATCCGCTCAGGTGGCGGCGGCGTCAGGTGCGCTTGGGCAGCACCACGACCCGACCGAAGAACTCGTCGATGCGGCGGACCACGTCGTTGAAGTCGTCCAGGTCGATCGGCTTGGTGACGTACGCGTTGGCCTGCAACGTGTAGCTGCCGACGATGTCGGTGTCGGCGTTGGAGGTGGTCAGCACGACGATCGGGATGGTCCGCAGATCCTCGTCCTGCTTGACCGCACCGAGCACCTGCCGACCGTCCATCCGCGGCATGTTCAGATCCAGCAGGATCACGTCCGGTCGGTGGGCCTGCTGGTGCCGGCCCTCGGCGCGGAGAAACTCCATCGCCTCCTCGCCGTCACTGACCACATCGATGATCTTTTCGACGTCGGAGTCCGCCAGCGCCTCCTCGATCATCAGGACGTCACCCGGGTCGTCGTCGACCACCAGGATGCGTACCGGCTGCGGGCTGTCTACGCCCATCACTACCTGCCTCAGAGTCGGCGGAGACGGGACCCTGACGGTCACCGCGCTGGCGGGAAAATGCTGGCGTGGAAATCTAGCCCATCAGGACGCACTGCGGGACGCGGGGTCGACCGACTCCGGTTCGTAGCGCAACACGTCGGCGAGGCCCGTCACCCGCAGCACCCGCTCGACCCGCCCACGGGCGCCGGTGAGCCGGAGCCATCCCCCGTCGGCGGCCGCTCGGTTGTCACCCCGGACGAACACGGCCATCCCGGTGGAGTCGCAGAACGTGAGGTCGGTCAGGTCGAGCAGCACCCGGGTCTCGCCCGCCGCGGTGAGCCGGTCGATCACGGCGGACAGCTCGGGGGCGGTGCTCAGATCCAGCTCGCCGACGAGCCGCAGGTAGGCGCCACCACCGCCGCGCTCGACGTAGTTGACGCTGAACGTCACCGTTCTCCCCCTCGCTCCACCATGGGTGGGACGTTTGCAGTCCGGCAAGTATACGCAGAGCTGACCGTGCCGCCGCTGAGCGCGGTGATCGATCCGGAGCCACCAGTGGGTCGGTCAGCGGGGCCTGCCAGGCAGCGTCGCCGATCCCAGCGCCAGCGCCCGCGCCGCCCGCGGAAAGTCCCGCAACGCGCCGGCGTAGTGCTCCAGCGGCAGGGCGATCGCCCCGACGGGCACCCCACGACTGAGCAGAATCCCCGACAGCCACTGCACGAACTCCGTGAACAGCGAAGCGTCGTCGACGTAGACCGCGGCGGCCAGGAAGTCAACGATGTGGCCCAGGTCGCTCACTGTCGCGTCGAGCTGCGCGGCGGTGTACTCCCGGGTCGCCGGCACCCGCTCCCGCAGCTCCGCCAACGCGCTGTCGATCAACTCACCCCGACGACGCAGGAGGCTCGGGTACTCGTCGTCGGCCAGGTGGGCCAGCCGGGCCGGCGGCGCCCCGCGCAGCGCCCGCTCGTCGGCGATCAACTCGGCCGCCGAGGGCGCGTCCGGTGCCCAGGCCACCCCGAGCCGGCCCGCCCACCGGCCGTCAGCACCGAACCCGCGCCCGCCGACCACCACCGGCACGTCCGAACGGCGGCACGCCTCGATCATCCGGTGGGCGTACGGCAGGCGCATCGGCAGCGCGCACGCCAACGCGACCGCGTGCGCGTCGTAGCGGTGCAGATACGACACGAGGTGCGCGGCGGGCACGCTGGCCCCCAGGAAGGTCACCTGCCACCCGCGCAACCGCAGCACCTCGGCCACCAGCCGGGGCGGCAGCGCGTGCCACTCGCCGTCCATGCAGGCGACCACCACCCGACCGCCTGTCGGCCGCGGCTTCACGTGCGCCGACACCGCCGCCACCACCTGCTCGCTGATGTGGGTGGCCGCGTGCTCCTGGGCGACGCTCCACTCGTTGCGCGCCCACCGCTCGCCCACCTCGGCCTGGGCGGGAGCGACCAGGTCGAGCAGCACCCGTTCCGCCGCGACGCCGGCGTCGAGCAGGCCGATCGCCAGGTCGGTGGCGGCGTACTCGTCAGCGTCGGCGAGGTGGTCCAGGTAGCCGGAGTACGCCTCACCGAGGTCGGGGGCGGCCATGGCGGCGGTCACGCGTCGGTCTCCTCTGTCCGGTCGATGCCGGCGGGCACCGAGTGCAGGTGCCGCCCTCCGCGCCCGCCCGGGCCGGCCGCCCGCAACGCCAGCACGGCGATGTCGTCGTGGTCGCCCTGGGCCAGCCAGTCGCAGGTGACCTGCTCGACCCGTTCGGCCAGGGCCGGCGCGGGCATCCGCTGGCAACCGGTCAGCGCGGTGACCAGCCGCTCGGGGCCGAACAGCTCGTCGCCGCGCCGGCCACCCCGGGCCTCGGTCACGCCGTCGCTGTAGAGCAGGCAGGTTTCGCCCGGTGCCAGCCGCACGGTCACCTCTCCGACGCGGGGGTCGGACACCACCCCGATCAGCATGCCGCGTAACGGCACCGTCTCCACCTCGCCGGAGGCGCGCAGCACCAGTGGTGGCAGGTGCCCGCCGCCGGCCATGGTGAGGGTGAGGCCACCGTCGCGCTCCGGGCGGGCCACGCCGAGCACGATCGTGGCGAAGCGACCCTGGCCGTGCGCCTGGGTGGTCTCGAGCAGCGCGTCGTTGAGCAGCCGCAGCAACCGCGCGGGGTTCGACTCCAGCCGGTGCAGCGCCTGAAGGCACTGGCGCAGTTGGCCGGTGAAGACGGCGGCCTCGACGCCCTTGCCCGACACGTCGCCCAGGAAGAACACCGAGCCACCGTCGGTGAGCCGGTGCGAACCGTAGAAGTCCCCGCCGATGCGCAGCCCCGCCTGCGCCGGGCGGTACGCGGTGCCCCACTGCACGCCGACGGCCTCGACCGGCTCGACCGGCAGCAGGCTGGCCTGAAGGGTGTCGGCCACCTCCGCCTGGTCGCGGTAGAGCAGCGCGGTGGTCAACGCCGCTCCGGCGCGGGCCGCGAACGCGCGGACCAGCTCCACGTCGTCCTCGTCGTACCAGCGGGTGGCGCGGCGGGCCACCAGCAGCACACCGACGGGGGCGTCGCGGCCCGGCAGCGGGACGACCCGGGCGACGGTCTCGGTGTCGGCGAGCCCCGGCAGCCACCCGGCGTCGACCGCCTGCTCGACCAGCCAGTCCACCGCGTGCGGCTCGGCCCCGGTCAGCCCGTCGGCGATGGCTGTCGGCAGCTCGCCGCCGACCAGCACGCCGCTGTCCACCGCTGGCGCGTCGTCGTCGGTGCGCGAGGCCCGCCACCAGCGGGCGCGCCCCGCGCGCGGGGCCAGCACCAGCACCGCCACCTCGGCCAGGGTCGGCACGGCGAGTCGGACGACAGCGGCGGCGGCCCGATCCGGGTGCAGCGGGTTGCCGAGCTTGTCGCCGACCACGGCCAGGAACGCCGAGCGGGCTCGCTCGGCGAGCAGCGCGTCGGCACGGCTGACGCTGTCGGTGACGTCCTCGACGTACCAGCAGCAACGGGCACCGGAGAGGGGCACCCGGCGCGCGGTGAGCCGACGCCCACGATGGGTGAAGCCGCCGCGGGCGTCCTCGCTCAGGCCGGGCACACCGGCGGAGCTGAGCGGCTCGCCGGACGTCACCTCGGGCAGCAGCCGCTCGGCCACCGGGCTGACGTGGCGCACCACGCCGTCGGCGTCGCAGACCACCAGGCCCTCACGGAAATGCTCGACGACCTCGAACCAGTCGGGTGGGGCCTGACCCCGGTCGGGGGCCAGTGGCGGCAGGGCCGTCGTGGTGCGGCGAACGTCGGCGGACCACGCCGAGGGTCGTGTCGTGCTCGGCGTGGAGAGCCGTCCGTCGCCCGGGTCACAGTCCCTGACGTCGGAAGCAGTCACCAGCTGAGCCTCACTCCTTGTCGTTCACCGAACCCGTGCCGGAACCGGCGTCCACTGTCAAAAGTCTCCAGCCCACCCTACGCCCGAACACGGACAGCGGCATCCCACGGCAGGTGGCGGGCACCGACACGGCGGCGGACGCCACACCAGGGACACGGGTGCGCGGTCACCGCCCCGCTTTGCGTTTTGTCGGCTGGCAAGGAGAATGGAGGGATGCCTGAACAGCCGTTGACCATCGAGACAACCCGGCTCGCCGCCGGGCACGTCCGACTCCGGCTGACCGGCGAGCTCGACTACGACACCGCGCCCGAGCTGATCGCCGCGGCGGCCGAGTTGCGCAGCGGCGTCCCGGTGCTGGTCGACCTGACCGGGGTGACCCTCTGCGACTCCTCCGGGCTCAGCGCGTTGCTGGTGGTGCACCGTGCCGCCGGGGCGATCCAGTTGACCGGGGTCAGTCCCCACTTGCAGCGGATGCTCGACCGCACCGGCCTGAGTGAGTTGCTGGCCGTGGCGTACTCCGACGACGTGCGCGCCATCGGCTGATCCGCCAGCCGTCCCCGGATCCGTTCGGGGATGGCCCCCGACCCTGGGACCTGGGGTCGGGGGCCGGAGGAATGTCTAGGGCGCCGTCATCGGCTGGAGCCGGGGGCCGTCGGCACGCAGATCGCCGACCGGGGTCTCATCGACGTCCTCGGGCTCCCCCGAATCGGGCGTCTGGTACAGGTAGCGGACGAACTGCCCACCCGCCTCGTTGTCGTCCGCGCCGGGCCACTGACCGATGCAGTCCATCCCGATCACCTCGCGGCCCGTTCCGTCGGCCTCCTCCAGCAGCGCCCACAGGCTCACCGGGTAACACCTGGTGACCTCGGGCGTGAGCTGCCAGCGCGCGTACCAACCGGGTCGGGCGGGGACGATCTCGACAACTTCCTTCATGACGACCTTCCTTCCGTGTACCTCGGAAGAACTCCGGTCCTGACCCGATCCTGCGGGCCGAGCGGGTGAGCACCCCTCACCCTCGGCGGATGAAGCGTGGCGGAGGCCGGGCCGACCCGGCCGGCGGCCGCCGTTTCGTTCTCTGGAACGGCGGGAAGGCGACTGGCGCAGGCACGATCCCCAGCGGAAGGGGTGCCACCATGCGCAAGCAGATGGAGGGCGACAACCAGCGGCGCCGGGCGTTGGCCCGGCAGGCCCGTGAACAGAGTCGCCAGCCCAGCGAGATCGGCGCCAGCCTGAGCGCCTCCAAGCAGCTCACGAGCCTCGATGCGGGCAAGCGGGCCGGCCCACCAGCGGCCGGACCGCACAAGTCGGATACAACCCGCGGCGGGCCGGCACCGCCGCCGGTCGGTAGCGCCGACAACCCGCGTCCGCAGCCGTCCCCGCCGGGCGGCGCGGCCGGGGTGAGCAGCATGGGTTACCACGACCTGGTCGACGAGGTCCGGCGTCGCGCCGGGGTCGACTTCAAGACGGCGAAGGTGGGCACCGAGGCGACAGTGCTGGTGCTCGCGTTCGCCCTGGAGGCCGCCGAGCGGCAGCGGCTGCTCGCCGCCGTGCCGTCGTCGCTGCACGACGTGCTGCCGGTCGACGGCATCGAGCGGCACCGGGACCTGCCCGGCTTCCTGGCCGAGGTGGGCCGGATCAGCGGCAACACCCCGGAACAGGCCCGGTACCAGGCGGAGGCGACGATCGCCGCGCTCGCCGAGCAGGACAGCGACCTGGTCGAGTCGTTGCACGTACCCGACGGGTTGCGCGACCTGCTGAACCCGCCGGAGGCCGGCGGCGGCCTGGTGGGCGCCTCCACCACCACACCCACCCTGGACGACGACGAGATCAGCGCGGCGCTGGACGACCTGCCCTACTGGTCCGGCGACAGCCAGGGCCTCTACCGGGTGGTCGCGCTGCCGCCGGACAACCTGGACCGGGTGCTCGCCCGGCTGGATCGGCTGCGCCAGGACAACGGCCGCGGCCCGAGCATCGGGCGTCCGGGCGACACCGCCGCCGTGTTGACGGTGCGGACCAACCAGGCCAACGGGGTGACCGCGCTCGACGTGGACCTCGCCCGCCAGATCGACGACGCGATCGACGAGGTGGGAGCCGGGATGGCCGGCAGCTGACCGGACAACCGCGACATGGCGGGCCGGCGGGCCGGGGGCGAACCCGGTCCGCCGGTCCGTCGGCCGTGCCGGGCCACCGGCCGGGTGGGCCATGGGCTCGGCTAGCGTGCCGGACATGAACCGCGCCGCCGACCGGCTGGAACTGGTCGCCGACCCGGTCCGCCGGACCGGGCGGACACTGCTGTCCGCCGGGGTCGAGCAGTCGTACGTGGATCTCGAGGATCCGCGCCACCTGCATTTCGAGTACGTCCGGCGGATCGCCTCGGCGGTGGACGTGGCGGCCCCGGCCGGTGCGCCGCTGAGCGTCCTGCACCTGGGCGGCGGGGCGTTGACGTTGCCCCGCTGGTTGGCTGCCACCCGGCCCGGCTCCCCGCAACGGGTCGTCGAGCGGGACGCGGCGGTGGTCGACCTGGTGGCCCGAGAGTTGCCGCCGCTGCCGCCGCAGGTGCGGGTGGAGGTCGCCGACGCCCGAAACGCCCTGACCTCCACCCCGGACGACCGGTACGACCTGGTGATCGCCGACATCTACCGGGCGGCCCGGATGCCCCGGCACGTGCGCACCGTCGAGTTCGTCGCCGAGGTGGCCCGCGTCCTGCACCCCGACGGGTTGTACCTGCTCAACGTCACCGACCTGCCGCCACTTGTCGGCACCCGGGTGCAGGTGGCCACGCTGCGGGCGGTCTTCGCCGACGTGTGCGTGGTCGGCGACCGGCGGATGTTGCGCGGCCGCCGGTACGGCAATCTGGTGTTGGCCGCCACCTCCCGCCCCGGCGGGCTGCCGGTCGCCCGGTTGGCGGTGGCCGCCCTGCGTGACCCGGTGCCCGGGGGTCTGTTGCACGCCGCCGCGCTCGACACGTTCGTCGCCGGGGCCCACCCCGTCACCGACGCGGACGGCACCTCCGGGCGCTGATCGCCGTTGCGCCCGCCGTGCCGGGTTTCCGACGGTCTGCGCGGGGAAGGCGCGCCGGATGAGCAACACCGACGTCCGGGGCACCGCGCGTCGCACCCTGGTCGTGATCGGTCTGGTGCTGGCGACCGCCCTCGCGCTGGGCTTCGTGTACGCGACCCGCCGGGTGCTGGTCTGGGCGGTGCTCGCCGCGTTCTTCGCGGTCGCGCTCAAACCCCTCGTCGACCGGTTGCAACGTCGCCTTGTCCGCCGTCGGGCGCTGGCCACGCTGCTGGTGTTCCTCGCCGCGTTCGTGCTGCTGGCGATCCTGGCCGCGCTCATCCTGGTGCCGCTGTTCGGGGAGTTGAGCCGCTTCGCCGACCGGGCCCCCGAGCTGGTGCGCGACGCCCGCGCCGGGCGGGGCCCGGTGGGGCAGCTGCTGGAGCGCACCGGGGCGCGGCGCTACGCCAGCGAACACTCCGAGCAGCTGCGCGGCTTCGGCGGGCAGCTGCGCCAACCCGCGGTCGGCGTGCTGCGCGGCGTCGTCGAGTCGATCGCCGGGCTGGTCACTGTCGTCGTGC
This sequence comes from Micromonospora parva, assembly GCF_000718515.1. Classification (GTDB taxonomy): domain Bacteria; phylum Actinomycetota; class Actinomycetes; order Mycobacteriales; family Micromonosporaceae; genus Micromonospora; species Micromonospora parva. Next base: position 100,076 of record NZ_JNZS01000010.1, on the reverse strand, counting down.
TCGCGTACCTCATGGTGTTGGAGGCGCCGCGGATCACCCGCGGCCTGCTCGCGGCGGCCGGGGACGGTCAGGGCGAGCGGCTGCGTCGGGTGGGCCGGGAGGTGTCGCGCACCGTCACCGGCTACCTCACCGGGAACCTGCTGATCAGCGTGATCTGCGGGGCGCTGACCTACGCGGTGCTGGCTCTCACCGGCGTGCCCTTCGCAGCCGTGATCGCCCTGCTGGTGGCGGTCGCCGACCTGATACCGCTGGTCGGGGCGACGCTCGGCGCGGTGATCGCGGCCGGTGCCGGTTTCCTGCACTCCCCCACCGCCGGAGTGGTGGTGCTGGTCTTCTTCGTGGTCTACCAACAGGTGGAGAACCACCTGCTCCAGCCGCTCATCCTGTCCCGCGCGGTCCGGCTGAACCCGTTGACCGTGCTGGTCAGCGTGCTGCTCGCGGCGGAACTGGCCGGTCTGCTCGGCGCGCTGCTGGCCATCCCCGCCGCCGGCATCATCCAGACCCTGCTGCGCGAGTACGGCCCGCGCCGGTTGCGGCCCGCCCCGCCGGCCGGTCCGGCCGCACGGCCGGGACGACCGGCCGGCTCCACCCACTGACCGGCGCGGCTACGTACGATGCTCTCCTCCCCGGCGACCGGCCGGGTGACCGCTCTCAGCGGATCCGGGTCGCGACCTCCGGCGTGGTGCTCTCCAACGGCACCGCGTTCGCCGGCACCAACCCCAACTGGACGGCCGAGCGGGTCAACGCGGCGTCCAACGCCCAGTCGGCACTGACCCGCGTGCGGTTTCCCGGCATCGCCATCAGGTGGTACGCCCGGGTGACCGCCTTGGCCGGCAACCCGGCCAGGTTGACCTGCAACGGGTTCGCCGCCGCGTCCTTGCCACCGAGGTCGACGACCCAGCCCAGGTCGTGGTGCTTGTACGGCTTGCGCCGGCCGAACCCGTACGACGCGGCGATGTTGTACGCCGCGCGCTTGCCCTGCCGCTGCGCGTGCTGGGCCGTCATCCCGCAGACCTTCCCCGGGTTGACCAGGTCCGGCACGGCGGCGGCGTCGCCGCACGCGTACACCTCCGGGTAGCCGGGAACGTTGAGGAACTCGTCGGTGACCAGTCGACCCCGGTCGGTCCGCAGGCCCAACTCGTTGACGAACGGGTCGGGGCGCACCCCCACACACCACACCAGGGTGCAGGTCGGCACGTACTCACCGTCGGTGAGCTTCACCCCGTCGCAGGTCGCCTCGGCCACCGAGGTGCCCATCCGCACGTCCACCCCACGGCGGTTGAGCACCTTGTGCGAGGTGTCCGACATCCGCTTGTCCAACTCCGGCAGCACCCGCGACGCCACGTCGAGCAGCATCCAGCGGGGGCGGACGGTGAGCCGTGGCCGTTGGGCGTGCAGCGCGTCGGTGAACAGCTGCCCGTGCGCGGCGACCTCGGTTCCGGTGTAGCCCGCCCCGACCACCACGAAGGTGGCCCGGGCCTGCTGCTCCGCCGGGTCCTCGGCCTGCTCGGCCAGCTCGAGCTGGCGGACGATGTGATCGTGCAGGTAGACGGCCTCGGGCAGGCCGCGGAAGCCGTGCGCGTACTCGGTCACCCCCGGGATGGGCAGCAGCTTGTTGACGCTGCCCACGGCGAGGATCAGCCGGTCGTACGCCAGCCGGTTCTTGTCCCCCTCGGCCTGGGTGAAGCCGACCCACCGGTTCTGCAGGTCGACGTGGTCCGCCTCGCCGACCACCACCCGTACGCCCTTGAGCGTCCCCGTCAGCGGCACGGCGATCCGCTTGGGCTCGACCACCCCGGCCGCCACCTCGGGCAGCAGCGGCAGGTACAGGAAGTAGTCGGTGGAGTTCAGCACCACGATCTCGGCCCGGTCCCTGGCGATCCGGCTCAACGTCTTCGCCGCGTGGTAACCGGCGAACCCGGCCCCCACGATCACCACACGAGGTTTCGTCATTGCGGGCCGTTTCCCGTCGACGCCCCGGACAAACGTCGGACGCGGCACCCGCGCTCGGCTCGCACCGCAGCCGAACGTGGTCGCTGCGACCGTCCCCGACCGTCGGAGCTCCGGCGGTCAGGCGGGGGCGGGCGCGGTGATCGCCCAGCGTTCGTGGTCGCGCCAGGCGCCGTCGATGAACAGGTAGTCCGGGGAGAAGCCCTCCAACCGGAATCCGAGCTTGCGGGCCACCCGCCGCGACGGCTCGTTGCCCGGCTGGATGTTCGCCTCCAGGCGGTGCAGACCGACCGAGGTGAACGCGTGGTCGATCGCCAGGGCGATTCCCGCCGAGGCGTGCCCGGTCCCGCTGTACGGCAGGAACGCCGCGTATCCCAGGAAGCCGCCACGCAGCGCGCCGAGCACGATGCCGCTGATGTTCACGTAGCCGGCGATCGCGCCGCTGGCCCGGTCGCAGATCAGGTAACCGGCGCTGTCGCGGCGACGGATCCGGCGCAGGTAGAGGTCGTACTCCTCGGGGGTGGCCGGCGCGGCCAACCACGGGTGGTGCAGGTCCCGACTGCGCCGCGCGGCGGCGACGAACTCGTCGGAGTCGGTGGGCCGGGGCCGCCGGATCGCGGCGGGACCACCGCTACGCAGGTATCTCACGGCCGACCACTCTGACCGACCGCTGCCGCCGTTGTCCAACCGGCCGGCCGGTGCGTGGCGCCCGCGGTTCCGTGATCGTGCTCGAACGTCGTGTGATCGTGCTCGAACAAGGATGTAGTGGCATCCGGCGGCGCACGCGACCACTACTTCACTGATCGAGCACGATCATGCGGGCGTTGGCGCGCCTAGCGAGGCATCAGCAGGCTGAACTCCTGACCATCAGGGTCGGCCAGCGCGAGACGGCCCGTCCCGTCCGGGTCCGTGCCGAGCCGGGTCGCACCGAGTGAGAGCAGACGGTCGACCTCGACCTCCCAGTCGACGCCAGCGGCCGGGGCGAGATCGAAACGCACCCGGTCCCGGCCGCCGTTCGGCATGTACGGCGGACCGCCCCAGGTGATCTTCGTGCCGCCGTTCGGTGACTGGATGGCGGTCTCCTCGCCCTCGTCCCAGACCAGCGGCCACCCGAGCGCCCGACTCCAGAAGTACCCCACCGCCGGCGATCCGTCGCAGGCCAGCGCACCGACGAAGCCGCAGCCGGCGAGGAAATTGTTACCCGGTGCGATGACGTCGAACTCGTTGCCCTCGGGGTCGGCGAGCACCACATGATCGATCTCCGGGCCCTGCCCGATGTCGGCGTGCCGCGCGCCGAGATCCAACGCCCTGGCCACCGTCTGCCGCTGGTCCTCCAGCGAACTGCTGGTCAGGTCGAAGTGCATCCGGTTCTGGACGACCTTCGGCTGATCCCAGGGCACGAAGCGCAGGCGCAGTTCCGGGGCGGCTCCCGGCAGGACCAGGACGCCGTCCTGCGGATCCTCCACCATCTCCCGACCCAGCAGCGCGGACCAGAAGCGGGCGAGCCGCAACGGCTCACGCGCGTCGAAGCTGATCGCGAACAGGTGTGCGGTCATCGCAGCGCTCGTCTCCCATCCGACCGGACGCCGTGCCAGCCGTCGGAGCGGGAGCCTAGGGGTGTGCCAGGTCGACCGCACCCGAGTTTCGGCGGTGTCATCCCCGGTAGGGCGCTGCCACACCCCAGCCCCAGCGTCGGCTCACCGAGGAAGGACTCAGCCTGGCCCCGGTGTGGCAGGCCCTGTACGACCGGGGCGCCTCAGCCGGGCGAGCGTCCCGTCAGAGCGGGCCGGGGAACGGCTGCTCCATCGGCATCGGCACCTGGAGGTAGGTGGTGCCGCGCATGTCCAGCCAGGCCCGGTCCGGCCCGCGCACCAGGCGCACCATCACCTCCTCGCAGGAGGGGCAGCGGGCGACCAGGCCCGGAGCGTGCGAGTAGACGTGCAGGCTGGCCATCGAGCCGGTCATCCCGCAGTTCTCACAGCGGCCCATCGCGCTGCTCAGGTCGACGGTGAACAGCTCACGCATCGGGCCGTCGAGCATGTTGCCGTCCACGTACGACATCTCGGTCATCGGATCTCCTCGACAGGGCGGGCGTCAGCCGGTGGGGCCGAAGCGTTCGGTCTTGACCCGGCGTGACGGGTGACCCAGCCCCACCAGCAGGTCGGCGACGGTCTCCACGAACGCGGTCGGGCCGCAGACGTAGGTGAGCGGTTCCAGATCCGGGGGCCACCCGTGCGTGTTGACGTCGGCCAGCCCGATCCGGTGCGGTTCGCCGCGCCAGCCGTCGGGCGCCTCGCGGGTGTAGACGTACGCGACGTCCAGCCCGAAGTCGTCACGGACCCGGCGGCGCAGCTCGTCGGCGTAGATGACGTCGGCGGGGGTGCGCACCGAGTAGATCAGCCGGAACGGAGCCTTGCTGCCCACCGCCCGCCGGGCCCGGATCATCGCCATCAGCGGCACGATGCCGGAACCGCCGGCGACGAGCTGCACCGGCGCGGTCTCCTCGGAGCGCCAGATGAACCAGCCACCGAGCGGTCCGCGCACCTCCACCGGGTCGCCGGCGGAAAAGACATCGATGAGGTACGGGGACACCTCGCCGTCGTGCACCCGCTGCACCGTCACCTCGATGCGCGGGCCGCCGGGCCCGTCGACGGCCGGCCCGGCGATCGAGTACGAGCGGGCCGCCTGGTAGCCGTCGGGGGCGGTGAGCCGCAGGTCGACGTGCTGTCCGGGCAGGTGCCCCGGCCAGTCCGGCACCTCCAGCACCAGGGTCTGCGCGGTCGCCGTCTCCACCCGGCGCTCCACCAGCCGGCCCACCTGCCAGCGGTTCGGCGTTCGAGGCTGGGTGCTCGTCGCCACGGCGCGCTCAGTCACCCTGGTACCGCTGTTCGCGCCACGGGTCGCCGTAGTCGTGGTAGCCGGCGGTCTCCCAGAACCCCGGCTCGTCCATCGTCTTGAGCCGCAGGCCGCGCACCCACTTGGCGGACTTCCAGAAGTACAGGTGCGGCACCAGCAGTCGGGCCGGCCCGCCGTGCTCGGCGGGCAGTGGGGCGCCGTCGAAGGTGTGCACCACCCACGCCTGGCCGCCACGCAGGTCGTCCAGCGGCAGGTTGGTGGTGTACCCGCCGTAGGAGTGCGCCAGCGCGAAGTGCGCCCCGGTGTCGACGTCGGCGAGCAGCGTGTCCAGTGAGACGCCCTGCCAGCTGGTGCCGAGCTTGGACCAGCGGGTGACGCAGTGGATGTCCACCGTCGGCGTCTCCTGCGGCAGGGCCATCAGCTCCTGCCACGACCACCGGTGTTCGCTGCCGTTCTCGGCGGAGATGACGAACTCCCAGGTGTCCAGGGACACCCGGGGCGTCGGGCCGGCCGAGAGCACCGGAAAGTCCTCGGTCAGGTACTGACCGGGTGGCAGGGCCGGCTCCTGCGTTCGGGGCCGGCCCTGAAAGCCGGGTGACACGATTCCCATTGCACAGTCGTACCACCCGCGCCGGCCGGGGCGGGAGCTTTCCCGCGTACCCCCTCGTCGGCTGGCGCGGCGCGGTCAGTGCCGCTTCGCGACGACCTCGCGGTCCGCGGGCAGGTCGCCGCCGCGGGTGGCGCGCAGACTGGTCACCGTGACGACCACCAGCACACCGATGATCACGCCGAGCGAGGCCAGGGTGGGGATCTCCGGCACACCCTCCCAGATGCCGTGCGCCCAGTGCAGACCCAGCTTGAGGCCGATGAACGCCAGGATGACGGCCAGACCGTAGCTGAGGTGCACCAGCCGGCTCAGCGCCGCGTGCAGGACGAAGTAGAGCGCCCGCAGGCCGAGCAGGGCGAACGCGTTGGTGGCGAAGACCAGGTACGGGTCCTCGGTGATGCCGTAGACGGCGGGCACCGAGTCGACGGCGAAGACGATGTCGGTGGCCAGCACCGCGACCACCACCAGGGCGAACGGGGTGAGCGCCCGCTTCGCGCCCTGCCGCACGGTCATCTTGGTGCCGTGGTACTCGTCGACCACCGGCATGATCTTGCGCAGCAGCTTCACCGACCGCATCTTGTTGATGTCGACTTCCTGCTGATGCCCGGACAAGGCGTCGCGCAGCAGCTTCACCGCGGTGGCGATGAGGATGATCGCGAAGAGCAGGAAGGCGAAGTCGAGGGTCTGCAACGCCGCCGCGCCGAGGGCGATGAAGACGGCCCGCAGCACCAGCGCGCCGGCGATGCCGTAGAGCAGCACCCGCTGGGCGAGCACCGCCGGCACCGCGAACGCGGCCAGCAGCAGCATGAAGACGAAGAGGTTGTCGACCGAGAGCGACTTCTCCACCAGGTAACCGGTCAGGTACTCGACGCCCTGCTGGGAGCCGAAGCGGGACCAGATCCAGGCGCCGAACGCCAGCGGCAGCGCGATGTAGAACGCCGACCAGCCGACGGCCTCCCGCATGGAGACCTCGTGCGGGCGACGGGTGACCAGGAAGTCCAGCACCAGCAGCAGGATGACCCCGATGATGGTGACCGCCCACAGCGTGGGCGTGCCCACCGACGACAGGTCACTGGCAGCGGACAGATACGACACTTGGCTCATATGGGGTCTCCTCGAACACCGTCATGTTCGAGGTCTCCTTCACCCACCACCTGATGGGCAACCACCCGAGGCGCGCCGGGCGCGCCGTACTGACCGGAATGGTTCGTGGGAAGTACTCCCCTCGCACGACAAGGTTAGGCCAGGCTGAATCACCGCGCCAAGCGGGACATCGATGGTTGCCCTGGTAAACCGCTGTGCGTACCCGGAACGGGCGCGGTCAGCCGCGGCGCAGCGTCGCTCCCGGGGCCATCGCCTGCTCGACCAGGCCCCGATAGTCACGCGGCAGTTGAGTCGCCACGTCATCGAACTCACCGCCGGTGATCGCCTCGCGCAGGGTGGTGAAAACCGCCCGACTGGCGTCCCGGGCGGCCGGCTCCTGCACCCCGGCGCGCACCGCGACCCGGGCCACGAACTCCGCCGCGCCGAACCGGTCCGCCTGCTCGGTGCTCGGGCTCGGTTTCAGCACGAGTTGCAGCGGTTGGGGCAACTGGGCGGCCAGGTCCAGAACCTCGCCGCCGGTCAACCGCTCGGCGAACGTCTCCAACACGGCCCGGGTCAGCTCGACCGCCCGCTCGGACGACGTCGCGGTACGCTGGGAAACCTGGTCGATGAAGGTGTCGTAGTTCATCGCGTACTCCCTTGGGTCGCGTCGGCGTCAGCGGGTACCCACGACGGGCGGGGAGAAACGGCACCCGGTTACCCCCGGTGGGTGGGCGTGACCGGCCGGCAGACGGGTAACCGCCGCCGGTCGTCACCACATCGATGCCCGAGGGAGCCCACGCCATGGCGAGCTACGCCGACGTCCTGCAGTACCTGTCGAGCCTGGACTACCCGGCCGAGAAGGACGACGTGGTCCGCGAGGCCGAACGGGAGGGCGCCCCGCCGGACGTGCTGAAGGCGCTGCGCGCCCTGCCGCCGGTCGACTACGCCAACGGTACCGAGGTGGCCCGGTCCGCCGGGATCGAGGCCGCGCCCGAGGTCGGCCCCGCCCAGCGGGCCGAGCAGGCCCGGGACAAGAAGCACAACCGGGTCTCGCAGCACCTGCGCGGCATCTGACCCAGCGGTGACGCCCACAGCCCGGCGAAGGAATCGTCACCGATGACCTACACCGGTGGCCCGTCCCGGCCGATGGATGTGCGCTTCCCCGCCGCGCGGCAGCTCGCCGTCGTGGCGGTGGTCGGGGTCGTCGCCGGCTGCGCCTTCGCGCTCGTGCTGCCGCTGCCGCTCGCCGCGCTGGCCGGCTGGGACGTGGGCGCGCTCAGCTGGCTCGTGCTGATCTGGCACAAGATCTGGCCGATGGACGCCGAGCGGACCGCCCAACTGGCCGTGCACGAGGACCCGAACCGGGCGGTCCGGGACGCCCTGCTGCTCTTCGCCTGCCTGGCCAGCCTGCTCGCCGTGGGGTTGGTGGTGGCCAGCGCGCAGAGCGCGCCCCCCGGACTGGCCCGGGAACTGCACAGCGGCCTGGGCGTGCTCAGCGTCGTGCTCTCCTGGCTCGTGGTGCACACAGTGTTCGCCGCCCGGTACGCCCGGATCTACTACACGGGCCCGGATGGCGGCGTGAACTTCAACCAGCCCGAACCGCCGCGCTACTCCGACTTCGCGTACGTCGCGTTCACCATCGGGACGACGTTCCAGGTCTCCGACACCAACCTGACCAGCAACGAGATGCGTCGTACGGTGCTGCGCCACTCGATGGTGTCGTACCTGTTCGGCGCGTTCATCATCGCCGTGACAGTGAACCTGCTGGCGGGTCTGGCGCGATGACGACACCGGCTGGCCGGTCCCCCGGAGCACGACACGGGGCGGGGCCGATCGAAGGGCCGGGACAGGCGGGCGCCCCTGGTCACGAACCGCGACCCAGGGCGCCACGCAAGCCTGCCCAGGCGGTGAACCGCATCCGAACCGGTCGCGGTCACCAGGCGGTGGAGGCCCGCCCGAACCGAGCGGCCAGCACTGCCGGGTCCAACCATACGACAGAACATCCTCCGTTTGGTCAGAATTTGCGGAAGTGTGGGCCAGGGCACGTCACTGCCGACCGGTCACCTCCGCGTACCGGTGCTCCAGGTCGACCCGGGCCAACGCCCCCACCAGCCAGGCCAACTGCTCCGACTCGCCACTGGCCAGGCCGGCCAGGTCGTCGGCCGACCTGCCCAGCCCGAGTCGGCGCGCGGCAGCCAACGCCCGCCGGTCGGCGACCGGCGCCACCTCCCGCCACAACGCCTGAGCCTCGCGCAGGAACAGGTCGACGACCTGGCCGTCCACCCCCGGAAGCTCGGCGAGCAGCGCCCGCTCCCGGACCGGGTCGTGGTGCGCCACCGCCCGCAACCGGCGCAGATCACCCCGGTACCGCTCGACCACCGTCCGGGCCAGGTCACCCAGCACACTGGCGAGCCCGTCCACGTCGCCGCGCTGGCCGCTGGCGCGCAACACCCGCACCCGGTCCTCGTGCAGCGAACGAGCCAGCCGGGCGGCGCTGTCCCACCCCTCGTCCCGCAACGCCCGCGCCCCGTCCAACGCCCGCCGGAAGTCACCACGACGGGCCAGCAACACCGACAGACACAGCACCTGGAACAGGCTCGCCGGGTTGTTGGTCACCCGGAACCCGTACTGCTCGGCGAAGCCCCGCCCGCTGCCGGCGAGCCGGCGCGCCAGACGTTTACGGTCCTCCACCGGGGTGATCAAACTGGTCGCCATCCCAGCGACTACCCGCGCCGCCCCCGGCCACACACCCCCCGCCCGGCCCGCCCCGCCCCCTCCCCGCCGATCTTGCAGTTTCTGTCGCGGCAAAAGCCCGCAGGATCGACATTCCGGGGACCGAAACTGCAAGATCGACGAGGTGTGAGGGCGTCAGCCGTGCAGGCCACCGGTGCGGTCGCGGGCCTTGAGGCGGGTCGTGGGCAGCGCGGGCGCCGGCAGCGGCGGTGCCGGATCGTCGGCGACCACACCGAAGCGTGCGTCACCGGCCATCCAGTCCTCCCGGGCGGCGGCGATCTCCTCGTGCGACCGGCCCACGAAGTTCCACCACATCACCAACGGCTCCTCGAACGGCGTACCGCCCAGCAGCAGCAACCGGGCCCCCGCCCCGCCGCGCACCGTCAACTCCCGGCGGCCCGAACCCAGATACAGCAGCGCCCCCGGCTCGAACCCGACCCCGGACGCCTCCGCGGACCCGGACATCGCCAGCACGGCGTACTCGAAATCGGGCCGCAACGACATCGTCGCCGGCGCCTCGCCGCGCAGCTCCAGCTGCGCCCCCACCAGCGGGGTGTGCACCACCGCCGGTGACCGTTCCCCGGCGAACTCGCCGACCAGCACCGTGCCGTCCAGGTCGCCGTCGCGCCAGCGGGGCAGGTCGGCGTGGTGCGCGAAGTCGGCCGCCCCGGCGCGCGCCGGATCCGGCAGCGCCACCCACAACTGCACGCCGTGCATCACCGGCGGGTGGGTGGCCGGTGACCGCTCCGAGTGGGCGATGCCGTTCCCGGAGGTCATCACGTTCAGCTGGCCGGGAACGATCGGCTGGACGTTGCCGAGGCTGTCCCGGTGCAGAATCTCACCGTCGAGCAGCCAGGTCACCGTCTGCAGCCCGGTGTGCGGGTGCGGCGGCACCTCCATGCCGGGCCGCTGCGCCACATCGTCCGGGCCAAAATGATCAACGAAACACCACGCGCCGACCATCCGGCGGGCGCGCTGCGGAAGCAGCCGCCGCACCGTGGTGTACCGACCCAACGGCACGTCGTGGCCGGGCAACAACACACTGCCGGGGTCGACGTCGGCCACGCCAGGCGGTCGGGTCTGCGCCAGCATTGATTCAGTACGCTCCACCGCCCGACTGTACGCTCACGCCCACCTGCGTCAGCGGCGCTTCCCGCCAGGGCCGACAGGCGTCACCAGCCCGCGGGCTTGGCGACGCGGGCTTGGCGACGCGGGCTTGGCGACGCGGGCTTGGCGACGCGGGCTTGGCGACGCGGGTCAGCGGTTGCTGGAGGACACGATCACGCTGTTGGCACCGGCGACCAGGTCCAGGTACAGGCGCTCGGCCGACCGGTCCCATCCCGGCGTACCCAGCACCGAGCCGGCGGCCACCCCGTCCCAACGCTCGTCGCGTACCACCACCGAGCCGGCGCCGACTCCCGCCCGCACCCGAACCGGCGTCTCCCCGGGGACCCGGACGTCGAGCTGGCTGGTCCCGCCGGTGAGTCGCACGGTCAGGCTGCCTGAGGTCGGACCGGCGAGGTCGTCCGGGCCGGCCGCGGTGATCGGTGGCAGAAGAATTTCGGTACGGCTGGAACCACCGGCGAGGTCCACGCCCAGCAGCCGGGCCCGGCTCAGATCCAGCACCTGGCTGCTCACCCCACCGACGAGGTGCAGACGCCAGGCGACCCGCTCGTTGAGCAACACCCGCACGGCGCGCGGCCCACGCGTCCCGGATTCCACGAGGTCGAGCCGGGCTGTTTCCCCCCGTACCGTCGGACGTCCCGCCAACCCCGAGCCGGCCGGGACACTGATCCGGTACAGGTCCTCGCCCAACTCGGTCACCCGCAGCTCGAACGAGGTCAACCCGTCCGCGAGCACGAAGGTGCCCTTTCGCCAACCGGCCACCGGCGCTGTCAGCAGTTGCTCGGCAGCAGCGCCCCCACCGCCGCGGCGACCGTCGGACGCGTCCGGGTCAGCGCCGTCCCCCGGACGACCGTCGCCACCGGGCCGGGTGCCGTCGTGCCCGGTGCCGTCGGGGCGGGTGCCGTCCGGGCGGGTGCCGTCCGGGCGGGTGCCGTCCGGGCGGGTGCCGTCCGGGCGGGTGCCGTCGGGTTGGCTGGAGTAGGTCATGCCGAGGCGGCCGGGATCGGCAACGATCACGGCCACCGCCGCCGCACCCAGCAGCAGCACGACGACGGCGGCAGCCACCAACAGGCGAGCCCCGGTCGACCACCGCTCCGGCGCGGTCGCACCGGAGGGTTCCGGCCCCAACCCCGGTTCGCGATCCACGCCGTTCCCCACTGCGGCCATGCCTCTGTCCCTCCGCCGGTCCCCGTCCAGGGGTACGTACCCGCCGGCCGATCGGATCACTCGGCGCCGATCACGCCACTCCGCTACGTCGCCGACGGAGATCTTGGACAGTTTCCGTTCGGGGCGAACGGAAACTGTCCAAGATCTCCGGACACCCGCCGGTCAGACGACACCATCCGCCTCCCCACACCCCTGGAGCGCGAGATTCCGGCCCCCTCAGCCAGGGGCGGCGGACGGCAGGCGGGGGCGGCGGGCGGCGGACGAGCGGCGGACGGGCGGCGGACGGGCGGGCGGCGGACGGCGGACGGGCGGACGGCGGACGGCGGACGGGCGGACGGCGGACGGGCGGACGGCGGACGGGCGGACGGGCGGACGGGCGGACGGGCGGACGGCGGACGGGCGGACGGGCGGACGGCGGACGGGCGGACGGCAGGCAGCGAACGGCGAACGGCAGGCGGCAGGCGGCGGACGGCAGGCGGGGAGGGCGGCTGACGGCGGACGTCGGGTGGCCGGCGACGGCGACCGGTGGTCGCGGGCGCGCGTGGTATGGCTACCGACCTGCACGGCGACAGCAGGAATGCCGCTGGCCGGCACCCCGTGTTGCGGGTGCCGGCCAGCGGTCAGAGTCGTGCGGTGGTCTTACTGTTCGGTCGTGCGAATCCGGGTCAGCTGTTCCAGTACTGGGCGACCAGGTCAGCGGCCTGCTGCTCCCACTGGGCGTAGGCGTCCGGGTACGCCGACACCTGCACCGTCTGCGCGGCCACGGTCAGCGGCATGTCCTGCCACCCGTCAACCTGCTTCAGGCCCTTGAGGAACGCAGGCTCGTCGCGATCGAGATCACCGCGGCGCGCTCGGGCAGGCCGGCCTTCTTCGTGGCCGCGATGATCGCCTTGACGTTGGCCGTCTGCTCGTCGTTCAAGGAGATGTGCGACTGCTCGCCCTGGGTGCCGTGCGGGATCAGCTTGCTGATGTCGGGCTTGTCAGCCTGCACCGTGACCGCGGCCGGCTTGGTGTCGGCCTGGTTGGCCACGTGGGCGATCGGGCCGGCGAACACACCGCCGACGAACGCGAGACCAGCAACGGACAGCACGCTCTTACGCATGATCGTGTTCATGGGGGTAGCTCCTTCGGGGGTAAGGACACCCACACGTCGGGGGACGCACGGGTGTGAGCACCTCGTCCGGCGCTGCACAACAAAGGGGAAAGTCTTCGGGGTCGGTGGCCTGCGAGCGGGGGCTCGTGGCACCGGGGGTCCCGGTGTAACGACCCGGGGGGCCGGGGTCATTCCGGGGTGGCCCAACCTGTCCGCACCCAGGTGGAGGCGGTGCCTGCGGTCGTTCGTGGGGGTCACAACGACCGGGTGGAGGCTGGCATTCCGACCTGCGCGACCAGGCTCAGCGCCCGGGGCCCACTCGGTGGTGCTGCGATCGTCAGGATGTGCAACGACCCCGACCCGGCCATGATTCCAGCCTGCGGGTGCGCCCGGTCACCACCCACTGACCCCCACAACCCGACAAACCACCCAGGCATGGCGGACGGTCGGTGTCGAACCGCCCTCACCGGGATGATCCACTGACAGCGGGGTGTCCCGGACGACGGGACAGCCCGCTGTCAGGGAAACCCAAGTCGAGCACGGAAGCATCAGGCGCGCATTCGCCCAGATGCGGTCGGCCTGCCATGGCCCGGCAAGGGTGGGTGGGCGTAACCGGACGCTACCGACGGTCCTGGTCTGCCAGGCGGGAACGCACCTTCGCGGCGCAGGCGTCCAGGACCGTTTGCGCGTCCAGACCCAGGCTCTCGATGGCCACCAGCGCGGTGAAGGCGACGTCGGCCAGCTCCGCCGCCACGTCATCGCGGGTGTGGGTGACACCCTTGCGCGGATTCTGCCCGAGCAGACCGATCCAGGCGGCCGACGCCTCCCCCGCCTCTTCGGTCAGCTTGAGGATGCGGCAGGTCAGCTCGGTCTGCCCGGTGCCGTTCGCCGCGTCCAGCCAGCTGCGCGACACCCGGGCCGCCTCCCAGATCGACTCGTCCACGGCGACCAGTCAACCCGATCGGCCCACCGACCCCGACGACCGGGTTCGGCCGGACAGTCGTGGTTGAGCCGCCGGTCAGCGTACCCATTGACACTGGTCGACGGCGGTTCTAGGTTCAGGACGCTACCGGCCGGTAGGCAACCGTCCCGCTGGTCGCCCCCGGGCGACATCCGTCCGATGGGGAGCATCGATGCTGTCCACACCCGTTCGCACCCTCCGCCGGCTGCTCGCCGCCACCACGACGCTGACCCTCGCGGTCGGGCTGGTCGGTGCCGCACCGGCCGGCGCCACCGGCCGCGACGCGAGGGGCGGCGAGCCGCTGCCCGGCTACACCATCGAGAATCCGCCGTTGGCGCCCCTGGTCGTCGGCGGCAAACCGACGACGGTACGCCAGGGAGTGCACCGCCACGCCGGGTACCTCATCGAGGTCCCCGCCCGGTGGAACGGCGACCTGGTGATGTGGGCGCACGGCTACCGTGGCCAGGGCACCGTGCTCTCGCCGGAGCCGCCGGGCTTCGGGCTGCGCCAGCGACTCCTGGAGCAGGGGTACGCGTGGGCGTCGTCCTCGTACGACCGCAACGGCTTCGACATCCGCTCCGGTGTGCTGGGCACGAAGGACCTCGCCGACCATTTCGCGCGGACGGTCCGCCGACCGCAGCACACCTACGTCGCCGGGGTGTCGATGGGCGGGTACGTCATCGGTCGTTCGCTGGAGCAGTATCCCGGCTTCTACGACGGCGCGTTGCCGATGTGCGGGGTGCTCGGCGATCAGACGCTTCTCGACTTCTACCTGGACTACAACCTGGTCGCGCAGGCGCTCGCCGGGGTGCCGGCCTATCCCACGCCGGCCGACTACCTGACCAACGCGGTGCCGCGCATCCAGGTGGCGCTCGGCCTGGCCGGGCTGACCCCCACCGGGCCGGACACCACCACCGAGCGGGGCAAGCAGCTGCGGGCGATCACGGTAAACCGCTCCGGCGGGCCGCGTCCGGGAGCCGACGCCGCGTTCGCGGTGTGGAAGGACTTCCTGTTCTCGATCAGCGTGCCCACCAGCAGCGGCAACTCCCCCGCCCAGCAGCCCGGCCAGCTGTCCACCAATCTGCTCACCCGCTACACCCCGAACAGCCCGGTCAACGTCAACGCCACGGTGCGGCGGGTCGCCCCGGAGAACCTGCGGCAGCGGCTCCTGCCGACGTTGACCGAGGTGCCGCGGATCGCCGGCCGACCGACCGCGCCGGTGCTCAGCCTGCACGGTCTGGGGGACCTGTTCGTGCCGTTCAGCATGGAGCAGGCGTACGCCACCGACGTGGCGCGGCACGGTCGCGGCAAGCTGGTGGTTCAGCGGGCGATCCGGGCCACGCAGCACTGCGAGTTCACCCCGGCGGAGGCCGGCACCGCCTGGGACGACCTGGTGTCCTGGGTACGCACCGGCAAGCGCCCAGCCGGCGACACCGTCACCGACCCGGCGGTGGTGGCCCGGCCCGACTACGGCTGCCGGTTCAGCGACCGGGACGCGTACGCCGCCGGGGTCGGCACCCGCCGTCTCTACCCGGCCTGCTGAGGGCACGACGAACGCCGGCCGGCCCCTGAACGGGACCGGCCGGCGCGGGATGTGCGGGTGTCGTCACCAGAGCTGCTGGACGATGTCCGCCGCCTGCTCCTCCCACTGCGCGTACGCGTACGGGAAGGCGGAGACCTGCACGGTCTGCGCGGCGGTGGTCAGCGGCAGGTCCTGCCAGCCGCCGACGTTCTTGAGTGCGGTGAAGAACGCCGTGGCGGCGTACTCCGGGTCGGTGATCTGGTCGGGCGTGCCCCAACCGGACGACGGACGCTGCTGGAACAGGCCCTGCGAGTCGTGGTCGTTGTACGCGCCGAGGTGGCCGAGGTTGTACAGCTTCGACTCCTGCAGCGAGGTGGCGATACCGATCACCGCGCCCCGGTCACCGACGCCGGTCTTCTTGGCGGCGTCGACGATGGCCCGGGCGTTGGCCAGCTGCGCGTCGTCGAGGGGGACCCGCGACTGGGCGCCCTCGATGCCGTGCGGGATGAGCTGCGCACGGCTCGGCTTGCCCTCCGGCGGCTTGCCGGTGGCGGAACCGGTGGTCAGGCCCGACTCGACGGGCTGCTCGTCATTCTGCTGTGCCGAGGTGGCGGCCTTGCCGGTGGCGAGGTCGATGGCGGCGACGGCGCCCTGGTGCGGTCCGGAGGTGACCGGGGCCGCGGCTGCGGTCGGCGCGAGCGCCAGGCCGCCGAGGGCGGCCACACCCGCCACGCTCAGCGCGGTCTTGCGGTACGAGTCCTTAGCGATGGCGGGGAGCCATCGAGTGAAGTCGACCTTCACGATGGTTGCCCTTTCGATCGTGCGAAGCGCTCCGGGGTGAACACTCCTCGGGAGATGACCGCGGAAAGGGGTTTGGGCTCCGGCGGTACGGGGGACACAACCAGGTTCACGTGTCGGTCATTCCGGAAATGACCTCGCGTCGGCCGGCTGCGGTCCCGGTCACGACGCAGAACCGGACAGACGCGGCTCGTCGCCCGTCACACCTGACAATGGTGACGCAGGGTGAATTCAGCGGTCGGAGGCAGAACGCCGTTCACACCCTTTGCTCTGCACCCACACACGCACCAGACACCGTGCGTGACGGCTGTGCGGAACGCCTACGGGGGGCGGAAACGGCTCATCCGCAGCTCAGGTCCGTGGCGCCGATCTGGGTGCAGAGCAAAGGGCGAATTCACCGTGGTGGGGAGGCGGGCGGCTGGCGGTTTGCCGCTACCGTGAGCGACCGACGGACCCGGCACTGTGGGTGAGATTGGCGTGTGGCTCGCCGTAGCGGACGAGGACATGCCAGAGCTGCTTGAGGTGCTGGAGGGTTTCCGCGACCGGACCCCGGTCGGTCCACCGCTCCGGCTCGGTGACCACCGAGACCGCGCCCCGCCCGACCAGCGCCGCGTCCACCGGCTCGCCCGGTCCGGCGAACTCCCGATGCAGCCGCGCCGCCAGCACCGGAATCGCCGGCCCTCGGAATTCGGCGTCGACCCGGTCGACGGCCAGCGCGAAGCCCGGGTGCCACAGCAGCGGGAAACCGTGCCGCTCAGCGATTGATTCCAGCGTCGCCCCGGTCAGGGTGCCGGCGAAGGCCTTGTCCACCACCAGTTCCTCGACATCGCGCGCGAGGTCGAGGGTGCCGTGGATCTGGGCCTCCACGTAGTCGTCGAGCGCGCGACCGACAGTTTCCCGCGTGGTCGGAACGTCCCGCACCGTCCGAACGAAGGTGCCGACGTCCGTTCCGGTGCGTCCCAGACACTCACCGGTGGCGGCGACACCGACCAGGAGCCCGGCGAGGACCGCCTCGAAGGCGTCGGCGGTCCCCACCACCCGCGGACCGAGGTGGCTGTCACCGAGACAGAAGGTCGCCCGGGTCAGCACCGCCGGACGCAGCCGCAGGTGACAGGAACCGAATCGGGGACAGGCGCCGTCCGCGTGACCGAGCAGGTTCATTCCGCCGTACGTGGGGCGGTCGGCCGCCGTGACCCCGGTTCGCTGGTACGCGCCGTCGAACATCCGTTGTTCCCAACAGTCCCGGTCTCCGCCCGGATAGGCGGTGAGCCCGCCGTTGGAGATTCCGGTGACGAACTGGCTGCGGTACACCCCGTCCTCGGCCAGGGCGGCGGCGACGGTCCGCCCGTCGACGCACAACCGGTCGGGGTGGAAGTTGACGGTCAGGCGACCACACTGGACCACTGCGGCGAGCAGCTCTTCCGGCCGGTCGTGGAGGCCGGCGGCGGTGAGTTCCCGGGCGATGATGTCCAGGGCGGCGCGCCGCTCGGCCACGGCCAGGGACCGGACGTGGGCCAGGGCCGCCGTCTGCGCCGGGGTGAGAGCGGCAGCCCGGGAACTGCCGGACTCAGTTGTCGCTGTCACGTCCGGGCTCCGCATGCCGCGTCCCCTCCCGCACGTCCGGCGCGAGCAACTCCTGGAAGACGGTGATGTGCAGGCCGGCGGGCGCGTCGAGGCGGGAGTTGAGCGACTGCCACGGTGTACGCGTCGGCGGCGCGACCTCGCTCGCCCCGGCGGCGACCAGCCGGGCCGTAGTCGCCTCGGCGTCGTCCACCTCGAAGGCCACCCGCAGGCGGGGGGCGACCTGCCGCCCCACCTCGACCTCGTCGATCATGCGTTTCTGGGCCGGGTTGGCGATCTCCAGGGTGGCCCGGCCCGCATCCAGGATCACCACCCGGGCGTCTCCGTCGCCGACGAACGCCGCCTCCTCGGGCAGGCCGAGCGCGTCACGGAAGAACGCGACGGCAGCGTCGTAGTCGTCGGCCTCCACCACGAGGCGGAGCTGACGGACGGCGGGGGTGGGGTGCTCGGCGGCCATGCGCGATCCTAACGCCGTAGGCTCGCACCGTCGGCAAGGGAGCGTCATGGCTGGGACAGCTCAGGACGAGACGTACCCTCTGCGCCCGGTCGGCCGGGTCGCCTCGCCGCTGACCGACGCGGCGAGCGCGCCACGACAGGGCGACGAGGGCGCACCAGCGGCGTGGCTGGTCTTCGACCCGCACGTCGAGCGGGCCCTGCGTGACCTGCGGGTCGGCGCGGAGCTGCTGGTGCTGACCTGGTTGGACCGGGCCCGGCGCGACGTGCTGGCGGTGCACCCACGCGGCGACGAGACCCGGCCGGAGACCGGGGTGTTCAGCACCCGCTCCCCGCACCGGCCCAACCCGATCGGGCTGCACCGGGTGCGGGTCCTGGCCGTGGACGGGCTGCGCGTCGAGGTGGCCGACCTGGAGGCCCTCGACGGCACACCGATCCTGGACGTCAAACCGGTGCTGGGCGCGGCCGACGAACGCTGAGCCGTCGGCCGGGCGCCAGCAGGCCGGTGCGCTGGGCTCAGTGGCCGCGGGCCAGCCACTCCTGCAGGTGCGGCGCCTCCGCGCCGATCGTCGTGTCGTCGCCGTGGCCGGTGTGCACGACCGTCTCCGGCGGGAGGGTCAACAGGCGGGTGCGGATCGACCGGACGATGGTGTCGAAGTCGCTGTACGAGCGGCCCGTCGCGCCCGGACCACCGGCGAAGAGCGTGTCGCCCGTGAACACCGCGCCCAGCTCCGGCGCGTGGAAGCTGCACGCGCCCGGGCTGTGCCCGGGGGTGTGCAGCACCCGCAGCGTGGTGCCACCCACCTCGATGCTCTGCCCGTCGTGCAGCTCGCCGTTGGGCGGCAGGTGCGGGTGGACCATGTCCCAGAGGACCCGGTCGGCGGCGTGCAGCAGCACCGGCGCGCCGGTGGCCTCGGCCAGCTCGGGCGCCACCCGGACGTGATCGTCGTGGGCGTGGGTGGCCAGGATCGCC
Source organism: Micromonospora parva (assembly GCF_000718515.1). Taxonomy (GTDB): domain Bacteria; phylum Actinomycetota; class Actinomycetes; order Mycobacteriales; family Micromonosporaceae; genus Micromonospora; species Micromonospora parva. The sequence continues at coordinate 81,171 of NZ_JNZS01000010.1, read as the reverse complement.
TTGACCTGGCGGTCACCCACCAGGGCGAGGATCGCCGCCACGTCGTGCGGCGCGTCCAGGACGACGCACTCGCGGTCGTCACCGATCACCCACACGTTGTTGTCCACGTCGAAGGTCTGGCCGTCGAGGGAGAACGTGCCCGAGGTGACCGCGTGCTCGACCCGGGCGGTCATCAGAACACCACCACCGAGCGGAGCACGTCGCCGTGGTGCATCCGCTCGAACGCGGTCTCCACCTGGTCGAGTGCGATCTCCTCGGTGACGAACGCGTCGAGGTCGAGTCGGCCCTGCAGGTACAGCTCGGTGAGCATCGGGAAGTCCCGGCTGGGCAGACAGTCGCCGTACCAACTGGACTTGAGGGCACCGCCGCGCCCGAAGACGTCCAGCAGCGGGAGCTCGATCTGCATCTGCGGGGTCGGTACGCCGACCAGCACCACGGTGCCGGCCAGGTCGCGGGCGTAGAACGCCTGCTTCCACGTCTCCGGTCGACCCACCGCGTCGATCACCACGTCGGCGCCGAAGCCACCGGTGGCGGCACGGATCGCCTCGACCGGGTCGGTCTCGGACGCGTTCACGGTGTGCGTGGCGCCGAACCGGCGGGCCCAGTCGAGCTTGCGGCTGTCGGTGTCCACGGCGACGATCGTGGTGGCGCCGGCGAGGGCTGCCCCGGCCACCGCCGCGTCCCCGACGCCGCCGCAGCCGATCACCGCGACCGAGTCGCCCCGGGTGACGTTTCCGGTGTTCATCGCCGCGCCCAGCCCGGCCATCACCCCGCAGCCGAGCAGGCCCACCGCGGCGGGTCGGGCGGCCGGGTCCACCTTGGTGCACTGCCCGGCATGTACCAGGGTCTTCTCGGCGAACGCCCCGATGCCCAGCGCCGGGGCGAGTTCGGTGCCGTCGGTGAGGGTCATCCGCTGGGTGGCGTTGTGGGTGTTGAAGCAGTACCAGGGCCGGCCCCGGCGGCAGGCCCGGCAGACCCCGCAGACCGCCCGCCAGTTGAGCACCACGAAGTCGCCCGGGGCGACGTCGGTGACGCCCTCGCCGACCTGCTCCACGATGCCCGCCGCCTCGTGACCGAGCAGGAAGGGGTAGTCGTCGTTGATGCCACCCTCGCGGTAGTGCAGGTCGGTATGGCACACGCCGCACGACTGGATCCGGACGATCGCCTCACCCGGCCCCGGATCGGGCACAACGATGGTGGTGACCTCGACCGGAGCGCCCTTGCTGCGGGAGATGACTCCCCGGACTTCCTGGCTCACTTCGCCTCCTGCTGGTGGTCTGCGGCAGGGCCGGGTGCCGGGGTGGGCGGGTGTGCCACGGGCTCGGCGCTGGGCCCCCGGCGAACCTACCGCGACCACCACAGCCTGCCCAGCCGCCCCGGCGGGTTATCGCGGGCGCTGCGGGGTACGCGGGCCGCATTCGACCACTGCCAACGGGGGTAACAATGAAATTCGCCCACCTGCCGCTGCGGCTCACCATCGGCGCGTACGTCCTCAACTCGGGTCTGGGCAAGCGCAACCTGGAGGGCGCCGCGGCGGAGGGCATGCACGGGATGGCGGTCGCCGCCATGCCTCAGCTCGGCCAGCTGGAGCCGGCGCGCTTCGCCAAGCTGCTGTCGTACTCGGAGATCGCCCTGGGGGCCGCGCTGATCGCGCCGTTCGTCCCGGCGCCCCTGGTCGGGCTCGGCCTGACGGCGTTCGGCGCGGGCCTGGTGCAGCTGTACCTGAAGACGCCGGGGATGCGGGAAGCCGGCAGCGTCCGGCCGACCCAGGCGGGTTCGGGGCTCGCCAAGGACATCTGGCTGGTCGGCGCGGGGCTGACCCTGGTGCTGGAGGGGCTGACTCACGGCCGTCGGCGCGGCTGAGGCCACCTGAGGGACCGCGGTGACTCACCCTCGGTCGGTGCGGCCGTTCTACCGGCCGATGCGGCCACACCGCCGCGACGAGCCGCACCGGGCCGCCACCCCGCTGGAACTGTTCTTCGACCTCTGCTTCGTGGTGGCCGTGGCGCAGGCCGCCACCAGCCTGCACCACTTCCTGGCCGAGGGTCACCTCGCCCACGCGGTCACCGGCTACGTGATGGTGTTCTTCGCGATCTGGTGGTCGTGGGTGAACTTCACCTGGTTCGCCTCGGCCTACGACACCGACGACGACGTCTACCGGATCACCACCCTGGTGCAGATCCTCGGGGCGTTGATCCTGGCGGCCGGGGTGCCCCGCGCCTTCGCCGACAACGATTTCACCGTCATCACCTACGGGTACGTGGTGATGCGGCTGGCCGCCGTCGTGCACTGGAGCCGAGCGGCGGCCGGCGACCCCGCGCACCGTGCGGCGGCGCGCCGCTACGCGGTCGGGGTGACGGTGGTGCAGCTCGGCTGGCTGCTGCGCCTGTTGCTGCCACCCGAGTGGGGGCTCGCGTCGTTCGTGCTGCTGGGGCTGGCCGACGTGCTGGTGCCGGCGGTGGCCGAACGCCCCGGCATGACCCCGTGGCACCCGGCCCACATCACCGAACGGTACGGGCTGTTCACGCTGATCGTGCTCGGTGAGGCGGTGGCGGCCGTCTCGTTGGCGATCCAGGACGGGCTCGACGCCGGGGAGCACGACCTCTGGTTCCTCGCCGCCTCCGGCGCGGTCATCGTGTTCGCGCTGTGGTGGCTCTACTTCGATCGGCGCAGCGAGGCGCCCGACCGGCTGCCGTACTCCCTGGTCTGGGGTTATGGCCACTATCTGATCTTCGCGGCGATCGCCGGGGTCGGCGCCGGCCTGGGCGTGGCGGTGGACTACGAACGGCACCTGGCGCACATCTCGGAGCGGACCGTCGGGTACGCGGTGGCCGTCCCGGTCGCCGTCTTCCTGCTCACCGTCTGGGTGCTGCACGTACGCCGCAAGCAGCACGGCGTGACGGCCGTCGCCTTCCCGGTCGTCGCGCTGCTGGCACTGTTCACGCCGCTGGGCCCGGCCCCGGTGTACGTGCTCGCGGCGCTGCTGGTCGCCCTCGTGACGATCACCGTGCTGTTCCGCGGCCGCGACGTGGGGCGGACCGCGGCCGTGGCCGACCAGGCCTGACCGCGGTCACCCCACCTGGCGGTCAGCCCTCCGACGCCCGGGTGAAGGTCATGATCCAGTTGGTCTCCCAGGTCTGCTCGCCGTCGACCGAGAACGCCTGCTCCCAGCGGGCGGTGGTCGCGCTGATGTCGGACCAGACGAACCGGCACCGCACCGGGCGTCCCTCGTGCTGGTCGTCGGCGTAGAAGCGGCCGACCCCGTCGACGAAGCGGCCCACCATCGGTGGCTGCCCCAGCACCCCGGTGTCGCTGCTCATCCAGTAGATCGACCACTCCTGCCGGGCCGGGTCGAAGATCCGGACCGTGGCGCCGGCGGAGCCACGGGTCGGAAAGGTGATCTCGTCGAAGTGACCGCCGCCGGCGAAGAAGCCGTGCGCCACCGACACCCCCGGGAACTCCTCCCACTCGTCGGAGCCGACCAGCCGCTCGCGCAGCCGCCGGTTGACGACGTTCCAGGTGCCCACAAAGAAGTCGAAGTCGCCCATCAGCGGCCCACCGGCCCTTCCGCTCGCGTGTCGTGCAGGTATCCGGCCAGGTGGGGAGCCTGCGGGGCAAGCATGTGCCGCACCCAGGCCGCCCGCTCGTGCTCCAGCACCGCCAGCTCCCAGACGCAGCCGACGGCGGGTCGACGGACCTCGACGAAGTGGGTCGGGTCGTCGTCCGGGCAGTCCAGCGCCGGCTGCCCGGCCGCCGCGACGCGGACCTCCACCGCGTTGTCCCAGACCCAGGTGTACGCCAGCAGGTACGCGCCGGTGTCCGCGCCCCGGTGCAGCACCACCCACCCGGCGGCCGGGGTGCCGTCGTCGACGACGTCGGCCAGCAACGCCGGCAGCAGGTCGTACGCGGCCTTCTCCACCTCCGGTTCGAGCGGCCGTTCCGGCTGGTCGATGTGGTAGCGCTTGAGGTGCCGACCGTCCACCGTGATCGGTCCCGGTGTTCTCAGATCCTTGTCGCGAAATGCCATGCCGGGACGGTACGAGCGGTCCCCTGACAACTAGTGTCAGTGAAGTGCGGGCCAGTCGACTCCTCTCCGTCCTGTTGCTGCTGCAGTCACACGGGCGGTTGACCGCCGGGCAGCTCGCCGAGCGGTTGGCCGTCTCCCCCCGCACCATCTACCGGGACGTCGAGTCGTTGCACGCCGCCGGCATCCCGCTCTACGGCGAGGCCGGGCACGCCGGCGGCTACCAGCTCGTCGACGGCTGGCGGACCCGGCTCACCGGGCTGACCGCCGAGGAGGCCGACCGGCTGTTCCTCGCCGGCCTGCCCGGCCCGGCCGACGAGCTGGGCTACGGCGACGTGGTGGCGGCGCTGCAACTCAAGCTGCACGCCGCGCTCCCCGCGCCGCTGCGCGACCGGGCGACCCGACTGCGGCAACGCTTCCACCTGGACACCCCCGGGTGGTACGCCGACGGCGACGCCTCCCCCGAGCTGGCCCGCACGGCCGAGGCGGTCTGGCGACAGCACCGCATCGAGGTGCGCTACCGCGGCTGGAACGGCGAGGTGACCCGGGTCCTGGAGCCGTACGGCCTGGTCCTCAAGGGCGGCCGGTGGTATGTGGTGGCCGACCAGCCCGGCCGGGGCGCGCCGGCCACCTACCGGGTCAACCAGATCCTCACGCTCACCCCGCTCGGGCAGGAGTTCGACCGACCCGAGGACTTCGACCTGCCGGCCTGGTGGCGGGCGCACGTGGTGCGGTTCCGGGAACGGCTGCACCGCGACGATGCCACCGTCCGACTCTCCCCGGCCGGGCGGGAGCGGCTGCGCGAGATCGGCAGCGACCCGGTGGTGACCGCGATGGACACCAGCGCCGGGCCACCCGACGCGCGGGGTTGGGTGACCGCTGTGCTGCCGATCGAGTCGCTCACCCACGCCCACGGTGAGCTGCTGCGCCTCGGCGCCGAGGTCGAGGTGCTCACCCCGGTGGCGCTGCGCGAACGGCTGGCCGCCACCGCGGCCGGGCTCGCCGCGCTGTACTCCCCCACCTGAACAGGCCCGGCCGCTCCACAGTGGAAGGGTCGGGGGCGTCGGTTGTCGGCACGGTGTGCCACCCTGGGACGGTCATCAACGGTCACCGGAGGTGAGGGTCACGTTACGGCTACGCGCACTGGTCGCCGTCCCCGGCACCGGGCCGGTGACCCTCGACGTTCCCGCCGGCACGCTCGCCGCCCTGGTCGCGCCACCCCGGTACGGCACGGCGGTCGCCCGGGTGCTGGCCGGGCTCGCCCCACCGGTGACCGGCCGCATCCTCGTCGGCGACCGGGACGTCACCGCCCTGCCGCCGCCCCGCCGGCAGATCGGCTACGTGCCCGCCGGTGGCGCGTTGCTGCCGCAGCTGACCGTGCGCCGCAACATCGAGTACGGCCAACGCAAACGCGAACGGGTGCACGAGGTGGCCGACGACTGGACGGCCACCGTTGTCGACCGGCTCGAGTTGGCGCTCTCCCTCACCCTGCTGCCGCACCAGATCTCCGCCGCCCAGCGGTTCCGGGTGGCGCTCGCCCGAGCGGCGGCCTGCCTGCCCGAGGTGCTCGTGATCGACCTGCCGGCCGGCTCGGCGGGCGACAGCCGCCTCGGTGACCTGATGCCCCGTCTCTCACCATCGAACGCTCCCGGGGTGGCGGTGCTGGTCTGCACCGCCGACCCGGCCACCCTGGCCGAGATTCCGGTGCGCCACGAGCTGGTCACCGAGCCGAGCGAGGTGCCCCGATGAGGCCGGCGATCCGGGCGAGTCGTCGTACGCTGCTGCGCGCCGCCGCCGTGGGCGCCACCGCGCTGGCCGCCGGCTGCTCGGGCGGGAGCCGGTCGGTGCAGGTGGCGGTGGTCTGGAGCACCAGCGAACTGGACCGGTTCCGTGAGGTCGTCGCCGGCTACCCCGCGCCGGTGCAGGTGGTCAGCGCCGGCAACGACATCGACGCGTTCCTGCGCGCCCGGCACCTCGCCGGCACCAGCCCGGACGTGGCGATCCTGCCGCGTCCCGGCCTGGTCACCGAGTACGCCCAACGCGGGTGGCTGAGCCCGGTGCGCCCGTCCACCGGGTACGCCGTACCCGCCGGGCTCAGTGAGCTGCTGACCGCCGAGGGTCAGCGCTACGGGGTCTGGGTCAAGGCGGCACACAAGTCGCTGGTCTGGCACCTGCCCTCGATGCTGCCGGTGCCGCCGGCCAACTGGGACGAGCTGGTCCGGCGTACCCGGGAGCTCGGCGCGCTCGCCCGGCGCGACGGCGGGCCGGCGCCGTTGGCCATCGGCGCCGCGGACGGCTGGGTGCTCACCGACTGGTTCGAGAACGTCCTGGCCGACGTGGCACCCGAGAGCTACAACGCCCTCGCCCGGGCGGACGCCGACTGGCAGGGCAGCGCGGTGCGCGAGGCACTGGACCGGCTCGCCGGGCTCTGGAGCATCGACGGGGCGTTCGTCGGCGGCGGCCGTCGCGCCCTGCTCACCCAGTACGAGGAGTCGGTGATCCAGGTGGTGCACACCCGGCGGGCGGTGATGCTCGTCGGGGCCGACTTCACCGCCGACGTCGCCGACCCGTTCCAGCGCGGCCCGCAGGCGCCGGTGACGTTCCGGTTCCCGGGCGCCTCATCGGGCGGTGGTCCACTGATCGTCGGCGGGGACGCGGCGGTGGCGTTCGCCGACGCCCGGGGCGGTGTCGAGCTGGTCGAGTGGCTCACCCGGGCCGACTCGTTCCAGCCGTGGCTGCGCTCCGGCGGCTACCTCTCGCCCAACACCAACGTCACGATCGACAGCTACCGCGACCGGGTCGCCCAGCGCCTCGCCGAGGAGATGCGGACGCCCGGCACGCTGCGGTTCGACCTCTCCGACCAGTTGCCCGGCCCGTTCACCGGCTCCGACGGGGTCGGCATCTGGCGGATCATGCAGGGGTTCTTCGCCGACGTCACCGACGGGGTCCGGGCCGGTGAGGCGATCCGCCGGGCCACCGGCCTGCTCGCCGCGGCGGCCCGCAACGCGGGGGGCGGCCGATGAGTGAGGTGCGCGTCCTCGGCGAACTGGCGGTCCTCGACGACGTCGGGCCGGCCCGGCGGGGTCGGGCCTATCCGGCGGCGGGAGCGACGTCGGCCCTGCTGCTGCCGGCCGCGGTGCTGCTCGGTGGGCTGGTGCTGTGGCCGGTGCTGCGGACCATGCACGCCAGCGTCACCACCGACGGCCGCTGGGTCGGCGCGGCGCACTTCCGGACCGCCCTCGCCGCCCCGGGCACCGGCGCGGTGGTCGGCCGGACGGTCCTCTGGGCCCTGCTGGTGCCGGCGGTGGTGACGGCGTTGGGCTACCTGCTGGCCGCCGCGTCCCGCCGCTCCCAGGAGGGCGGCCTGGTGCGGTTGATCCTGCTGGTGCCGGTGGCGTTGCCGCTGGTCGTCACCGGGGTCACCTTCCGGCTGATGTACGACCCGGACCCGAGCCGAGGGCTGGCCACACTGGTCGCGACCCGACTGACCGGCCGCTCGGTGGAGGACGCGCCGCAGCTGCTCGGCCCGGGGATGGTGACCGTCGCGTTGATGTCGGCGTTCGTCTGGGCCTGGGTCGGGTTGGCGGTGCTGGTCTTCCGGTCCGCCCTGGACGCGGTGCCGCCGAGTCTCGCCGACGCGGTCCGCGCGTACGGCGGCGGGCGTCGCCACGTGCTGTGGGACGCGCAGTGGCGGCCCTTGCTGCTGCGGACGACAGCTGTGGTGTTCGCGTTGGTGGCGGTGGGCACCAGCCGCACGTTCGACCTCATCCTGGTGATGACCCCCGGTTCGGTCCGCGACGAGGCGTCGGTGCTGGCTTTGCGGATCTGGCAGACGTCCGGCGGCACCACCACCGGCGACGGCGCGGCGCTCGGTGTGGTGTGGCTGGTGGCGGTCATCGGCGGGATCATGGTGGCCGCGCTCTTCGTCCGGCAGGCGTGGCCCCCGCCGCGCGTCGAGGCGGCACCGGAACCCGCTCCGGTCGCCCCGCCCCGGCGGGTGTTCCGGCTGCTCGCGGCGGGTGCCGCGGTCGCCTGGCTGGTGCCGCTGGCGGTGCTGGTCGCCACCTCGGCGCACGGCAGGGTGGACGCCGCCGCGCGCGGCTGGTGGTCCGCGCCGCCGAACGCCGAGTCCTACCACGACCTGGTCACCGGCACGGAGCTGTGGCGCACGCTGGGCTTCACCCTGGTGCTGGCCACCGCGGTGACCGCCACGGTGCTGGTGGTCGCGCTGCTGGCCGCGTACCCGTTGGCGTGGTTGACCGGGCCGGCCGCGCAGGCCACCGGGTTGCTGCTGCTGGCCGCGAGCGTCGTGCCGATCCAGGTCATCGCCGGGCCGGTCAACGAGGTGCTGGGCCTGGTGCTCTCCTCCGGCACGGCTCAGGGCCTGGCCCTGGTGCACATCGCGCTGGGTGTGCCGTTCGCGGTGCTGGTGCTGCGCAACGCGTTCGCCGACCTGCCGGTCGAGCAGGTCCGCGACGCCCGGCTGGGTGGGCGCCGGTGGTGGCACACCCTGCGCCGGTTGGCCCGGCACAACCTGTCGGCGGTGGTGGCGGTCTCCGTGCTGGAGTTCGTCCAGGTCTGGAACGACCTGGTGGTGGGTCGGCTGTTCAGCGCGTCGGGAGCGTCGCCGCTCGGGCCGTTCCTGGCCGAGCAGACCCGCAGCTTCGTGAGCAACAGTGGCGCGCTGGCGGCCAGTTCGGTGCTCGCCTCGGTGCTGCCGGTGGTGCTCGTGGTCCTCTCCCGGCGGCACCTGGTCGCCGGGCTGGTCTCCGGGGGCGTGCGGTGACCGGGCCGGGTGGCGCGCGCGGTGGTTCGCGCTGGCCCGCGCTGATCGCGATCGGCGGCGTGGTCGGCAGCATCCTCGCCAACGTGGCCGGCAACCTGGCCGGCAATCTCCTCTCCGAGTTGGTGGCCAGCGTGCTCGGGCCGGTGACCATCGTGCTGGCCACCGGCGGTGTGCTGGGTTACGTGGTGTACGAGGTGCGCCGCCGCCGGGCCGGTCACGAGGTCGGCCCCGAACCGACCGAGGTGCTCACCACACCGGCCACCGGGGCGCCCACCCTGCCCTACACGGCCGAGTTCACCGGTCGCCGCGAGCACGTCGACGCGCTTGTCGCGCTGCTCGCCCGGGAGCACGCCGTGGCGGTGCTGGGACGACGCGCGGCGGGCACCTCCGCGTGCGCGGTGCAGGCGGCGAACCAGTGCCGGGAGGACTTCCCGGACGGGCAGTACTACCTCGACCTGCGGCGGCGTGGCCGACCCCGCTCGGCCCGGCAGGTCCTCACCGCGCTGGCCCGGATCCTGGGCACCGCCCCGCCGACCTCCGGCCGGCCGGACGCGCTCGCCGCCGCCGCCGACGCGCTGCGCGGTCAGCTCGACGGTCGCAAGATCCTGCTGGTGCTGGACAACGTCGACCGTCCCGACCAGGTCCGGCCGCTGTTGCCGCCCACCGCGCGCACCTGCCGCCTGCTCCTCGCTGGCGGTCCGGCGCTGGTCGGTCTGGAGGGCGTGGTCGCGCACTGGATCGCCGAGCCGGGCACGTCCGAGGCGGTGGAGCTGTTCGCGACGGCGGGCGGGGCCGCGCCCGCCGCCCGGATCCGGCGCGCCGACCCGCGCACCGACCCGGCGGTCCGCGAGATCGTCGACCTGTGCGGGCGGCAGCCGCGCACCGTGCGCGCCCTCGGTTACCGCACGGCCCAACACGGCTGGCGGCACTCCGACGTGCTGGAGGCGCTGCGCCGCGCGGTGCAGACGCCACCGCACCAACGGCTCGCCGTGTCGCCGGCGGCCCGTCTGGTCACCGAACGGGACATCGCGTACCAGGCGTTGCCCCGTCAGGCCCGACGGTTGTACCGGCTGATGTCGCTGGTGCCCGCCCCGGTGGACCGGCCCACCATCGCCGCGCTGGCCGGGCGGCATCCCGAGCTGGTGACCGCGCTGCTCGACCGGTTGGCCGCCGCCGCGTTCGTGGTCGGCGCGCCGGGCGACCGGTACGAGATCCGCCCCCTGCTGGCCGGCAGTGCCCGTCTGCACCTGCGCGACGCGGATCCGGCCCGGGCCCGGGTCGCCGCGCAGGCCCGGCTGACCCGGCACCTGGCCCGCCGGGCCGAACGGCACGCGGCCAACCTGGCGGTGCTCGGCTCCCCACCGGACCGGGAGTGGTCGCTGCCGCTCGATGACGACCCGTACGGCTGGTTCGACCTGCACCAGGAGCTGCTGCTGGCGGTGGTGCGGGTGCCGGCCGGCGCGAAGGAGACCCTGCCCCGCCGGGTCCGCCGGTGGTGGTTCCGGCTGGCCGTGGCGCTGTGCGGGTGGCTGGCGTACGCCGAGCGGCTCGACGAGTGGGAGCAGGTCTGCCGTACCGTGCTGGCCACCCCGACCGCCGACGACCGCCCGGAGATCGCCGGGTGGGCGCACAACGAGCTGGGGGTGCTGCGTCGACGCCGGGGCGACCCGCAGGGGGCCGCCGCCGCGCTCACCCTCGCGGTCAACGAGCGGGGCCGGCGGGGCAACGCCCAGGCGCGGATGAACCTCGGCCTGGCCCTGCTCGACCTGGGGCAGCTCGACGACGCGGTGGAGCACCTGGAGATGTCCCGCCGGCACCGCTCCGGCGCGGACCGGGCCGGGCACGCCCTCACCGACCTGGGCCTGGGCGCGGCCCACCTCGCCCGGGGAGAACCGGACACCGCCCACCACCACCTGGTGCGGGCGGCCAACACGTTCCGGTCGGTGGGCGACGCGCGCGGGTACGCTGCGGCGCTGACCAACCTGGTGCTGGTGCACGCTGCCCTCGGCGAGCACCTGGACGCCGCCCAGGCGTGGCGGGCCGCGCTGCGCGAGTACGAGTCGGTCAACGACCCGACCAGCCGGGCGACGGCGCTGCTCAACGCCGGGGCGACGCTGTTGAGCAGCACCCCGGGGCAGGCGCGGACGGCGTACGAGCTGTTGGCCGAGAGCCGCCGGCTGCGCGAGGAGACCCGAGCGAGCGCCGGGCTGGCGCGTACCCTGCTCTACCTGGGTGACGCCTGCGCCGCGCTGGGCGACCGGACCGACGCGCGGCGGCACTGGGCGGACGCGGCGGCGGTGGCCGAGGAGGTCGCCGACGTGCAGGGGTTGGCCGCCGCCGACGCCCGACTCGAGGAGGACGCCGAGCGCCGCGTGACGTAGGTCGCTCGGGTTGGTCGGTGGCACCGCTCTGCGAGACTCTGTGATCGTGGACGCGCTCTCGGTACGGGGACTCAGCCGCAATTTCGGCGACCTGGTGGTGCTCGACGAGGTGAGCTTCACGCTCCCGGCGGGCCGGATCGCGGTGGTGCTGGGCCCCAACGGCAGCGGGAAGACCACCCTGCTGCGCTGTGTCGTCGGCGCCGACCGGCCGGACGCGGGTGAGGTGCTGGTGCAGGGCCGCCGGGCCGACGAGACCGACCCTCAGGTGCGGGCGCTGGTGGCGGCGGCCCTGGACGACATCGACTTCTTCCCCGACCTGTCGGTGGTCGAGCACCTGGAGCTGGTCGCGTACGCCCACGGGGGTGACGCCGAACCGGTCGGGGAAGTCCTCGCCGAGCTGGGTCTGGAGGCGGCCCGCGACCAGTTGCCGGTGACGCTGTCCAGCGGGCAGCGCCGCCGGTTGGCGCTGGCGTCCTGCTTCGTCCGCCCACGCCGGGTGCTGATCCTGGACGAGCCCGAGCAGCGGTTGGACGTCCGCGGGCGGCAGTGGCTCGCCGACCGCCTGCTGCGGGAACGGGCGGCGGGCGTGGCCGTGCTGCTGGCCTCGCACGACCCGGAGCTGATCGACGCGGTGGTCGACGAGCGCATCGAGATCGGCAAGTGACCGCCGCACCGGCCACCGTCGCCGACGCGCCGGCCGGAGTGCCCACCGCCCGGCAGGTGCGGACGCGCCTGCGCCGGGCCCGCAGTCGACACCACGACCATTCCCTCGGCGACGTGCTCGGTGACGCGTACGTCATTGTCCTGTTCGTGGGCATGTACGGCTGGTTCGCGGTCAGCGCCAGCCGCAACCTGCTGGACTCCCCCACCGTGGGGCAGGCCGAGCCGGGGGTGCGGTGGTGGCTGGCGGTCGCCGCGCTGCTGGCCGGCGCGGGGCTCGCCTGGCGGGGCCTGCGGGCGCTGGGGCCGCTGCTGGTCACCCCGGCCACGCAGAGCTGGGCGACCAGCGCGCCCATCGACCGGCGGGCCTGGCTGGCGCCGCGCTTCGTGCTGCTGCTGGTGGGCGCGGCGACCGGCACCGCAGCGCTCGCCGTGGCCGTGGCGGCGCTGGCCGGGGTCGGCGAACCGGCCGCGCTGGGCTGGGCGGCGGCGGCCGGCGCGGGGTGGGGCGTGGCCGCGTTGGCGCTCAGCGTCGTCGCCCAGAGCAGCCGGTCGGGGCGACGCTGGCCGACGGTGGCCGGGGCGGTGCCGATGGCGGCGGCGGCCGTGATCACCACGGTGGTGGTGCTCGTGGGTCGCCTCGGCGACGGGCTGCCCCGGCCGGCGACGACGCCGACCGTCGCGCTGGTCGCCGTCGCGGTGCCCCTCGCGGTCGTGGGCACGGTCCTCGCGGTACGCGCGCTCCCCCGGGTCGACCGGGCCTCGCTGACCACCGGCGCGCAGTTCGCCAACGCCGCCGCCACGGCCACGATCCTGCTGGACCCGAGCCTGCTCGCCGGCCTGGTGGAGAGCCGCCGCTGGCGCCGGATCGGCCGGGTGCGCAGCCGCCGGTTCCTTCCGGGCCCCGGCTGGTGGGCGCTGCTGCAGGCCGACGTACGCCGGCTGCGCCGCCACCCGAGCGCCGTGCTGATCTGGGCGGCGCTGCTCGGGGTGCAGTACGCGGCGGCGCTCGCCCTGCCCGGGTTGGCGGGGGCCGCGCAGGTGGTGTTCGCCTACCTCGCCGCCGACCGGCTGACCGGCGGTCTGCGGGCGGTCAGCCGCTCACCCGGGCTGCGCCGGGCGCTCGGCGGCAGCGACAACCTGCTGCGCGGGATCCACGTGGTGGTGCCGGCCGTCGGCGCGGGCCTGTGGTGGTTGCTGACCCTGCCGACCGTCGACCCGGGGCCGCCCTGGCTGGCGCCCACGCTGGCGCTCGGGGTGGTGGCTGCCGCGTTCCGCGCCGGCACCCGCCCGCCGATCAACTACGGCGGCGCGACGGTGAACACGCCGTTCGGGATGATCCCGGTCGACCTGCTGCGGCAGGGCTCACGGGGGCCGGCGCTGCTCGCCGTGCTGGTGCTCGTCCAGCTGTTCCTGGGCTGACCGGTCAGTTGCCCGGTCGGCCCCAGGCCCGATCACGGCACCACCCGCTGTCGTTTTCATCCAAGACAACGCCGCAGTCGCGATCTAGCGTGGACCCGGCAGCCCGCTCGAGCAGGAGGAGACACCACAATGCGCGACCTGGTCTACACCGGTTTCATGTCGCTCGACGGCGTGGTGGACTCGCCCGGCGGCGGGCCGGGCGAGGAGCACCGCAGCGGCGGTTGGGTGTTCAAGGACCTCGAGTTCGTCCCGGAGGCCTGGTCGCTGAAGGGCGAGGAGCTCGCTGACACGACAGCGCTGATGTTCGGCCGTCGCAGCTACGAGGCGTTCGCGCCGGTCTGGCCCGGCTCGGAGGACCACGCCAGCTACAAGGAGCTGCCCAAGTACGTGGTGTCGAGCAAGCTGTCCGGCGACGCGCTCGTCGACGGGTGGGGGCCGACGACGATTCTGCGCTCGACAGGGGACGTCGCCGCCCTCAAGCAGGGCGATGGCGGCGCGATTTTCATCCACGGGAGCGCGGAGCTGGCCCGGCGGCTGTCCGATGAGGGTCTGATCGACCAGTACAACCTGCTCGTCTTCCCGGTGCTGCTCGGTGCTGGTAAGAGCCTGTTCGGCCGGGCCGACCGAGAAAAGAACATGCTGACGCTGCGGGAGTCGGAGAGCTATTCGAACGGGATCCTCAAGTTGATCTACGACGTCAAGCGCTGACCCAGGTCGAGGGCTATGGCGCCGACGCTGCCCTCGCGCAACTGCCGGACGGTGCGTCCGACGTAGGAGCGCAGCGCCCGGGCCAGATGCGGCTCGTCGAAGTAGTCGAGCTTGGCGACCACGTCGGCGACCGGGTCGCCGCCAGCCAGCAGCTCTGCCGCCCCGCGGGCCCGCTCGATCTGCCGGACCGCGCCGCGCGTCAGTCCCGTCGCGGCGCGGAACCGGCGTTCGACGGTGCGCTCCGAGACGGCCGGGCGGTGACCCCGCAGTAGCTCGGCGACGAGCGGGTCACCGACCACGGTCCCGGCCCGGACGAGCCCGGCGACCAGGGCTTCGGCGTCGTCGGGGCCGGGCGTCTCCCAGCGCGTGCCGTCCAGCCGAAACGTCCGGTGCGTGGTGTCGGGGAGCTCGATGCCGCCGTCGACCAGCGCCGTCGTGGGCACGGCCCGCAGCGAGGTGCCCACGACGAAGTCGATGCCGGTGAAGGTCGCGCCCTCCGGCACCGACGCTGTGCCGGTGCGGGTCTCGGGACCGGTGATGCCGGCGTACGACCGGCCAGCCTGTTGCCAGAACACCAGGCCCCACCGCACCCCCGCGACGGAGGTCATCGCGGTGACCTGCTCGCTCGTGCAGGTCCACACGGTGTCGACCCAGGGCGAGTCGGACCCGCGCGTCTCGAACCGCAGTCCCACGGGCGAAGGGTACGCGGCGAGCACGGTGGACGGGTGGTCCTAGCCGGAGCCGAGCGCGGCGGCGAGGGCGGCGACGCCGTCGTCGATCTCGGTGGGCGTACGGGCCGCGTAGCCGAGCACCAGGCCCGGCCGGTAGGGCCGCTGGCAGTGCCAGGACAGGGGTTGCACCTTCACCCCCCGGGCCAGCGTCGCCGCCGCCAACTCGGTGTCGACCACCGCGTCGTCCAGCGTGATCATCAGGTGCAGACCGGCGGCGGCGCCGTGCACCGTCGCGGACGGCAGTGCGCGGGCCAGCGCGGCGATCATGGCGTCCCGTCGGCGGATGTGTCGGCGGCGCAGCAGCCGCAGGTGTCGTTCGAAGGCACCGGAGGTCATCAACTCCGCCAGCACCAGTTGCGGCAGCACGGCGTTGCCCAGGTCGGCGTTGCGCTTGGCGGCCACCACCGCGTCGCGCAGTCGCGGGGGCACGAGCAGCCAGCCGACCCGCAGGGCGGGGGCGAGCAGTTTGGAGACACTGCCGGCGTAGCAGACCTGCTCGGACAGCAGGCCGCGCAGCGCCGGCACCGGGGGGCGGTCGTAGCGGTGCTCGGCGTCGTAGTCGTCCTCGATGATCAGGCCGCCGGCCCGCGCCCAGGCGACGAGGTGGCGGCGGCGGTCACCGTCGAGCACCACGCCGGTCGGGAACTGGTGCGCGGGGGTGAGCATCACCGCCGGTGCGCCGCTGGCGGCCAGGTCGTCGACCCGCAGGCCGGCGTCGTCGACGGTGATCGGCGGAGTGGCCATCCGCCAGTTGTTCAGGTGCTGGCGCACTCCGAGCGAGCCCGGGTCCTCGACCGCGATCCGGTCGACGCCGGCCGCGGTGAGCGCCTGGGCGAGCAGCCCGAGCGCCTGCGAGACGCCGGCCACGATGATCACCTCGGCGGGGTCGACGCTGATGCCACGGTTGCGGGCCAGCCAGGCGGCGACGGCCTGCCGGAGCGCGGGCGTGCCGCAGGGGTCGCCGTAGCCGAGGTCGGCCGCGGCGAGGCGGCGCAGCACTGTCCGTTCGGCGCGTAGCCAGTCCGTGCGGGGAAAAGCGGCCAGGTCGGGTACGCCGGGCGTCAGGTCGATCGTCGCGGGCGCCGCGCGTACCGCGTCGAAGATGTCGGTGCCCGGTGCCGGTGGGAAGGTCGCGACCGGTGCCGGCGCGGCGGCCGGGGCGGGGGTGGGCGCGGCCGGCGCGGCGACGACCACGGTGCCGGCGCGGCCCCGACCGGCGACGTGCCCCTCCTCGGTCAGCCGCTGGTACGCCTCGGTGACCACGCCCCGGGAGACGCCGAGGTCGGCGGCGAGCACCCGGGTCGGGGGCAGTCGGTCACCGACCGGCACCCGACCGTCGGCGATGGCCTGGCGCAGCCGGTCGGTCAGCCAGTCGGCGCGCCCGCCCGGCGCCGCGTCGGCGATGGTCAGGTGCAGGAAGTCGGACCCGGCCGATATGGACCTCTCGGACGCCGTCGGTTTGGCTCTGCCCATCGGACCATTGTGGCAGCAGAGTGAGCAGGAGCCAGACCTGCCAACTCCGCCGGAGGACGACCGTGACCATCCCGTTCCTGATCACCACTCTGATCGTGGTGGTCACCCCCGGCACCGGGGTGATCTTCACGCTCTCCGCCGGGCTGTCCCGGGGCGCCCGGGCCGGGGTGCTCGCCGCGTTCGCCTGCACGCTGGGCACGTTGCCGCACCTGCTGGCCGCGATGACCGGGCTGGCCGCGCTGATGCAGACCAGCGCGGCGGCGTTCGAGACCGTCCGCTATCTCGGCGTCGGCTACCTGCTCTACCTCGCCTGGTCCATCGCCCGCGATCGGGACGCCTTCGCCGTGACCACCGACGCCCCGCCCCGCCCGGCGCTGCGGGTGATCGTCTCCGGGGTGCTGGTCAACCTGCTCAACCCGAAGCCGACGCTGTTCTTCGTCGCGTTCCTGCCGCAGTTCGTGGACACCACGGCACCGGGCTCGACCCGCGCGATGCTCGGCTGCGGGGCGGTGTTCATGCTGCTCACCTTCGTGGTGTTCAGCGGCTACGGCGTCTTCGCGGCCCGGGTCCGCGACCGGGTGCTGACCCGACCCCGGGTCACCGACTGGCTGCGCCGATCCGCCGCCGGCACGTTCGTCGCGCTCGGCGTGACCCTCGCCCTCACCGAACGATAGGACCACAGTGCAGTTCGAACACTCCCCACAGCTTCGCGACGCGTACCCCGATCTGATCGCCGGGGTGGTGCTGGCCTCCGGAATCACCGCCACCGCCGACGTGACCCGACACGCGGCCAGCTACCTCACCGAGGCCCGGCGGCGGTTGGCCGCCGGGCCCGAGAGCGGGTTCCCGGAGATCCAGGCCTGGCGGCGGGCGTACGCGGCGATGGGCCTGCGGCCCACCAGGTACCGGTGCGCCGCCGAGGCGCTGCTGCGCCGGCTGCGCCTGGACGGCGAACTGCCCCGGGTGCACCCGCTCGTCGACCTGTGCAACGCCGTCTCGGCCGCGTACGCCATCCCGGTCGCCGCGCTCGACCTGGAGCGGGTCGACGGCGACCTGGTGGTCCGGCCGGCGCACGGCGACGAGCCGTACCTGAGCTTCGCGGGCGACACCGAGCATCCCGAGCCGGGCGAGGTGACCTTCGTCGACTCCGTCGGGCGGGCGCACGCCCGACGGTGGACGAACCGGCAGAGCGGCTGGTCGGCCGTGCGGGCGGGCACCTCGTCGGTGCTGATCGTCGCCGAGGCGCTGCATCCGGGCGCCGAGCCGGCGGTGACCCGGCTGGTCGCCGACCTCGTGACCGAGCTGACCGACGAGTGGTCCGCCCCCACGGCCGCCGCGGTGCTCACCAGAGCCGCGCCCCGATTCCGCACTCCGACGGCCGGTGACGACAGAGGTCAGGCGGTGTCGCCGGGCATCAGGTGACGGTAACCGGGGATCGTCTCGCCGAACCAGCCGGCGACGCTGGCCAGGCCACGGTCGTTGAGCTGCGCGTCGTGGACCGGGTACGCCGCCGTCGCGCCCACCGCGCCGGCGAATCGGATCGCCTCGTCGAGGCGCAGCCAGGACCCCTGGGCCGGGACGAGCACCGTGTGCACCGGCTCGTCCGGCACGTGCAACGCGTCACCCGGGTGATAGAGGTGATCAGCGATCAGGTAGCCGAGGTTCGGGCAGTCGGGCTGCCCCTCGTGGATCGCGGCGTGCCGTCCACCGTGCGCGCTGACCGACATGCCGGCCGCCGTGAACCGCTGGCCCGCGCGGACCCGGGTCACCGGCAGCGGGGCGAGATCCGGCAGTTGGGCACCCTCCGGGGCGTACACGGGGACACCGAGACCGGCGAGCCGCAACACGTCCACGTGGTCGGTGTGCTCGTGGGTGACCAGGACTGCGTCCGCGCCGACCAGGGCACTCGGCTCGCTCCACGTCCCCGGGTCGACGACCAGCACCCCGCCCTCGTGCTCGATGCGGACACAGGCGTGGGTGAACCGGGTGATACGCATCAGGCGACCGTACGCCGCCGGCAGAGCGGTCCGGGTGCCTGTGGCGGTTGGGCCGGCGCTGCCGGGGTAGTGCGCCAGCATGCCGCAGCGATACGAGAACTACCCGAGGATCGCGGTCGTCACCGGCGCGGACTCCGGCATCGGCAAGGCCTGCGCGGTGGCGCTGGCCACGGCCGGCTTCGAGATCGGCATCACCTGGTACGGCGATCCCGACGGCGCCGAGCGGACAGCCACCGAGGTCCGCGCGACGGGCCGGCGCTGCGAGCTCGCCGAGGTGGACCTGACCCGACTGCCGGACGCGGCGGCGGTGGTGGACGAGCTGGCCGACCGGCTCGGCGGCATCGGGGTGCTGGTCAACAACGCCGGCGTCGGGGCCTCCACCCCGTTCGTCGACACCGGGTGGGAACAGTGGCGCGAGGTGCTCGCCGTCGACCTGGACGCGCCCTTCCTGTGCGCCCAGCGGGCCGCGCGACGGATGCGGGCCGCCGGCACCGGCGGGCGGATCATCAACATCACCAGCGTGCACGAGCACGCGCCCCGGGTGGGCTCCGCCGCGTACTGCGCCGCGAAGGGCGGGCTCGGGCTGCTGACCCGGGTGATGGCCCAGGAGTTGGCCGCCGACGGGATCACCGTCAACGCCGTCGCCCCGGGCGAGATCGCCACCCCGATGACCGGTCAGGAGGACGTCGACCCGTTCACCCAGGAACGGCCCGGCGTGCCGGTGGGTCGGCCCGGCGACGCCCGGGAGGTGGCCGCCGTGGTCGCGTTGCTCGCCTCCCCCGCCGCCAGCTACGTCACCGGCGCGTCCTGGCCGGTCGACGGGGGCATGTTGCTGATGGGCCCCCAGGCCGCGGCGTTGCCGAACGACGACTGGCGATCGGTCTGACCAGCATCGGCGGCGACGGCCGCTGACCGCACGCACGGTGACCCCCGACCGGCCCGGTCGGCGCGGCACAGGAAACAATGGTGACCACCTGATCGTCAGGAGGACCGTCGGCGTGTCGGACCGCACCGCACCGCCGTCCGGGGCGGCGCAGCTGCGCGCCGACTGCGGACGCTGCTTCGGGCTGTGCTGCGTGGTGCCCGCCTTCGCCGCGTCGACTGACTTCGCCATCGACAAGCCGGCCGGCTCGCCCTGCCCCAACCTGCGCCCCGACCACCGCTGCGGCATCCACACCGAGCTGCGGCAACGCGGTTTTCCCGGCTGCACGGTGTTCGACTGCTTCGGCGCCGGGCAGCAGGTCGCCCAGGTGACCTTCGGCGGGCGGGACTGGCGGGACGCGCCGGAGACGTTGCCGGCGATGGCGGAGGCTTTCGCGGTGCTGCGACCGCTGCACGAACTGCTCTGGTACCTCACCGAGGCGGTGGCGCTGCGCCCGCCGGCCGACCTGCGCGCCGATCTGGAACGCGCCCGCGCGGAGACGCTGACACTCACCGAGGGTGACCCCGCGCGGCTTCGCGCGGTGGACGTCGACGCCCACCGGGCCCGGGTCAACCCGCTGCTGTCCCGGGCCAGCGACGCGGCCCGGGCCCCCGTGGGTGCCGACCGGCGGGGCGCGCACCTGCTCGGGGTGGACCTGCGCCGGGTCGACCTTCGCCGGGCCAACCTTCGCGGGGCGCTGCTCATCGGCGCCGATCTGCGCGGAGCGGACCTCGGCCTGGCCGACGTCACCGGCGCGGACCTGCGCGGGGCCGATCTGCGGGGCGCGGACCTGCGGCGCACGCTCTTCCTGCACCAGACCCAACTGGACGCCGCCCGGGGCGACACCCGCACCGGGCTGCCGCATACGCTCACCCGGCCGGCGCACTGGACGGCGCTGCCACTCACCCCGGTCCGCCAGCCGACCCGGTCCCCGGCCCGCGCCCATCGGGGCCGCCGCCGCTGAGCACGAGGTTTCGGCCGGGACGACGCCGGGTAGCCAGCGCCGACGCGAACCGGCATCGACGGGGGGGCACGGCGTGGGCTACCGAAATCGCCAAGGTGAACAGCCGGGCGACCCGCAGCACAGCGAGGACGAGGCCGGCCAGACCTCACTAGTGCAGGTCGAGACGGACACCGAGGTCCCCGCACCGGCGGACACCGACGTCCGGCCGGACATCGTGACCGAGCCCGACAACTCGGGCGTCGCCGGTGGTTCCTCCGGCAGCAGCGGTGGTGGCTCCAGCATGCCGGGGCACCCCGACGCGACCCGCTGACCCCGGCTCAGCGGCTGATCAGCGCGGCCCGCGCCTCGGTCATGCCCTTGTTGGCGAGCCCGTCGGCCCGCTCGTTCTCCGGGTGCCCGTTGTGCCCCTTGACCCACAGCCAGGTGACCTCGTGCCGTTCGCAGGCCGCCTCCAACCGCTGCCACAGGTCGGCGTTCTTCACCGGCTGCTTCGCGGCCGTCCGCCACCCGTTGCGCTTCCACGACGCCAGCCAGCTGGTGATGCCGTTGCGCACGTACGTGCTGTCGGTGTGCAGCTCCACGGTGACCGGCCGGTTCAGGCTCTCCAACGCCTGGATGGCCGCCATCAGCTCCATCCGGTTGTTGGTGGTGGGCGTGGCCTCACCGCCGCACAACTCCCGCTCGTGATCGCCGTAACGCAGCAGCGCACCCCAACCGCCCGGGCCGGGGTTGCCACTGCACGCCCCGTCGGTCCAGATCTGCACGCCCCTGCCGGCCGCCGCGTCCACCATGCCCGGCAACCTACCGGGCGCGCACGTCGTTCTCGCCGCTCGGGGCCGGCGCGTCGCGACGCCCGCGCCGCACGGCCCCCGCTCGGGGCGGGAGTCAACCCGGTCAGGTCGGACGCGGTGCGCCGGCCGCGCCGGGCGCCGCACCCACCACCGCCGGTGGGATGGCCGGTGCGGGCCGGGTGGGGCGCAGCCGGTCGCGCACCCGGTCTGCGGCGTCACCGGCGGTCGCGGCGATCATCGGCACCAGCCGGGTCGAATTCATGATCGCGATCTCCTCGGCCGGGGTGGTGCCGCCGTCGAGGAAGCGCAGCACCCGCTCGGCCGGGTTGCGGTCGAAGAGCCGGTCGAAGAACTCCGGACCGCCCACCCCGCCCCGGTCCAGCGCCCGCAACGCCACCGCGTCCATCCAGCGGTGCCGGCGGGGGTACGCCGGCGCGGGCACCGGCGCCCGGCCGGCGGCGAGGGCGCGGGCCACCTGGTCGGCCTGGCGGTACATGGCGGAGAAGGTGAAGCCGGTGGAGGGGCGGGTCGCGCCACCGGCCGTGCCGAGCCGGACCACCCGGGGGGTGGGCCGGGCCGGGAAGGGCGCGTCGGTCATCGGGATGACCCCGTTCTCCACCTCGCGCACCCGCAACCCGGCCGGGTCCAGGCCGAGCAGGTCCCGGTAGCCGGTCAGCGCCGCGTCGTAGCCGGCGTCGGTGAGCAGGTCCGGCGAGAACTCGGTGTACTCGACCAGGGCGTAGCGGTCGCTGACCGGCAGCACGTAGCCGAAGGAGACGCCCCGGGGCGGCTGCGGGGTACGGAAGTCCATCAGCACCGCGCGGGTCGGGTCGAACACCGGCCGGTCCGCCTCCAGCCACCACCCCCGGAAGTGCTGCAACCAGGTGGTTCGCCCCGCTCGGGCCGGCGGGCGGGGACGCGAGTCGAGCACCCAGCCGGCCCGTACGGTGCGCCCGTCGCCGGTACGCACCAGCACCCGGGTGCCGTCGTCGCGCACCGTGTCGGCCGGCGCGACGATCCGGGTGGCGTGCAGGCGTCGCTCGGCGTCGGCAGCCCGGTCGTAGACCGGGCCGGAGCGGAGCATGGCGTACCGCAGCGGGGTGAGGTCCAGGACGCGGCGGCGCGCCGCGGTCGCCACCTCGACCTGCTGCCAGCTCGCGCTGAGCAGCGGGTCCAGGTCGGTGTCGGGGTGGCCCCAGAACGCCCAGGTGCGGTCCTGACCGCGTCGGCGCACCGGGTCGACGATGGCGATCCGTTGATCCCGGACGCCGTGCCGGTCCAGTGCGGCGAGCAGCAGTGACGCCGCGCCGCCGCCACCGAGCAGCGCGAGGTCGACGTCGAGCGGCGCGGAGTCGGTCACCCGCACCACGCTGCCACACCACCGCGCCCGACCGCGCGTCGCCATGGGTGGCGACGACGCCGAGCCCATCGGGGCGGACGCGTCGGCGCGGGCGTGCGAGCCCGATTGACAGGCAACTTGCTGGTTGCCTATGTTGATAGGCAACCGCTGGGTTGCCTGTTGTCGGGAGGGTCGATGGACGACGCGTTCCGGGCGCTGGCCGACCCCAGCCGGCGTCGCCTGCTCGACCGGCTCAACGACCGCAACGGGCAGACCCTGCGGGAGCTCTGCGACGGGCTGGCCACCAGCCGACAGGCCGTCAGCAAGCACCTGTCGGTGCTGGAGGCCGCCAATCTCGTCACCACGGTGCGCCGCGGCCGGGAGAAGTTGCACTACCTCAACGCCGCCCCCATCAACGCCATCGCCGACCGGTGGCTCAGCCGCTACGACCGCGAGCGCGCCGCCGCCCTCGCCGACCTGACCACCGCATTGGAGCGACAAGCCATGGAAAGCCCCACCTTCGTCTACACGACCTACGTCACCACCACCGCCCAGCGACTGTGGGCCGCGCTCACCGAACCGGCGTTCACCCGCCGCTACTGGGGTGGGGTGGCGCTGGTGTCGGACTGGCAGGTCGGGTCGCCGGTGCTGTGGCAGGACGCACCCGACGCCGAGCCCCGCGACCTGGGCCAGCGGGTGCTCGTCGCCGAGCCGTACCGCCGCCTCTCCTACAGCTGGCACGGCTTCCAGCCCGAGCACGCCGAGCACTTCGGCTGGTCCGCCGAGGAGCTGGCCGCCCGGCTCGGCGAGCGCCGGTCGAAGGTGACCTTCGAGATCGAGCCGCACGGCGACGGAGCCGTCCGACTGACAGTCATCCACGACGGCTTCTCCCCCGACAGCGAGATGCACCGGGCGATCAGCGGCCAACTCGACGGCAGCGGCGGCTGGCCGGAGCTGCTGGCCAGCCTCAAGACGCTGGTGGAGACCGGCGAGCCGATGCCCGAACCGACCCCGGCGGGCTGACCCAGCCGAGCGGGCCGGCCGTTGCCGCCGGCCCGCACCGAAGCAGCGCCTCATTCGCGGCGTCGCCGGCAATACCTCGCCATCGGCCCAGCGGCGACAGCTCGCGGCTCTCCCCGCCTTCGGGTGGACACGTGACGGCAACGAGGATTTCTCATTTTCACCTGATCGAGGACCCAACCCACCTAGTGTTGGGCACACCGGTGCTAGTCACGGAGTTGGCCACCCGAACGACGTCCCACGCAGTCAGCGGACGAAAAGTGAGGGAAGACGCGTATGAAGGTCTCAACAGCACTCTGCTCGGCGGCGCTCGGCGTGGGCCTCGGCACGCTCCTGCTGCCAGGCGCCGCACTGGCCGACACCACCGTGTCACCGGCCACCACCCCGGTCGGTGGAACCGTCGTGCTCACTGCGACGACCTGCAACCCGAAGTCGGGTGATGCCCTCTTCCGGGTCACCGGCCCCAACCGCGACCAGAACGTCCGATCCACCACGGCCGCCGCCGGCGGCGGGCTGAGCGCCGAACTCTTCACCGCCGGGTTCACCCTGGGCACCTACACGGTGGCGGCCACCTGCGGCGACGGCAGCTCGGCCGGCACCGCCACCTTCACCGTCACCCCGATCGGCGGCGCGCCCGCCGGCTCCGGAGGCGACAACCGTGACACCGGCGCTCTCGCCGCCGGCGGCACACTGCTCGGCACCGCCCTCGCCGGCGCGGTGATCCTGATCCGCCGGCGCCGTCCGGTGTCCACTGTCGCCTGACCGGCGGCCGTTCCATCCCTGAGACGGGTGCCCGCGCCGGTGACACCGGCGCGGGCACCCCGACGAACCCACCCGGAGGTGCGCAGGTGTGGTGGCGGCGGACCCTGCCGGCCGTGGTCGCCCTGCTCGGCGTGACCGGGCTCGGGCTGATCACCGTCGGCCTCACCGCCGACCCGGCCCGGCCACCGCGACCGTCGGCCGACGCGCCGACCCGCACCCACCCCGCACCGGACCTGGCCCCGCTGCCACCCGCCGCGCCGGTCCGGGTGCAGATCCCCGCCATCGGCGTCCGCGCCGACATCGTTCCCGTCGGCGCGGACGCCAGCGGGGTGCTGGAGGTGCCGCCACTGGACCGGCCCACCCTCGCCGGCTGGTACCGGCACGGGGTCAGCCCCGGCGAGACCGGCAACGCCGTCCTGGTGGGACACGTCGACGCACCGTCGGGGCCGGCGGTCTTCTTCGACCTCGGTCGGCTCCGCGCCGGGCAGCAGGTCCAGGTCACCCGCGCCGACGCACGGGTCGCGACGTTCACAGTGGACGCCGTTCGCGCGTACCCCAAGGAGCACTTCCCCACCACGCTGGTCTACGGCCCGGCGGACGCCGCCGAGCTGCGCCTGATCACCTGCGGCGGCCGGTTCGACGCCACGAGCGGCAACTACGTCGACAACGTCGTCGTCTTCGCCACCCGCACCGCCTGAACGGGGTCGCCCGCCTCAGTCACCCGCACCGCCGCCCCGCTGCCGTGCGCCGGGCCCTGCTCGGCAGAATGCGGTGGCACCATCCCTGATCGAGGTGGTGCGTCGGCGGCGGGGAGGCACGCGGTGGATCAGCGACCGGTACGGGACCGAACAGGTCGACGCGTACGGGCCCTGGCCCGTCGACTGCTCGGACGGATCGAGGACGGCTCCCCCACCCCCCGTCGGTCCAACCCGGACGCCGTGGTCGACTGCGCCGTCTACGTCAACGGCCGCCGGGAACCCGGTCACCTCCACTACGCCGACGCGTACGCCCGGGCCCGGCACGGCCGCGACGCCTTCGTGTGGCTCGGACTGCACGATCCCGGCGCGGCCGTGCTCGCCGCGGTCGGCCGGACCTTCGGCCTCGACGAGCTGACCGTCGAACAGGCGCTCGCCGACGGGCACCGGCCCACCGTGCAGCGCAACGGGCCGGTCACGCTGCTGGTCCTGCGCACCGCCGGGTACGTGGAGCACGACGAGCTGACCGACACCTCCGAGGTCATCGACACCGGGGACGTCATGGTGCTGCTCGGTGACCGCTTCGCCATCACTGTGCGGCACGGTGCCGCCGGGGCGCTGCGCAGCGTCCGCGCCGACATCGAGCGCCGCCCCGCGCTGCTGGCCGCCGGCCCGTGGGCGGTGGCGTACGCGGTCTGCGCCCGCATGGTCGACTCCTACCTGGAGGTGGCCGGGCACGTGGAACGCGACCTGGAGCGGGTCGAGGAGGCGGTGTTCGCCCGCGACCGCACGGCCGACATCCAGCACATCTACCAGCTCAAACGGGAGGTGGTGGAGTTCAAGCGGGCGGTCCTGCCGTTGCAGACGCCGATGCGTACGCTGCTCGAACCCGACGGCCCGCCGCGCGCCCTGCACCGCTGGTTCGTCGACGTGGACGGCCGGCTGAGCCGGGCGGTGGATCGGGTGGCCGCGTACGACGACCTGCTCACCTCGATCGTCCAGTCGCGGCTGGCGCAGCTCGCCGTGGAGCAGAACAACGACATGCGCAAGATCGCCGCCTGGGCGGCCATCGCGGCAACCCAGACCGGCATCGCCGGCATCTACGGCATGAACTTCGACCACATGCCCGAGCTGGCCTGGCGCTACGGCTACGCCGGGGCGCTGACCCTGATGGCGGCGGCGGCAGTGTTCCTGTACCGCCTGTTCCGCCGGTCCGGCTGGCTGTGAGGCCCGCCGGCGGGCCGCTCAACGATGCGCGGAGAGGAAGGCGCGGATGCGGTCGCGGGGGTTGTCGGTCAACTCGGGACCGTGGGTGAAGGCCGCCAGGTCGTACTCCAACTCGCCGAGCACGTGCGCGGTCTCCCGGGTCATCTGGAAGTCGCTGCACAGCCACCGCATCGGCCACCGCACGCCGAGCACGTTGAACAGCGCGTCCCCGGTGATCAGCAGGCGGGTCGGCTCGTGCAGCAGCGACACGTGCCCGGGCGAGTGCCCCGGGGTGTGCACCACCCGCAGACCGCCACCGACGTCGAGCAGGTCCCCGTCGGCCAGCGGCTGGGCCACCTCGACCGCCGGAAACCGGCCGCTGTTGAGCCGGGCGAAGAGCCGGCCGCCGGTCACCGCCGGGTCGCTGACCGGCGCGCGGCCCGCCTGCGCGTACGCCACGTCGGCGGCGTGCGCCGCGACCGGGGCGCCGGTGCGGCGGGCCAACTCCGCCGCGCCGCCGGCATGATCGGGGTGCGCGTGGGTGAGCACGATCCGGGTGACGTCCGCCGGCACCTTGCCGATCGCCGCCAGCCCGCGCACGATCCGGGCCGGCGCCTTGGCCAGCCCGCAGTCGACAAGTGTGACGCTGCCGTCGTCGTCGACGAAGGCGTACGAGTTGACGGCCGAACGGCCGACAGTGGGGATACGCCAGACGTTCGGGGCCAGTGCCACCGCAGGGGCTCGCGTCATGTCGCGAGTCTAGGAACCATCGTCAACTGTCGTTGTCGACCGGTCGACGGTCTGCCCGAGGTGCCGGAGGGCTAACCTCGCCCGGGTGATGTGGCAGCGGTACGTGGCGATCGGCGACAGCACCACCGAGGGGCTCGACGACCCGGACGGCGCCGGCGGCTACCGGGGCTGGGCCGACCGGTTCGCCCTGGCGGTGGCCCGCGCCCAGGGCGGTCTGGAATACGCGAACCTGGCCATCCGTGGCCGGACCACCGCGCTGATCCGGGCCGAGCAGCTCCAGCCCGCCCTCGACCTGGCCCCCGACCTGGCTACCGTCGTCGCCGGCATGAACGACGTGTTGCGCCCCTCCTTCGACGCGGACCAGGTCGCCGGTGATGTGGCGGCGATGCAGCAGGCGCTCGTCGATCAGGGGGCCACCGTGCTGACGTTCACGATGCCGGACCCGGCGCCCGTGATGCCGCTGGCCCGGCCCCTGCGGGGTCGCATGCTGGCGCTCAACGAGGCGCTGCGGGCCGCCACCGCGCGGACCGGCGCCACCCTCCTCGACCTGGGTGCCCACCCGGTCTCCTCCGATCCCCGGCTGTGGAGCGACGACCGGCTGCACGCCAACAGCGCCGGGCACGAGCGGATCGCCGCCGCGCTGGCGTACACGGCGGGTCTGCCCGGTTTCGACGACTCCTGGACGCAACCGTTGCCACCCGCAGCGCGGCGACGCCGGGGTGAGGTGTTCGGCGCCGAGCTGGCCTGGACCCGCCGGCACCTGCTGCCCTGGCTGGTCCGGCACCTGAGCGGCCGGTCCTCGGGCGACGACCGGGTGGCCAAGCGGCCGGTGCCGCTGCCGGTGCCGCTGGACTAGAACGGGTACGGAAGGATAGCGACGTGGGCAAGGGTGCGGGACGCCGGCGGGCGAACGCGACGACGGGACGGGTGTGCCCGTGCGGCTCCGGCCGGGCGTACGCGGACTGCTGCGCCCCGGCGCACGCGGGCGACGCCCCGGCGACGGCCGAGGCCCTGATGCGCTCCCGGTTCAGCGCCTTCGCCCTCGGCGACTCCGGTTACCTGCTGCGCAGCTGGCACTCGTCGACCCGGCCGGCCGCCCTGGAGCTCGACCCGGGGCAGCGGTGGACCCGACTGGAGATCGTGCGGACCGAGCGGGGCGGCCTACTCGACGCCGCCGGCACGGTGAGCTTCCACGCCCACTACCGGCACGGGGGCCGGCCCGGCACGGTGACCGAACACAGCCGGTTCGTCCGCGAGGACGGCCGGTGGGTCTACCTCGACGGTGACCAGCCCTGACGGCTGCGCCGACGGCCGGTCGGGGCGTACGATGACGTCGGCGTCGTCCTGCGCCGCACCTCCCTCCCGGCGCTCACGCCGCCGGCAACGCGGAGGCAAAGGGGGCCTGGAGCCCTCGGGACGTGGTGCCACATGCCCCACTCCGGCGGGGTCGGCGGGAGCGTGAGTCCCGGTGACCGTGCCGTTGACCGGGAGCATGTGATGACCACCCAGAGATCGTTCAAGGCCCGGGTTCGGACCCGGATGGCGAAGACCGGCGAGAGCGCCCGTTGGCTGCCCGACGTCGAGGTACGCGTCCGCACCGCCACCGCGCCCCGGATCTTCCGGGCCGACTGGGCCGGTGGCCCGACCCGGATAGTCGTCGGCATCGACGCTGTCGGCGAGTCAAAGACCCGGGTCAGCGTCCTGCACGAGAAGCTGACCGGGGCTGAGCAGGCCGCGGAGCTGAAGGCGTACTGGCGGGAACGACTCGCCGCGCTGAAGGCACTGCTCGAAACGGACGGAGGCCACCGATGACCATGACGTTCATCAACCTGCCGGTGCGCGACCTGACCACCGCCGCCGAGTTCTACCGGGCGATCGGCTTCACCAGCGACCAGAGCGAGCCGGACGGCGACAGCATGGTGCTCACCATCTCCGACACCACCCGACTGGTGCTGCACCTCCGCTCGGGTTTCGAGAGGTTCACCGGTGTCGCCACCCCGGACACGGCGACCAGCCGGGAGGTCATCGTCGGGCTGTCGGCGCAGAGCCGGGGGCAGGTCGACGAGCTGGTCGACCAGGCGGCCGTCGCCGGTGGCGAGTCGCTCGGGCCGGGGATGGCCAACGGGCCGATGTACATGCGTGGCTTCCGGGACCTCGACGGCCACCAGTGGTCGTTCCTGCACCTGGACGGCTGACCACACGGCCCGGCGGCGACCCCCTCGGGCCGCCGCCGGGCCCCGGTCAGTGCCGGCCGGGCGTCACCGCCGCGACCACACCGGTGGGCACCACCGCCCGGCGCCGGCGGCGGGTCAGCAGCACCAGCGCCACCACGAGGTACGCCCCGGCGGTCAGCGCGAACGCCACCGCGTTACCGGCCGCCGTGGCGAGCAGGCCGTAGCCGGCGTACGTCACGATGATCAGCACGTCGGTGGCCATCCCGGCCAGGGATGTGACGGTGGCGCGGCTGGTGCCGGTGATCCGGGCCTGCAACCGGGCGTCGGCCAGCACGGTGGCCAGCTGCGCCGCGCCGAAGGCCACCGCGATCAGCACGAACCCCGCCGGGTGCCGCAGCAGTGCACCGCCGGCCAGCGCGACGCCGACCAGCCCCAGCAGCGCGGCGTACCCTCGGCTGCCCAGCCGCTCCCCCGCCGGGGCGAGCAGCCCACCGACTGTCACCCCGGCCCAGAGCAGCAGGAGCAGCAGTGGGACGGCCTGCGCCCCGACACCGGTGTCCAGGGCGAGCAGCGGGGTGTACTCGTCCAGGGCACCCCAGTCGGCGGCGACCACCGCCACCAGCAGCACTGCCGACCGCACTGGCGCGCGGGTGCGGACCTGCGCCACCCCGGCCCGCAGCGTGTCCCACCATCCCAGGTCGGCATCGTCGTCCGGGCCCGCCGGCGGGACGCTGTCCGGCTCGTCCGGGCCCGCCGGTGGCGCGGTGTCCGGCTGGTCCGGCCGGGGTGGTGCGGCATTCACCGGCCCGGCAGCCGGCACCGGCTCGGCGACCGTGACGCGTGCGGCGGCTGGCGCGCGGTGCTCCGGAAAGCGGGTGGCGGCGATCGCGGCGAGCAGGCAGGCGGCCACGCTGGCCGCGCCGACCGCCGGATACCCGCCGACGGCGAGCACCGGGCCGGCGAGCACTCCGGAGAGCACCACGCCCAGCACACCCGCCGTCCGCGCCCGCCCGAGCACCCGGGCGTACCGGCCGACCGCGCCGAGCCGGTCCAGCTCGGTCCAGACCAACGCCTCCAGGGCGCCGGACACCAGCGCGCCAGCGGCGCCCCAGAGCAGGAAACCACCAGCGAACGCCGGGTACGACGGCAGCAGCACCCAGAGCGCGAAACCGGCGGCGGCCACCAGCGGGGCGAGGCACAGCAGCAGCCGGCGGGACAGCACGTCGGCCCACGCGCCGGAGGGCACCTCGAACAGGATGCCGGCGGCCGACCAGATGACGAACAGCGACGCGATCTGCCCCACCGACAGCCCGGTGTCGGCGAAGAACACCACGTACAGCGGGTAGAGCAGGACAAGGTCGCTGAGGAACGCGTACCCGTAGAGGGTCGCCGTCAGCCGGCGGACCGCCGGGTCGGGCACGCGCGAGACGATGGAGATCATGGGGCCTTCCCGTGGGAGTGGAGACGGACACCGGACGTGCGGTGCCCGTGGTGGCCCACGGGATCGGCCTAGGCCGGTGGATCAATGTCGCCAGGTCATGCCCGCGATGCTAGACAACCGGCGCGGTGGCGGCCAGCGCTTTCGGCGTGCCGGGCAGCGCGAACCGGGCCGGGTAGGCGAGGCGGTGCGCAGAACGCGAGGCGGGGCGGGATCAGGTCGATCCCGCCCCGCCGTAACGCCGGATGTCAGCGCCGGTCGACCGGCGGAATGACAGTGGTGGTCTCGCTGTCGTCGCTGGTGCGCTGCCCGGGCACCGCGCGGTCGGTGCCGCCGGTGACCACCTGGGTCGTGTCGGAGTCGGCACCGGCACCCACCACCTGCGTGACGTCGGGGTCGGCCGAGCGGCTGACCACCTGGGTGGTGTCGTCGGTTCCAGAGCTGACCGGGAAGCGCACGACCTGGGTGGCGTCGGTGTCGGCGGGCCGGGTCACCACCTGGGTGGCCTCCGGGTCGCTGGTGGGGGCCGACGCGCGGGCCAGTTCCGCCTCGGCGTCGCGACGGCCGGCCCGGTACGCCTGCGCGTGCTCGGCGATCAGCCGCGACTCCCGCTCGGCGCGGGTCAGCCACGACTCCCAACGGCTCTGCATCGGACGGATCAGGCCGCCGCCGACACCGACGACGAGGATGCCGCCAATCGTGGCCAGCACGGCGATCAGCACCGGAGTGGTGACCGCGGTGGCCACCCCGATCTGGTTCAGCGCGGCGATGACGCCGAGGCCGAGGATGAACACCGAGGCGATGGTGGCCAGCGCCCGGCCGTACGACAGGCCGCCGAGCGCGCCGCTGATGATGTCCTTGACCGCGTTGGCGATGGCGGCGGCGACCACGACGATGACGATCGCGACGAAGGCCCGGGGCAGCCACGAGATCACCGCACCGAGCAGGTCGGAGATCGGGTTCGGCCCCCAGATGCCGAAGGCGAGCTGGAGGGTGAACAGCAGCACCGCGTAGTAGGCGAGCTTCGCGACGATGTCGCTGGCGTCGTACCGGGAGCGACTCAACGCGCGGCGGATGCCGCCGCGTTCGACGGCGCGGTCGAAGCCCACCCGTTCGAGGACCTTCTCCACGATCTTCAGTACCGCCTTGGCGATCAGCCATCCGGCCACCAGGATCGCCAGGAAGGCGACGGCCTTGGGCAGGAAGAGCATCACCGAGCGGAGCGCGTCGCCCACCGCGTCGCTGACGTTGTCACTCATCTGGTCATTCCTTAAGGGGCAGCCGGATCGGTCTGCCCCGACCTACCCCCGACCCGGCGCGCGGAAACACCGGTGATCACGAGCTCTGCCGGCCCTCTAGCGCGCGGGCGAGTCTTGGCAATATTCTCCGAGGTACGTGCGGCCACTGGAGCTACTTTTCATCCCCCGCCGTCGGCCGCAGGAGGAGATGCCATGCACGTCGACCATTCCGAAGTGGATCGCCGGACGCTGCTGCGGGCCGGTCTCGGCGCCGCCACGGTCGCCGTCGTCGGGAGCGAACTCGCCTTCCCGGGCGCAGCGCAGGCCGCGCCGGGCACCGACCTGGACTGGATCATCAGCTGTGACGAGTGGGCCGCCCGCCCGCCGAAGGATCCGCTGTCGGTGAGCGCCATCGCCACCAACAAGATCATCGTGCACCACATGGCGTTCCCGAACGTCACCGACTACTCCCGTGAGCAGGCGGTGAAGCTCGCCCACGACTGCCAGGACCTGCACATCGACGGCAACGGCTGGTCGGACACCGGCCAGCACTTCACGGTCAGCCGCGGCGGCTACGTGCTGGAGGGCCGCCGGGGCAGTCTGGAGCGCCTCGAAGCCGGCGACCGGCAGATGATCTCGGCGCACTGCCCGGGTGAGAACGGCCGGGCGATCGGCATCGAGAACGAGGGCACCTACGTCACCGAGACCCCGCCGAAGGCGTTGACCGACTCGCTGGTCAAGCTCTGCGTCGCGATCTGCCGGCAGTACGGGCTGCACGCGCACGACATCTTCGGCCACTGGGACTTCCGCACCACCGAGTGCCCGGGCGCGGCCTTCTACCGGCAGTTCCCCGAGCTGCGGCGGCGCGTGCACGCCGCCCTCGGCACCACGCTCGGTGACGTGCCGGCGCGCCGCTGGCCGGACCTGTGGCGCTTCGTCAACTCCCCCTCGGTCCGGGTGGTGCAGCACCTGCTCGCCTTCCGGGGCTACCCGGTGACCGTCAGCGGCACGTTCGACGCCGCGACCGTCGCGGCCGTGCAGGACTGGCAGGCCCGCAACGGCATCGCTGTGGACGTGGACGCCACTCTCACCACCCCGACCTGGGAAACCCTGGTGCCGGAGCTGGACCAGCACGCCAGCGGAGCGCCGGTGACTGCCGTGCAGGAAATCCTCGCCACCAAGGGGTACGCGGTCACCGTGACCGGGGCGTACGACCACGCCACCCGGAGCGCGGTGCAAGAGCTCCAGGCGCTGCACGGGCTGCCGCGCAACGGCAAGCTCAGCACGAGCACGTGGTGCACGATCGTCGGCGGATCGGTCCGCGAGTCGTTCCGGCACCGCTGAGCGTCCGGTGGCGGTGTGGGGGCACCCGCACCGCCACCAGCCAGCTCACCGGTTTGATCCGCCGCCCGGGCGGAAAGACTCCCGGGCATGACCTGGGCCCGTCGAGCCGTACCCGCCGTCGCCACCGCCGTCGCGGCGCTCGCCGCGCGGGACCTGATCCAGCGCGATCACGCGCTGCTGCGCAACTTCCCGATCCTCGGCCGCGCCCGCTATTTGTTGGAGACGATCGGGCCGGAGCTTCGGCAGTACATCGTGGCCGGCAACAACGAGGAGCGGCCGTTCACCCGCGACCAGCGCCGCTGGGTGTACGCGTCGGCCAAGCAGGAGAACAACTACTTCGGTTTCGGTACGGACAACGACATCGAATACACCCCCGGGTACCCGATCATCAAGCACCGTACGTTCGGCCGTGCCGTGCCGCCGTCGTCACCGGCCGCCGGGCACGATGTGCGGTTGCCCTGCGCGAAGGTGCTCGGCGCGGCACGGGGGCGGGCCCGGGCGTTCCGCCCCGAGTCGGTCGTCAACATCTCCGGGATGAGCTTCGGCTCGCTGTCCGGCAACGCCGTCACCGCGCTCAACAAGGGTGCGGCCCTCGCCGGCTGCCTGCAGAACACCGGTGAGGGCGGCCTGTCGCCGTACCACCGCAACGGTGGTGAGCTGGTCTTCCAACTCGGCACGGCGTACTTCGGCTGCCGCGACGAGCACGGCCGGTTCAGCCTCGACCGGCTGAGGGACCTGGTCGCCGGGGCCCCGGTCAAGGCGTTGGAGATCAAGCTGAGCCAGGGCGCCAAGCCGAGCCTCGGTGGGTTGCTGCCCGGGGCGAAGGTGTCCGCCGAGATCGCCGCCACCCGGGGCATCCCGGCCGGTCAGGACTGCGTCAGCCCGTCCCGGCACGCCGAGTTCTCCGACTGCGACAGCCTGCTCGACTGGGTGGAGCTGCTGGCCGCCGAGACAGGTCTGCCGGTCGGCATCAAGTCGGCCGTGGGTGACCTGGGCTTCTGGCAGGAGCTGGCCACCCTGATGCGGGACACCGGCCGTGGTGTGGACTTCGTGACGATCGACGGCGGTGAAGGCGGCACCGGCGCCGCACCGCTGATCTTCACCGACTCCGTGTCGCTCCCGTTCCAGCAGGGCTTCTCCCGGGTGTACAAGATCTTCGCCGAGCACGGCCTGCACGAGCAGGTGGTCTTCGTCGGCGCCGGCAAGCTCGGCCTGCCGGACAACGCCATCGTGGCGTTCGCGCTCGGCTGCGACCTGGTCAACGTCGGTCGGGAGGCGATGCTGTCGATCGGCTGCATCCAGGCGCAGAAGTGCCACACCGACACCTGCCCGACCGGTGTCGCCACACAGAACGCGTGGCTCGCCCGTGGCCTGGACCCGGCGTCGAAGTCGGTCCGGGCGGCCAACTACGTGCGGACCCTGCGCCGGGACCTGACCAAGGTCGCCGAGGCCTGCGGCGTCGAACACCCCGGCCTGATCGGCACCGACGCCGTGGAGATCCTGGACGGCCGCACCAGCTCCACGCCACTGCACGAGGTGTACGGCTACCGGCCGGAATGGGGGCTGCCCTCGCCCGCCGACCGGGCGGAGATCATCCGACTGATGGTCCCGGAGGCGCCGCAGGGCGGCAGCGCCCCACCCTCCGCCACTGCCGTCGGTTGAGATCGCGGATCGCGGATCGCGGATCGCGGATCGCGGATCGCGGATCGCGGATCGCGGATCGCGGATCGCGGATCGCGGATCGCGGATCGCGGATCTCCCCGCCATGTCCGCGAAGTGCCGCCCGCCGTCCACCGGCGACCGCCACCCACCGGCGACCACCACCCACCGGCGACCACCACCCATCACGACCACCACCCAGCGGCGACCGCCGCCCACCGGTGGCCGCCGCCCACCACGACCGCCATCCACGACGACCGCCGGCAGATCGGTGCCGGCGATAATCGCGTGGAGCCGGCAACTCACCGCGTCTATGGTGGCGCGGTGCTGATCAGACGCGAGACACCCGCCGACGTCGACGCGATTCGCGCGGTGCACTCCGCGGCCTTCGCCAAGGCCGATGGCGGTGACGGCGTACCGGTCGAGGCGACGCTCGTCGACGCGCTGCGCGTCGACGAGGGCTGGCTGCCCGCGTACTCCCTGGTGGCGGTCGATTCGGACGGCCAGGTGGTCGGTCACGTGGTGGCCACCCGCGGCCTGGTGGGCGGCGCGGCGGTGGCGTTGGGCCTGGGGCCGCTGGGAGTGCTGCCGGACTGGCAGCGGCGCGGCGTCGGCAGCGCGTTGATGCACGCGGTGCTCGGCGCGGCCGACGCGCGGGACGAGCCGCTGGTGGTGCTGCTCGGGCACCCCGACTACTACCCGCGTTTCGGGTTCCGGCCCGCCGTCGAGCTGGGTGTCACCCCACCGCAACCGTGGGGGCCGCAGTACTTCATGGCTCGGCCACTGCACGCCTGGAACGAGTCGATCCGGGGCGAGTTCCGCTACGCCAGCCCGTTCGACGACCTGTGAACCCACCGGGCATCCGCCGGCGGCGCGCCACCGACCTGGACGGCTGCGTCGCGGCGCTCACCGAGGTTCACCGGGTCGACAGGTACCCGCTGAACTGGCCCGCCGACCCGCACCGCTGGCTCCGCGAGCCGCAGCCGGCGCGGGCCTGGGTGGCAGTCGATGACGACGCTGCCGTCGTGGGTCACATCGCCGTGCACCGGCTGCCCGATCCGGCGGGCGGGCCGCTGGCCCCGCCGACGGCCGAGGTCGCCCGTCTCTTCGTGGTGCCGAAAGCCCGGGGGTTGGCGCTGGGCAGCGCGCTGCTGGACCGGGCCCGCCGGTGGGCGGCCACACGCGCGACGGACCTGGTGCTGGAGGTGGCCGCCGGTGACACCGCGGCCGTCGCGCTGTACGAGCGCGCGGGATGGCGGTGCGTCGGCACGAGCACGGCGCCGTGGACCGCTCCCGACGGCGGCCCGGTGTCGCTGCGGCACTACACGCTGCGTCACCGCGCGTCGGGCTCCGACGTCGCACCGGCCAGCACCGCGAGGCGACGGGCCAGCCGGCCCGCGGCCTCGCGCAGCTCGGCAGGCTCCAACACCTCGACCTCGTAACTCAGCCGGGCGAGGTGCGCGGCGAGCCAGTCCAGGCTGTCGCCGCCGAGGACCAGCACCGACCACCCGTCACGATCGTCCTCGACCCGTCCCACCTGGGGCGGGACCACCTCGCGCAGCTGGTCGGCCGGGGCGTGCACGCGCACCCGGGCGAGGTACCGGTACGGCGCCCCGGTCACCGCCCGCTGCACGAAGGCCACCGGATCGGGGTGCTCGCGGGCCCGGAACCGCCAGGTGGTCGCCACCACCGCCCGCATCCGGTCCAGCCGGAACGTCCGCCAGTCGTCGCGGTCGACGTCCCAGGCCATCAGATACCAGCGGCGGCCGGTGGTGACCATCCGGATCGGTTCGACAGTCCGTTCCTGGCCCCCGGCGCCCCGGCCGGGATAGTCGAACCGAACGCGCACCCCGTCCCGGCAGGCGCGGGCCAGCGTCACCAGCAGCTCCGCGTCGATCTCGGCGACCGGGCCGATGAGGGTGTCGGTGGCGCCGTGCACCGCCCGCACCTCGGCGCGCAGCCGCGACGGCATCACCTGGTCGAGCTTCGCGAGTGCCCGTAGCGCCGCCTCGCCCGCCCCGGCGACGGTGCCGCCGGAGGCCAGCCGCAGCGAGACCGCCGTGGCGATCGCCTCCTCGTCGTCGAGGAGCAACGGCGGCAGCCGGGTGCCCGCACCGAGTTGGTAGCCACCGCCGACGCCCGAGACGGCGTGCACGGGGTAACCGAGCGTCCGCAGGCGCTGCACGTCGCGGCGCACGCAACGGCCGGTGACCCCCAGCTCGACGGCGAGTTCGGCGGCCGTCCAGGACGGTCGTCGTTGCAGCAGCGCCAGCAGGCGCAGCACCCGCTCGGTCGTCGCCTCGACGGTCATTCGTCGATCGTTGCACGGATAGCGGAACAACCCTGTCCGCTATCCGCGAGAGGCTCAGTTCATGACCGACCAGATCAGACACCAGGGATCCGCCGTGATCCGCGACGTGCAGATCACCTTCGACTGCGCCGACCCGGCCCGGTTGGCCACGTTCTGGGCCGAGGCGCTCGGCTACCAGGTGCAGGCCCCACCCGGAGACTTCGAATCCTGGGACCAGGCGCTGGAGGCGATGGGTGTGCCGCCGGAGAACCGCAACGACGCGTCGGCGGTGGTCGACCCCGAGGGCGCGCGACCACGGCTGTTCTTCCAGCGGGTGCCGGAACGCAAGCAGGTGAAGAATCGCGTCCACCTCGACGTCCGGGCCGCCCCCGGGCTGACCGGTGACGCGCGGATGGCGGCCCTGGAGACGGAGGCCGAACGGCTCGTCTCGCACGGCGCGAAGCGCCTCGGCCGGCACGAGCCCACTCCCCCGTTGGCCGCCGGTCACCTCATCATGGCCGACCCCGAGGGCAACGAGTTCTGCCTCGACTGATCGGGCGTTCGCCCAGCTCACTGCCGCATCGGCCGGGCGCCATGCGAACATGTGTACGTGTCGCCCGGCGCCAGCATCCTGCACGCCGACCTGGACGCGTTCTACGCGTCGGTCGAGCAGCGCGACGACCCGCGCCTGCGGGGCCGACCGGTGATCGTCGGTGGTGGGGTGGTGCTCGCGGCCAGCTACGAGGCGAAGGCGCGGGGTGTCCGCAGCGCG
Source organism: Micromonospora parva (assembly GCF_000718515.1). Classification (GTDB taxonomy): domain Bacteria; phylum Actinomycetota; class Actinomycetes; order Mycobacteriales; family Micromonosporaceae; genus Micromonospora; species Micromonospora parva. Next base: position 43,625 of record NZ_JNZS01000010.1, on the reverse strand, counting down.
ATGGGCGGCCAGCAGGCGCGTCGGCTCTGCCCGGACGCGATAGTGGTGCCGCCCCGGATGTCGGCGTACACGGCGGCGAGCCGCGCGGTCTTCGAGATCTTCCGGCAGACCACGCCGCTGGTCGAGGGGCTCTCCATCGACGAGGCGTTCCTCGACGTGGGTGGGCTGGGGCGGCTGGTCGGGCCGCCGGCCGAGATCGCCGAACGGCTGCGCCGGGAGGTCCGCGACCAGGTCCACCTGCCGATCACGGTGGGGGTGGCCCGCACGAAGTTCCTGGCCAAGGTGGCCAGCGCTGTGGCGAAACCGGACGGCCTGCTGGTGGTCGCGCCGGACGATGAGCTGGCGTTCCTGCATCCACTGCCGGTGGAACGGCTCTGGGGAGTCGGCCCGGTCACTGCCGCCAAGTTGCGGGAGCGCCGGATCCGTACGGTCGGGGAGGTGGCCCGCCTCGGCGAGGCGGCGCTGGTGTCGATGCTCGGGGCGGGCGCCGGCCGGCACCTGCACGCGTTGGCGCACAACCGCGACCCCCGGGCGGTGCAGGTGGGGCGGCGGCGCGGGTCGATGGGCGCGCAGCACGCCCTCAGTCGCACCCCGCACGCCTCGACGGAGTTGGAGGCCATCCTCGCCGGCCTGGTCGACCGGGTCAGCCGGCGGATGCGGGCGGCCGGACGGTCCGGCCGCACGGTGGTGTTGCGGCTGCGCTTCGGCGACTACACCCGGGCGACCCGCTCGCACACGGTGGGGAAGGCGACGGCGGACACCACGCCACTGCTCGCCGCCGCGCGTGCGCTGCTGCGCGCGGCGCTGCCCGAGATCGATCGCCGTGGTGTCACCCTGATCGGTGTCTCGGTGGGCAATCTCGACGACAACCCCGTCCAGCCTGAGCTGCCGTTCCAGCCTGACGCCGGTTCCGATCTGGACGCTGCGGTGGACGCGGTCCGCGACCGGTTCGGATCGGCGGCGCTGACCCGGGCGGTGTTGCTCAACCGGGAGCCGGGGGTGGAGATGCCACTCCTGCCGGACTGACCGATACGCGTGCGGCGTCCGCGGTCGAGTTGCGAGCAGAGACACATCACAGCAGGTCGGCGGTTTAGCTGGCGGCTGACGGGTGACCCTTGGGGGGTACAGCCTGACGAGGGGGGCCATGATGTCCGACGACACCAGCAACCGACCGAGCCGCACCGCCGAGCGTCCGCACGACGTGACCGACCCGCTGCTGTGGCAGTTGGCGGTCGACGTGCTGAGCGCACACGAGCCGGACGACGAGGGCCGGTGCCGCAACCTTCAGTGCGCCGGGCAGTCGTGGCCGTGCGTGGCGCGTGCCGGTGCCGAGCACTCACTGCGACTGGCTCGCAGCACCCCGGCCTCGGTCGAGCTGACCGTCGACGGAGCCGACAGTGACGACGTCGAACCGGACGGACGTCGTGACTCCTCGGTGCCGGCGCCGCGATGGGGCTGGAACGCCGGCCCGGCGGCGTCGCACCGAGGGTCGAAGGCCGCCTCCGCGGCCTGACGGGTCGCAGGCACCCGAGCTGCTCCGGCACCACCCAGGTGAACGCTCGGCCGGCGATCCGGCCGAGCGTTCACCTGTTGTCGGTCGGCCGCCGGTTACAGGGTGCGGGCCAGCCGGTCGGCGAGCGTCCGGGTGAAGCGGGCCGGGTCGGTCAGCTCGCCACCCTCGGCCAGCACCGCCAAGCCGTAGAGCAGCTCGGCGGTCTCGGTCAGGGCCGCCTGGTCGCTGCCCTGCTCGTGGGCCTTGCGCAGCCCGGACACCAGCGGGTGCCCGGGGTTGATCTCCAGGATCCGCTTGGTCGGCGGAATCTCGTGCCCCATCGCCCGGTACATCTTCTCCAGGGTCGGGGTGAGGTCGTGGGCGTCGCCGACGACGCAGGCCGGCGAGGTGGTCAGCCGCGATGACAGGCGCACCTCCCGGACACTGTCGGTGAGGGTGGTCCCCAGCCAGTCGAGCAGCGCCGCGAACTCCTGTCGCTGCTGCTCACGCTCGGCCTCGGCCTGCTGCTTCTCCTCGTCGGTGTCCAGGTCGATCTCGCCCTTGGCGATCGAGCGCAGCGTCCTGCCGTCGTACGTGCCGACCCGCTCGACCCACACCTCGTCGACCTGGTCGGTGAGGAGCAGCACCTCGTGCCCCTTGGCCCGGAACGCCTCCAGGTGCGGCGAGTTCTCGATGGCGGCCCGGGATTCGCCGGTGGCGTACCAGATGTCGCTCTGGCCGTCCTTCATCCGGGACACGTAGCCGGCCAGGTCGGTGGGCTCGGCCGGGTCGTTGGTGGAGGCCACCGACAGGATGTCCAGCAGGGTGTCCCGGTTGTCGGTGTCGTCGATCAGCCCTTCCTTGACCACCGCGCCGAACTCGGTCCAAAAGGTGCGGTAGCGCTCGGCGTGGTTGGCCTTGAGGTCCTTGACCGTGGCGAGGATCTTCTTGACCAGGCGGCGGCGGACGATCTGGATCTGCCGGTCCTGCTGGAGGATCTCCCGGGAGATGTTCAGCGACAGGTCGTGCGCGTCGACCACGCCCTTGACGAAGCGCAGGTACGTCGGGACCAGCGCCTCGCAGTCGTCCATGATGAAGACGCGCTTGACGTAGAGCTGCACGCCACGGCGGCCCTGTGGGGAGAACAGGTCCAGTGGGGCGTGGCTGGGCAGGAACAGCAGCGCCTCGTACTCGAAGGTGCCCTCGCCCTTCATGTGCACGACCTCGAGCGGGTCGGCCCAGTCGTGGCTGACGTGCTTGTAGAACTCGTTGTACTCGGCGGCGTCGACCTCGTCGCGGGGTCGCGCCCAGAGGGCCTTCATGGAGTTGAGGGTCTGCACCTCGCTGGTGGGGGCCTCACCGTCGGCGCCGGGCCGCTCCACGCTCATCCGGATCGGCCAGGCGATGAAGTCGGAGTAGCGCTTGACGATGTCGCGGACGGTCCACTCGGCGGTGTAGTCGTGCAGGTTGTCCTCGGTGTCGGCCGGCTTGAGGTGCAGTGTCACAGCGGTGCCCTGCGGCGCCTCGTCGACCGTCTCGATCGAGTACGTACCCTCGCCGGCGGACTCCCAGCGGGTGCCGCCGGTCTCGCCGGCCTTGCGGGTCAGCAGGGTGACCCGGTCGGCGACCATGAACGCGGCGTAGAAGCCGACGCCGAACTGGCCGATGAGGTCCTGCTTGGCGTGGGCGTCGGCGGACTCCCGCAGCTGGCGCAGCAGCTCGGCGGTGCCCGACTTGGCGATCGTGCCGATCAGCTGGACGACCTCGTCGCGGGTCATCCCGATGCCGTTGTCCCGCACGGTGAGGGTGCGGGCGTCGCGGTCGATCTCCAGGGCGACGTGCAGGTCGTCGGTGTCGGCGACGAGGTCCTTGTCGATGAGGGTGGCCAGCCGGAGCTTGTCCAGTGCGTCGGACGCGTTCGAGATGAGTTCCCGCAGGAAGACGTCCTTGTTCGAGTAGATCGAGTGGACCACCAACTGGAGGAGCTGACGCGCCTCGGCCTGGAATTCCAACGTTTCGGCCTGGTTGCTCACACCGTCTCCCATCTCGGCTCGTACGGAGGTTCGCGGAAAGGATACGAGTCGTCACCGGTCCGGCTGTGGGCGCGTCCGGGTCGTATTCCCGATTCGCTCGCCCGCTCCGGTGAGATAGCTGACTTTGCCCAACAGAAGTCAGCTCGGATAGCGTGACGGCCATGAAGCTCGCTGGAAGCACCGCCCTCGTCACCGGCGCCAACCGTGGCCTCGGCCGCCACCTGGCCGCCGAACTCCTCGCCCGGGGCGCCACCGTCTACGCCGGCGCCCGCAACCCCGACCGCGTCGACCTGCCCGGCGTGACGCCGGTACGCCTCGACATCACCGACCCCGCATCGGTGGCCGCCGCCGCCGCGCTGGCCGGCGACGTGAACCTGCTGATCAACAACGCGGGCACCGACTTCCGAGCCGACCTCCTCGACGGCGACCTGGACGTGCTGCGGCAGGAACTGGAGACCCACTACCTCGGCACACTGTCGATGGTCCGGGCGTTCGCGCCGATCATCGCCGGCAACGGCGGCGGGACAATCCTCAACGTGCTCTCCGTGCTGTCCTGGTTCAGCTCCCCGATCCACGGGGCCTACGGCGTCGCCAAGGCCGCGCAGTGGTCGATGACCAACGGCGTGCGCGTGCGCCTCGCCGACCAGGGCGTCCGGGTCGCCGGCCTGCACGTCGGCTACCTGGACACCGACATGGCCGCCGACATCACCGGCCCGAAGTCCGACCCGGCGGAGATCGCCAAGATCGCGGTCGACGGCGTCGAGGCCGACGCGTACGAGATCGTCGCCGACGACGTCAGTCGGCGGGTACAGGCCGGGCTGGCCGGCGGTGTCGCCGCGCTCTACCCCCAGCTTCCCTGACCACGACGCGACGGGCCGCCACCGGCGAGAACCGGTGGCGGCCCGTTTTCGGGTACGCGGTCAGCTCGCCTGCAACGTCACGTCGTCGATCACGAAGCTGGTCTGCAGCGAGGAGTCCTCGGTGCCGGTGAACGTCAGCGTCACCGTCTGCCCGGCGTACGCAGCCACGTTGAGCGTGCGCTGGACGTAACTGCTGGAGGCGTTGAGGTTCGAGTACGTCGCCAGCGTGGTCGAGCCCATCCGCACGGTCAGCTTGTCGTACGCCGTGGACGTGGTCGTCTCGGCGGTGTCGATGCGCGTCCAGAACGACAGCGTGTAGCTGGCGCACCCGGCCGGCACGGTCACCGACTGGGACAGGGTCTCGGTGCGGGTGCTGCCGTACCCGTTGAGCCACGCCTTGTACGACCCGGTCCGGGCCGGCTTGCTGCTGGAGTTGGTGATCACCCCGGAGGATGCGGTCCACGGCGTGCTGCCGTTTTCGAAGCCACCGTTGCCGACCACCTGACCGCCGGTGCAGCTCGGGGTCCCGCCGCTCACGGCGAGCTGCCACAGCGCGTACGCGACACCGTCGGCCGCCCGGTTCAGCACCGTGGCGCTGACGTTGGCGGTGGTGTCACAGGACCGGTGGTAACACGGGTCGTACGCGGAGTTGGCGGTGCCACCCCACTTGGCCGCCTGGGTGCTGGTCTTGCGGGCGCTGGCGCCGGCGGCGTAGCCCGAGGTGGGGATGCCGGCCTGCTGGAAGTAGTAGTCGTCGGAGCGGCCCTGCCCCTCGACGTTCTCCTCCGGTTGCAGGCCCAGGGAGTCCCAGTACGCCTTCAGCGGCGCCGCGGTGGTCGAGGTGACCCGGTTGATGAAGTAGCCGCCGTTGACCGAGCCGACCATGTCGAAGTTGTAGTAACCCTTGATGTAGCCGCGCTGGGTGCTGGTGAGCGAGTTGACGTAGAACCGGGAGCCGTTGAGCCCCTGCTCCTCGTCGGTCCACCAGGCGAACCGCACCCGCTTGGTCATCGTCGGGTTCTGCGCGGCCAGGACCAGCGCGTTCTCCAGCAGGGTCGCCGAGCCGGTGGCGTTGTCGTTGATGCCCGGACCGGCCGAGACGCCGTCCAGGTGCGCGCCGAACATGACCACCTGGTCGGCCGGGCCGCCGGGCCACTCGGCGATGAGGTTGTTCGAGGGATACGTGCAACTGGAGCAGTACTGCTCGCTGACGGTGTAGCCGGCCGACTGGAGCCTGGTCTTGACGTAGGTGAGCGAGGCGGTGTAGCCGGCCGAGCCGGCCCGTCGGTTGCCACCGTTGCTGGTGGCGATGGCGTTGAACTGGGTCAGGTGCGCCTGGACGTTGCTGACGGAGATGTCCGGCGCTGCGAGTGCGGCGACGGACCCGGCGATCGGCCGGGCCACCGTCGTGGCGGTCGGGGGTGACGCGGTCACCGGTTGGGCGGCCAGCGTCACGGTCGTCGCGGCGAACACGGCGAGCGCGATTCTCGCGCTCAGCGTTCTGCCTCTCATGGGGGCTCCTCGGGGTCGGAGGGATACCCGAGACAATTACAGATGTCGATGTACTAGGCATCGGTCGTTCGTCCCGAACCGCCGCCGGTTCGACGGTGGGTACCGGCGTCAGCACAGCTGAGTAGAAGTGTCAGGATGGGTAGGTAACGCGGCAGGGGTCGTCAGGCCCGGAACGGGGGCTTGCGATGGGGTCGGATCGAGCGTGACACGACCCAGCAGCGACCTGTTCCTCGGCGGCGGCGAAACCGGGCGGTTGATGGCCGAGCTGGACTGGGCCCGCACCCCGCTCGGCCCGGTCAGCGAATGGCCGCAGAGCCTGCGCGCCGCCGTCCGGATGGTGCTCTCCTCCCGGTACCCCATGCTGCTGCTCTGGGGCGAGAACTACTCCCAGCTCTACAACGACGCCTACTCGGCGCTGATCGGTGACAAGCACCCCGCCGCTCTCGGCGACGACGTGCGGGTGACCCTGGCCGAGGTCTGGGACGTGCTCGCCCCACTGGTCGAGGAGGCCATGGCGACCTCGGTGGCCAGCTGGGTCCCCGCGCTGCAACTGCTGCTCAGCCGGGCCGGCTACCGCGAAGAGGCGTACTTCAGCGTCTCGCACGCCCCCGCCCGCGACGACGACGGGCGCACCGTCGGCGTGCTGACCGTGTGCAGCGAGGTCACCCAGCAGGTGATCGGCGAACGTCGGCTGCGCCTCCTGCGCGACCTGTCAGTGCTCGGCGACGGGCGCACCGTCGACGTGGACGCCACCGGCGCACGGCTGGTCGGCGTGATCGACGACCACCCCCTGGACGTGCCGTTCGCCGCCATCTACCTGCGCGACGGCACGACACTGCGCCGGATCGCCTGCACCGGCGGCGACCGGCGGCACGCCCAGACCCTGCCGGACGCCGTCGAGCTGACCGACCCGGGCCCGTCCGCGTACGCCTGGGGGCTGGCGGACGCGGCCGAGGGCCGGGCGACCGAGGTGACCGACGTCGCCGACAGGTTGCCGCTGCCCGCCGGCCCGTGGGACGACCCGGTCCGCACCGCGCTGGCGCTGCCGCTGTCCTCCGCCGACGAGGGTCAGCCACGCGGCGTCCTGCTCGCCGGGGTGAGCCCCAGCCGTGGGCTCGACGAGGCGTACCGCTCGTTCCACCAGCTCCTCGCCCAGCAGATCTCGGTGGCATTGCGCAACGCCCAGGAGTACGAGGAGGAGCGGCGCCGCATCGAGGCGATGGCGGAACTGGACCGCCTCAAGACCGACTTCTTCGCCAACGTCAGCCACGAGTTCCGTACCCCGCTGACCCTCATCCTCGGCCCGCTGACCGACGCCCTCACCGACGCCACCGCGCCGCTGGCACCGGTGCAGCGGGAGCGGGTGGAGACCGGCTGGCGTAACGCGACGCGACTGTTGACGCTCGTCAACAGCCTGCTCACCTTCTCCAGCCTGGAGGCCGGGCGGGCGCGCAGCGACGCCCGGGTGGTCGACCTGGCCGCGCTGACCGCCGAGCTCGCCGGGGTGTTCCGGGCCGCCGTCGAGCGGGCCGGGTTGACCCTCGAGGTGAGCTGCCCACCGCTGCCCCGGCCGGTCTCTGTCGACCCGGTCAACTGGGAACGCATCGTCACGAACCTGCTCTCCAACGCCCTCAAGTACACCTTCATCGGCCGCATCCGGGTCACCCTCGACGCCGACGACGAGGAGGTGCGTCTCACCGTCGCGGACACCGGCATCGGCATCGCGGAACGGGACCTGCCGAAACTCTTCGAACGCTTCCATCGGGTACGCGGCGCCCGCTCGCGCAGTCACGAGGGCACGGGCATCGGTCTGGCCCTGGTGCACGAGTTGGCCCGGCTGGAGGGCGGCGACGTCCGAGTGACCAGCCAGGTGGGCGTCGGCAGCCGGTTCACTGTGACGCTGCCGTGGTCGGCGACGCACCGCACCGCGGTCAGCGGCCCGACGGTCGGCGGGCGGGGTGACGCGGCCCGGGCCGCCGTCGAGGAGGCGGTGGGCTGGCTCACCGAACCGAGCGACGCGGTGACCGAACCCGACCCCGCGACCCGAACGACCACGGATGAGCTGGCCGGGGCCCGGATCCTGCTCGCCGACGACAACGCCGACATGCGGGCGTACCTCACCCGGCTGCTCACCGCGCAGGGCTGGCGGGTGCGGGAGGTCACCGACGGTCAGCAGGCCCTCGACGAGATCCACCGCGACCTGCCGGACCTGGTGCTGACCGACGTGATGATGCCGGTGATGGACGGCTTCGACCTGGTGCGCCGGCTCCGGGCGGACCCGGCGACCCGGGCGCTGCCGGTGCTGGTGCTCTCCGCCCGTGCCGGCGGTGAGGCCAGCGTGGAGGGCCTGAGCCTGGGCGCCGACGACTACCTGGTGAAGCCGTTCGCCGCAGCCGAGCTGGTCGCCCGGATCCGGGCCAGCATCCGCCGGGCCCGCGACCGTACCCCCGCGGCGGCCCTCGGCGGCGAACCGGCGACCGTCGCCGCCTCCGCTCCCCCTTCGCTCCCGGCCCCGGTCGGCCCCGTCACGGCGGACCCGGCTGTCGAACCCGTCCGCGACGCGGCGGTGCTCGCGCCGACGCCGGCCGACCCGGACGCGCTGGGCGATCTCCTGGACGTCGGGTGGACGTACCCGTCCGAACCCACCTCGGCGGCGGCGCTGCGTCGGGACGTGCGCGGCGTCCTGGGTGAGCTGGACGTTGACCCGGACGTCCTGGAGGATCTCCTGCTCGCCGCCTCCGAGGCCATGAACAACGCCGTCGAGCACGCGCAGCGGCCCAGCCGCCCGGAGGTGCGGGTGCGCGTCCAACTGGGTGGCGGCCTGGTCCGGATCTCGGTACGGGACTTCGGCACCTGGCGGGACCGCCGACCGGCGATGGACCGGGGGCGCGGCGCGCTGCTGATGAACGCCTACGGCGACGTGCGACTGGTCTCCACCGCCGAGGGGACGACGGTGACCATCGAGCGTCGGCTGGCCTGAGCGGCGGCAGCGCGTCAGAGTCGACGGCCGCCGCCGTCGCGGGCGATGATGCCGTCCAGCCGCTCCCCCGGGGTGAGGTGCGCCGGATCGAACCAGAAGATCACCACCTGGCTGTCGAGACTCCACCGCGTCACCCGGGCGTCGACCTGCCGACCGTCGACGGTGCCGATGATCCGCTTGGCGGGGCCGACGAAGTAGCCGAAGGTGGGCACCGGCGCGGCGGCTGACCTCTCGTCGTAGCCGATCTGGTGGAACCCGGCGCTGCGGTCACTGCCCTCGACGTCGTTGACCAGGATGTCCGTCGTCAGCGAGCCGCCGGGGGTTTGGCGACCGGCGGCCAGGCCGATGGACACCTTGGGTTGGCCGGGCACGGACACCGGGACGAAGTAGTACATTCGGCGCTCGCTGCCGTGCCGTACCCCGCTGTCCACCAACTGGCCCAGGGGCTTCGCCAGCGGCCTGTCGCTGGCCAGCGTCGGCGGTGGCGTGCGGTCCGGCGACTTCTGCGCTGTCGGCGAGTCGGCAACCGTCGGTGAAGCGACAGCGGCCGGCGGCAGGGGCTCGGTCGGCGTCGGATCGCCCGGCCCGGACACGCCGACCGCCACCGCGACGACCGCGGCGGCCAGGCCGGTCGCGAGCGTCGCCGCCCCGGCCGCGGCGACGCGCCGACGGGTACGCAACCGACGTCCCTCGCGCATCACGGCGCTCAGATCGAGCCCCGCGTCGGGACGCTCGGTCGCCCGCATGGCGTGGCGGAGCCGTTCCAGCTCGCTCATCGGCGCGCCTCCTCATCGGCCATCCGGGGGGTGGCGCTGCGCAACTTCTCCAGAGCCCGCGAACTGGTGCTCTTGACGGTGCCGACGGATACCGAAAGTTCCCGGGCCACCTGCGCCTCCGGCAGGTCGAAGTAGTAGCGCAGGACGACGATGGCGCGCTCCCGAGGGCTGAGCGCACCGAGGATGGCGATCAACCAGCGCCGGGTTGCCACGTCGTCGGCCACGTCGTCACGCCGCCGCTCCGGCACCTCGTCGGTCGGGTACTCCCGCATCGGCCGTCGCCACCCGTCCACCAGATGGTTGACCAGCGTGCGGCGCGCGTACCCGTAGGCGTCGTCGTCGTGGATCCGTGACCACGACGCGTAGGTACGGACCAGCGCGGTCTGCGCGGCGTCCTCGGCCTGGTGGTGGTCGCCGGTCATCAGGAACGCGGCGTGCACCAGTCGCGCGGACGCCACCCGCGCGAACTCCACGAAATCCGCGTCCCCCCGCGCCACCGCGAACCCTCCCCGTGCCACAGAGCTAGAGACGGGCGGGGCCGGCAAAAGGTTGAGCGCTGGGTCACATCAACTTTTCGCCCCGGTCACCCGTCTTCTCCTCCGCGCCACCACCGAGCGTTGCGCGAGGGGAGAGACATGTCGACGAAGGTTACCCGCCGCTGGGGTCCCGCATCGATGGCGTCGCTGCTGGTGATGGCGTTGCTCACCGGATGCGGTCTGCCGGCCGCCGGGGAACCGGCCACCGAACCGGTCGCCGCCGGAGAGCTGCCCGCCGGGCCGGCGACACCCGCCGGGCGGCCGAGCGCGACCACCGAGGTGCGGTCCAGTTCCCCAGCGGTCATCCCGGTGACCTACCCCGCCACCGGCGGTAACCGCTGGTCGGTGGCGTCCGGCGAGACGACGCCGGGACGCGCGACGGGCGGCCGGTTGCTGCGCTACCGGGTCGCCGTGGAGCGCGACATCCAGGGCCTGGCGACGGCTGACATCGCGACCGCGATCACCACGACGCTGAACGACCCGCGCGGGTGGACGGCGGGCGGGGCGTGGCGGCTGCGCCGGGTCGGTGCCGGTGAACCGACCGACTTCACCATCTACCTGGCGACCCCCGGCACCCGTGACACGCTCTGCCAGGACGTGCCGGACGCCTACACCTCGTGCCGCAACGGTGCCCGGGTGGTGCTCAACGTGGCGCGTTGGGTCAAGGGGGTGCCGCGGTACGGCGCGAGCCTCGACACCTACCGGCAGTACATGGTCAACCACGAGGTGGGACACAAACTCGGGTACGGCCACGAGCGGTGCCCCGGGCGGGGCCGGGCGGCGCCGGTGATGCAGCAGCAGACGCTGGGCCTGCACGGTTGCGCCGCGAACGCCTGGCCGTACCCGAAGGGCAAGACCCGCTACAGCGGCCCGGTCGGGGCGTACGACGACGAGATCCCCCGGCGTGAGGGCGGCTACCCGGCGCGCTGAGACCGTCGGCGGCGGTGTGCCATCAGGTGCGCCGCCGCCGTTCCTGTTCGAGTCGCTCATCCAGCCGACCCATCTCGTAGATGGCGTTGAGGCTGGTCGGCAGGCGGCTGACGTTGTCGTTGTCCGGAACCGGGCCGGGATCCGGTGCGGGACCGGAATCCGGCACGGGACCGGGGTCCGGCGCGGGTGCGGCAACGGCGGGGGCCGGGGCCCGGCGGCGCAGGAGCAGCAGCGCCAGCACCGCGAGCAGCACGACGACCAACAGGTACGACGCGGGTGGCCAGGCGTCGCGGGTGGGGCTGGCGAACACCGGCGGGGCGGCCGGTTCGGGGGTGTCGCCGTCGCGCTGGGGCACGACGACCTCGCGGGTGTCGGTGCTCTCGCCGACGGGGCGGCGATCAGGGGCGGGGGCGGCGGGTGCGGGAGCATCACCCACCGAACCGGCGGGCGCCGGGACCGCCGTGGTCCGCACCGGGGTGGGCTGACCGGCGGCCGGTGGCCGACTGGGCGTGGGCACCCCGGTCGCGGTGGCGCTCGGTGTCGGAGCGGCACTGGGCGGGTCGCCGCCGAGCAGGTCGTCGACGATCTGACCGACCCCACCGATGATGTCGCCGAGCGGATTCGACGTGGCCGACGGCGAGGGCGCCGGGGCGAGGGCGAGGGTCAGCGCGAGAACGACGACGGTAGGCATGAAGCGACCTCCGATGTGCCGAGATGCCACGCACCGTACCGCGTCCGGCGAGCGCGTGGTGACACCGGCACACCCGGGCGGGGGCGCGTGCGTCGCGCGCCCCCGCCCGCGATGTCAGTGCCGGTCAGACGGGCAGGCCGCCGACCTGAGTGGAGATCCACGAGCGGATGGACGGCAGGTCCACATAGATGGACGGGCCGGTGGCGCAGGTGGAGTTGTTGTTGCCGGCCCGACTCGTCGCGCCGATCAGGTTCCACACCCCGTTGACCTTGCGCACCTGCGGACCACCCGAGTCGCCGTAGCAGGCGCCGGAATTGCCGTTGGTGTTGTTGGTGCAGATCTCGTACGGGCCGTTGATGCCGGAGCACCGGCTGTCGGCCACGATGGAGGTGTCCAGTTCGTTGGCCACCGCCGGCGCCGACCCGCAGCCCCGGGGAGCGCAGGTCTGACCCCAGCCGATGATCCGGGTGGCGGTGCCGACCGCGCCGGAGGTGCTCGGGATCGGGGCCGGGGCGTACGTCACCGAGCTGGCCAGTTGCAGCAGCTTGACGTCGACGCTCGGGTGGTTGACCGCCCGGGTCACCCGCACGACGGTCCCGCCGCTGGTGCGGTTGATGCTGCCCACCCGCACCGAGGACGGCGTCGAACAGTGCTTGGCGGTGACCGCCCAGTTGCCCTTGATCAGCGTGCCGGTGCAGCCGGAGACGTACACCATGAACGGGTAGTTCTCCGACGCCGGCCGGCCGCCGACCACCAACGGCGCGATGTCCGAGTCGCCGCTCCAGGTGTACGTCGTGCTGGCGGGCGCGGCCAGGCTGCCGGCGAACAGCGAGTTCACCCGGCTCGCCTCGGTGGAGCTGGGGTTCGCGTTGCGGCAGGACACCGGGGCGCTGCTGCCGGACATCAGGTCGGTGCACAGCCCGGTCCGCCGGTCCGGCAGGCCCAGGATGTGGCCGATCTCGTGGGCGGCGATGCGGTTGCGGTCGTAGCCCTGGTTGACGGCCGTGCGGCCCATCCAGATCCGGCCCGAGCCGAGGCCGGTCGGTTGCGCCCGGGGCCAGCCGTCGTCGACGTAGATGGTGATGCTGGCCGGGGTGCCGGCCAGCAGCCGGACGTTGCTGACCCGGCTGTTCCAGATCTGCGCCGCCTGGTCGAAGTTGGTCCGGAACTCACCGGTCCGGCTCGCGTCGTAGTAGACGGTCCGGACGGCGGCGGCCGGAGCGCCGGTGGCGAGCTGCATCCCGGCCGCCGCCAGGATCGCCACCAGCATGGCCAGCGCCGCACGTCTCAGTTGTCGTCGAAGCATCATGCACTCCCCTGCGGTCGTCCGGCGACCATCAGCCACCGGGTCATCGATGCACGTAGATGTTACTGTGACGGCGATCGATGTCAGGCATAGCGGAAGCGTCATACCGTGGCCGCGTCGAGCACCCCGGCCGCCGGCAGTCGCCGGTCGCGCGGACGACGTCAGGTGGCACCCGCACCGCTGGCGGCGATCAACGCCTCAGCCGCGGTGGTGCGGGCGTAGAGCACGAAGCGCCCGACGCGGTGCGCGCCCACCAGGCCGGCTTCGCGCAGCGCACCGAGGTGCTGCGACACGGTGCCCGTCGCGAGGCCACACCGACCGGCCAGTTCCAGCGTCGAGGTCGGGACCGCCAGCTCGTGCAGCAGCGCCGCCCGGGTTCGACCCAGCACCCGCGCCAACCCTCGCCCGTGCGGGGTCGGATCCCGTTCCCAGAGCGTGCCCACCGCCCGCGCCGGGAACCGCAGGACCGGCTGCCCCGGAGAGTCGAAGTTCGACCACACCCGAGCGCCGATGAACACCGACGGTACGAGCAGCAGACCCCGCCCGTCGAGTCGCACCGAGCCGGCCAGGGTGACGTGCTCCACGGTCAGCGTCTCGGCCTCCAGCCGGACGAACTGGTTGAGGTGATTGAGCAGGCCGTGCACCCCGTCGGTGGCCATCCGCTGCGCGCCGAGCAGCACCTCCCGCTCCAGCAGGGCTCGCATCCGGGGCCAGTAGGGCGCGATGACCGCGTCGGCGTACCCCCGGATCGCCGTGGCCAGCCGGGGCAGCTCGGTCGCCGGGTCGGCATGCAGCGCCGCCAGGCGCGACGAGCGTGGCCCGGGCAACGCTTCGACACCGGCCCGAACCGCCTCCGCAGAGGTGGCGACGAGGGTCGCCAACTCGACGTCGAGGGTGGGCTGTGACATGGCCGGGGGCGGGCAGAGGAAGGCGGGGATGACCGGCGTCGGCATCCGCACCAGGTCGGCGAAGAGCCGCCAGTCCACCCCGGTCAGCCGGGGCCGGACCCGCTCGTACCAGGCCAGGTGCTCCGGGAACTGTTGCGGCCGCTTGACGACCCGCACGCTGGCCACCGCCTCCCACAGCGGTGACACCGCGAAGCGGGTCATCGCCAGGTCCCGCGCGGCCAGGCCGACCAGCATCATTGGCGCTCCCGGTGGATTCGGCGAGAGTCGAATCTATCGGTTCGACGCGCCACTGCCGGCACCGTGGACGGTGTGACCACCGCCCCGACGACAACCGCACCGACGCACCGGACCAGTGCCTGGCCGCCCTCCTTCCGACTGCTCTACGCCGCGTCCCTCATCGACGGCATCGGCTTCCACATCGGCCAGATGGCCGTACCGGTGATGGCGGTGTCCCTGCTCGCGGCAACCCCCGCCGAGGTGGGCCTGCTCGGTGCGCTGAGCACCGCCGCGTTCCTGCTGATCGGTCTGCCGGCCGGAGTCTGGGTGGACCGGCTGCCACGACGCGCCGTCCTGGTCACCGCCGACATCACCCGTGCCGCGCTGGTGGCGTCCGTGCCGCTGGCGTGGTGGGCCGGCGTGCTGAGCATCCCCCAGCTGTACCTGGTGGTGCTACTGACCGGGGTCGGCACCGTCTTCGCCGACGTCGCCGCGCAGAGCTGTCTGCCGCAGGTGGTCGGCCGGGACCGACTGGTCGCGGCGAACGCACTGATGATGAGCACGAACGCCACCATGCAGATCGCCGGACGAGGGCTCGGCGGGATCGTCGTGCAGGCGCTGACCGCGCCGGTCGCGATCGTGCTGGACGCGGCGGCCTACGTGGTCTCCGGGGTGATCCTGACCCGGATCCGCCCCGAGGCGCCCCGCCCGCGCCAGCCCCGGGCACCGGGCGGCTTCGCCCACCAGCTCGGCGCCGGTGTCCGGCACGTGACCGGCAGCCCTCTGCTGCGTCCGCTCGCCCTGTCGACCGCGAGCATCAACCTGACCATGCAGCTGACCACCGCCATGCTGCCGGTGGTGTTCCTGCGCGAGCTCGGCCTGGGCGCCGCCGCGCTCGGCCTCTTCCTCGGTACGGGCGGAATCGGCGCTCTCCTCGGCGCGGTGACCGCCCGCCCACTCGCCGAGCGAATCGGTCACGGTCGCGCGCTGTGGCTACCCGGCCTGCTCGTCGCACCCCTCGGTGGACTGGTCACGCTGATCGACACCGGGCCGATGCTCTGGGTGGCGGCGAGCGGCTGGCTGGCACTGGCCTGGCGGACGGGGGTGGGCAACGTGATCGGAGTCAGCCTGCGCCAAGGCGCCACCCCGGACGAGTTGCTCGGCCGGATGAACGCCACCTTCCGGTTCCTGCTCACCGGGGCGCTCGCCATCGGCGCGGTGCTCGCCGGGGTGCTCGGCCAGTACGCGAACGTCCGCACCGCACTGGTGGTGGGCGCGGCCGCGAACGCGTTGACCTGGCTTCCGGTGTTCTTCTCACCGTTGCGCACCCTGGACCGGCCGCCCTCGGTCGACTGACCCCGTCCGCTGTTACCCAGCGGTTACGCCACGGCGAAGCCCCTGTGGCGGGGCGGGACGACGGTGGCGGCAGAGGGTCACCGGCAGCGCCGCCGCGACGTGGCCCCGACACCGAACGGAGAAACCACAATGAGGATCAGGAGCGCACTGACCGCGCTGGCGGTCGTCCTCGCCGGCCTGGTCGCCAGCGCCGGCAGCAGCACCGCGGCGGGCGGCACGACGGCCGCGTACTGCGGGATCACCTGGGGCAGCGCGGAAAAGTCGGCCGGCGCGTTGAGTGACGCGCCGCTGGTCGAGGTCCGGACCGGCCGGCACGACTGCTACGACCGGGTGGTGTTCGAGTTCGCCGGCCCGGTCAACGGTTACGCGATCGGCTACGGCGAGACGTGGACCGAGGGCGAAGGGTTGGCCCTGTCGCCGTACACCGCCGGGGGCGCGCTGCTGCGGGTCTCGCTGCGGGCCCCCGCGTACGACGACGACCACCTGGGCACCGTGCCGTACGCGGTCGGCGAGCACGTGAGCAACCTGTTGCGCTATCCGACGCTGCGCGACGTGGTCTTCGGCGGCAGCTACGAGGGCTACAGCACCTTCGCCGTCGGCGTACGGGCGCGGTTGCCGTTCCGCGTGCTCGTACTGGCCGGACCGGGCACCCACAGCCGGGTGGTGCTCGACGTCGCCCACCAGTGGTGATCGGATCCGGCCGAGCCGCGTGGCCGTCCGCCCGTACCCGGCGGGCGGCCACGCGCAGAACACCTAGCCCACCTCGCTGCGGCGCGCCGTACTGAACCGCCGTTGGTAGGCGGCGGGGCTGATCGACAACTTCCGGGCGAAGACCCGTCGCAGGCTCTCGTAGCTGGGGAACCCCGCCAGGGTCGCGGCCCGCGTCGCGGTGTGACCCTGGTCGAGCAGCGCCCGCGCCAGGTCGAATCGGATGTTCTCCACGTAGCGGGCCGGTGTCGTGGACAGCTCGTCGTGAAAGAGCCGGGTGAGTTGCCGGGTGCTCACGTTCAGGTGCCTGGCGAGTTCGGCGAGCGAGAAGTCGCCGCGAGGGTTCGCCGTCACCACGTCGGTGACGGTCCGCAGCGCCGCCGAGCGCGGGGGCGGCCCCTGCAACGGCGCGGAGAACTGGGACTGGCCGCCCGCGCGCTGCATGTACACCACCAGGGCGCGGGCGACGTCGCGCGCCAGGTCGGGTCCGTGGTCCTCTTCGACGAGAGCGAGCGCCAGGTCGATCCCGGCGGTCACCCCCGCCGAGGTGTACGTGCTGCCGTCGCGGACGTAGATCGCGTCCGGCTCGACGCGGCACGCGGGATACCGGGCGGCGAGCTGGTGCGCGACCTGCCAGTGCGTTGTCGCACGCTTGCCGTCGAGGACACCGGCGGCGGCGAGAACGAACGCCCCGGTGCAGATCGACGCGACCCTTCCCGCCGCAGCCGCCGGCACCCGCACGGCGTCCACCAGGCCGGCGGGCACCGTGGCGCTCGGATAGTGGTCGGACCCGGCCACCAGCAGGGTGTCGAACGCCGGCTCGGCGGCGATCGCACCGTCCACCGCCATCCGGACCCCGAGACTGGAGGTGACCTCCGCACCGGTCGGCGACAGCAGCACGATCCGGTAGTCGGCACCGAAGCGGTTCGCCTCCTTGAACACCTCCGCCGGACCGGCGACGTCCAACAATGTCACCCCGTCGTAGACGAGGATCGCGACCCGATGCGGACCGGTGTTCGGCACCGCTCATTGGTAGCACGCCCTCCACCAGCCGCGGACCGCGTCCGGATATGAGGGATTCCTGGCCGGACGAGGGCGGCGCCGTACGACGATCGGTGGGCAGCATGGGGGGCGTCAACACGGCTGCGCACAGTGCCGGGAAGGTCGGAGGACATGTCAGAGGTCATCGCGGGGTTGGAGATTCCGGATACAGCGGCGGTCGCCGAAGCGACCCGGCACATCCAGGAAACCACCAGGCCGGTCATTTACCACCACTCCCGCCGGGTCTTCTTCTTCGGCCTGATCCACGCCCACCGGCTCGGCGTGAAACCGGACCCGGAGCTGCTCTATCTGGCGGCCATGTTCCACGACACCGGCCTGCTGACCCCGTTCTCCGACGTCGAGCAGCGCTTCGAGATCGACAGCGCCGACCACGCGCGCGCGTTCCTGATGGGCCGGGGTTTCTCGACCGCCGCCGCCGAGACCGTGTGGACGGCGGTCGCGCTGCACACCTCGCCCGGCATTCCCGACCGGATGGGCCCGGAGATCGCGACCACGTACCTCGGTGTGCTGACCGATGTCCTCGGCCTCGGTCTGGACGGGCTGGAACACGATCAGCTCGGCGACATCCTCGCCGCCCATCCACGCGGGGACTTCAAGAACGAGTTCCTGCGCGCCCACGTCGACGGGCTGAAGAACCGCCCCGAGACCACGAACGGCACCGTGAACTCGGACATCCTCGAACACTTCATCCCCGGCTTCCAGCGCGTGACGACTGTCGAGCGCATCGTCGGGTCGCCCTGGCCGAGTTGATTGGACACCGATGCGAGCGATCACCGTACGCGACCGTGACGCGGGGATCAGCGGGCTCACGCTGACCGACATGCCGCACCCTCATGCCGCGGAGAACGACGTCATCGTGCGCGTTCACGCCGCGGGCTTCACCCCCGGAGAGCTCGACTGGCCGGCGACGTGGTCCGATCGTGCCGGCCGCGACCGGACACCCAGCATCCCCGGGCACGAGTTGTCCGGAGTCGTGGTCGAACTCGGCTACGGCACCACCGGCCTCACAGTGGGTCAGCGGGTGTTCGGACTGACCGACTGGGCGCGCAACGGGTCGCTGGCCGAATTCACGGCGGTGGAGGCTCGCAACCTCGCCCCGCTCGCGGCCGACATCGACCACACCGTGGCCGCGGCGCTGCCCATTTCCGGACTGACCGCATGGCAGGGGCTGTTCGACCACGCTCACCTCGCGACCGGTCAGACCGTCCTCATTCACGGCGCCGCGGGAGGCGTCGGCTCGATCGCCGTTCAACTCGCGCGGGAGGTGGGCGCGCACGTGATTGGCACCGGCCGGGCCGACGACCGGGACCTCGCGCTCAGCCTCGGCGCGCAGACGTTCCTCGACCTGGACGCCGACGATCTGCGCCGGGTCGGCGAGGTGGACGTGGTGCTCGACGTCATCGGCGGCGACATCCTCCGGCGGTCGACCGAACTCGTACGCCCCGGCGGCACCGTCGTCACCATCGCCACGCCGCCCACCGTCCAGCCGAAGGACGGGAGAGCCGTCTTCTTCGTCGTCGAGCCTGATCGCGCCCGGTTGATCGACCTCGCCCAGCGCCTGCGGGCCGGACGGCTCAAACCCATCGTCGGCGCCGTGCGACCGCTGCACGAGACGGCCTCGG
This sequence comes from Micromonospora parva, assembly GCF_000718515.1. Classification (GTDB taxonomy): domain Bacteria; phylum Actinomycetota; class Actinomycetes; order Mycobacteriales; family Micromonosporaceae; genus Micromonospora; species Micromonospora parva. Next base: position 24,637 of record NZ_JNZS01000010.1, on the reverse strand, counting down.
CGTTCGCTCGTCACCGCCGCGCACCGGGCAAGACGATCATCCGGGTCGCGGACGATGAGGCACCGCGGCACCAGAGCGCGGACAGCTGACCGGCGCGTAGGCGGCTCAGGCGTGCAGGGTGGGCCGGTAGCTGAGTTCCAGGGACCGGCCGTCGAGGGTCCGGCTCCCGATCAGCTCCAGGTCGAAATCGGCCGCGCCCTGGAAGATCGGCTCAGTTCCGGTCTGACCGGTGATCACCGGGCCAGTCGAGGGAGCCCGCCAGCGTGTTCGACACCACCGTCGCCGGGGGGCTCCTCATCCGGGTCACCCCGGCGTCGCGGACCTCGGGCTCTCCATTCACGTGTCAGTTGGCGGCGACGGGTCCGCAGGTAGGCCCGCTCGGTCTCGTTGGTGGCCAAAGCCATGGCCTGGTCGTAGGCGGCTCGGGCCTCGTCGTCCCGTCCGAGCCGGGCCAGCAACTCGGCACGGGTGGCGGGCAGCCGGTGAAAGCCCGGAAGGTCGACACCCTCCAACGCGGCGAGGGCCACCGTCGGTCCGTGCACCTCGGCCACGGCGACCGCACGGTTCAGCGCGACGACAGGGGTTGGCGCGAGCGCGAGGAGCTGGTCGTAGAGCGCCAGGACCTGCTGCCAGTCGGTGGCGGCGCCGTCGGTGTGCACCGCGCTGATCGCGGCCTGGATCTGGTACGGGCCGGGCTGGTTGCGGCGCAGGCATCGACGGACCAGGTCGTGGCCCTCGGCGATGAGGGCCACGTTCCACAGCGACCGGTCCTGGTCGGCCAGCAGCACCAGTTCGCCGGCCGGGTCGAGCCGGGCCGGGCGGCGCGCCTCGGTCAGCAGCAGCAGCGCGAGCAGACCCAGGACCTCGGGCTCGTCGGGCATCAACGCGGCGAGTTCGCGGGCGAGCCGGATCGCCTCGGTGCACAGGTCCGTTCTGATCAACGGTCCGGCGGTGGACGCGTAGCCCTCGTTGAACATCAGATAAAGCACGGTGAGCACGGGCGGCAACCGGTCCGGCAGCTCATGTGCGGCGGGCACCCGGTACGGGATGGCGGCGTCGCGGATCTTCTTCTTGGCGCGCACGATCCGCTGAGCGACCGTCGCCTCCTGAATCAGATAGGCCCGGGCGATCTCCGGCACGTCGAGGCCACCGAGCAGGCGCAGCGTGAGGGCCGTCCGCGCCTCCGGAGCGAGTGCCGGGTGGCAGCAGGTGAACATGAGTCGAAGCTGGTCGTCCTGCACCGGTCCCACCTCCCTGGGCTCGTCCTGTTGGTGCAGCAGCAGGGCCTGGGCGTGCCGGGCCTCCCGGGTCGACTCCCGGCGAAGCCGGTCGACGGCCCGGTTGCGTGCGGTGGTCACGATCCAGGCGCCGGGGTTCGGCGGCGGGGTTTGCCACTTCTGCAGCGCTGTGGTGAACGCGTCCTGCACCGCCTCCTCGGCGAGGTTGATGTCGCCGAGGAGGCGGGCAAGGGTGGCGACGCAGCGGCCGTACTCCGCGCGGTAGATGCTCGCCAGGTCAGTGTCGGGAGACTGGTCCACGTCGGGAGGCCGGCTACTGGTCAGGCCTGGGACAGGTCGTCGAAGGGGCGTACCTCGATCGGGCCGCAGGCCGCCGCGCACCTCTGCGCCCAGGCCAGCGCCTGGTCCAGGTCGGCGCACCTGATGACCCAGAACCCGGCGATGTGCTCCTTCGTCTCGGCGAACGGCCCGTCGCTCATGGTGGTGGCGCCGTTGTCGACCCGGACGACGGTGGCGCTCTCGGGCGACGTGAGTCCCCCGCCGAAGACCCAGGCTCCCGCGGCCTGCATGTCGTCGTTGATCCGGCCGGTCTCCCGGAACATGGTCTGCACCTCCTCGTCGGACGGCGTCGGCGCGCCCTCGACGAAGTGCACGGACAGCAGGTACTGCTTCATGACGATCCTCCAGTAGGTCGAACGGGCAGGTCAGGCGGCCAGGCGGCGGGCGATCGCGGGGATCACGATCGCGGCCGCGACCAGGTGGGTGAGCATCAGCAGCGCCTTGGTGGCCGCCCCGGCGTCGGCGAACACGTCCGGCACCAGCGACAGGACCGTCAGCGCCACCGTCGTGCGGACGAACGTGTGCCGCGGGCGCCGGGCGAAACGCGCGAGCAGCGCCGCGATGGCGACCCCGATCAGCGAGAAGACGGCGGTCAACACACCGAACCCCGACACCGGGATCGGGGTGCCGCTCAGATCGAGGCTGACGCCGGCCAGGTCGCCGGCGGCGGCGACGGCCATGGTGGCGGTGCTCGCGACGACGGCGGCGATGACACCGGTCCGGATCAGCGCGCCGACGGTCGACGTGGTGGTGCGGGTCGGGTTCACAGTGGCGGTCATCGTGCCCTCCGGTGGCTGGGTGCCCGGCTCGTTGCCGGGCTCTCACCAGGGCTACGAACGGAACCGGTCCCAATCGACAACACGCCCAGAAATTCTTGGCGACGGCGTGAGGCGAGGCAGCCCCTTTTGTCGCCGGACGCCTCGCCTCGCAACCGCCCGAGGGAGCTAGGCCTCGTCGGCGAGGTGCCAGACCTCGCGCATCGGAGCCCACCAGTCCCCCGACCCCGGCTCGGCGATCGACTCCTGGCACGGGTCGGTCAGTTTCCACCACTCCTGCGTGTGCGGGTCCGCGGCGATCAGCCGCTGATCGGCCTCGTAGTCGTCGCCGACGTACTCGTAGTAGCCGAACAACAGGTCGTCGTGGAGGAAGATGGTGTAGTTGCGGAAATTCGCCTCGCGCAGCGTCTTCTCGACGCTCGGCCACACCTCGGCGTGTAGCCGCAGGTAGTTTTCCCGCTGCTCGGGGCGGAGTCGGATCACGCAGCCATGACGTTGCACGTCGTGCCCTTTCGAGTGAGCTGATTCACTGGTGCCGAAGGCACCTGACCGTAGCGGTTGGACGGTGCCGGTGAGGGGCCAGCCGGGCACCGATGCCGACCGTTCCGCCAGGACTACGGACGGTCGCAGCGGGTCTACCCTCGGGTGATGGAGGGCCGCGTGCTGGTCGTCGAGGACGACTTCTCGATCCGGGAGGTCACCGCCCTCGGTCTGCGCCGCGCCGGCTTCCGGGTCGACACCGCTGTCGACGGGCGGCAGGCCCTGGCCGCGTTCCGCGCGCACCCGGTCGACCTCATCGTCCTCGACATCATGCTGCCGGGGCTGGACGGTCTGGAGGTCTGCCGGGAGATCCGGCGCGGCAGCCAGGTGCCGATCCTGATGCTGACCGCGCGCACCGACACGATCGACGTGGTGGTCGGGCTGGAGTGCGGCGCGGACGACTACCTGCGCAAGCCCTTCGACCTGCCCGAGTTGGTGGCCCGGATCCGTTCGGTACTGCGCCGGGTGAACGTGCCGGCGGCGTCGACAGTCATCGAGGTCGGCGGCCTGGAGATCGACCCGGGCGGCTTCGTGGTCCGCCAGCACGGTCGGGAGGTGACGCTGACCGCCACCGAGTTCCGCCTGCTGCTGGAGCTGGCCCGGCGGCCCGGCCAGGTCTTCACCCGGGAGCTGCTGCTGGACCTGGTGTGGAACCACGACTTCCTCGGCGACTCCCGACTGGTCGACGTGGCCGTGCAGCGACTACGCGCCAAGATCGAGGACGATCCGGCGCAGCCCCGGCTGATCCGGACCGTGCGCGGCGCCGGCTACAAACTGTCGACGGGCTGACCGGAAGGGGGCGGCGATGGCCGGACACGCGGTGCTCCCCGGCCGCCTGCGGCGCCGGCTGACGATCGCGTTCGTCCTGGTCGCCGGCGTCTCGGCCGGGCTGCTCGCCGGCGGGACCGGGCTGCTGCTGCGGCAGTCCTGGTTGGACGCGTCGCTGCATGAGGCAGCCGCCGACGCCCGCTACCAACTCGTGCTCGCTGGGCAGTTCCTGCCGCTGACCGAGCAGCGCAGTACCGAACTGCTGACCAGCTTCGAGGCCAGCGGTCGGCACGTCGTGCTCGTCGACGGCCCGGCCCGCGCCTCGCACCCCGCGTACGCCCCGGTGCTGGGCACCCGGTTGCGGGCCGTCGTCGCGGACGGGCGGCTCGGCTACCAACGCTCCGCGCGGGCGGAGCGTCCCCGGCTGCTGATCATCGGCGGGCGCATTCCCGGCTCGACCGCCGAGCTGTACGTCCTCACCGTCGAGGACGGCGTCGCCGCCGACCTGGGTCAGCTGCGCACCGCGCTGCTGGCCGGCTGGGCGCTCGTGGTGCTGCTCGCCGCGGCGGTGGGTCACGCGCTGGCCCGCCGCACGTTGGAGCCGGTGGGTCGGGCCAGCCGGGCCGCCCGAGCGCTCACCGAGGGCCTGCTCGCCACCCGCCTGCCGGTACGCGGGCGCGACGAGTTCAGCGTGTGGGCGGCGACGTTCAACGAGATGGCCGAGGCGCTGGAGGCGAAGATCGCGGCGTTGTCGGCCGCGCAGGCCCGCGAGCGGCGGTTCACCGCCGACGTCGCGCACGAGCTGCGTACCCCGGTGACCGCGTTGGTGGCCGCGGCGTCGCTGCTGCGCGAGCACCTCGACCAGTTGCCTGAGGACGCCCAGCCGTCCGCCCGGCTGTTGATCGGCGACGTGGTCCGGTTGCGCCGGCTGGTCGACGATCTGATGGAGATCTCCCGGTTGGACGCCGGGCGGGAGCGATTGACGGTGCGGCCGGTCGACGCGGTGGCGCTGCTGCACGGCATCGTCTCGGCACGCGGCTGGTCGGCGCGGGTGCGGGTCACCGGTGACCCGTTGGTGTTGCGCACCGACCCGCGCCGGCTGGAGCGCGTGCTGGCCAACCTGGTCGCCAACGCTGTCGAACACGGCGGTGGCGAGATCACGGCCACCGTGGCGGGTGCGGGCCCGCTGGTCGTCTTCGAGGTCACCGACCAGGGGCCCGGCATCCCGGCCGAGCATCTGCCCCGGGTGTTCGACAGGTTCCACCAGGTGGACGCGTCCCGCTCGGCGCCGGGCAGTGGGCTCGGGCTGGCCATCGCGCGGGAGCACACCGATCTGCTCGGCGGCGCGCTGGGCGTGCACAGCGAACCGGGCGAGGGCACCCGGTTCCGGCTGGAGTTGCCCGCTGACGGCCCCGCCGGCCCGCAGGGTGACGTGCCGCGCCAGGACCAGCGCGCCGACCCGGGCCCGAGCGGGCGTGCCGCTGACCCGGTGGGCGGTGTGGGATGAGCCGCCGCGGCACGGTCCGGCTGGGCGTACCGGTGCTCATCGCGGCGCTCCTGCTCAGCGGCTGCGGCACGTCCCGCTCCGGTGACCTGGGCCCGGCGCCCACCGCGCCGCCGACGAGCGCCGCACCCGGCAGCCGCCCGGCACCCGTCCCGACCGTGGCCGCGCAGCCGACGCCACCACGACCACCAACCGACCGCCCACCGCGTCCGTCGGCGGCGGCGTCCTCCGGCACGCGCCGGCCCGACCCGGTGACCATCGAGCTGTGGTACGTCCGCGCCGGGCTGTTGGTGCCGACCCGGCGCACCCGGCCGGCCACTGTCGCGACGTCCCGGCTGGCGCTGGCCGAACTGGCCGCCGGGCCGAGCCCGGCCGAGGCCGCCACCGGGATGACCACGCTGCTTCCGGCCGGCGTCGAGGTCACCCGCATCGCCGACGGCGTCGCGACACTGCGGGTGCCGTCCGTCGGCGACCCGGCCACGCGACGACTGTGTGAGGCCCAGGTGGTGTGGACGTTGACCCAGTTCCCCACCGTGCGGCAGGTCCGCCTCGACGGCGCGGCTGCGGTCGATCGGGCGGACTACGCGGATCTGCTGCCGCCGATAGTGGTCACCGGCCCGGTCCCCGGCGAGCGCGTCTCCGCGCCGCTCGTCGTCACCGGCACCGCCGTCGTGTTCGAGGCCACGGTGAGCGTCCGGGTGCTGGACGCCGCCGGCCGGGAGGTGGCCACCGGCTTCGGCACCGCCAGTTGCGGCAGCGGCTGCCGGGGTGGCTACCGGGTGGTGGTCGGCTGGCGCGCGGTCCGCGAACAGCAGGGCACTGTCGAGGTGTACGAGGTGTCCGCGGTGGACGGCGCACGGATCAACACGATGGCCGTGCCGGTGGTCCTCGCTGGCGGCGACTGACCATCCGAGAGCCGCGGCTCAGCGGCTTTCCGGGTCGGTCGATTGTGATCAGGTGGGCGATACTTGCCGGCGGGTCGTCCACCTGGCACAGACCTGTCACCGGCGCCGCGAAACGGGGATCCCGCATGCCGACCACGTCACCTGCCGCGTCGACGGGCGGGCCTCGCCGGCCGGTCCGCTGGCTGTCGAGCACAGTGCTCGCCCTGCTCCTGCTGGCGGGCCTGGTCACACCGGCCGGCCTGGTCACACCGGCGGCGACCGTCGGGCGGCTGCCGGCCACCGTGCCGGCCGCCAGCACCTACGGCCCGTTCGACGTCGGCTTCGCCGAGGGCAGCGGTCTGCTCGACACCGATCTGACCCGCCGGCTGGACGACCTGGTCGCCTACGTTCCCGGCCGCTCCCCGATGATCCGCATCGACCTCGACTGGTGGTACGTGCAGCAGTGCCGCACCTGCGCGTTGCGCTGGGACCGACTCGACCCGGTGGTGGATGCCGCCCGCGCCCGGGGCATCCGGGTGCTGATGGTGCTCGCCTACGCGCCGCCCTGGGCCAACGGCGGCAACAGTACCGACAAGTGGTTCCCCACCGACGACGCCGACTGGACCACTATCGTCGGCGCCACAGTGCGGCACTTCGCCGGCCGGGTGCACGCGTACGAGGTCTGGAACGAGCCGAACAACGGGCGGTCCGGCAGCTATGAAGGTTTCGGCAACTACGCCACCGACCGGAAGACCCGCTACTGGCAACTGGTCCGGCTCGCCCACCCCCTGATCCACGCCGAGTGCGCGGACTGCGTGGTCCTCGCCGGCGGCTCGGGGGGCGGCACTCCGGTCACCAGCACCGGCAACGTGAACGAGGCGGCGCTCTGGTTGGACTGGGCCTATCGCAACGGGTACGGCCCGTACTTCGACGCGGTGGCGCTGCACCCTTATCCGGCCTGGAACTCCGGTCTGGGCCCGGCCGCGCCGGAGTGCGTCAACCGCTGGTGGAACCTCTTCGGCCCGCCCGGGGAGAATCCGCCCTGCGGTGAACTGGCCTACCTGCGCTCGGTCATGGTCAACCACGGCGACGGGGCGAAGAAGATCTGGGGCACCGAGTTCGGCTACCCCACGTCCGGGGCGACCGGCCTGGGTCGGGAGACCCTGCGGGATCACCTGGTCCAGGGCGTGTCCATGTGGCGCTCACTCAGCTACACTGGGCCGCTGTTCCTCTACTCGTACCGGGACGCCTGCACCGATCCGACCAATCCGGAGTGCAACTTCGGGGTGGTGACGAGAGATTTCACCCCGAAAGAGCCGATCTTCACCGATTTGTCGGTTCAACTTTCGGACACCGCGCCGGCCAACCTGCGTACCGGGCAGACCCTGCGCCGGTGGGCCAAGCTGCGCTCCCTCGACGGCCGTTTCGAGTTCTGGTTGCAGGACGACGGCAACCTGGTGCTCTACCAGCGCAGCTCCGCCACCGCGCTCTGGGCCAGCAACACCCGCGACGGCGTGCGGCTGGTCAACGGCCCCGACGGGAACCTCGCCCTGTACCGCGCCAACGGCACGATCGCCTGGTCGACCCAGACCGGCGGTCACGGCCCCGCCAGTCTCTGGCTCCAGGAGGACGGCAACCTCGTCCTGTACCGCGACAGCGACGCGAAACCCGTCTGGGCGAGCAACACCATGGTGAGCTGACCAGACCCCCGATCCCCCGCTGAAACGCCATCGTTTCGTCGGCGAGATGCGAGGCAACTCACGAAAGCCTGCACGATCAGCGAACCGCGAACTAGGGTCAGTACGACATCGTTTCGCGGGGGGTCGAGATGCTGGGTGGTCAGCAGGTGGACGCGGGCGCCGGGGTGCCGGCTGCCCGGGCTCCGCGCTGCACCGACAGCGACCTGTTCACCGTCGTCATCGACACCCTGCGCGAGGTCGGCTACGACCGGATGACCATCGACGCCGTGGCCGCCCGCGCCCACGTCAGCAAGGCCACCATCTACCGGCGCTGGGACGGCAAGGCGGAGCTGGTCGTCGCCGCCCTGCGCGACCAGCGCGTGGGTGTGCACAACCCGCCCGACACCGGCTCCCTTCGCGGTGACCTGATCGAGTTGCTGCGGGCCACGGCCGCGATCTGCACTGCCGACTGCGACCTGATGCAGGCGTTGACCTTCGCCATGCGGACCAACCCCGAGCTGGAACGTCTGGTCCGTCACCAGGTGCTGCCGGCCGGGCGGGTGGCCAGCACCGCCATCCTGGTCCGGGCCGCCGCCCGCGGGGAGATCCCGCCGGAGGCCGGCGAGCGGGAGATGTTCCACGATCTGGCGCCCGCGCTCACCATGTCCCGCATCGTCGCGCACGGCCTACCCGCCGATGACGCGTTCCTCACCCAGGTCGTCGACCAGGTGCTGATCCCGGTGCTCCGCTATCAGCACGACGGTCCGTCGCCGGCCTGATTCACCGATATCCGTAACACGGAAGGCTTCACCATGCCCGGAACCACCTCGACCGCCCCCGGCGCGCCCAACGCCGGGGTGTCGACCGGCGCCCCGCATCCGCGGCGCTGGATCGCGCTGGCGGTCATCGCGGTCTCACAGCTGATGGTCGTCCTGGACGCCACCATCGTGAACATCGCACTGCCGCAGGCCCAGGCCGACCTGGGGATCACCGACGCGAACCGGCAGTGGGTGATCACCGCCTACACGCTGGCCTTCGGCGGTCTGCTGCTGCTCGGCGGTCGCATCGCCGACTACTGGGGGCGCAAGCGCACCTTCATCGTCGGCATGACCGGTTTCGCGCTCGCCTCGGCCCTGGGCGGTCTGGCCACCACCGGTGAGATGCTCTTCGCCGCCCGCGCGTTGCAGGGCGCCTTCGGCGCGCTGCTCGCCCCGGCGGCGCTGGCGCTGCTCACCGTTCTCTTCACCGAGACCACCGAGCGGGCCAAGGCCTTCGCGGTGTACGGCGCGATCGCCGGCGGTGGATCGGCTGTCGGTCTGCTGCTCGGCGGGGTGCTCACCGAGTACGCCGACTGGCGCTGGTGCCTGCTGGTCAACATCCCGGTCGCCGCGATCGCCATCGCCCTCGCCCTCCCGCTGGTGCCGGAGAGCCGGGCCCACGGCAACACCCGCTACGACGTACCCGGTGCGATCGTGGTGACCGCCGGCCTGGTCTCCCTGGTGTACGGCTTCACCAAGGCCGCCGAGGACGGCTGGGACGCCACCGCGACGCTCGGTTTCATCGCCGCGGGCGTGCTGCTGCTCGCCGCGTTCGTGGTGATCGAGCTGCGCTCCAGCCACCCGCTGCTGCCGCTGCGGATCCTGCTGGACCGCAACCGGGGCGGGGCGTTCCTCACGTCGACGCTGATCGGCGCGGGCCTGTTCGGGGCGTTCCTCTTCCTGACCTTCTACTTCCAGGTGGTGTTGCAGTACAAGCCCCTGGAGGCCGGTCTCGCGTCCCTGCCGGTCACCGCCGGTGTGCTGATCGCCGCGGGTGGCGCCAGCCAGCTGATGCCCCGGGTGGGGGCCAAGCCGCTGATGGTCGCCGGTTCGGCGCTCGCCGCCCTGGGCATGCTGGTGCTGACCCAGATCGACGTGGACACCCCGTTCCTCACCCACCTGCTGCCCGCGCAGGTCGTCCTGGGCCTCGGGTTGGGCTTCACCTTCGTCCCGCTGTCCAGCCTCGCCCTGGTCGGGGTGCCGGAGCACGACGCCGGCGCGGCCAGCGCGACGCTCAACGCCACCCAGCAGATCGGCGGCTCGCTCGGCACCGCGCTGCTGAACACCTTCTACACCAGCGCGGTCGCCGCCTACCTGGTCGGCCGGGCGCCGAACCCGGTCAACCAGGTCGAGGCGCTGGTGCACGGCTACCGGGTGGCCTTTGCCTGGGGCGCGGCGCTGATCGTGCTCGCCGGGCTGGCCACACTGGTCCTGGTGAAGGTCCGCAAGGAGGACGTCCCGACCGGCAACACCGTGCACATGGGTTGAGCTGACCGCCGTGGCCGCCGGCCGGAGTGCCCCGAGCCTGGGGTGGGCCGGCCGGTGGCCACGTCCGGTAACGTCCCGATCATCGTCGAAAATCCGTTGAGGAGACCCATGTCGACCCCTGCTGACCAGATCATCACCGCTCTGCGCGCGGGCCACGAGGAGCTCGCCGCGCTCGTCCGGGACCTCAAGGAAGACGACCTGCTCCGCCCGTCCGGGGCCAGTGAGTGGCAGGTGTCGCAGGTGCTGAGCCACCTGGGCAGCGGCGCCGAGATCAACCTGGCGACGCTGGAGGCGGCCCGCACCGGCACGCCCGGCCCGGACGGGGACTTCAACCGTGGCGTCTGGGCCCGCTGGGACGCGATGTCCCCGGCCGAGCACGCCGCCGGCTTCCTCGCCAGCAACGAACGACTGGTCGAGGCGTACGAGGCGTTGGACGCCGAGAGCCGGGCCTCGATGCGGGTCGACCTCGGCTTCCTGCCGGAGCCGGTCGACGTGGCCACCGCGGCCCGGTTCCGGCTCAGTGAGTTCGCCCTGCACCAGTGGGACGCCGAGGTGGCGTTCAACAGGTTCGCGGCGGTGACGCCGGGGGCGGTGGCGCTGCTGCTCGACCAGATCGGCGGCATGCTGGCCTGGACCAGCCGACCGCATAAGTTGGACGGTCAGGGGGCCACCCTGCTGGTCCGGCTGCACGCGCCCGAGCGGACGTTCGGGCTGCGGCTGGGTGAGCAGGTCGAGATCGTCGACGCGCCGGAGCATCCCGACGGCGAGCTGGTGGCGCCGGCCGAGGCGTGGCTGCGGCTGGCCACCGGACGGCTGGGTCCCCAGCACACCCCCGACGGGGTGCTGGTGACCGGTTCGGTGACCCTCGACGACCTGCGCCGGGTCTTCGTCGGCTTCTGAGACGGTGCCGCGCGGGCCGGTGATCCGGCCCGCGCGGCGTCTCAGCCCTTCACGCAGACCACCTGCTTGAGGTGCGCGACCACCTCGACCAGGTCCTCCTGCTGGGCCATCACCTCGGTGATGTCCTTGTACGCGCCGGGGATCTCGTCGACCACCCCGGCGTCCTTGCGGCACTCCACCCCGGCGGTCTGCGCGGCCAGGTCCGCGGTGCTGAACGTCCGCTTGGCCTGCGCCCGGGACATCCGACGCCCCGCGCCGTGCGACGCCGAGCAGTACGCGTCCGGGTTCCCCCGCCCCCGCACGATGTACGACCCGGTGCCCATCGACCCGGGGATGATGCCCAGGTCACCCCGGCCGGCCCGGATCGCGCCCTTGCGGGTGACCAGCACGTCCACCCCGTCGTAGCTCTCCTCCGAGACGTAGTTGTGGTGGCAGCTGATCGGCTCGTCGTAGCCGACCTGCGGGAAGTGCTCACGCACCACGCCGCAGAGCAGGGCCAGCATGACCGCCCGGTTGCGCCGCGCGTACTCCTGCGCCCAGAACAGGTCCCGCCGGTACGCGTCCATCTCGGGCGTCCCGGCGAGGAACACCGCCAGGTCCCGGTCCGGAAGGTCGGCGTTGTGCGGCAGCCCCCGGGCCACGGCGATGTGCCGCTCGGCCAGTTCCTTGCCGATGTTGCGGGACCCGGAGTGCAGCATCAGCCAGACCCGGCCCTCGTCGGCGCCGCCCTGCTCCAGGCAGACCTCGATGAAGTGGTTGCCCCCGCCGAGGGTGCCGATCTGCCGCTGCGCCCGCGTCTGCAGCTGCGCCACCCGCCGGTCCAGGCCGGCGAACCGGCCCCAGAAGTCGGCCCAGCCGGCCTGCTCCAGGCCCCGGATCCGGCGCGGGTCGACCGGGTCGGTGCGCTGGGCGAAGCCGACCGGGATGGTGGCCTCGATCGCGGAGCGCAGCCCGGCCAGGTCGTCCGGCAGGTCGGCGGCAGTCAGCGAGGTCCGCACCGCCGACATCCCGCAGCCGATGTCGACGCCCACCGCGGCCGGCGAGACGGCCTGCCGCATCGCGATCACCGAGCCGACCGTGGCGCCCTTGCCGAAGTGCACGTCGGGCATGACGGCGACGCCCTGCACCCACTTCAGCGCGCCGATGTTGCGCAGCTGCTTGGCGGCCTGCGGCTCGATGGCGTACGGGTCGGTCCAGACCCGGACCGGTGCCCGGGTACCAGCGAGCGGGGTGAATCCCATCGTGGTCTCCTTGTGTCGTGCCGGCACCAACGTCGCATGGTGACCGGAAATGATCGCGTACCGGAAGGCCGGGCGCGGAAGTTCGTCGGATACGAAAAGGCCGCCCGACCCGCAGGGGTGGGCGGCGACACCGGACGCGTTGGCGTCAGCGGTGGCGTCGCCCTGGTCGCCGGCCCTCAGCGAGCTGACCGAGACAAGTGGGCTGACCGAGATACCGGCACCGTGCGCCCGAGGGCAACCCGGCACCCGCACCTGGCGTGCGCCAGATGATCGTGGTGCGGTCGCGCTGCGACACGGCGTACTCCCCGGGGTCTGATCGGTTGACCTTGCTTCGATGACGGTAGGCGGGCCGCGGCCTGTCCGCAAAGGATATTGCGCGCCGGTCGCCCTGGGCTCGGGCGTCGGCCCGAGCGGCTCAAGATCGTGCTCGATCCAGGAAAGAGGGCCCTCAGGATGCGACGAGGCCACCACATCATTGTTCGAGCGCGATCAGACGAGTTTCGCCGACGCGGACACCCGTAGCCCGGGGCACGGCCTCGTGGCGGTGGCCGTCGGGTGGCGGGCCGCTTCGGCTCCGGCACCGTCGGTGAGGGTGGCGGTGACGGAGCCGAAGAACTGGCCCTTGTCGTAGTGGCCGATGGTGCTGGCGCGGTAGTCGGGCTCGTGCGCGATCGGCAGCAGGTCGGGAATCGCCATGGCCGCGAAGCTACCGCCGGGCTACGACACGGGCACCACCCGGAAGGACTGCGCGGCGGTGCCGTTGCAGGCGTACTGGATGAGCTGGACGCTGTCCGCCGTCGACGCTCCCGGCACGTCGAGGCACTTGCCGCTGCCGCGGTTGACCAGGCGGTAGTAGCCGCCGCCCTCGGGCTCGGCCCGCCACTGCTGGTTGTTGCCGCCGCTGTAGGACCAGAGCTGGATGGGCGCCGAGTCGGCCGTCGACCTGTTGGTCACGTCGAGCACCTGGGCGCTGTTGTTGCGGTTGTTGACCCGCAGGTACCCGTCGCTGGTCGGCACGAACTGGTACTGCTGGGCGGCGCTGCCGTTGCACGCGTACTGCTGGATGGCGGTGCCGTTCGCGCTGGCCGCGGCCCGCGCGTCCACGCACTTGCCGTTGCCCCGGTTGACCACCGTGTGCCAGGCGGTCGGCGAGATCGTGCCGTCGGACGGCGGGGGCGTCGTCGGCGGGACAGTGCCGACACCGGCGAGCCAGTGCAGCCCGTCGATCAGCAGCTGGTTCTGCTGCGGGCTGTCGAAGGTGGAGGACAGCCCGGTGTTGGTGCTGTAGTTCATCGCGTTGTGCCCGAAGTTGGCGTAGAGCATCTTGTACTGCCGGTTGCTCCAGACCAGCGGGTAGTAGCCGCCGTACCAGGACTGGTTGGGATCGGTGCCGACCGGGAAGCTGGACGGGTCGACCGAGGCCAGGATGTCGATGTTGGGGTTCTGCCGCAGGTCGTTGCTCCAGGAGTACCACTCGCTGATCGAGGACGGGAAGGTCGCCGGGAGGTTCCGGGTGGCGGGGTGGGTGCGGTTGTCGGCGCGCATGGTGACCCGGGTGGGCCCCCAGGTGTTGGTCTGGAACGCCCCGGTTCCGAGGAAGGTGTTGTAGTACCAGCTCCAGCTCGACGGGTTGTCGGTCCACGCGCTGACGTGGAAGCCCAACCACGCTCCGCCGTTCTGCATGTACTGCTGGAACGCGGCGCGTTGCCCGGTGGGCGGCGCGTCGTCAAGGAACATGACGACCTTGTACTGGGCCAGGTTGGCGGTGTTCAGCAGGCCCCAGTTGTTGGTGGCCTCCCAGGAGAAGCCGTACTGGGCGGCGGCCTGCGGGAACCAGGCCCGGGCGTCCTTGACGAAGTCGATGTGCGCGGCGTCCCAGGTGCCGTTGTAGAAGGCCAGGACCTTGAACGTCGGCGCGGCCTGCGCACTGCGCGAGGCGCTGACAGCGACACCGGCGGTCAAGGCGACGACCAGGGCGACGAACAACGACAGGATCCTTCTGGTACGGGAGGAGAGTTCTGCGATCACCTGATCGTCCCTTCGGTGGGGACGCGCGCCGCCGCGTCGAGGTACATCTGTTCACAAGGTTTACAGATAGACGAAAGGTTATTCCTCTGACCAGATCGCGTCAATCGCCGATCGCCCGAACGGGTGGGATTCCTCCGGCAACGGGTACCCCCGCCGGATGACCAGCCCGGACGCCGTCGACGTCGACACGCCGCTCGCCGTGGACGTGCCCGCCGCGCCGCACGACGCCAGCGGCGAACATGTGCCGATCCGCGACCTGGCCGGCCTCGCGCCGCCGACCCGGTCGGCGCGCCGCTGGACCCCGAGCCGGGTGGTGGCCACCCCCGCGGCGCTCGACCACCCGCACGGCCAACGGATCGTCGAACGGGTGCGGGCACTCGGCATCGAGGTGGAACACCTGCGCGCCAACCGGCTCACCGGGGTACGCGGGCAGACCGACCGGGAAACCTACGCGCGGGCCAAGTCGACAATGGCGATCGTGGTGAGCCCACCCTCGCGGCGTGTCCTGCAACCCATCGCGCCCAGCGCGGACTGGCGGGTCGACCTGGCCGAGGGCTGCCCGGCGCACTGTCAGTACTGCTACCTCGCCGGATCCCTGTCCGGCCCACCGGTGACCCGGGTGTACGCCGACCTCGACGACATCCTCGCCGGGTTGGCCGCGTACGCCGGGCGCGGTACGGTGACCAGCCGCAACGCGCGGCGCGCCGACGAGGGCACCACCTTCGAGGCGTCCTGCTACACCGACCCGCTCGCCCTTGAGCACCTGACCGGCAGTTGGCGGCGCGCGGTGCAGCACTTCGCCGACTGGGACGCCCCCGTGCAGTTGCGCTGGACCACCAAGTACGCCGACGTGGACACCTTCGTCGGCCTGCCGCACGCCGGCCGGACCCGGGTCCGCTTCAGCGTCAACTGCGCCCCGGTCAGCCAACGGTTCGAGGGCGGCACCGCCCGGGTGCCGGACCGGCTGGCCGCGCTGCGCCGGCTCGCCCTCGACGGCTACCCGGTCGGGCTGACCATCGCGCCGATCATCGCGCTGCCGGACTGGCGGGAGCACTACGGCGACCTGCTCGACCAGGTCCGCGCGGCGGTCGACGGGGTGCCCGATGTGGACCTGACCGCCGAGCTGATCACCCACCGGTTCACGCCCGGCAGCAAGGAGGTGCTGCTCGGCTGGTACCCGCGTACCCGACTGGAGATGGACGAGGAGTCCCGCAGCCGCAAGCACGGCAAGTTCGGCGCGGTGAAGTACGTCTACCCCCGCGAGCAGATGACCGAGCTGCGCGACTGGTTCACCACCGAGCTGACCGCCCGCGTCCCGGCCTGCCGGATCCTCTACTGGACCTGACCCCGGGCTAGACGCCGACGGCGCCGTCGATGCCCTCGCGGAGAAAATCGGCGTGGCCGTTGTGTCGGGCGTACTCGTGGATCAGGTGCAGCATCACCAGCCGCAGTGACACGATCTCGCCGGAGCGGGCGTTGCGGCCGGTCACGTCGAGCGACGCGGCGGACCGCTCGATCCGGCGGGCGTGCGCGACCTCACGCTCCCAGGCGTCGAACGCCTCGGCCCGGGTGGCCGAGCTGGCGTCGTACGCCTGCTGGAAGTCGCCGGTCTCCGACCACACCAGCGGGATGTCCTCGCCGTCGATGACCCGCCGGAACCAGGCGCGCTCCACCTCGGCCATGTGTCGCACCAGGCCGAGCAGGGACAGGGTGGAGGGCGGCATCGACTGCCGGCGCAGGTCCCCGTCGGAGAGACCCTCGCACTTGAGGGCCAGCGTGGCGCGGTGGAAGTCGAGGAACGCGCGCAGCGTCTCCCGCTCGTCGCCGGTAACCGGGGGGCCGATCCGTTCGGTGGTCATTGAAACGATCATGCCGGACGGCGGCTGCGGGGTCCGGCCTGGGTCAGCCGACCGAGGATCGGGCGACCGGGGCGGCGAAGAACGTGTCCGGGTACGGCTCGTCGCGCAGGCTGTAGTGCCACCACTCCCGGTCGTAGTTGACGAACCCGGCGTCGGTCATCAGCCGCCGCAACAACTGCCGGTTGTCCCGCGCCGTCGCGGTGACTGAGGGGTCGGCGGTGTGCGCCCGGGGGTCGAAACAGTCGAAGCCGGTGCCCATGTCGATGCTGTTGTCGGCGAAGCGCTGGGCGCGCGGCGCGGTGCAGGCGACCAGCGGTTGCCCGACCCGGTACGGGGGTTGGCTGGCGGCGGGATCGTCGACAAGGGTCAGGTCCAGGGTGCTGCCGCGGCTGTGCGCGGTGGGCGCCCCGATGTAGCCGTCGGCGAAGAGCCGGTTCTTGGCGAGGTCCGGGTAGAACTCGGCCTTGGTCTGCTGCTCATCGGGGCGCTTCGACCAGGCCACGAAGTCGTCCACCGCCGGTTGCGGGCGGTAGCAGTCGTACACCTTGATGCTGTGTCCGCTGGCCAGCGCGGCGTCCTGTACGCGGCGCAGCGCCTGGGCCGCCTGCCGGGTGAGCAGGCACAGCGGCTCCCGGTAGCCGGTGATCGGCCGGCCGACGAAGTTGTGCGCCGTGGCGTAGCGGATGTCGGCGTGGATGCGCGGGTCGACGTCGGTCACCACCACGAACCCCGGCAGCGGGGGTGCCCCGGACGGGGTCGGCGCGGGGGTGGGGCTCGCCGACGTGGGCTGCGGCCCGGTCGGCGCGGGTCGGGGCTCCGCCCGCGAGCAGCCGGCGAGCAGCGCGACGAGCGCGACGACGACGGCCAGGCGGTGACGCACCAGTCCTGTCTATCAGCCCAGCCAGGGCCGCTGTCCCAGGATCCGCTCGCGGTGCGCGAAGTCGCCCTGCCCCCGGCCGCCGGACACTGCGAATCCACGAAAGTCGATTCCACCTGGAGCCATTTGTCGACGCAATCAACGAAAGTTGGCGAAAAAGCTCCGGAAGTTTTCCGCAACTCCAGCCAAGCTTCGGTCGACCTGGCATGTCGTCAAACCCCATCGGTGAGGCAAGATGACCCGTGGAACGGGCACGCCGTTTCGGGACACACGGTGGACGACGACTTCTGGTCGTTCCTCCGGCTCGGTGAAGGAGACGCGGGTGGGCGCGGACGACGGACGCAGGGTGACCATCACCGCGATCGCACGGGAGGCCGGGGTGTCGGTGCCGACCGTGTCACGGGTGCTCAACGGACGCTCCGATGTGGCCCCGGACACCCGCGAGCGGGTCGAGGAGTTGTTGCGCCACCACGGCTACCGGCGTCGGACCAGCCGCAGCGTCCGCCGCGCCGGCCTGGTCGACCTGGTCTTCAACGACCTGGACAGCCCCTGGGCCGTGGAGATCATCCGCGGTGTGGAGGACGTCGGGCACGGGGCGGGTGTCGGCACCGTGGTCTCCGCGATCCACCGGCAGCCCACCGCGGCCCGGCAGTGGTTGCAGAACCTGCGCACCCGGGCCACCGACGGCGTCATCTTCGTGACCTCGCACCTCAGCGCGCCGCTGCACGCGCAGCTGCGTCGCCTCAACGTGCCGGTGGTGGTCGTCGACCCGGCCGGCGTGCCAGCCATGGACGTGCCGACGATCGGCGCGACCAACTGGGCCGGCGGGCTCGCCGCCACCGAACACCTGCTCGCCGTCGGGCACCGGCGCATCGGTTTCGTGGCCGGGCCGACGCATCTGCTGTGCAGCCGGGCGCGACTCGACGGTTACCGGGCCGGGCTGGAGGCCGCCGGCGTGCCGGTCGACGACGCGCTGATCTACCCGGGCGACTTCTACCACGCCTCCGGGTTCGCGGGCGGGACCGCGCTGCTCGACCTCGCCGACCCGCCGACCGGCATCTTCGCCGCCAGCGACCAGATGGCCTTCGGCGTCTACGAGGCGATCCGCCGCCGCGGGCTGCGCGTCCCGGACGACGTGAGCGTGGTGGGTTTCGACGACCTGCCGGAGGCCCGCTGGGCGTCCCCGCCGCTGACCACCGTTCGCCAGCCGTTGGTCGAGATGGGACGGTTGGCAGCCCGGACGGTGCTCCGCCTCGCCCAGGGCGAGGGCATCGACTCGCCCCGGGTGGAACTGGCCACCGAACTTGTCGTGCGCGACAGCACCACCGCCCCGCCGACCGGGTCACCCGCCTCGGCGTGACGGCCGGACCTGCCGCAGAAACCGGTTGGACCGGTTCCGGTCCGTTCCGGAAAGTTCCGGCCAGGTCGTGGCCGGCCCGGGCGCGGTGAGCGACCGACGGTCACCCACCGCGCCGTACGGTCAGTGGTGGTGGTGCCAGCGGACCGCCTTGCGGATGGTCACCGGCAGTGCCGGCGCACCGTCGACCGGTGCCGGGTCCTCGGCGGTCGGCGCCACTCCCCCGGCGGCGATCCGGTCGAGGGTGGCCAGGCCGGCCGCGTCGACCTCGCCGAAGATCGTGTAGTTCGGGCGCAGCGCGGAGTTGGCGTAGACCAGGAAGAACTGGCTGCCGTTGGTGTCCGGCCCGGCGTTCGCCATCGCGAGGACGCCCCGGGCGTACACCCGGCGTTCCCCGGTCGGGTCGGTGGGCGCGGGAGGCAGGTCGGTCGGCAGTTCGTCGCGGTACCGGTAGCCCGGGCCGCCCTCGCCGGTTCCGGACGGGTCACCGCACTGCAACACGCTCAGCGTGGGGTACGCGGTGAGGCGGTGACACGGGGTGCGGTCGTAGAAACGCTTGCTGACCAGGTGCAGGAAGCTCTGCACCGTGCACGGCGCGGCGGCCCGGTCCAGTGTCAACCCGATCGGCCCGTGGTTGGTCGCCAGGGTCACCCGGACGCTGCCCCGGGCCGGGGTGCGGCGCGGGTCGGGCGGCAACGGCACCGGTCGGGCCGCGGGCTCGTCCGGGGTCTCGGTGTACGCGCACGGGCCGTGGGTGGTGCGCGGCGGTCTGGCGGCGGCGTCGGCGGCGGTGGGCGGCGCTGCGGACACGCGCACCGCGTCGGCCGCCGGGGCCGGCGCGGCGAGCGCGGTGGCGGACGCTCCGACGACCAGCGCCCCGGCGAGCACTGTCACCCCCGCGAGGCGGGTCAGGGCGCGCACCGACCGGCGGGGTGCCGCCACTGCGGGGCGCGGTTCGGGTTCACTCGGCACAGGGATCCTCCTGGACTGGTGGTGCCAGAAAGACCGGAGTCTATGGACGGCCACGCCCGATGTCGATCCGTCAGGGCAACCGGCGGCGACGCCGCCACAGCAGACCGCCCATCAACGCCACCACCGTCGCGCCGCTGAGCGCGGTCACCGACCAGAGCCACCCCGCGTCGCTACGCGCCGGTCCGCTGGCCGCCGCCGGCCGGGGCGCGCCGGGTGCCGCCAGCGCGGACGGCGCCGCCGACGGGGTGGCGGTCAGCTCGCCGGGCTCGACCAACCGGCCCACCGCGGCGTCGCGGGGCAGCGTGAAGCCCCAGTCCAGCAGGGCGGCACCCTGCTCCCAGCCGCGAGCCGGCGCCGACTCGGCGCCCAGCAGGGTCACCACCAGCCGCCGCCCGCCGCGTTCCGCCGCCCCCACATAGGTGTGCCGGGCCAGGTCGGTGAAGCCGGTCTTGCCGCCGAGCGCCCCCGGGTACCGGTAGATGAGCTGGTTCTCGTTCTGGATCTCGAAGCCCTTGGTACGTTGCGCCGGCTGGGCCGGAATCGACGTCTGCTCGGTCAACGCGTACCGGCGGAAGGTCGGCTGGGCGAAGCAGGCCCGGGCGATCAACGCCAGGTCGTACGCGCTGGTGAACTGCCCCCTGCCGTCCAGCCCGGACGGGGTGACCGCGTGCGTCTGCAACGCGCCGAGGTGGTGCGCCTGCTCGTTCATGGCGCGGACACCGGCGGCGCTGTCCGTCCCGCTGCCCAGTCGGGCCAGCGCGTTGGCGGCCTCGTTGCCGGAGTTCAGCAGCAACCCGAGCCAGATGGTCTCGACGGTGTACCGGCCGCCCGCGACCAGGCCCACGGCCGAGGAGCCGGGTTCGATGTCCATGTCCGCCTCGGTGACGGTGACCAGCTGCTTCGGGTCGAGCTTCGGCAGCATGGTGGCCGCCAGCAGCAGCTTCTGCACGCTCGCCGGCGTGCCGTACTCGTGCGGGCCGCAGCCGCCGAGCACCTGGCCGCTGTCCAGGTCGGCGACCAGCCACGACGTGGCGGTGATCTTCGGCGGTGCGGCGACGCCGGCCGGCACGACCAGGCCGGTCGTGTCGAGCGCCGCGCCGCCGACCATCCGCTGGCCGGGGACGGCAGGCGGCGGCGACGGCCGGGGTGGGCGCGACGCCGCCGGCGCCGGGACCCGGGGGCAGCGCACCGTCGGCGCGGCGGACGCTCCCGCCGTACCGACCGGCACGGGAGCGAGCAGGACGGCGGACGTCGTGGCCGCCAGCAGCGCAGCTCTCATGAGCCGACCCTAGTCACGACGATCGCTGCGCGGGACGGGATGCGGGTCAACCCGCGTCGCCGCGACCGCTCAGATAGTCGTGCAACGCGGCACTGCCGCGCAGCCTGCGCAGGCTGCGGGCGTGCAGCTCCTGCTCACGGCGCGCCAGCTCGGCACGGACCCGCTGCGGGCTTCCGGTGGTCCGCAGCTCACCCAGCACCGCCTCGATGATCTCGAACGGGTACGCGCCTCGGCGCAGCAACGCGATGACCTGCGCGGCGCGTAGCTCCGCCTCGTCGTACACCCGGTAGTTGGTGCCCGGGGTGCGGCCCGGCCGCAGCAGCCCGCGCTCCTCCCAGAGCCGCAGCTGCGCGGTGCGGACCCCGACCAGGGCGGCGACCTCGCCGATGCGCGCGCCGTGGCGAGGCGCGGGCCGGGCCGCCGGTGGGCTCGCCAGCACGGTCTCGAAGGCGCCGAGCACGCGGCGGATCTCGGCGCGTTCCCGGTCCAGCTCGGCGTGACCGCCGTCGAGCGCCGCCAGGGCCGCCGGCAGGTCACCGGAGTGCACCGCCGCCATGATCTCCCGGGTACGGGACCAGCCGTGCCCCTCGGCCAACCGCCGCGCCACTGTCAACGCCCGGGCGTGCTCACCGGTGAAGATCCGGTAGCCGCTCGCGGTGCGGCGCACCGGCGGCAACACCCCCGCCTGGACGTAGTTGCGCACCTGCTGCACCGAGATCCCGACGGTGGCCGCCAGGTCCACGGCGCGCAGCCGATCCTTCGGAGCGACGTCCACGCGAGCCACCGTACCGCTTACGACGTGATTTGAGACTTTCCCGGACGTCCTGCGGCAGTGCACGCTCAATTGTCGGCGAAAGTCTCCACGTGCGGATGAATGAGACAATTGAACCTGCCAGTGCCCGGCGGGAGAAGTCCCGCCACGATTCCGTGAAGGGTTCGAATGTCGCAGCCAGCATGGTCCGCCGCCGACAGCCACGACATGATCGAAGTACGCGGGGCGCGGGAGAACAATCTCGCCGACGTCTCGGTGGACATCCCCAAGCGCCGGTTGACCGTCTTCACCGGCGTCTCCGGATCGGGCAAGTCGTCGCTGGTCTTCGGCACCATCGCCGCCGAGTCCCAGCGCATGATCAACGAGACGTACAGCGCGTTCCTCCAGTCGTTCATGCCGAACCTCAACCGGCCGGACGTCGACTCGCTACGCAACCTCAGCGCGGCCATCGTCGTCGACCAGGAACGGATGGGCGTCAACTCCCGCTCCACCGTCGGCACCGCCACCGACGCGTACGCCATGCTGCGGATCCTCTTCAGCCGGCTCGGCCAGCCGTCCATCGGCGGCGCCGGGGCGTTCAGCTTCAACCTCCCCGAGGGCATGTGCCCCACCTGCGAAGGGTTGGGCCGCGTCTCCGACCTCGACATCAACGAGTTGGTGGACGTCGAGCGCTCCCTCAACGACGGCGCCATCACCGTGCCGAACTTCGCTGTCGACTCCTGGTACTGGCAGACCATCGTCGGCTCCGGCCTGTTCGACCCGGACGTCAAACTGCAGGACTTCACCCCACAACAGTGGGAGGACTTCCTGCACAAGCCGGCCACGAAGATCAAGGTGGGCAGCAACAACTGGACGTACGAGGGCCTCGCGGTCAAGGTCAAACGGCTCCTGCTCGCCAAGGACCGCGAATCCATGCAACCGCACATCCGCGCCTTCGTCGACCGGGCGGTCACCTTCACCAGCTGCGCCGACTGCGGCGGCACCCGGCTCAACGCGGCGGCCCTGTCGTCGCTGATCGCCGGGCACACCATCGCCGACTGCTCCGCCATGCAGATCAGCGACCTGGTCGCGTTCGTCCGCACCATCGACGACCCGGGCGCCGCGCCGCTCGTCGCCAACCTCCGCGACCTGCTGGACTCCCTCGTCGAGATCGGCCTGGGCTACCTCAGCTTGGACCGTGAGTCGGCGACCCTCTCCGGCGGAGAGGCGCAACGGGTGAAGATGGTCCGCCATCTCGGCTCCAGCCTCTCCGACGTCACGTACGTCTTCGACGAACCGACAGTCGGCCTGCACCCGCACGACATCGCCCGGATGAACGACCTGCTGCTACGGCTGCGCGACAAGGGCAACACCGTGCTGGTGGTCGAACACAAACCGGAAACCATCGCCATCGCCGATCACGTCGTCGACCTCGGGCCGGGCGCCGGCACCGACGGTGGCCGAATCTGCTTCACCGGCGACGTCCCCGGCCTGCGCCGCTCCGGCACCCTCACCGGGCGGCACCTGGACCACCGGGTACGGGTGCGCGAGACGGTACGCCAACCGACCGGGCGCCTCGCCATCCGCAAGGCCGACCTGCACAACCTGCGCGACGTCGACGTGGACATCCCGCTCGGGGTGCTCACCGTGGTCACCGGCGTTGCCGGCTCCGGCAAGAGCTCACTGATCCACGGGTCGCTACGCGGCCGGTCCGAGGTCGTCATCGTCGACCAGTCCCCGATCCGTGGCTCACGACGCAGCAACCCGGCCACCTACAGCGGGCTGCTCGACCCGATCCGCACCGCCTTCGCCAAGGCCAACGGGGTCAAGGCCGCACTGTTCAGCGCCAACTCCGCGGGCGCCTGCCCGGCCTGCAAAGGCATCGGGCTCATCTACACCGACCTGGCGATGATGGCCGGCGTCGCCAGCATCTGCGAACGCTGCGAGGGGCGACGCTTCACCGACGAGGTGCTCACGTACACGCTGCGCGGCAAGAACATCAGCGAGGTGCTGGCCATGTCCGTCACCGAGGCGTACGCGTTCTTCCCGCACCCCATCCTCAGTCGACTGGTCGACGTCGGGCTGGGCTACCTCAGCCTCGGCCAACCACTGACCACCCTGTCGGGCGGGGAGCGGCAACGCCTCAAGCTCGCCATCCACCTCGCCGAGAAGACCACCACGTACGTCCTGGACGAGCCGACCACCGGTCTGCACCTGGCCGACGTGGACCAACTGCTGGCCCTGCTCGACCGCATGGTCGACGCCGGCAACACGGTGATCGTCATCGAGCATCACCAGGCGGTCATGGCCCACGCCGACTGGCTCATCGACCTCGGCCCCGGCGCCGGCCACGACGGTGGCCGCATCGTCTTCACCGGCACACCAGCCGAACTGGTTGCCACCGGCGGCACCCTCACCGCCAGCCACCTCCGCGAGTACGTCACCGACCCGGCGGTCATCTGACGCGGCGCAGCCAGCGCCGCTGCCAGGGGGTCTCCACCGCCTTCGGGTGGTAGCCAGCCCGAACCCACGGCACGGCCCGCTCGACCGGCAAACCGTCGAGGATCGCCAGCGCGGCCAGGGCCGTTCCGGTGCGGCCCACCCCACCGCGACAGGCCACCTCGACGCGTTCACCATCGTGCGCCCGCCGTAGCGCCTCCCGCAGGGCGTCGAGGGCATCGGCGCTGTCGAGCGGTACCCAGAAGTCGGGCCACCGGATCCGCCGGTGCGGCCAGGCCGGCTCCGGACCAGGGGCCAGCAGCACGGCGAAGTCGGCGGGCGAGGTCGCGGCAACGATGCGGCGTCCGCGCACCAACGCCCCACTGGGGAGTACGAGTACGCCCGACTGCTCAGACCACGGCAGCGTCTCAGTCACCCGGACATTGTGCCGCGACGCTCTGACGAATGAGCACAGACAGTGCCGCCCCCGGCCGGTGAGCCGGGGGCGGCACTGGTGTCGGTGTGCAGGTCGCCTCTCGGCGAGTGGCACGACGCGGCTCCAGCCGAACGGTATTCCGCGAAGGCGATATTAGGTGAGGCCCGGGGACACTGAGTCACACCGACACTGTCCTCAACCTGCCGGACCCCCACCTTGTTCCCGCACCCGCCGCGTCTATGCACGCACCACCCGACCGTCCCGCGGACCCCGTCCGACGCCCCCGCCGATCGCCCCGCCGCACGGGCGGCCAGCCGATCCAGCGGCCAGCGGCCAGCGGCCAGCGGCCAGCGGAGCACGCCGCGAGATCTTGGACAGTTTCCGTTCTGTGCTAACGGAAACTGTCCAAGATCTGGAAAACGCACGCCGCTTGATGACGCCATCCGCCTCCGCCGAGGAGCCCT
>NZ_JNZS01000009.1 GCF_000718515.1 Micromonospora parva | reverse complement strand
GAACATGCGGCGTCGACACCCCGCCCACTATTCACCCAGCGAATACCCAAGTCAACAACCCCACCCCTCCTGCCCCCCACCCCCACCCCCATCTGAGTTGATCAAGAGGTTTGCGTCATCCCATCGACGAAATCTGACGCAAACTTCTTGATCAACCAGGACAAGAGGTGGGGTTAGGGGGTTTGGGGCCAGGTGGGGGTTCGGCCGGTCTGGGTCAGGAGGTGGGCCAGGTCCGAGGTGGGTGTCTCGGTGGGGGTGGTGGGCGGGACCGGGTCGGCGAAGACGCCCATCTTGCGGGCGGTGGGGCCCAACTGCTCCACCAGCGCGTGCAGCTCGGCCACCGCCTCCGGGGCCGGGTGGTACGGCTGGCCGGTGGCGACAGCGAGGTCCCAGCCGTGCACGATCAGGTCCAGCAGAGCCATGCCGCCGACGACGGACTGCGGCATGCCCATGCCCGGTGACACACCCTCCAGTGTGGATGGCTCCGACCAGGCGGCGATCAGTCGGCCGGTCTCGACCTCGAAGCGGTCGCGCCAGCCGTCGGCCAGGTGGTCGGGCTTCTCGGCCCACTCCACCTGCCGCTTCTCGGCCAGGTCCTGAAAGTTGATCACCACCTGGAAGAGGTGGTTGAGCAGATCACGGACCAGATAGTCCTGGCAGGGCGTGGGCAGGCCGAGCTGGTCGTCGGAGATGCCGCGTACCACGCCGATGGTTCCCGGAGCGGCAGCGGCCAGCAGATCGCTAGTCTGAGTGGACATAGGGCCAGCGTATGAGGGTGGTCTTGAACAAATGCGACAGCGACCGCGTGGCGACAGCCGGGGAATCCTGGACCCCGGGCGGCTGCTGCGCGAGGTGCGCTTCCGTCGGCACCTGCCGACGGAGTCGCTGCGCCAGTGGGTCGAGCACTACTGGTTGATCGACTGGTCGTTGAGCACACCGTTCGAGCAGCGGGTCGTGCCACACCCGGCGGTGAACGTGGTGTTCCGCAGTGACGACGGCGACGGCGACAACCACGCACACGGTCCCGAGGCCGGCGAGGTGGCCGGGGTGGGCCGCGACCTGTTCCGGATCACGCTCAGCGGCACCGGCCGGGTGTCCGGGGTGCAGTTCCGCCCCGGCGGGTTCCACCCGTTCTGGCGTCGCCCGATCAGTGAGCTGACCGGCCGTCGGGTGCCGCTGCCCGCCGGCCGGCTGACCCACCCGGATTTCTCGATGTTCGCGCCCTCGGGGCCAGCCCTCTCGACAGCCAACGACGATGAGCGCTGCCGGGCACTGGACACCCTCCTCACCGGCTGGCAGCCCGAGCCGGACCCGATGGCCGAGGAGGCCGTCCGGCTGGCCGAGGCGATCCGCACCGACCGGACCGTGCTGCGCGTCGACGACCTCGCCGCCCGGCACGACGTTCCGGTCCGCCGGTTGCAACGGCTCTTCATGGAGTACGTGGGGGTCGGGCCGAAGTGGGTGATCCGCCGCTACCGGCTCCAGGAGGCGGTCGAACAGGCCGCCGGCGCTCCGCTGAGCTGGGCTGACCTCGCCGCCGACCTCGGCTACAGCGACCAGGCCCACCTGGTCCGCGACTTCACCGCAGTGGCCGGGGTGTCCCCCGCCGCGTACGCCCGCTCGGTGCGCTGAGGAAACCGGACATCAGCGGCGACGCAGAACGACCACGGCGACGTCGTCCTGGATCTCCGGCGGGGCCAGTTCCACCAGCAGTCGAGCGCAGAACTGGTCCAGGTCACCGTCGACGGTCGCGGCGACCCCGGCCAGCGCGGCCAGCCCCTCGTCGATGGTGGCGTCCCGTCGTTCGATCAGCCCGTCGGTGTAGAAGACCAGCGTGGCCCCGGCCGGCAGCACGAACTCCAGGTCGGCCGGGCGGGGGGCGCGAACGCCGAGCAGCGGCGCCGAGTGCTGCACGAACTCGACCTTGCCGTCCATCACCATCAGCGGCGGAAGGTGCCCGGCGCTGGCCAGCCGGACCCGCCCGGTCGGCGGGTGCAGCAGCAGTACGCAGAGCGTCGCCAGCTCGTTCGGCAGCAGTGTCCGCATCAGCTCGTTGACCCGGTGCAGGATCTCGCCGGGTTGGTGGCCCTCGACCGCGTACGCCCGCACCGCGTGCCGCAGCTCGGCCATGACCGTCGCCGCGTGCAGCGAGTGGCCGGCGACGTCCCCGATCGCCAGCAGCAGGTGCCCGTCGAGCATCACCAGCTCGTAGAAGTCGCCACCCACCTCGGTCTGCGCGCTGGCCGGCTCGTAGCGCACCGCGAGGTCCAGCCCGGCCACGGTGGGCAGCCCACGCGGGAGCAGGCTGCGTTGGAGGGTGACGGCGATCCGGTGCTCCTCGTCGAACGAACGCTGCGCCTCCACGGCCGCCGCCACCGCCTGAGCCAACTGCTTGAGCACCGGGGTCCGCGCGGTCTGGGTGGCGGTCGGGACCACCACGTACAGCGGGGCACGGTCCTCGCGCAGTCGGGCGGCGGCGACGGTCACCGTGTCGTCCGCCGGCCAGTCGACAAGCCCCCAGTTCGCGGGGGCCTCCACCCGGACCGTGGCGCCGGTCGGCACCCCGGTGTCGTCGACGACCCACGGCACCACGGCGGCCACCGCGCCGGGGCCGGCGCAGACGCCCGCGAGGCAGTCACCGTCGAAGGTCTCGGCGATCACCGCCGCCGGGCTCTTGAAGATCTGGGCGGCGCCCTCGGCGGCGGCATCCAGCAGGCGCGCGAAGGTCGGCGCGGCGTGCACGGCGACGGTCGTGTCGGCCAACCCGAGCAACCGCTCGGCGAGCAGTTCGGCCCGCTGCCGGGCCTGGTAGTAACGCAGCACCGCCCGGGTGGTGGCGATCAGCTCCTCGGGCTCGATCGGCTCGGTCAGGTACGCGTCAGCGCCCCGGGTCAGCCCCTGGGCGCGGTCGGCCACGTCCACGGCGTGCGCCGACACGTGGATCACGGGCATCGCCGGGTGCCGCGCCTTGATCTGTTCGCAGACCTCGTAGCCGCTCAGGTCGGGCAACCGGACGTCGAGAACCACCAGGTCGATCCGGTCCACCTCGACCCGGGCCAACGCCTCGGCGCCGTTCTCGGCCTCCAGCACCGTGAACCCGGCCCGGGTCAGCCAGCTGACCAGCAGGTAACGCTTGGTACGACTGTCGTCGACCACCAGGATGGTTGTCGGCCCGCCGTCCATGTCGTCACGCCCCGCCGGTGGGCAGGGAGACGGTGAACGTGCTGCCCTCGCCCGGCGCGCTGGTCAGCTCCAGCGTCCCGCCCAGCAGCGTCACCAGCCGCCGGGCGTACGGCAGGCCGAGGCCGGTGCCGCCGACCCGGGTGGCTCCGGGCACCTGGTAGAACTCCTCGAAGATCCGGTCGTGCAGCTCGGGAGCGATGCCCGGCCCGGTGTCGGTGACCTCGAACTGCCAGCGGTCGCCGTGTTGGCTGGCCCGCAGCCGCACCTCGCCGCGTTCGGTGAACTTCAACCCGTTGTGCAGCAGGTTGCGCAGCACCTGGCCGAGCAGCACCTCGTCGGTGCGCAGCACTGCCGGCCCGCGCGGCTCCTCCACCACCAGCTCCACGTTCGGACGGGTGGCCAGGGCGCGCAGGGTGCCGCGCAGTTGACCGAAGACCGGGCGCAGGTCGACCTCGACCACGTCCGGCTCGATCCGGCCGGATTCCGCCTTGGCCAGGTCGAGGAGTTCGTTGACCAGGTTGAGCAGATCGGCCGCCGACGAGCGGATCAGCTCGACCTGGCGGCCCTGCTCGTCGGTGAGCGGGTCGGAGGCGGAGTCGGTGAGCAGCCGCCCCAGGCCGATGATCGCGGTGACCGGGGCGCGCAGCTCGTGGCTCACGTTGGCCAGGAACCGGCTCTTCGACTCACTCGCCGCGCGGAGCTGGGCCGACTTCTCGTCCAGCTCGGCGTAGAGGGCGACGACGCCGCGGTTGGTCTCCTCCAGCTCCTCGGTGAGCTGGTTGTAGAGCGCCAACACACCACGGTTGGTCTCGGCCAGTTCCTCGTTCAGCACCGCCAACTCGTCGCGCTGACTGCGCACCTCGTCGAGTGCGGCGATGAGCTGACCGTTCTGGGTGGTGAGCTCGTCCAGCGCGCTGGCCGGCGCGGTGCGGCCGAGTTCGGTGCGGAACTCGGCGAGCCGCTCCGGGGTCGGCGTCGGCGCGCTGGCCGGGACTCGTCGGGACATCCTCACGACCGTAACCCCCTCGACGGTCGACACGCTCAGTGTGTCAACCAGTCGGGACACCGCGCCGGACTGCGGCTGGTAGCGGCCGTCCGGCAACGGGGACATCGGGGCCAGGTCGGCGCGCAGGTGGAACCGGCCGTCGGCACCCGCGTCGACGTGGAAGGAGACGTCCGCTCCCGCTGTCGTCCGCAGCAGGTCCCGGGCGACCTCGCTCAGTGCGGTGGCGATCCGGACCTGGTCCTGGTGTTCCAGGCCGACCACCATGGCCACCTCGCGGCCCCGCTGGCGGATCACGAAGATGTCCTGCTCGACCCGCAGCGCCATCTGCAGCAGCGGCAGCGCGGCCGATCCCTCGGTCATGCCCACGACCTCGCTACCAGTACGCAGGCGTCGTCGCGGCGCACCCCGGCGTCCCGTAGCAGGGTCGCCGCCATGACCAGTGGGGATCTCTCCGCCAGGCCCGGGTAGTCGGACATCCGCCACCGGTCGACCACCCCGTCGCTGTGCATCACCAGCCGGGCACCGGGGCCGAACGGGTAGTCGTACTCCCGGATGGCCGGTCGTTGGTGGCCGGCGATGCCGGGCAGCGACACCAGCCCCCGGCGCTGGCCGCCTCCCTCGACGATCACGCCGGAGATGTTGCCCAGGCCGGCGTAGTGCAGCACACCGGCCGTCGGCACCAGCTCCGCGACCGCGAGGGCCGCGCCGCGGGTGTGCGACATGCTGCGGTGCAGGTGACCGACCACCACCGCCGGCGGGCCGGCGGGGGCGTCGCGGAACGCGGCCAGCGCCGCCTCGGTGGCGGCACCGGCCAGCGGGCCGTGCCCCAGCCCGTCGCTGACCAGCACCTGGTGCCGCCCGTCGGCGACCCGGACGGCGTAGCCGTCGCCGCTGACCGTCTCGCCGGTCAGCGGTCGGGTCAGAGCACCGGCCCAGGACGGCCGGGCCGCCTCGGCCGGCCAGACCTGCACGGCGAGGACGGTCCCCCGGCCGGACAGCGAGTATCCGTCGAACCAGCTGGCCTGCCGGACGATGGCACCCAGACCGATGCCGAGGGTGCCGGTGGTGGAGTGCCCGTCCCGCGACGAGACGGTCAGGTCGGCCATGCCGGGCCCGGAGTCGATGGCCACCAACTCCACCCCGGCCTGCCCGGCGCGGCGTACCGGCCGCAGCAGCAGGACACCCTCGTCGGCGTGCTTGACCAGGTTGCTGGTCAGCTCGGCCGCGACGATGGCCAGGTCGGCGATGCGCGCCGCACCTATCTCCACCTGCGCGCCGAGGCGCTCGGCGGCGCGTCGGACGGCGCTCGCCGCGCTGCTGGCCTCCACCCGGAACCAGATGCCACTGTCGGTGACCGCGTCGGCGTTCACCTGGACCACTTGGTGACCGTGATCCGGGTGCCGGTTTCCGCTGACGTCTCGATCTGGAACTCGTCGACCAGGCGGCGCGACCCGCTAAGCCCGAGGCCGAGGCCGCCGCCGCTGGTGTAGCCGTCGGTCATGGCCAGGTCGAGGTCGGCGATGCCCGGCCCGGAGTCGGCGAACACGATCTGCACACCTTTGCGTCGGCCGTTGTCCACGACCGTCACCTCGACCGAACCGCCGCCGCCGTACACCAGGGTGTTGCGGGCCAGTTCGCTCGCCGCGGTGACCAGCTTGGTCTGGTCGACGAGGGACAACTTGCTGGCCACCGCCACGGCGCGGACCAGTTGCCGAACGCGCACCACGTCCTCATCGCTGCGAACCGACTGCGCCTGTGGCTGGCCCAGGTCGATGCCCGCGGTCACGGCGTGGCCGTCTCGGCGTCCGGTTCGTCGTCGAGCTGGTAGTCGAGCTCTTCGGCGTGGGCCGCCGCGATCAGCTCCATGCCGCGTTCGACGTTCAGCGCGGTACGGATGCCGTTCAGCGACAGCCCCAGTTCGACAAGGGTGATGGCGACGGCGGGGCGCATCCCGACCACCACCGTCTCCGCGTCGAGCACCTTGGAGATCGACGCGATGGTGGAGAGCATCCGCCCGACGAAGGAGTCGACGATGTCCAGCGCGGTGATGTCGATGATGACGCCGTGGCAGCCGGTGGCGACGATCCGCTCGGCGAGGTCCTCCTGGAGCTGCACCGCCGTCTGGTCGGACATGTCGAGCTGGATGGAGACCAGCAGGATGTCCCCGATCTTGAGGATCGGCACCCGTTCCATCAGGCGTCCCTGCGTGGCTGCCGGCGGGCGGTTTCCACCCCGTTGAGCCGCAGCACGTGGCGCAGCGCGTCGGCGAGGCTCGCCTTGGTGGCGATGTCCCCGAACTCGATGCCGAGCGCCACGATGGTCTGCGCGATCTGCGGGCGGATGCCGGAGATGATGCAGTCGGCGCCCATCAGCCGTGCGGCCACCACGGTCTTCAGGATGTGCTGGGCGACCTGGGTGTCCACCGCCGGCACGCCGGTGATGTCGATGATCGCGTACGGCGAGCTGGTGTCGACCAGGGTCTGCAGCAGCCGCTCCATGACGACCTGGGCGCGGGCCGAGTCCAGGGTGCCGACCAGCGGCACGGCGACGACGCCCTCCCAGAGCTTGACCACCGGCGTGGAGAGTTCGAGCAGCTGCTCGGCCTGGTCGGCGATCAGGCTCTCCCGGGTACGGACGAAGCTCTCGAAGGTGAACAGGCCCATCTCGTCGACAAGCTTCGAGAAGGCGACGTAGTCCGGTAGCGCGGTCGGGCCGCCGGCCTCCTGCACCAGCTCGGCCAGCACGTCCTTGAGCGCGAAGATGCTGATCGTGGTCTCGCTGGCGGAGAAGCCCTGCCGGGCCCGACCCCGGGACAGCTCGGAGAGCGCGGCGCGCAGTTCGGCGGCGCTGTCGGCGGACAGGTCGATGATGCCCTGGTCGCCGGTGGCGACGATGGCACGGTGCAGGTCCTGGACCTGCCGGCGCAGCTCGGCCTGGCTCAGCCGGCCCCGCAACGAACTGGTGACAATCTCGGTCCACCGAGTCGTGACCCGTTCGTCCTGCTCGCTCAGCAGCGCGGCGAGCCGACCACTTTCTTCGGTGCTCAACGCCATTTCGAACCCCCTTGACCTGGACCGGGCGGACTCTATCACCGGGGCCTGACCAACTACTTGCCCCGTAGCAACGGAATGACGATGACCACCGGATCACGGCTCCCGTTCTACCTCCGAGGGTGGTCGTGGGATACCGTTCCCCCGATAACAGGAGGTCTGGCGAATGTCGTTGACGGTGCACACGGAACAACGCGGCGACGTGGTCGTCGTGGCGGTCGCTGGCGAGCTGGACATGGCCACCGCACCGCAGCTGCAGGACCAGATCACCGATCTGCTCGACAAGGGCCGCAACCGGCTGGTGTTCGACCTGGCGGACGTCTCGTTCTGCGACTCGACCGGTCTGTCGGTCTTCGTCCGGGCGAAGAACAGCTGCGACGAGGCTGGCGGCGTGGTCCGGCTGGCCGCCCCGCAGCGGGGTGTGCTGCGCATCCTTGAGGTGAGCGGTCTGGTCGAGGTGCTGCACACCTACCCGACGGTGGATGAGGCAGTCGCCGGCGAACCGACGCCGGCGTCCTCCTGACCGCTGCGGCTCGTCACTCGTCCTCGACGTAACGGGGACGAGCGATCGCCATGCCCGCCGCCGTCTGCACGGCGAGGGCGCCCAGCAGGAACCCGATCGGCGCGGTCCAACCACCGGTGGCCTCGTAGAGGATGCCGACCATCAGCGGGCCGAGGGCGGCGATCACGTAGCCGGTGCTCTGCGCGAACGCGGAGAGCGCGACGGTGCCCTCGGCGGTGCGGGCGCGCAGGCCGATGGCGGTGAGGATCATCGGGAACGCGCCCTGACCGATCGCCAGCAGGGCGACCCAGAGCAGCGCGGCACCGTGCGGTGCGAGCGCCAACCCCAGGTAGGCCAGCGTCGACGCGGTGGTCAGCCCGAGCACCAGCGGACGCAGGCTGCCCAACCGGCCGGCCAGGGTGGGCATCAGCAGCGCGATCGGCACGCCGAGCGCGGTCACCCCGGCGAGCAGCAGCCCCGCCGACTCCGGCTGGTAACCGGCGTCGCGGAACAGTTGGGCCAGCCAGCCCATGATCGCGTACCCGCTGAGCGACTGCGCCCCGAAGTAGACGGCCATCGCCCAGCCGAGCCGGGTCCGCGCCGGCCGGACCCGGGTGGGTGCGGCGACGGCCGCCGTCGGGGTCGCCCGCCGCGCCGCGGCGCGGGTCCGCAGCGCCAGCGGCACCCACGGGAGTACGGCCACCGCGGCCATCGCGGCCCAGACGCCGAGCCCGGCCCGCCACGACCCGAAGGCGTGCGCGATCGGCACCGCGGAGGCGGCGGCCACCGTGGTGCCCACCGTCAACGCCATCGTGTACGCCCCGGTGACCAGGCCGGTGCGGTGCGGGAAGTGCTGCTTGACGAGCATCGGCAGCAGGATGTTGGCGACCGCGATGCCGGACAGCGCCAGCGCGCTGGTGAGCACGAAGATCAAGGCCGAGTCGGTGGCGACCCGGAGCACCTGGCCGACGGCGAGGGCGAGCATGGCCACCACCAGCACCCGGGCCGGTGCCACCCGGCGGACCAGCCACGGGGTGAGCGCGCCGAGGCCGGCGAACGCGATGGTGGGCAGGGTGGTGACCAGGCCGGCGGTGGCGCCGGAGAGGCCCAGCCCGTCGCGGACCTCGTCGAGCAGCGCGCCGAGGCTCGTCACCACGGCCCGCAGGTTGAGCGCTACCAGCAGCATCCCGACCAGCACCAGCGCGCCACCGGTCGCCGGGTGCGTGCGCCGGCCGGCGCCGGGGTCCCGGCTCGGGCGGGGGTCGGCGGTGGCGGGGGCGGGCAGCGCCGGAGCGGCGGTTGGTGGCGGGGTCATGACCGCTAACCTACAATCATGGGATGAATTTGGGACCGGTGATGTAACCAGTGCCACCGTCTGTGGAATTCCCCTCCGCGCCGCCCGCGCCGCCCCGCGACCAGCCGCCCGTGCCGCCCCGCGGCCATCGGGTCCGGCAGACCACCGAGCAACTCCGCGCGCGGATCCTCGGCGGCGAGTGGCCCGTCGGCGCGCGCATTCCCACCGAGCCACAACTGGTCGCCGCGCTGGGTGTCGGGCGCAACACGGTCCGCGAGGCGGTCCGCGCCCTGGTGCACGCCGGGGTGCTCGAATGCCGGCAGGGCTCCGGCACCTACGTGGTGTCCACCGACGAACTGGCACCCGTGGTCGCCCGCCGTCTCGGCGGCGACCGGATGACCGAGGTCGTCGAGGTACGCCGCGCCTTCGAGGTGGAGGCCGCCCGGCTCGCCGCGCTGAGGCGTACCCCCGAGGACCTGGCGGCGCTCGACGGCGCGCTCGCCCAGCGCGAGGCCGCCTGGCACGGTGGCCAGGTCGACGCGTTCGTCGAGGCCGACGCGGCGCTGCACACGGCGGTGGTCGCCGCCGCGCACAACGCCATGCTCGCCGAGCTGTACGCCTCGGTGGGCACCGCCCTGCGCAGCACCGTCGCCCAGGCCATGGGTGGGGCGCTCACCCCCGAGCGCTACGTCGACCACACCCGACTGGTCGAGGCGATCCGGGCCGGCGACCCCGGCCGGGCGGCGCTCGAAGCCGGCGCTTTTCTGGAACCCGCCGTACGGGCATAGGTTGTGCCCGACAGAAAAGCGGACACCTCGGGAGTACGGATGCTCAAGGGCTTCAAAGACTTCATCATGCGCGGCAACGTCGTCGACCTGGCGGTCGGCATCGTCATCGGTGCTGCGTTCACGGGCGTGGTCACCCAGCTCACCAAGTCGTTCCTTGAACCACTGATCAAGGCAATCGGCGGGGGCACCAGCCTCTCGGCCGGGAAGTGGACACTCAACGGTCAGGTCTTCGACTGGGCGGCGTTCATCAACGCCCTGATCACGTTCCTGCTCACCGCCGCAGTGCTCTACTTCTTCGTGGTGTTCCCGATGAACAAGCTGGCCGAGCGGCGGCAGCGGGGCGAGGAGCCGCCGCCCTCGGCGCCGAGCGAGGAGGTCAAGCTGCTCACCGAGATCCGGGACGCCCTGGTCTCCGCCGGTCACACCACTCCCGGCCAGCAGCGCGGGGCGCTGGACGATGTGCTGGGCCGCCGTCCCGAGCCGCCGACGCAGCGCTGACGCCGAACGGATGCACATCGGCCCCTGTGGGATTCCCGCAGGGGCCGCACCTTCTCGTACGTGTGTTCGATAGAGTCCCGCCATGGAGCAGCGAAAGCACTGGTGGAACGGGAAGTGGGGGCGACTGGCCCGGCGGGACGTCTTCCTGCGGGTGGACGCCGACCGATGGCATGTCGAGCAGCGCGCCGGTGGCGCCGAGGGCATCTCCCGTTTCTACGAGTACGGCAGTGCGGACGAGGCCGAGGACACCGTCAGGGCACTGCTCGACGGGCCGGACACCTGGCGCGAGCTGTCTCCCCGACCGCCCGGCGGCTGGACCCTCCCGAACACCTGAACGGGCTGCGTGGCGGCCCGTCGCCGGCCACCTTGCGTGGGCCGTGGAGGCGGTATTGCTTTCGACGGTGATGACTCTGAGGCATAGTGATGCCTCAGAGTCATCACGCTCTTCAGGCCCATCACCTGCGGACCTGCCGCCTCCGCAGCTATCACCTCCGGCACGGCGGCGTTTAGCGGCGCGACGCCCTGGGAACCGCAGCGGGATGGACCAGCAGGACGCGCAGCAGGCGACCATCTCACGGATCACCACCGGGATGCCGGTGGTCGACTCAGCCGGCACCGAGGTCGGAACCGTGGACCTCGTCCAGCGGGGCGACCCGAACGCGGTGACCGTCCAGACACCGACCGCCGACCCGGGCAGCAGCCTGGACGAGCTGATCGAGGCGACCGCGGTCGAGGAGCCGGACGTGCCGGCCGATCTGGCGGCGCGGCTGCTGCACAGCGGCTACCTGAAGGTCTCGACCGAGCTGACCCGCACCGGCGCGGTCTACGTACCGGCCGACCGGATCGGCTCGGTGGCCGACGGCCGGGTCCTCCTGGCCGTCGGCGTGGCCGACCTGCCATCCGAGGAGTAACCCGACGGCCCCGGCTCGGCGGGGGTGGCCTCGGCTGACGGGGCGGCTGGGCGGCGGTGGAAGAGCAGCAGCATCAGGCAGCCCGCGACCAAGCCCCAGAACGCGCCGCCCACGCCGATCAGCGTCACCCCGGACGCGGTCACCACGAAGGTGACAACGGCGGCCTCGCGGGTCGCCGGGTCGGTCACCGCCGAGGCGAGCGCGGTGGCGAGGGCGCCCAGCAGCGCCAGCCCGGCGACCGCCTCGATGAGGATCGGTGGGGCGACAGCGACAAGCGTGGTGGCCACCCCGGCGCCCAGGCCGAGCACTGCCAGTCCAGCGCCGGCCGTGACCGAGGCGATCCACCGGCGCTCCGGGTCGGGGTGCGCGTCGGGGCCGGCGGCGAGCGCGGCGGTGATCGCCGCGAGGTTCACCGCGTGCCCGCCGGCCGGGGCGGCGAGCAGGCTGGCCAGGCCGGTGGTACGTAGCGCGGCGCCGAACGGCGGCCGGTAGCCGTAGCCGACCAGCACCGCCATGCCGGGTACGTTCTGCGCGGCCATGGTGACCAGGAACAGCGGCAGGGCCACCCCGACCAGTGCGGACGCGTTCCAGGCCGGCGCGGTCAGGGTGACCGACGGGATCAGCGCGGCACCGGTCAGGCCGGCCGGCGGTGCGGTGAGCGCGATCGCCGCCACCGCCACCACCAGCGCACCGGGCACCGCCCAGCGGCGGGCGAACCGGTGCAGCAGCAGCCAGGCGACCACTACCGGCCCGGCCACCACCGGCAGCTCGACAAGCGCGCGGACCGGGGCTGTGCACAGCGGCAGCAGCACCCCGGCGAGCATCGCGCCGGCCACCGGCTTGGGAATGGCGGCCACCGCCCGACCGAGTGGCGGGAACAGTCCGGCGGCGACGATCAGCACGCCGGAGACGAGGAACGCGCCCACCGCCACCCGCCATCCGCCCGGTGGCGGCCCGGTCGCTACCAGCAACGCCGCGCCCGGAGTGGACCAGGCGGCGCTCATCGGTATCCGGTACCGCCAGCCCAGCCAGGCGGCGGCGAGGCCGCTCGCCACGCAGAGCGCGAGCAGGCCGGAGGCGGCCTGCGCGTCCGACGCGCCAGCCGCTCGGAGCCCGGCCAGCACGACGGTGAACGAGCTGGCGAAGCCCACCAGCGCGGTCACCACCCCGGCCAGCACCGGTTGTACGGGTCCCGCCACTCCAACCCTCCCGACTGTTCCGTTTACGGAACGGCAGCGTGTAGCACGATAGCCGGGTGTCACACCCACCACCAGCCCCGCGTCCGGGCCTCGACGTGGATCCCGCCGTCGTCGGACGCCGGGTCCGTGCTTTGCGCGAGGAGCGGGGGATCTCACTGTCCACACTCGCCCGGCTCGCCGGTGTCGGAAAGGCCACCCTCTCCGGCCTGGAGAACGGCACCCGCAACCCCACCCTGGAGACGCTCTGGGCGGTCACCGCGCAGCTCGGCGTACCGCTGACGGCCGTGCTGGCGGAGCCGGCCGCCGGGCCGACAGTGCACGGCTCCGCCGTCACCGCCACCCTGCTGGAGGTGTTCACCGACACCGACGCGACCTACGAGCTGTACCGGATGCGGGTGGCGCCCGGCCCCGGGCAGCTCTCCCCCGCCCACCCGGCGGGGGTCACCGAGCACGTCACCGTCTTCGCCGGGGTGCTGCGCGCCGGGCCGGCCGACGCACCGCTGACCGCCCCGGCCGGTGGTCACCTCCGCTGGGTGTCGGACGTGCCGCACAGCTACGCGGCGGTGGGTGACGAGGAGGTCGCCGCCAGCCTGCTCCTGCGCTATCCGCGCCGCTGAGAACGGGCCGACCGGTCACGCACCGTCGGGGCCGCCGACGAAAATCGCAATCATTTCTCGACCTAGGTAGGAGGCGTAGAGACGAATGCGGGTTGTTCTTGGCAAGCTTGACCCCATGACGCTGATCCTCCGCTCGGTCATCCTCAACGACATCGGCTTGGTGCGCACCAACAACGAGGACTCCGCCCTCGCCGGTGACCGCCTGATCGCCGTCGCCGACGGCATGGGCGGGCTGCCTGCGGGCGAGGTGGCGAGCGAGATCGTGATCCGGATCCTGGACGAGCTGGCTCCGCCGACCGACCCCGACGGCGCCGCCGACGCCCTGCGTGCCGTGGTCAGCACCGCCAACCAGCGCATCCACGCCGCGATCACCGTCGACCCGAGCCGGGACGGCATGGGGACGACGCTCACCGCGGCGCTGCTGGCCGGGGAGACGCTGGTGCTGGCCCAGGTGGGCGACTCCCGCTGTTACCTGCTGCGCGACGGGGAGCTGACCCAGCTCACCCGGGACGACACGTTCGTGCAGGCGCTGGTCGATCAGGGCACCCTCTCGCCCGAGCAGGCCCGCCACCACCCGCAGCGGTC
Source organism: Micromonospora parva (assembly GCF_000718515.1). GTDB lineage: Bacteria > Actinomycetota > Actinomycetes > Mycobacteriales > Micromonosporaceae > Micromonospora > Micromonospora parva. The sequence goes on along the minus strand of NZ_JNZS01000009.1, from coordinate 430,274 downwards.
CCTGGTGACCCGGGCCGTGCAGGGCGCCGACACCCCGCCCGCTGTCGGTGTGCTCACAGTGGTCCCCGGTGACCGGCTGCTGCTGTGCAGCGACGGGCTCTCCGACTACGTCGAGGACGAGGCCATCGCGGCGGCCCTGGGCATGTACGCCGACCGTCAGCAGTGCGGTGAGCAGTTGGTGAAGCTGGCCCACCATGCCGGGGCACCGGACAACGTCACGGTCGTGGTCTCGGACGTCGTCACCCGCTGACCCGTACGACTCACTCGGCGGCCGGCTCCGGGCCGGCCGTCCGGGTGCCGTCGCCGACAGTAGATGGTTGTGCCATCTAGCTTGCGTCGCTACTGTCCATCGAGTGGATTCCGACCGGCGCGGGCAGTGGTTGCGGGGGGTGCTCGACATCTGCGTCCTGGCCCTGCTGTCCGAAGGCGAGTCCTACGGCTACCAGCTCGCCCAGGCGCTCGACACGGCGGGCGTCGGGCCGATCCAGGGCGGCACGCTCTATCCCGTGCTGCTGCGCCTGCAGAAGACCGGCCTGGTGACCGCGCAGTGGCGGGAGGGCAACGCCGGGCCGGCCCGCAAGTACTACCGGCTCACCGACGACGGGTACGCGGCGCTCCGCGCCGGCGGCAGCGCCTGGCTCACCTTCGTCCGGCCGGTGAACGACATCGTCACGAAGGGGGTCAGCCGGTGAACGCCGACGATTGGCTGCGTACGCTCACGGCCGAGCTGCACCAGCGGCGGGTCGCGGCGGACGCCGCGCGGCACGTGGTCGCCGAGGCCGCCACACACCTGCGCGAGGGAGGCGGCGACCCCTGGGTCGTCTTCGGCCCACCCCAGCAGTACGCGGGCGCCGTCGTGGAGAGCATCGGCACCGCGCCCGGACCGCGCCCCGGGCCGGTCCGGCTGCACGCCGCCGGCATCACCAAGAGGTACGGACGGCGGAGCGTGCTGCGCGACGCCACACTGACCGTCCGGGCCGGACAGATCGCCGCCGTCATCGGCGCGAACGGCTGCGGCAAGAGCACCTTCCTCCGGATCTGCGCCGGGCTGATGTCCCCGGACGCCGGTGAGGTGACAGTCTCCGGGCGACTCGGCTACTGCCCGCAGTCCGGCGGCACCGCCGACTTCCTGCTCGCCGACGAACACTTCGTGCTCATCGGCGCCGGTCAGGGCGTGGCCCGTGGCCCGGCCCGCCGCGCCGGTCGGGCGGCTGCCCGTCAACTCGGTTGGGAAGCGGGCGGGGACGTGCAGGCCCGCCACCTGTCCGGCGGCACCCGGCAGAAACTCAACCTGACCATGTCCACGCTCAGCGCGCCCGACGTGCTGCTGCTCGACGAGCCGTACCAGGGCTTCGACCAGGGCACGTACGTCAACTTCTGGGACCAGCTCAGCAGGTTGCGCGACACCGGCACCGCCATCGTCGTGGTGACCCACCTGCTCAACCAACTCGACCGGGTGGACATCGTGCTCGACCTGACCCCGGCGCGGGAGACCGGGTGGCACGCGCCCGGCATTCAGGGAGGTCGCCCGTGAACCGGCTCGTCACCGTCGCCGAGATGACACTGCGGGAGCTGCTGCGGCGTCGGGGCGTACTCCTGCTGTTGTTGTTGATGCCGTTGACCTTCTACCTGATCCGGCGGGACGCCTACCTCGGGCAGTCGGTTCGCTCGCTGCTGCTCGGCGTGGGCTGGGCGGTGAGCACCGCCGCGCTGTTCGCCACCACCGCGGCCCGCGAGCTGGAGCCGAGGCTGCGGCTGGCCGGCTACCGTCCACACCACCTCTACCTCGGACGGATGCTCGGCCTGTGGACGGTGGGGCTGGTCATCTCCGTACCGTTCTTCCTGCTGCCGATGATCGACGGCGCGGACCTGCGGTACGGCGGCCTGGCGGCCGCGATGCTCTGTTCCGTCGCGGTGGCCGCGCCGTTCGGGATGTTGATCGGTGCGCTGCTGCCCCGCGAGTTGGAGGGCACGCTGCTGCTGCTCACCGTGGTGACGGTGCAGATGCTGATCGACCCGGCCGGGTCGGGGGCCAGGTTGACGCCGTTCTGGTCGAGCCGGGAGATCGCCACCTGGACCGTCGACAACACCGACCACGGCTACCTCTCCCGGGGGTTGCTGCACGGGCTCGTCGTCACCGCCCTGCTGGCGGTTGGCGTGGCCGCGGTGGCCAGCGTCCGCCTGCGCCGCCGCCGGCACCTGCGGCACCTGCCGGTCGGGTGACCGCCGCACGTCGCGCGGATCGGGCCAATCCGGTTGCTGCGACCCGCGCGGCAGGTTGAGATGGGCGAATGACCATCCGCCGGGTGACCGACGACGACCGTCTCACCACCAGCTTCCCGCTGGCCGCGTACGCCTTCGAATCCTCGCCACTGAGTGCCGCCCGGACGGCCGAGTTCCGCGACTACCTGCCCTACAACCAGGGCAACCGGACGCTCATCGCCGAGGAGGACGGCACCACGTTGGCCGCCGTCTCGGCCATTCCGATGCGGCAGAACCTGCGCGGGGTGGTGCTGCCGATGGCCGGGGTCGCCGGGGTGGCGACCCATCCGTTGGCCCGCCGGCAGGGACACGTCCGGACGTTGCTGCACCAACTCCTCGACGAGATGCGCGACGAGGGTCATCCGCTCAGCGCGCTCTATCCGTTCCGGCCCAGCTTCTACGCCCGGTTCGGCTACGTCGGGTTACCCAAGCCACGCCGGGTCACCTTCGCCCCGGCCAACCTGGGCTCGCTGCTCCGGGTGGACCTGCCCGGCGAGGTGAGCTGGGAACGCATCGCCGCCGGCTATCCGGCGTGGCGGGCGTTCACCGAACGCAACCTCCGGGAACGGCACGGCTTCGCGATCTTCCCGGACTACCGGGCGGTCGGGATGCGCGACCGTGACGAGTACTGGCTGCTCACCGCCCGGGTGGCCGGGGAGGTCACCGGCGCGGTGACGTACCGGATCGACGAACACGGCGGCACGCTGCACGGCAACGAGCTGCTGGTCTCCGATCCGCTCGCGCGGGCGCTGCTGCTGCAGTTCTTCGCCCGGCACGTGGACCAGATCGAACGGGTCACCGTTCAGGTTCCGCCCGACGAGCTGCCCGAGCTGTGGCTGACCGACCTGGACGTGCACGTCGAGGCCCGCACCGCCGTGCCGGGCGCGTCCGCGCCGATGGCCCGGCTGCTGTCGCTTGACGCGTTGCGCGGGCTGCCCGCCGGCCCGGGCCGGGTCCGGGTCGAGCTGACCGGGGACCGCTGGCTGGCCGGCACCCACCTGCTCGACGGCACGACCGGCGCGCTGGAGCTGGTCGACGACACCACCGGCCGCGCGCCGACCGCCACGCTCACCGCCGCCGGGCTCTCCGCCCTCGCGTACGGGGTGCTGGACCCGGCCGAGCTGCCGCTGCGCGGTCTGGGTGAGGTGCCGGGGGACGCCGCAGTGGAGCTGCGCGGCCTGTTCCCCCGCCGGGTGCCGTACCTCTTCGCCGACTTCTGAGCACGGTTTGCCGCCCGCACCCCACCGGGTACGGTCCCCGGAATGCCAGAGTGGTTACAGGCGGGCGGATGGGGACTGCTGGCCGGGTCGGCGCTGCTGATCGGGGCGGCGGTCGGCTGGTTCGTCCGCGTCCCACAGCGGCTCACCGCGTCCGTGATGGCATTCGGTGCGGGGGTGCTGCTCTCCGCGGTCTCCTACGAGCTGATCGAGGTCGCCCACGACCAGGGCGGACTGCTGCCCACGGTGATCGGCGCGGCCGGTGGCGCGGCTGCCTACACCCTCGCCAACGTGGCGCTGGCCCGGCGCGGCGCGCGGCACCGCAAGCGGTCCGGCGACCAACAGCCCTCCGAGGGTGAGCAGCCCGGCTCCGGGTCGGCGATCGCGGTCGGCGCGCTCCTCGACGGCGTACCGGAATCGGTGGTGATCGGCGCCAGTCTGCTCAGCGGTGGTGCGGTCAGCCTGGTCACGGTGGCGGCGGTGTTCCTCAGCAACGTTCCGGAGGGGTTGTCCAGCGCGGCCGGCATGCGGCAGGCCGGCCGCACCCGACGGTACGTGTTCCTGCTCTGGACCGGGATCGCGCTGGTCAGTGGCGTCGCCGCGCTGGTCGGCAACACTTTGCTGGGCGGCGCGCCGCCGGAGGTGCTGGCCGCCATCACGGCGTTGGCCGCCGGGGCGATCCTCGCCATGATCACCGACACCATGGTCCCCGAGGCGTTCGAGAACGCGCACCTGCTGGTCGGTCTGATCACGGTCGCCGGCTTCCTGACCGCCTTCGCCCTCTCCCACACCTGATCACCGGTCACCGCGCCACATCCGGCGCGGCGGCGGGCGCGGCTTGGCGGCGGGCGGCGGGCGCGGCTTGGCAGCGAGCGGCGGGCGTGGCTTGGCGGCGAGCGGCGGGCGTGGCTTGGCGGCGGGCGGCGGTTTAGCAGTGCATTAAGCCGGCTCGGCGGATTCGTCACGGCGCGGTCGCGGCTCCTAGCATCACCTGGTGCGCATGACGTCGCTTGCCGCTCTCCTCGTCCTCGGTGTCGCCACCGCGACCCTGCCCGGCTGCGCGTCCGACGACCCGGCCCCCGCCTTCGAGGCCGGCTCGACCGCTTCGCCGACCGCTTCTCCGACCGGGGGTCAGAGCGCAGCGCCACAGGCCCGGGACGGCCTCGGAGGCCCCGGGGCCAGCGCGAGCCCGAAGCCCGCCAACAAGGTGCTCACTGCCGGCAACCCGAACGGCAAGGCGACCGTGCCGGCCGAGGCCCGGGCGGTGGACACCTTGAAGCCGACCCGGACCATCGGCACCGGCACCGCGGCGAGCTGCACCTCGGCGGCGGTGGTGAAGGCGGTGGCGGCCGGCGGTGTCATCACGTTCAACTGTGGACCCGCCCCGGTGACCATCAAGATGACCGCCACCGCGAAGGTCCGCAACGCCAACGGGCCGAAGGTCGTGCTGGACGGCGGCGGCACTGTCACGTTGAGCGGCCAGGGGCAGCGCCGGATCCTCTACATGAACACCTGCGACCAGGCCCAGGGCTTCACCACCTCGCACTGCCAGAACCAGGATCACCCGCAGCTCACCGTGCAGAACCTGACCTTCGCCGACGGCAACTCCACGGGCGAGAAGGCCGAGGGCGGCGGCGGTGGGGCGATCTTCGTACGCGGCGGGCGGCTGAAGGTGGTCAACTCGCGCTTCGTCCGCAACCGCTGCGACCGTACCGGCCCCGACCTGGGTGGCGCGGCCGTGCGGGTGCTGAGCCAGTACGAGAACAAGCCGGTGTACGTGGTGGGCAGCACCTTCGACGGCGGTTCCTGCTCCAACGGAGGGGCGCTGAGCAGCATCGGCGTGTCGTGGGTGGTGCTGAACAGTCTGCTGAGGAACAACGAGGCGATCGGCAACGGCGCCAACCCGGCGAAGTCCGGCACGCCCGGCGGCGGCAGCGGCGGCGCGATCTACTGCGACGGCAACGAGTTCACCGTACGGATCGCCGGCACCATCATCGAGAACAACAAGGCCAACGAGGGCGGCGGCGCGGTCTTCTTCGTGAGCAACAACCGCACCGGCACGATGAGGATCGAAAACTCGACGCTGCGCCGCAACCCCAGCGCCAAGTTCGAGACCCGCGGCTTCCCCGGAATCTTCTTCCTGGGCGCCCGCAACCCCACAGTGACAGCCTCCACCCTCTCCTAACCCCACCCACCCCTGCCAGCGCGCCCGCGCCCCGCGCCCGCCCGCGCACTGCCCTGCGCCCGCGCCCCGCCCTGCGCCGGTGATCAAGAGGTTTCGGTCAACTGGGCGGCGTTTTTTGACCGAAACCTCTTGATCAACACAGTGGGGTGGGGGTTAGTAGGGGTTTCCCTGGCCTGGGGGGCGGGCGTGCAGGAGGGCAGCGGGGCGGCCGGGCAGGTCCCGGGCGCCGGACATCGGTGGGCTCGCCGTGTGGTCGCCGTCGGCCATGCCGGCGAAGAGTTCCCTGAGCGCCGTCAGCGCACTGATCTTGGGCTGCCAGCCCAGCTCGGTCTCCGCGCGCTCGCTGGACATCAGCGGGGCGTTCAGACCCAGCTCCACCCAGCCCGCGTCGACCGGTTGCAGCCGCGCCCGCCAGGTCAGCGCGGCCGCCGCCCGCAGCACCGGCGCGGCGACCGGCACCGTCCAACCGTGGAAGTGCCGGGCCACCAGCTCCGGAGTGAGCACCGGGTCCGCGGCGACGTTGAAGGCGCCGCGCGCATCACCCAACACCGCCCGGGCGTACGCATCGGCCACGTCGTCGGCGTGCACCGCCTGCATCCGCAACCGACGGTTCGTCGGCACCAGCGGAATCCGGCCGAAGCGCAACAACCGCACCGGCGCCAGCGGGCCGAGGAAGTACCGCGTGATCTCCGCACCGGCCGCCCGCTGGAAAATCAACCCAGGTCGCATGCGCACCACCCGCAGCGTCGGGTGATCGCGCTCGACCTGGTCCAGCAACGCCTCCACCTCGGCCTTGTGCTCGCTGTACGACGAGCCGGGCACACCGGTCGCCGGCCACCGCTCACTGATCGGGTGGTCCTTCGGGCCGGGCGCGTAGGTGCCGACCGACGAGGCGTACACCAGGGCCGGCACGCGCGCCCCGACCACCGCGTCGATCACCGCCCGGCTGCCCTCGACGTTGGTCCGGCGCAGCACCCGCTGGTCGTGGCTGGGCTGGATCTGCCAGGCCAGGTGCACCACCGCGTCCGCACCCGCGAACACCTCGGCGAGCTGACCGGTCGCGCCCGGCGCGCCGATGTCGCAGGAGTGCCACTCCACCTGGTCGTACGGCTCACCGGCGTCCGGGCCGGGCAACCGTCGTACGACCCCGGCCAGCTCCACGCCCCGCTCCCGGCGCAGCCGCCGCAGCAGCGCCGTCCCGACGTTGCCGCTGGCCCCCACCACCACGATCCGCATGCCCGACCCCGTACCCGCCCAGCCGCAGCTCAACCACCCACCTGCAGCGCCCCGCGCAGCGCACGGCCCTCGCCCCGCGCTCTTGATCGACTCGACTTCCTGAAAGTCGGGGCATCACCGCGCGCAGAACACCCCGATTTCCTGAAACCCGAGTCGATCAAGGCCGCGGGGAATGCCGTACCCAGCCGTGCTTCTCCTTCCCCCGCCGGCCAGCGGTGGCGGCCAGGCAGCGTGGGCAGATCCAGCCCACCGCGTCCGCCTCGGTCAGCACGTCAGTGCCGGAGTAGTCGAAGCGCACATGCGGGAAGCGCCGCAGCCGGGTCCGGCTCAGCGCCAGGCCACAGACCGTCTGGTTCTGGCCGGGCAGCCAGGCGTGCACCTCCCCACCCGGCTGGCGTACGCCATCGGGCCCGACCTCCTCCCCGGAGGCCGCCACGGCCGGCACGCTGCTCGATCCCATGCCGGTCCTGGTTCCCCGCCGGCCCACACTCATGCGAGGCCTCGAACACCGCCTCATCGCCGACCGTGCGAATTCAGGTCGCTGTCGTTGCAGTCGATCGGTGGCCGCAGGTCGGGCAGGCCTTGTCGAGCACCTGTCGACGTACGCTCTGGTGGCGTGCGGACTGGCCGGCGATGGCCGCCGCCAGCAGTGCCGCACCGACAAGAAGGATCGTCCCGGTTGTGGTGGCGTAGGCCGCCGCGCCCGGTCCGCCTCCCCGACTGCCCCAGATCCCTTGGCTGAGCTGGTCGGCGCCGAACAGGCCAGCCGGGGTGGCGAGCAGCAGGGCCGCCCAGAGGCCGGCGTCGTCGGCTCGCAGGGCGCGGCCGAGCCCGACGAGCAGGACCAGCGCGAACATCAACCCCCCGGCCATGGCCAACAGTTCGGGCGTCGAGCCGTACGACGTGAACATGTTGCCGCCGTTCTCGGCGGCGCTGAACGCCACGGACGCGGCCGCCACAGCGCCGGCCGTGAGCGGCGGCAGGCTACGCGCGGCCCAGCCGGGATGGGCGGGCAGTGCGAGCGTGGCCAGGCCGAGCGCGACGGCGGGGATCAGCACGAACATCGGCGGTCGGGGTTGTCCGGCGAGGGCGGCCACGGGCGGCACGGCGATGGTCAGCAGGAGACCACAGGCTGCGGCGATTCGGGTCCAGGAGCCGGGCAGCACCGTGGCGGTGAGGCCGACGAGCAGCCAACCCAGCCAGATGACAGCGCCGAGGGTCTGGAACGGGCCGACCGGGTCCAGCCTGGCGAGGCGGGGGTCTTCGAACTCGACCTGCAAGAGGAGGAAGGCGGCGACCGCGACGAGGGTGCTCAGCGCGGCGGTCGCGGCCAGTGGGAAGGCGGCCGCCAGCCCAAGTGCGCCGTACCCGCGTAGTCGCTCCCGAATTCCGGCGCCGAGCAGGTCGAGGGCGTCGTGTGGGGACGGCCAGCGCCGCCCCGGTTCGACGGTGTCGAGGTACGTCCCGACGATCTCGTCGCCCCGCTCGGCCTGGTAGTCACCCGGGTAGGCCCACAGCAGTCGCCGGTAGCGGGACTCCAGCGGCGACCCGGCCTGCTCCGGGGCAGGGTTGGGCTGATTCATGCCGGGCCTCCGGTCGGTCGAAGGATGGGGCGGGCCGCCGTTCCGGGGACGGTGAGAGGGCCGCGTGCGGTGCCGCCAGCGGGGCGGGTGCCCGCAGGTCGAACAGCCAACCGCTGGGTGGCGGCCTCGACGTTGCGGCGCAGTCGTTCGGTCTCGGCGGTGAGCACTGACCGGCCCGCGTCGGTGAGCCGGTAGTAGCGGCGCAGCCGTCCCTCGACGACCTCCTCGCGGTCCCGCTCGACCAGCCCTTCGTCGGTGAGGCGGTCGAGTGCGCCGTAGAGGGTGCCGGGCCGCAGCGCCAGCCGCCCGCCGGAGAGGGCCGCGACGTCGCTGATGATGCCGTAGCCGTGCATGGATTCCCGCGCGAGGGCGGTGAGGATCAGGAAGGTGGGTTCCCGCAGTGGCGTGGGTGTGGCCATGGCCTCAATATATCGGTGATGAAGCTATGTCGGTGACAAAGCGGTGTGGAAGTTCCTTCCAGCGTCGGTGCCGTCCCGGGCTTAGATCAACATCACTGGCCCAGAGCGGGGGCGGACATCAGCCGGGGCGTAGACGTTCGGGTAACCTGAGCGCGCGGGCCGCTAGCTCAATGGCAGAGCTGTGGACTTTTAATCCATAGGTTCAGGGTTCGAGTCCCTGGCGGCCCACCATTCGGCGCCTCTGAGCGCGACAGCTCCAACCGAAGATCATCGGGCACGGCCAGGGCACAACTCAGGCATGATCTTGGCTTCCGAGATGTGCGAACGAGTTGCCGTCCGCCGGCCGCAGAAGGTTGCCGACCAGGCGGCGCGGGCGGCCCTCCTCCGGTGGGACCTGCGTGACGGATCGGTCTCAGGGCATGCGTGACGTGTCCTGGCTAAACGATCTACGGCCAGTCGTAGATTCTTCTGACAGGCGGCTGTGCCGTGCGCCGTGACGGAGCAGGAGAAGCCCGAAGACGCCCGATATCGCAACAGCGGTCAGGCCAAGGACGGCTGCGGTTGGGGCTCCTCGGGTAGCGCCGTAACCCGCGCCTGCCGCGACAATTCCGGCGGCGCTCGCCGCTGCCGACACCTGGTGCAGTGTGAGCATCGGGAGCACGCCGCGTGCCGACCACGTGAACACGCCTCTGACAAGGATGACGGTCAGCGCGACAAGGCAAGGCCACACCATCCAACGAGCGGCCGTCGACCTGCCCGTGTCTACCGCGAACCAACCAACCAGCGACACGATCGCGGCCGGGAGGATCACCAGGTGCATCGCGACGGCTAGGTTCCGGCGATGGAGCCCTCGATATTGCCTGGCCAGGTGCCTTGCAGGGGCACTGTCCGGATTCACGGTGAGCGCCCGATCGATGAGCTCCTTGAACCGCGCTACATCGCGATCAACCTCGACGACGTTCCGGGCGAGCAGGGTCAGCGCCTCGTGGTCGTCGGGTGCAAGCTCCACCGCGCGCTTCGCGTCGGCATACGACTCCCGGTCCCGCTTGAGCATGAGAAGAGCGAGCGCCCGGTAGCGGTAGGCAGCCACATCCTCGGGGTCGATGTCGATTGCTCGACCAGCCGCATCGACCGCAGCGGCATGGTCGCCGAGTCCAATCAGGGCGCCGGCGAGGCGGCGCCAGGCGATGGCGTCATCCGGGCGGGCGTTCAGGTGCTCGCGCAGCAGTTCGATGGCGGGCCCGAACTGCTCGGCCCGAACCAGCTCGCGCGCACGCGCGACCGCATCGTCGCCGTTTCCGGACTGCGGTTCCATGCCGCTGCTCCCTATCCCCGCCTGATCAGCCTGGCAGGCGGTACGCGCCTCTGATCGGCCCGACCCCTACATGGTCATCATGGCTCGTGCCTGTCGGCCGGGCGGTCGGGGGCTGCCTGGGATGGCTGACCTCCAGCCGCCGGCTGGGCCGCGATCACCCGATCTGCTGCCGCCAGGGCGGCCAGAGCCTCGGCGCTGTCCGGTTCAGGTGTGCCGACCAGCAGTTGTTGACCGGGAGCGTCGCGGACGTCGAAGGTCTGGTAGGTCAGCTCGACCCGCCCCGCCTCGGGGTGGTTTATGACCTTGAACATCCGGGTCAGACCCCGCACGGTCTGGTCTTCCCAGAGGGTGCGGAACGTCGGCGAGTCCCGTCGCAGGTCGGCCACGAGCGCCCGAATGTGGGGGTCTTCCGGGAAGCGGCCGGCGTTGAGGTGCAGGGCGTGTACGACGTTCTCGGTCAGGGACGGCCAGTCGGGGAAGACGGTGCGGGCCTGCGGATGCTGGAACAGCACCCGGACCATGTTGGTCGGGCCGGTGAACGGGGACAGCAGGGCGGCCGCCACGTTGTTGGTGGCCAGCACCTCGAATGCGGGATCGAGCACGTAGGCGGCGGCGGTGGGGAAGGCGTCCAGCAGCCGCAGCAGCGCCGGGTGCACGGAGTCCCGGGAGTTGTCCGGGCCGAGCCGGGGGTGGAGCCCGGCGAGCCGGAAGAGATGGCGGCGCGCGTCGGGGTCGAGGTGCAGGGCCCGTCCAATGGCGTCGAGCAGCTGTGCGGAGGGGTTGCGCTCCCGGCCTTGTTCGAGGCGGGCGTAGTAGTCGGCGCTCACTCCGGCCAGGACTGCGAGTTCCTCGCGGCGCAGCCCGGGTACCCGGCGGTCGCCGCCCCTGGGCAGTCCGACCTCTTTCGGGTCGACTCGCGCGCGGCTGGCCCGGAGGAATTCCCCGAGCCGGTTTGCATCGGGCATGTCGATCAGCCTAGGACTTCGGGCCGGAGTCTCCGGCCGCCTGGTGACTTCGCCGCCGGGTTGCGCCATCCGCAGGTGGAGAGCGCACGGGACAGAAAGCCCTTAAAGCGGATGAAAGGTACGCCGTGCCGGGGTGTGGCGCACCCCGGAAGCCTCGCCCTTCCAGGGCCCGCGTACCGGCCGGATTGTTGAGCTGCGGCGCTCGGGCAGCGGGCCCGACGTGCAGCAGGAGGATCAGTGGAAGACAGTCCCGGCTCGAAGATCGTTCTCATTACCGGTTCGAGCAGTGGTATCGGTGCGGCGACCGCCCGCCGGCTGGCCGCCGACGGCCATCACGTCGTGCTCGGTGCCCGACGCGTCGACCGGCTCGCCGCGCTCGTCGACGAACTGCGCGCCGCCGGTGGCACCGCCGAGCACCATGAGCTGGACGTCACGAGCCGAGACAGCGTGCTCTCCTTCGTCGGGGGCGCCCACGAACGGCACGGCCGCATCGACGTACTGGTGAACAACGCCGGCGTGATGGCGCTGTCCACCCTCGACGCGCTGCGGGTCGACGAGTGGGACCAGATGATCGAGGTGAACCTGCGCGGCACCCTGTACGGCATCGCCGCCGCGTTGCCGCTGATGCGCGCCCAGGGCACGGGACACATCGTCAACATCGGTTCCACCGCCGCCTACCGCGTCGACCCGACGGCTGCGGTCTACTGCGCCACCAAGTACGCGGTCCGGGCACTCACCGAAGGACTGCGCCAGGAGAGCCGGGACATCCGGGTGACCCTGGTGAGCCCCGGCTACACCCACTCGGAACTCGCCGAGCGGGGTGGCGACCCTGCGGTGCGGGCTGCCGTCCAGGCGGCGGCCGAAGAGCTGGGAATGCCGGCCTCGGCGGTAGCCGACGCGATCGCCCACGCGATCGCCCAGCCGGGCAGCGTCGACGTCAACGAGATCATCATGCGGTCGACCGCGCAGGGCTGACCGCGCATCACGAGGAGTGCACCAATGAGCGAAGCGCTTGAGATGACGACGTTCCGGCTCGTCCCCGGCCTCACCGGCGCCGACTTCGTCAACGCCAACGAGGACATCAACGACTACCTGCGGCGCCAGCCCGGCTTCCGGTGGCGTCGGATCGTGCAGGACGACGAGGGCACCATCACCGACATCGTCGCGTGGGACTCCGCCGCGGACGGCCGCCGCAGCGCCTCGGGGATCATGACCGAAATGGCCGATTCCCCGGTGCACGCCACCATCGACCACGCCACTGTCGACTTCCGGATCGTCCCGGTGCTGCGGCGCATCAGTTGATCCCGATCTGCCGGGACCACCCCTCCTGGACGACGCGTCCGAGACCTGGCGTCGAGGGCTGACGTCGATATCCTCTTCAGGTGCCGGCCCGTGTGGAGATCGTTGACACGGGCTCGGCACTGCGAAGGGACTATCGACATGCCCCGTGTGGTACCGGCGGTCAACCGCGCACTCAACGTCCTCGAGCTGTTCCTGGACTGCCCGCAACTGTCGGCGCGTCAGGTGATGGAGCGGCTCGACCTGCCCCGCACCACCGTCCACGAGCTGCTCGTGACGCTTGAGGCTCGTTCGTACCTGATCTCCGTACCGGGTCAGCCGGTGCAGTATCGGCTCGGCATGCCGCTGTTTCAGCTCGGCGCGGCGTTCGCGGGTCGGCTTGATCTGGTTCGGGAGGCGCAGTGCGTGGTGCGGGACGTGGCTGCCGCCTGCCACGAGGCGGTTCACGTGGCGGTGCTCGACGGCCCCGATGTCGTTTATCTCGTGAAGTTCGACAGCACGCACCCTGTCCGGATGGTTTCCGGGGTGGGGCGCCGGTTGCCGGCGCACTGCACGGCGGTCGGCAAGGTGCTGCTGTCGAGCCTCGATGAGGAGAGCCTGGACGCTGTCCTGACGAAGGGCGAGCTGCCGGGCATGACGCCGGAGAGCATCACCGACCCGGACCGGCTCCGCGAGCACCTCGATCGGGTCCGGGCGGAGAGTGTCGCTGTCGACATCGGTGAGTCTGACAGCGCCATGCGCTGCGTCGCCGCGGCGATCCGGGACCATTCCGGTGCCACCATCGCCGCGATGAGCCTGTCCGCACCGATCATCCGCTGGACGCCGCAGGCGCACGTGGAGTGGACGGGGCTGGTTCGCGAGGGCGCGGCCGCGCTGTCGGCGCGCATGGGCTACCGGGCGCAGTCGCGGTAGTCGGCCTCCCGTTTTCGGTTCGAAATCACATCGAAACATTGACAGCTGTCTTGGCGCTGCTCTAGCGTCGCGACCACTCGATCCGGTATCTCGAACTCAGTTCGAAATCTCGAACGGTGGTGGTCTCGTGGCCCGACCGAACTGCAACGTCAGCGCAGCTTTCTCGGCCCGGTCGCCGATCGCCTCACCCTCGTCGCGCTACCCGACGAGCGGCGCGCGGAGTCTCTCGCGTGGCTCGCTCGGATGCCACGACGACGCGTGCGTCAGCGGACTCCCGACGGTGAGCGGCGGCGGGGCAACACCCGCCGCCGCAACCCCACCAACTTCGACAACGGGTACGCGAGCGCACTGATCGATGCGGGCGACGCGTCCGTGGTCGCCGTCATAGGCACACCTGGAGCACAGGCACGCCTTCGGCGTGCGGTGGTGCGGGGAGACAGAGGAGGCGAATTCCATGAACGACAACCTGGCGTGGTCCCGGCGTGGCTTTCTGGGGATGGGGGTGGGGGTGCTCGGCGCGGCCGGTCTGGCCGCGTGCGGGGGCACCTCCGAGTCCCCCAGCAAGGTGCAGCCGGACGTTCCGCAGGAACTGATCGACGCTGCGGCGTCGATGAAGGGTTCCTCGATGGGGATGCTGTCGCAGAAGCTCTACTCGACGGCGGCGAACGAAGCGCTCGACAGCTCGATCAAGAAGTTCGCCGACACCACCGGGACGAAGATCGAGAACAGTCTCGTCCAGGCTGACGCCGGTGACGTGGTCGCCAAGATCGACGCCGAGGTCAAGGGCGGGGTGGCCCGTGACCTGGCGTTCATGACCGACTCGCGGTTCGTCGCGCAGTTCCAGGCGCTGGGCGACCTGGAGGACGTGACGGACGTCGTCACGGCGTTGACCGCCAAGTACGGCGAGCCCTGCGCCGAGGCCAAGAACTTCTGCGTCTTCGACGGCAAGTGGTTCGCGATCCCGTACCACTTCATCGGGATCGGGTCGTTCCTGCGCAAGGACTGGATGCAGGACAAGGGCATCACCCCGAAGGACATCTACAGCTGGGAGGAGCTGCGGGACCTGTGCCTGGAGATCTCCGATCCGACCAAACGCCGGTTCGGCTGGGGGATGACGGTCAACCGCTCCGGTGACGGCAACGGCATGATCGAGGCGCTGATCAACGCCTACGGTGGGTCGATCGCCGCCAACGACGGCCGGAAGGTCACCTTCAACTCCCCTGAGACGGTGCAGGCGGTGACCTTCCTCGGCGACATCTACACCAACCCCAAGTACAAGCCGATGCTGCCGCCGGGGATCGCCAGTTGGACCGACACCAGCAACAACGAGAACTGGCTCGCCGGGATCCTCGGTTACACCCGCAACCAGTTCAGCGTCTACGCCGACTCCAGGACCAAGAAGAACCCGGTGCACGCGAACACCCACGTGTTCTCCGACTGCATCGGCCCGGCGACCGACAATCCGCTGCTGCTCGGCCAGTCGCAGGGCTTCGTCGTCTTCAAGGGTGCCAAGAACCCGGCGCTCGCCAAGCTCCTGGCGCAGTACCTGGTCAGCGCGCCCGCGCTGCTCGGGGTGGCGAAGGAAGCACCCGGCCTGGTGATGCCCGCCTGGGCGAAGGTCTGGGACGCCGACCCGTTCTTCACCAGCGGCGACCCGGCGTTCCCCATGCTGCGCAAGATCACTGAGTTGAAGCTGCCGCTGAACACGAAGAACGGCCTGGCCTTCCCGCAGAAGGCCAGCGCGGGCCAGCAGGCGGTCGGATCGGCCTACGTCCTGACCGACATGATGCAGCAGGTCGTGCAGGGCACGTCGCCGGCGCAGGCCGTGACGGCCGCCCACGCGAAGATGGTGCAGATCTTCAACCAGCAGGGGCTGCCGCAGTGAGCTCGGTCCGTCCTGCACGGGTCCCGACGGCGGCGAGGAAATCACCGCCGTCGGGGCCTGGCTCCCTCACGGCCGTCCAGCGGCGGCTGGGTCGCGACTGGCGACTCGCCGCCCTGTTCCTGGCGCCGATGGCCGTGCTGGTCGGCGGGCTCGTTCTCGTGCCGATCGCCCGGTCGATCATCACCAGCACCACCGAACGGCACGGGCAGGACAGCGTCTTCGTCGGCCTGGACAACTACCTCGCGCTCGTCGGCGACGACCAGTTCCACACCGGCGTGGTGAACTCGTTCGTCTTCACCGCGTACGCCGAGGTTTTCAAGGTCGTGCTGGGATTGGCCGCGGCCCTGCTGCTGCACCATCGCCGCCGTGGCCGGGCCCTGCTGGCCGGCCTGCTCCTGGTGCCGTGGGTGGTGCCGACGGTGGTGACGGCGTTCAGCTGGCGCGCGCTGCTCGACCCGATCTTCGGCAGCGTCAACACGCTGCTCACCGCCACCGGGATCGGGCCGCTGCTGGCCAGCGCGCACCTGGTCGACAGCTGGCCCGCGGGTTGGCTGTCCGACCCGTCGCTGGCCATGCCGTCGGTGATCCTGGTCAACGTCTGGAAGGGAGTGCCGTTCTTCACCGTGTGCTTCCTCGCCGGGTTGAAGGCCATCCCGGCGGACCTCTACGAGGCGGCGACCATCGACGGGGCCTCGGCCTGGCAGCGGTTCGCCAACGTGACGCTGCCCGGACTGCGCCACGTGATCACCGTGACGGTGACCCTGTCGTCGATCTGGACGTTCAACAACTTCGACCTCATCTGGTTGCTGACCCAGGGTGGCCCGGGCGACGTGACAGCGCCGTACGTGCTGATCGCCTACTCCAAGGCGATCCTCCAGCTCCAGTACGGCGCTGGGGCGGCGGTCACGCTCGTCATGCTGCCGATCATCGGCGGGCTGGTGTTCGTCCTGGTCCGGTTGTTGCGTCAGGACAGCAACATCAAACTGCCCCGCCGACGCCGGGCCGCACGATGGATCGGAACCCATCGGTGGACCGGTCCAGCCCGCAGGGCCCTGCCGTGGGTCATCACGGCGCTGGTCACCGGTCTGCTGCTCTGGGCATCGCCGGAGATCTTCTGGAAGGCGGCGGTGGTCCTCGGGGTGATTCTGCTGGTCGCGGCGGTGGTCGGCCGGGTCGTCTCGACCCTCCAGTCGCGAGGTGGCCGCCGGTCGTCGGCGGCGGTGTCGGGCGTCGGGTCCTGGGTCGCGCTGGCCGGTCTGCTCTTCTTCGTGCTCGGCCCGCTGTACTGGATCGCCGTCACGGCCTTCAAGTCCGAGGGCCAGGTCGTCATGCGTACCGACGACCTGTGGCCGACGCCGTGGACGCTGGAACAGTTCAGCGCCCTCTTCGCCAACCAGCCGTTCGGCCGCTGGTACCTCAACACTCTGCTGGTGTCGGCGGCGTCCACCGCGGTGGCACTGGTCTGCGCCGCCCTGGCCGGTTACGCGCTGGCCCGGCTGCGGTTCCGCGGGGCGCAGAGCTTCACCGTCACGGTGCTGCTCACCTACGTGATGCCGGGCGCGCTGCTGTTCATCCCGCTGTACCAGATGCTCATCGGCGCTCGACTCACCGACTCGTTGTGGTCGCTGGTGGTGACGTACCCGACCTTCACCCTGCCGTTCGCCACCTGGCTGCTGGTGGGGTACTTCTCGTCGATCCCCATCGAGCTGGAGGAGGCCGCACTTGTCGACGGTTGCAGCCGCGTCCAGGCGTTCGGACGGGTGGTGCTGCCGCTGGCCAAGCCGGGGCTGCTGGCTGTCGCGCTCTTCACCCTGACCAACGCCTGGAACGAGTTCCTCTTCGCCTTCGTGTTCATCACGAAGGACGAGTACAAGACGCTCCCGGTGGGGATGCAGTCGATGATCGCCGGAGACGTCGTGCCACAGGGACAACTCGCCGCGGCGTCACTGCTCGTCAGCATCCCCGTGGTGATCATGTACGCCCTCGGGCAGCGCTTCCTGACCGAGGGACTCACCGCGGGGGCGGTGAAGGGCTGATCCGTTCTGGCCGCTGGTGCCGTCGGCGACCGGCAGCAGCGGCCAGACCGGACTGCCTACCCGCGAACCTGGCTACGGCCGGGGCCCCGGACGGTAGGACCGCATCCACCGCTCATGCGGGCTCGTCTGCGGCCTCGGTGCGGGTGTAGGTCAGGAAGAGAGCGCCACTGCCCAGGACGGTGTGGTCGGTCAGCCGCCAGGTACGTGGGGCGAAGACGGCGTCCCGGCCGAACAGCGGGATGCCGGCGCCGATGGTCAGCGGGGCGAGTTTGACGATCAGCTGATCGATCTCGGGATACAGGGCACCGGCCAGGGCACCACCGCCGATCACCCAGACGTCCTTGCCGTCGTGTCGCTTGAGCTCTCGTACCGTGGCGATCGGGTCCTGGTCGACGACCTCGACGGCCGGATCCGGGCTGCTGCCCAGCGTGCGGGAGAACACCAGGTGGCGCAGGTGGGGGTACGCGTCGGTGACGCCGGCCTTCAGCCCCACCTCGTAGGAGTGGCGTCCTTCCAGCACGGTGTCGAACCGGCTGCCCTCGTCGGTGATGCCGAACGCCTGTCGGGCCGGGCCGGGCAGGGTCTCCGGGTACTCGGCGACGAGGTGGCGCAGGTAGTCCTCCGGAACGGGCCAGAAACCGCCGGGGCCGGTGGGGTCGGCGCCGTCGGGGCCGGCGATGAAGCCGTCCAGGGTGGTGGCGATGTAATACACAAGCTTGCGCACTAACGACTCCTCGCGTGGGTGCCGGGGGCTGTTGTTCGCTCCGGCACCCACCAGCCTGCCCAGCGAGGCGGCGGTCTTCGAGGTCATTTTCGGTGCCGTGCCATCAGGTGGCGATCGATCCTGACCACTCGATCGGGTCTAGGCCAACCGCTTCTCGAACCAGTGGTGGGCGTAGTGCTCGGTGTTGTACGCCTCGATCTCCCGGTAACCGGTCGCCCGGTACAGGGCGATCGCCTCGGTGAGGTTGCGGTTGGTGTCCAGCCGGACGGCGGTCGCGCCATGCTCGGCGGCGTACCGTTCCAGCTCCCCCAGCAGCCGCCGCCCGACGCCGAGGCCGCGTACGGTGTCCGCCACCCACACGCGTTTGATCTCGGCGGCCTCGCCCCGGTGCAGTTTCACCCCGCCGCAGCCGATCGGTTCGCCGTTGAGGGTGGCGAGCAGGAGCACACCGTTGGGCGGGGCGAGCGCATCGTCGTGCAGCGGCTTGCTCAGTGCGGGGTCGAACCCGTCGTCGAGTCGTCGGGCGATGTCCCGGACGTAGGCCCGGAGGCAGGCACGGGCCCGCGGGTCGCCCGGCGGGCAAGGCTCGATGACGACCATCGACCCGACGAGCAGCCGTTCCACCTCGGCCATGGCGGTGACGAGTCGTTCCCGGCGGTGTTCGGTGAGCGGTTCGAGGATCGAGGCGGCGAGATCGTCCGAGCGCTGATCGAGGTCGGCCCACTGGGTCCGGCCGGCGTCGGTGAGCGTGGCGACACGTACCCGGCCGTCGCCGCCGGTCCGGTCGACCGGACCGACGGTGATGAGACCGTCGTTCTCCAGGGTGCGCAGGAGCCGACTGAGGTGTCCGGAGTCCAGGCCGAGCCGGGTGCGTAGCGCGGCGACCTCGGCACCGGCGGGGCCGATCTCCCAGAGCAGTCGAGCCTGCCCCAGGGGACGGCCCTGGGCCATGTACTCGTCGTCGAGCGCACCCACCCGTTGGGTGACCGTCCGGTTGAACCGCCGTACGGCGGCGATGAGAGCCGAGTCCATACACCTGACCTTAGTCAGGCTTATTGCCTACGCACCAGATCGGTGGCGGTAGGACCGGATGCCGGCGTGATCGAGGACGACCACCACCAGCACCACAGTGACGGCGACCGCGCTGACCGCCACCAGCGGCAGCCGCAGCACGGCCGCCGCGCCGGCCAACACGAACAGGGCGGCGACCCGGGGCCAGGAGAGCCGCCGGTGGATCGTCGCCGAGAAGAGGATCCGCCCGACGAGGAACAGCGTCGGGCCGCTCAGAATGACCACGACAGCGGTCGTGTCACCGGTCCGTAGGGGGTGGACGATGCTCAGTTCGGCGCCGACGGCGGTGACCACCAGCCCGGCGATCATCACCAGGTGCAGGTAACCGGTGATCACGCCGAGGCGGGCCGGATCGGCGCGCTCGATGGCCGGGCCGAGGCGCTGGCCGGCAGGCGTGACGTAGAGCAGACCGATCAGCACGGCGAGGGTGAAGACCAGCAGAAACGCGACGGTCTGTGAGAAGTGCAGATCGGTGCCGGCGTACGACAGGCCGGCGACCAGGACGAGTTCGCCGAGCGCGATGATCATGATCTGCTGGTACCGCTCGGCGAAGTGCTCACCGGCCAGGTGCAACTCCTCCCGCGTGGTCCGGCCCATCCCGGGTGTGGGGTAACCGAGCCTCGGACCGGTGAGGTCGAGAGCGAGGGCGAGCAGCCACAACGGCACCCGCCACTGCGGCAGCAACCCACCGGCGAGCCACGGTACGGCCGAGACGCTGAACCAGCACAGGATCCGCAGCGTCCGAATCTGCCGCGGATGACCGCGCAACCCGACAGCGGTCACCACCCCACGGGCAATGTGCACCGAGACGTACGCGGCGGCGAAGAGCAGCCCCCGCCCGTCCAACGCCTGCGGGATCGCCACCCCGGCCAGCAGGGTGCCCAGCGCGGCGCCCACCAGCAGCCACCGCACCGCCGGGCTCTGCGGGTCGTACCAGTCGGCGAACCAGGTGGTGGGCACCCAGATCCACCAGACTCCGGTCAACAGCAGGGCGGTGTGCAGCGCGCCGACCACTGTGAGGTCGTGCAGCAGGTGGGCGGCCAACTGGCTGAGGACCAGCACGAACGCCAGATCGAAGAACAGCTCCAGGAACGAGGCGCTCAGCGGCGAGTCGCCGCCCCGCAGCAGCCGCTCGGGTCTGCTCGCCATCGGCGCTCCTCCCGCTGGCGCACGGCCCCTGCGTCCGTCGTACCACCCGAGGCCGCGCACCGGAGCCGAAAGCGGTCAGCCGCGTAGCGACGACCCGCTGACCCCTCGTGTCGTTGATCCGGCTGCGCCCATGGTCACCGCTGACCACGGTGGGGGCACCGACTCAACGAGGAGGGAAGCCGATGACCGCTCAGCGCGAAACCGTGCAGGTCGACAACGACCTGTTCCGCGCCGTGTACGACTCACCCGCGTCACTGCCCGGCCGACACCGCTGGACCACCCCCGAGTCGGACGTCCGGCGGCTGGAGAAGCTGCTCGGCATGCCCGCACGCAGCATCGGCGCCCCGCTCTGGGTCAGCGGCGACGAACCCGACTGCCCGAAGTGCCGCCGGCGGATCACCTGGTATGACATCGTCTCGTCGGCCCTCTCCGGCCTGCACGACAAGACCATGATCGCCACGGTCATCCTCGGCGAACGCAAGTACGTCAACACCGAGATCCCGGACGCCATCGCCGGGGTGCGCTGCTCCGACTGTCACACCGCGATCGACGGTCTGCGCAGCTTCAAGTGCCACAACTGGGCGTACGCCTTCGAGGACCTGGCGGCCGTCCGCGAACGGATGGCAGGTGGTCCCGCGCCGATCTGAGCCGAGCAACGGACCCGAGACCACCGCGCGACAACACCAGCGAGGCGGCTCAGTCGGCCGAGCGGCGGGTGGGGCGGCGGCCGGGCGGGGAGGGCGGTTCCGGGCCGGGGTCGGGCACCGGCGGCATCGGCCGGGTGACCGGCTCGGTGCCGGTGACCCGCAGCGACTCGCCGTGGTGCCACAGCTCGATCTCGGCGTCGCCGGTGGCGTCGGGCAGCTCGTAGCGGGCCTCCGTCGGAGTCAACGTGACCCGCAGCCGGTGGCCGCGCCAGCGCAGGCTGAACGCCAGCCGGTCGATCCGGCGCGGCAGGCGGGGGTCGAAGGAGAGCACCTCGCGGTCGTCGCGCAACCCACCGAAGCCCTGCACCAGTGCCAGCCACGCGCCGGCCAGCGAGGCCAGGTGCAGCCCGTCGGCGGTCTTGTCCCCCAGGTCGGCCAGGTCCTGCAGCACCGACTCGGCGAACAGGTCGTACGCCAGGTCCAGGTGCCCGACCTCGGCGGCCAGCACCGCCTGCGGGGCGGCCGACAGCGACGAGTCGCGGACCGTGCGGGCCTGGTAGTACGCCAGGTTGCGCGCCTTCTCGTCGGCGCTGAACTCACCGGGGCGAAGTTGCATGGCCAGCACCAGGTCGGCCTGCTTGACCACCTGCTTGCGGTACAGCTCCAGGTACGGGAAGTGCAGCAGCAACGGGTAGTCGTCGTCGCCGGTGTTCGCGAAGTCCCACTCGGGTTGCTCGGTGAAGCCGGCGGCCTGCTGGTGCACCTCGCGCTCGCTGTCGTACGGGATGGCCATCGCATCGGCGGCGGCCCGCCAGCCGGCCACCTCGTCGCGGTCCACGCCGAGCCGGTCGGCCACCTCCGGATGCCGCTCGGCGGCGTCCGCCGCGCCGCGCAGGTTGCGCCTGGCCATCAGGTTGGTGAAGACGTTGTCGTCGACAAGCGCGGCGTACTCGTCCGGGCCGGTCACGCCGTGCAGGTGGAAGCCGCCGTCGCCCGACCAGTGGCCGAAGCCGTGCCAGAGCCGGGCGGTCTCCACCAGCAGTTCCAGCCCCGCCTCGGCCAGGAACCGCTGGTCGTCGGTGGCCGCCACGTAGCGCAGCACCGCGTCGGCGACGTCGGCGTTGACGTGCAGCCCGGCGGTGCCCGCCGGCCAGTAGCCGGAGCACTCCCGGCCGCCGATGGTGCGCCACGGGAAGGTCGCGCCGGCCAACCGCAGCTCGGCGGCCCGCTCCCGCGCCTCGGGGAGGTGGGCGCGCCGCCAGGTCAGCGCCGACCGGGCCACCGCCGGGGCCAGGTAGGTGAGCACCGGCAGGACGTAACTTTCGGTGTCCCAGAGGACGTGACCGTCGTAGCCGTTGCCGGTCAACCCCTTGGCCGAGATGGTCCGGTCGCAGTCCGGGCGACCGGCCTGGATCAGGTGGAACATCGCGAACCGAACGGCCTGCTGAAGCTCCGGATCGCCGTCGAGCCGCACGTCGGCGACCTGCCAGGCCGCGTCCAGGGCGGCGCGCTGGTCGGTGAGCAGGGCGTCGAAGCCGTCCGCGCGGGCGGCGTCCGCCTCGGCGGTGACCAGGGCGGCCAACTCGTCGGCGGGCGTCTCGTCGACCGCCGCCCACTCGTAGGCGGCGAACTTCGTCAGCCGCAACCGCTCCCCCGGGTGCAGACGACCCGTGACGGTCAGCCGTACCCGGTCCGGGGTGCAGTCGCCGGTGGTGGTCACCGTGTCCGGCCCGTCCAGCAGGTGGCTGACGGCGACCGCGACGCGTTGGCCGCTGCGCTCGGTGCGGTGCACCAGCACGCCGTCGAGGCCGGTCGCCTGGTACGTCTCGGCGGTCAGCGGGTCGGTGGGCACCGAGGCGGCCCGAGGGTCGTCCGAGCGCTCCGGCACCTTCTCGTTTGCCAGCAGGTCCGAGCAGACGCGCAGCTCGACGGCGGTGTCCAACGGCTCGACCTCGTACCGGACGGCGGCCACCGGGCGACGCGGCAGGGACACCAACCGGGTGCTGCGCAGGCGCACGGCCCGACCTGCGGGTGAGATCCACTCGGTCTCCCGAGTCAGCACGCCGGCGCGCAGGTCGAGCACCCGTTCGTGGCGGCGCAGCGTCCCGGTCCGGAGATCGAGTGGCTCGTCGTCGACCCAGAGCCGGATCAGTGTGGCGTTCGGTGCGCTGATGACGGTGTCGCTGGCCGACGGGAACGCGTACCCCTCCTCGGGGTAGCTCAGTTCGCGCCGCTCGTGGAAGCCGTTGACGTAACTGCCCGGCATCCCGCACGGAGCACCCTCGTCGAGCACCCCGCGCCAGCCGATCCACCCGTTGCTCAACGCGAAGATCGACTCGGTCTCGCCGAGCCGGTCCTGGTCGGCCGCTGTGCGCCGGATCCGCCAGGTCTCGTCGTCGGCCAAGCCGGCGGTGGACTGCGGTTGATCGGTGGTCGAACCGGTTTGCACGAAGTCTCCTGTCGGCCGATGTCCTGCACCAGCCAACCAGAGCCAGCTGGACGAATCCTGGACGAAGGTCGCCAAAGCCACTCGACCTTCGACAGCGGCAGTGCCCGCTGCCGCGTTCCTAGGGTGTCCCCCAGGTGAACGAGGTATGAACGTGAAGTGAGGTGATGCATGGTCGACAACGGCAGCGTTGACGTTCCGGAGATCAGCGCCGAGTGGTACCGCGACGTCGTCGACGCCGCCGCCGGCAGCCCAGAGCCGGTGCAGTGGTTCGTCGGACACGCCACCGAGGGGGTGATCCTGATACTCGGCGCGCTGCTGCTGATGGCCGCGCTGAGCCGCCGGTCCGGCGGCCCGCACGACCGGGCACTCGCCCTGATCGCGCCGCTGCCGGCCATCCTGGCGTACGTGGGCAGCGAGTTCCTCAAGACCGTGGTGGACGAGGAGCGCCCCTGCCGGACCATCGGCCGGGAGATCATCGCGAGCGCCTGCCCACCCCCGGGCGACTGGTCGTTCCCCAGCAACCACGCCACCATCGCCGGCGCGCTGGCGGTCACCACGTTGCTGCTCTCCCGCCGCCTCGGCCTGGTCGCGTTGCCCCTGGCCGCGCTCGCCGCCTTCTCCCGGGTCTTCGTGGGCGTGCACTACCCGCACGACGTGATCGCGGGGGTGCTGTTCGGCGCCCTGGTCGCCGTGGTGATCACCCCGTTGCTGGCCCGCCCGATCGGCGAGGTGCTGCGTCGGCGGGCCGACCGTCAGGACAGCCCGGTCCCCAAACTGGCCGGCCGCTCGCGACAGTGACCGGCGACCCGGCCGGTCGCCGCCCGCCGGGTCAGGCCGCCAGCAGGACGGCACCCACCGTGCCGAGCAGCAGGAACGGGCCGAACGGCAGGTGGCTGCTCCAGTTGGCTCGGCGGGTGGCCAGCAGGCCCAGACTCACCACTGCGGAGAGCCCGAAGGTGAGCAGCATCCCGAACAACAGCACCGGCCAGCCGTACCAGCCGAGCAGCGCCCCGACGCTGAGCGCCAGTTTGGCGTCGCCCAGCCCGAAGCCGCGGCGGCCGAGCAGCACGGCGGTGCTGGCGAAGAAGAGCGCCAGCCCGGTGCCGCCGGTGACGGCCCGCAGCCAGTGCCCCGGGTCGGCATCGAGTGCGGCCACGCCGAGCAGCAGCCAGGTCCCGGCCGCCGCGGGGAGGGTGAGCCGATCCGGCAGCCGGTGCACGGCCAGGTCGACGAGGATTGCCGGGATCGTCCAGCCGAGCCACCAGATCAACGCCGGCAGCGCCCCGTCCGACGGGCCGCCGACCGCCAGCAGCACCACCGCCGCGAGCACGGCCACCTCGACGGTGCCCGGCGGTGAGCCGACCCGGGCGCGACAGTGCCCGCACCGGGCCGCCGGGCCCAGCGCCGGCCAGGGGCGGGTCAGGCCAACCGGCGCGCCGCAGGCGTCACAGCCGGTCCGGCTGGGCAGACCCGGGGGTACGGCGAAGCGCAGCGCGGCCAACCGCATCAGCGGACTGACCGCGAGGATCGCGAGCACGGCCAGCCGCGACCTCGCCACGGTGAACACGGATCGTGATCGAGGGCTCGCTGTGGTGTGACGGATGGCGCGGAAAGCGACCTGCCGACCCGAGCCGGCGGGGCTGCTTTCGACCGCTTCGGCGTCGGGCGGGGCGGCCCGCTGATCGGTCGGCGACCCCGTTCGAATGCCGGGATGACGCCACGATGTCCCACTCCCGCGACCCGTGGCGAGACTCCGATGAGCCCGTTCGACCCAGCGACGCCCCATCAACAACGACCTTTCGCTCGGCCTTCGCTCCGGGCGCGGTGCGGACACCCGCCACCACCACCTGTCATCACGCAGAGTGTTCACTTGAATTGCCTCTGTTGCATTGGCGAGCGTCAGCCTATGCTCGCCCCTTGGGTGTGACGCAAGCCTCACCTTGGCCATCGGACGACACAGGAACCTGAATTCGCAAAAGATCCGTAACGGTGAATGCCGAAGCGCAATGAACGGCTCCGGATGTGCTGATCCGGGCGCGCTTCCGCATGCCCGGCGGCGGTGAACAGTCACCGCCCCGGGCGACCACGAGGAGGCTCGACGGTGCGCGGACGGCAGCTCAGAAGAGCGGCAATCTGCCTGCTGGCGATCGTGGCGGCAATACCGGCCACCGCCTGCGCCAACGGACGGGAAACTGTCGAACGGCCGACCGCGGCACGCGACGACGGGCACCGGACCAATCCCGACGTCGACCGGCACGCTGCCGAAAAGGCGGCGCTTGACGCGTACTCCGGTTATCTCACGGCCTCCCGTAAGGCGGGCCAACGCAGTGATCCGCGTTCGCCGGAACTGTCCCGGTTTCTCGCTGATCCACTTCTGACTCGGGTCCGGGTGTCCATTCGCGAGGCTAAGGAGCACGGCGCCATGCGTACCGGAACGGTGAAGTCCGACCCGACCGTGACCGCCGTCAGCCTGGACGCGAAACCGGCCACCGTGGAGATTCAGGACTGTCTCGACACGACCGGCTACCGGCTGGTCTACGCCAAGGACAAACGTCCCGTGCCGGGCAGCGGCGGCGGCCGGCACCTCTCCACCGCCACCGCAACCCGGTACCCGGACGGCCGCTGGTTGATCAACTATGGCGCGACGCACCGGGACCAGCCGTGCTGACCCGGTCCGGGACAACCCGGCGGGCACTCGCCGGGATCGGCCTCGCACTCCTGCTGGTGCTCGGTGCCACACTGCCGGCCACCGCCGCTCGACGGGCCGACCCGGGGGCCGGTTGCCCGCCCGATCAGCCCGACTGCAGCGTCTGGGACGACGAACCCGGCAACCCGGGCGGTCCCGGCGGCGGAGACGACGGTGGGGGTGGAGACGGCGGTGGCGGCGGGGGCGGTGTCTGCCAGTGGAACGGGCGGACCATTCCCTGCTACGACGAGGACCTGGGCTGGTTCAACAACGGCGACGGGTGCTACTACAAGCTGACCGAGGGGCCGACCGAGCCACCCGAGGGCGAGCAGTGGTACCTGCAGACCTGCAACGGCGGCGACCTCGGTGCCCAGGACGTGGTGACGCTGGCCGACCCGCCGGCCGGCTTCGGCGCACCGCCGAACCCGGAGGAGCTGGCCCGCCGCGCCCTGGCGTCGATCAAGCTGCTCCCGGCGCCGCTCAGGGTCGCGCCCCGCAAGAGCATCGGCCCCGGACTCGTCGGCCTGCCCGTGTGGATGTGGGCGGCACCGAGCACCAGCTACTTCGGGCCGCTGACCGCGTCCGCGTCCGACCGGGACGTGACCGTCTCCATCGAGGCGAAGGTCCGCGAGATCGTCTGGGACATGGGCAACCAGGAGCAGGTCTCCTGCGACGGCCCCGGCACCCCGTACGACCCGAAGGGTGACCGGGCCGGCGGCACCTCCCCGGACTGCGGCTACGACAAGGGCTACCAGAAGGCCGACACCTACCAGGTAACCGCCACCACGTACTGGACGGTGACCTGGAGCGGCGGCGGCGAGAGCGGAGTGATCCCGGTGACCCGAAACAGCGGCACGGTGCCGATCCAGATCAACGAACTCCAGGTGGTGACCCGATGAGCCTCGCGACCCGCAACGGGACCGGATCCGTGGACGCGCCCGTCAACCCGCCCACTGTGGTCCGCCAGCGGCGGGTCCGCCCCGGGCTCCTCGGTCTCGCCGTCCTCCTGATCGCCCTGGGCGGGCTGGGTGCGGCGTTCGCGGTCACCTCGGTCCGGGCCACCGGCAGCTATCTGGCGGTGGCCCGCCCGGTGGAGGTGGGCCGCGAGATCAGCGCCGCGGACCTGGTCACCGTGCAGGTCGCCGGCGGGCAGGGGCTGCGCCCGGTGCCCGCCGGACGGCTCGACGAGGTGGTTGGCAAACGGGCAGCTGTCGCGCTGCTTCCGGGCACGCTGCTCACCCTGGGACAGGTCACCGACGACCCGCTGCTCGGCCCCGGCCAGCAGCAGATCGCGCTGGGTCTGAAGACCGCCCAGGTGCCGGCCCGTGAACTGCACCCCGGCGACAAGGTCCTGCTGGTCAGCACCCCGGACACCAGCACCAACGGAGACCCGCCCGCCGCCGCCGGCACCCGGTTCCCGGCCACCGTCATCGACATGGTCAGCCCCGGCAACGACGACAAGGTCCTGTACCTGGCGCTGCTCACCCGTGACGTGCCCGCCGTGGTGGCGCTCGCCGCACAGGAACGGCTCGCCGTCGTGCTGACCGAGGCGGCCTGAGCATGGCGATCATCGCGCTGGTGTCCGCGAAGGGCTCACCCGGCGTCACCACCTCGGCGCTGGCCTGCGCGCTGGCCTGGCACCGACGGCTGGTGGTCGCCGAATGTGACCCGGCCGGCGGCTCGATCCTCGCCGGCTACCTCGGCGGCCAACTGGACGGCCCACGCGGCATCGGCGAGCTGGCCGTCGGGGAGCTGCGCGACGGCAACCTGGAGACCGGGTTCTGGTCCCAGCTGGTCGACCTGGACGCGCCCCACCGGGAACGGCTGCTGCTGCCCGGCCTCGTCGACCCCGCCCAGAGCGGCAGCGTCACCCCGCTCTGGCAGCGCTTCGCCGACTACTTCGACGCCCTCGACCGCGGCACACCCGGCTACGACGTGCTTGTCGACTGTGGCCGGCTGCACGTGACCGGGCCGCCGTGGCCGGTGTTGCGGGCCGCGTCGGTGGTGCTGTTGGTGACCCGGGCGCACCTGCCGGACCTCTCCGGCACCCGCGCGGTGGTCACCACCATCGAACGGGACTTCGCCGAGCACCGGGTGGCCCCCGGCACCCTGCGGCTGCTGCTGGTCGGCGACGGTCACGGGCGGGCCGAGATCAGCCGGGCGCTGAAGCTGCCGGTGATCGCACGGCTGCCGCACGATCCGCGTACCGCCCGGGTGCTCGCCCTGGGCGGGACCGTGCGCGCCGGTCGGCCGCTGATGCGCGCGGCGGCCGCGCTGGAGGTCCCGATCGGGGCGCTCCTGGAGCGGCGACGGGCCCGCCTGGCGTGGCCCGTGCAGCAGGGGGTGCCGGATGCGGTTTGAGCCGGTCTCCACCGATCCGCGCCAGCAGCCACCCGGCGTGACCTCGACCGCGCCGCCACTGGCCGTGCCGAACGGCCGGCACCACCAGTCCGTGCCGCAGCCGATGCCCGCGGTCACCGCGCCGCCGGAGCCGCCGCCCCGGCCGCGAATGGACTTCCAGGTGGTCCGGGAGCTGCGCCGGGAACTCACCGAACGGCTCACCCTCTGGCAGCGCGGCCGGGAGTTCACCGTCGACGAGGAGGACACCGAGCGGGCCCGCCTCGCTGTCACCGTCGTCGCCGCGTACGCGGACTCGGTGCGCCGGGCCGGTACGCCGATGGCCGCCAGCGAGGAACGTCTGCTGCTCGACCAGGTGACCGCCGAGTTGGTCGGGCTCGGCCGGCTACAGACCCTGCTTGTCGACGACACCATCGAGGAGGTGCACATCCTCGGCTGCGACCAGGTACGCATCACCCGGCACGGCGGTGGGGTGGACTGGGCCGAGCCGATCGCCGACAGCGACGCCGAACTGGTGGAGATCCTCCAGGCGGCGGCCCGGCGGGCGGGCGCGACCGAGCGCTCCCTGTCCACAGTGAAGCCGACCCTCGACCTGCAACTGCCCGACGGCAGCCGGTTGGCAGCGGTGTTCCTGGTCAGCCACCGCCCGTACGCGGTGATCCGCAAGCACAACACCCTGGACGTGAGCCTCGACGACATCGCGGGCGGCCGCAACGACCTGGACGAGATGATCGACCCGCTGCTGCGCGACTTCCTCCGCGCGGCCATGCGCGCCGGTCTGAACATCATGGTCGCCGGGTTGGCCGGTGCCGGAAAGACCACTGTCATCCGGGCGCTGATGAACGAGATCCCACCCGACGAGCCGTACGTGCTGCTGGAGGAGAGTCGGGAGCTGCTCCCGGCCCGCCGCCGGGAACGGCACCGGGCGGTGATGAGCTTCGAGGCCCGGGAGGGCCACGGCGAACGCGGCTTCGACGGCCGCCCGGCCGGTGAGGTGACCATCGCCGACCTGATCCCGCTGTCGCTGCGGATGGGCGTCCTGCGGATCATCGTGGGTGAGGTGCGGTCCCGGGAGATCGTGCCGATGCTCCAGGCGATGACCACCAGCCGGGGGTCGATGTGCACCATCCACGCCCGTACCGCGGCGGGTGTGGGTGAACGGATCGTCGAGCTGGCGTTGGCGCACGGCCGGGAGATGACAGTCGACCAGGCCCGCCGGATGGCCGGCAACGCGCTCGACCTGATCGTCTACGTCACCGTCGAGGACGAGACCGCGATCGGTGGGCGCAAACACCGGTTCGTCTCTCATGTGGAGGAGGTGATCGGGGCCGGCGAAGCCGGTCGGATCACCACCACCACGGTCTTCGGGCCCGGCCCGGACGGTCGTGCGGTCCCCCGGCACCTGCCGGAGCGGGTCCGTGACCAGTTGCTGCGGGTGGGTTACGACGCGCGGCTGCTGACCCGGTGGGTCGAGGCCGGTGCCGGCGCGTGGCGGCGGCCCCGGCAGACCCGACTGGCCCGGCGGTGACCTGATGCTCGGCAGCCTGGAACTGATCGCGGTGATCTCCGGGGCCGCCTGTGTGGCCGGGTTGCTGCTGGCCGTGGTCGCGCTGGTCGGCACCCGCCGGCCGCCCGGGCCGACCCCGGGCGGCGGCCCGGGGCTGAGCCGACTGTGGCGGGGGCCGGGCAGCACTCCGGCCGAGCAGCGGGCCTACCAGGCGCTGCTGGTCGCCGCGGTGGCCGCCGGCGCGCTGGCGTTCCTGTTGACCGGTCTGCCGGTGGTGGGCCTGCTGGTGGCGGTGGCGGTGCCCGGCACCCCGTGGCTGTTCGGGGTGGGCAAGGCCGAACAGCGGGCGATCGCCCGGATCGAGGCGGTCGGCGAGTGGACCCGCCGACTCAAGGACGTCTCCGGCACCGGGCAGGGTCTCCAGCAGTCGATCATCGGCACGATCGGCAGCGTGCCACCCGGCATCGAGGACGAGGTACGGCTGCTCGCCGCCCGCCTACAGGCCGGCTGGCTGGCCCGTTCCGCGCTGCTGGCGTTCGCCGACGAGATCGCCGACCCGGTCTGCGACCAGGTGGTGGCGGCGCTGATCCTGCACCTGTCGGACCGGGGTGAGCGGCTGGGTGACGTGCTCGGTTCGATCGCCGGCGCGGCGTCCGCCGAGGTGGCGACCCGTCGGGAGATCGAGGCAAAGCGCACGCAGCCCCGGTTCGCGGTCCGCTTCCTCACCGGAATGACCCTGGCGACCCTGGCGTACGGGCTGATCAACATCGAGTACATCAAGCCGTACGGCACGCCGGTGGGTCAGCTGGTGATGGCCGCCCTCGGTGCCGCCTTCATCGGCCTGCTGGCCTGGGTGCGGTCGATGAGCCAGCCGCGACGTCCGGCCCGGTTCCTGCCGGCGCCCGACCCGGCCGAGGTGATCGCGTGATCGTGAACTGGCAGTTGGCTCTCGCGGTCTGCGGTGGCGCCGGGATCGGTCTGGGTGTTTTCCTGGTGGTCCGGGAGCTGGTGCCGGCGACACCGGCGCTCGGGCCGGCGCTGCGCCGGCTACACCAGCCACCGGGCACCGGCCGGGTCGCCACGCCCGCGTCCCGGCGGCTCGACTCGCTGACCGGGTTGTCCCGCTGGTTGCGACCGCCGCAGCGGCAGCTGGCCCTGATTGGTCAGACGCCCGAGCAGTACGCGCTGTCGGTGCTGCTCTCCACGCTGATCGGGCTGGCCACGCCGACGCTGCTCGGGGTGACGCTGTGGGCGCTCGGCGTCTCGTTCCCGCTGGTGGTGCCGGTGCTCGGCAGCCTGGGCCTGGCGCTGCTGGGCGGTCTGCTGGCGCACCGGGCGGTGCTGACCAAGGCGGATGCCGCCCGTGACGAGTTCCGCCAGGCCGTCTGCACCTACCTCGACCTGGTGGCGTTGCAGCTCTCGGCGGCGCACGGGCCGGTGCAGTCGCTGGAGCGGGCGGCGGCGGTCTGTGACGGCTGGGTGTTCGACCGGCTGCAGGAGTCGCTGCGGATCGCCCAGATGCAGATGCACGCGCCCTGGGACGAACTCCGCGACCTCGCCGACAAGGTCGGCATTCCGGAGTTGGGGGACGTCGGCGCGATCATGCGCTCGTCCGGCAGCGAGGGCGCGCAGGTGCACGAGACGCTGCGCAGTCGGGCCGACTCGCTGCGCGACCAGATCCGCACCGACAACCTCACCCGCGCCGAGGGGGTGACCAGCAAGCTCGACATCCCGGGCGCGCTGCTCGTCTTCGTGCTGCTCGGGTTCGTCCTCTATCCGTTCATCACCCGTGTCTGACCCCACCCCCTTGAAGGAGAACGCGATGTCCATCCTCAGCTATCTGCACGTCGTGCTGACGACGCGCCTGGCCGAGTTGCGCCGCGACGGTGAGCGGGGCGACAGCCCGGTGCCCACCGCGGTGATCATCGCCGGCCTGGTCGCCGTCGCCATGGCTGTCACCGCGTTGGCGCTGACCAAGGCCAACGACTGGATGACCAAGATCCCGGGCTACTCGCCCCCGAAGTAGCCGGCGTGAGTCGAGCAATGTCGTCGAGGTGGAGCCGGGCGGTCACCGCCGCCCGGCACCCTCTCGCGGCCGACGACCGTGAGCGGGGGGCCAACCCGGTGGAGCTTGCCGTGATGATGCCGCTGATCCTGGTGCTGCTCTTCGCCTCGATCCAGGTCGCGGCCGTCTTCCTGGCCCGCTCCACCGCGTTGAACGCGGCGCAGAGTGGCGTCAACGCGCAGCGGACCTATGAGGCGCCCGACGGCGCCGGGGTGGAGAGCGCCTCCCGCTTCCTGCGAGCCGCCGGTGGCTGGCTGGTGGGCTGGGACAAGGCCGGCCCGACCTGCGTGACCAGCCCGACCGAGGTGACCTGCACGGTGAGCGGCCGCTCGCTGTCCGTGGTGCCCGGCGTGGACTTCGCGATACAGCAGACCGCCCACGGCACGGTGGAGAGGGTGACCCCGCCATGACCCGGGCCGCCGAGCGGGGCTCGGTCTCCATCGAGGTGGCGGTGCTGGCGCCCGCGTTCATCGCGCTGATGGTGCTGGCCGGCGTGGTCGGGCGCAGCGCGGTGGCGGCGGAGGCGCTCGACGCGGCCGCGCACGACGCCGCCCGGGCGGCCTCGATCTCCCGCAGTTCCGCCACCGCCAAGACGGCGGCGTTGGAGGCCGCCCGGAAACAGCTGGACTGGCACGGCCTGGCCTGCGCCAACGACCTGGAGCCGACGTTCACCGGCTCGATCGCCGGCAAGGACTCCGGGTTCGACGACGCCTTCAGCAGCTCGGTCGGTACGGACGCCACGGTGACGGTGACAATCAGCTGCCGGGTGTCCTTCCGGGACATCACCCTCGACATCCTGCCTGGGATGACGAGTGAACGGCTGATCACCGGGCAGTTCACCTCCCCGCTCGACCGTTACCGGAGTCGGCGATGACGGCCACCACGTCGGCCGCCGGGCCCGCGCGGGCAGGTGAGCACGGCCGGGTGAGCATCTTCCTCGCGGTGACGATGATCGGCGTACTGGCCATCATCGGTCTCTCCTTCGACGGCGCCGGTCAGCTCCGCACCCTGCAACGGGCCCAGAACCTGGCCGCCGAGGCGGCTCGGGCCGGCGGTCAGGCCATCGACCGGGCCACCGCCATCGAGGGCGGCCCGAAACGGATCGACCAGCCGCAGGCACGCGTGGCGGTCGCCGACTACCTGGCTGCCGCGAAGGCCGCCGGCCACACCGTGAGCTTTCCCGAGGTCGACGGGGAGATCCTGATCCGGGTGACCGTCTCCATCACCTACCACCGCTCGATGCTCGGACCGTTCGTCCAGGACAAGACGGTCACCGTCACCGGCGAGGCGACCGCACGTGCCATCACCGCAGCAGCGTAGGAAGGAAGGCAGCCATGCCCGTATCGGGTGGGTCCGTGGTACGGCGGACCGGACGGATCCTCACCGGCATCGGCGCACTGGCCGTGCTCCTGGTGCTGCTGGTCGGCGCGCCGATCGCGTTGCTCGCCTTCGCCGGTAACCCCCTGCCCGATCACCTGCCCACCCTCGGGGAGGTGGGAACCGCGCTGACCAGCCGGGATGACGGCCAGCTCTTCCTGCGGGCGTTGGCCGTTGCGGGTTGGTTCGGCTGGGCCACGTTCGCCTTCTCCGTCCTCGTCGAGCTGGGCGCGCAGACCCTGCGCCGGCCGGCGCCGAAGCTGCCCGGAATGGGCCGCCAGCAGAAGGCCGCCGCCGCGCTGGTCGGCTCGGTGGCGCTGATCCTGGTGGCGAGCCCGGCCGCCGCCAGCGCCGCGGCGGTCTATGGAGCTCCGGCGTACGCGAATCCGGGCGCACCGGCCGTCACCACGCTGGCCGCGCCGACCCGCGCCGCGACGACACCGGACACTGCCGCGCCGGTGGCCCGGGGCGGGCTGCTCGGCCTGGCCGGGGCAGGGCTCGCCGCACCCGGCGGCCCGGCGGCGACCGACGAGGCCGCACCGGTGTACCGGGTGGCGCGGGGCGACTACCTCGGGGAGGTGGCCGAGCGGTACCTGGACGAGTTCGGCGACTACCGGCAGCTCGCCAAGCTCAACAAGCTCGACGACCCGGACCGGATCCGCCCCGGCCAACTACTCCGACTGCCCACCGAGGCCACCGACCAGGGGGCCCGGCAGCACGCCACCGGCCGGCTCGTCGACCGGCCCACGGCGCCGAAGCCGCCCGCGCCCCGGCCAGCACCCGAGCAGGCCGCACCCCCGCGGGTGACCCCGGCACCACCCAGCGGTACGCAGTCGACGGGCCAGCCGCCCGCGATGACGGTCGGTGCGGCCCGGGCCGGTGACGTCGATCGGGTGAACCGCCCGCTGGCGGTCTCCGCCGTACTGGCCGTGGCGAGCATCGTCGGCGCCCAGATCGGCGCTGTCCTGGGACTGCGCCGCCGCCCGGCCACCGCAGCCGGCGCTCCCCGGCTGGCCGCTCCCTCCCGCAGACCCCGAGGCGGCGCGGCCCGGAGCAGCAGCGGCGGGGCGGGCCGGAACACTGGCGGGGCGGGCCGGAGCGGCGATGGGGCAGGGCTGAGCACTGGCGGGGCGGGCCGGCCGACCAGTGGTGGGGCGGCCGGTAGCGGGGCCGCGTGGGCTGCCAGCCGGGCGGCGGCCATCGAGGGCCCCTCGACACCGACCGGTGGCGCGGCACCGGGCGGGAACGATCTCGCACTTCGCGGCACCGGGATGACGCCTAATGGCAGCGGCGTCGCACCTACCGGCAGCGGCACGGCACCCGCCGGCGGCGGCACGGCATCCTCCCGCGGCGGCGCGGCACCCGCCGGCGGCGGAATGGCTACCGACGGCGCTGGCGAGTGGAGTGGCGACGACGGCTGGGCCGGCGCCGGTGCCGAAGGCGGGCTGTTCAACGGTGAGCACGGGTTGGATTCCGTACCGGACGGACCGCCGGTCGGCCGCCACCGACGCAGCTGAGGAGATCGACCCGCGCGACGCTGTCGCACGGCTGGCCCTGTTCAGGCTCCGCGTCTGGTGCGGGGGTGTGCCGCCTGGCCACGGCGACCGGCCAGCACGGTGGCGACGGTCTGGTCACCCGGCCGCAGCGGGAGCGCCCCGAGGCAATTCCTCGGGAAGCGAGATGCCTGTGAGTCATAAAGATGACCCACAGGCATCGGCGTCGAGCGTGTCATTGCCTCCGGGGTCGCCACGGAGTGTTACCAGGTGCGCCGACGTGTCGCGGCCGGCCCGCTCCATGGGGTCCGTGCACAAGCATCGCCGCCGACCAGAGCAGCGGTCGCGGCCGATGGTCAGGGCAGGCGGGTCTGGAGCACGCCGTTCTGGATCCGGGTGGGCAGGACCTGCTGGTCGTTGCCGGACGGCCCCTGCACTACCTCGCCGCCGTTGAGCCGGAACGCGCTGCCGTGCCACGGGCAGACCACACAGGCGTGACCGTCGATCTCCTGCACTTCGCCCTCGCCGAGCGGCCCGCTCTGGTGCGGGCAGCGCTCCAACATCACCGTCACCTCGTCACCGTGCCGGTAGAGGATCACCGAGATGTTGTCGTCCACCTCCCGGGTGATCAGGGTGCGCTGCGGCAACGTCGCCATGTCGGCCAACGAGTGCCAACCGTCGGTCATCCGGTGCAGCTCGGAGATGCTCTGGTTGACCTGCGCCCCCTGCTTGTACGCGAGGTGACCCCCGATGTACGCCCCCAGGCTCACGGTGGAGAGCCCGAGGAAGCCGAGCGCGCGGCCCATCCCGTGGCGGCCGGACATCCGAGCGGCCAGCGAGCCGGCGTAGATCGCCATGCCGACGGTGTTGGCGGCGGCGTGCACCAGGCCGACCCGACGCTGGTCCCGGGCGAGCGCCGCCCAGTCGTTCAGACCGGCGACGGCCGCTGGCAGCGCGCTGACCGTGCCCAGACCGACCAGCACGGCGGCCGGCCGGCGCTGCCCGGGCATGAGGTCCAGCACCGCGGCGCTGATCCACGCACCGACCGGCACCTGCACCATCGCCGGGTGCAGCGGGTGCCCGAGGGTCACCCCGTGCAGCAGATCGCGCAGCCGGCGCGGACGCAGCGTCCCCAGGACGACCTTCTGCAACCGGTCACCCGCGCCATCCAGCCGGGAGTCCTGCTCAACTTTCGTCAATAGTGCTCGCACGAGTACCGACTTCCCGGCGATCGTCGTCGCAAACCGGTCGGCGGCGACAAACCTGCCGCACCCCCACGCCGCCGATCGTGCAGGCCCTGCGCCGAGGGTCCGGGGCACAATCCGCATAACGCCACCCGGAAGTGCAAGATCGACGGGGATTGTGGGGGTGCGGCGGGCCGGGCATGCTGGCGGGATGGGTGTGCGGGTGGAGCGGCGTGGACCGGTCAGCACAGTGGTGCTGGATCGGCCGGCGACGCGGAACGCCGTCGACGGTCCCACCGCGCGGTCGCTGGCGGACGCGTTCCGGGCCTTCGAGGCCGACCCGGACTCGGCGGTGGCGGTGCTCTGGGGTGCCGGGGGCACGTTCTGCTCCGGTGCCGACCTCACGGCGATCGGCACGCCGAGCGGCAACCGGGTGGAGCCGGAGGGGGACGGCCCGATGGGTCCGACCCGGATGACGCTCGGCAAACCGGTGATCGCGGCGATCTCCGGGTACGCGGTGGCCGGCGGCCTGGAGTTGGCGCTCTGGTGTGACCTGCGGGTCGCCGAGTCCGATGCGACCCTCGGCGTGTTCTGCCGCCGCTGGGGAGTGCCGTTGATCGACGGCGGCACTGTCCGGCTGCCCCGGTTGATCGGCGAGAGCCGGGCGATGGACCTGATCCTCACCGGCCGCCCGGTGCCGGCCGATGAGGCGTACACGATGGGGTTGGTCAACCGGGTGGTGCCACCCGGCCAGGCGCGGGCGGCGGCCGAGGAGTTGGCGGCGTCGATCGCCCGGCACCCGCAGACCTGCCTGCGCAACGACCGGGCCGCGGTGCTGGCCGGCGCGGGGCGGCCGGAGCCGGAGGCGCTGGCGACCGAGTTGGCGTACGGGATGGACTCGCTGGCGGCGGACGCGCTGGCCGGCGCGGCCCGGTTTGCCGCCGGCGCGGGCCGGCACGGCACGACGCCGCCGGAAGAGGGGACCCTCCCGACGGCGTCGACCACGCGCTAGCTCAGTTGCGGTTGATGGTGAAGGTTGTCGTGGTGTTGCGGATGTCCTGGTAGTTGTTGGTCAGCCGCAGGTTGGTGAAGGTGACCGAGCCGACCGCCGGGCCCTGACCGGGTTCCGGCATCTCGTTGGCCCAGATCGCGAAGCCGGACTTCGCGTCGTACGCGTCACCGCTCTTGCGGACGCCGCTGATCGAGACGTTGGTGAAGACCGTGTCGGTGATCGGGTTCTCCGGCTGCGACCCGTTGTACTTGGTCTGGAACATGATCCCGGTGTACGTCGGGTCGACGATGTCCACGTCGGACACCCGGATGCCGCGGAACTCCTTGGATGCGGAGAAGACCCAGATCGCGGGGAACGTCTGGGAGCCCCAGAAGTGTCCGCCGGCTCTGACGATCGAGATGTTCTGGAACTGGGTGGGCGGGCTGGCCCCGAACCCGATGAACGGGTAGCCGAAGTCCAGCGAGCTGATGGTGATCCCGGAGTACGTCAACATGTCCGCGATGTAGAGGTTGCGGAAGATGTTGTTGTAGCCGCCGTAGACCGCCAACCCGGCCGCCCGCCACGTCAGCGTGGCCGTCAGGTTCTCGAACACGTTGCCGTTGTTGCCGACCGAGGCACCCTGGTCGGTCGCCGAGAAGAGGGCGAACGCGTCGTCGCCGTTCGACCGCCCCTCGGTGTTGGTGATCAGGTTGTTGGTGCTGCCGTTGGTCAGGTTCACCCCGTCGGCGAAGGTGTTGCGGAAGCGGCTGTTCTTGATGGTCAGCCCGCTGACGCTCACCCCCCAGTACGCGCAGACGGTGTGCTCGACCCAGACACTGTCCAGGGTCATGTTGTCGACGTCCTTCAGCTCACCCCACACCTTGCCCGGCCCGTCGATCCGGTTGGTGTAGTTGCCGAAGAAGGCCAGGTGCGAGAAGGACGACCCGCTGGCCGAGGACTCCACCCGGAAGCCCGCGTCGGTGTTCTGCTGGCCGGTCGGCGTCTGGAAGCGGGTGTACCACATGCCCGCGCCCGTCACGGTGATCGGCTTGCCGTACACCTGGAACTTCTGGGCGGTCTCGTAGGTGCCGGCCGGCAGGTAGACGCCGACCAGGTTGCCGGTGGTGTCCATCCGGACCGCGTCCAGCGCGTTCTGCACGTCCTGGTGGCTGAAGCCGGACGGCACCCGGAAACGGGCCGGGTCCGGGTTGGCCCGGGGTGCGACCAGCTCCAGGTTGACGAAGTCGATCGCGTACGTGGTGGTGTTGGCCGGGTCCTTCTGCAGACGGATCCTGCTGCCGGCCGGGATGGTCGAGTTCAGCATCACGTTCGCCTCGTCGTACAGGTGGCGAGGCGGGCCGGCACTCGGCGAGTCACTCGGGCTGGCCTCCGCGCCGTACAACCAGATGTGCTTGGAGGTCAGGTTGATCGGCTTGTGGAGGGTGCCGTTGACGTAGATGTTCAGCGTCGAGTCGATCCCCCCGCCGCCCGGTGCGTCGGGAATCGAGAAGCGGGTGACCAGGGTGTTGGTCGCCGCCCGGGTGGTCCACTCGACGTACGCGCCGGTGCTGTTCAGGGTGACCGCCCGACGCCCGGACGCCTCGCCGCCGAGGTTGCCGATGTCCCGGTTCGGGCCGACCTGCCCGGCGCCGCCGCCGGTGGTGCCGTCCTCGGCCTCGTACATGTCGTAGCCGAGGTTCGCACCGCGCCCCACGAAGAGCGGGCGGTCGGTGGTGTTGTTGGTCTGCTTGACCGGCAGTTCGTTGCCGTCCACGGCGAGCACCACCCGGACGGTGTACTTGCCGTTCGCGGCGGTCCAGGTGCCCAGGTTGACCGGTCCGACCGTCGCACCGGCGTTGATCACGCCGGAGTAGGAGCCGGTCAGGGTCCGGACGGCGGTGCCGGACTCGTTGAGCACGGTGAGCGTGATGTCGTGCGCGCCCGACGCGGACGCCTGGTTGCCGGCGTTGCGGATCGACACGGAGAAGGTGACGGTGCTGCCCGGCGGCGGGTTGCCCGGCGACCAGTCGACGGCCGAGGCGACCAGGTCGGAGCTGGCCACCGCACCGACCACCAGCGGGCTGGGGTTGGAGTAGCTGTTGTTGGTGTCGTCGGACTCGACGACGGTGTTCGACTCGTCGACCTTCGCGCTCAGCGGGTAGCTGCCCGAGTCGCGGGTGCCGATGCTGGCGCTGACAGTCGTCGACGCGCCGGCCGCGAGGCTGCCGACCGACGCGGTGCCGACCCGGGTGGCGCCCAGGTAGAAGTTGACGTTCGTCGCCCCGGAGGCCGCCGAACCGGCGTTGCGCACCGTCGCGGAGAGCGTGATGGTGCTGGTCTCCACGGGGGCGGACGGGCTGAACGACATGCCGGTGACGGTCAGGTCCGGGTTCGGCGCGGGGGTGCCGAAGACCTGGAACTCGGCCACCTGCCCGGCCGGTGCGCCGGTGTTCGAGGCGATCGAGAGCCGTACGTCGGCGGCCGCGCCGGAGACCGGGATGGTCACCGTGTTGCCGCTGCCCGGGTTGAAGGTGTAGTTCGCCGCCCCGACCAGTGTGGTGAAGGACGACGAGGCCTGGTCCCGGCCGAGCACCGTGATGTTCTGGGTACGCGTGCCCCACGCCGAGTCCGGGTTGAGCTTCAGCACGATCTGGCTGAGGCTGGCGTTCGCGCCGAGCTGCACGGTCAGCGTGCTCGGGTTGCCGTTGCCCTCCCAGTAGGTGGCCACGTTGTTGTCGTTGGCGTTGGTGGCCACGAACGTGTGCACGAACCCGGAGGCGGTGATCGGCTTACCGACCGCCAGGTTGCTCCCCGTCGGTGGGGTGCCGGTGCCGGTCCGGGTCACGGTGTTGCTGTTCGCCGACTGGTTGCCGGCCGCGTCCTTGGCCCGCACGTAGTACGAGACGGTGGCGCTGTCCGCCTGGTTGTCGGTGTACGTCACTGTCGAGCCGTTGACGCTGCCGCGCAGCGCGCCGTTGGCGTAGATGTCGTAGCCCGTCACAGCGACGTTGTCGGTCGACGCCGACCAGGTGAGCCGGATCTGCCCGCTGGCCGGCTGGGTGTACGCCAGGTTGCCCGGGACGCTCGGGGCCTGGGTGTCGGTGCTGCCGGTGGCGCCGTACACCTCCACCTCGGAGAACTGCGCGGCCGGCCAGCCGGTGTTGCCGGTGACCTGCACGCGTACGTAGCGGGTGCTGGCGGCGGTGAAGCTGACGGTGGCGGTGTTGCCGCTGCTCGGATTGAACGTGTAGCCGGCGGACGCCTTCAGGGTGGTGAAGGACGAGCCGTTGGTCGAGCCCAGCACCGACAGGGTCTGCGTGCGGGTCTGCCAGTCCGACGAGGGCGGCAGTTTCAGCACCACCCGATCCACGGTGACGGTGGCGCCCAGGTCCGCCTGGATCCACTGCGGGAACGCGTTGTTGGCGCTTTCCCAGTAGGTCGAGGCGTTGCCGTCGTTGGCGTTGACCGCGACGTAGTTCTGGTTGTAGCTGCTGGCGGTCATGGTCGCGGAAAGGCCGGCGAGCATGGCCACGCGAGCGGCTGCGGCGGAGGGGTCGGCCTTCGGTGCCGCGCTGGCCGTGGGGGTGACGACCGGCGCGGTGACGAGAAGCATTCCGGCGAGCGCACCGGCGAGCAGCCGTCGACCGGTGCGGGTGGTGGCGGGGACGGGGTGGGGCGGGCCGCTCGGCGGCGTGCCTCGTGTGGTGCCAGTTCTGGACATGGGTCGCTACACCTCTTTCGGGGGTGGGTGTCGGTGCGTTGCCCGTCGACGGGTGCGGGGGTACGCCCGTCGTTCCTCCTTCCTGGGGTGAGGTGGTGCCGGCGGCAGGGACGGGGCCGCCGGCACCGAAGCGGTCAGGTCTGGTCGGCTCCCTTCGCCGCGCGCGGCCCGTCCGCCACGTCGGGGGTACGCAGCCAGACCGCTGTGTCGCAGGGCAGCAGCCCTTCGTCGAGCGGCCCGCTGGCCAGCAGCAACTCCGCTTCGGCGGGCAACGGCACGGCCGTGTCGGAGAGGTTGACCAGGCAGGTGAAGCCACCACCGCGGCTGAACGCGAGCACCCCGTCCGGGGCCGGCAGCCAGGTGAGCGTGCCGTCACCGAGCGCCGGTTCGGCCCGCCGCGCTTGGATCGCCGCCCGGTACAGCTCCAGCATCGAGGCCGAGTCGCCGGTCTGCGCGCGGGCCGTGCGGTCCTTCCAGTCCGCCGGCTGCGGCAGCCACGGCGCGGCGGCACCCTCGGGGCTGAACTCGAACGGCGGCTCGTCCCCGGCCCAGGGCAGCGGCACGCGGCAGCCGTCCCGACCGGGGTCGATCCGGCCGGACCGTTCC
This sequence comes from Micromonospora parva, assembly GCF_000718515.1. Taxonomy (GTDB): domain Bacteria; phylum Actinomycetota; class Actinomycetes; order Mycobacteriales; family Micromonosporaceae; genus Micromonospora; species Micromonospora parva. Next base: position 388,932 of record NZ_JNZS01000009.1, on the reverse strand, counting down.
CACATCGGGTCCTGGCGCAGCGCGTACGGGATGTCCTCGACCTCGTAGAGGCCCAACTCCTCGCCCTGGTAGACGTAGGCGGCACCGGGCAGCGACAGGGAGAGCAGCGCGGCGGCCCGGGCCCGGCGGGTGCCCAGCTCCAGGTCGGTGGGGATGCCCTCGCGTTTGGCGGCGAAGCTGAACCGGGTGTCCGCCCGGCCGTAGCGGGTGACGTGCCGGGTGACGTCGTGGTTCGAGAGCACCCAGGTGGCCGGCGCGCCGACCGGCGCGTGCGCGCTCAGCGTCCCGTCGATGCTCTCCCGCAGCGCCGCGGCGTCCCACGCGCAGCCGAGAAAGTCGAAGTTGAACGCGGCGTGCAGCTCGTCCGGGCGCAGGTAGTTGGCGAACCGCTGCCGGTCCGGCAGCCACACCTCACCGATCAGCGCCCGGTCGGGGTACTCGTCGGCGACCCGACGCCAGCCCCGGTAGATGTCGTGCACCCCGTCGAGGTCGTGGAACGGGTGCGGCTGGTCCGGTCGGACCTCGGGCAGCGTCCCGTCCTTGACCAGGAGCCCGGCCGAGTCGATCCGGATGCCGTCCACGCCCCTGTCGAACCAGAACCGCAGGATGTCCTCGAACTCCTCCCGCACCCGGGGGTGGTCCCAGTTGAAGTCCGGCTGCTGCGGGGCGAACAGGTGCAGGTACCAGTCGCCGGGGGTGCCGTCCGGGTTGGTGGTGCGGGTCCAGGTCTCGCCGCCGAACTCGCCGACCCAGTCGGTGGGCCGTTCGTCGCCGTTGGGTCCCCGGCCGGGCCGGAACCAGAACAGGTCCCGTTCGGGTGCCCCCGGCCCGCCGGCGAGCGCGGCCTGGAACCACGGGTGCGCGTCCGAGCAGTGGTTCGGCACCACGTCGACGATGGTCCGGATGCCCAGCTCGTGCGCCTCCGCGATCAGCGCCTCCGCCTCGGCCAGGGTGCCGAAGACCGGGTCGATGTCGCGGTAGTCGGAGACGTCGTAGCCGGCGTCGGCCATCGGGGACGGGTACCAGGGACTGAACCAGATCGCGTCGACGCCGAGCGCGGACAGGTGGTTGAGCCGGGACCGGATGCCGGCGATGTCGCCGATGCCGTCGCCGTTGCCGTCGGCGAAGCTCCGGGGATACACCTGGTAGATCACCGCTCCCCGCCACCACGGACTTCTGTCAGCTGTGGACACGAGCACCTGCTTTCTGCGTCAGTACGTCGGCGTGTTCGCCGGACCTGGTCATGTGTCGGGCGAACGGTCGTCGTTCGCCGCGCGGAGGGATCCGGTGATGGCTATCCCTTGATGCTGCCCGTGGTCAGACCGGACATGATGTTGCGTTGGAAGATCAGGAAGATGATGACCGTGGGGATCGCGGCGATGACCGACGCGGCGATCACCACGTTCATCGGCGTACCGCCGGCGAAGGCGTAGATGCCGACGCTGACCGTCCGGGTCTCGGGCGAGGGCATGACCAGCTTCGGCCAGAGGAAGTCCTTCCAGACCGCCGTCACCGCGAAGATCGACACTACGCCGAGGATGGGACGCGACAGCGGCAGGATGATCGACCACAGGGTGCGCAGCGACGTCGCCCCGTCCATCAGGGCGGCCGCCATCAACTCCTCCGGGATCGAGTCGAAGAACCGCTTCAGCAGGAAGATGTTGAACGCGTTGGCGACCAGTGGCAGCCAGATGGCGAACGGTGAGTCGAGCAGGTTGATGTGCACGATCGGCAGGTCGATCACCGTCACGTACTGCGGGACGATGAGGACCATCGCCGGGATCATCAGCGTCCCCAGCATCAGGGCGAGGATCACGTTGCCGAAGATCGGCCGGAGCTTGGACAACGAGTACGCGGCGGCGGTGTCGAGGACGAGCTGGAACAGCACCGCGCCGATCGCGTAGTAGAAGGTGTTGAAGAGCAGCTTGGCGAGGTCCAGGTTGTTCCACGCGTCGATGTAGTTCTGCGGCTGCGGGTCCTTCGGGAACAGCGAGGGCGGAGTCTGGGCGATCTCCTGGCCGGACTTGAGCGCGCCGGTGACCATCCAGTAGAGCGGCCCGAGGAAGACGAGCGTGAACCCCGCCACGACGACGACCAGCAGCGTCCAGTAGATGATCCGGCCACGCCCCCGGCTGATCTGGGTCTGGGAGATGAGGGTCCGGGCTGCGGAGTCCTGTGCCATTCCTCGCCGTCCTAGTCCTGTTTCGCAGTCAGCCGCACGTACACGGCGGAGAAGCCGGCCAGCACCACGAGCATGATCACGCCCAGGGCGGCGGCGCCGTTGAGGTCGTTCTGGAAGAACCCGTGCTGGTAGATGAGGTACGCCACCGAGGTAGCCGAGTCCTCCGCGCCCGCGCCGTTGGCGAGGATCAGGGGCTCGATGAAGAGCTGCATCGTGGCGACGATCTGCAACATCGCCAGGAGCGCGAGGATCAACCGGGTCTGCGGGATGGTCACGTGACGGATCCGCCGCCAGATTCCGGCGCCGTCGAGTTCGGCGGCCTCGTAGAGCTCGCCGGGAATGTTCTGCAGCGACGCCAGGTAGATGAGCACCGCGCCGCCCATGTTCATCCAGGTCGACGCGACCACCATCGCCGGCATCGTCATCTCGGGCGACTGCATCCACTGCGAGGTGGGCAGGTGCAACGCCTTGAGGATCGCGTTGAAGAGCCCCGCCTCGCTGGGGTCGTACGCGTAGAACTTGAAGAGGAACAGCGCGGAGGCCGGCGGCAGCATCACCGGCAGGTACACCAGGATCCGCAGGTAGCCCTTGCCGTGGCGGAACTCGTTGAGCAGGATCGCCACGAAGAACGGCACCGCGTACCCGAGGACGAGCGCCAGCCCGGTGAAGTAGAACGTGTTCTTCCACGCGGGCCAGAAGCTCGGGTCGGCGATGAGACGGGTGTAGTTGTCCCAGCCCACCCAGGTGGTCTCGCCGCGCCGGGTCCGCTGGAAGCTCATGACGATGCCGCGGACCATCGGGTACCAGGAGAAGACGACGAAGCAGAGCACCGCACCGATCAGGAACGCGTGCCCGGTGAGGTTGTCCCGTACCTTGCGGCCGAGGCCCGTGCGCTGCGGCCTCGCCGAGTACGGCGACGGCGGACGGCCCGGTTTCCTGGGGGTCTCCGGGACGGTGGTGATCGCCAAGGCAACTCCTGGGTGAGTCGGTGACGTCGAGGCGTGGTGCGAGTGGCGTGGGGGTCGGGTCGGCGTCCCGACCCCCACACGAGCGGTCAGCTCTCGGCGGCGAGGAGCTGGTTGACCTTCTCCTCGGCGGTCTTGAGCAGGGCGTCGATGTTCGAGTTCGGGTTGGTCAGCACACCCGACATCGCGGCGTCGAGCACCGCATAGATGGCCTGGGCGTTGCGCGGCTCACCCTTGATCGGGACCGGGGTCGCCTCGAAGAGCGCGAAGTTCGCCGTGTCGACGTTCGCGTTCGCCTTGCGCAGCTCCAGCTCCTGCTTCTGCGCGTCGCTGCCGTTGGCGAAGAGCAGCGGCTGGGGCAGACCCACCGGATAGTTCTGCGGCTTGGCCCGGACGTAGTCGAACTGGCCCTTGCCCGGGGTGAGCTTCTGGTACGCGATCCACTTCAGACCGGCCTTGACCTGCTCGGGAGTGAGGTCCTTCTTGAAGAAGTAACCCTCGCCACCACCGAGGGTCCCCTTCGCCGCGCCGTCCTGGCCGGGCAGCGGAGCCATCGCCCAGTCCTGGAACTTGCCCTGGAACTGGCTGACGATCGCCTGGGTGGCGTCCGGCGCTCCGATGAACATGCCGACCTTGCCAGCGCCGGCGTTCGTCAGCAGGTCGCCCCACTGGAGCAGCTGACGGGCGCCCATGCTGTTGTCGCCGTACCGCATGTCCTTGAGGTTCTGCAGGACCTGCTTGCCCATCGGGTTGTTGAAGTCGGCCTTCTTGCCGTCCTCGCTGAGCACCCGGCCGCCCTGCGAGTAGAGCAGGGAGGTGAAGTGCCAGCCGCCGGTGTTGCCGGCGCTGTACTCGGAGTAGCCAGCGATGCCGTTGCCGAGCGCGGAGATCTTCTTGGCGGCGGCCCGGACGTCGGCCCAGGTCTTCGGGGGGTTGTTCACGTCGAGCCCGGCCTGCTGGAACAGGACCTTGTTGTAGACCAGGCCCATCGAGTAGTTCTTCACCGGAACGGCGTAGAGCTTGCCGCCGTCGCTGAAGACCTCCTTGAGCGCCGGGTCGACGCTGTCCCAGGTCGGAATCGCGTCCTTGTTGACGTGCTGGCTGATGTCCATCGCCTGACCGGAGTCGAGCACCTGCTGGAGGTCGGTCATGTACCCGTAGAACACGTCGGTCACGGTGCCGCCGGCCAGACGGGCGGTGAAGTCCGGCGGGTTGTTGCACTGCTCGCCAACGCTGACGCTCTTGATGACGATGTCCGGGTTCTGCTTCTGGAACTCGGCGACGTCGTCGTTCCAGTTCTTCAGCAGCTCTTTCTGGGCACCGACCGGCTGGCAGTCCACCGTGATGGTGACCTTGCCGCCGGCGGTCGCGCCCTTGTCGTCACTCTTCGTGGAGCACGCCGTGAGGCTGAGCCCCAGGCCGGCCACGAGCGCGACCGCCGCAGCCTTTCGGTATTGCGGTACGGACATCTGTCCATCCCTTCGGGAACGGGTGTCTCCAATGACCTTCGCTGATCTGCGGTGATACGACCTGACGCCCAGTAGCTGCGTCGGAGCCAGGTGTGAGTGGAGTCACTGTAGCGAGACCGACTCATTCCAGCAAGGTTTCGATCGTGTTCTGAAAGGACACGACTTACTAACGACAGATGCCGACGGAACACTGGAACTGCCCTGACTTGGTGGCTTTTGGACAGTTATGGACGGGCGGCGGTTCGGACCCGGCCGACGCGGTTCCGGCAACGACGAAAGGCCGCCGACCGCGCGAGGCGGTCGACGGCCGAAGCGTCGTTTCAGCGGGGGCGGATCACCCCGGGTCGGTCAGCGACGAGGAGCGGGAGCGGTGGAGCCGCGTACCACCAGCTCGGGCTCGAACAGCAGCTCGTCCTGCAACACGCCGGCACCCTCGATCTGGGTGACCAGCAGATCTACGGCGGCCTGCCCCATCGTCTCGATCGGCTGCCGCACCGTGGTCAACGGCGGGTCGGTGCACGTCATGAACGCGGAGTCGTCGAAGCCCACCACCGACACGTCGGCCGGCACCGAACGGCCCAGCCGCCGGGCCGCGCGGATCGTGCCCAACGCCAGGACGTCGCTGGCGCAGATGATGCCGGTCACGCCCCGCTCGACCAACTTCGTCGCGGCGACCCGCGCCCCCTCCATCGAGAAGCTGGAGCGCTCGACGCACTCAGCGTCGCCCTCGCCCCAACCCGCAGCCTGGATCATCGCGTCCAGCTTGCGCCGGGACGGCACATGCCCTTCCGGGCCGAGCACCATGCCGATCCGCTCGTGCCCGAGCGAGCGCAGGTGCCCGTACGCCTGCTCCACCGCCACCGCGTCGTCGGTGGAGACCCGGGGGAACCCCAGCTCGTCGACACCTGCGTTGACCAGCACGACCGGAAGCCCTCGGTCGGTCAGCCGGCGGTAGTGGTCGTGCCGGGCGTCGGCGAGCGCGTACGAACCACCAGCGAAGATCACCCCGGAGACCTGGTGGTCGAGGAGCATCTCCACGTAGTCCATTTCGGAGACGCCGCCGATGGTGCGGGCACAGAGCGCCGGGGTGTAGCCGCGCTGGGCGAGCGTGCCGGTGACGACCTCCGCCAGCGCCGGGAAGATCGGGTTCTGCAACTCCGGCAGCACCAACCCGACCAGCCGGGCGCGTTCGCCACGCAACTTGGTCGGCCGCTCGTAACCGAGCACGTCCAGCGCCGTCAGCACGGCCGTCCGGGTCGCCTCGGAGACGCCGTCCCGGCCGTTGAGCACCCGGCTGACGGTGGCCTCGCTGACGCCCGCCTTCTTGGCAACTTCTGTCAACCGCTTGGTCACGGCCGCAATCGTACGTCACCTGCATGAAAGAAATGAACAGCAAACTGCGCCGCGCTTGCTGGCCGGCTGCTCGCGCGTGCGGCGCATGCCTCCGACGCCCCGGCGGCCGATCGGGTACGGGTGGCCACGTCGACGGCCGGCAAGGTCACGCTCGATCCAGGATGTACTGGCAACGGAACGCCGGGATGCCCACGACATCCTGGATGTTGCGCGATCTTGCGGGTTGCGGGGCGGGGGCGCGGAGCGGCGCACACCCGGGCAGGGGGTCAGGACAGATCGCGCAGGGCGGACTCGATGGCCCGGTGGAAGGTCGGGTACGCGTAAATCATGTGCCGGAGCTGACTCAGCGGCACCGCCGCGTGCACCGCCACCACCAGTGCGGACAGCACCTCACCGCCGGCCGGGCCGACCGAGGTGCCACCGATCAGCACGCCCTGGTCGGCGTCCGCGATGAGCTTGATGAAACCGTCGTCGCCGACCCGATGGATCCAACCTCGGGTCGAGCTGCCGAGTTTGGTGAAGCCCACCTGCACGTTGATGCCGCGCTCACGTGCCTGCTGCTCGGTGAGCCCGACCGCACCGATCTCGGGGTCGGTGAACGTCACCCGGGGCAGCGCGCGGTAGTCGGCTCGCGGGACGGTGCCGGCAGATCCGCTCGAACCGCTGGCGGCCAGTGCGCTGGACGCGCCCATCGCTCCGCCGACCACGCTGGAGGTGCCGCTGGCGTCCGCCCCGGCCTTCGCCTTCCGGGCGTGGGCCAGGACGTCCGCGATCACAATCCCCGCCTGGTACATGGCGATGTGGGTGAAGGCACCCTCGCCGGTCAGGTCGCCGACCGCCCAGACATGCTCGGTGACGTGCAGACGGTCGTCGACCGGCAGGAACCGCTGGCTGGCGTCCAGCCCGACCGTGTCCAGACCCAGCTCGGCCAGGTGGGCCTTGCGCCCGGTCACCACCAGCAGCCGGTCGGCGGTGAACTCCGCGCCGCCCTCACCCCGCAGTGTGAACCGGGTCCCGTCGTGCTCGACCCGTTCGGCGCGTACCCCGGTGTGGATCTCCACGCCGTCGGCGCGCAGCGCCGCGGCGGCGACCTCGGACGCCTCGGGCTCCTCGATGGCCAGCACCCGGTCGAGCGCCTCGACCACTGTGACCCGGACCCCGAAGCGGGCGAAGACCTGCGCCAACTCCAGACCGATGGCGCCGCCGCCGAGCACGAGCAGCGACTCCGGCAGCTCCTCGACCTCGATCGCCTGGTGGTTGGTCCAGTACGGCGTGTCGGCCAGGCCGTCGATCGGCGGCACCGACGGACGGGTACCGGTGCCCAGCACCACCCCGTACCGGGCCTCGAACACCTGGTCACCGACGCGGACCCGGCGCGGACCGTCGAGCCGCCCGCTGCCCCGCACGAGCCGGCCGCCCTTGCCGATGAACCGCTCGGCCGCGACCGTGTCGTCCCAGGTGTCGGTGGCTTCCTCGCGGATCCGCTTCGCCACCGGCGCCCAGTCCGGCTGGACCTGCGCCGTCCCGGCGAGCCCGTCGACCCGGCGGGCCTCGGCGAGCGCGTTGGCCGCCCTGATCATCATCTTGCTCGGGATGCAGCCCCAGTACGGGCACTCCCCGCCGACGAGATCCCGTTCGACGCCGACGACGCTCAGGCCGGCCTCGGCGAGCCGTTCGGCCACCTCCTCGCCGCCGACTCCGAGCCCGACCACGACCACATCAACCAGCTCCGGCTCCGCCACACCAAACAGCATCCCCCGGCGACACCACCCCGGCCACCGAGGTCGGCGGAAAAGCCGGCACGCGCACCGGCCCGGACGCCTACCGTGACCGGATGCACACACGCTTCGCTCCGGTCCGGGACCACTTCCACGACCTGCTCGCCTCCGGACGGGAGACCGGGGCCGCCCTGACCATCTGGTACGACGGGCAGCCGGTCGTGGACCTGGTCGGCGGCTCGCGCGGCGGCCACCGGCCGGGCGCCGCGCCGTGGCTGCCGGACACGCTGGTCAACGTCTACTCGGTCGGCAAGCCGGTGGCCGCGCTCTGCCTGCTGCTGCTCGTCGACCGGGGAACTGTCGACCTCGACTCACCGATGGACCGGTACTGGCCGGAGTTCCGTACTCCCGCCACAGTGCGGCAGGTGTTGTCGCACACCGCCGGGCTGCCGGCCTTCCCGGTGCCCCGACCGGCCACCGCGATCGCCGACTGGGCGCTGCTCACCGGTGACCTGGCCGCCGCCGACCCCGAATGGTCACCGGGCTCGGTCGCCGGGGAACACGCCTGGACGTACGGGCATCTGGTGGGCGAGCTGGTCCGCCGGGTCGACGGACGGTCGGTGGGCCGGTTCCTGGCCGAGGAGATCGCGGACCCCTGGCAGCTCGACCTCGGCTTCGGGCTGGCCGAGGCGGACCAGCTGCGCTGCGCTGACCTGCGGTACGGCGACCCGCAGTGGCCCGCTCGGAAGCTCGGCGAACCGCTGTCACTGCGGGCGCGGGCGCTGGGCAACCCGGCCGGCGGGCTGGACCTCGCCGTGCTGAACAGCCCGCTGTGGCGGGGCGCCGAGATGCCCGCGGTCAACCTGCACGCCACCGCGCCCAGCCTGGCCCGGCTCTACGCCGGGCTGTTGGCCGGCGGTGTCCTGGACGGTGTCCGGCTGGTCAGCCCGGCGCTGATCGCGGAGACCACCCGGGTCCAGTACGACGGGCCGGACCTGGTGCTGGACCGCCCGGTCCAGTGGACGTTGGGCATGCAACGCGAGCCGGACGGCAGCTGGGGCATGGGCGGCATCGGCGGCAGCAGCGCGTGGGCCGACCCGGAGCGCGGCTACACCTTCTCGTACGCCACCGCGCACCTCGCCGAACACGACCGGGTGGACGAGCTGGTCGAGGCGTTGCACTCGGTGCTCTGACGTGGTGGTCAGCGCAGCCAGACCGGGTCGGTGCCGGGCACCGACAACGGTGGCGGGTAGTCCACCGCCCGCCGGAGCTGGTCGGGCAGCTTCCACGGCTGGTGCACCGCCCTGCCCTGCACCCCCGCCAGCTCCGGCACCCACCGACGCACGTAGTCGCCGGCCGGGTCGTACCGTTCGGCCTGCCGGACCAGGTTGAACCCCCGGTAGGGCTTCGTGTCGTTGCCGGTACCGGCCACCCACTGCCAGTTGCCGGAGTTGTTCGCCACGTCCCCGTCGAGCAGCCAGCGGAAGAACACCGCCACCCCGGAGCGCCAGTCCTGACCGAGGTGTGTGGTGAGGTAGCCGGCCGTGATCAGCCGGGCCCGGTTGTGCATCCAGCCCTGCGTCCGCAGCTGGCGCATCCCGGCGTCGACGATCGGCATCCCGGTCCGGCCCTCGGTCCAGGCCGCCAACGCGTCGTCGTCGTAACGCCACCGCTCGGTGGCTCCCCGCCGGTACGCCGTGGTCGAGATCTCCGGGAACGCGGCGGTGACCTGGTAGTAGAAGTCCCGCCAGCAGAGCTGCCGGACGAACGGGCCGGACCGGTCCCCGGCACGGTTCGCCACCGCCAGCGGCGACACGCAACCGAAGCGCAGGTACGGACTCAGCCGCGAGGTGTCGTCGCCGGCCATGTCGTCGTGCTGATCGCCGTACCGGGTCAGCTCGGGCAGCCAGTCGGTGAGCCGTTGCCGGGCCACCCGCTCGCCACCGACGGCCGCTTCCGGCGAGTCGCCGGCGGGCGGCGCCGGCAGCTGGCCCACCCGGACCCGGGCGGGCAGCGCGATCCGGCGCGGTGCCGCCAGCTCCTCGCGCCACCGGTGGACCGCCCAGGCCCGGTGGTACGGGCTGAACACCCGGTAGTGGTCACCGCCGCCACCGGGCCGCAACGCACCCGGCTCGACCACTGTCAGCCCGGGAAACAGTCGCAGGTGCAGCCGGTGCCGCTCGCACTCGGCGCGTAGTCGCCGCTCCCGCCGGCTGGCGTAGTGGCTGACGTCGGCCGAGAGCGCCACGGCGGTGGCGTCGACCTCGGCGGCCAGCCGGATCGTCTCGGTCACCGGGTCACCGTGCCGGACCACCAGGTCGCCACCGAGGTCGCGGAGTTGGGCGCGCAGGTCGGCCAGTGCCTGGTGCAGGAAGCGGGTGCGGTTGGCGGACCGGCCGGCCAGGGCCGGGTCGAGCACGTACAGCGGCACCACCTGGTCGAAGGCCGCGCAGGTGCTGGCCAACGCCGGGTGGTCGTGCACCCGCAGGTCGCGGGTGAGGAGCACGACCGCCGTACTCGCGGTCACCGGCGCTGCGGGTGGATCGCCGGCCCGGGAATGACGACCGGGGTCCCGGTCGGGGTGAGCAGGGCCCGCGCGGCCACCGCCATCCGTCGCCGCTGTGGCACCAGGGCCCGCCGAACGAAGACGTCGTAATCCTGCGCGGCCACCTCGTCGAGGATGCCGCCGTAGAGCGCGTACGCGGTGCGCATGCAGGCCTGCGAGGCGGGCGCGAGCATGGTGATGCCCGGTGCGGCGGCGGCGTAGTGCGCCTGGGCGCGGGTCACCTCGTACTCGATCAGCTCGCGGATCCGGGGCGTACCGCGGCCCCGGTCGCGGGCCGCCACCAACTCCTCGCGGGTGACACCGAACTTCGCCAGGTCCTCGTCCGGCAGGTAGGTGCGGCCCCGGTCGAGGTCCTCGGCGACGTCCCGGATGAAGTTGGTGAGCTGGAAGGCGAAGCCGAGCTGTCGGGCCGGCTCCCGAGCCGCCACCGGGTCGGAGCTGCCCAGGATCGGCAGCATCATGGTGCCGATGACGGCCGCCGAGCCCTCCATGTAGTCGAGCAGGTGGTCGTAGGTCGGGTACGCGGTGACGGTGAGATCCATCGCCATGCTCTTCAGAAACGACGCAAAGTCGTCCCGGTCGAGGTCGAAGACGGCGATCGTGTGCAGCACGGCCGGCAACAGGGGGTCGTCGACCGACGCACCGTGCAGACCGGCCACGAACTGGCCGGCCCAGTTGTCCAGCAGGGCGGCCCGCTCGGCCGGCGGCAGTGCCTCGGTGCGGTCGACGATCTCGTCCGCGTACCTGGTGAACCCGTAGAGGGCGTGCACATGCCGTCGTTTCCAAGCGGGAAGCAGGCGGGTGGCGAGATAGTAGGTGCGGCCGTGGCGTTTGTGCAGCTCACGACACCGGTCATAGGCAGCGGTGAGATCGGTTTCCACCGGCCCTCCTCTAATTTATCGACGCACCAATCGACGCAACCCGTAGCCTAGGGTACGCTCGGCCACATGGCCAACGACGCAGTTGCGGGTGACGTGACCCGCGTGGCGCCGGCTGGGCCGGCGGACGGGGACGATCCGGTCCGCGCCGTTCTGGCCGCGTACACCCACGATCTGGTAACGGCGGTCGACGAGACCCTGGACTCTTTCCTCACCGCCGAGGTTGACACCCTCCACGACATCGACCCATCGATGGGAAGCTTCGCCGCCACCGCCCGGGAGGCCGTCCTGGCCGGCGGCAAACGGATCCGGTCCACGTTCGCCTACTGGGGTTGGCGCGGGGCGGTCGGCGGCACCGCAGCGCTGCCGCCGGTGCTGCCCGCGCTGGCCGCGCTGGAGCTGCTGCACACCTTCGCGCTGGTCCACGACGACGTGATGGACGCGTCCACCACCCGCCGTGGCCGGCCCACCGCACACGTCGCGCTCGCCGAACAGCACCTCGCCGCCGGCCACCGGGGCGACCCCGGCCGGTTCGGCGAGGCCGTCGCCGTGCTCGTCGGCGACCTCTGCATGGTCTGGGCCGACCAGTTGCTGGCCCACGCCTCGGTGCCGTCGAACCGACTCTTCGAGGTGCGCCGCTGCTACGACCAGATGCGGGTGGAGACGGTCGCCGGGCAGTACCTCGACGTGCTCGGCGAGAACGCCCCAGCCAGCTGGTCGGTCGACCGGGCGCTGCGGGTGGCCCGCTACAAGACCGCCAGCTACACCGTCCAGCGACCACTGCTCTTCGGAGCCGCACTGGCCGGGGTGCCCGCCGACGAGCCGCTGGTCTCCGCCTACACCCGCTACGGCCTGGCTGTCGGCGAGGCGTTCCAGCTCCGCGACGACCTGCTCGGCGTCTACGGCGACCCGGCGGCCACCGGCAAGCCGACCGGTGACGACCTCCGCACCGGCAAACCGACAGCGCTGCTCATGCTGGCCCGGGAGCTGGCCACCCCGGCCCAGCTCACCGCGTTGGAGCGGGCCGCCGACGGACCGGTCGACAAGCTCGCCGGGCTGGTCGCCGAGACCGGCGCGGTGACCCGGGTGGAGCAGATGATCGCCGAACGGGTGAGCGACGCGCTGGCCGCGCTCGACGCCGCACCCGTGGACCAGACGGCGCGCACCGCGCTGACCGGGCTGGCCACCGCCGCAACCAACCGGCGGGCCTGATGAGCGACTTGAGCAAGGAGGTGGTCACGTGCGGACGGTGAGCGGACGGACGGACCGGGTGGTGGTCGTCGGAGCCGGGCTGGGTGGGCTCGCCTGTGCCCTGCACCTGGCCGGCAGCGGTCGACAGGTGACAGTGCTGGAACGCGAGCCGGTGCCCGGTGGGCGGGCCGGCCGGCTGGGCGTGGACGGCTACGAGTTCGACACCGGGCCGACAGTGCTCACCATGCCCGACCTGATCGCCGAGGCGCTCGGCGCGGTCGGCGAGGAGTTGCGCGACTGGCTGGACCTGACCCCGATCGATCCCGCCTACCGGGCGTACTACCCGGACGGCTCGACCCTCGACGTGCTCACCGACACCACCCGGATGGCGGCCGAGATCTCCCGGGTCTGCGGGCCTCGGGAGGCCGACGGCTACCTGCGGTTCGTCGAGTACGCGCGGGAGCTGTGGCGGCTGGAACGCACCGACTTCATCGAGCGCAACCTGGACGCGCCGACCGATCTGATCACCGGCAACCTGCTCAAGCTGCTCGGCGGCGGGGCCTTCCGACGCCTCCAGACGAAGATCAACCAGTTCTTCCGGGACCCACGTACCCAGCGGATCTTCTCCTTCCAGGCGATGTACGCCGGCCTCGCGCCGCACGACGCGCTGGCCATCTACGCGGTCATCGCGTACCTCGACTCGGTGGCCGGGGTCTACTTCCCGCGCGGCGGCATCCACGCGGTCTCCCGGGCGATGGCCGGCGCGGCCGAGAAGCACGGCGTGCAGATCCGGTACGACACCACGGTGACCCGGGTGGAGACCGCGAACGGTCGGGCCACCGGCGTGCTCACCGCCGACGGCGAGCTGGTGCCGGCGGACGTGGTGGTGCTCAACCCCGACCTGCCGGTCGCCTACCGGGACCTGCTCCCCGCCGAGCCGCGCCGTCGGCTCACCTACTCGCCGTCCTGCGTCGTTCTGCACGTCGGCTCCCGACAGTCCTATGCGAAGATCGCCCATCACAACATCCACTTCGGACGCGCGTGGAAGGGCACCTTCGATGAGGTCATCCGGCGGGGCGAGTTGATGACCGATCCGTCGCTGCTGGTGACCAACCCGAGCCGGACCGACCCCGCGGTGGCCCCGGCGGACCGGCACACCTACTACGTGCTCGCCCCGGTGCCCAACCTGCACCGGTCGCCGTTCGAGTGGCGCGGCGACCTGACCAAGCGCTACACCGAGCAGCTGATCGGCACCCTGGAGGAGCGCGGCTACGTCGGCTTCGGCGCCGGGGTCGAGGTGCTACGGGCGGTCACCCCGGCCGAGTGGGAGGAGCAGGGAATGGCAGCGGGCACCCCGTTCGCCGCCGCGCACACCCTCTTCCAGACCGGCCCGTTCCGCCCGTCCAACCTGCACCGCGACCTGTCGAACGTGGTGTTCGTCGGCTCCGGAACCCAGCCCGGCGTGGGCGTACCGATGGTGCTCATCTCCGGCAAGCTCGCCGCCGGCCGAATCACCGGGGAAGGTCGATGAGCAGCCGCGAAAAACATCTCGTCGAACTCGTCGACGAGACCGGCAAGGCCCACGGCGAGACGACCGTCGCCGCCGCGCACCAACCCCCGGGGCAACTGCACCGGGCCTTCTCGGTGTTACTGATGGACCCGGACGGCCAGGTGCTGCTCCAGCGTCGGGCCGCCGCCAAGACCCGGTTCCCGCTGCGCTGGGCCAACTCCTGCTGCGGCCACCCGCAGCCCGGGGAGTCGCTCGCCGAGGCGGCCAACCGCCGGCTGAGTGAGGAGTTGGGCGCGGGCCCGGTCGAGCTGACCGAGGTCGGCATCTACGTCTACTACGCCGAGGACCCGGCCACCGGTCGGGTCGAGTTCGAGTACGACCACGTGCTGCGAGGCGAGTTCCTGCCCGGCGCTCCGCTGCTGCCCGACCCGGACGAGGTGGCCGAGCTGCGGTGGGCCGACCCCACCGCGCTGGAGGCCGAGTTGTCCCTCGACCCCCGGTCGTACGCGCCCTGGCTGGGCGGGGTGGTGAACCGGCTGCTCCGCCCCTCGGGGTCCCGGTCGGGCGCAACCGGTCCGGTCATGACCCCGCCCGGATCGTCGGCGGATGACACGGCGGAGCGGTCGGGTGGTCGATGAGGCGCTGAGCGCGGGCGCTGTCGCACGCCGGCTGGGGGTCGCGGTGACGACCCTCCGCACCTGGCACCAGCGCTACGGGCTCGGTCCCAGCGAACACATCCCCGGTCACCACCGCCGGTACACCCCTTCCGACCTGGTCCGCCTCGAGATCATGCGGCGACTCACCGCCGAGGGGGTGAGCCCCGCCGAGGCGGCCCGCTGGGCCCGCCAGGCTCCGGATCCAACGGCCAACGGCACCGTCACCCCCACCCGGATCCACCCGACCGGCCGTGACGGCGGCGGCACCATCCCGGTCGGCCGTGCCGGCCCGGCGGCCCGCGGACTGGCCCGGGCGGCGATGCGCCTGGACGCGGCGGCGATCAGTGAGACGATCGCGCACGCCCTGGCCGCCGACGGCGTCGTCGCCACCTGGGACAGCCTGTTGCGCCCGGTCCTCGCCGGCATCGGCGAACGGCACGCCGCCACCTCCGGCCTGATCGAGGTGGAACACCTCATGTCCCGCTGCGTCTCGGAAGCGCTCGCGGCGGCCAGCCGGGCCAAGGTCCCCACCGGGCCGGCCCGGATCCTGCTCTCCTGTGCCGACGAGGAACAGCACACCCTGCCGCTGGAGGCGCTGGCCGCAGCACTCGCGGAGGCCGGTGTCAGCTACCGGATGCTCGGCGCCCGGGTGCCGGTGGCCGCGCTCGTCGAGGCGGTCAACCGGACCGGACCGGCCGCCGTGGTGCTCTGGTCACACACTCGGGCCACCGCCGACCCGGCCCAACTCAGCGCGCTCCTGGCCGCACCCCGACGCCCGTTGCTGGTGCTCGCCGCCGGCCCCGGCTGGCGCGCCGACACCCTGCCCGCCGGGGTGGTGCGGCCGGTGGACCTGGCCGAGGCGGTCTCACTCTCCGCTGCCGTGCGCGACGCCCTGCACCAGTCGAGGCGTGACTGATCGCACTGTCGCCGGCTGGCGGCGTGAACTACCGTCGGGCGGGTCCGCCTACCCCGACCCCTCCGGGAGCGAGCAGATGCAAGCCCGTGCCGTCCTGGCGTCCGTCCTCGCCGTGGCGCTGGTCTTGTCCGGTTGTGCCCAGCCGCACCGCACCATCGCACCCGTCGGTGCCCCACCGCCGGAATCGACCGCGCCACCCACCCCGAAACCGCACCCCAGTGTCACCAAGCCGGCCAAGCCGCCACTGCGGCCGCTGCCGGCCAAGCTGCCCGCCGGTCTGGGTCGCAACACCGGCGTACGCCCGGTGGCCCTGACGTTCGACGACGGGCCCAGCCCAGCCTGGACACCCAAGGTGCTCGACCAACTGAAGGCCGCCAAGGTGACAGCGACCTTCTGCGTCGTCGGTCGGGAGGTGCAGCGCCACCCGGAGCTGGTCCGACGGATCGTCCGGGAGGGACACCAGCTCTGCAACCACAGCTGGCGACACGACCTCGATCTCGCCCGCCGACCCGTCGCCGAGATTCGGGCCGACCTGGACCGCACCAACAAGGCCATCCAGAAGGCCTCTCCCGGCGCGAAGGTGCCGTTCTACCGGCAACCGGGCGGCCGGTGGACGTCGGAGGTGCTCGGGGTGGCCAAGAACCTCGGCATGCGCCCGCTGCACTGGTCGGTCGACCCGCAGGACTGGGACAAGCCCACCGCGGCCACCATCGGCAAACGGGTGCACGCCGCCACCCGCCCCGGGGCCATCGTGCTGCTGCACGACGGTGGCGGAAATCGGGCCGCGACCCTCGCCGCCTGCCCGAAGATGATCGCCGATCTGAAGCGGCGCTTCGGCATCACCCGACTCCACTAGAACCGCCCTGACCTGCCGTTATGACCCACCCCAAGCCCTTGGTGATACCGATTTTGTCGACCGGCCGGGCATCACGTATGCTTTCGAAGCCTCCGGCGGGGCCGGATGGGAGCAAGTCCGCTTGAAGTTGCGAGTGTGCAATGATGGCGGGGCCGCCCTCATCGTCTAGCGGCCCAGGACGCCGCCCTTTCAAGGCGGTAGCACGGGTTCGAATCCCGTTGGGGGCACGACCGGCGCAAGCCGGAGCAACACAAGCTAGGTCCTGTGGAGCAGTTGGAGTGCTCGCCGCCCTGTCAAGGCGGAGGTCGCGGGTTCAAGTCCCGTCAGGACCGCAGCGCCGACGCCGCGCCCCGCGCGGCGTTCTGCGTATCGGAGCAGGTCGCCTTGCCACCGGTTCGTCCGGTTGCCGGGTAACATGAGCCGAGCGGCACGGCCAGGTAGCTCAGTTGGTACGAGCGTCCGACTGAAAATCGGAAGGTCGGCGGTTCGACCCCGCCCCTGGCCACATAGCCTTTCGCCGGGCTACAGAGGTCCCCACCAGCGGATTCGCAGGTGGGGATCTTGCTGTTTCCGGTGCTTGCGCCGACGACCTCCGGCCAGCCCACACGCCCAGCCCAACCCGGCTGCGTGACCAGCACCACCCCGGGTCCGCTTGATCGACTCGACTTTCGTGACATCGCGGTGTCCCAGCGCGCGCGACACCGCGATATCAAGGAAACCGAGTCGATCACCCACGCCTCGCGGCTACCAGTCGGTCGCGGCGGGCGGCGGGGCAGCGTCAGTAGCGGCGGGGCGGTGTCAGTCGCGGCGACCCTGCGGGCGGTGCTGCGCGACGCCGCCCTGAATCGCCTCCCACACGCTGCGTCCGGCCTGTCGCAACGTCTCCCCCGCCTGCTCGGCGAGTTGGGCCGCACTCTGCGCGGCGCTCTGGGCCGCCGCCTGCGCCGCGCCCGGCAGACCACCGTCGCCATCCCCGGACGGGCTCGGACCGGCCCCAGCCGACTGATCGGGCTTGCCGCGGCCTTCTGCGGCCGCCGTCCCCGCCAGCCCCTCGGGGCGTTGCGGCCCCTGGCCCGCCCCGGCCGGCCGCTGTCCCTGCGAATGCCCCTGGTCAGCTGACCCGGGGCCGCCAGCTCGCGGTCCGGGGCCGCCAGCATCTGGTGCCGACCCGGCCGGACCGACCCCGGACCGACCGGCATCCTCACGACCCGCATCCGCCCGATCAGAACCCCGCCGACCAGGCCCCGGCTGATCAGGCCCCGGCTGACCAGACGCAGGCCGATCAGAACCCGGCCGACCAGGTTCAGGCTGGTCAGAACCCGGCTGACCGAGAACCTGCCGAGCGGAAGCCGGCCGACCACGGTCGACTGACGGTCCGGCTGCGCCCACCTGCCGGCCCGGCTCGTCGCGTAGGCGGTCCGAGTGCCGGCTCGACGCTTTGATCTCCGCCGCGCCCGAGGTCACCTGTTGGGTGCTGCGCTCCACGTCGTCGACGGCAGTGTGCGCGAGCGCCTCGATGATCTGTGGGTTGTTGTCGAGTGTGTCGAGCGCTCGCCCCAGGATCCTGGTCAGCTGCTCCAAACGGACCCGCAGCTGCGCCTCGGCGTTCACCCCGTTGACGTTCAACTCGCCACCGTTGAGGTGCACCCGTACGCCGGCGTCGACCTGGAGCAGGTTGGCCACTCGGGCGCGCAGCGACAGGTCGGCCTCCAGGCCGTCGACCGCCAGTCGGATGGAGTCGACGGAGACCTTCGGAATGTCGAGCAGGACGTCCGGGTTCCCGCTGTCGACGTTCCGGTCCGGCTCCCGCTGCTGTCCGCTCTCGCTCATGCTCTCCCGCCCCGCCTGCGTTCCGGCCCGGTCGTCCGAAGCCGTTGGGCGCGGTTACCCGCTTTCCGGCGCGGCATCCCGTCCGTGACGACCCGGCGACACTCTGTCTGGAACCGGGCACCGCGCGAAGCTGCACAGCCGGGCATCAGCCGGTATGGTCCGGGCCTATGGGACAGGAATTGACTGATCCGGCCGACATCCGGCAGGACGTCGGCCAATTCTCTCTCCGGTGCGGCCTTGTCGTCCCGGGCTCCGCCGAGCACGCGTTCGCGGTCTTCACTGATGAGCTGACCGACTGGTGGGTCACCGAGTACACCTGGTCCGGCCCGGACGCCTTGGCCGAGCTGGGCATGGAGCCGCGGGCCGGTGGCATGCTCTACGAGTTGGGCCCGTACGGCTTCCGCGCCGACTGGGGTCGGGTGCTCACCTGGGATCCGCCCCGCCGGCTTGTCTTCGTCTGGCAGATCGGCCCGGATCGGGCACCGGTGCCGGACCCGGCCCGCGCGAGCGAGGTCGAGGTGCTGTTCCATTCCGAGGGGCCGGAACGCACCCGGGTCGACCTGGAGCATCGGCACTTCGACCGGCACGGCGAGGCTGCCGAGGGTTACCGCAAGGCGCTCACCGCCGGCTGGCACGAGTTGCTCACCCGCTACGTCGCCGCGGTGTCGCGCCACCGCCCCACCACGACGGCCTGACGGCCCACGAGATCACCGGCCGAGTTGCCGACCGGCAGCGGCGCCGCCGAGGTCCCGACCACCGAGGTTGGCGCGTTGGCCGGCTTCGGCCCCCGAGCCGAAGCCGGTGCCACCCAACCGGCGCGGCGGTGCGGTGCGCAGCCGCGGGTACTCCTCGGTGAGCCGCCGCTGGACCCGGTCGGACCGGTCGGCCAGCACCAGCGCCATCGACGGCGTACCCGACTCGCTGGCCGCCGCGGTTTCAGCCGCCCAGAGTCGGCCGCCCACCACCTCGGCGAAACCGGCCAGCCAGGAGCGCCGGAAGGCCGCGGGGTGGTCGTCGGCCGGCACCTCGGTGGCGGCCAGGCCGTGCGCCGCCTGCACGAGCAGTGAGGTGAAGAGCAGGTCGACCCGTTCCAGGTCGCTGGCGAAGCCGAAGAGGTGCAGGGTGAACCCGTTGCCCTGCCGGCGGCGTACGCAGCGGCAGCGCAGGGGCTCGGCCACCGCGGCGAGCAGGCCGACCTTGTCGCGGGCGTACGGGGCGACGATGTCCAGCACCCGGTCACCGACCGGGTCGGTGGTGGGGTCGCGGGCGGCGAGGAGGGCCCGGTCCACGCCGTAGCGGGCGATCAGGTCGGTTGCCTTGGCGGTGAACGCGGCCGACTCGGCAGGCGTGCAGGCTGGATCCTCGGCCTGGGCCAGCAGCTTGCGCACCTTGCTGAGGATGGCCTCGGACATGCCTACAGAGCTACCACACCGGCCGGACATCGTCGGGGCCGCGCCGGAATCGATCGATACGTATCATCGTCACGATCAGATGATCAGTCCTATACGGACGGTCAGTTACCTGTTTCCGGAGGAACGAATGCCATCCCCGACCGCTCGCCTGCTCGCCGTCGCCACCGCCACCGCACTGATCGCCGCCGGCACGCCCGCCCGGGCGGAGCCGACAACACCGACCACACCGGTCAGCTCCGGGCCGAACGCGTTCGCCCCGCTCGCCACCTGTTACGGCGGGGCGGTCCGGTCGTACTTCGAGACGGGCCGCTACGGCGGCTCGGCGGGTCAGTACCGCACCACGACGCGCTGTCGCGACATCAACGTCCGCAACGCGAGCGTGTACGCCACCGAAGCATGCGTGATCTTCGTGGACAAGACGAGCGCCTGTAACTACTGGACCTACCTGCCGGCCAACTCGGGCTGGATCACGGTGGCGACCAACGTCAAGGACGGCGTCAACTTCCGGGTCCGTTTCGAGAACCTGCGCTACGAGTACGAGCCGCTGATCGCGTACCACGCGTTCTGACCGACCCACGCGGTCGCGGCGTCCGCCCCCCGACGGACGCCGCGACCCGCCGACAACGCCGCACCCGCCGCGGCCGGCCGACGCGTCAGCCGGCGCGGCTGCGCAGGGTGGCGATCGTCGAGCCGGCAAGCGTCAGCAGGCAGTCCGGGAGCAGCCCATCCGCCGCCGCCGCGCCGAACAGGGCCTCACCGGTGGGTTCGTCCTGATTCGCGTACGCACTGACGAAGCGGGCCACCCAGCGGGTGTCGTACCCGGCCTGGTCGATCCCCGGGAAGTCGAGCGCCGCCCCGCTCGCCGCCGGCGCGTCACCGAGCATTGTCGCCGCCAGGCACCAGGCGACCCCGTACGCGCCGCTCAGGCCGGCCCGGTCGACGACCGCGTCGAACGCTCCCACCACCGCGTCTCCATCGCCGGTCAGCGCCGAACGGAGCACGGCGGCCGCGTCATCGAACGTCTGCTGTGGTAGGTCGGTCACTCAGCGCACAGTAGGACGGGTGGTCAAGTCCCCCAGCAACCGTCACTGTCCGTGTTCAATGCGAGCGACCTGCGCATTACGCCGCCTCCACGGTCCCGCCGCCGGCCTCGGCACGCTAATGTGCGCAGCGGACCTTCGCCGGAGGAAGGACGACCCATGTTCGTAACACGCCGCTCGCGGGTAGCCACACTGGCTGCCTGCGCGACGATCCTGCTCGCCACGAGCGCTTGCGGGGATGACAAGCCCGAGGAGGCAAGCGCCCAACAGGTGCGCCTCTACGGCACGGACGGCAACATGCTCAACTCCTATCCTGCCGAGTTGAAGGAACGGGCGAGCCTCGTCGACGGGATGAAGGGCACCACGCCGCTCACCCCGCTGCCCGACGACTTCAAGAGCCGGCTACGGGCCGTCAATCCGGCGCTGACGGACTACCTCTACTCCGCCGAGACGTACGACGCGGTGGTGATCGCCGTGCTCGCCGCGCAGTTGGCCGGCAGCACCAACCCGGCGGACATCGCCAAGCAGATCGTCGGTGTGACCAACGACGGGCAGCGCTGCGAGGACCCCGCCAGCTGTCTCGCGTTGGCCCGTAACGGGCAGGACATCGAGTACCGCAGCGTCTCGCTGACCCGGGCGGGGTTCACCGACAAGGGCGAGCCGGCCACCGCGAGCTACGCCACGCTGACCTTCGACGGGCAGCAGATCAACGACGGCAAGACCGAGTTCGTCGGCGCCGGCATCGAGTCGGCGGCGAGCACCAAGACGCCGCCGAGGCCGAAGAAGCAGCGCGCCGGTGGGGACCCCGACCAGGAGCCGCTGGTCCTGGGCGGCCTGCTGCCGAAGACCGGTGACCTCGCGATCGCCTATCCCCCGATGGCCGCCGGCGCCGCGCTGGCGATCAAGGAGATCAACGCCGCGGGTGGCGCCCTGGGCAAGCCGGTGACGTGGAAGGACGGCGACGACGGCACCAGCCCGGCGGTGGCCAAGGCGACGGTGGCCAAGCACGTGACGGACGGCGTCAGCGTGATCATCGGCGCGGGTGGTTCGGGTATCTCCCGGGAGGTGCTGCCGGACGTGGTGCAGGCCGGGAAGATCCTCTTCTCCCCGTCCAACACCGACAGCGGCCTGACCGATGTGGAGGACAAGGGCCTCTACTTCCGCACCGCCCCGCCGGACAGCCTCCAGGGCCGGGCACTGGCCGACGTGATCCTCCGCGACGGGTCCCAGAAGATCGTCATCGTCGCCCGCAAGGACTCCTACGGCGAGGGCCTGCAGGCCACCGTCCGCGACGAGCTGGCCAAGGCGGGCATTCCCGACGACCGGCTCAAGCTGCTGACGTACGAGCCGCCGGCCGACGCGAAGGCGGCCCCGGTCGACTTCAGCGGCGGCGCGAAGGAGATCAAGGAGTTCGGTGCGGACGCCGTACTGATCATCGGTTTCGGTGAGTCCGCCCAGGTGATCCGCGGCCTGGCCGACGCCGGGGTGCAGATCGGGCAGTAAGCAGGATCCGAGGCCCACGACGGCCGCACCGGCTTCTCGCCGGTGCGGCCGTTTTCGGGTACGGGGTCAGCGCGGCCGGCGGCGCTGCAGGAACTCGGTCATCCGGCGGTGCTTCTCCTCGTCCTCGAAGAGCACCGCCTGGCTGACCAGGTCGAGGTGCGGGTGCGCGGCGGCCGGCGCGTCCACCGCCAGCTTGGTCAGCCGCACGGCCAACGGTGAACCCAGGGCGATCTCGTCCAGCACCGCGTGCGCCACCGGCAGCAGCTCGTCGGGCTCGTCCACCACCCGGTTCACCAGGCCGATCCGCAGCGCCTCCTCGGCGTCCACCCGCCGGCCGGTGAAGAGCAGCTCCTTGGCCCGACCCTCGCCGATCAACGCGGGCAGCCGGTGGGTCGCGCCGGCGCCGGCCAGGATGCCCAACCGCACCTCCGGCTGCCCGAAGACCGCCCGGCCCGTGCACACCCGCAGATCGCAGGCGTACGCCAGCTCCGCGCCACCGCCCAACGCCGGGCCGTCGACGGCCGCCACCGTCGGCATCGGCAGCGCCCGGATGCGGGCGAAGGCGGCCGAGTTGATCGCGGCGAGGGCGTCGGTGCGACCCCTCTCGCGGAGCTGGCCGATGTCGGCGCCACCGGCGAAGATGCCCGCCGTGCCACCGGTGAGCAGCAGCAGACGCGGACGGGCTTCCAGCTCGGCGCAGACCTGGTGCAGCTCGGCGATCAGGTCGGCGTCGATGGCGTTGCGCTTCTCCGGCCGGTCCAGGGTGACCATCAGCCGGTCCGGCCGCTCCTCGATCCGCAGCCCGCTCACTGTTTGACACCGCCTTCCCAGCGGTAGAAGCCGTGCCCTGACTTCTTACCCAGCCGCCCGGCGGCCACCATCTCCTCCAGCAGCGGCGGCGGCGCGAACCGGTCCCCGTACGCGGTCTGGAGGGTGCGGGCGATGTCCAGCCGCACGTCCAGGCCGACCAGGTCGGTGAGCTCCAACGGCCCGATCGGATGCCGGTAGCCGAGCACCATGGCCTTGTCGATGTCCGCCGGGCTGGCCACCTCGTCGGCGACCATCCGGATCGCCTCCAGGCCGAGGGTGACCCCGAGCCGGGAGGTGGCGAAGCCGGGCAGGTCGCGTACGACGACGGGGTCCTTGCCCAGCCGGCCGGCGAGCGCGACGGCCGCGGCGGTGGTCTCCTCGGCGGTGGCCGGGCCGACCACGATCTCCAGCAGCGTCATCGCCCAGACCGGGTTGAAGAAGTGCAGGCCGAGGAAGCGCTCGGGCGCGTCCAGCCCGGCGGCCAGCGCGCCGATGGCGATGCTGGAGGTGTTGCTCCCCAGCAGCTCCGGGCGCAGCGCGGCGGCATCCCGCAGCACCGCCCGCTTCAGATCGAGGCGCTCCGGCACCGCCTCCACGATCACCTGGGGGGCGGGTGCCACCTCGGCGAGGGTGGGGCGCAGCGTCACCCGCTGTCGGTTCGCGGCGGCCTCGTCGGCGCTCAGCTTCCCGCGCTGCACCGCCCGCTCCCACAGCTCGGCGAGCCGGTTCTGCGCGGCCGCGCCCCGCTCGGGGTCCACCTCGACCACCTCGACGGCGTGTCCGGCGCCGGCCGCCACGTACGCGATTCCGAGCCCCATGGTGCCGGCCCCGACGACCACGAAACGATCGCTCATCACGCCTCCCTGCCCCGCCCGCCGACGCGCGGGGTCGCCGCCACGCCGGCCCGGGTGTCCCGCCCGCTCCGCTCGCTCATGCTGCGACAGTAGACAGCGCGACGACCCGGCCCATGCGTGGGGGAGCGCCGGATCGGGTACTGACGGCCCGTCAACCGAGGGAAGGACCGCATCGAGATGAGCCAGGCACCGGAGAGCGTCACCGAGGGGGAGATCGTGGAGACCCGAGGCGACGAGCGGGTCGAACTGTTGCGCGCCGACACCAACAACGACGGTCAGACCGACGTGTGGGTGGTGGACACCGACGGCGACGGCAAGGCCGACCTGTTCCAGTTCGACACCGACGGCGACGGCAAGGTGGACATCACCATGGTCGACATCGACGAGGACGGCCAGCCGGACGAGGTGGTCGACGGCGACGGCGGTCTGCCGCCCGAGCAGCTCCCCCCGACCGTCCAGGTCTGAGACGTACGACGGCCCCCGCCTCCGCGCCGCGGAACGCGGGGGCCGTCGCTCAGCCGACGAGGCGCAGGGTGGCCAGGTAGTAGGGGGCGTCGCGGTCGTCCACATCGGTCAACCGCCAGCCGGTGCCGTGCACCAGGGCGGCGAACTCGTCCGCCGAGCAGACCAGGTAGTCGAACCATTCGGTGCTCAACTCGCGGTAGCGCAGCCGCAGCCGCAGTTGGCCACCGAGCCGGCCGCGCCGACGGTTGCGCTCGTGGTAGCCGGTGTGCACCGGGTCGCGGGTGCCGTACGGGTCGGTGCCCTGCGCGATGATCTGTGCCCCGGGTCGGGCCAGCGCGGCGAGCGCGGCCAGGAACCCGGGGGCGCGCTCCCGCCCCTCGAACAGTCCGAGGTTGTTACCGAGCAGCAGGAACGTGTCGTACCGGGCGCCGTCGGCGACGTGCGTCTCGACGGTGCCGTGCACCAGCCGCCGGACCCCGCGCCGCCGGCACACCTCCAGCGCGCCGGCGGAGGTGTCTAGCCCGGTGACCGGTACGCCGCGCTCCTGGAGGTGCAGCGCGATGCGGCCGGCTCCGGTGCCGATGTCCAGCATCTCGCCGTGCGCCCGGTCCACCGCGCGGTGGTCGTACGGCTGCCACTGCGCCGGCCCGTCCAGGTAGTGCGCGGCCGGAGCGCCGTTGATCAGCCCGTCGTCCCGTTCGATGATCTCGATGACCGGTCGCGGTAGCCGGCCACCGACCAGGGGTCGGGGGCCCACTCCGGTGGCCACGGCGAGCGTGTCCTGCAGCAGTTCGCCGATCACGTCACCGATTAGAGGCTCAACCGTCACGACGTTCACGCTATCTGGCCACTCAGCGGCCCGCGCCGGTCGTATCCTGGCGGCGTGACCATGCTGGACCGGCTGTCGGCCGAGAAGTACATCCTGCTCACGACCTTCCGTAAGGACGGTCGGGCGGTGCCGACCCCGGTCTGGGCGGTACGCGACGGTGACGCGTTGGCGGTCTGGACCCGGGCCGACTCGGGGAAGGTGAAGCGGATCCGCCGCAACGGCGACGTGACGGTGGCGCCGTGCGACGTGCGCGGTCGGCCACACGGGGCGGAGGTGTCAGCTCACGCGACGATCTACGGGGGTGGTGACACCGGTCGGGTCCGCGACCTGCTCAAGCACAAGTACCGCCTGATCGGTCGGCTGAGCCTGTTGGGCAGCCGGTTGCGCCGCGGCGAGGGCGGCACGGTCGGCATCCGGGTGACGTTGGCCGAGCCGCGGCGCTGATCCGCTGCCGGCGTCGTGCTCGGCGGGCATGGAAAGGGGCGGCGGATCGAGATCCACCGCCCCTGACCAAAAACTGTTGCCGGCTCAGTCGCCCTGCCGCTGCTGCGGGATCTGGCCCTGCAGCAGCGCCCTGACCTCCGACTCGCGGTACCGACGGTGGCCACCCAGGGTGCGGATGGCACTGAGCTTGCCAGCCTTGGCCCAACGGGTCACCGTCTTCGGGTCGACCCGGAACATCGACGCCACCTCGGCCGGCGTGAGTAGCGGCTCTGGTTCGTGCGTTCGCGATGCCATCGGTCACTCCTCCACATGTATAGACATCGGCCGGGGTCCCGCCGGCCGACGCGTCTCCCATGGTCCGGCTAGTCCCCGATGTCCGACATGGGCCGAACGGATGAAGGTCCCTAGACGGACGGATGAACCATGCCCGATTTTTACGACTTTTACACGGCAGAAAGTACCTTATTGGGACTCATGATCACGGTTCGTGATGCGTCAACTACGAGCGCAACTCACCTTGGGAGCGCTCCTAGGGTGATATGCCCTAGTTGCACCGCTCCAGCAGCTGCACCGCGCGCCACCGTGCCACCAACTTGTCGTACGCGGCGGACGCCTCCTCGGCCTCGCCGCGCGACAGCCCGG
This sequence comes from Micromonospora parva, assembly GCF_000718515.1. Lineage (GTDB taxonomy): Bacteria > Actinomycetota > Actinomycetes > Mycobacteriales > Micromonosporaceae > Micromonospora > Micromonospora parva. The sequence continues at coordinate 362,843 of NZ_JNZS01000009.1, read as the reverse complement.
CGAGGCCGCCGGCGACCAGCTCGGGCGAGTCGTCAGCGGCCAGGGTCTCGTCGGAGAGCAGGTCGACCAGACCCCCGTAGTCCAACTCGACCATGGACCGTGGGTGGAACTCCTCCAGCCAGCGGGCCGCCTCCTCCACCGCCTCGGTGATCGGCGCCTCGCCCACCGACTTGCGCAGCACCGACAACGCCCGGGACGAACGGCGTCGGGCCTTGGAGATCTCGGTGCGGTAGCGCAGCGCCCGCCGGCCCGGCTGGGTGACCAGGTCCCGCTCCGTCGGGTCGAAGAGCACGAACCACCGCAGCGGTACGCCCCAGGTGGCGATCTGCTCGTGCACCCGGGGCACCCCGTGCTCCAGCACCCGGGCGCCACTGCGCCAGTCATCCACCACCGCCCTGGCCTGCCCCGCGAGCACCGGCGGCACGAAGGCGTCGGCGAGCACCGAGGGCACCCCGTCCCGGGCGCTGAGCGCGGCCTCAGCGACCCGGATGCGCAAGTTCCACGGGCAGACCAGCAGGCTGTCGTCCGTCTCCAGGACGTACGCCTCCTCCGGCAGGTCGGGCAGCCGGGTCCAGCCGGCGCCCAGCGCCTCGATCACCGCCGTCCGCTGCCGACCGGGCCCTTCGACCGGGCCGATCGCGCGCCCCTCCGAGACGTACCGGCGCCAGTAGCTCTGCCGGTCTCGATCGAAGGCGGCCAACGGTTCGTACACGCGCAGGTAAGAAGCGAAGAGCGACGGCACCGCGCGATCCTCCCACGAACCACGCCCGTACGCGGTCAGCGGCCGGAGCACGCGCGCCGCACCGTGGGACGGCGCAGGCGTGTCGAGCGCCCGCGCGGCGGCCGATACTAGGCTCGATCACACCGGCAGCATCCCCGCCGGGGTCCACCAGGTCCGCGCCCCACAAGGACGCACACCACAGTAGGAGCCAACCATGGGCGTATTCGCCAGCACCGACGACCCGGGATCGACAGGTCACGAACAGGTCGTGTTCTGCCAGGACAAGCAGAGCGGCCTGAAGGCGATCATCGGGATCTACTCCACCGCGCTGGGCCCGGCGCTCGGCGGCACCCGCTTCTACCCGTACGCGAGCGAGGACGAGGCCCTCGCCGACGTGCTGGACCTGTCCCGTGGGATGGCGTACAAGAACGCGCTCGCCGGGCTGGACCTGGGCGGCGGCAAGGCGGTCATCTGGGGCGACCCGGAGCAGATCAAGAGCGAGGCGCTGCTGCGTGCGTACGGCCGCTTCGTGGAGTCGCTGGGTGGCCGCTACTACACCGCCTGCGACGTCGGCACCTACGTGGCGGACATGGACGTCGTGGCCCGCGAGACCCGGTACGTGACCGGGCGCAGCGTGGAGCACGGCGGGGCCGGCGACTCGTCGATCCTCACCGCCTGGGGTGTCTTCCAGGGGATGCGCGCCGCGGCCGAGCACGTGTGGGGCACCCCGAGCCTGCGCGGCCGGCGGGTCGGCGTGGCCGGCCTGGGCAAGGTCGGCAAGTACCTCACCGGGCACCTGCTGGAGGACGGCGCCGAGGTGGTCGCCACCGACGTCAACCCGAAGGCGCTGACGTGGGTGCGCACCAACCACCCGCAGGTCACCCTCGTCGACGACTCCAGCGCGCTGGTCGCCGCGGATCTCGACGTGTACGCACCGTGCGCGCTGGGCGGCGCCCTGAACGACGACACCGTGCCGGCGTTGCGCGCCAAGGTGGTGACCGGAGCGGCGAACAACCAACTCGCTCACCCGGGCATCGAGAAGCTGCTGGCCGACAGGGGCATCCTCTACACCCCGGACTACGTGGTCAACGCGGGCGGCGTCATCCAGGTGGCCGACGAGATCGAGGGCTTCAACTTCGAGCGGGCGAAGCTGCGGGCGACCCGGATCTACGACACCACCCGCGAGATCCTGCACCTGGCTGACGCGGAGGGCGTGCCGCCGGCGGTGGCCGCCGACCGGCTGGCCGAGCGGCGGATGGCGGACGTCGGCCGGCTGCGCGCCATCCACCTGCGCTGAGCCTTCCCGGAGGCGGATCGACGAGATCCGCCTCCGGGCCGCGGCTGCCGGCATGGCTGGGTAAGCTGAGCCCGGGTCAAGTTTGATGCGGTTTGTCCGGTGTCACGGGCGCTAACCGTTCCGCTCCTTACCCGGTACACTGGGTGACGGCCGGATCGACGCGACGCGCAGAGCCGGCTGACGGTAACCCGAGGTGCCGAACGTTGGCATCCCCATGTACCGTAAGAGCCACGAGAGATGCCTGACGTCATCGGGGCCCGCCTTCGGGCTGCCCCGCATTCTGTGCGAGGGGGTCGAGCCATGGGGCGCGGCCGTGCTAAGGCCAAGCAGACTAAGGTGGCGCGGGAGTTGAAGTACCACTCCCCGAACACCGACCTCACCGCCTTGCAGCGCGAACTGGCGGGTGCTGGTAAGTCTGAGCACCACTTCGACGACGACTCTAAAGAGTTCGTCGACGACGATGATGAGGATCACGCGGACGACGATCCGGATCCCTGGGTCCGTCCGACCCGCTGACCTCTCGACGCAGCTGAGCACGCGGTAACCCCCGCGTGCTCACGCACGTCCTGTGCAGGTGCAGTCGCCGACGATCAGGGGCCTGGCCCGACCGGAGCCATCCGGCCGCTCGACAGGCCCCTGACAACGGCTCCCCTCAGCGCGGGCGGTTGTTCCAGTTGTAGAACGTCGGGATGTTCTCGAAGTGGTTCCATGCGCAGACCGCGCTGGAGCCGTCTCCGCCCGACACCTCCGCGCGTAGCCGCCGTGCGTCCTCGGCCTCCTGGAGCAGCGCGACCAGCGCGGGACCCGCGTCCCGCACCCGTTTGGTCACTCCGTCGTCCGCTTCGTGCTCAGGCCGCCGGTGCCTGGTGATCTCGGGCATGCTCCAACACTCCCTCCAATAGGCGGATCTTGCTGTTGCGGCAGTGCTCGGTCTCCGTACCGTCGAAACGCCCCAGCTCGAAGTAGCGGTTGGCGGCGTGACCACCACCGCAGAAACCGAAGTACGGGCAGGACGTCCGACACGCCTCCACCCCGGCCAGGAACTCCCTCACCCACGGCGTTGCCGCCGCGTCGCCGAGGATCTGCGCCAACGGGGTCGTCAGCACGTTGCCGCTGCTGAAGTCGCCGTAACGGGGATCGGTGAAGCCGGCCAGCTCGGGCGACAGCACGATCACCGAGCCGTCGTGACCGATCGTCGGGATCGGGTCCAGTTGCCGGGGCAGCAGCCCGTCCGCCGAGTTGCCGAGCACCGCCGCGGCGTAGCGCAACGACCACTCGATCTCGCGGAGGTGGATCCGGGGCTCCCGGCGCCACGCCCCGACCAGCTCCGCCCAGAACGCCGACACCGCCAACGGGTCGTGGCGGTTGTCGCGGGTGTTGACACCCTCGGTCTCCTCGATGTTGATGCCCAGCACGTCGCAGCCCAACTCAAGGAAGTAGTCGTACAGCTCGGTGGCGAGCCCCGGCTCCGGGCGGGACACCACCGCCAGCGCGGAGAAGGGCAGACCGCGCCGGCGCAGCGCCGCGATGCCCTGCAGGATCCGGTCGTACGCCGGCTGACCGCCCCGGTTGACCCGGTCGCCGTTGCGCGCCCGGGGCCCATCGACGCTCACGCTCACCCGCATCTCGTGCCGGACGAAGAAGTCACACCAGTCGTCGTCGATGAGGGTGGCGTTGGTCTGCACATGGTGCTCGACCTCGGGCCCGAACGGCGCGATCAGATCGGCCAGGTGCTCCCGACCGGCGGCCAGTGGCTCGCCGCCATGCCACACCACCGAGAAGCGACCGGTCGCCGCCCACGGGTTGACCGCTGCCGCTACCGCCTCGGCCACCGCCACCGGCATCCGGCGGTCGGCCGCCCGAAACGGCAGGTAGCAGTACGCGCAGTCGAGGTTGCAGAGGGTCGTGGGCTGCATCACGACGTACGACGGGACGGCGGCCAGACCGCGCATCCCGCTGAACGACTGTCCCCGAGCAGCCATCGCCCTCCTCCGCCTAGCCTGAGGGTGCCCTTCAGGCTAGGCGGCATTGGCCACTCGGGTGAAGCCCTGATCAGGTGCCCGTACGATCACCGGAGGGTGATCATCCTCGGGTGTGCTGACCCACCATCTGCACGTTGCCGGTGCCCTCGATGATCTCGCCGGCCTGCCACGCCTCGACGCCACGGCCGGTCAGAGTGGCCAGCGCGCGGTCGGCGTCCTCGGCCGACACGATCGCGAACATGCCGACGCCCATGTTGAAGGTCGACTCCATGTCCTGGTCGTCGATCCGGCCCTTCGTCTGGATCAGATCGAAGATCGGCTGCGGCTTCCAGGTGGACCGGTTGACCACCGCGTCGACGTTCTCGGGCAGCACCCGGACCAGGTTGCCGGGGATGCCGCCACCGGTGATGTGGGACAGCGCCCGCACCTCGGCCTCGGCGATCAGCTTGAGGCAGTCCTTGGCGTAGATCTTGGTCGGGGTGAGCAGCTCCTCACCGAGGGTCCGCTGCCGACCGAAGTCGTCGATCACGATGTCCAGACGCATCCGGGCCGCGCCGAGCAGCACGTGCCGGACCAGCGAGTATCCGTTGGAGTGCAGGCCGGAGGAGCGCATGGCGATCACCACGTCGCCCACCTCGACCCGCTCGGGGCTGAGGATGTCGGCTTCCTCGACCACACCCACACCGGTCGCGGAGATGTCGTACTCGTCCGGGCGCAGGACGCCGGGGTGCTCGGCGGTCTCCCCGCCCAGCAGCGCGCAGCCGGCGTAACGGCAGCCGTCCGCGATGCCCGCGCCGATCTCGGCGACCTTGTCCGGAACGACCTCGCCGGTGGCGATGTAGTCGAGCAGGAACAGCGGCTCGGCGCCGCAGGCCACCAGGTCGTCGACGACCATCGCGACCAGGTCGATGCCGACCGTGTCGTGAATGTCCATCTGCTGGGCGATCACCAGCTTGGTGCCCACCCCGTCGGTGGAGGACGCCAGGATCGGGCTCTTGTACTTCTTCGTGTCCAGCCGGAACAGGCCGGCGAAGCCACCGAGGTCACCGAGCACCTCGGGGCGACGGGTCTGCCGGACCTTCGACTTGAGCAGCTCCACCGCGCGGTCACCCGCGTCGATGGAGACGCCGGCGTCGGCGTACGAGACCGAGCGTTTGCGCGCTTGGCGGCCTGCGCCGCCCGTCCACGGCTGGCGGTCGCCGCCGGCGCCGGTCGGGCTGCTTCCTGCGCCGCTGCGCTCGGACACGTGCGTCACGGTTCTCCCCTTTGGTTCTCGGTGCCGCCGGCGGTAGCCGGGCCGCGCCGGTTGGTGCTACGGGCGGTTTGCGGTAACGCCACCCGGAGTGGCGACGGACGAGCCGTTGGTGGGCAGGGCCTCCGGCGTCGAGTTGGCGACGCGTCGGCCCACCCCTTCGAGCACGTGCTTTCCGATCAGGTTGCCGGCCGGCAGCTCGATCGGGTACTCCCCATCGAAACACGCCCGACACAACCGGGTCTTCGGCTGCTCGGTCGCGGCGATCAGGCCAGGAAGGGAAACGAAGCCCAGCGTGTCGGCGCCGATGGAGCGCCGGATGCCGTCGTTGTCCAACCCGTTGGCCAGCAGCTCCGCCCGGGTGGCGAAGTCGATGCCGTAAAAGCACGGCCAGCTCACCGGTGGGGAGGAGATCCGGACGTGCACCTCCAGCGCACCCGCCTCACGCAGCATCCGCACGATGGCGCGCTGGGTGTTGCCGCGCACGATCGAGTCGTCCACGACCACCAGGCGCTTGCCGCGGACGTTCTCCCGCAAGGGGTTGAGCTTGAGCCGGATGCCGAGCTGACGCAGGGTCTGCGACGGCTGGATGAAGGTACGACCCACGTACGGGTTCTTCATCAGGCCGGCACCGTAGGTGATGCCGGACGCCTCCGCGTAACCGATCGCGGCGGGAGTGCCCGACTCGGGCACCGGGATCACCAGGTCAGCCTCGACCGGGTGCTCCTTGGCGAGCTGCCGGCCGATCTGCACCCGCGCCGCGTGGATGTTGCGCCCGGCGATCGTGGCGTCCGGGCGGGCGATGTAGACGTACTCGAAGAGGCAGCCCTTCGGCTCCGGCGCGGCGAACCGCGTCGAGCGCAGGCCGTTCTCGTCGATCGCGATCAGCTCGCCCGGCTCGACCTCGCGCACCACGCTGGCACCGACGATGTCCAGCGCGGCCGTCTCGCTGGCGACCACCCAGCCGCGCTCCAGGCGGCCGAGCACCAGCGGGCGGACACCGTGGGCGTCGCGGGCCGCGTAGAGGGTCGACTCGTCCATGAAGACGAAGCTGAACGCGCCGCGCAGCTGCGGCAGCACCTCCATGGCCGCCGCCTCGACCGACAGATCCGGTCGGCTGGCGAGCAGCATCGTCACGAGGGAGGTGTCGTTCGTCGAACCGTCCGCGACGAGGCCGCGCTCGGCGACCTCCTTCTCCAGCTCGGCGGTGTTGACCAGGTTGCCGTTGTGGGCCAGGGCGACGGTCGTCCCGGAGGTGGTCGACCGGATCGTCGGCTGGGCGTTCTCCCAGTTCGACGCGCCGGTGGTGGAGTATCGCGCGTGCCCGATCGCCAGGTGACCGCGCAGGCTCGCCAGGGTGGGCTCGTCGAAGACCTGCGCCACCAGGCCGAGGTCCTTGTAGACCACCACGCCGGAACCGTCGCTCACCGCGATGCCCGCCGCCTCCTGGCCGCGGTGCTGCAGGGCGTAGAGGCCGAAATAGGTCAGATTGGCGACCTCTTCGCCGGGGGCCCAGACGCCGAAGACGCCGCAGGCATCCTGGGGGCCAGGTCGTTGGGGATCAAGGTCGTGGCTCAGCCGGCCGTCGCCTCGGGGCACCTACCGCTCCCTCATGCTGGGTCTGGACCGGGCCGGGCGGGGATCACGGGCGGATCCACACTCCTCTGCCGGGACCACTGTCGTCGCCTGACAGTGTACGCGAATCGCAGTCAGTACAGATAGTCACGATTTCCCTGCTGAGCGTCACGCTGAGTGGGACATCCGCACGACTAGAGGGGCAGATACGCCGACAGGTCCGCGCGGTTGCCGCTCATCTGCACGCGACCGTCGGTGACCGCCTCCGCCCAGCCAACCCTGCCGGTCGCCAGCTCCAACCAGGTGTTCGGGGCCATCTCGACCACGTTTGGTGGGTTTCCTCTGGTGTGTCGAGGCCCCGGGACGCACTGGATCGCCCCGTATGGTGGTACGCGCACCTCCACCGATCGGCCGGGGGCGCGCTCCGCGAGGACGGCCAACAACGACCGGACCGCCTCGCGGAACACCGGCCGTTCGGGTGTACGCCCCTCGTCGAGCGCCGACAACGCGGCCGTAACGGCAGCGGACTTACTGTGCGGAGAGGACACGACGGGACGATACGACCCGCGGGCCAGAGACGCGACGCTGGCCCTGGGTCGCGCTCATGCAGTCGGACAAGGCATAGTTGCCGACGGCGTATTCGTACCGTGATGATCCCCGGCCCGGCGCCCCGCCGGTCAGAGGGAAGTCAGCCCGGAAGGCGGTGGACGTGTCAACACACCGACGTGCCTGGAAGCAGCGGGCCGGTGTGGTCGTAGCGCTGGTTGCCGGCGCTCTGCTCGCCGTCCCCGCCACACCGGCCATGGCCGCGCCCAACGTTACAGATGTTTCGGCTTCGCCGAGCAGTGTCGAGGCCGGCAAGACCACGAAGATCAGCTACCGGCTTTCCTTCGAGGGTGACGCGGGGCCTGCCGACATCAGTTTCAGCTCGAGCAACTCGAAGCTGACCTGTGTTGACGGATGTTCTCGCGGCCGGGTGACATCGAGTGGCACCTTCGACGCCACCTTCAAGGCCGCCGATGACGTCGCCAACGGCAGCGCCACGATCACCGTCAAGGCCACGGACTCCACCGGGGTCGTGAAGCAGAGCGAAGAGGCGTCGACCACCGTCACGCTGGTCGCCAAGGCGGCGCCGCCGCCGCAGAACCAGACCGTGCGGTCGATCTCCGGCAAGGTGATCTCGCAGGCGGACAGCAAGGCGGTCGCGAACGCGGTGGTCATGCTGCGTGACAGCACCGGCCGGCAGCTCGACACCACCAGCAACGGCAGCGGCGACTTCCGCTTCACCGGCACCACCGACAAGCCGATCGCACCCGGCCGGATCGATCTCGGCGCCAGCTTCGACAACGTGGTGGCCACCAAGACCATCAACGCCGCCGCCGGGCAGGCCGTCACCGGGCAACGGATCAGCCTCGCGATCAGGGTCGAGGTGACGCCCAGCGCCACCCCGTCCGCCACCCCCGAGGCCACTCCGAGCGATGAGCCGGTCGAGGAGGGCACCGAGGAGGAGGAACCCACCGAGGAGCCCAGCCAGGGTGCTCCGGCGAACGCCGCGAACACCGAGGACAGCGGCGGCATCGGCTCGTACCTCATCATCCTGCTCGGTGGTCTCCTGGTCGCCGCCGGTGTCGGCACGATCGTGCTGCTCTGGATGAAGCGCCGCGAGAACGGCGACGACGACGCTCCGGACGCCGCCGGTGGCGGCGGTGTGGTGCCGCCCTCGCGGGGTGGATTCCGCGGTGCCGACGACCAGACCCGGGTGGTCGGCGGTCGTCCCGGCGGTGGACCGGACCCGACGATGGTCGGCGGCGCGGCGCTGAGCGAGGCCCCGACGATGATGCACCGCCCGGTGGTCGACGACGTTCCGCCGGACCCGTACGGCGCGCCCGCGCAGGCGTACGGCGGCGCGGGCCAGCAGGGCTGGGGCGGCGCCGGCTACGGCGACGAGCCAGCGCCCGGTGGTTACGGTGCCGGCGGCTACGACAACGCGCCCGCTTCGGGTGGCGGCTACGGCGCTCCCGGCCCGGAGGGCGGCTACGGCGCCGGTGCGGCCGGTGACGGTTACGGTGCCGCGCCCGGTTCCGGTGCCGGCTACGGCGGCGCGCCCGCCTCTGGCGGCGGCTACGGCAATGCCCCGGCCTCCGGTGGCGGCTACGGCAGTCGTGACTACGACGCCCCGGGCGGCACCGCCGCCTACCCGCCGGCTCCCGCTGGCGGAGCGGCCTACGGCGAGCGGTTCGACGAGCCGACCGGCCGGTACACCGGCGACAGCACCCAGTACCCGGCCCCGGCCGACCCGTACGCCACCGGCGTCTACCAGCCAGATCAGGGGCAGGCGTACGGCCAGCCCGATCCCGCCCCGTACGGTGGTCGCGCCGCTGAGCCGACCGCGGGGTACGGCGGCCCGGAGGCTGGCGGGTACGACCAGGGCGGCAGCTACGGCCAGGAGCCTCCGGCGCAGCGCGGCGGCGGCTACGACGACCGTGGCTACGACCAGGGCGGCTACGGCCAACCCGCCGGGCGGAACCGACCGGACACCCCGCCGCCGACCGAGCGCGGCGGTCGCCGCCTCGACTGGCTGGACGACTGACCCCACCACAGCGCAGCGAAACGGCCACCCGGAGATCCGGGTGGCCGTTTCGTCGTGGCAGACGGCGGCCGCCGTCCCAGGACCTACCCTGCTCCAGGCCGGCTGTTGCAGCGCCCCTGCTCAGCAGTAGATCCACTCGCGTTTCAGGGAGTCGGGGTGTCCCACCGACCCGGACACCCCGATTTCCTGAAACGCGAGTCGATCATGGTCGGCAGCAGACGACCGGTGCGGGCGGGGCCACGGCGTAGCCGACGTCGGCGGACGGCAGGCCTCGTCGGCGGACGGCAGGCCTCGTCGGCGGACGGCAGGCCTGGCTGGCGGGCGACCGGCCTCGCCGGCGGGGCGGGCAGCCGCCGCTGACCTGGCGCGCCGCCCTGCTGCTGCGACGGGCCTGGCTGGCGGGCGACCGGTCTCGCCGGCTCGCTCAGGCGGCGGAGAAGACGCCCTGGTGGAGCACCGGCACCACGTCCGACACGCCGATCCGGACGGCAACCTCCACGTCCGCGGCGAAGCCGGTCTCGGTCAACTCCCGCCCGGAGACGCTGCCCCGCACGGCGGCGGGCACATCCGGGGTGCTCGCCAGCGCGGCGAGCGCCATGGCCGCCTCCACCGACAGCCCACCCGGTACGCCGGAGAGGGCGTCCAGCACCGACGCGGCACCGAGTTGGTCCTCCACCGACGGGCGCAGCGACCCGTCCGGCCACTGCTCCCCCGAGGCGATCACGCCGATCGGGGCGTCCACAGTGCCGTACCCCTGGCGGCGCAGCCAACCCCCGACGGCGCGTGCGTTGCGCAGGCACGCCGCGACCACCGGCAGGCCGGTGGCGCTGGCGGCGGCACTGATGGCGGAGCCGTTCGGCGAGGGCAGCACGAGGTCCGCCACCACGGGTGCGCTGCTCAGCGCGGCGGGCGAGAGCGACCACGGATGGTCCGGGGTCGTCTGCCGCCGCCCGACGGCAGCGGTCGCGCCGACCCGGACGGCGTACTCGGCGGCCTGCTCACCCCAGGGGAACGGGTGCACCCGCATGCCCCGGGCGACCGCCACCTCCACGGTGGTGGTGAACGACAGAACGTCCACCACCACCAGCGCCGCGCAGACCCGACCGAGCTCGGCCGCCCCGGTCAGCCCCCAGTCGAACCGGGCACCGGATCCGGGTTGGCCGTAGACAGCGGCCGTCAACGCCTCAGCGCTCGTCGGTCGACGGCTCGGTGACACCGGGGTCAGACTCGGACGCCGCAGCGGGCTGTTCTGATCCGATCGGCTCGACCGCCCCGGTCTCCGGGGACGGGCCCGAGGAGGCGATCGGCTCGGAGACCACCTCGGCCGCGTCGACCGGCTCGGCCGGCTCGCCCGGCAGCGGAACAGCCTCGACCGCACCCGCCACACCGGCGGCCGGCGCGGGCACCTCGACGGCCGCCGATCCCCCGAAGAGGCGCGGCAACGTCTCGGTGTGCGCGGTGCGCAGCTCGTCCAGGCCGATCCGGAACTGGCCGTGCACCTCGAGCGCCCCACCGGACGGGTCGGTGACGCCGATCAGCTCGAACGGCACGCCCCGCTCGGCGCAGAGCGCCGCGAACGCCTTGTCGTGGCCACGCGGCACCGACACCAGCGCCCGCGTGGCGGACTCGCTGAACAGGTAGACGAACGGCATGGATCCCTCGGCGAACTGCTCCGGCACCGCGATCCGGGCACCGACCCCCCGCCGCAGGCAGGACTCGACCAGGCTCTGGGCGAGGCCACCGTCGGAGAGGTCGTGTGCCGAGCTGAGGTGACCGACGCGGGCCGCCTCGGCCAGCAGCTCGGCGAGCGCCTTCTCCCGCGCGAGGTCGACCTGCGGCGGGATGCCGCCGAGGTGCTCGTGCGTCACCCAGGCCCACTCCGAGCCGGACAGCTCCACGTTCGTCTCGCCGAGCAGGTAGAGCTGGTCGTGGTCGCCACCGGCGCGCGGCACGAAGCCCATCGGCACCCGATCGGCGACGTTGTCCAGCACACCGAGCACGCCGACCACCGGGGTCGGGTGGATGGCCGCTGCACCGGTCTGGTTGTAGAAGCTGACGTTGCCGCCGGTCACCGGGATGCCCAGCTCCAGGCAGCCGTCCGCCAGACCGCGCACGGCCTCGGCGAACTGCCACATCACGCCCGGGTCCTCGGGAGAGCCGAAGTTGAGGCAGTTGGTCACGGCGATCGGCTTCGCGCCGGTCACCGCCACGTTCCGGTACGCCTCGGCCAGGGCCAGCTTGGTGCCGTTGTACGGATCCAGTCGGGCGTACCGGCCGTTGCCGTCCACCGACAGCGCCACGCCGAGACCGGTCCGCTCGTCGATCCGGATCACGCCGCCGTCCTCCGGCTGGGCGAGCACTGTGTTGCCCAGGACGTAGCGGTCGTACTGCTCGGTGACCCAGGTCTTGTCGGCCAGGTTCGGCGACGCGATCATGCGCAGCACGGTCTCCCGCAGCGCCTCCGGGTCGGCCGGGCGGGGCAGCGTCTCGGCGCGGTCGGCCTGGAGCAGGATCAGGTCGGCGGGCTCCCGCATCGGGCGGGCGTAGACCGGGCCGTCGTCCACGAGCGAACCCGGCGGCACGTCGACGACCAGGTGGTCCTGCCAGGTGATCAGCAATCGACCCGGGCGGCCGTCCGGCTCCGGTGCGGTGACCTCACCGATGGCAGTGGCGAGGACGCCCCACTTCTCGCAGGTCTTGAGCACCGCGTCGAGCTTGTCCGGCTCGACGACGAGCAGCATCCGCTCCTGCGACTCGCTGGCCAGGATCTCGTGCGGGTTCATGGAGGGCTCGCGCAGCGGGACCCGCTCCAGCCAGACCCGCATGCCGGTGCCAGCAGCGGCGGCGGTCTCGGTGAGCGCACAGGTCAGGCCGGCCCCGCCGAGGTCCTGGATGCCGACGACCAGTTGGCCGTCGTACAGCTCGAGGCACGCCTCGATCAGCAGCTTCTCGGTGAACGGGTCGCCGACCTGCACGGCGGGGCGGCGGGCCTCGCTGCCCTCGTCGAAGGTGGCGCTGGCCAGCACGGACACGCCGCCGATGCCGTCGCGGCCGGTCTTGGCGCCCATCAGGACGACCACGTTGCCGGGGCCGGCGGCGGCCTTGTTCTGCAGCCGGTCGACCGGCAGGACACCGAGGCAGAGCGCGTTGAGCAGCGGGTTGCCCTGGTAGGAGGGGTCGAAGACCAGCTCGCCACCGATGTTGGGCAGGCCCAGGCAGTTGCCGTAGCCGCCGACGCCGGCGACCACACCGGTGAGCACCCGGGCGGTGTCCGGGTGGTCCGCGGCACCGAAGCGCAGCGGGTCCATCACGGCGACCGGGCGGGCACCCATGGCGAGGATGTCGCGGACGATGCCGCCGACGCCGGTCGCCGCACCCTGGTACGGCTCGACGAAGCTCGGGTGGTTGTGCGACTCGACCTTGAAGGTCACCGCCAGCTCGTCGGAGACCTGCACGACACCGGCGTTCTCACCGATGCCGGCGAGCAGCCGGTCGCTCTGCGGGGCCTTCTCGCCGAACTGGCGCAGGTGCACCTTGCTCGACTTGTAGGAGCAGTGCTCGCTCCACATGATCGAGTACATGGCCAGCTCGGACTGCGTGGGCCGGCGGCCGAGGATCTGCCGGATCCGGTCGTACTCGTCGTCACGCAGGCCCAGCTCGGTGTACGGCTGAAGCTCGCCCGGAGTGCCACCGGCGCGCGGCACGGTGTCCACGCCCTCGGCCCAGACGGCGGTGGCCGGCTGGGCGGGAGCGGTCGCGGGTGCGACCGGCTGGGCCGGGCTCGGCTCGGTCGGCTGCACCGGGGCGGAGTACGCCTCCGGGGTGTCGCGTACCGGGTCCGGATGGGTGGTCATGACCTCTCCTCGCTGCGCTGGTGCCCGCCGGAGCCGCTGCTCGCACTCATGCCGGCGCCCCGACCAGGTGCTTGAGGGCCGACGTGAAGAAGCCGAGGCCGTCCAGCGAAGGGCCGGTGAGCGCCTCCACCGCGTGCTCGGGGTGCGGCATGATGCCGACCACGTTGCCGGCGGCGTTGGTGATCGCGGCGATGTCGCGCTGGGACCCGTTGGGGTTGCCGCCGACGTAGCGGGCGACCACCCGGCCCTCGCCTTCGAGCTGGTCCAGCGTCGCGGTGTCCGCGACGTAGCAGCCCTCGCCGTTCTTGACCGGAATCAGCACCTCCTGGCCGGGCTGGAACGCGTTGGTCCACGCCGTCCCGACCGACTCGATGCGCAGGACCTGGTCCCGGTTGCGGAAGTGCAGGTGCTGGTTGCGGGTGAGCGCGCCGGGAAGCAGGTGCGCCTCGCAGAGGATCTGGAAGCCGTTGCAGATGCCGAGCACCGGCAGACCGCCCCGGGCGGCGTCCACGATCGTCTCCATCACCGGGGCGAACCGGGCGATGGCACCGCACCGCAGGTAGTCACCGTAGGAGAACCCGCCGGGCAGGACGACCGCGTCGACCCCGTGCAGCTGCGGGTCACCGTGCCAGAGCCGGACCGGCTCAGCGCCAGCGATCCGGACGGCCCGGGCCGCGTCCCCGTCGTCGAGCGAGCCGGGGAAGGTGACCACACCGACCCGGGCGGTCACGAGCGGGCATCCGCGGTCTCGTCGGCCTCGACCAGGCGGACGGTGAAGTCCTCGATGACCGGGTTGGCGAGCAGTTTGTCGGCAATTTCCCGAGCGCGGTCCAGGTCCGGTTCACCGGTGAACTCGATCTCGATCCGCCTGCCGATCCGAACCGAGGCGACGTCACTGACGCCGAGCCGGGGCAGCGCGTTTGCGACGGCCTGGCCCTGCGGATCGAGGATCTCGGGCTTGAGCATGACGTCGACGACGACGCGAGGCACTGGGCACTCCTGACTGTGTACGCAGTTGGGTGCCGACCCACAATGGGCGAGCGCAGCCAGCGTACCTGGCAGATATCGCCGCGGGCGCACCGGCCGGCTGGAGTTCAGGCAGTGCTCAACACTATCGGCGCCCAGGGTGGCCCGTCAGGCGCTACAGGTGGCCTCAGCAGGACATATACGGCGCTGCGGGTGGCTGAATCGTTACATTGATCAAACTCGATCAGGTCCTTGATAATGATCGCGGCGGGACCTACTGTACATCGATGTAGGTCGATTCATGCGTCCACGGGAATCCCCGTTGCCGCCCCATCCGCACCCGGCGACCCCGGGTCCGCCCCGCCCAAGGAGTCCACCCGATGCGCATCCGCCCCCTGCTCGCCGTCCTCAGCACCGCACTGGTCGGCGCCCTCGGCGTCACGTCCGCAGCGTCCGCCGCCCCGGTCAGTCCACTCATCATCGGCGGCAGCACCGTCTCGTCCGCGCCCTGGGCCGCCGCGGTGCTCAGCAACGGCTCGTTCACCTGCTCCGGCAGCGTCATCGCCGCGCAGTGGGTGCTCACCGCCCGGCACTGCATCAGCGGCACCATGTCGGTGCGCATCGGAAGCGTGAACCGCACCTCCGGCGGGGTCACCCGCACGGTCAGCGCCACCTACACCCGCTACGACCTCGCGCTCATGCGGCTCTCCAGCCCCGTCAGCACCTCGGCGGTGAGCCTGGCCAGCAGCAACCCGCCGATCAACTCGACGAACTCGATCTACGGCTGGGGCATGACCTGCTACAGCGGCTGCTCGGCGTCCACCCAGCTGAAGACCGCCAGCGTCCGGGTGACCAGTAACAGCGTCACCGACGCGTACGGCGGCCAGGCGATCCGCAGCACCCGGATCAACGGCAACGCCTGGCGCGGTGACTCCGGCGGCCCGCAGTTCTACAACGGCCAGCAGGTCGGCGTCGCCTCCACCGCCGACGGGTCGAGCATCCAGAACTACGGCAGTGTTGCGTACAACCGGGCCTGGATCACCTCGGTGGCCGGTGTCTGACGGTTAGCGCCCGGCGCGGCGCGGATGGTCGGCCACGTGCCGGCCGTCCGCGCCGCGCTGTTTTGCAGCATCCGATCAGGTGAACAATGCACACGATCGGGTCGCGCCACTCCTGACAGCATCGGAAACGTGCTGGTCGTGACGACAGAGCAACTGCCCGGCTACGAGATCCGCCAGATTCTCGGTGAGGTGGTGTCATCGATGGCCAGGACGCGCAACCCGTACCGCGAGGGGGTCAAGAACCTGCGCGGCGGCGCGTACGACCCGATGGCACCGGACAATCTGACCCGGTGGCGCACCGACTCGGTGGCCCGCCTCGGCGAGGAGGCCCTGCGGCTCGGCGCGAACGCGGTGATCGGCATGCGATTCGACAGCCGGGACTGCGGCGAGATGTGGATGGAGATCTGCGCGTACGGGACGGCCGTGGTCGCCGTACCCAAGATGCCCGAGGTCATGCCGGCCGACCAGCCGGCGGTCGCCGCGGAGACCGCGGAGCCGGCGGGCTTCACCGGATCTCCCGGCGGCATCGCCGAACCCGCCAGCGCCCCCAACCTGAGAACCGCCGCCGAAACCCCGACCGGCGACTGACACCCGGCCCACCCTGCCCTGTTGATCAAGAGGTTTCGGTCACCAGGGAGATCGAAGTTGACGCAAACCTCTTGATCACCGGGAGAGGGTGGGGGTGGCTGGGGTTAGAGGATGGGGGGTGGGCTGTAGGTGGCGGCGTCGGGGTGGGTTTGCACCACCTTGGTGATCCGGCGGGTCACCGCTGCCACCTGGGCCTGGGCGGCACCGACGAAGGCGTTGCGGTCGGCGACCAGGGTGTCGATGTCGGCGCGGGACAGGCCGAGCCGGCCGTCCGCCGCCAGGCGGTCGAAGAGGTCGTTCTCCGGTGCGCCCTTCTCGCGCATCGCCAGCGCCACCGCCACCGCGTGCTCCTTGATCACCTCGTGGGCGACCTCCCGGCCGACGCCCCGACGGACCGCCGCGACCAGGATCTTCGTGGTGGCCAGGAAGGGCAGGAACCGCTCCAGCTCCCGGTTGATCACCGCCGGGTACGCGCCGAACTCGTCGAGCACGGTGAGGAACGTCTGGAACAGCCCGTCGGCGGCGAAGAACGCGTCCGGCAACGCCACCCGGCGGACCACCGAGCAGGACACGTCCCCCTCGTTCCACTGGTCACCGGCCAACTCGCCGACCATCGACAGGTAACCCCGGATGATCACGGCGAAGCCGTTCACCCGCTCCGACGAGCGGGTGTTCATCTTGTGCGGCATCGCGCTCGAACCGACCTGACCCGGCTTGAAGCCCTCGGTCGCCAGCTCCTGGCCGACCATCAACCGGATCGTGGTGGCCAGCGACGACGGCGCGGCGGCGGTCTGTGCCAGCGCGGCCAGCACGTCGAAGTCGAGTGAACGCGGATAGACCTGCCCGACACTGTCCAGCACCCGGGAGAACCCCAGGTGCTCGGCGACCCGCCGCTCCAACTCGGCCACCTTGTCGGCGTCGCCGTCGAAGAGGTCGAGCTGGTCGGCTGCCGTGCCGACCGGTCCCTTGATCCCCCGCAGCGGGTAGCGGGCGATCAGCTCCTCCAGCCGGTCGTACGCGATCAGCAGTTCCTCCGCCGCCGACGCGAAGCGCTTGCCCAGCGTGGTGGCCTGGGCGGCGACGTTGTGCGAACGGCCGGTCATCACCAGCTCGGAGTGCTCGTACGCCAGGAAGGCGAGCCGGGCCAGGGTGGCCACCACCCGGTCGCGGATCAGCTCCAGCGACGCGCGCACCTGTAGCTGCTCGACGTTCTCGGTGAGGTCCCGGGAGGTCATCCCCTTGTGCACGTGCTCGTGCCCGGCGAGCGCGCTGAACTCCTCGATCCGGGCCTTCACGTCGTGCCGGGTGACCCGCTCCCGCTGCGCGATCGAGGCGAGGTCGACCTGGTCGAGCACCCGCTCGTACGCCTCGACCACGCCGTCCGGCACCGGCACGCCCAGGTCGCGCTGGGCGCGGAGCACGGCGAGCCAGAGCCGCCGCTCCATCCGGACCTTCTCCTCCGGGGACCAGAGGGCTGCCAGTTCGGGCGAGGCGTACCGGTTGGCCAGCACGTTGGGGATCGTCGTCACGTACCTCATTGTCCCGCACCCGCTGGTGGACGCCGGGACCGGGCCGGGGGTGCTCAGGTCGTCACTGGCGGTTCAGCTCGTAGACGGTGACCGGGCCGGCGACCAGCCGGACCTGCGCCAACCCGGCCAGCTCCGCCGACACCGCGCCCGCCCGGCTGTCGGCGAAGAGCCACCGGACCCCGTGCTCGGTGCGGAGCCGGTCCAGGTCCGCCCGGGTCGGCCTGCTGAACACCCCGTCGTTGAGCGCGAGCAACGCCTGATCGGGGAAGCTCTGTCGGGCGTACCCGAGGTTCTCGACGCCGTGCGCGGCCACCACCTCGTCGGTGTAGCCCCAGCTCTCCACCACCGTGCGGTGCCCGCCCAGGCCGGTCACCCAGAACGCGCGGGCGTCGCAGTGCGGGGTGGTCCGCACCGGCCGACAGTGCACGTTGGTGGCGACCACGTCGTCGTCGGCGGCGTTGTCGTCCAGCCACAGCGCCGCGCGCATCTCGTCGGCGGTCAGCGCGTACGCCTGCGGCCCGGTCGCCGGCACCGGCTCGGTCAGCACCGAACGGACGGTCCCGCCCACGACGACGGCGGCGCTGGCACCGAGCATCGCCGCAGTCACCCCGGCCAGGGCGATCGCCGCCGCCCGCCGACGACCCGCCGGGGCGGCCCGCCCCGGGACCGACGACGGGACGCGGCGCCGCCACAGGGCGGCCACTCCGACGGCGAGCGCGGCGGCCACCGCCACGAACAGCACGTACCGGGCCGCCGAGAGACCCAGCACCCGCAGCCAGCCCTCGACGGTCGAGGTGGTGGGGGTGCCGGGACGGCTGATCCTCGGCACGGCGAAGCCCACCACCGTGCCGGCCGTGGCGAGCCCCGCCAGCGCGCCGGCCACGGCGGGCACCACCAGCACCGGCCAGGGCGCCCGGGCCTGGGCGAGGGACCAGGTGGTCAGCACGACACCGACCGGGATGACCCCCATCCAGAAGTAGATCTGACTGATCGACGGGTGCTGGAACACCCAGGTGGCTCCCGCCCCGGCCAGTGCCGTGCCGGCGAGCAGCCAGACGGCCGGATCGGCCCGGTGCCCACCGTCGACGAGCAGGCCCATGCCCACCCACCGGGGCGTCTGACCCAGCACCCACCAGGCGACCACGGCGAACGCCAGCAGCCAGCCGAGAACACCACCGTCGTTGATGCCCGGCGGCAGCGGCGCGCTCGGCCAGATTCCGTCACCCGTGCCGAGGGTCTCCGCGTACGGGGCGATGAAGTGCAGCAACGCCAACGCCTGCACGCGCAACGTGCCCGCCCCGCCACCGGCGAACAGCCGGAAACCGAGCGCCATCGCCGCCACCAGGCAGGCCAGCGCCACCAGTGCCGGTCGGGGGACCTGTCGCCTGCGCCACCAGAACACGACGACGGTGAGACCCAGGCCGGCGATCAGCGGCGGCACCGCGCTGGACTTCGCCCCGGCACAGACCAGCCCGAGCACCGGAACCAGCGGCCAGGCCGCGCCGAGAGACCGCCCCCGGGCCACGTCGACGACCAGCCCTGCGAGCAGCAACAGCGGCACCAGCGCGTACGTCTGGGAAGGGCTGGCGTACGACAGCGGCATCTCGCCGGATACGCCGACTGGCGAGCCGAGCGTGACAGTGCTCCCGGTGAAGGCGGCGAGGGCGGCCACCGGACCGGCCCAGACGGCCCCGCTCAGGTCGCGGGCGAGCCCGGCCGCGAGCAGCACCGCCGTACCGATCACCGGCACCAGCCAGAGTCGCAGCAGCACCACCGCCGGCGAGATTCCGGTGATCATGCTGCCGCTGGCGATGTGCGCGTCGGACAGGTAGTGGTAGCGCAGCGCCTCCCCGGCGACGTGCGGCAACTCGAACGGCATCGCCCGGGTCAGCTCCTGCACCAGACCCAGGTGGTAGAGCACGTCCTGGTAGTAGCTGCCGTACACCGGCGGCAGCGGAACCATCCGCCACTGGGTGTAGCCCCAGGCCAGCACCAGCAGCAGCGCCGCGCCCATCCCCCAGTGCCAGGCCAGCGGCAGTGGACGGCGCCCGCCGACCCGCCAGTGCCGGCGCAGCCGGGGGACGGCGGCGAACGCGACGAGGACGGGCAGCGGCCACCACCGCAACAGGGACTGCTGACCGGTCGCGGCGGCCAACGCCCAGGCGGCGATCTCCAACAGCAGGCCGGTGGCCGCGCCGTAGCCGAGGTCCTCCGGGAGGTTGCCCCGGCTGCCGCGCAGCGCACGGTGCACCAGGGTCCCGGGAAGCACCAACGCGAGGACCCAGTACGCGCCGAACCGGGCGAGGTCCAAGCCGGGCACGCCGCCGCGCGACCAGACCACGAGCAGCGCGGCGATCACCAGCGCCCACGGGAGCGTGCTGAGCAGCGGTACGAGAACGGTCCGGCGCGACGTCGGGGTCGGGGTGTCGATCCGCTCGGCCACCAGGGTGTCAGCCACGGACGCCGACCACCGAATCGAAGCTCGGCGTACGGTCGTCGCCCCGTGCGACGGGCTTCGCACCCGCGGGCTCATCCCGCTCGTCCCGGGAGTCGAACCCGATGTGGAACGCGGGCCGGTTCTGCACCGTGGCGTAGATCCGGCCGACGTAGTCACCCAACAGGCCGAGGCAGATCAACTGCACCCCACTGAGCAGCAGCACCGCGACGAACATCGACGTCCAGCCGGGGATGGTGGCGCCGGAGACGTGCACGACCATGCCGAACACGATCAGCGCGAGGCAGAGCAGGAAGCTGGACATCCCCAGCCAGGTGGCCAGGCGCAGCGGCGCGGCGGAGAAGTTCGCGGTGCTCTCCCAGGCCAGGGCCATCATCCGGCGCAGCGGATACTTCGTCTCGCCGGCGGCGCGGGCCTCCCGGTCGTAGCGCACCTCGGCGCAGGGGAAGCCGAGCGACGGCACCAGCAGCCGATAGACCGGGGCGCGTTCGGGCAACCGGCGCAGCACCTCGATCACGTCCCGGCTGAGCAACCGGAAGTCGCCGGCCTGCGCGGGCAGGTCGACGCCGACGAGCCGGCGCATCGCCCAGTAGTAGCCGCGGGCGGTGTTGCGCTTGAACATCGTGTCGGTGCTGCGGTCGGCGCGAACGCCGTAGACGACATCCACCCCGTCCTCGCGGGCCACCCGGAGCATCTCGGCGATGGTCTCCGGCGGATCCTGGAGATCGGCGTCGAGGCTGACCACCCACTGGCCGACGGCCCGGTGCAGGCCGGCGGTCAACGCCGCCTGGTGGCCACTGTTGCGCCGCAGCCGGAGCACCCGCAGTTGCGGCCACTCCCGGCCGTGGTCGAAGAGCGCCGACACGGTGTCGTCCCGGCTGCCGTCGTCGACGGCGACCACCTCGTAGTCGACGGCGAGCGCGTCGAGCACCGGTCGCAGCCGGGCGACCAGCGCTGGGATGACCGCAGCCTCGTTGAACATCGGGATGACCACCGAGAGGGTGGTCGTCCGGCTGAGGGCTGACTCCACGGTGACACGCCCCGTTCCGCACGCAGGAGTGAGCAGTTCCCGCGCCGAGAGCGCGGCAACGATCACGATCGCGTGGTAAACCCTCGGCCAGCGGACCAACTCCTGAACGGTCCGTTAACGCCCGCCGGCAGGCGTCCCGATAAGGGACGGACCGTCGTGCGTTCAGCGCTCCAGGATGGCTGTCACGCCCTGACCGCCGGCCGCGCAGATGGAGATCAGCCCGCGTCCGCTGCCCTTCTCGGCCAGCAGTTTGGCCAGTGTGGCAACGATCCGCCCGCCGGTGGCGGCGAACGGGTGCCCGGCAGCCAGCGACGAGCCGTTGACGTTGAGCCGGTCGGTGTCGACCGCGCCCAGCGGCGCGTCCAGGCCGAGCCGGTCCTTGCAGAACTCCGGCGACTCCCAGGCGGCGAGGGTGGCCAGCACCTGCGACGCGAACGCCTCGTGGATCTCGTAGTAGTCGAAGTCCTGCAACGTCAGGCCGGCGCGGGCCAGCATCCGGGGGACCGCGTACGCGGGTGCCATCAGCAGACCCTCGTCGCCGTGGACGAAGTCCACAGCCGCGGTCTCCGACCAGCTGAACCAGGCCAGCACCGGCAGGTTGTGCGCCGCCGCCCACTCCTCGCTGGCCAGCAGCACAGTGGATGCGCCGTCGGTGAGGGGCGACGAGTTGCCGGCGGTCATGGTGGCGTGCTCGGCGTCCGGGCCACGGGTGCCGAAGACCGGCTTGAGCGAGCCGAGCTTCTCCACGCTGGTGTCCGGGCGCAGGTTCGCGTCGCGGGTCAGCCCCAGGTACGGCGTCATCAGGTCGTCGAAGAAGCCCCTGTCGTACGCGGCGGCGAGCCGCTGGTGCGAGCGCAGCGCCAGCTCGTCCTGGGATCGCCTGTCGATCTGCCACCGCACTGCGGTTCGGGCGGCGTGCTCACCCATGGACAGGCCGGTACGCGGCTCGGCGTTGCGCGGGATGTCCGGCTTGAACGGCTGGAGCGGGCGCAGCTTCGCCGCGATCTTGAGCCGTTCGCCCAGGGTGCGGGCGCTGTTGAGCTTGAGCAGCGTGCGGCGCATCTCCTCGTTGACGGCGAGCGGGGCGTCGGAGGTGGTGTCCACGCCGCCGGCGATGCCCACGTCGAGCTGGCCGAGGGCGATCTTGTTGGCGACCAGGATCGTCGCCTCCAGGCCGGTGCCGCACGCTTGCTGGATGTCGTACGCCGGGGTGTGCGGGTCGAGCCGGGAGCCGAGGACGACCTCGCGGGTGAGGTTGAAGTCGCGGGAGTGCTTGAGCACCGCTCCGGTCACCACCTCGCCGACCCGCTGCCCGGCCAGGCCGTAGCGGGCGATCAGGCCGTCGAGCGCCGCGCCGAGCAGGTCGGCGTTCGACGCGTCCGCGTAGCGGGAGTTGGAACGGGCGAAGGGGATGCGGTTGCCCCCGATGACCGCGACCCGCCGGATGCTCTGCACGATCCGCCTCCTCAAGATGTGTTGCTCAAACCCTACTCGCCAGTAGGCTACGCCCATGACCGACAGGTACGCGAGCTTCGTCCAATCGGCCGCCGGCCGCGCGCTGGTCAAGCGCCTCGGGCTGCCCGACCCGCCCCGACTGCGCCGGCACCACCCCGGCGACCCGCTGCTGCCCGGGCCGGCGCTGCTCGGCGCGGCCACCGGCGGCCGGCTCGCCGAGCCGCTCGCCAAGATGCTGACCGCCGCCGGGGTCGAGCTGGCCGACCCGGCGGCCACCGGGCAGCGGTACGGGGCACTGCTCTTCGACGCCACCGGGGTCACCGACTCGACCGAGCTGCGCCAGCTCTACGACTTCTTCCACCCGCAGGCCCGGGCCGTGCTGCCCAGCGGTCGGGTGATCGTGCTGGGCACCCCGCCACGGGAGTGCGCGACACCCCGCGAGGCGACGGCCCAGCGCGCCCTCGAAGGTCTGGTCCGCAGCATCGGCAAGGAATTCGGCCGGGGCAGCACCGCGCAACTCGTCTACGTGAGCCGCGCCGACGGCCCGACCCTCGCCGCGGGCACGGCCACCAGCCTCGAATCGACCCTCCGTTTCCTGCTGTCCGGGCGGTCCGCGTACGTGTCGGGGCAGGTCGTGCGGGTCGGCGGCGGCACGGCGAGCGCCCCGGCCGACTGGGACCGCCCACTGGACGGTCAGGTGGTGCTGGTCACCGGCGCCGCGCGGGGCATCGGCGCGGCGCTGGCCAAGGTGCTGGCCCGCGACGGCGCGACGGTGGTGGCCCTGGACATCCCGGCGGCCGGCGACGCGCTCGCCGCGGTGGCGAACGACATCGGCGGCACCGCCGTCCAACTCGACCTGACCGCGCCGGACGCGCCGACCCGACTCGCCGAGCACCTGGCCAGCCGGCACGGCCGGGTCGACGTGGTGGTGCACAACGCCGGCATCACCCGGGACAAGACGCTCGGCCGGATGGACGCCGACCGGTGGGACCAGGTCATCGACGTCAACCTCTCCAGCCAGGAGCGGATCAACGACGTGCTGCTGGAGCGGGAGCTGATCCCGACCGGCGGACGGATCATCTCGGTCTCCTCGATCGCCGGGATCGCCGGCAACCGGGGGCAGACCAACTACGCCACCAGCAAGGCTGGCGTGATCGGGTTGGTCGACTCACTGGCCCCGACCCTGCGGGAACGGGGGATCAGCGTCAACGCGGTGGCCCCGGGCTTCATCGAGACCCGGCTCACCGCGCGCATCCCGCTGGTGGTCCGCGAGGCGGGCCGGCGGATGAACAGCCTGGCCCAGGGCGGGTTGCCGGTGGACGTGGCCGAGACGATCGGTTGGCTGGCCTGGCCGGCCAGCGGCGCGGTCAGCGGAAACGTGGTCCGGGTGTGCGGGCAGAGCCTGCTGGGGGCGTGATGGGCGGGCAGCCGGGACCGGGCGGTCGTACCAGTGTCGAGCTGGCTCGGATGCCGGCGGCCGGGGCGCTGCACCGACGGGCGTTGCTCGGCGCGCTGCCGGGCCTCGGGGGCGGGCGGCGCGGGCCCGACCTGCCGGCGGTCGAGTTGACGGTGGGCGGGGTGACAGTGGACCGGGGGCGGTTGGCCGACTACGACCGGGTCTGCGGGTTCCGGCTGAGCGATCGGCTGCCCGCGACGTTTCCGCACGTCATGGGCTTCCCGCTGGCCCTACGCCTGATGACCGCGCCGGACTTCCCCGTCCCGCTGCTCGGTCTGGTGCACGTGCGCAACCGGATCACCGTGCGCCGCCCGATCACCGCCGACGAGACCCTCGACTTCACCACGTACGCGGAGAATCTGCGCCCACACGACCGGGGGCGGCAGGTCGACGTGGTGCTGGTCGGCTCGGTCGACGGGGAGGAGGTGTGGCGCGGCGTCTCGACGTACCTCGGTCGGGAGCGCACGCCCGGCGGACGCGACCGGGGCGAACGGCCCGCGCCGCCGACGGCCACCGCCCGCTGGCGGGTGGACCCGCGCGTCGGTACGGAGTACGCGCGGGTCTCCGGCGACCACAACCCGATCCACACGTCCCGACTCGGGGCGCGGCTGTTCGGTTTCCGCCGGCCGATCGCGCACGGCATGTGGAGCAAGGCGCGCTGCCTGGCCGCGCTGGAGGCCCGACTGCCCGACGCGTACACCGTCGAGGTCGCCTTCAAGCTGCCCGTGCCTCTGCCGAGCACTGTGAGCTTCGCGCTGCTTCCGGACGGCGGCTTCACACTGCACGACTCCCGTGGTCGACCACACCTGACGGGTCACCTGCGCTGAGCGCACCGAAGCGTCCCGTGCGCTGATTGCGCCCTCTTGGCAACGGCGCCCCCATGCGTTAAGTTGTTCTCACAGAGAGATGTTCTCAGAATGAGAGTGACACGATGAACGAGCAGGAGTTCCTGGCCGCGTACGACCCCCGGGCCTACCCGTCGGTCGCCGTGACCGTCGACGTGGTGGCGCTGACCATCCGCGAGGACGCGCTGCACCTGCTGCTGATCCGGCGCGGCGAGGCACCCTTCGCCGGGCACTGGGCGCTGCCCGGCGGCTTCGTCCGCCCCGACGAGGACCTGACCGCCGGCGCCCGACGGGAGTTGGCCGAGGAGACCGGGCTCGGCGGCGAGGAGCTGCGCCGCGTACACCTGGAGCAGTTGGGCAGCTATGGCGCTCGCGACCGGGACCCGCGGATGCGGGTCGTCTCGATCGCCCACCTCGCGTTCGCTCCCGACCTGCCGGACCCCGCGGCCGGCAGCGACGCCGACGAGGCGATCTGGCTGCCGGTGACCGCGTTGACCAGCCGACAGCTCGCCTTCGACCACGGCCGGATCATCGACGACGCGCTGGAACGGGCCCGCTCCAAGCTGGAGTACACCCCGCTCGCCACCCGCTTCCTCGCCGCCGAGTTCACCATCAGCGAGCTGCGGGCCGTCTACGAGACCGTCTGGGGGCACCCGCTGCACGCCGGCAACTTCCACCGCAAGGTGCTCTCCGTGCCGGGCTTCGTGGAGAGCACCGGCGCCAGCACCGAGCGCGGTGGGGCCCGGGGCGGTCCCCGCGCCCGGCTCTACCGGGCCGGCGACGCCCGGCTGCTGCACCCGGCGCTTCTGCGCCCCGCCCGCGAGGAGACGGTGCGGTGATGACCACCGAGGCCATCCGCCTGGTCGCTGCCGCCCGCACCGACACCGACCTGTTCGGCACCGATCAGTCGGCCCGCCGCTACCGCGAGCTGGTCGCGGCCCTGCACCCCGACCGCCTGCCGACCGACCCTGCGGTACGCGCCGAAGCCACCGAAGCCTTCATCCACGTCACCACCCGGTGGCAGGCCCGGCGGGTCACCGTCCTCGGCGACTACCGCCTCGGCGCGCCGGTCCACTCCGGCGATCTCGCCGACCTCTACGACGTCGGCGACGACCGGCTGCTCAAGCTGCCCCGACAGCCCACCGACAACGACCTGATGGCCCGCGAGGCGCACGCCCTGCACACCATCGCCGAGCGCGGCGACCCGCGCTACCTGCCGTACGTGCCGAGGCTCGTCGACGAATTCCGGCACCGCGACAGCGTGACCGGCGCCGAACGGCGGATCAACGTGCTCGCCACCGCATCCGGCCTGCACACCCTCGACGAGGTGCGGCGCGCGTACCCGGACGGGCTGGACGCCCGGGACGTGGCCTGGATGTGGCGGCGGCTGCTGGTGGTGCTCGGCCTGGCCCACCGGGCCGGCATCGTGCACGGCGCGGTCCTGCCGCGACACGTCCTGATCGAGCCGGACGCCCACGGCGTGGTGCTGGTCGACTGGTGCTTCTCCGCCCCCGTCGGCAGCACGATCCCGGCGCTGGTGCCCGGCCACGAGGACTGGTACCCGCCCGAGATCGCCCAGAAGCGGCAGTGCGGGCCGGGCACCGACATCTGGATGGCCACCCGCTGCATGACCTCGCTGCTCAACCGCCACGCGCCGCGCGAGCTGCTCACCTTCGCCCAAGGCTGCCGTCAGCGCCGCCTCTCCGACCGGCCCGACGACGCCTGGGGCCTGCTGCGCGAACTCGACCAGGTGCTGGACCGGCTCTACGGGCCCCGCACCTTCCGCCCCTTCACCCTCACCCGCTAAGGAGCTGTCATGGGCAGTGGAATCTGGTCCACCGACGTGTACGACGCCGCCGACCGCTACCGCCGGTCCACCGGCAAGAGCGCCTTCTCCTACAGCGACAGCGGAGCGCGCACCGTGCACCCCGCGCTCGACCCCCGCGACGCGATGCGCGAGAGCCGCGACTCCGCCGAACACCCCAGCTCGACGCCCGTCGCCGTGCTCTTCGACGTGACCGGCTCGATGCGCACGGTCCCACGGATCCTGCAGACCAAGCTGCCGCAGCTGCTCGGGCTGCTGCAACGGCAGGGGTACGCCAGCGACCCGCAGATCATGTTCGGCGCGATCGGCGACGCCACCTGCGACCGGGTGCCGTTGCAGGTGGGCCAGTTCGAGTCGGACAACCGGATGGACGACGACCTCGGCCGGATCGTCCTCGAAGGCGGTGGCGGCGGGCAGATGAGCGAGTCGTACGAGTTGGCCATGTACTTCATGGCCCGGCACACCGTCACCGACAACTGGGAGAAGCGCGGTCGACGCGGCTACCTGTTCATCATCGGCGACGAGCTGGCGTACCCGCAGGTGAAGGCCCGGGAGGTGGCCGCCCTGACCGGCGACAACCTCGCCGAGGACGTGCCGCTGCGGCAGGTCGTCGACGAGGTGACCAGCCGCTGGGACACCTACTACCTGCTCCCCGCCGGCAGCCACTACGCCGGCAACGCCACGGTGCTCGACTTCTGGCGGGACCTGCTCGGGCAGAACGCCGTCGTCCTCGACGACCTCGACGCGGTCTGCGAGACCATCGCACTCACCATCGGCCTCGGCGAACAGGCGATCGACCTGGACGAGGGCCTCCGCCACCTGGACCGGGCCGGCTCCACGGCCACCGGGACCGTGTCGAAGGCGCTGGCCCGCCTGGGCCGGGGACGGCGGGCCGAGGTGTCGACGCTGCCGGCGTTCCGCGACACCACCGGCGGGGTGACCCGGCTGTGAACCATGTGGCGGTGGTCGACCTCGGCTACGGCGACGCCGGCAAGGGCACTGTCGTGGACTGGCTCTGCGCCACCCGTGGAGTGCACACCGTGGTCCGCTTCAACGGGGGCGCGCAGGCGGCGCACAACGTCGTGCTGCGCGACGGGCGGCACCACACGTTCGCGCAGTTCGGGGCGGGCACGTTCCATCCGGGTGTGCGTACGCACCTGTCCCGGCACGTGGTGGTGGACCCGCTGGCGCTGGCCGCCGAGGCCGACCACCTCGCCACGGTCGGGGTGCCCGACGCGCTCGACCGGCTGACCGTCGACGGGGACGCGCTGCTCGCCACCCCGTACCACCGGGCCGCCAACCGGGCCCGCGAGATCGCCCGGGGAGCCGACCGGCACGGCTCCTGCGGGCTGGGGGTGGGCGAGGCCGTCGCGTACGGTCTCGCCCACCCGGACGACGCGCCACGGGTCGCCGACTGCCACAGCCCCGCACTGCTGCGCCGTCGGCTGACCGTCCTGCGGGACCGGTTGACCGCCGAGTTGGGCCCGCTGGACGCGCCACCGATCGAGGACTGCCTGCCCGCGTTCACCGGGTTCGCCGGGCGGGTCGCCATCGTCGACAGCAGCTGGCTGGCCGGGGCGCTGCGCACCGGGACCTGCGTCTTCGAGGGTGCGCAGGGGGTGCTGCTCGACGAGTGGCACGGCTTTCACCCGTACACCACCTGGAGCACCACCACGTTCGCCAACGTCGACAGTCTGCTCGCCGAGGCGGGCCGGCCCGGCGACGTGACCCGGATCGGGGTGTTGCGCGTCGTCACCACCCGGCACGGGGCCGGCCCGCTGGTGACCGAGGACCCGGCGCTGCCGTTCACCGACCGGCACAACGGCACCAACCCGTGGCAGGGCAGGTTCCGGTTCGGCCACTTCGACGCGGTCGCCCACCGGTACGCCCTCGCCGCGGCGGGCGGTGTCGACGGCCTGGCGTTGACCCACCTCGACCTCGCCGGCCCCGGGCTACGGATCTGCCGCCGCTACGACACGACCGACCGGCTCACCCCCGGCCCACCGGGTGACCTGGACCGGCAGGCCGCGCTCACCGCCCGCCTGCTGCGCTCCCGCCCGCTGTACGACGAAGCGCCGCAGGACTGGCCAGCAGCGGTAGGCGCGGAGCTGGACACACCGGTGGTGCTCACCTCACACGGCCCCACCGCCGACAACAAGACCCCACACGGCCCGCTGCTCGCCCCACAGGCCCTGGCCCGCACGGCCTAACCCACCCGCCCAACCCAACCCCGCCCCGCCCCCAACCCGTCGATCTTGCACTTTCGGTTGTCGTTATGCGGCACTTGCAGGGTTTGGTCCAGGCACAAAGTGCAAGATCGGCGCGGGGAGAGGTGGGGGTGATCCCGCGGCTTCGGCCACCGGGCGGGTCGTACCCGGCGAGCATGGGGACATGGATTCCGCGCTCGACCTGCTCCGACAGCTGGTCACCTCACCGTGGGTGTACCTGCTGATCTTCGGGCTCACGGCGGTCGACGCGTTCTTCCCGGCCGTGCCCGGCGAGGCGGCCGTCATCACCGCCGCCGTGCTCTCCACCAGCGGCAACCCCAACCTGGCGGCGGTGATCGTCGCCGCCGCGGTGGGCGCCTGTGCCGGCGACCACGTGTCGTACGCCATCGGGCGCGGTGGCGGCGCGAACCGGCTCGCCGGATTCCCCGACGGCAGCCGCCGACGGGCCAGCTCCGAGTGGGCGCGCCGCGCGCTGGACCGACGCGGTGGGCTGATCCTGACCACCTCCCGGTACCTGCCGGGCGGCCGGACCGCGGTCACCCTCACCATGGGCGCGGTGCGGTATCCCCGCCGGTCGTTCCTGCTCTACGACGCGATCGCGGCGGTCACCTGGGCCCTGTACTGCGGGTTGCTCGGCTACTTCGGTGGGCTGGCCTTCGAACGCCACCCCGTCAAGGGCGTCCTCGCCGGGATCGGCCTCTCGGTGATCGTCACGCTGGGCATCGAGGGCGTCCGGTGGCTGCGGCACCGGGCGCACCGCCGCGCCGCCGCCCGCCACTGACCGGGCCGGATCGGCCTGCCGTTCGTCAGAGCAGGTCGGCGTCGTGCACCAGGATGGCCAGCTGCACCCGGTTGCCCGCCTGGAGTTTCGCCAGCGCCCGGCTGACATGCGCCTTCACGGTGGCCTCGCTCATCGTCAGCTGTCTGGCGATCTCCGCGTTGCCGAGCCCGCGCGCCACCTCCCGGACGATCTCCAGCTCGCGCGCGGTGAGCGGCGCGAGTCGCTGCCGGGCCGCTTCCCGACGGGCCGGACCACGCTCGGCGAACGAGCTGATCAGGCGCCGGGTCACCGTCGGGGCGAGCATCGCGTTCCCGGCCGCCACCGTCCGGACGGCGGCGGCCAGCTCGCGGGGTGGGGTGTCCTTGAGCAGGAATCCCACCGCCCCGGCCCGCAACGCCCGGTGCACGTACTCGTCGAGGTCGAAGGTGGTCAACATGATCACCTTCGGTCCGGCGGAGACCACCTCGGGCGCGACGGTCAGCCCGTCGACGCCCGGCATCCGCACGTCGAGCAGCACCACGTCGGGGCGTAACCGGTGCGCCTGCTCCACCGCGCCGGCACCGTCGGCCGCCTCACCGACGACGGTGATGTCCTCGGCCGCCTCCAGGATCAGCCGCAGGCCGGCACGGACCAGGTGCTCGTCGTCGACCACCACCACCCGGATCACGCCGCATCCGCCAGCGGGATCAGAGCCCGAACCAGGAAGCCGCCGTCCGCGGGCCGGGCTTCCAGTCGGCCGCCGAGCAACTCCACCCGCTCACGCAGCCCGAGCAACCCCTGGCCGGCACCGGGCAGCGCCGTCCCACCCTCGGACGGACCGTTACGGACCAGCACCTCCAGCCCGTCCGGCAGGTAGTGCAGGCCCACGACGGTCTCGGCGTCGGCGGCGTGCTTGCGCACGTTCGTCAACGCCTCCCGGACCACCCGGTACGCGGTACGCCCCAGGGTCGCCGGTAGCGCCGTCGGCACACCCTCGTCCTGCCGGGACACCCGCAGCCCGGCAGCCCGGGACTCCCCGATCAACTCGTCCAGCGCGTCCAGTCCGCGCTCCGGCAGCACGGCCGGGCCGGCCTGTCGCAGCACGCCCAGCACCTCACGCAGGTCGGTGAGCGCCTGCCGCCCGGTGGTCCGGATCAGCGCGGCGGCCTCGACTGTCGCCGGGTCCACGGCGGTCACCTCCAGCGCGCCGGCATGCACCACCATCAACGAGACGCGATGCGCCACCACGTCGTGCATCTCCCGGGCGATCCTGGTCCGCTCCTCGGCACGGGCCTGGTCGGCGCGGGCCTCCTGCTCGCGTTCCAGCCGCTCGGCCCGGTCCCGCAGTGCGGCGAGGGTGTCCCGGCGCGCCCGCACCCAGAGGCCGAAGACCAACGGAAGCCCGACCAGACCGGCGGCGAGGATCAGCACGTTGCCGCTGGTGGCGGTGGTGATCCGGCGGGTGCCGCCCACCTCCAGCCCGACCAGCACCCCACCGGCGAGCACCACCGCCGCACCGGCGAGGTAGCCGGCGAGCCGTCGACCGCGCAGCCGCAGGCCCGCCTGGTACGAGGCGACCACCCCGGCCGCAGCGGCGGCGAGCACCAGCCAGCCGACCGCCGCGACCAGGAACAACGGCCAGCGGCGCGTCCGGATCATGCCGGCGGCCCAACCCGAGGCGACCGCGAGGACGAACGCGACGACGCCCGGCAGCGGGGAGCGGACGCCGATGTCGCCGGTCGAGCTGGCCCAGACGGCTGCCGCGACGGTGACGGCGAGCAGCACCGAGGCGTACCGCTGGACGGCCCGCCGGACGGCGACGGCGCTGGAGGCCACGCTGCGAGCTTAGGGCTCGGCGGCCGGATCGAGGCGTCCCGCGCGGCCAGACCGGGGTGGCGTGAGGGATGACCCCTACCCGCCGTCGGGGCCGGATGCGACCTAAGTAGTGGGGCCCGGCTGACCACTGGCCGATGGCGGCAGCCGCCGCTCCCACCAGCATCAGGATCATGGATCTACTCGACCTGCTGCACGAGACGATGTCCTCGCCCTGGGTGTACCTGGCGATCTTCGCGATCGCGGTGCTCGACGGCTTCTTCCCGGTGGTGCCGAGCGAGACGGCGGTGATCACCGCTGGAGTCTTCGCGGCCTCCGGCGCGCCGTACCTGCCGGCGGTGGTCCTGGTGGCCGCCGCCGGGGCGTTGGTCGGCGACCACGTCTCGTACGCGATCGGACGGGGCGGTGGCGCGCGGCTGCTCGACCGGCTGCCGCCCGGAAGTCGACGCCGGGCCGCGGTCGACCGGGCCCGGCGGGGAATCGCGACGCGCGGCGGGCTGATCCTCACCGTGGCCCGCTACGTGCCGGGCGGCCGGACCGCTGTCACCCTCACCATGGGCGCTGTCCACTATCCCCGGCGACGCTTTCTGGCCTTCGACGCGCTCGCCGCCGGGTCGTGGGGGCTCTACTCGGCGCTGGTCGGCTATCTGGGCGGGTTGGCCTTCGAGCAGGACCCGCTGCGTGGGCTCCTGCTCGGTCTGGGCCTCGCGCTGACGGTGACGGTGGTCGTCGAGGTGGTGCGTTGGCTCCGCGGGCGTCGACGGCGTGCGGCGCGGGCCGACGAGTCGGGCGGCGACGCGGTCCGCGCCGGGGCCGTCAGTCGACCGGCGGACGCCAGGTGACGCCGTGCAGGAGTTGGGCGGCACCGAGCCAGGCCACGTTCATCATCCGGGTGGCGGTCTTCTCCGGGTCGGCGTCCGGGTGGTCCGCGAGCCAGTCGGCCAGCGACTCGGTCGCGCCAACCAGGGCGTACGCGACGACCTCCAGGTCGAGGGCGGCGATCTCGCGGCCCTCGGCGCGCAGCGCGTGGTCGAGCATCCCGGCGACCACATCGACCAGCCGGGCCCGCATGGTGGCCAGCTCGCCGGCGAACGGCTGCTCGCCCCGGGCCTGCCGGTAGAGCACCGCCCAGCCGTCCCGGTGCGCGCCCACGAAGCCGAAGAACGCCCTCAGCCCGCGCCAGAGCCGCTCGTCGGCTGGCAGGTCGGGGGCCGCCGCCCCGGCGATGGCCTGCATCATCCGGGTGCCCTCCCGGTGCAGGCAGGCGACGAAGAGCTCCTCCTTGGTGCCCAGGTACGCGTAGACCATGGGTTTGGAGATGCCGGCGTCCTCCGCGATCTCGTCCATGCTGGCGGCGTGGAAGCCGCGTCGGGAGAAGACCTTGACGGCCGCGTCGAGCATCTGCTGCTCGCGGACGGCGCGTGGCAGGCGCTTGAAGGCGGGAACGGTGGACACCTTGCGAGCATACCTACTCGTGCGTAGGGTTACGCGCGAGTAGCCAAATCTTCGGAAGGCGCACCTGATGACTGACTTCGACCCGGCCACCTTCGCCAACGTCGGCCCCAAGGAGTTCGCCCAGCTGGTCAAGTCCACCCCGGACGACAAGATCGCCCAGGTGATGTCCGGTGACATGCGGGACAAGGTCCTCGGCGAGGTGTTCGGTCGGATGCCGTCGCTGTTCCGCGCCGACCGGGCCGGTTCCACCAACGCGGTCATCCACTGGATCATCACCGGGCGGCCCGACGGCGGCAGCGACACCTACGAGGTGGTCATCGCCGACGGCACCTGCGTCGTCAACGAGACCCCGCAGCACGACCCGAAGCTGAGCCTCACCATGGGCCCGGTCGAGTTTTTGAAGATCGTCTCCGGTGGCGCCAACCCGGTGATGATGTTCATGACCGGCAAGCTGAAGGCGAAGGGCGACCTCGGCCTCGCCGCCAACATCGCCAACCTGTTCGACATCCCCAAGGCCTGACATGGCTGAGTTCTCGCTCGACCTGAACGAGGAACAGCGGGATCTACGCGACTGGGTGCACGGCTTCGCCGCCGAGGTCGTGCGCCCAGCCGCCGCCGAGTGGGACGAACGCGAGGACACCCCGTGGCCGGTGATCCAGGAAGCCGCCAAGGTCGGCCTCTACGGCTTCGAGTTCCTCGCCACCTGCTGGGCCGACCCGACCGGGCTCTCCCTACCCATCGCCAGCGAGGAACTCTTCTGGGGTGACGCCGGCATCGGGCTGAGCATCTTCGGCACCTCCCTCGCCGTCGCCGCCATCTACGGCGCCGGCACCCCCGACCAGATGGTCGAGTGGGTGCCGCAGTGCTTCGGCGACGTCGACTCGCCGGCCGTCGCCGCGTTCTGCACCAGCGAGCCGGAGGCCGGCTCCGACGTCGGCGCGATGCGCACCCGGGCCGTCTACGACGAGGCCACCGACGAGTGGGTGCTCACCGGCCAGAAGGCGTACGCCACCAACGGCGGCATCGCCGGCGTGCACGTGGTCACCGCCTCGGTGGACCCCACGCTCGGCTCGCGCGGCCAGGCGGCGTTCGTCGTACCGCCCGGCACCCCCGGCCTGGCCGCCACCCGTAAGCTGCGCAAACTCGGCCTCCGCGCGTCCCACACCGCCGACGTCTTCCTCGACGGGGTACGCGTCCCCGGCCGCTGCCTGCTCGGCGGCAAGGACGCCCTCGACGAACGGTTGGCGCGCGCCCGCTCCGGGCAACGGGCCAGCGGACAGGCCGCGATGCGCACCTTCGAGTTGTCCCGACCCACCGTCGGCGCCCAGGCGCTCGGCGTGGCCCGCGCCGCCTACGAGTACGCGCTGGACTACGCGAAGGACCGGGTCCAGTTCGGACGCCCGATCATCGAGAACCAGGCGGTCGCGTTCGCGCTGGCCGACATGCGGATGGAGATCGACGCGGCGCGGTTGCTGGTCTGGCGGGCCTCCTGGATGGGCCGCAACAACCGCCCGTTCACCGCCGGCGAGGGCTCGATGTCCAAGCTCAAGGCCGGCGAGGTGGCGGTCTCGGTCACCGAGAAGGCGGTGCAACTGCTCGGCGGGGCCGGCTTCCTGCGTGACCACCCGGTCGAGCGCTGGTACCGGGACGCCAAGATCTACACCATCTTCGAGGGCACCTCGGAGATCCAACGACTGGTCATCTCCCGGGCCATCTCCGGGATGCAGATCCGCTGACCGCCGTCGGCCCGACCGCCTTCGCGCCGGTCGGGCCGACGCGGCCCGGATTCCACGATCTGTGCCGTCTTCGTCACCCCACGCCGACGCCAACTGGGCCCTCAGCCGCGCCCAGTGCATGATCAAAGAAAGAAGCCCTGATGGACGGGGTAGCCGCTGCCCCGTCCGCGTACCACCCCAAGGAGGTCTGCGGCATGGACCTGCCGTTCATCGTCGCCACGCTGACCCGTCGTGGGCTGCTCACCCCCGGCAGCCCGATCCGGGTCGCCTCGCAGCTCAACGCGTTGCGGACGTGGGGGTGGAGCCTGGCAGGCGAGCTACGCCAAGCAGCCGCCCGGGACCCCGGCCGTCCAGCCGTCATCGACGAGGACGGCGTCGAGCTGACCTACCACGAACTGCTCGACCGGGCCGAACGGATGGCCCGCTCGATGCGGGCCGGGCTCGGCGTCCAGGCCGGCGACCGGATCGGCGTGCTCTGCCGCAACCACCACGGGCTGATCGAGACCATCGTCGCCGCCACCCTGCTCGGCGTCGACGCCGTGCTGGTCAACACCGGGCTCAGCGCCGCCCAACTGGGCACCGTCGCCGAGGAACAGCGGCTGCGGCTACTCGTGCACGACGACGAGTTCACCGAGCGCGTCCTCGGCCTCCCCGCCGAACTGACCCGGCTCGACGAACGCGCCCGCGAGGAACTGGTGGCCGGGGCACTCCCGGGCGACCTGCACCCGCCGGAACGCGACGGCCGGATCATCGTGCTCACCTCCGGCACCACCGGCACGCCCAAGGGCGCCCGACGGCCCACGCCCGGCGGCTTCGGCCCGCTGGTGTCCATCATCGACCGCATCCCCCTGCACGCCCGGGACCGGGTGATGATCGCCGCGCCGATCTTCCACACCTGGGGATTCGCCGCCCTCCAGGTCTGCCTGGCGCTGCGGGCCACCATCGTGCTGCACCGTCGCTTCGACCCGACCGCCACGCTCGCCGCCCTGACCGCGCACCGGTGCAACGCGCTCTTCGCCGTACCGGTGATGCTGCAGCGACTGCTGGAGGTGCCCCCGCCGGACCCGCGCCCGCCACTCACCGTGGTCGCGGTCAGCGGCTCCGCCCTGCCCGGTGGGCTGGCCTCCACGTTCATGGACGTCTACGGAGACGTCATCTACAACCTCTACGGGTCCACCGAGGTCTCCTGGGCCTCCATCGCCGACCCCCGGGACCTGCGCCAGGCGCCCACCACTGCCGGTCGTCCACCGCACGGCACCAGACTGCAGATACTCGACGACGACGGCCAACCCGTGCCGGACGGACAGGTCGGGCGGATCTTCGTCGGCAACGAGATGCTCTTCGAGGGCTACACCTCCGGTGCCAACCGGGAAACCCGCGACGGCCTGCTCGACACCGGCGACCTCGGCCGGCTCACCGCCGACGGTCTGCTCTTCGTCGACGGCCGGGCCGACGACATGATCGTCTCCGGCGGCGAGAACGTCTTCCCGTCCGAGGTGGAGGACCTGCTCGCGCAACTGCCACAGGTCCGCGAGGCGGCAGTGATCGGCGTGCCCGACCCCGACTACGGCCAGCGCCTCTCCGCGTTCCTCGCCCTGCACCCCGGGGAGACGCTCGACCCCGAGGCGGTACGCGAATACGTCAGGCACTTCCTGGCCCGGTTCAGCATGCCCCGGGACGTGATCTTCGTGAAGTACCTGCCCCGCAATGCCACCGGGAAGGTGCTCACCAGGGAACTCCGCCGCTACTACGGCTGACGGTTGGGAAGCGCGTCGCTCACGGGTACAGGTTGAAACCCGGCCACCGGCCAATGGTCACCAGCTGATCCTCGGTCAGCAACAGCTGGTCCACGGACGCACCGGGTTGATCCAGCTTGACCACCACCGTTGTCCCATCGGGACGCAGCACCGTCGCGGTAAGGGAGCCGGCACCCGCCGAGTCGGCATCGGTACCCGAGGCCGCCTCGGTCCCGTCCGGGAACCGCTCGACCGAACAGTCGTTACCGGACGGGCCGGCCCGGCATCCAAGAACCGCCCCGAGGGTCGGACGCATCCCGATGACCAGATCGCCCTGGTCACCACCCCTGGACAGCTTGACCGTCACCCCGTAGACGTACCCCGTTATCGTGCGCTCGTACGACAGCTGCGGCAGCGGACACCCGGGCACCCCCGAATCGACAGTCAGCTCACGAGGCAGGTTGACGCTCAGGGCGGTGCGCAGCGCCACGGTCAGTCGGACCACGGCGGCGGCCGGCGGCTCCGACGGGAACGGGTGCGCCGTGCCGTACCGCTCGAACGGCGGCTCGGACCCGCCGGCAGACGCGTTCGGCTGGGCACAGAGTGACGGGCCGGTGTTCGCCGTCGGCTCCCGCGCGTCCCGGTACGGTCCGGTGACCAGTGTCGACGTCAATGCGATCATCGCCACGGCAACCCCGGAGCCGGTCAACGCCCACGCCCGGTGCTGGCGGCGACGCCGGTCGGCCAGGATCAGTTCGTCCACGTCGATCCGAGTCGGCGGCGCCTGGGCGACCGCCGCACGCAGCTGGTCGTGAAGCTCATCCATCGTTGCGTACCTCCTCGACTCGATCCGGCATCGGGGCGAGGCGGGCTCTCATCGCCTCGATACCACGCGCCGACTGGCTCTTGACGGTGCCCGGAGTACAGCCAAGTTCCTGCGCGGTCTCCTCGACGGACAGGTCGCAGAAGTAGCGCAGCACGAGGACCGCACGGCGACGCGGCGGCAGCTCGGCCAGCAGAGCGAGGATGGTCAGGCGGTCCGCCGCGCCGTCGGTGCCAGTGGCCGCGACCGCGCTGTCCGGCACCTCGGCCCAGGCGGCCTCCCGCCGCCACGGCCGACGCCGCTCGTCCAGCCAGACCCGCAGCAGGGTCCGCCGGACGTACGCGTCCGGGTTGGCCATGACTGATACCCGCGACCAGTGCCGGAGCAACTTGACCAGCGCCGTCGACACCAGGTCGTCGGCCGTGTGCCAGTCACCGCAGAGCAGGTACGCCGTGCGGCGCAGCGGCTCCAGCCGCGCACCGACGTAGTCGCGGTAACCCTCGACATCGACCGGCATTCCGGCCACCCCCTCGTCTCACCGCTCAAACGGCGGCGGGGCGGCCGGGGGTTGCCCGGTTTCAGCCGGGAATCGTGATCCGGCCGTCGATGGCGGCGGCGGCAATGTCGGTGCGGTGCTGCGAGCCGGCCAATTCCACCCCGTCCACCAGCGCGTACGCGGCGTCCCGCGCGGCGGCCAGGTCGGCGCCGGTGGCCGTACCGCAGAGAACCCGGCCGCCGGCGGAGAGCAACGCGCCGTCGCTGGCCCGGCGGGCGGTGCCCGCGTGGATGATGCCCGGACCCTCCGCGCCGGTGATCACGTCACCGGTGCGCGGCGCGGCCGGATAACCCGGCGCGGCGAGCACCACGGTCACGGCGCTGCCGTCCCGCCACCGCAGCGGCGGGTGCTCGGCCAACGTGCCCGTGGCCGCCGCGTGCAGCAGCCCACCCAGCGGCGTCTCCAACAGCGCGAGCACCACCTGGGTCTCCGGGTCACCGAAACGCGCGTTGAACTCGATCACCCGAGGGCCGGCGGCGGTGATCGCGAGCCCCACGTAGAGCAGACCGGCGAACGGGGTGCCCCGGCGGCGCATCTCCGCCAGCGTCGGGTGCACCACGTCGCGCATCACCTCGTCGACCAGGCCAGCCGGGGCCCAGGGCAGCGGTGCGTACGCGCCCATGCCACCGGTGTTCGGCCCGGTGTCGCCGTCGCCGAGCCGCTTGAAGTCCTGTGCCGGCACCAGCGGCAGCGCCGCCTCGCCGTCGGTGACCACGAAGAGGCTGACCTCCGGGCCGTCGAGGAACTCCTCGACCACGACCCGGCCACACTCGTTGGCGTGTGCCAGCGCGGCGGCCCGGTCGTCGGTCACCACCACGCCCTTGCCGGCGGCGAGCCCGTCGTCCTTCACCACGTACGGCGCGCCGAACTCGTCCAGCGCCCGAGCGGTGCTCGCCTCGTCCGTGCAAACGAACGCCCGGGCGGTCGGCACACCGGCGGCGGTCATCACGTCCTTGGCGAACGCCTTGGAGCCCTCCAGCTGGGCGGCCGCGCCGGACGGACCGAACACGGCGATGCCCTTGGCGCGGACCGCATCGGCGACCCCGGCGACCAGCGGCGCCTCCGGCCCGATCACCACCAGGTCAGCCGCCGTCTCCACGGCCAGCGCCGCCACCGCGGCCGGGTCTGTCGCAGTGACCGTCCGCAGCTCGGCCACGCTCGCGATCCCCGGATTACCCGGTGCCGCAATCACCGCCGAAACGCCCGCGTCCGCCGCCAACCCGAGCGCGAGCGCATGCTCCCGCCCACCGCCACCCACCAAAAGAACCCGCACGCCCGAGATCCTACTGTCCCCCTCCCCAGCCTAGTTGAT
This sequence comes from Micromonospora parva, assembly GCF_000718515.1. Classification (GTDB taxonomy): domain Bacteria; phylum Actinomycetota; class Actinomycetes; order Mycobacteriales; family Micromonosporaceae; genus Micromonospora; species Micromonospora parva. The sequence continues at coordinate 323,923 of NZ_JNZS01000009.1, read as the reverse complement.
CATGAGGTTGACGGGCCATCTGATGATCCACTGGCCGGTTAACCTCATGATCGACGGGCGTGAAGGGCTGCGATCGCTTGGCGGACCGTTTGGGGGATGTAGGTGGGGTGGAGGGTGTCCTGCCAGGTGAAACGGAGGATGGTCCATCCGGCGTTGACCAGGCGGTTCTGGCGACGGCGGTCGGCGTAGGCGGCCTCCGGGGTGCCGTGCGCGTCTCGGCCGTCCGCCTCGGCGATCAGCCTTGGACCGCGCCAGCCCAGGTCGCCGATGCCGAGCAGATAGCCGTCGTCGTCACGCACCTCCAACTGCAGCGTGTCCGGTGGAACTCCCCCGTCGACGCATCGCAGTCGAGAGCGAGTCTCCAGCGGCGACTGTGCCCGGCCATCCGCCTCAGCTAGGTAGCCGCGTGCTGCGACCGCACCACGTCGGCCTCGAATCAGCGCTGGAATGATTGCCAGGCATTCGGGCGTGAGTAGCCCCCGGTTGAGGGCGGAATCGAGCACCGAGACCGCCGAGTACCGGCACTCCCGCAGGATGATCTCGGACACGGTCAGCCGTGGCTCCGTAGCCGCGATCCCGTTCACCTGCACCACGGCGCCCAGAGGGTGTTCGAGTTGGTGCAGCACGATTGCAGGGTCCGACACCCGCGCCAGCTTCGCCGCCCTGCCCGGAAGCGCCGCGTGGATTTCGTCGCGACGCGGCAGACCGGCAATGCCGTGCAGCTCTGCCGCTGTACCGAACACCGCGTGAGCCTGCGGGCCCAACGAGAGCACAGCGGCGCGGATACGACACTGACGGTCCGGTGATTCGATGGAGCGGCTGCGGACCAGGTAGACCGCTCGTGCGAGTGGTCGCCACCGCCCGACGGTCACCAGATGGTCGATGTCGTGTCGACTGAAGCCGGCACGCAACGCCTGCGCTCGAGTGATCAAGCCATCCTGGTCGCCGGCGATGACGCGTACAAGGTCTGCACGATCCACGACGACCACGCTGGCCGTTCACCAGCCACCCGACCACCCCTGTGGATAACCCTGTGGACAAAACCCGCCAGCTCTCCCGTCGATCATGAGGTTAACGGGGCATTCGTAGATCGAACACTCCGTCAACCTCATGATCAACGCAGAAAGGGGGGTGGGGGTGGGGTTAGGGCAGGAGGGGGTGGAGGTGGACGTTTTCTTCTCGGCCTGGGCCTACGCCTACGACGCTCACCCTGGTGTTGCAGAGTTCCTCGACCCGGGCGATGTAGCGGCGGGCGTTCTCCGGCAGGTCTTCGGCGGTGCGGGCCTTGGTGATGTCCTCCCACCAGCCGTCGAGCTCCTCGAAGACCGGCTTGGCGTGGTGGAAGTCCGTCTGGCTCATCGGCATGTCGTCGACCCGCACGCCGTTGATCTCGTAGCCGACGCAGATCGGCACCTTGGGCAGCCCGGTGAGCACGTCCAGCTTCGTGATGACCAGGTCGGTGACGCCGTTGAGGCGGCAGGCGTACCGGGCCACGACAGCGTCGAACCACCCGCACCGGCGCTCCCGCCCGGTGGTGGTGCCGTACTCCGCGCCGATCTTGCGCAGGTGGTCCCCGTTGGCGTCGAACAGCTCGGTCGGGAACGGCCCGGCACCGACCCGGGTGGTGTACGCCTTGCTCACCGCGATGACCTTGTTGATCGCGGTCGGCGGGATGCCCGCGCCCACGCAGGCGCCACCGGCGGTCGGGTTGGACGAGGTCACGAAGGGGTAGGTGCCGTGGTCCATGTCGAGCATGGTGGCCTGGGCGCCCTCCAGCAGCACCGTCTCGCCCCGGTCCAGGGCGTCCCAGAGCATCGCCCGGGTCTCCGCGATGTACGGCTTGAGCCGCTCCGCGTACTCCAGGTACTCCTCGACTGTCGCCTCGAGGTCGATCGCCTTGCGGTTGTAGACCTTGAACAGGATCTGGTTCTTCTCGCGCAGCGCGAGTTCCAGCTTCTTGCGCAGGATGCCCGGGTCGAGCAGGTCCTGGAGGCGGATGCCGATCCGGGCGACCTTGTCCCCGTACGCCGGGCCGATGCCACGGCCGGTGGTGCCGATCCGGGACGAGCCGAGGTAGCGCTCGATGACCCGGTCCAGCGCCCGGTGGTGCGGCATGATCAGGTGCGCGTCGCCGGAGATCCGCAGCCGGGACACGTCGACGCCGCGCTCGGCCAGGCCGTCGATCTCGGCGAGCAGCACCTTCGGGTCGACCACCACACCGTTGCCGATGATGATCATCGCGTCCGGTGAGAGCGCGCCGGACGGCATCAGGTGCAGCGCGTACTTCTGGCCGTCCGGGGTGATCACCGTGTGTCCGGCGTTGTTGCCGCCGGAGTAGCGCACGACGTAGTCGACCCGCTCACCCAGCAGGTCGGTAACCTTGCCCTTGCCCTCGTCGCCCCACTGAGCGCCGATGAGCACGATCGCTGGCATCTTTTCCGCCTCCAGAAGGCTCGGGTGCCAGGTGGCGACCGCTCGGCGAGCCCGGGGTGTCAGGTTAACAAGTAATGACGGCGTGGCCGGCAGGGGTCGCGTCGAGAGGCAGGAGGCTCCTTCCGTGTACGACGTGGTGCTGCTCACCCTCGGTTCGGAGCGGGACGCTCCCGGGGCCTGTGGCAGCGGCGGGGCCTGCTGTGGCGGCGCGACGGGGGCCGACACCGCCCCGACGGGCCAGACCGACGCCGGCCAGCCAAGCAGCGATCAGGCCGAAGCCGAAAAGTGCGCGACGGAACGGCCACGGGTGCCGGTGCTGGCCTGCGCCGACGCGCTGAACGCCCGGGGCGCCCGGGTGGAGACGATCACCGCCCGCTCCGACGCCGAGATCGACGCGGTGTTGGCCCGGTTCGACGGCCCGGCCCGCCCGGACGGCCTCACCTGGCCGGACCCGGACAGCAAGACCCGGCTGGTCGTCGCCACGGCCAGCGACGGGCAGTTGCGGGCCGTGCTGCGCCGGCTGGTCAAGCGGTACGCCCCGGCGCCCAGCAAGCGCCCGGCGGACCTGCCCGGCAACCGGACCCTGCCCGACCTGCCGCCGGTGGCCGTACTCCCGCTCGACCCGGCCCGTGGCGGCACCCACCGGGACCTGGCGGCGCAGCTCGGGCTGCCCCGGGACCCGGCGGCGGTGGCCGCCGCGGTGCTGGACGGCACGCCGCGCCGACTGGACCTGCTCCGCAACGACGGCGGCTCGGTGACCCTGGACGGCGCGCTGCTCGGCGCCGCCGACGACGCCGGCCGGCCGCTGCACTGGCGCGCCCGGGTGGAGGTCGACGACACCATTCTCACCGACGGCGCGGAACCGCTGCTGGCCTGCGCGGTCGGCAACGCCGGCGGGTACGCGACGCTCGACGACGTCACGCTGCTGACCGCGCCGGACCCGGCCGACGGCCAGGTCGAGGTCGCGGTGGCCGTGCCGGTTGTCGTCCGCTCGGCCTGGGGACGCAAGCGGGTACGCCTCGAAGTTCGGCGGGCCCGTGGACGGGCGGTGTCGGTGCTGCCCCGGGAGGGCAAGGTGCCGTACCTCGACGATGGTGTCGAGGGCGAACTGACCCGCAAGCGTTCCTGGTGGATCGAGCCGGGGGCCTGGGCGGTCTGGTCGAGCTGACCTCGACGCATCGACCGGCCGACCCGCCTGCGCCGATCGGCCCTGCCCGGCGAATGGGCCTATCCTCGCAGGAGGACTGGGGAGGGCCGTAATGGACGAGAACGCCGACCGGGCGCAGGTGCCCGGCCAGCAGCCGGCGCCGGAGCGGGACATCGAACCACTCTGGCCGCCGGATCCGGGCGACCGGGGCACCGCCCCGCCCTGGGCTGCGGTCGCCGAGCAACGGGGTGGGCCGTCGCCGGTCACAGCGCCGGTCACGCCACCGGTGGCCGCGCCTCCGATCGGGCGACCGCCGGTTCCCGGCCAGCCCGGCGCCCCGGCCCAGTCACCGCCCTCGCCGTCGGACTACCCGTCGCTCACCGGCGCCGTCCCGGCCCCCGGCTGGGGGCCCGGCGGCCCGTCCGGCGTCGGGTCGGGTTGGGCGCCGGCGCAGCCGAGCTGGCCACCGGCGACCGATCCGGCCGCCGTGCCCCCGCCGCCAGCGACCGGTGGCCAGCCGACACCGCCGGCACCCGGCCCCGGAAGCAACGGCGGGTCAGGTGACGCCGGCCTGCCCGCGACCGCTGCCGCTGCGGTTCCGAACGTCGCCCCCGCGCCGGGGGACGGCCGACCCGCCCCGCACGACGCGGCCGGTGCCGCGCCCGACGTGGCCAGCCGGGCCGGCGAGGCGGCGCACGTACCGCCCGGCGACCGGGCTCCGACCGCCGCTCCGGTCGCGCCGGGGGGTGTCGACCTGGACCTGCCCTTCACCCTGGATCGCCCCGCAGCCACCGACCCCACCGCGGCGACCACCGAGCGGGCCGTCCCCGCCGCCACCGCGTCCGCCGGCAGCCCGAACACCACCGGCAGCCCGAGCACCACCGGCAGCCCGAGCACCACCGGCCCAGCGCCGGCAGCCCCCTCGGCCGCTGGCAGCGCAGCGGCCGGACCGACACCACAGCCCGACGGACCGACAGCGCAGCCCAATGGACCGACGGTGCAGGCCGGCGGACCAACAGCGCACCCCAATACGCCGGCCGCACAGGCAGGTGGACCGGCACCGCAGGCAGGCGGGCCCGGTGCAGACGGGCCCGCCGATGGGCCGGGGCGGCCGATCGCCGAGTCGCCGTGGGCGTATCCGCCGCAACGCCCGGCTGGAGCGGCACCCGCCCAGGACGAGGCCAGCGCGACGCCTCCGATTCCGCCCCCGCCTCCCGTCGTCCCGTACGTCGGTCCCGCGCAGGCGCACCCGGGGCAGCCGCCCGTCCCCGGGCAGACCGGCTCGGCGCAGATTCCGCCGCCGCCCGACGTGACGCAGTTCAGCTACCCGCCGCCCGGCCCTCCCGCGCCGCCGCCCGTCGCGTCACAGGCCGGGCCGGCGACCCCACCGCCGGGACCGTTCCCGCCCTCGCCGGGTTGGTACCCACCGCCCTGGCAGCAGGGTTCACCCGCCGGTACGCCGGGGCAGCCGTACCAGGAGGCCGACGGGGTGACCCGGGTGCCGGCACCGGGGTACCCGGACGCGACGGCGTACCCGGACGCGAGCTGGACACCGGAGGACACCGCCGCGCCGACCGCCGAGGACTTCGCCCGACGCCGCCAGGTCCGACCCGCCGACCCGGTGGCGACCATGGGTGTACGCGCGGTGGTCAACAAGATGGGCCTGCTCCGGCTCGCCCCGGGCCGGCACGAGCAGGAGCTCAAGCGGGACATCGAGATGGTGCGCCGCAACTTCGGCGGTCTGCGGCAGGTGACGGTCGTCAACCCGAAGGGTGGCGCGGGCAAGACGGTGGCGATCCTGCTGCTCGCGATGACGTTCGGTCAGAAGCGTGGCGGCTACGTGCTGGCCTGGGACAACAACGAGACCCAGGGCACCCTGGGGATGCGCGCCCAGCAGGACTTCCACTCCCGCACGGTGCGGGACATGCTGCGTGACCTCGGGCAGTTCCAGGGCGCGCACGGGCGGGTGGGTGACCTGTCGCAGTACGTGCGTTCCCAGGGCGAGGGGATGTTCGACGTACTGGCCTCGGACGAGTCGGCCACCGGTGGCGAGATGTTGACCGCCGCCGCGTTCGCCGAGATCCGTGAGGTGGTCAGCCGGTTCTACAAGTTGATCTTCGTGGACACCGGGAACAACGTCCGGGCGCAGAACTGGCAGGCGTCGATGGACGCCACGGACCAGTTGGTGGTCACGATGTCGGCTCGTAACGACTCCGCCGAGACGGCGGCCCGGATGCTCGACCACCTGGAGCAGAGCGGCCGGCAACGGCTGGTCCGGCAGGCCGTGACGGTGGTGTCGATGCCGCCGTCCCGCAAGGAGATCGACCTGCCGGCCATCCAGGAGCACTTCGCGGCCCGCACCCGGGCGGTGCTGCTGGCCCCGTACGAGCGACTCATCGACAGTGGCGAGCCGATCCGGTACGGCGGGCTCTCCTCGGCCACCCGGGACGCCTGGCTGAAGATCGCCGCCGCGGTCGCCGAAGGGCTGTGACCCGCCGACGGCCGGCCCGATGTCGGGCCGGCCGTCGGGGTGGGGTCAGTTGCTCGCGAGCGCGTCCGCCGCTTCCGGGTCGCAGTCGCGCAGGAACTGGGCACAGCGGGCCGCCTCGTCGGCCTCGCCGATCTCGTCGGCCGCCCGGGACAGCACGTACAGGCAGCGGAGGAAACCCTGGTTGGGCTCGTGCGACCACGGCACCGGGCCGTGCCCCTTCCACCCACTGCGGCGCAGCTGGTCGAGGCCCCGGTGGTAGCCGGTGCGGGCGTACGCGTACGCCGTCACCACCTGGCCCTGCGTGAAGGCCCGCGCCGCCAGCTCCGCCCAGGCGGCGCTGTAGGTCGGGAAGCCGGCCGCCACGTCGGCGTACGCCTCATCGGTGCCGGCCTCGTTGGCGGCGGCCAGGGCGGCGTCGGCCTCGTCGTTCACGGGCAGGCGGGTGGCCGGTGGCTCTGGCAAAAGGTTCTGCATCGCCCCATTCAACCCGCTGGACAGGGCGACACGCGAGCGGGTCGGCCGACGTGTTCCGCTGAACGGCTGAGGAGTTGGTCACGCCTGCGGCCTATGCCGCCGCCTGGTGTTTTCCATTACAACTAATGGTCCGGAGCCTCCCCAGGAACCGGTTATGCAGGAGCCCGGTGGCCACGACCGCCGGGCTCCTGTCGGTTCCGCCCCCGGCCCGAGGTTTGACCTGCCCCGGCGGAGGGGCAGGATGGCCCGGTGCCGACCCCACCTCCCGCAGACGTCATCGAACCGCACCTGCACGCCGGCGAGATCCAGACCCGGGCCGAGTTCGACCAGCAGCTGACCACCGGTCGGCTGACCGGGCTGACCGTGCAGGGTTTGCGGCTCGACCTCGCGCCGGTGCCCGACCTGACCGGTGTCGACGTCACCGGCACCCTCTTCGTCGGTTGCCGGTTCGCGGCCCGGGACGTGGGCGCCGACCTGGTCCGGCGCGGCGCGAACGTGGTGCCGCCGTTCTCCGGGTTGCCGTACCCGACCCAGCCGACCCACCTCTACACCCCGGAGGAGCTGGCCGCCGGGTTCGCCGAGGGCGGGTTCACCGGGATGTACGACACCCGGGTGTACGACCACTACCGGGCGCACGGCGGCGCGCTGCCGGACGTCAGGGAGGCGCTGGGTCAGCGGCTGCACGACCACGGCGTGGACAACGCGCTGGCCGACGCCACCCGGGTCTGGTTGGCTGCGTACGGGCCGCAGTCGGTGGTGGGCATCATGGGTGGCCACGCGGTGCGGCGCGGCAGTCCCGCGTACCGGATGGCGGCCGTGCTGGGTTGGGAGCTGGCGCGGGCCGACCGGCTGGTGGTGACCGGTGGCGGCCCCGGGGTGATGGAGGCCGCGAACCTCGGCGCCTACCTGGCGGACCAGCCGGCGGCCGAGGTCACGGCGGCGATCGACCTGTTGGCCACCGCCCCGGACTTCACCGACCACCACCGGTACACGGCCACGGCGTTGACGGTCCGGCAACGGTACGCGGGGGTGCCCCGGCAGCGTGGCGCCGAGCTGGGCTGGGCGCGGGCGGGCGGGCTGGCCATTCCGACCTGGCTGTACGGGCACGAGCCGGCGAACCTGTTCGCGGGGCGGATCGCCAAGTACTTCTCGAACGCGATCCGGGAGGACACCATCCTGCGCCTCGCCCGGGGTGGCATCGTCTTCGCGCCGGGGCGGGCGGGCACCGTGCAGGAGGTGTTCCAGGCGGCCACCAAGACCTACTACGGCACCGACGGGGCCAGCGGGGCGTACATCTTCCTGGACCGCGACTACTGGACCGGGGAGTTGCCGGTGGAGGCGCTGCTGCGCCCGCTGCTGGCCGCGTCCCCGTTCGGTGACCTGTCGTCGACGATCCACCTGACCGATGACGTTCGCGAGGCCGTACGCCTGCTGACGACCTGACGACCTGACGACGACGGCCGGCCCCCGTGCGGGGAGCCGGCCGTGGGTGGGACGTCGTTACTTGGTCATCGTGGTGCCGGTGGAGCGCAGGTGCTCGCACGCCTCGACGACCCGGGCGGCCAGGCCGGCCTCGGCGGCCTTGCCCCAGGCGCGCGGGTCGTACTGCTTCTTGTTGCCGACCTCGCCGTCGATCTTCAGCACGCCGTCGTAGTTGCGGAGCATGTGGTCCGCGACGGGGCGGGTGAAGGCGTACTGGGTGTCGGTGTCGATGTTCATCTTCACCACGCCGTAGTCCAGCGCCTCGCGGATCTCGCTGAGCAGGGAGCCCGAGCCGCCGTGGAAGACCAGGCTGAGCGGCTTGTCCTTGCCGTACTTGGCGCCGACGGCGTCCTGGATCTGCTTGAGGATCTCCGGACGGAGCTTGACGTTGCCCGGCTTGTAGACGCCGTGCACGTTGCCGAAGGTCAGCGCCGCCATGTAGCGGCCCTTCTCGCCGAGGCCGAGCGCCTCGACCATGGCCAGGCCGTCCTCGGTGGTGGTGTAGAGCTTGTCGTTGATGGCGTTCTCGACGCCGTCCTCCTCGCCACCGACGACGCCGACCTCGATCTCAAGGACGATCTTGGCCTTGGCTGCCTCGTCGAGCAGCTGGGCGGCGATCTCCAGGTTCTCCGCGACCGGCACGGCCGAGCCGTCCCACATGTGCGACTGGTAGAGCGGCTGCTCGCCGCGCTTCACCCGCTCCTGCGAGATGCCCATCAGCGGACGGACGAACCCGTCCAGCTTGTCCTTCGGGCAGTGGTCGGTGTGCAGGGCGATGTTGACCGAGTACTTCTTGGCCACCTCGTGCGCGTACGCGGCGAACGCGACGGCACCGGTGACCATGTCCTTGATCGAGGGGCCGGAGAGGTACTCGGCGCCACCGGTGGAGACCTGGATGATGCCGTCGCTCTCCGCGTCGGCGAAGCCCTTGAGCGCCGCGTTCAGCGTCTGGGAGGAGGTCACGTTGATCGCGGGGTACGCGTACCGGCCAGCCTTGGCGCGGTCCAGCATCTCCGCGTAAGCCTCGGGGGAAGCGATGGGCATGTGATGCGCTCCTTACTTACCACTCTCGGCCGTGCTGGCCGCTGTTCTTCATTTGTGCGCCGGACCGCGCTGTCCTCCGCCGGAAGTATCCCGTAGGTGAGGTGCGCCGGAACAACCGACCCGGGTGCTAGCCGTTCACCGGCGGCCCGGGTTGTCCGGCACGATGACGCTGATCAACCAGGTCACCACTGTCATCACGATGGCTCCCCAGAACGCCGCCCAGAATCCGTCCACCTGGAACGGCAGGTCCAGCCCGCGGGCGATCCGGTCGGTGAGCAGGAACAGCAACGCGTTGACCACCAGCGCGAACAGGCCCAGGGTCGGCAGGTAGAACACGCAGCCGACAACCCGGATCACCGGTTTGAGCACCGCGTTGATCACGCCGAAGATCAGCGCCACCACGATCAGGGTGAGGGCGGTGTTGCCACCCGATCGGGCGTGCACGTCCACCCCGGGCACGATCAGCGTGGTTATCCACAACGCGACAGCGGTGATCGCCAGTCTGATGAGGAAGCCCACGGCACCATCCTGGCATCGGGTCACGTCGCCGAGGGCTGATTCGGCCTACTCCGCTTCCGGGCGGTACGCCCGCCCAGCCCGTACGGTGGGTGGGAACCGTGCCCCGAGACCCCCGGGAGGGACGATGGGTCAGCCCGATGAGGACTTCACCCCCGGCGACCACCTCGCAGCCGACGAACGCGACCCGGAGGCCGATCCGGCGGACGCGGTCGAGCAGGCCACCGTCGCCGGCCCCGCCGACACCGACGGTGAGCCGCACCGCGGCCTGGAGGTCGACGACTGGGACGCGATGGAGCAGGCCCGGGTGGTCACCGGGGACGAGGACGACTACCGCTGATCCCGCCACCGGGACGGCTGCCCGTTGCGCCAGAGGGTGCTCAACCGTTCGGGCCGTTCGACAAATATCGATCCCAAAGGGTTACCGGAGGAGCTGACGGCTCCCTAGGTTGGACGAGCGCCATAGGCATCCCCACGGGAGGACCCCCATGCTCAAGCACTGGCTCCGCTGGCTGACCGGGCTCGGCGCCGCCGGCGCGTTGGTCGCTGCCTCCGCCACGCCCGCCGTCGCCGCGGCCCCGATCGCGCCCTACTTCCAGGACACCACACTGGCCGTCGGTTCGGAGCCGGCCACCCGCGCCCTGCTCCTGTACGCCAACGAGCCGACGACCCTGTCCAAGGTCTCCGTGCGGTACGACTATCGCTCCCTGGCCAACAAGATCACCGTCGTCTCCGAGGAGGACGGCCAGCGGTGCACCGCCCCGGAGCCGGGCGTTCTCGTCTGCGAGGAGCCCTTCGACGTCGTCCTCTACGAGGAGCCGCCGCTCGGCAGCGGGATCTACCGCAACGGGCTCAAGCGGGTGCGCATCGGCCTCACCGAGGATGCGCAGCCCGGTGACTCCGGGGACGTCGTGGTCAGTTTCCAGGCGGCCGGCGGGCGCAGCGGCAGCTACACCTCGCGCGTCCGGGTCGGCGAGGGCGTCGACCTGGCCGGCGGGCCGTTCACCACCGCCTCGGCCAAGCCGGGTGGGAAGTTCTCGGTGCCGCTGGTCGTGGCCAACGCCGGCGACCGGACGGTCGAGGGGTTCGTCGCGGTCTTCGACCTCGCCTACTCGATCCGGACCACTGACCGGTTCAGCAACTGCCGCTACGCCGACGACCACCTGGTCTCCTGTCAGTTCGACGAGGAGATCCCGGTGGGCACCGGGCTGGCCGCCACGCTGAAACTCGAACTCGCCAGGGACACCTATGCCCCCACCAACCAGTCCGGCTACGCCCAGTTCATGACGGTGGCCGACTTCGAGGACCTGACCAAGGTGCGGAAAGCAGTCGGCGCCCGGGCGGCCACCCCCGGCAGCGGCCCGAAGCTGACCCTGGCCAAGACGTCCGGCGCCACCCGGCAGGCCGACCAGACCGACGTCAACCCGGGCAACGACTACACCGGGTGGACCATCAAGGCCACCGGCACGAACGGCACCGACCTCGCGGCGATCGGGGCCGCGCTCAAGGGCACGGCCGGCACCGTCGTCACGGCCACCGTCGGCTTCCGGAACAACGGCCCGGCGACGCTCGACAATGTGAGCGAGGAGTACGAGGCCGCCACCCACACCGACGTCGAGCTGCCGCCGGGCACCTCCGCCGTCGAGGTTCCCAAGAACTGCTGGTTGCGGCAGGACAGCACCCGCACGTACCTGTGCGCGTCGGAGATGCTCCTGGTGGCCGGGAAGACCTACACCATGGCGTTCCGGCTGCGCATCGACAAGGTCATCCCCAACGCCCGGGGCGCGGTACGGGTCAACGCGCCGTGCGAATGCCCCGCCGGTGGCGGCTTCAAGGCCGACATCAAACCGGCCAACGACAAGGCCGCCATCGTGGTCAACGCGGCCCAGAGCGGCGGCGGTCAGGACGACGGCGATGGCGGCGGTGGCGGCGGCGGCGGTTCGCTGCCCATCACCGGCGCCCCCACCAACCTGATCGCCGGCCTCGGCGTCCTGCTGCTCGTCACCGGTGCGGGCAGCTACCTGATCGCCCGCCGCCGGAACAGCCGCTTCGTCGCCTGACCCACCCCGCACGACCGGTGCCCCGCCGTCCCGTACCCGGCCGGCGGGGCACCGTCGCGAACGCCCCGTCCCCCGTCACCGAACGGGGTTGACCCGCTCCGGGTGCTGGGCCACCCACTGCGCCAACCGGTCCTCGGCCAGCGCGGCGAGAAACGCCTTGCCCAGCTTCGGGTCCAGCGGCAGCAGCGTACGGTCGTCCACCGGCTCGCCGACCGGGAGGCTGAGCCCCACCGGGTCGACGCTGTCCATCTCGGGTAGCACCGCCACCAGCCTGGTCAGCGGCAGGCCGTCGTCGTCGACCGCCAGACCCTTACCGGGGGCCGACAGCAGCCCGGCGAGCCGCACCGGGTTGCTCAGCACGTCCTTAGCGGACACCGCTCGGATCAGACCGGCGACATAGCGCTGGGCGTTACGGTCCCGGTCGAACGCGCCGTCGGGAAGGTCCCGCCGTTGCCGCAGCAGGTCGACCGAGGCAGCGCCGTCGAGCCGCTGACAGCCGGCCGGGAAGGTCCGACGGGTGTGCCAGGACTCGACCTCCTTCGGCAGGCAGACCTGCACCCCGTCGACCGCGTCGGTGATCCGGCGCAGCCCCGCGAAGGTCAGCACCGCGCCGGCGTCGACGCGTACCCCGGTCAGGTCGGCGACCACCCGGCGGGTCAGGTCGTAGCCGGCGTCCAGGTCGGGCCGGGGCTCGCCGGCACCGGTGAAGAACGCGCTGTTGAGCTTGTCGACCCCCCGGCCGGGGATCGACACCCCCAGGTCGCGCGGCAACGAGATGAGGTACGGCCGGCTCCGGTCGGCCGGGATGTGCACCAGCAGGACGGAGTCCGCCAACCGGTACGACGGTTGCTCACCGAAGCCGTCGACCCCGAGCAGCAGGACGTTCAGCGCCTCGGACGGCGTGCCAGCCGGTTGACCGGACAGCGACGGGCCGTCGACCGGCCGGTCGGGGCGCAGTTGCGGCACCCCGACTCCGAGCGCGGCGAGCAGGGCGAGCGTGACACCGGCGGCCTGGAACCGCTGCCGGCGGCGACGGCGGGTAGCGGCGAGCCGGTCGATCGACGCCCGCAGTGGGCCGGTCGACGGGGTCAACGGTTCGTGCCGAACGAACGCGGCACGCAGGTCATCCTCGATCATGGTCACGCCTCCACGTACTCGGCCCGGAGCGTCGCCAGGGCCCGGGAGATGGACGAACGAACGGTCCCGACGGCACAGCCGAGGATGTCGGCGATCTCCATGTCGGGCAGGTCCTCGTAGTAACGCAGCACCAGAGCGGCCCGCTGCCGGCGTGGCAGCCGAGACAGCCAGGACCAGATCTGATCCCGGTCCACGGCGGACTGGGCATGGTCGGTGAGCGCCGGCACCGACGCGTCGGGTTCCCCGCGCAGCAGCACCCGGCGAACCCACGAGCCGCGCCGCCAGTCGACGTACTGGTTGGTGAGCATCCGGCGCACGTACCGCTCCGGCGAGTCCGCGCGGGCGACCCGACGCCAGTTGAGCTGGACCCGGACCATGGTTTCCTGAACCAGGTCCTGGGCCTGGTGCGGGTCACCGGTCAGCATCACCGCATACCGCAGCAGCGGGGCCAGCCGCGTGTCCGCGAACTCCTCGTACGTCACTGCACCTCCCGGGGGCTCCTGTCACAGATGACGGGAGCGGACCGACCGAACATTGCGGTGACTCTGATCAACCTTTTGGCTCGTCTTAGGCAATGGGCGGCTCCACGGGGTGCAGTGAGCCTGAGCGATTCCTTAAGATCCGCAGGCTCCACCTGATCCCCCAACTGGAGGAACCCCCTCATGCTCACCCACTCCACCCGGCGTTGGCTCGCCGGGCTGGGCGTCGCAGGCGCGTTCGTCGCCGCCTCCGCCACCCCCGCCTTCGCCGCCCCTGCGGCCGAGTTCGACCTGTACTTCCAGGACGTCACCGTCGCCGCCGACTCTGCTGGCGTCGTCCGGTCTCCGTCCCTGTACAGCAGCGAGTCCACGGTGCTCAACGAGGTCTCGGTGCGTTACGACTACAGCAGCCTCGCCGGCAAGATCACGCTGGCGGGCGAGAGCGGCAACGACTGCGCCGCCGACGGCGATGGCGTACTTCTCTGCCGCGAACAGGTCCCGGTGACCATTGACGAGCTGTTCGGCGGCTTCTTCGGCGAGGTCGTCATCGCGCCGACCGACAAGGCGACGAACGGCGACACCGGCGAGCTGAAGATCAGCCTCAAGGCCGCCGGTAAGGACATCGCCAGCTACACCTCTCGGGTCCGGGTCGGCGAGGGCGTCGACCTGCAGGGCGGGCCGGACACCACGGTGACGGCGGCACCCGGCGGCAAGTTCCAGGCCCCGGTGACGGTGTTCAATGTCGGCACGACCGAGGTCGATGGTGTCGTGGCCATGTTCGACACCGACTACGGCATCCGGACCAAGGAGCGGTTCGACAACTGCCTCTACGCCGAGGACTTCCTCTTCGCCTGCATCTTCGATGAGAAGATCCCGGCCTCCGCTGGCGCGACGGCCACCTTCAACTACGAGCTGGCCACCGACACCTACGCGCCGGGTCGCGAAAACAGCTACGCCTGGTTCATGACCCCGGCCGACTTCGAGGACCTCCTCGCGATCCGCGACGAGGCCGGCGCGGAGAAGGCCCGCCGCGGCAACGGCAAGACGCTGTCGCTGAAGGCGGTCTCCGCCGCTCGCGCGGCCCGTGCCGTGCAGACCGACACCGAACCCAACAACAACTTCAGCGGGCTGGCTGTCGACGTCACCGGCAAGAACGGGGCCGACCTGGAAGCCGTCGGTGCCACGCTCAACGGCAAGAAGGGCGCCGAGCTGACCGCTGCCCTCGGTTTCCGCAACAACGGTCCGGCAACGCTGGACTACCTCCGCAGCGAGGCCAACGTGACGTACGTCGACGTGACGGTGCCGACCGGCACCACCGCCATCGCGGTGCCGATGGAGTGCGCGCCGCGGACCGGTAACGACGTTGAGTGGCCGGAGGCGGGCAGCCCCGGCGCCGGCGAGTACCGCTGCTACCCGGGCCCGTTCGCACCTGCGGGCGAGACGCTGGCCGGTGAGTTCACGTTCCGGATCGACAAGGTGATCACCAACGCCACCGGCACCGTCAAGGTCAACGTGCCGTGCGAGTGCGAGGGCGGCTTCTACGACGATCTGAAGCCGGCCAACGACGTCGCCAAGATCCTGGTGAACGCGGCCGGCGGCACGGGCGGTGGCGACGGTGACGGCGACGGCGACGGTGGTTCGCTGCCGATCACCGGCCAGTCCACCGGCCTGATCGCCGGCCTCGGCGCGCTGCTGCTCGCCGCGGGCGTCGGCGGCTACCTGGTGGCCAAGCGCCGCCGGACCCGCTTCGTCGCCTGATCCACCCCGCGGCACCGGTGCCCCGTCGACCACCACGGTCGGCGGGGCACCGTCATTGCACCCCACGACGCCGGGACGCTGCCGCCCGCGCCGTACGGCGCGGGCGGGTGGTGAGGGGCCGGTCCGGCGCGGCCGGGGCCCCGGGCTTCGGTACCCTTTGTGGCCGTGGACACAGCTGAGAAGACCCGCGCTCTCGTGGAGAGCGTCGCCCTGAACCCGCTCGATCCCAAGGATCTGTTGCAGACCTTCGGGCTGATCGGCGTGTGGGTGATCCTCTTCGCCGAGACCGGCCTGCTGGTGGGCTTCTTCTTCCCGGGTGACTCGCTGCTGTTCCTCGCCGGGGTCGCCTCGTCACCGGTCGCGGACGCGATCTTCGGCGACGGCACCCGCCTCTCCCTTGCCGGCCTGCTGATCGGTGGCCCGATCTGCGCGATCGTCGGCGCCCAGCTGGGGCACTGGCTCGGCGCGCGGTACGGCCGGCCGATGTTCGAACGACCGAACTCGCGGCTCTTCAAGAAGGAGTACGTGGAGAAGGCCGAGTACTACTTCCAGAAGTTCGGCCCGGCTAAGGCGGTGGTGCTGGCGCGCTTCATTCCGATCGTCCGGACGTTCCTCAACCCGGTCGCGGGCGCGCTCGGCATGCCGGCCAAGAAGTTCCTGCTGTGGAACATCGTCGGCGCGGTGCTCTGGGTGGACGGCATCCTGCTGATCGGCTACCTGCTGGCCGAGCAGATCTACCAGGCCATCGGCGACAAGATCGACCACTACATCCTGCCGGTGGTCGCCCTGATCATCCTGATCTCGGTGCTGCCGATCTTCTTCGAGTTCCTTCGCGACCGGCGGGCTCGCAAGCGCGGCGAGGCGGTCGCGATGGTCGCGGCGGCCAGTGCCGCCGGAGCGGTGGAGGCGGCCCGCGAGGCGTTCGACCACGACCGGCACCCGCACGGCCAGCAGCGCCCGGAGCACGGTCAGGACCGTTGAGGGGTACGACGACGGCCGGCCCCCTGGCGAGGGGGTCGGCCGTCAGCGTGTCGAACCCGGCCTCCGGCGGTGCGACCGGGGACGAGCAGGTGTCAACCACCGGTGGCGCCACCCCTGGCTCGCCACCGGACGCCGCCCCGGCTCGGGGCGGCGTGTGATGCCTACGTCAGCGAGCCTTCTTGGTGGCTCGCTTACGCGGCGGGGTCAGCAGGTCGGCGATCGTCGCGATCGCACTCGGGACCAGGCTGTAGTACGCCCAGACACCGCGCTTCTCCCGCTGCAACAAGCCGGCCTCGGTGAGGATACGCAGGTGATGACTGACCGTCGGCTGAGAGAGGCCGAGCGGTGCGGTCAGGTCACAGACGCACGCCTCGCCCTCGGGGGCCGACTGGATCAGGCTGAGCAGCCGCAACCGAGCAGGGTCAGCAAGGGCCTTGAGGACCCCGGCCAGACGCTCGGCATCGGCACGTTCGATCGGCTCGCCGTTTAGCGGCGAGATCTGAGGCATAGTCATTTCGGCCAACGCAGTTCCCACGTATTCCATCCTTCCACCAGCAGCATCGATCCGCCTGCATATCAGCAGATCCGAATCGGCAGACTTTTACGCCACAAGGCCGAGGTCAGCCAACGTATAGGCCGCCCGGTACGGCAATCCGGCGGCTCGCACCGCGTCGCCGGCGCCTCGATCAACAATAACCACCACACCCACGACTTCCGCCCCGGCCTCGCGAAGCGCCTCGACAGCGGTCAAAACACTTCCGCCCGTCGTGGAGGTGTCCTCCACCGCCAACACGCGGCGGCCGGCCACCTCGGGCCCCTCGATCCGCCGCTGAAGACCGTGGGCCTTGCCCGCCTTGCGCACCACAAAGGCGTCCAGGGCCCGGCCGGTCGGAGCGGCGGCGTGCAGCATCGAGAGGGCGACCGGGTCCGCACCAAGGGTGAGGCCCCCGACCGCGTCGAACTCCCAGTCGGCGGTGAGGTTCAGCAACACCCGGCCGACCAGAGGAGCGGCCCGGTGATGGAGCGTGACGCGCCGCAGATCCACGTACCAGTCTGCCTCGCGCCCCGACGAGAGCACGACCCGGCCATGGACCACAGCCAGGTCGGTAATGAATTTACGCAGGTCGTCGTGGTCCCCCATGGCGATAGAGGTTACTGCGCAACTCTGAACGCCGTGTGCGGGGTCCACCCTGATCAGCCCCGGGGGGAACCGATGACTGGCGATGTTCGACTACGCTCAGCGACTGGTCTGACAGCGGCGCGCCAACGCCGTCCCGCCGCCGGCTCGGGGCCGACGGGCCTGTCGAAGCTCAGCGCTCGTCGCGACCGATCCGGCCGCGGGTGTCCCGGGCGACCGCCTGGAGCAGTCGGCGCGGCGCGTGTCGCATACCGGCGACGACCACCTTGTACTTCCACGCCGGGATGCTGACCATCTTGCCTTTGCGCAGGTCACGCAAGGCTTCGTCGACCACATCCTCGGCTCGCAGCCACAGCCACTCCGGCGTCTTGGACATGTTGATGCCGGCCCGCTGGTGGAATTCCGTGCGGGTGTAGCCGGGGCAGAGAGCCATCACCTGAACGCCGAACGGCCGCGTCGACTGGCCGACGGACTCGCTGAAGTTGGTCACCCACGCCTTGCTGGCCGAGTAGGTCGAGCCGGGCATGGCCGTACCGAAACCGGCGACCGAAGAGACATTTATCACTGCCCCATTTCGCCGTTCGGTCATCGGTCGAACCGCCGCGAGGGTCAACCGCATGACCGCGTGCACGTTGAGGCGCAACAGTCGTGCCTCGTCCTCAGCCGTGGAACGCAGGAACGGTTTGTTCAGGCTGATGCCCGCATTGTTGACCAGCAGGTGCACCGGGCTGCCCTCGGCGAGCCGCCGCTCCACCGTCGCACATCCGTCGTCGGTGGACAGATCGGCCGGGATCGTCTCCACCTCGCGGCCGTACGCGGAACCCAACTCGGTGGCCAGCTCACCCAACCGCGCCTCGTCTCGGGCAACCAGCACCAGGTGCCAGCCGTCGGCGGCCAGTCGCCGGGTGAACGCCGCGCCGATGCCGGCGGTGGCCCCGGTGATCAGGGCTCGCCGCTCGGCGGTGGTGGGGTCGAGCGTCACGTGGCGGTCCTCACCTGGGCGGGAACGGGGGCGCGGGCTGGTGCGGGGCGGGCGTGAACGTGGGCGGTGCGGTTGGCGTGGCCGAGCGGTGGCGGCCGAACCAGCTGTTCGTTGCGGGCAGCGCCAGCAGCGTGGCTACTACAAGGTAACCGAGCCCCTGTGCGACGGAAAGCCCGGCGTTGAGCGGAATCCACCAGGACGGGTACGCGTCGCCGATCAGGCCCAGCAACTCGGCGAGAGCCTGCTCGCCCGAGCCCAGTCGCAGTGGCGCGGCCCGTTCGCCGACGACCACCGCCACGCTGCAACAGCCGGCGAGCAGGCCGAGCCCGCTGACCACCCAGGTCGCCACCCGCACGCCGTTGCGACCGGCCAGCAGCCCGAGGGCCAGGCCGGCGAGCAGCGGCGCGGAGAGCACCGCCACCACCGCCGACAGCACCATGGAGGCCCGGAGCAGGGTCACCACGTCGTCGATCTGCTCCGGGCTCGCCGACGTGTTGCCGGCGGCGGAACGGAACGCGTCGACCGTCGCGCCCAGCACCACCAGATCGACCACGGCGTACGCGAGCGCGGCGACCGCCATCACCAACAGCACGGACGCGGCCGACAGGACGGCGGCGGGCCGGCGGGCCGGTGGCGAATCCGGGTACGACACGACGAATCCCTCCGGTAGGCGTCGGGTTGCAACCTACTCGGAGGGATCGTCGGCGTCGTGCTTATCGAGCCGTCAGCTCGTCGACGGCGGGGTTGACCCGGGCCGGTCCGTGGGCGGCGTGTCGTCCCGCCGGTCCGTGGGCGGCGTCGCGTCCGGCCGGTCCGCTGCCGGCGGCGGGTAGCTCGGCTCCCCACTCGACGGATAGCCCGGCTCGCCGGAGGCCTGCGGGTAGCCGGGCTGACCCGGCGCCTGCGGGTAGCCCGGGTAGCTGGCACCCGGGGTCGGCGGCTCCCAGGCCGCGGTGGGCTTGCGGAAGAACTCGTTCGCCTTCGGCAGCGCCAGCAGGATCAGCGCGGTGAGCAGCGCGATCAGGCTGAGCACGCTGAGCAGGAGGCTGACCGGGGTGGCCCAGGAGGGCAGGGCCTCCTCCAGGCGGCGCTGGAGCTCCTCCGGGCTGGGCCCGTCGCCGCCGGTCCCGCCACCGGCGTTGAGACCGCCGGCCGCGTTGCTGAGCAGGCCACCGCCGACGCAGCAGACCATGATGCCGCCGACGATCCAGGTGGTGATCCGGGCGCCGTTGCGGCCCTGGTTGTTGAAGAGGGCCAGCACGCCCAACACGACCGCGAGCAGCAGCAGCACGACGCTGCCGCCGATGCCGATCACGGCGAAGACGTCGGCCACCTGGTCGGCGCCCTCGGCGGTGCTGTCCGCATACGCGTCACGAATCGCGTCCCGCGTCTTGCCGAAGGTGCTGAGCGTGATGATCAGGCTGATCACCTGGAGTGCCAGGAACAGGAAGAGCAGGTAGCTGGAAATCGACACAATGGATGGCCGCTGACGGGCCGGTGTGCGCTGGGAATCGACCACGATTCTCCTTCCCTAAGATCGCGCCCACACCGTATCGACAACCGGCCAGTTCGGCATGTCGCGACGAGCTCGGCGCGCCCACCGGTCCAGCTCAGCGGAGCTCGGGTGTGGGGTGGATCGTCAGGTCGGCGGGCCCGAGCAGGTCACCGCGGGAAACCCGCCAGCCCTCTTCGCCGTACGCCTCGAAGGAGAGCCGCGCGGCGCCACCGGACTGGTAGTCGTGATAGCGCATGGTGCCGGTCGACGGCAGCTCGGTCTCGCCCGTGGCGGTGTATCGCGCCTGCCCGGTCTCGGCCCAGGTGAAGCGCCGCCCGCCGAGTTCGATGGTCGGGGCGCCCGGCGTGACGGTGGCACTCGGTTCGGCGGTCCAGAACACCAGCTCGAGTTCGGGGCCGTCCTCCACGGAGAGCCGGTGGCGGGTGCCGGATCCGTCGTCGAGCAGGTGCTGCACCCAGCTCCAGTCACCCTCGACCAGGCGGATGGTGGCGCTCACCGCGTACTCCCGCTCGCGGATCCGCACGCGGTCGCCGGGGGTCAGGCGGAGCGGGCCACCGCGCGGCGACTGCGCCGGGCCGCCCGCTGGCCGGCCGGACGGCGGCAGGCCGCCGGGCCGGGTTGTCCGGCGGGCCCGCGCGACGAACAGGAGCACGGTCACCACGAGCACGGCAAGCGCCGCCGCCAGGTACGTCACCAGCGCGTTCACCCGACTACCTCCCCAGGTTCGTCGGCGCAGACGGTAACAACCTTCGGCACCAGCGGGACCCGTACCGTGACCGACAGCTCAGCTACCGACGGCACCGGTGGCGCCGCCTGCTGCGCATGGCTCAGGCGGCGGCGAGCCGCCGGCTGGCGTAGGTGCCCAGGGTTTCGCGGTCCATGACGCAGCCGACGAAGGTGGTGAACTCGCTCGGGTCGTCCCGCAGCGACGTCCACGCCGCTCGGGCCGCCGCCGGGTCGACACGCTCCAGCAGCGTGGCCGCGTACGCCCGGCCAGCGGGTGTGCCGTCGGCAAGCACCCGGTCAAGTTGGCGGCGGACCTCCTCGGGGTGGTCGTCGAGGGCCGCCGACACCCGCTCGTACGCCTCCGTCACCGGCAACAACGTGCCGGCGAGGCCAACTCCCCCGAAGGCGAGCGTGTCAGCCGCCGCCAACTCGTCGGCGGCCGCACCAAGGTCCCGCTCCCACTTCCTACCAATCCCAAACATGCCCCACCCCTTTCCCCGTCCACCCCCGCCCCACCCTGTTGATCAAGAGGTTTGCGTCATGCGAAGACGCGAACCTGACGCAAACCTCTTGATCACCGCGTTGAGGGGTGGGATTAGGCGGGGGTTATGGAGAGGGTTCCGGTTTCCGGGGTGCGGTCGACCTTTACCGTTTCGCCGTCGCGGATCTGGCCGGACAGGAGCGCCTTCGCCAGCTGGTCGCCGATCGCGCTCTGCACCAGGCGGCGCAGCGGACGGGCGCCGTAGATCGGGTCGTAGCCGTGCTCGGCGAGCCAGTCCCGGGCCGCATCGGTGACCTCCAGGCCCAACCTGCGGTCGGCCAACCGCCGCCGCATCCGGTCCAACTGGATGTCGACGATGGAGCGCAGGTCGTCTCCGCGCAGCGAGGCGAAGACCACGATGTCGTCCAGCCGGTTGAGGAACTCCGGCTTGAAGTGCGACCGGACCACGGCCAGCACACCCTCCCGGCGCTGCTCGTCGGCGAGCGTCAGATCGCTGATCACCGACGATCCGAGGTTGGACGTGAGGATCAGGATCGCGTTGCGGAAGTCGACAGTGCGGCCCTGGCCGTCGGTGAGCCGCCCGTCGTCGAGCACCTGGAGCAGCACGTCGAAGACGTCCGGGTGGGCCTTCTCCACCTCGTCCAGCAGCACCACCGAGTACGGCCGTCGGCGTACCGCCTCGGTGAGCTGACCACCCTCGTTGTAGCCGACGTAGCCGGGCGGCGCACCCACCAGGCGCGCGACCGAGTGCTTCTCGCCGTACTCGCTCATGTCGATGCGGACCATCGCCCGCTCGTCGTCGAAGAGGAACTCGGCGAGGGCCTTGGCCAGCTCCGTCTTGCCGACGCCGGTGGGGCCGAGGAAGAGGAAGCTGCCGGTCGGGCGATCGGGGTCGGCGATGCCGGCGCGGGCGCGGCGTACCGCGTCGGAGACCGCGCCGACCGCTTCGCCCTGGCCGACCACCCGGCCGCCCAGCGAATCCTCCATCCGCAGCAGCTTGGCCGTCTCACCCTCCAGCAGGCGGCCGGCGGGGATGCCGGTCCAGGAGGCGACCACAGCGGCGATGTCGTCCGCGCCGACCTCCTCCTTGAGCATCGCGCCGTCGGCCTGGAGCTGGGCCAGCTCCTCCTCGGCCTGCTTCAGCTCGACCTTCAGGGCGGGGATCCGGCCGTAGCGCAGCTCGGCCGCACGTTCCAGCTCCCCGTCCCGCTCGGCCCGCTCGGCCTCACCACCGAGGCGCTCCAACTCCTCCTTGGCGGTGGAGAGCTTGGTGATGTGGCTCTTCTCCGTCTGCCAGCGCTCGGAGAGCACGGTGAGCTGCTCGCGCTTGTCGGCCAGCTCCTTGCGCAGTCGCTCCAGTCGCTCGGCGGAGGCGGCGTCCGGCTCCTTGGCCAGGGCCATCTCCTCGATCTCCAACCGGCGGACCGCCCGCTCGATCTCGTCCACCTCGACCGGCCGGGAGTCGATCTCCATCCGGAGCCGGGACGCGGACTCATCGACCAGGTCGATCGCCTTGTCGGGCAGGAACCGGTCGGTGATGTAGCGGTCAGACAGGGTCGCGGCGGCGACCAGCGCGGCGTCGGTGATCCGTACGCCGTGGTGCACCTCGTAGCGCTCCTTGAGCCCGCGCAGGATGCCGATGGTGTCCTCGATGGTCGGCTCACCGACCAGCACCGGCTGGAAGCGGCGCTCCAGCGCCGGGTCCTTCTCGATGTGCTCGCGGTACTCGTCAAGCGTGGTGGCGCCGACCATCCGCAGCTCACCACGGGCCAGCATCGGCTTGAGCATGTTGCCGGCGTCCATCGAGCCCTCGCCCTTGCCGGCGCCGACGACTGTGTGCAGCTCGTCGAGGAACGTGATGACCTGCCCGTTGGAGTTCTTGATCTCCTCCAGGACGGACTTCAGCCGCTCCTCGAACTGCCCGCGGTACTGCGCGCCGGCGACCATCGCGCCGAGATCCAGCGAGATCAGCTTCTTGTCGCGCAGCGACTCGGGCACGTCGCCGGTGACGATCCGCTGGGCCAGACCCTCGACGATCGCGGTCTTGCCGACGCCGGGCTCGCCGATCAGCACCGGGTTGTTCTTGGTACGCCGGGAGAGCACCTGGATGACCCGACGGATCTCGGAGTCCCGCCCGATGACCGGGTCGATCTTGCCGTCCCGGGCGCTGGCGGTGAGGTCGACGCCGTACTTGGTCAGGGCCTGGTAGGTCTGCTCGGGGTCGGCTGTGGTGACCCGACGGTCCCCACCGCGAACGGTCGGGAAGGCGGCGACCAGAGCCTCCTCGGTGGCGCCGACGGTCTTCAGCGCGCCGGACACCGCCCCGCCCACCCGGGCCAGGCCGGCGAGCAGGTGCTCGGTGGAGGTGTACTCGTCGCCCAGCGGCCGGGCGATCTGCTCGGCGGCGCCGATGGCGTTGACGAACTCCCGAGCCAACGTCGGCTCGGCGATGCTGGAGCCGCGGGCGGCCGGCAGGTTGTCGACAGCACGCTGGGCGGCCTGGCGCAGCTCGGTCGGGTCGGCCCCGACGGCGCGCAGCAGACCGGTGGCTGTCGAACCGTCGGTGTCCAGGAGTGACAGGAGCAGGTGCCAGGGCTCCACTGTTGCGTGACCACGCTGGTTGGCCAGCGCGACGGCGCCCGTGATGGTTTCCCGGCTCTTGGTGGTGAGTCTTTCGGTGTTCATGGGCTCCCCCGGATCGGCGTTGTCCACTGGATTGGACACAACCAGAGTTGAGCGTATTCCGCTCAACCTTAGCGCGTGACGCCCATCACTCCCGGCGCCGCCACCGCCAGTCGAACTCGCCGGCCGCCGGCGGCGGGCCGGGCAGCGGGTCCGCGTCCGGCACCGCCGACAGGCCGGCCAGCAGGACCGCGAGCTGCCGGCGGCGCAGTTGGCGGGTCCGCTCCGGATCGGGTACGCGCACCGCGGCGCACGCCTCCAACAGCAACCCCAGATCCTGGACGACGGCGTCGGGGCGCAGCCGCCCACTGGCGCGTGCCCGGTCGACCAGGGCGCTGGCCAGCTCACCGGCGCGCACCGCGTCCCGCCCCATCTCCTCGGTCGGGGTGAAGGTGCCGGCCAGGTGGACGGTGAGCGAGTGCACGTCGGCGTCGACGATCCGGCCGAGGAAGCCGGTGAACGCGGCCCAGTCGTCCGGCTCGGCGAGGGCGGTCTCGGCCTCTGCGACGTACCGGCGTAGCCCGTCGTGGCAGAGCTGACGCAGCAGGTCCTCCTTGCCCGCGTACCGCCGGTAGAGCGCGCTGATGCCGACGCCCGCGCGGTCGGCGACGGCGGCGATCGGGGCTTTCGGGTCGTCGAGGAAGACGGCGCGGGCGGCTTCGAGGATGACCTCGTCGTTGCGGGCGGCCTGGGCGCGGCGACCGCCCAGCGTCTTGCCGGAAGTCGATGACATGTCGTCAGCCTAACAGTGGAACGGATCGTTCCGCTCTGCTACTGTGATTGCAGAACGAAACATTCCGTTCCGAAGGAGTTCCGGCATGAGCGACACCGCGATCCGCCCGTTCCGCGTCGAGATCCCGCAGACCGCCCTCGACGACCTGGCCGCCCGGCTGGGCCGCACCACCTGGCCCGCCGACCTGCCCGGCGCGGGCGACTCCTACGGGATGGGCACCGAGCGGGTCCGCGCCCTCGTCGACAGGTGGCGGGGTGAGTTCGACTGGCGCGCCGTCGAGGCCCGCCTGAACGCCCACCCCCAGTTCGTCACCGAGATCGACGGCGAGCAGATCCACTTCCTGCACGTCCGCTCGTCCCGGCCGGACGCCACCGCGCTGGTGCTCACCCACGGCTGGCCCGGATCGGTGCTGGAATACCTCGACGTGATCGCCCCGCTCACCGAGCCCACCGACCCGGACGCGCCGGCCTTCCACGTGGTCATCCCGTCGCTGCCCGGCTTCGGCTTCTCCGGCCCGACCCGCAACGCCGGCTGGAACCGGTTCCGCATCGCCCGCGCCTGGGCCGAGCTGATGAACCGCCTGGGGTACGACAGCTACGGCGCGGTCGGCAACGACGCCGGCTCGATGATCGCGCCGGAGCTGGGCCGGATCGATCCGGAGCGGGTGCTCGGCGTCCACGTCACCCAGCTCTTCTCGTTCCCCTCCGGCGACCCGGCCGAGTTCGCCGGGCTCTCCGAGGCGGACCAGGCGGCGCTCGGGCACCTCCAGTGGTTCTACGAGAACAAGTTCTCCTTCAACCAGGTGCACAGTCAGCAGCCGCAGACCCTGGCGTTCGGGCTGGCCGACTCACCGGTGGGGCTGCTCGCCTGGAACGCCCAGCTCTTCGACGAGAGCCTAGACGCCGATTTCATCCTGGCCAACGTCGCGCTCTACTGGTTCACCGGGACCGCCGCCTCGGCGATCCGGCTCTACTGGGAGGACGCGCACGCCGGCGAGCCGCCGGCCGGGCCGACCACCGCTCCGACCGCGCTGGCCATGTTCCCCGGCGACTTCCAGTCCATCCGCCGCTTCGCCGAACGGGACCACGCGAACATCGTCCGGTGGACGGCGTACGCGACCGACGTCGCCGGTCGGGGCGACGTCGGCGGCCACTACGCAGCCCACCAGGCCACCGAGGTGCTGGTCACCGACATCAGCGAGTTCTTCGCCAGCCTCCGCCGACCGAATTGATCGACTCGGTTCGCTGAGGGTCGGGGTGTCCGGGCTGTCCGGACACCCCGACATCGTGAAGGCTGAGTCGATCACCCACGGTTGGGCCTGCTCCCTCCAAGATCTGTCTTCTGTTCACGAAGCGGTAGCCTGGGTGAGTGCGAGTACGTGTCGAGCAGACCGCCTTACCCGGGATCGGGGTACGTCACGATCTGGTGACGGAGTCCGGACGCCGCCTGGGCGTCGTCTCCCACCGCAATGGCCGCCGTGATCTCGTCCTCTACGACCCCGACGACCCCGACGCCTGTCAGTCGGACATTCCGCTGACCGACGACGAGGCCGAGGCACTGGCCGACATTCTCGGTGCGTCGCTGATGCTCGGTCAGCTCTCCGGGCTCCGCGAGCAGGCCGCCGGTCTGCTCACCGAGCAGATCGCCATCACGGCCGGGTCGCCGTACGTCAACCGGAAGCTCGGCGACACCAAGGCGCGTACCCGCACCAGCGCCTCCATCGTGGCAGTGCTGCGCGAAGGCGAAGTGATCGTTTCGCCACTCCCCTCCTTCCGCTTCGCGGCCGGCGACGTGGTGGTCGTTGTCGGGACCCGCAGGGGTCTCGACGGCGTGTCCGCCATCCTCGCCGACAGTGACCCGGACGGCTGAGGCGGATGCACGATTTCACCACGCTGCTCATCGAAGTCGGTGCGCTGCTGCTGCTGCTTGGGCTCCTCAGCCGGCTCAGCCGGCGCTTCGGCCTCTCTCCCATCCCCCTCTACCTGCTCGCCGGGCTGGCGTTCGGGCACGGCGGGCTGCTGCCGCTGGACGCCAGCGAGGAGTTCTTCGCCGTCGGCGCCGAGATCGGCGTCATCCTGCTGCTGGTGATGCTCGGCCTGGAATACTCGGCCAACGAACTCGTCGGCAACCTGCGCTCGGCAGCGCCGGCAGGGCTGATCGACGGCGTCCTCAACGCGCTGCCCGGCGCGGGGTTCGCCCTGCTGCTCGGCTGGGACTGGGTCGCCGCCCTGGTACTCGGCGGCATCACCTGGGTCTCCTCCTCCGGCGTGATCGCGAAGGTCCTCGCCGACCTGGGCCGGCTCGGTAACCGGGAAACCCCGGTGATCCTCTCGGTCCTCGTCATCGAGGACCTGGCGATGGCTCTCTACCTGCCGCTCGTCACCGCCGTCCTGGCCGGCACCGGCCTGCTCGGCGGCGGGATCGCGCTCACCGTCGCGGTGGGCACCGTACTGCTCGTGCTGGTCCTCGCCATCCGCTACGGCCACCTCATCTCCGCCGCCCTGTCGGCGAAGGACCCGGAGGCGCTGCTTCTGGGCGTACTCGGTCTGACCCTGCTGATCGCCGGCATCGCCGCGTCGCTCCAGGTGTCGGCGGCGGTCGGTGCGTTCCTGGTCGGCATCGCCCTCTCCGGCCCGGTGGCGCACCACGCCACCGAGCTGCTCTCACCCCTGCGGGACCTGTTCGCCGCGGTGTTCTTCGTCTTCTTCGGCCTGACCACCGACCCGCAGGACATCCCGCCGGTCCTGCTGCCGGCACTCGCCCTGGCCGTGGTCACCATGGGGACGAAGACGCTCACCGGCTACCTCGCCGCCCGCCGTGTCGGCATCGCGGAACCCGGTCGATGGCGGACCGGCCTGGCACTCGTACCCCGAGGCGAGTTCTCCATCGTCATCGCCGGGCTCGCGGTGGCTGCCGGGAGCGTCGAGCCACGGTTGGCGGCGCTGGCCGCGACGTACGTCCTGATCACCGTGGTGACCGGACCGATTCTGGCCCGACTGCCTGACTTCCCGTGGTTCAAGCGGTGGTTGCGCACTCGGGCGGCGGCCCAGCGGCGGGAGTCGACACCGGTCCCCGACCCACTGCACTGAGCACCACCTGAACCCGCGGGACGGCCACCGGGAGGGGCGTAATGCCCCTCCCGCCAACGGTTGCGGAATTGCTCCTCATGGGGGCTACCGCAGCAAAGCGTGGGCGGGTTACCGTTTCGCCGCAGCAGCCAGGGTCCGCAGGCAGCGTTGCCAAAACGCGGGCGAGAGCGGAAGGTTGGCCGGTGAGCGTGCAGGAATCGACGTTCCACGGCTTCGCCAACCCCGTCGATCCGACTCCGGCGGAGTTGCGAGCTTGGGCGTACAAGCCCGATTCGGTGCCGTTGGCCTCGATGCCACCCGACTGGGACCTGCTGGTCTCCGGCGACCGACTGGTGTTGACGCTCTTCGAGTTAGCGATGGATCCGACCTGCCCGGCCCGGCGTTTCGCGCTGCACTGCCTGTACATCTACGCGGCCGACGGCATCCGGACGAATTTCCGCGCCCACCCGAAGCGCCGCTTCCGCAAGCTCGTCGAACAGGCCGAGCGGGACGGCGACGAGCTGATGAAGATCTGGGCGCACAACGGCCGGGTGCTGTTGGCCCGACCGGATCTCTTCGTCTACCGGGACTGGTGCGAGGGCGGCCTGGTCCGCGAAAACCGCCGCCTCGGTTGAGAGCGGGCTGATCGCCAGCGGTCTGCGCAGCGGGGTGTTGGTTCCTGCGCCGCTGTGGAGCTGATGTCGCAAACGATTCACCGGTTGGGGTCCCTGACGTGACAGGTGCGGACCACAGCGTGATGTCGTAAACGATTCAGCTCCAAAGGCTCGGTATAGGACCCCCGCCGCTGCGCCCCCGCGTCCCGGCCCGCACCCAACCGGCGAACGGGCCGGGACCCCCCGTGGGTCCCGGCCCGCACGTCGGTCACCGGTCAGTCCTGCTTGCGTTCCGTCTCGGCTCGGCCCGGTTCGCCGCCGCGCTCGCCGTCTTCGGCGAACCGGCCCGCGATGATCCGGTCCCGGTAGGTCCCCTCGGTGACCTTGTCGAACTTCTCGCGGACGGTCTCGGCCAGTTTCTCCAACCGGTCCTCCGTCTGCTGGGCCATCTTCTTCGCCGGCTCCGCCATCGCTCCCCCTCGCCATGCCGGTGGGTCCGATTTAAGCCGATTGAACCCTTATCGACAGGCTAACCGAAGCGGCCCGGACCGCGCCGGGAAATCCAGCGCGGTCCGGGCCGGGCAGACAGCTCCGGGTGAGCGGCAGGTCAGCGATCGGGCGTGCGGCGAGGGCGCCACACCACCAGGGCGGTGGAGGTGCGGTTGGTCGGCACCAGATCCCGGCCCGGGAAGCGGGCCAGCGACTCCAGTTCGGCCACCCGGCGGTACGCGGCGTCCAGCTCCGCCTCCAGCCGGGCCACCCGCTGCTGCGCCTGCTCCAGCAGCCGCTCCAGCCCGATGATCCGCTTGACGCCGGCCAGGTTGATCCCGTCGTCCTGGCTGAGCCGCTGCACCTCGCGCAGCAGCACCACGTCGCGGACGCTGTAACGACGCCCGCCACCGGCCGCTCGACCGGGCTGCACCAGCCCGAGTCGGTCGTACTGGCGCAGCGTCTGCGGGTGCATCCCCGCCATCCGCGCCGCCACCGAGATCATCAGCACCTTGGCCTCGTAGGCAGGGTCGCCCGAACCGAGGAACTCGCCCGACATCCCGCTCACCTCCGCGTCCCCTCCACCGGACTAACTGACTCGACGCACCCGTGCGTCGAGATGTTCCCGGGCCGCCGGCGGAGTCTGCTCGGCGAACGACTCCAGCGCCGTGCGCGCCTCGTCGGACAACCGGGCCGGCACCACCACGTCCAACGTCACCAGCAGGTCACCAGCCTGCCCATCACGGCGGACCACACCCTTGCCCCGGGCCCGCAGCACCCGCCCGCTCGGCGTCCCCGGCGGAACCCGCAGGGTCACCGCGCCGTCGAGCGTGGGCACCCGCAGGTCCGTGCCGAGCACGGCCTCCGCGAAGGTCACCGGAACGGTCAGCGTCAGGTCGTCTCCGGTACGCCCGAACAACTCGTCCGGCCGAACCTTGACGTGCACGAAGAGGTCACCGGCCGGACCGCCGCGCTCGCCCGGCTCGCCGCGCCCGGCCAGCCGGATGCGTTGACCGTCGGCCACACCGGCCGGGAAGCGCACGTTCATGGTGCGGGTCTTGGTGACACCGCCGCTGCCGTGGCACTCCGGGCACTTCTCCTCGACCACGGTGCCGACGCCCTGGCAGTTGCGGCACGGCTCGGAGAAGCTGAACGACCCCTGGTTGCGGGTGGTCACCCCGGCACCGTGGCAGACCGGGCAGGTCTGCGGCTGGGTGCCGGGCTTGGCCCCGTTGCCGTGGCAGGTGTCGCAGACCCCCGGCGCGCGCAGCGTCAGGGGCAGCGTCACCCCGCGCACCGCGTCGCCGAAGTCCAGCGCCACCTCGGTCTCCACGTCCCGGCCACGGGCCGGACCGCGGGGCGCGGCCTGCCCACCGGCCTGACCGCCGCTGAAGATCGAGCTGAACAGGTCCTGGAAGCCGGCGCCTCCGAAGCGGCGATCGCCGCCTCCGCCGCCACCGAACATGTCGGAGACGTCGAACGGCATGCCACCCGGCTGGCCACCACCCCGGGCGTTGCGCCGGAACGCGCCCGAGCCGAAGAGCGAGCGCATCTCGTCGTACTCGCGGCGGCGGCCGCTGTCCGACAGCACGTTGTACGCCTCGGACGCGGCCTTGAACCGCTCCTCGGCCTTCGGGTCGCCCGGGTTGTGGTCCGGGTGCGACTCCCGGGCCACCTTGCGGTACGCCTTCTTGATGTCATCCGCGGAGGCGGCCTTGTCCACGCCGAGCACGGCGTAGAAGTCCTTCTCGATCCAGTCCTTCGAACTCACCGGTCCACCTCCTTCCGACCCTGGTGGCCCGGCCGTCCCGCCCACCGCTGCGCGGTGGGCGGGACGGCCTGGTCACTGGCTGGCACTATTCCGGATCCGCGACCGCTACCAGCGCGGGGCGCAGCAGCCGCTCACCGAGCTGGTAGCCGCGTCGCATGACCTGCACGCAGGTCGGCTCGCTGACGTCGGCCGAGGTCTGGTGCGCGACCGCCTCGTGCCGGGTCGGGTCGAACGGGTCGCCCTGCTCGCCGAAGGCGTTCAGGCCGAACTTGCCCAGCGCGGTGGTGAGCTGTTCCGCCACCGTGCCGAACGGCCCGACCAGGTCGCCGTGTTCCCGGGCCCGGTCCAGGTCGTCCAGGATCGGCAGCAGCGCGGCCAGCACCGAGCCGGTCGCCTGCTCCTGCACGAGGCTGCGGTCACGGTCGACCCGCTTGCGGTAGTTGGCGTACTCCGCCGACACCCGCTGCAGGTCCCTGGTCCGCTCGTCGAGCTCGGCCCGGAGCGCCTCCAGCTCGGCACCGAGCGAGGTGCCCGTGCCGCCGCCGTCCACCGGCTGCGCCGGGGCGTCCACCACCGGCGGGCCGGACGGTTCCGGCCCGTCGGTGGCGTTGACCTCGACCTCGATCTCGTCGACCACGACCTCGGCGTCCTCGACCAGACCCTCGGCCGGCACGCCGGCCTCAGCGTCGGCGGCGGCGCCCTCCGGCTCGGCGGTGTCGACGAGCTTGCGGTTGTTACGGATGACGACCCGCTCCCCGTCGCCGGTGGTCTGCTCCGTGGGCGCGGAGCCACCCGGCGTCGACCCGGTCTCGCCCGGGTCGGCGGCTCGTGGCTTCTGCGTCATGCGGCTACCTCATCCCCTTCGCGGTGGACACGTGTCGGAGGCCGACGGTCACTTCTTGCCGTCCTCGTCCACGATTTCCGCGTCGACCACGTCGTCGGCGCCGCCGGCCTGCGCGCCGGTCGCGCCGGTCGCACCCGGGCCGGGCTCGCCACCCGGCTGCTGACCCTGCTCGGCCTGCTGCGAGTAGAGCAGCGAGCCGGCCTGCTGGGAGACCTGCGCCAGCTTCTCGTGCGCGGACTTGATCTTCTCGACATCCTGCCCGCCGAGGGCGCCGCGCAGCTCGCCGAGCGCCTCGTTGAGCTGCTCACGGTTCTCGCTGGGCAGCTTGTCGCCGCTCTCGGCGAGGAACTTCTCGGTCTGCCACTGCAGCGCCTCGGCCACGTTGCGGGTCTCGGCGTCGTCGCGGCGGCGCTTGTCCTCCTCCGCGTGCTCCTCGGCGTCCCGGCGCATCCGCTCGATGTCGTCCTTCGGCAGCGACGAGCCGCCGGTGATCGTCATCTTCTGTTCCTTGCCGGTGCCCAGGTCCTTGGCGTGCACGTTGACGATGCCGTTGGCGTCGATGTCGAAGGCGACCTCGATCTGCGGCACGCCGCGCGGCGCCGGCGGGAGGCCGGTCAGCTCGAAGGTGCCGAGCTTCTTGTTGTAGGCCGCGATCTCCCGCTCGCCCTGGAACACCTGGATCAGCACCGACGGCTGGTTGTCGTCAGCCGTGGTGAAGACCTCGGAGCGCTTGGTCGGGATGGTGGTGTTGCGCTCGATCAGCTTGGTGAAGATGCCGCCCTTGGTCTCGATGCCCAGGCTCAGCGGGGTCACGTCGAGCAGCAGGACGTCCTTGACCTCACCCTTGAGCACACCGGCCTGGAGGGCGGCGCCGACGGCGACGACCTCGTCCGGGTTGACGCCCTTGTTGGGGTCGCGGCCGGTGAGCTGCTTGACCAGGTCGGTCACGGCGGGCATCCGGGTCGAACCGCCGACCAGGATGACGTGCTCGACGTCAGAGATCTTGATCCCGGCGTCCTTCACGGCCTGCTCGAACGGGCCCTTGCAACGGTCCAGCAGGTCCTGCGTCATCCGCTGGAACTCAGCGCGGCTGAGCGTCACGTCCAGGTGCAGCGGGCCGGCCGCGCCAGCGGTGATGTACGGCAGGTTGATGTTGGTGGTGGTGGCGGCGGACAGCTCGATCTTGGCCTTCTCGGCGGCCTCACGGAGCCGCTGGAGGGCCATCTTGTCCTGGCCGAGGTCGATGCCGTGCTCACCACGGAACGTCTTGACCAGGTGGTCGATGATCCGCTGGTCCCAGTCGTCGCCGCCGAGGTGGTTGTCACCGCTGGTCGACTTGACCTCGATGACGCCCTCGGCCAGCTCCAGCAGCGACACGTCGAAGGTGCCGCCGCCGAGGTCGAAGACCAGGACGGTCTGCTCCTTGGAGCCCTTGTCCAGCCCGTACGCCAGGGCGGCCGCGGTCGGCTCGTTGACGATCCGCAGCACGTTGAAGCCGGCGATCTCACCGGCCTCCTTGGTGGCCTGCCGCTGGCTGTCGTTGAAGTAGGCCGGAACGGTGATCACCGCGTCGGTGATCTGCTCACCCAGGTACGCCTCGGCGTCCCGCTTGAGCTTCATCAGCGTCCGGGCGGAGATCTCCTGCGGGGTGTACTTCTTGCCGTCGATGTCGACGGACCAGTTCGTGCCGACCTCGCGCTTGACCGACCGGATCGTCCGGTCCGGGTTGGTCACCGCCTGGCGCTTGGCGACCTCACCGACGAGCACCTCGCCGTTGCGGGCGAACGCGACGATCGACGGAGTCGTCCGCGACCCCTCAGCGTTGGCGATGACGGTGGGTTCACCGCCCTCGAGAACGCTGACGCAGGAGTTCGTCGTGCCGAGGTCGATACCGACCGCACGTGCCATGTTCGCTTCCTCGCTTCGTAAGGTTGTGCAGGTGACGGGCGTCGCCCGTGGGCTGCTGGCGAGCACCGCCCGCAGCGGGCCCCACCACAAGTTGAGTGAACTTGACTCAATAGTGCCACGCGTTGGCCAATCGTCAAGTCGACTTGAGTCAACCCGACGCAACCCAGCCGTTATTACCGTCCGGTTGTCTTCCCTTGCATCGGTCGGGCACGCTTTAGCGGTGACGACGCACGGCGATCCCGCCACCCGTTCCGGTGCGCCCGCCGTCGCAGCCCGCACCGACCCGCCGGACGCCGCGGAGGAGCCGCCCGCCACCACCGGGGACGACAGCCTCCCCGGCGCACTGTCGGGCCTCCGGGAGGCGATCGGCGCGACCCGGTATCCCCTCGCGCTGCCCTCTGCCAGCTCCGCCCGGCACACCGCGACCGCCCTCACCGACCAGCTCGACGACTACCTGCTGCCCCGGCTCGCCCGGTTGGACGCCCCCCTTCTCGTGGTGGTCGGCGGCTCCACCGGCGCGGGCAAGTCGACGCTGGTCAACAGCCTGGTCAAGGCCCGGGTCAGCGCGGCCGGCGTGCTCCGGCCGACCACCCGCTCCCCGGTGCTGGTCTGCAACCCGTCCGACGCGGCGTGGTTCCGGCAGGGTGACCTCCTGCCCGGGCTGACCCGCACCACCGAGCCGAGCGACGATCCGCGCGCCCTGCACCTCGTCACCGCCCCGGCCCTGCCCGCCGGGCTGGCCTTCCTCGACGCGCCCGACATCGACTCGGTCGTCGACGCCAACCGGGCGCTCGCCACCCAACTGCTGGCCGCCGCCGACCTGTGGCTCTTCGTCACCACCGCCGCCCGGTACGCCGACGCGGTGCCGTGGGAGCTGCTGCGCAGCGCCCGGGCGCGCGGCGCGGTGATCGCCATGGTGCTGGACCGGGTGCCCGCTGAGGCCACCGACGAGATCGCCGCACACCTGACCGAGATGCTCGCCGAGCAGGACCTCGACCGGGCGCCGCTGTTCGTGTTGCCGGAGACCTGGGTTGACGGTCAGGGGCTGCTGCCCGAGGGGGTGACAGCGCCGCTGGCCGACTGGTTCGCCCGGCTGGCCGCCGACGCTGACGCGCGGGCCGCGGTGGTCCGCCAGACCCTCGACGGGGCGCTGGCCGCGCTGCATCCCACAGTGGAGGACCTGGCCGACGCCGCCGACGAGCAGCTAGCCGCCGCCGATGGGCTGGACGAACGGGTCCGGGCCGCGTACCGGGGTGCCGAGCGCACCGTCGAGCAGGGGCTTCAGGACGGCCGGCTGCTGCGCGGCGAGGTGCTCGCCCGCTGGCAGGAGTTCGTCGGGACCGGCGAGCTGTTCCGCACGCTGGAGGCACGGATCGGCCGCCTCCGGGACCGGGTCGTGGCCGCCGTCACCGGTCGCCCGGCACCCGCCGTCGAGCTGCGCAACGCCATCGAGTCCCAGCTGGTGACGCTGCTGCGCGGGGTGGCCTCCGAGGCCGCCGAGTCCGCGTACACCGGGTGGAAGGCACACCCGGCCGGCGCCGGGCTGCTCGACCCGGCGCTCGCCCACCCGAGCGACGACCTACCCGAACGCGCCGAGCGCATGGTCCGGGACTGGCAGCGCGGAGTGCTGGAGCTGGTCCGGGTCGAGGGCGGTGACAAGCGGTTCGTGGCCCGCACCGCCGCGTACGCGGTGAACGCCACCGGGCTGGCCGTGATGATCGCCGTCTTCGCCTCCACCGCGTTCATCCCGACCGGGCTGGAGTTGGCCACCGGGGCCGGCACCACTGTCGCCGCGCAGGCCGTCCTCCAGGCGATCTTCGGCGACCAGGCGGTGCGTACCCTCGCCGCCAAGGCCCGCACCGACCTGCTGGCCCGGGTGCGGACGCTGCTGGACGCGGAGGCCGACCGCTTCCTGAGCCGCACCGCCGAGGCCCGCCCGGCCGCGGACGCCGGCGACGGGCTGCGCCGGGCCGCCGGCCGGGTCGAGCTGGCCCGGCACCGCAGTGGCCTGTCGGCCGGCGACGAGGAGGGTTCCCGGTGAGCAACATCGCCGGCCGGGTACGCGAGGTGTTCCGCGGGGACCAGCGGGTCGACGCCGACGCGCTGATCGCCCGACTGGACGCGGTACGCCGGTTCCTGACCGCCGTGGACGGTCTGCTGCCGGACGGCGACCTGGTGCCCGCGCACACACTGGTCGAGCGGGCCGGCACCCGGCTCGCGCTGTCCCGGGACCACACCGTTGTCGCCCTCGCCGGTGCCACTGGCAGCGGCAAGTCCAGCCTCTTCAACGCGTTGGCGCGGCTGGAACTCTCGCCGGTCGGGGTCCGCCGGCCGACCACCGGCGTCACCCACGCCTGCGTGTGGGGGCCGTTGGAGGGCGCCAACCATCTGCTCGACTGGATCGGCGTACTGCCCCGGCACCGCTTCGTCCGGGAGAGCGCCCTGGACGCCGACGACGAGACGGCCCTGCACGGGCTGATCCTGCTCGACCTGCCCGACTTCGACTCGGTGCAGCGATCGCACCGACTTGAGGTGGACCGGCTCCTCGGCCTCGTCGACCAGGTGGTCTGGGTGGTCGACCCGCAGAAGTACGCCGACCGGGTCATCCACGACAGCTACCTGCGCGAGTTCCACCGGCACCGCGACGTCACGGTGGTCGTGCTGAACCAGGCCGACCGGCTGTCCCCGGCCGAGGTGCCGCGGGTCCTGGACGACCTGCGCCGGCTGCTCGACACGGACGGGCTGACCGGGGTTCCCCTGCTGGCCACCACCGCCGTCGATCCGGCCGGGATGGTCGGGCTGCGCGCCACCATGGAGCGCACGGTGGCCGAACGGCAGGCCGCGTTGCGCCGCCTCGCCGGTGATGTGGACACGGTCGTCGCCGGCCTGGACCAACTTGTCGGTTCGGCCCGGCCGGCGGGTGGGCCGGACGACACCGCCGTCAACGGGCTGAACCGGGCGTTGGCCGGGGCGGCCGGGGTGCCCGCGGTGACCGAGGCCGTGGAGCGGGCGTACCGGCACCGGGCCGGCGCGGCCACCGGCTGGCCCGTGGTCCGGGGCTGGCGGCGGCTGCGACCCGACCCGCTGCGCCGGCTGCACCTGCCGGGCCCGCCCGGCGACCAGAGCGACCCGGCGGAGAGCCTGGTCGCGGCCACCTCGGTACCGGACCCGACGGCCGCCCAACGCTCGGCGCTCGGCCTCGCCATCCGCGCGGTGGCTGACCGGGCCGCCGCCGACCTGCCCGCCGCCTGGCCCGGCGCGGTGACGTCCGCCGCCCGGTCCCGCCTCGGCGACCTGCCGGACGCCCTGGACCGCACGATCGCCGGCACCGACCTCGGCCTCGACCGTCGACCGGTGTGGTGGCGTGCCGTCGGCGGTGTGCAGTGGTTGGTCACCCTGGCCGCCGTGGTCGGGTTGGGCTGGTTGGTGCTCGGCTACGCGCTGCGGGTTCTCGGCCTGCCCGCGCTGGACAACCCGATGGTCGGCGCGGTGCCGCTGCCCACAGCGCTGCTGCTCGGTGGCCTGCTGGCCGGGCTGCTGGTGGCGGTGCTGACCCGACCGGTGGTGCGGTGGGCCGCCCGACGCGCCCGGGCCCGCGCCGAACAGCGGCTGACGGCGCGGGTGGCCCAGGTGGGCGACGAGTACGTGCTGACCCCGGTACGGATCGTGCTGGGCTCGTACGCGCAGGCCCGCGACGCGCTGCGGGACGCCGCACGCGGCTGACGCTCCGCACGGCCCGCTACCGCTCTCCGTACGCCCACAGCGGCGTAGGGTCGGAGCATGGCCACGCCTCAGACCCCCTACGACGCGGTGCTGCACGCCGCACGCGACGTGACCAAGCTGGAGTCCGCCCTCGACGCCGAGATGCTGGGCAGCGCCCTGCTCGGCAGTGTCTACGCGATCGCGGAGACCGACCGCGACGCCGCCGTACGGGAGTTCGTCACCGGCTTCCTCGCCGCCACCAGCCGCCGCCGGGTCGCGGCGGCGACCACCATCCGGCAGGTGTTCGCCACGCTCGTCCCCACCGCCGAGGGCACCGAGCGGGTCCGTCCGGGCAGCCAGGCGCCCAGCTGGACAGCGCAGCTGGGCCGGGTGCACCTCACCGGCAGCTGGGCGTACGGCGACGTGTACGGCGATCAGACCTCCTACCTGGCGACCTTCGCCTACGACGACGAGTCCGGCGGCTCGGAGCACGCGCTGGTGGCCCTGGTGGACCACAACATCGGCATCACCAAGGACATCTTCGTGGGCGGGCCGGCCGAACGGATCCTGGACCAGGTCCGGCAGATGTGCGCCGACGACGAGTTGACCTGGTTCCGTACCGAAGATCCGGCCCGGCTCCGGGGCGAGGTGGCGCGTCATCTGGCGGTCACCGACGACCTGGGCGAGTTGCCCGGTGAGGGCTCGCTCGCCACCGACCGGGCGTTGGTCGGTGCCCGGCTGGCGATGCTGCCCACCGCGGCCGGTCCGACCGGCCCGGCGGAGGTCGAGCCGCTCTCCGCCGCCGAGCGCACGGACCTGGTCCGGCGGTTCCTCGCCGCGCCGGAAGCCGTCCGGTTCGGGCTGGACGCCGTCGACGGCCCCGAGTTGGCCTCCCTGCACTTCTGCCTGAGCCTGCTGCTGGACCACTCGGCGAGCTTCCCGGACGCCGATCCGATGCGCTGGAGCCCGGCGGTGTCCGGGCTCTTCCTGCTCGACTGGGTGCACCGCCGGGCCGTGCTGGACATGGACGACGCGGCGATGCTGCCCCGGGTGCTGCGGGCCTGGGCGCGGTACGCGTCGCGCCAGCGCGGGCTGCCCGAGGCGGCGGTGACGCGCACCGACGAGGCGATCGAGGAGATGGTGCCGGAGTTCGCCCGGCTCTACTCGACAGGTGAGCGGCGCAGCCCGGCCACCGCGGCGGTGGCGCAGCTGATGGCCGACGGGGTGGACCCGGACGATCCGGCCGCGTTGGACGCCTGGATCGAGGCGAACCGGCACCGGCTCGCCGACGACGGCGCCTGACCGTGTCCCGGGGGTGGGTGGCTCCGCGCCGCCCGCCCTCGCGGCGGCCCGCGACCCCTCCCCGGTCACTGAGCGGCCCGCGACCCGCCTCGGTTGCTGGGTGGCGGGTCAGCGCAACGGGCCGAAGACCACAGCGGCGATCAGCGCGCCGAGCACACCACCGGCCAGCACCTGCGGCACCGTGTGGTCGCGCAGCCGTACCCGGGACCAGCCGACCACCGCCAGCAGCGGTGCGGCCGCGACCAGCCGCGTCCCGAAGGTCAACATCAGGATGACCAGCGTGCCGGCGGCCACCGCCGAGTGGATCGACATCTTCCACCAGTGGCTGACCGACACGGCGACGACGAGGCCGACCAGCCCGGCCACCGCCAGCGCCAGCACCGGGCGGGGCGCGCCGAGCACGGCGAGCAGGGCGAGCCCTGCGGCGACCGAGCCGAGGCCGACGAGCAGCGGCGCGCGGCGCTGCTCCCGGCGGCCGACGTGGTGGTCGGTGAGCCGGCCACGGCGTACCCCGCCGACGATGTAGGCGAACGGAATGCCGGTGACGAAGAGCGTGGCGAGTAGCCCCCAGACGAGACCCTGACCGGGGCGGTTCGCGCTGTGCCAGCTCACCGTGAGCATCAGCAGCGACACGAGCACCGCCGGTGCGGTCACCTCGGTGACCAGCCGGGCGATCCACAGCCCCGGCCCGGGTCGGGTGGTGACCGGGCGGAGTTCCGCACCGCCGCCCACGCCACCCCCTCCGGTACGCGCCTGTTGCCGATCAGCACCGACGCCGGACGGGCCGAGCCTGATCGTCACCGTACCGTCGGCGAAGCCAGGGGGTGTGTCGGTCCGGGCAGCGGAGCCGGACTGACGTGGGGGGTCGGGGCGACGGCCGACGGCGACGGGTTCGCCGGGCCCGGCCGGCGGGTCGGTACTGCGGGTGGCGTGGGGGTGGGGGCCGGCACGGACCGGGTGCTGGTCGGCACGGCGGTCGCGGTCGCGTCGTCGGTCGGCGTGGGTGTCGGGTCCGGCGTCGGGTCCACCGTCAGTGTCGGGGTCGGATCGGGGTCGGCCGAGC
The DNA here is from genome assembly GCF_000718515.1 of Micromonospora parva. Taxonomy (GTDB): domain Bacteria; phylum Actinomycetota; class Actinomycetes; order Mycobacteriales; family Micromonosporaceae; genus Micromonospora; species Micromonospora parva. The sequence goes on along the minus strand of NZ_JNZS01000009.1, from coordinate 284,881 downwards.
CGGTCGGGCCAGGGTCGGTGGGGTCCGGGTCGGGCGGATCGGTGGGATCGGTTGGGTCGGTGGTGGGCTCGGTCGGGTCCGGGTCCGGGTCCGGCGGATCGGTGGAGTCGGTCGGGTCCGGGTCCGGCGGGTCGGTCGGGTCGGGGTCGTGGGGCGGCGGAGCGACGGGCGGGGGTACGGGCGGCGAGGTGCCTCGCGTGGGTTTCGGCGCGACGGGCGGAGCGCTGGTGCGCAGGTCCGGCCCGGGATCGGCGGCGGCGGGTCCGTGCGCTGGAGGTCGTGGGGCGGCGGTCAGCCAGCCGCTGGTCGGGCCGACGCTGGGCGTGCCGAGCGGCGGAGGCGGCGGTTGGCTGGCCATCGGCAGCGGGATCACCACCGGCCCGACGGAGGGGGTCGGGATGAACGGGGTGCTGCTGTCCGGCAGGGCGGTGCTGCCCGGGGTGGCCGAGCCCGCGCTGATCGCGGCGAGGATGGGCATCGACGCGGTGCCGGCCAGCAGCGCGACGGTGAGCAGGTAACCGCGGGTGGGGCCACCGGCGCTGGGGGCACGGTGAACGCCGACCACCCCGCGATAGCCGCCGGCCGACCGGTGCCGACCAAGTGCTGGTGCGCCGGGACCGTCACCTGGCTCGTACACCGCACACTCCTTGTCGTCGGGTCGTCGGGTCCTTGGCGGGCGCGGACGGAAACCGTCGGGTCAAACCCGACAATTCACCCGATCGGCGCGATCCTGCGGGAATCAGCCTCGCGCAGTCACCCTCCGTCAGCCAACCTCCACCGCGTGTCGACACGCGGTGCTGGCCGAACGGTGACGATTCATGCCGCAACGCCTGGGAGACGCGGGCCGTCACGATGGCGACAAACGGCGTCAAAGCAGGGTCGGTCGGAATGCGGGGGCAGGCGTACTGTGGGCGCGCTCACCTGCTCTGCGAATATGGAGCACGACGGCAACGCAGCCGTGACCTCCGCGCACCCTCGCGGCAGGCGCGGCCCGGCGCCGGCGCTCCCCGATCCGGGTTCGGCCAGAACCCGGTTCACGCCGTGCGGCAACCCCCACCGGGGCTAGGCGCGGCCGCCAGGAACCGGTCCGGCAGCAGCCGGGCAGGCGCACGAGTTGCGTGGCCGGGTGACCCCCCGGTGCCGACGCAGACACGACAGGGAGAGACCGATGGCAAAGGGCGACCCCGGGGGCACCACCCGCAGCAGGCGGGCCGCACCCCGCTCCAGGAAGGGCACGGCCGGCGACCCCGCGCTGGTGCAGCTACTCACCCCCGACGGCGAGCGGATCGACAGCGCCACCGGGCCGGACGGCACCGAGTACCGCGTCGACTTCACCGACGAGGAGTACCGCGGGCTCTACCGTGACCTGGTGCTGGTCCGGAAGCTGGACGCCGAGGCGACCGCTCTCCAGCGCCAGGGCGAGCTGGGCCTCTGGGCCAGCCTGCTCGGCCAGGAGGCCGCCCAGGTCGGCTCCGGGCGGGCGCTGCGTGCCCAGGACATGGCCTTCCCGACCTACCGGGAGCACGGCGTCCTCTACTGCCGGGGCATCGACCCGATCATGCCGCTCGGCCTGTTCCGCGGCGTCGACCAGGGCGGCTGGGACCCGAACGAGTTCAAGTTCAACATGTACACGATCGTCATCGGCGCGCAGACCCTGCACGCCACCGGCTACGCGATGGGCATCACCATCGACGGCAAGACCGGCACCGACGACGGCGAGGCCGCGATCGCCTACTTCGGCGACGGCGCCACCAGCCAGGGCGACGTGAACGAGGCGTTCGTCTGGGCCAGCGTGTTCAACGCGCCGCTGGTCTTCTTCTGCCAGAACAACCAGTACGCGATCTCCGAGCCGCTGGAGCGGCAGACCCGGGTCCCGCTCTACCAGCGGGCCGCCGGCTTCGGCTTCCCCGGCGTACGGGTGGACGGCAACGACGTGCTGGCCTCGTACGCGGTCACCCGCACCGCGCTGGACAACGCGCGGCTCGGGCAGGGGCCGAGCCTGATCGAGGCGTACACCTACCGGATGGGCGCGCACACCACCTCCGACGACCCGACCCGCTACCGGATCGCCAGCGAGGTCGAGGCGTGGCAGGCCAAGGACCCGATCGCCCGGGTCAAGGCCTTCCTGGAGAAGCAGCAGATCGCCGACGCCGGCTTCTTCGCCGAGGTCGACGAGCAGGCCCGCCGCGAGTCGGTGCACCTGCGCGAGCGGGTGCTCGAGATGCCGAACCCGGAGCCGGTGACGATGTTCGATCACGTCTACCCCAACGGGTCTCCGCTGCTCGACGAGCAGCGCGCGCAGTTCAGCCGCTACATGGAGTCGTTCGAGGGGAGCGCCCACTGATGGCCACGGAGACGCTCACCATCGGTAAGGCCCTCAACACGGGTCTGCGCCGCGCCCTGGAGAACGACAGCAAGGTCATCATCATGGGCGAGGACGTCGGCAAGCTCGGCGGCGTCTTCCGGATCACCGACGGGCTCCAGAAGGACTTCGGTGACCAGCGGGTCATCGACACCCCGTTGGCCGAGTCCGGCATCATCGGCACCGCCGTCGGTCTGGCCATCCGCGGCTACCGGCCGGTCTGCGAGATCCAGTTCGACGGCTTCGTCTACCCCGCGTACGACCAGATCGTGTCGCAGGTGGCGAAGATGCACTACCGCTCGGGCGGCAAGCTCAACATCCCGATGGTCATCCGGATCCCGTTCGGTGGCGGCATCGGCGCGGTCGAGCACCACTCCGAGTCGCCGGAGGCGTACTTCGCGCACACCGCCGGCCTGAAGGTGGTGACCTGCGCCAACCCGCAGGACGCGTACGTGATGATCCAGCAGGCCATCGCCTCGGACGACCCGATCGTCTTCCTGGAGCCCAAGCGGCGCTACTGGGAGAAGGGCCAGGTCGACCTGGACGCGCCGCTGTCCGACGCGTACCCCCTGCACTCCGCCCGGGTGGTGCGGCCCGGCACCGACGCCACCGTGCTGGCCTACGGCCCGATGGTGCGGACCTGCCTGGACGCGGCGACCGCCGCCGCCGAGGACGGCCGTGAGCTGGAGGTCATCGACCTGCGCTCGCTCTCGCCGCTGGACCTGCGGGCGGCGTACGAGTCGGTGAAGCGCACCGGTCGTGCGGTAGTGGTGCACGAGGCGCCGTCCAACATCGGCCTCGGCGCCGAGTTGGCCGCGCGGATCACCGAGGAGTGCTTCTACTCCCTGGAGTCGCCGGTGCTGCGGGTGACCGGCTTCGACACCCCCTACCCGGCCGCCCGGGTGGAGGAGGAGTACCTGCCCGACCTCGACCGGGTGCTCGACGCCGTCGACCGCACCTTCGGCTGGTGAGCGGCATGTCCCGGATCAAGACGTTCAACCTGCCCGACCTGGGCGAGGGGTTGACCGAGGGCGAGATCCTGGCCTGGTTGGTCAAGGTCGGCGACACCATCGAGCTGAACCAGCCGATCGTCGAGGTGGAGACCGCGAAGGCGGCGGTGGAGATCCCGGCGAAGTGGGCCGGGCAGGTGCAGGCGATCCACCACCCGGAGGGCAGCACTGTCGAGGTCGGTACGCCGATCATCGCGATCGACACCGACCCGGGGGCCGGCCCGCTGGAGACGCCGTCGACCACTGCCACGCCCAGCGGTGACCTGCCCACCCCGTCGGCGGCTTCGCTGGCGGCGGTGGAGGTGGCACCGGCCGAGGGCATGGTCGAGCCCGGTCTGATCGGCGGTGCGGCCCCTGGTGGTCGCACGGCGGTGCTGGTCGGCTACGGCCCGCGTACCACCGCCGCGAAGCGCCGCCCCCGCAAGGGCGCGGTTCCCGCGCAGGCCGTGGCCGCTCCCGCACCGGCTGCGCCGACTGCACCACCGGTGGTGGCTCCGGCCCGCAACGGGCAGGCCGCGCTGACCGGTGGTGGCGTGCTCGCCAAGCCGCCGGTGCGCAAGCTCGCCAAGGACCTCGGGGTCGACCTCGGCACGTTGACCGGGTCCGGGCCGCTCGGCTCGATCACCCGGGAGGACGTGCAGCGGGCGGCGAACGGTGCGACCACCGTCGTTGCCGAGCCGATCGCGGCGACCACCGCGCCCAGCTTCGGCGCCGACCGGGAGCAGCGCATCCCGGTCAAGGGGGTTCGCAAACTGACCGCCGAGAACATGTCCCGCTCGGCGTTCACCGCCCCGCACGTGACGGAGTTCCTGACCGTCGACGTGACCCGGGCGATGAAGGCGCTGGACCGGCTGCGCGGCCGGCGGGAGTGGCGCGACGTACGGGTCTCGCCGCTGCTGCTGGTGGCGAAGGCGGTGCTGCTCGCTGTGCAACGGCACCCGATGGTCAACTCGACCTGGGCGGGCGACGAGATCGTGGTCAAGGAGTACGTCAACCTCGGCATCGCGGCAGCCACCGAGCGCGGTCTGATCGTGCCGAACGTCAAGGACGCCGGCCGACTCTCGCTGCGGGAGTTGGCGGACGCGCTGACCGATCTGGTGCAGACGGCGAAGTCCGGCCGTACCTCGCCGGCGGCCATGTCCGGCGGCACCCTGACCATCACCAACGTCGGCGTGTTCGGGGTGGACACCGGCACACCGATCCTGCCGCCGGGTGAGTCCGCGATCCTGGCGTTCGGCGCGGTGCGGGAGATGCCCTGGGTGCACAAGGGCAAGGTCAAGGTTCGCCAGGTCACCACGTTGGGGTTGAGCTTCGATCACCGGATCATCGACGGTGAGCTGGGTTCGAAGTTCCTGCGGGACGTCGGCGACTTCCTCACTGATCCGGAGGCGGCGCTGCTCGCCTGGACCTGATCGTTCGCGTCACCAGCCACGGCCGGTGTGCCACGGGTTAACGCCCGGCACACCGGCCGTGTCCGTTGGGCGACGGAACCATCGGTCAGGAGCCCCGTTGACCTTTGATTGTTAGGCAGGTGTCTCAGCTCACCTAATAATCGATGGAATTTCGCCGGCTTCTGCTGTTGAATAGATGCATCAGGGGCTGACAACCGAATAGCTAGGGGGACCCACCAATGAGCATGATCGAGCGAATCCGCAACCACCGCGACGCCACCCGCCGCGCCCGTGCCATCGAGCACGCGCTGCGCTCGGCGAACTCGCCGGCGGTCCGCGAGGAGATCCTCGTCATCGCCCAGCGTCACATGAGCTGACGCTCCACGACATTCCTCACCTCCTCCAGATCGATGGCCCACCCGGCCCACCGGGTGGGCCATCGGCGTTCAGCCGCCACCCACCACCGGGATTCCGCCCTGCCGCAGCGCCCGGTACGGTGGGCTTCGGTCGCCGCCCGCCGACCCGGCAGAGGCCGAGCCGACAGAAGCTGCTCGACACCAACCGGCCACGGTGAGTGACGGCCAGTGCTCCTTGGACGTGTCGTGCCACCACCCGATACCGTGCGGGGAGCCGGCACAGCGGTACGCCGGTGACGCCGGCAGCCACGCCGAGGAGACCGATCGGCACCGGCGAGCCGACATGTGATGGAGGAGGCGCACCCATGACGTCCGAGGGCCCGCACCGTTCCGGCCAAGAGCCGGACGAGGTGTCACCGGGCGCCGGCGGACCGGCGCCGTACGGCGACCGCCCGGCGCAGCCGGACAACGGCCAGAACGCCGCCGGCCCCGACCTGGGCTGGGCACCCCCGCCCCCGACACGGCCCAACCCGTCGGCGCCGGCATGGGCGACCCAGCCCGAGCAGCCACCGGCCCCCGCCTGGGGTGCCGCCGCTGCTCCACAGTCCAACGACCCGGCACAGCCCGCCTGGGCCGCTGGCGGTGGCGGGAGCGAACCGCCGCAGCAGCAGCCCGGTGCGTGGCCCGGCAACGACGGTGCCCCGGCTCCGGCGCAGCCCGACCCCTGGGCGGCGCAGCAGCAGGGTTGGACGCCCGCCGAGCAGAGCTCGCCCGCGCCGACCTGGACCCCGAGCGCCCCCGCCGAGCAACCGGACTGGGTGCAGGTCCAGCCGGCCGCGCGGGGCGCCGCACAGGTTCCGCCGGCCACCGCCGCCTGGCCCGCCCAGGAGGACCCGGCCGCCGGCTGGGGTGGCGCGGCGCAGCAGACCAACCCGCCCGCCGCCGACTGGCGCGGGGCCGAGTCCACCCAGTCCGACGCACCGCAGGCCGCCGCCTGGCCCGGCGGCGCTCAGCAGGAACAGGCCACCGGCAACGGCGGCTGGCCCGCTGGCGGCGCCCGGGACGACCAGCCGGTGTGGACGCCGGCCGAGCAGTCGCCACCGGCCTGGGGCCAGCCCGCCGAAGCAACCGAGCAGCCCGCCCCCGGCTGGGGTCAGGCCGCCCAGCCGAACACGGCCCGTGGCGCCGCCCAGGTCCCGGCCCCGACGACGACCTGGCCCGCCCAGGACGACCCGGCCAACTCCGGCGGGTGGGCCGCGCAGCAGCAGGCGCAGCCCGCAGCGTGGAACGACGGCAACGACGCGCGGCAGGACCAGCCCGCGCAGCCGACCCCCGGGCAGCCGGCCGCCTGGGGCGGTGCCGAGAGCCGCCCGCAACAGCCCGACTGGGTGCTGTCCCAGCCCGAGCAGCCGACCGAGCGGCCGGAGCAGGCAGCGTGGACCCCGCCGGAGCCGAGCAACCTGCCCGCCCGGGCCAGCGCCAGCGTGCCCACCAGCGGCGGCGCACCCAACTGGGCCGCCAGCCCGGACAACGCCGCGCAGGGCAACTCCGGCGCTGTGGCGGAGGTCGAACCGTGGGCGCCCGGTGAGGTGTGGGGCCGCGCGGAGGCCGAGGCTTCCGCCCAGGCCCGTGGCGGCTGGGAGGCGGACCGGGCCGACGAGGCACCGGCCTACCAGCCCGGTCCCGCACCGGGCATCTCACCGGCGAACGCGGTGCCGCTGCCTCCGCAGGAGCAGCGCGTGCCGGGCGCCAGCCTGGCTGCCGCCCCACCGGCCGACTACGCGCCCCAGGCCCAGTTCGCGCCGATCCCCGAGCAGCCCGCCTACGCCGAGCGGGAGACCCCGGACGCCGCCGCGCAGTACGGTGGCCGCCCCGAGGACTCCGCCGCGAGCGCCGCGGTGGTGCCCGCCCCGCGTACCTCACCGGAGTCCGGAGCGGGTCGTGCGGCGGTACCGGTGTCGGACGCCGAGTCGGCAGCCGGCGCGGCGGCCCGGGCCACGGCGAGCGCTTCGGTGCCGCTGGCCAGCCGGGTGATGCCCCCGACCGACCAGGCGATCCGACCGACCGGCACCGCCGCACCGCAACCTCGGGTGTACGGTCGCCCGGCTCGACCGGAGCCGGAGGCCGAGCCCGAGCCGGAGGCGTTCCAGGGCAACCCGGGCGGCGACCGTCAGGGTGCCCCGGAGTGGCAGAACGACGCGCCGCAGCAGGCCACGCCCGACTGGCAGAACGAGGGCCAGCGGCAGATCGCGCCCGACTGGCAGCACGACGCGCAACGGCAGGCGGGGTCCGGCTGGGGTGGCGACTCCCCGGCCGAGCCGCGCTTCGACGACCGGCAGCCCGCACCGAACCCGTTCAACGATGCCCCGTCGGCGCCGCCGGCGTTCCCGCCCGGTGTGCCGTCCTTCGTCGACGCCCCGGGTAACAACAGGCCCGTGAACGGCGTTCGGCCGCACGCCGGTGCCGACCAGCCGGCGGACCAGTTCGGCGGCCCCGGCTCGCCGGCCGCCGGCACCGTGAACGGGACGTCGACCTTCGGTGCGCCGACCTTCGGTGGCCCCGGTTCCGGCGGGCCCGGCTTCGGCGCGCCGGCGGCCGAACCGGTGTCGGGCAGCGGCTTCCCGCCGTCGTTCCCGCCGCCGGCGCAGTCCGCGCCGTCCTGGGGCCAGGAGGTCAGCCCGACGGACCAGGGCCGGTTCGACGCGTTCAAGCCGGACGCCGACGAGCCGAAGGTGGAAGCACCGGCGCCGAAGGTGCGCAACGGCCGGGTGCTGGCCGCGGTGCTGATCGCCGCGGTGCTCATCCTGGCGGTGCCGCTCGGTCTGCTGCTGCTGCTCGGCAAGGTCGGCGGGGACGACGCGCCGGCCTTCGACCCGGCGGTCGGCACCTGCGTGAAGCAGTCCGGCGAGGGCGGCGCCTCGGCGGCGGACTGTGGCGAGGCGGGTGCGTTCACGATCGTCTCGAAGGTGGACGCCAAGGAGAAGTGCACCGACACGACGCAGCCCCACGTGGTGCTGCCGGGTGACGGCAGCAACCGGGTGCTCTGCCTGAAGCCGGCCGCGAAGTAGCTGCACCGACGGCGGGGTCACGGGCAACCGTGGCCCCGCCGTCGTCGTACCCGCAGGTGGTGTCGGTGACCACCAAATCTCGCCCCCTCCGGCCGGGTGCGGGCCGATGGTCAGGCACGATGGGTGCATGAGCGCACGAGTACGGGCTCCCGAACTGCGCGGTCGGGGCTGGCTGAACACCGGTGGACGCGACCTCAAGCTCGCCGACCTTCGCGGCAAGATCGTCATCGCGGATTTTTGGACGTTCTGCTGTATCAACTGCCTGCACGTGCTCGACGAGCTGCGCCCGCTGGAGGAGAAGTACGGCGACGTGCTCGTCGTGATCGGCGTGCACTCGCCGAAGTTCGAGCACGAGAAGGACGCCGACGCGCTCGCCGCCGCCGTGGAGCGGTACGGGGTGCACCACCCCGTCCTCGACGATCCTGAGCTGGACATGTGGCAGCAGTACGCGGCCCGGGCCTGGCCGACCCTGTCGGTGATCGACCCCGAGGGTTACGTGGTGGCCACCATGGCCGGCGAGGGGCACGCCGAAGGGCTCGCCCGGCTGATCGACGAGTTGGTCGCCACCCACGAGGCCAAGGGCACCCTGCACCGGGGGGACGGCCCGTACGTCCCGCCGCCGGCACCGGAGACCGCGCTGCGCTTCCCGGGAAAGGCGACGCTGCTGCCGAACGGCAACCTGCTGGTCTCGGACTCGGCCCGGCACTCGGTGGTCGAGGTCGAGCCGGACGGTGAGACGCCGGTGCGGCGGATCGGCTCGGGTGAGCGGGGTCGGGCGGACGGGCCGGCGGCCACCGCGACGTTCTCCGAGCCGCAGGGCGTGTGCCTGCTGCCCACGCACGTGGCCGAGGTGGCCGGTTACGACCTGGTGGTGGCCGACACCGTCAACCACCTGCTGCGCGGCGTGCGGCTGGAGTCCGGCGAGGTGGTCACGGTGGCCGGCAGCGGCCGGCAGTGGCGCGCCGAGGTCGACGACCACGCCCACGACGCGCTCGCCGTCGACCTCTCCTCACCGTGGGATCTGGCCTGGTACGACGACAAGCTGATCATCGCGATGGCCGGTATCCACCAGCTGTGGTGGTTCGACCCGATCAAGCGGACCGCCGGCATGTACGCCGGCACCACAGTGGAGGCGCTGCGCGACGGCCCGCTGGCCGAGGCGTGGATGGCCCAGCCGTCGGGGCTCTCCGTCTCGGTCGACGGCACCCGGCTCTGGGTGGCTGACAGCGAGAGCAGCGCGATCCGGTACGTGGAGAACGGCGTGCTGGGCACCGCCGTCGGGCAGGGCCTGTTCGATTTCGGGCACGTGGACGGTCCGGCGGAGTCGGCGCTGCTGCAACACCCGCTGGGCGTGTGCGCGCTGCCGGACGGCTCGGTGCTGATCGCTGACACGTACAACGGCGCGGTGCGCCGCTTCGACCCGGACAGCAACCAGGTCTCCACCGTGGCGGACGGGTTGGCGGAGCCGAGCGACCTGGTGCTCACCCCGTCCGGTGAGGTGCTGGTGGTGGAGTCGGCCGCGCACCGGTTGACCCGGCTCGCGCCGGGTGCCCTGTCGGCGGCGGGGGCCAGCACGGTGGACGGCCCCCGGCACCGCACCGAGCGCAAGCCGACTGATCTCGCGGCCGGCGAGGTCACCCTGGACATCGTCTTCACCCCGGCGCCGGGGCAGAAGTTGGACGAGACGTACGGGCCGTCGACGCGGTTGGTGGTGTCGGCGTCCCCGCCGGAGCTGCTGGTGGAGGGTGCCGGGACGGGCACCGAGCTGTCCCGTCGGCTGGTGCTCAACGGCGAGGTCACCGCTGGCGTGCTCCAGGTGACGGCTCAGGCGGCGACCTGTGACGCGGACGTGGAGCACGCGGCGTGCCACCTGACCCGGCAGGACTGGGGCGTACCGGTCCGGGTGGTCGACGGTGCCGTGACGCGGCTGCCACTGGTGCTCCGCGGTCTGGACGCCTGACCTGGTCGGAGGGGCCCGCGCGGGGCCCCTCCGGTCAGGCGAACGGGGCGAGCGTGATGTCGGCGTCGATCAGGGTGGCGCGGACGAGTTCGGCTGCGGAGACCGCGCCCGGGGTGTCGCCGTGCACGCAGATCGAGTCGACCGAGCAGGGGATGACGGTGCCGTCGACAGCCACCACGCTGCGGTGCGTGGCCATCCGCACCGCCCGTTCGGCGACCTGCTCGGGGTCGGTGATCACCGCGCCCGGGGTGCCGCGCGGCACCAGCGCCCCGTTGGGCAGGTAGGCGCGGTCGGCGAAGGCCTCGGCCACCACCGGCAGACCGGCACCGACGGCGAGTTGGGCGAGGGTCGACCCGGGCAGGCAGAGCACCGGCAGCTCGGGGTCGTAGCCGGTGACCGCCGCGACCACCGCCGCCGCCTGGGATTCGTCGATGCTGGCCGCGTGGTAGAGCGCGCCGTGCGGCTTGAGGTAGCGGACCCGGGTGCGGAACAGCCGGCAGAACGCGTCCAGCGCCCCGAGCTGGTAGGTCACCTCGTCGCGGAGCTCGGCGAAGTCGTACGCGATGTGCCGCCGGCCGAAGCCGGCCAGGTCGCGGTAGCCGACCTGCGCGCCCACCGCCACCCCACGGTGCGCGGCGCCCTCGCAGACCCGCCGCATGGTGGACGGGTCGCCGCCGTGGAAGCCGCAGGCGACGTTGGCGGAGGTCACCAGGTCCAGCAGCGCGTTGTCGTCGCCGAGTCGCCAGATGCCGAATCCCTCGCCCAGGTCAGCGTTGAGGTCCATGGAATCTGACGGTAGTACCTGGCCGTGCCTGCGCGAGCGCTGTCACGTCGGTGACCACCCCGATGACGGGGTATCCGCCGGTGGTCGGATGGTCCGCGAGGAAGATCAGGGGTTGTCCGTCCGCCGGCACCTGTACCGCGCCGAGCACGATGCCCTCGCTGGGGAGTTCGCCGGCGACCGCGCGGGGCAGCGGCGCGCCGGCGAGGCGCGCGCCGACCCGGTTGCTCACCGGGCTGATGGTGTACGCGCTGCCGAAGAGCCGGTCGAACGCAGTCGGCGTGAACCAGTCCTCGCGGGGGCCGGGGCCGAGCGTCAGGTGCAGCTCCGGCTCGGGGTGGGCGCAGCTGGTCGAGTCGACCGGCGCGGGTGCGGCGACCGGTCTGCCCAGTGGCAGCCGGTCGCCGTCCCGCAGCGCAGGTGGGCCGAGCCCGGAGAGGGTGTCGGTGGCCCGGCTGCCGAGCACCGGTGGCACGTCGATGCCGCCCGCGACCGCCAGCCAGCTCCGTACGCCCCGGCGGGCGGGGCCGATCCGCAGCACCGTGCCGGCCGGCACGCTGAGCGGGCGTCCGGTGTCACCGGGCCGAGCACCCGCCTGGACCGGGACCTCGGCACCGGTGACCGCGACAGTGGTGGCCCGGGTCAGCCGCACTGTGCAACCGGTCAGGGTGATCTCCAGGCCGGCCGCGTGCTCCGGGTTGCCGACCAGCCGGTTGGCCAGCCGCAGGGCGGCCGGGTCGAGGGCGCCGGAGCGGGGTACGCCCAGGTGCGCCCAGCCGGGCCGGCCGAGGTCCTGCACTGTGGTGAGCGCGCCGGCGCGGAGCACCTCGATGGCGCCCGGGTGGGTCACGCCGCCACCATCCGGACGGTGGTGCCCGGGTTGAGGCGGGCCGGCGGATCGGCGGCGACGTCGAACAGCACCAGGTCGGTCCGGCCGACCAGCTGCCAGCCGCCGGGCGACGCGCCCGGATAGATGCCGGCGTACGGGCCGGCCAGCGCGACCGAGCCGGCCGGGACCCGGGGTCGGGGCGTGGCCAGCCGGGGCAGCGCCAACTCGGCGGGCAGCCCGGTCAGGTAGGGAAAGCCGGGGGCGAAGCCGCAGAACGCGACCCGGAACCTGGTGCTGGTGATCCGCTGCCGCACCGCTGACACGTCCACGCCCCAGTGGTCGGCCACCGCCGGCAGGTCCGGCCCGTCGAAGGAGACGGGCACGACCACGTCCGCCGCGTCGGCGTCGGGGTTGGCGGCGGCGCTGGCGTCGGCGTCGGCGTCGGCGTTGTGGCCTGCGGCTCTGGTGTGCTCGGGGCCGGTGGCCGCGGCGGCGACGGCGGACGCCCATCGGGTCAGCTGCCGGGCGGTGGCGGTCGGGTCGGGCAGGCCGTCGAGCAGCACGGTCCGGGCCGCCGGCACGATCTCGACGGCGATCAGGTCGCCCCGTTCCCGACGCCGCCACAGTTCGCTGCGCCACGCTTCGACGAGCGCGGCCTCGGGGACGTCGGTGGGCGTGGTGCAGTCGAGGAGCAGGGCGTGCGCCCCGACCGGTCGGATCCGCATCCGCTCATCCTCGCCGATGTGCCGCCGATCCGGTGTTCACGGTGATGGTGCCCGGTGTCACCAACGCCACTACTTACAAGTAACCTACGGTGTCGTAACCTGGCTAGGTGACCACCTCCGCCCCGCTTCGCCTGAAGCCGGTCGACATCGGTAAGCCTCGGATGCGCGGCTGGCTCCACACGTACGCCTTCTTCGTCGCCGTGGTCTGCGGCATCGTGCTCTGCTCGATCGCCGCCACCAGGCCGGGATGGGCGCCACTGGTGAGCTGCCTCATCTACAGCCTGACGGTCTGCGGGCTCTTCGGCACGAGCGCGTTGTACCACCGTCGGGTGTGGTCGGAGCGCGGCTACCAGCTGATGCGCCGGATGGACCACTCGATGATCTTCGTGTTCATCGCCGGCACGTACACACCGCTCTGCGTGATGCTGCTCGCGCCCCGGCCTGCCACGGTGATGCTGGCCCTGGTCTGGGGTGGCGCGCTGGCCGGCGTGGCGGTCAAGGTGGTCTGGCCGCACGCCCCGCGCTGGGTGTCCGCGCCGCTCTACCTGGCGCTGGGCTGGGTGGCGGTGGCCATGCTGCCGGAGATCCTGCACGGCGGCGGCGTCGCGGCGCTGGTGCTGCTGGTCGTCGGCGGCGCGATCTACAGCGTGGGCGCGGTCTTCTACGCGTTGCGGCGGCCCAATCCGTGGCCGACCGTCTTCGGCCACCACGAGTTCTTCCACGCCTGCACGCTGCTGGCGGCGCTCTGTCACCACATCGCCATCTACTTCGCGCTTTTCGCCTGACCCGAACTCCGGGATCGGCGGCTCCCCCGGGATCGGGCACCGCATCCCACCTCACGATCCGCGGGGGCGCGGGGGCGCGGCTCCGAAGCTGGGGCCGAACGCGAGCCGGGGCCCCGCGACGCTGCGGGACCCCGGAGTGCGTGAGCGAGGATCAGACCGGTCGGCCCGGCCTACGCACCTCGCGGTACTCCTGCACGACCTGGTCGTTCTGGACCGGAACGACCCGGTCGGCCACCACGCGCTCCTCGCGCACCGGCGCGGCGACCACCGCGCGGCGGCGGCTGCTCCAGAAGTAGAGGGTGACGAGCAGACCGGCGACGCCGGCCAGCATCAGCACCCAGCCGACCACTGACAGGTCAAGCCAACCCAGGTCGGCCTCCACTGCGAACGCGAAGATCGCGCCTATCGCGATCAAGAAGATGCTGCCACCAATGCCCATGTCTCGCTCCTCGGCTCGAACCTGGCGTACCTCGCGCCGCGGCCGTCGGTAGGGGTGCGGCATCCATCGACTTACCCCGGCACGGAGATCGCCAATCGGGCAAGCTGGGACCATGACGGACGCCGACCCCGACACACGGACACTGGTGTTGCTGCGGCACGCGAAGGCCGAGCAGGGCAACGACGCGGCGGACGACGCCGAACGGCCATTGAGCGCCCGCGGGACCGCCGACGCGGCCGCGGCGGGGGCCTGGTTGGCGCACCACGGGCTGCTGCCCGACGTGGTGATCTGCTCGACGGCCCGCCGCACCCGGCAGACCTGGCACGGCGTGGCGATGGGGATGACCGGTTCCCCGCCGGAGGGTGGCCCGACCGGTCCCCGCCCGACCGTCCGTTATGAGCCGGGCGCGTACGACGCGCACCCCGAGGAGTTGTTGTCGCTGGTCCGCACGGTGGACCCGGCGGCCCGCACGGCACTGCTCATTGCTCACAATCCAGGCATCTCGCTGCTCTCGGCGCTCTTCGACCCCGAGGGTGTCGACGACGGGGGGTTGCGCACCGCCGAGTTGGCGGTACACCGCTGCCCGGTCGGCTGGTCGCAGTGGAGCAGGGCGGGAGCGCCGCTCACGGCCCGCCACACCGCACGCGACTGAGCCACCCGCCGGCAGTCGACGGGTGGCTCAGCGGTACGCGTCCAGCCTGGGTGGGGATCAGGACGGCGGCGCGGTCGGTGGCGGCGGGTCCGGCGGTGGCGGCATCATCGCCGTCGGATGAGACAGCCGGTTCTCCTCCACGATGAGGGTTCGGGCCCGCTTGCGCCGGTCCTGCCAGAACCAGAGCGTGGTCAGCAGGACGGCCAGCCCAGCCAGGATGAACACCCAGCCGACCGCGCGTACGTCGATCCACCAGACGTTGGCTCTCAGCGCGAAGGTCAGGATCGCGCCGATCGCGATGAGAAAAATGCCGCTACCTACACCCATGTGCGCTGCACTCCCCCGTGCGGTGGCTCTGGGCGTTCCCTTTCGAGGTCACGCGACGGTTACCCGCCACGCCACCGGCATACCCGACCGGGCTCGCCGAATACGTGCCCGACGCGGGGTGGGACGGCGACGGCCGGCGAGGCAGACAGCCCCGCCGGCCGTTGCGGCGTCGGGTGGTGCGACCCGAAACCGTCAGACGTGCCGTGGCACGCTCAGAAGGCCTCCTCCGGGAGGTCCATGATGTCGAGGTCCGTGCCCTCGATGATCCGCCGGTCGGCACCGATGCGGGGCAGCACCTCACGGGCGAAGAAGCGGGAAGCGGCCACCTTGCCGGTGTAGAACGCCTTGTCACTGGCGGAAACCTCGCCGGCCAGCGCCTTCAGCGCCACGTCGGCCTGCCGCTGCAGCAGCCAACCGACCACCAGGTCGCCGATCGCCAGCAGGAACCGCCGGCTGCTCAGCCCGACCTTGTAGAGGGCGCGGGTGTCGCCGCCCTGCGCCTCGCCCAGCCAGCCCGTCATCACACCGAGGATGTTCTGCACCTCGGCGAGCGCCTTGCCGAGCGCCTGCCGCTCGTCCTTGAGCTGACCGTTGCCCGCCTCGGAGGAGATGAACTCCTGGATCTCGCCGGCCACCGCCATCAGCGCCTTGCCGTTGTCCCGCACGATCTTGCGGAAGATCAGGTCCAGGCTCTGGATGGCGGTGGTGCCCTCGTACAAGGTGTCGATCTTGGCGTCCCGGACGTACTGCTCCAGCGGGTAGTCCTGCAGGAAGCCGGAGCCGCCGAAGGTCTGCAGGGCCTCGTGCCCGAGCAGTTCGTACGCCCGCTCCGAACCAACGCCCTTGACCAGCGGCAGCAGCAGGTCGTTGACCCGCTTCGCCAGCTTGGTGGCCTTCTCGTCGCCGGCCGCCTCGGCGATCGCGACCTTGTCCTGCCAGGTGGCGGTGTAGAGGACCAGGGCGCGCAGACCCTCGGCGTACGACTTCTGCATCAACAGCGAGCGGCGCACGTCCGGGTGGTGGGTGATGGTGACGCGGGGCGCGGTCTTGTCCGCCTGCTGGATCAGGTCGGCGCCCTGCACCCGGTTCTTCGCGTACTCCAGGGCGTTGAGGTAGCCGGTGGAGAGGGTGGCGATGGCCTTGGTGCCGACCAGCATCCGGGCGTACTCGATGATCATGAACATCTGCCGGATGCCGTCGTGCTTGTCGCCCAGCAGCCAGCCCTTGGCCGGTACGCCGTGCTCGCCGAAGGTCAGCTCGCAGGTGTTGGAGACCTTCAGGCCCATCTTGTGCTCGACGTTGGTGGCGTAGACGCCGTTGCGCTCGCCCAGCTCGCCGGTGGTCTCGTCGAAGTGGAACTTCGGCACCACGAAGAGCGACAGGCCCTTGGTGCCGGGGCCACCGACCCCCTCCACGCCCACCGGGCGGGCCAGCACGTAGTGCACGATGTTGTCGGTGAGGTCGTGCTCACCGGAGGTGATGAAGCGCTTCACACCCTCGATGTGCCACGAGCCGTCCGGCTGCTGGATGGCGCGGGCGCGGCCGGCGCCGACGTCCGAGCCGGCGTCCGGCTCGGTGAGCACCATTGTGGAGCCCCACTGCTTGTCGATGAAGAGCTTGGCCCACCGCTTCTGCTGCTCGGTGCCCTCGACCTCCAGCACGTGCGCGAAGGACGGACCCGAGGCGTACATCCAGATGGGGGCGTTCGAGCCGAGCACCAGCTCGGCGAGGGCCCACCAGAGGGCGCGCGGCGCAGTGGTGCCACCCAGGTGCGGCGGCAGGTCCAGGCGCCAGAACTCGGAGTCCATGAACGCCTGGTACGACTTCTTGAACGACTCCGGCAGCGGCGCGGTGTGCGTGGCCGGATCGAAGACCGGCGGGTTGCGGTCACTGTCCGTGTAGCTGGCGGCCAGATCCTCGCGGGCGAGGCGGTCCAGCTCGGCGAGGAAGGTGCGGGCCGTGTCGGCGTCGAGTTCCGAGTACGGCGCCTGGCCGAACGCCCGGTCCGCCCCGAAGACCTCGAACAGGTTGAACTCGAGATCCCGCAGGTTGCTCTTGTAGTGGGTCATGCTCGCTGGCCCCGCTTCCGGACAGGTGTTACCGATCAGTAACCCAGACTGTATTACTCGCGGGTAGGCAGCGACAAGCGGATCACCCAAGTGACGGCGATTACACACCTGCGGTGCCGCCGGCCGAGTCAGCTCTCGGCGGCGCCGACCTCCCAGCTCGGGACGGCCACGGCCGCGCTGGTACGAGCACCCACGTACTCCATCAGGACCAGCGCGATGTCGTCGTCGAGCCGGCCGTGGACCCACTCGACCAGGGCGGTCTCCAGCGACGCCAGCCCGTCGGCGACAGTGCCATGGCCGAGCAGCCGCCAGGCCCGGTCGGCGGTGGGGAAGAACTCGCCGTCCCGCCGCGCCTCGCCGAGACCGTCGGTGAACAACAGCAGCCTGTCCCCGGGCTCCAGGCGTTCGACCCGGGGGCGGACCACCGGCATGAACCCGAGCGGAGGCGCCGGGGCCGGCGGTTCCAGCGGGATCACCGCGCCCCGACGCAGCAGCAGCGGCGGCGGATGCCCGCAGTTGACGATCGTCAGGGTGCCGCCCCGCTCCTCGACCAGTGCCGCCGTGACGAAGTCCTCGTCCCCGACGTTGCGGGCCACCGCCCGGTCCAGGTCGGCGACGACGGCCCGCAGGTCGGCCCGCTCGTACGCCACGTGCCGGTAGGAACCGAGGACGATGCTGGCCAGCCGGACCGCGTCCAGGCCCTTGCCTCGCACGTCACCGATGATCATGCGTACGCCGTAGGGGGTGTCGATCGCCTCGTACAGGTCGCCGCCGATCTCGGCCGTCGCGGTGGAGGAGATGTAACGCCCCGCTACCGAGAGCGTGCCGACCTGCGGTCCGAGCGGGCGCAACACCGCCTGCTGGGCCACCGAGGCGAGTTTGGTCAGCTCGACGATCCGCTCGGCCTGCCGCTGGCGAACCCAGGCCACCGCCACTGCCAACGCGGTGACGAGCGCGACCGCGACAACGTTGACCGAGGTGTCCAACGAAACCTTCGGCGCGACCAGCGCGAAGCCGACGCTGACCAGAGTCGCCGCGACGCCCACCCCCAGGACCACCAGCCAGGACGCCAGGGCCGCGGCGAGCACCGGTGCGGCGGCCAGGAGCGCGACGTAGTGCACCTCCCGGCCGTCCGCCACCTCCACCGCCGACACGATCGCGAGCAGAACGAGGGCCGCGCCGAGGCCGGCGCGGGATCCGGGGCTCAGCGGGCGGCGGCCCGACTGGAGGAGTCGCGTGGGTACGACTGACAGTTTGCCTGATCCACGTGAACCGGTGAATGAACCTGACCCGTCGTCCGAGCAGGTTCTGTCCGGCCGGCCCAGTCGGCTGACCGAATCGGCGTCGTCCGCGCCGCTCAGCCGAGAACCTCGTAGCGGACGGTGAGCGCGCCCACGTCGACCGAGGCGATGGTGGCGAAGGCGGCCCGGGAGAGATCCAGGCAGCGGCCGTCGATGAACGGGCCGCGGTCGTTGATCCGCACCGTCACCGACTTGCCGTTGGCCGGGTTGGTCACCCGGACCTTGGTGTTGAACGGCAGTGTCTTGTGCGCGGCGGTCAGCGCGTCAGGGTTGAACGACTCGCCGTTGGCGGTGAGCTGCCCGTCGGAATAGAACGAGGCACCGCACGAACCGCTCTCCAGCACCTTCGCCGCGGCCGTGGTCTTCTTCGCGGTCGGCTTCGGCTTCGGCTTCGGCGACGTGGTGCGCTCCTTGCTCCGGGAGGCGGCCTGCTGCGACCGGGTCGCCGACGGGCTTGCGGTCGCGCTGGGCGAGGCGCTGGCGCTCGGGGAGACGCTTGGGGAGCTGGGGGTGAGGCTGCTCGCGGCGGTGGTCGGGGTGAGGTCGAGAGCAACCTGCCCCGACTGGTCGGAGCCGGAGGCCAGCTGCACGGCACCGACGGTGCCGCCGACCGCGAGGGCGACGCCGACCGCCGCGGTGGCCACGATGCCCGCCGGGGAGGAGAAGATGCGGGTACGGGAGTGCCTGCCTGCCACCGGCCCGGTCCTTTCGTCGTCTGAACAAACCGGGTCGGACCGTAACGAGAGAAGCACTTCCGAAGTCAACGTGATCATGGTGCTATGCCCGCATTTGCACAGGTACGTGTAGCCGATCATCCGATCCGGGGTGGGCCGGGCGGCCCGGGTGCGGCGGGACCCACCGTCCGTACCGCAGGATGAGCGGATGCCCTCCGAGCTGACCGAACGCCTGGCCGCCCTGTTCCGGTGGATCGACCCCGGCCCGGGCACCAGTCACCTGGTCAGCGACATCTCCGGTTGGTGGCGGGACCCGACGGTGCTGGCCGAACTGGGACCGGCCCTGGTCGCGCCCTACCGGGCCGCCCGGCCCACCGTGGTGCTCGCGCCGGCCGTCACCGGGCTGCTGCTGGGGCCGTTGGCCGCCACCGCCCTCGGGGTCGGCTTCGTGGCCGCACACAAACCCGGTGACGGACGGCTGCCGGCCGGACCGCTCACCTGGGCCCAGAGCCCACCGGACTACCGGGGCCGACGCGTCGACCTCGCCGTACGGGACCGACACCTCGGCCCCGACGACCGGGTGCTGGTGGTGGACGACTGGGTGCGCACCGGCGCGCAGCTACGCGCCCTCTACGACATCTGCGCCGCACGGGGCGCCGAGGTGCTGGGCACCGCCGTGGTGGCGGTGGACTGCCCGCCCGACGTCGCGGCCGACCTCCGGATCACCGGCCTGATCGCCGCCGCCGATCTGCCCGCTTGACCTCAAGCGAGGTTCAGCATTGACGATCGACTGATGAGTGACGGAGTTCTCGACGAGGCGTACGAGCGACTGCACCGCACCGGCCCCGAGTTCGAGGGCTGGTTGTCCAACCACGGGCCGATGGCAGTCGAGGCGTTGGTCCGGCACGGGCACCAGCAACGGGTGCACCGCTGGCTCGACGACTACCTCGGCCGCCTCGACGAACTGCCCCGGGGGCTGCACCCGATCGACGACTGGCGGTCAGCGCTGGGCGACCCGAAGCGCGCCGGCGACTGGTTGACCTACTTCGACGGCCAACTGCGCGAACACCCGTGGCGCGCGGTGCTCGGCACCTGGTGGCCCCGGCTGCTGCCGGGCATCGCCGCCGGTGCCACCCACGGGGTGATCCGGGTCGGGCACGCCGTACGCGCGCTCGACTCGGCCGACGAGAACCCACTGCGGCTCGCCGAGTTGGGCCAGGCCCTCGGCTACTGGGCGGCCCGCTGGCAGCCGATCCCCGGCACCGACCAACTGCTCGCCGGCAATCCGGAGCAGTCGGGCACCAGCGACGTCGACGTGGCGGCCGCGCTGGCCGGGGTGCCGCGGATCGACGACCAGACCGGGGGCATCCGGGATCGGCTGGGCCGGCTGCCGGACGTACCCCGGTGGGAGCCGGCGCTCGCGGCGCTGCGACCGGCGCGGAGCCCAGCCGAGGCGCAGCGCGGGCTCACCACGCTGGTGCACCGGGCCGGCCTGGACTACCTGCGCTTCGGGCACACCAACCCGGTCATGCTGGTGCACGCGGTGACCGCGCCGACCGCTGTGCTGCGTACCCTGCC
This sequence comes from Micromonospora parva, assembly GCF_000718515.1. Lineage (GTDB taxonomy): Bacteria > Actinomycetota > Actinomycetes > Mycobacteriales > Micromonosporaceae > Micromonospora > Micromonospora parva. The sequence continues at coordinate 264,574 of NZ_JNZS01000009.1, read as the reverse complement.
GGCTCTGGACCGGGCCCTGTGGGCGCCAAGCCTCACCGCGGCCTGGGCCGCGACGGCGGCCATGACCTCGGTGTACGCCCCGGCCGACGGCATCGCGCCACCGACGGTGGCCCCGGCGACGCCAGCGGAGGTCTTCGCCCGCGCGGCCCGGCACGGCGACGAGCACGTGGTCAAGCTGGCCGACGCGATCCTCGACGCGTACGCGGCCAGCGGCGACGACCGGCTCCTCACCGCACCCGGCTACGCCGGCCAGTTGATCTGAGCGGGGCGACGGGTATTGCGGCAGCGTCCCGGCCCGTGCTGGCCTAGCCTCGGCAGGATGTGGCCTCGGATCGGTGAACTGCGCGCCCTCGCTCTCGGCACCCCCGGCGAGCTACGGGCAACCCTCAACACCCTGGTGCTGGCCGGGGTGAAGACCGCCACGGCCGGGCGGCTCGCCGAGTACGCGGACGAGGGCGAGGAGTTGGAGCACGTCGGCGAACGCCTGGCGCTGGTCGACGACGACGACGCCCTGGCCGGCGTCGTGGAGATCACCGGAGTCGAGGTGGTCCGTTTCGCCGACGTGCCCTGGGACTTCGCCCACGCCGAGGGCGAGGGTGACCGCTCGATCGAGGAGTGGCGGGGCGGGCACTCGGCCTACTGGGCGCGGCTCGGCACGCCGGTCGACGACGACACCCCGATCGTCTGCCTCCGCTTCCGGCTGGTCTCCGGCGGCGAGGGTGGGGTGGCCGGCGGCGACCTCGGCACCTGACCCGGCGGGTTCGGGTGCGGGGACTCAGCCCGGCGGGTTCGGGCGCGGCGGACTCAGCCGCGTAGTTGTGGCAGCAGCCGGGTCGCCACGTCCACCAGGACGGCCTCGTCACCGGCGTACCAGCTTCTGGCCCGCGGCCAGTGCGTCACCACGTCGGTGAAGCCCAGCTCGGCGGCCCGGCCGACCTGATCGGCGAAGAACTGGGCGCTGCTGAGCGAGAAGACCGGCGCCGCGTCCAGCGAGAGGTAGCGGTCCAGGCTGGCCGGATCGCGGCCGGCCTCGGCCAGGGTCCGGTCCATCCGCGCGGACAGCGCCGACACGCTGGCCCACCAACCCGCCAGGTCGTTGTCGTCACCGGTGCCGGTGGTCACCCAGCCCTGCCCGAACCGGGCCACCAACCGCATCGACCGTGGCCCGTTGGCGGCCACCACGAACGGCACCCGGGGCTGCTGCACGCAGCCGGGATTGTTACGGGCGTCCACCGCGGCGAACCAGTCGCCACGCCAGGTGGTGCCGTCCTCCCGCAGGATCAGATCCAACAGCTCGGTGAACTCGGCAAACCGGTCGACCCGCTGCCGCGGTGGCAACGTCTCACCACCCAGCACCGCCGAGTCGAAGCCGATGCCGCCCGCGCCCAGGCCGAGCAGCAGCCGACCGCCCGAGACGTCGTCCACGGTGGTGATCTGCCGGGCGAACGCGGCCGGGTGCCGGAAGTTCGGCGACGCCACGAGGGTGCCCAGCCGAATCCGCGAGGTCACCGTGGCGGCGGCCGTCAACGTGGACATCGAGTCGAACCACGGGCCGTCGACCAGGTCACGCCAACCCAGGTGGTCGTACGTCCAGGCGTGGTCGAAACCCCACTCGTCGACCTGGCGCCAACGACGCTGCGACTCCGCCCACCGCTGGTCCGGCAGGATCACGATGCCAATCCGCATGATCGCCACCCTAGCCGGGGACACCACCAGGGTCGGGCTCGCTCTCGTTTCGCTGTGGACCTCACGGCGGTCTGCCGGAGGGCGACCTGCGGCGTGCCCGCCGGCCACCCTCCGACCCGAGCGACTACGGTTTACGGCACCTGCCTGCAGGACGTGCCATTTGAACCCTGGTGATAAATGGCCTTACGGGTATTCGGGCCATACACTCCGTCGGAGGGTGTGGCTACCGCAGACTGAACGGCTCGTAGTGCCTTTTCGGTAGCTGGACCGAAACTGCTATCGGCGGTGAGCGGATAGACGCCCTGGCTACGGAGAACCCATTCGTAGCAGACGTTCATTGTGACCTGCAGCTGAAAGACGGCAGAGTTCGCATTGCCCCGACGCAGCGAGCAATTGACGTTACTCCCGTACGCAGGCACGTCGGCCCCGTTGTAAGAGATCCACCTGTTGCACGTCGAGGTGGCCATGGTCTCCACTCCACCTGCCGGAGCAGCCATTACAGGTGTAGCGGTGGCGGTAGCGGCGATGGCCGCCAGCGCAAAGATTGTCAGGACGCGACGCAGCAGCATATTTCCTCCCATGCCGCGGCATTTGGCGCTAGCCCCGTGCCCCGCCTCAATGCCCTCGGCTTGGACCGACGATACTGGACACAGCCAGGCAGATCAATGTCTCTGTTTTGAAAAGATGCAACCCGTCCACCCATAAATCGCTGCCCCTGCGGAGTGGAGGGTCGATCGCCGCGACGGGGACGACATCGCCGCCCGACCTTGGCTACCGTTCGGCCATGGACATACAGGCACGCCGGACCGACACGGTACGGGCGTTCGGCACCCTGTCACTGCTGGCGGGTTTCGTGGTCTCACTGCTCAGCATGCCGTCCAGCCATGAGCCGCTGAAGCCGCAGATCCTGGCCGCTTTCCTCATCCTGACCGGTCTCGGTCTGCGGATCGAGGCGGCGATCGGCGACCGGAAGTCCTAGGTCCACCGCCGCCACCAGTCCGTACCCTCGGGGGATGGCCACCGAGGCGGCTGCTGCCCGCGTATCCCCGGATCGCCGGATCCGCGTGATCCGCACCGTGGCGATGCTGGTCGGGGTGGTCGTTCCGTCCCTCGTCCTCCGCGAGCTGGTCGAGTTCCGGTTCGGCAGTGGACCGCTGGCCGACGTCAGCGCTGTCGCGGTGCCGATGGCGGCGACCGCCTGGCTCGCGCCGTACGCCTCCTACCGCCGCCGCGACGCCCTGCTCTGGCTGATCGGCCCCGGCCTCTACGTCTTCGCGGTGATCGCCTGGCGAGTGGCCCTCGCGCCCTACCGGGACTGGCGGCCCCGACCGGAGGAGAGGCCCCGGATGCGCTGGTCACGCGACCCGGAACACGCCGGAACGTGGCTGTTGAGCAATCCGATGAGTGACACGGGTCACACTGGCTCCTCGTAGGGACATCGCGTTCGGCTCCGACCTCTCGGCGAGCGGCACCCGGACGGGGTGTCGACCGAGAGAGGACCAGGCGCGATGACGAAGGTGACCGCACAACTGTCGGTGTCGGTGGACGGCTTCTACGCCGGCCCGCAGTTCGACGGCAACGGCGACTGGATGGGCTCGACGGAGAGCGCGAAGTTCTTCCGGGTCACCCGGTGGGCGACCGACGCGGCGGCCTGGCGCGAACGGCAGGGCTTCAGCGGCGGGGAGCAGGACACCAACTCCGAGGTGATCGCCGAGTCGTTCGGCGCGGCCGGCGCGTACGTGATGGGCCGCCGGATGGCCGACGGGGGTGAGATCCCCTGGGGTGAGGAGCCGCCGTTCCGCGCACCGGTCTTCGTCGTCACCCACCGCCCCCGCCAACGGCTGGTGAAGGGGGGAGGCACCAGCTTCACCTACGTCACCGATGGTGTGGCCAGCGCCGTCGAACAGGCGCGCGCCGTGGCCGGTGGCAAGGACGTCGCGGTGGCCGGTGGCGGCAGCCTGGTGCGTCAGGTACTCAAGGCCGGCCTGCTCGACGAGTTGGAGCTGCACGTCGTGCCGGTGGTGCTCGGTACCGGCCTGCGGGTCTTCGACGCGGACCTCGACCTGGGCGACCGGGAGGGCATCGAACTGACGCCCACCCGCGTCCTGACCACCCCGCAGGTGACCCACATCCGGTACGCGGTGCGCGGTCGCGCCCCGCTTGTGCTCGACGACCGGGGCCGTGGCGGCGGCCCGACGGCAACCGCGAACTGAACCACTGCCGACCGGAAAGGAGGAAACACCATGTCACAGCTGTTGCGGGTGCAGTGCTTCAACGTTTCACGCGACGGGTTCGGCACCGGAGAGGGGCAGAGCCTGGAACGCCCCTTCGGTCACGCGGACCCCACCCCACTGTTCTCCTGGCGTGCCGCCACCGCCAGCTTCGTGTACCGCACCGAGCCGGGCGGCAGTCGCGGCCTGGACGACTACCTGACCCGCGACGCCGAGTGCAACATCGGCGCGGAGATCATGGGTCGCAACAAGTTCGGCCCGCAGCGTGGCCCCTGGAAGGACCACGAGTGGACGGGATGGTGGGGGGACAACCCGCCGTTCCACACACCGGTCTTCGTGCTCACCCACCACGAACGCCCGTCGTTCACACTGGCCGACACCACGTTCCATTTCCTCAACGCCAGCCCGACCGAAGCGCTGGCCCGGGCGAAGCAGGCAGCCGCCGGTCGGGACGTCCGCCTCGGTGGCGGGGTGGCCACGATCCGCGAGTTCCTCGAGGCCGACCTGGTCGACACGATGCACATCGCCGTCGCACCCGTCGACCTGCACCGGGGCGAACGGTTGTGGGACAGCCCCGACGAACTGCTCGACCGCTTCCACCTCGAGTCGGTGCCCAGCCCCAGCGGAGTCACCCACCTCCTGTTCTGGAAACGATGACAGCGCTCCTGACCGGCACTGTCGGCTACAGCCGGGCCAGCACCAGCAACCGGTTGCCGTCGGGGTCGGTGACCCGGGCGGATCGCTCACCCCAGGGCTGGTCGACCGGCTCCTCGGTGACCGTCGCTCCACCGGTGCGCAGCGCACCCACTGCCGCGTCACAGTCGTCGGCGTAGACGCACAACTCCCAGCGGTGCGACTCGGCCGGCTCGCCAGCCTCCGGGTTGGCGGCCAGGCCGAGCTCGCTGCTGCCCAGTCGCAGCGCGACGAACTCCGGCACGCCCTCGTCCGGGAACCGGTAGGTCAGCTCGAAACCGACCACGTCCCGGTAGAACGCGATCAGTCGTGGCAGGTCAGGTGTCGTCACGATCGGAAAGGCTTCGGTGAACACGGACCACCTCCACGCCGGACCCTAGCCGCTGCCGTGGTCCAGCCGGAACCACCGCCGTCGATCCCGGCAGGTGTCATCATCTGCCGGCCAGACTCACCCCGGCCTCAACCATTTCCGGGACAGGTGGCGTTCTACCTGGCGAGGGGGTGGGGATGACCGAGACGTTCCACGAGTTCGTGGTGCACCGCACGCCGGCGCTGTCCCGGACGGCCTACCTGCTCACCGGCGACCATCAACTCGCCGAGGACCTGTTGCAGAGCGCCCTGGCCCGGACGTACCGGCACTGGCGGCGGATCCGCGACACCGACCCCGAGGCGTACGTGCGGCGGGTGATGTACCACCAGCAGGTCTCCTGGTGGCGGCGGCGCCGGCTGACCGAACGCCTGGAGGCACAACCCACCGACCGGCCCGGCGACGACCACTCCGAGACGACAGCCCTGCGGCTGAGTCTGCTGCACGCGCTGCGCGGGCTCACCCCTCGCCAGCGCGCCGTGATCGTGCTGCGCTTCTACGAGGACCTGACCGAAGCCCAGGCGGCCGAGGTGCTCGGCTGCTCGGTCGGCACCGTCAAGCGGCACGGCCACGACGCCATCCGCCGGCTGCGGGCGACCGCCCTCGACCTGATCGACCCGACGGTGGAGAGGAGCTATCAGTGACCGCCCGACTCCGCGAGACGCTGCACGCCGCCGCGGCCGACGTCCCCGCCTACCCGGTCTACGAACGAGCGCTCGCCACCGCCCGCCGCTCCCGCCGCCGCGCCGTCGTCGCCGCTGTCGTGGTGCTCGTGCTCGCCACGCTGACCGGGGCGGTGCTCCCGCTGACGCGTACCCCTGTCGTGGATCCGGCGGCCGGCGCGGACGCCGCACTACCCGACCGGATCGCGCTGCCCCCGCTCGGTGCGCTGCACGCCACCGACCGACCCCGGCTCGGGCCCGCGTCGGTCATCTTCAGCGGGCAGGCGCGACGTCTCCAGGGCTGGGACGAGGACGGCATCATCGGCGTGGTCAGCGCCGACTCCGACCGCTACCGGATCTTCTCGATGGGTTACGAGGCACCCGTCGGCGAGCAGGTCATCCTCTCGCCGGACGGCCGGTACGTGGCCCGGCCCGCCGGCCTCTCCGAGGACGGCCGGGTCGATCTCATCGACCTCGTCACCGGTCGTACCCGGCGACTGCACAGCAAGGTCACCAACAGTGTGGGGACGAGCCCCAGGGCCTGGTCCCCGGACGGCAGGCAACTGGTGGTCGACGACACCGTGCCGACCGACCCGACGCGCAGCGGCTACCGGCGGGTGCTGAGCATCGTCACGCTCGACGGTGAACGCTGGACCCAGCTGGCTGACGCCGCTCAACAGCCGATCTTCGGCTCGTCGGTGGCCTTCGCCCCCGGAGGTGGACGGCTCGCGTACCAGATCGGTCGGACCGTCACGGTCGCCGACCCGGACGGCCGGACGGTGTCCACCTTCGAACTGCCCGCCGAGAGCTGGCTGGCCGGCAAGGGGGCGTGGACGACGGACGGGGCGTTGACGCTGATCAGCCGGAAGGCCGGCAGCACCGACTGGAGCCTGCGCCGGGTCGACAGCGCCACCGGCCGGAACACCGCACCGCTGCCAGTGCCCGGCGTCACCGGCGTGACCGCCATCCGGCTGCTCGGCTGGGGCCCGGACGGGTCCGCGCTGGTGGTCGCCTACCAGCCCGAGCCCCTCAGCCCGGACCGGTTCGACCAGCCGCTGGAGCTGGACCAACGCACCGCCTACCCCAACGTGCGCGGCGTACGGGTGTTGGCGTTGACGCCCGACGCCAGCGCGCCACGAACCCTGATGACCGCCCCGGAGCAGATCCTCGCCGTCGACGTCGCCGACAACGTGATCAATGCCGGCCGCACCCGCGCCACGAACCCGCCCGGCATGGTGGGCGGTCGATTCTGGTTCTGGGGGATTCTGATCACCGTCCTGATCGCTGGCGTCGTGGCCTACCGCAGTCGTGAAGGGCGGGCGCTCTGGCTCGACGACCGGCGCCGCCGGCGGAGTCGCTGACCCTGCCGTGTCATTGGCCGTGTCAGGGCCATGTCAGGGGGGTGACAGTCCGGCCGCCGATGGTAGGTGCATGACGAGTTCAGCGATTGCGGTCTCCGGGCTGCGGAAGGCCTACAAGGACAAGGTCGTGCTCGATGGCATCGACCTCGATGTCCGGGCGGGCACGATCTTCTCCCTGCTCGGTCCGAACGGGGCGGGCAAGACGACGACGGTGAACGTGCTGACCACGTTGGCGAAGGCCGACGGTGGGACCGTACGCATCGCAGGGCACGACGCCGCCACCCAGCCCAAGGCGGTGCGCGCGGCGATCGGTGTCACCGGTCAGTTCGCGGCGGTGGACGAGTTGCTGACCGGCCGGGAGAACCTGCAGCTGATGGTGGACCTCAGCCCGGTGCCCGCCAAGGCCGGCAAGCGGGTCGTCAACGAGTTGCTGGAGCGGTTCGACCTGGTGGAGTCGGCGCAGAAGCCGGTGTCGACGTACTCCGGAGGGATGCGCCGCAAGCTGGATCTGGCGATGACCCTCGTCGGTGACCCACGGATCATCTTCCTCGACGAGCCGACGACGGGCCTGGATCCACGTAGCCGCCGCACGATGTGGTCGATCATTCGTGACCTGGTGGCCGACGGCGTGACGATCTTCCTCACCACGCAGTATCTGGAGGAAGCGGATCAGCTCGCCGACCGGATCGCCGTCCTCGACCAGGGGCGTCTGGTCGCCCAGGGCACGCCCGACGAACTCAAACGCCAGATCCCCGGCACCCATGTCCGGCTGCGGTTCACCACCGTCGCCGAACTCGACGCGGCCGCCCGGGTGCTCAACGGCTCCACGCGGGACGACGAGGCACTGGCCCTGCGCGTTCCCAGCGATGGCGGCACGGCCTCGCTGCGGGCGTTGCTAGACCGGCTCGACGAGTACGCCATCAGCGCCGACGGATTCTCCGTTCAGACGCCCGACCTCGACGACGTTTTCCTCGCCCTGACGGGCAGCCGCACCCAGGAGGTTTCCGCGAAATGAGCGCCAAGTCCCACTCGATCGTCATGTTGCGCCGCAACTTCAAGCACATCGCCCGGAATCCGACCTCGGTGTTCAACGCGGTTCTGATGCCGATCGTGATTATGTTGATGTTTGTCTACATGTTCGGCGACGCCTTCAGCGTCGGTGTCGACTACATCGACTACGCGACTCCCGGACTGATGCTGTTGGCGGTCTGCTACGGGCTGGGGGCCACCGCGACCGCTGTGAACTCCGACATGACCAAGGGCATCATCAACCGGTTCAAAGTCATGCACGTCTCCCGCGGTGCGGTGCTGACCGGTCACGTCGTCGCCAGCGTGCTGACCAACCTGGTCGCCATCGCGGCCCTCGTCGGGGTGGCCTTCCTACTCGGATTCAGCCCGTCAGCGAGCCTCCTCGGCTGGCTCGGCACGATCGGCGTCATCGTGCTGCTCGGCTTCGCCGCCGGCTGGCTCACGGTCGCCCTCGGGCTCTCGGCGAAGTCTCCGGAAACGGCGGGGCTGGCCTCCGTACCGCTGGTCATGCTGCCGTTCTTCAGCAGCGCGATCGTGCCGGCGGACAAGATGGGACCCGGGCTGCGGGAGTTCGCGGAGTACCAGCCCTTCACGCCGATCATCGAAACTCTGCGCGGGTTCCTCAACGGGACGCCGTCCAGCGGTGACGTGATCCCCGCCCTCGCCTGGTGCGTCGGCGTCGCTTTCGTCGGTTACCTGTGGGCGCGTTCCACGTTCACGAAGCGAGCGTGACAGCGACCAACTGACTCCAGTCCGTCCGACCACCTTCTCGCGCCGCCTCTGCGAATCTCACTTCGCCGAGGCGGCGCCGTACTTCCTGCTCGATCCGGGCCACGTCCGGCTGGGAATGGTCCTGCCGTCCGCGCACACCGGTGCTCGCGGCAAGCAACCCCGCCGCCAGCTCACACTGGTCACGGCGCAGCGCCAGGTCCGCGACTCCGACGAGTACCCGCGCGATCGAGGGTGCGTGCCCCGTCGCGGCTGCCGCCTCGCAGGCCAAGGCATGGTGTCTGCTCGCCTCACCGAGATCGTCCGCGACATAACCGAGCAGGTCGTGGGTGACCACGCGGATGTGCGCCTCCTTCGCCTCGTCGCGCAACAGGGTCGTCGCGACACCGACCTGGCGGGCCACCTCCTCGGCATCACCACCCCAGCGAGCGAGTTCCGCCTGTGACAGGGCCAGCACGGCCAACGCACCCGGCCACGTAACCCGCGCCGCGAACCGCCGCGCCTCGGCCATGGCAGTCGCGGTGGACTCCTCATCGCCGAGCAACCAGTACAGCTGAGCCTGCCGGGACCGTATCCGGATGATGTCCTCGACGGTGCCAACCTCGGTGACGACAGCGGCCGCCTCCTCGTAGAGCTCGCAGGCACCGGCGAACTCACCGCGTACGGCAATCAGCTCCGCCAGCTCGGTCAGCGCGAACGAAATACCGAACCGTTCGCCGAGTGCCCGGAACTCGGCGAGCGCCGCCACGAGATATGCGTCCACAACCCGACCGTCCTGGCCCAGCATGATCCGCATCTTGCCCAGTTGCAGCCGGGCCAGTGCGCGTACCCAGGGATCCTCGTCGTTCAGCAGCGGCTCCCATGCGGCCAGGATCGCGTCCGGGGCTCGCAACATGCGTTCCAGCGGAACGACGAGCGCCGTCCCCGGGTGGCTGCCGTCACTGCGCTGGCTGAACTCGTACGCCCTGTGGATCCACTCCGCCGCCTGGTGCTCGTCACCCGGCCCCGAGTTGACGAAGAGCACGACGAGTGCGTACACCGTGGCCCGGATCTCGTCGCTGACCTCACCAGGCGTCTCGGTGGCCGCCGTGATCAACTCCATGCCTTCGGTCCGGTGGCCACCGAGCCACCAGTACCAGCCGGCACCCGCAGCCAGCCGCATGGCCGCGTGCGCCTCGCCGGCAGCGAGGGCACCGCGCATCGCGGAACCGATGTTGTCGTGCTCGACTTCGAGAGTGGCCAGCCATGTCACCTGGTCCGCACGGCGAAGCTGCGGCTCCGCGGTCTCGGTGAGTTCGGTGAAGTACGCCAGGTGCGCATGCCGCGCCAGATCCGATTCCCCCGCCTCGGCGAGGCGGTGCGCGGCGTACTCCTTGATCGTGCCGAGCATCCGGTAGCGCGGCACCTCGTCGCCCTCGACGACCAACAGCGACTTCTCGGCCAGCGCGGTGACCAACTCAAGCACCTCCTCCTGCGCGACCTCGTCACCGGCGCACACCCGTTCCGCCGCTTCCAGGCTCACCCCGCCCGAGAACACCGAGAGCCGGCGCAGGACCGTCCGTTCCGCGTCGGTCAGCAGCTCCCAACTCCAGTCGACCACCGCGCGCAACGTCCGGTGCCGGGGCAACGCGGTACGGCTGCCGCCGGTCAGCAGGCGGAACCGATCGTCGAGCCGCCTGGCGAGCTGGTCGATGGACATGGTGCGCAACCTGGCGGCGGCCAGTTCGATCGCCAGCGGCATCCCGTCCAGCGCCCGACAGATCCGCGCCATCGTCGACAACGTGGAGGCGTCGACGGCCAGATCCCGCCGCACCGCGCCCGCCCGGTCCCGCAGCAACCGGACAGCGGGAGAGGTTTCGATCTCGCCGGGGTCGGCGTCGACACCCGGCAGGGCCAACGGCGCGACCGGCCAGAGCGCCTCACCAGTGATGCCGAGCGGTTCCCTGCTCGTGGCGAGGATCCGCAGCCGCCGACACTCGCCGAGCAGCCGGTCGGCGAGGACAGCCGCCGACTCGATCACGTGCTCGCAGTTGTCCAGGATCAGCAACGCCTCCCGCTCGCGGATCGCGGCGACGAGCCGGTCGATCAACTCCATGCTCGGTGCCTCGCCGAGCAGAGCGTCGCGGAGTCCGAGCCCCGCGAGGGTCGCCTGCACCACGTCACCGTCCGGGCCGATGGCGGCGAACTCGACAAGCCAGGCGCCGTCCGGTACGTCGTCGAGCATTCTGCGCGCGGTCTCCGTGGCCAGCCGGGTCTTCCCGGAGCCACCCGGCCCGATCAGGGTGGTGAGCCGGTGTTCGGCGACGAGCGCACCAACCTCCGCGACGGCCTCGTCCTTGCCGATGAAGCTGCTCAACTCGGCACGAAGGTTGGTCTTCCGGTTCTCCTCGCGCCGAAGCACCTCGCCGCGCAGGAGCGCGACGTGCAACGCCGAGAGTTCCGGCGAGGGGTCGACGCCCAGCGCGTCGGCCAGGGCCGCACTCGTGCGCTGGTACACGAGCAGGGCCTCGTTGTCTCGGCCGCTCGCGGCGAGGGCCCGCATCAACGCGAGGACCAGCCGTTCCCGCACCGGGTGCGCGGCCACCAGGTCGGTCAGCTCCGCGACCAGCTCCGGACCATGACCGAGGCTGACCTCCACGTCGAAGCGATCCTCCATGGCGGTCAGACGCAGCCTGTCGAATCGGGTGACCGCCGCGTCGAGCGCCGTGCTGTCGACCAGACCGACGTCCTGCATCGCCGCACCACGCCACAGGCCGAGGGCCTCGCGCAGCCGCCGTACCCGCTGCGGGCCCTCGTCGTCGCGAGCCTGGCCGACGAGGCGTTCGAACCGTACGGCGTCGACCACGTCGGGTTCGACCACCAACCGGTAGCCGTCCGCCTGCCCCTCGATCGACCCCTCCGGCAGCGCCTTCCGCAACCGGGAAACCAAGCGGTGCAGGGAGTTGGCCGCGTCGGAGGGCGGGTGTTCGCCCCAGATCCAGTCGACAAGGGTCCCCTTCGGGACCACGTGACCCGGGTTGAGCGCGAGGACGGTCAACAGCCCGCGCAGCCGCGCACCCGGCACGTCGATGACGGCGCCGTCGTCCGTGCGCACCTCGAATGGACCAAGCATCCTGACCTGCACCTGGCAGATCCTGCCACGATCATGAGAAGTATCCGTGTCGCCGATGCCCGCTCCGCCGACGGTCCGAAATGAGGTGCGGAGCGGCGGGCAGAACTGTTGGATCACGACATGGTGCATGAGCTCGTTCGTCCTCGAAAAGCCCGCCCCGGGGACCACCTCGCGGTCCTCTCGCCGTCCTTCGCCGCGGCCGGCGCCTATCCGGCGATCCACGAACAGGCAATGCGACGGCTCGCCGACCTGACCGGTCTCGTACCGGTCGAATACCCCACCACCCGCCAGGTGGGCGCGAGCGCGGCAGCGCGGGCGGCGGACATCAACGCCGCCTTCGCAGACCCCCAGGTACGCGGCATTCTCGCCGTCGTCGGAGGGGACGACCAGATCACCGTCATCCCCCACCTGGACGCCGACCTGGCCCGAGCCGACCCGAAGCCGTTCCTCGGCACCAGCGACAACACCAACCTGCACCACTGGCTCTGGGGCCTCGGCATCGCCAGCTTCTACGGCGGGTCGTCCCAGGTGCACCTCGGCCCCGGGCCTGCCGTTGACGACGTCCACGTCCGGTCGCTGCGAGCGGCCCTGCTCACCGGGGAACGGCTGGAGGTCACGGATCCGGGTGAGTCCGAGGACATCGGCATCGACTGGGCAGATCCGCAGGCGTTGAAGTCCTTCGGCGAGCGCGAACCGACGCAGCCGTGGAGTTGGTACGGGCCGTCGCGCTCGGTCACCGGCCGCACCTGGGGTGGCTGCCTGGAGGTCATCCAGTGGATCCTGACGGCGGGACGCTTCCCGTTTCCTCCCGAGGCCCTACAGGGCGGGGTGCTGCTCATTGAGACGTCGGAAGAGCTCCTTCCCGCCCGCGAGGTCGGTTGGATCGTCCGATCACTCGGTGAGCGCGGTCTTCTCAGCGCCGTCGACGCGGTAGTGGTCGCCCGTCCGCCGGTCTCCGACCACAACCGTCGACCCGCGGCCGAGGATCGGGCACGGCTTCGTGAGCAGCAGCGGGACACGGTCGTCGACGTGGTGACCCGCTACAACCCCGAGGCGGTCGTCTGTGGCGGCGTCCCGTTCGGCCACACCAGACCACAGTGGATCCTTCCCCACGGGGGCCCGGTCACCGTTGATGGCGTGCAACGGCGAATCTTCGCCGACTACCGATAGGAAACCGCAGGGTATGGAGCCGACGCAGACGGCGCTCATCGTGCCGATACCCGAGGCCGAGGAGGCGGTCGGCAGGTTCCGGGCATCACTCGACCGGGCCGCCTCATGGGGCGTCCCAGCGCACGTGACAGTCCTCTACCCGTTCCTGCCACCGCAGCAGATCGACGAGCGGGCCTTGGCCGCGCTGCGTGACACCATCGCCGGGATACCTCGGTTCGACGTCGCACTGACGCACGTCGACTGGTTCGGTGACACGGTCCTCTGGCTTGCTCCGCAGCCACATCGGCCCTTCCGCGACCTCACCGGGGCAGTGTGGCGACGGTTTCCTGAGGCACCCCCGTACGGCGGGGCGCACAGCGACGTGGTGCCGCACCTGACCATCGGTCACGACGCCGACAAGCCCGTGCTGACCCACGCGGCGGAAACCGTCGCCGCGCACCTGCCGATCAACGCGGCCGTCGACAGGGTCCGGCTGATCGCCGGCACACCGGACGTCAGCCCGTGGCGCACCGTCGGTGAGTTCCCGTTGGGCCCACCCCCAGCGGCAACTGGTACGGGTCTCCAGGCGGTCTCGGCCTGACGTCGAGGCGCGGCCCGGACATCCCCGGATGCCTCGCCCGACAGGTCACGGCTTGTCGATCAGCTCGATCAGCGCGGCGTCGCCCTGTCCGATGGTCCGTTGGTCGGGAGCGACTCGCACGGTGATTCGGCGGCAGCCGTCGAGTTCCACGTAGGTGCGGGGCTCGCTGGTGGTCAGTGGGATCAGCACAGCGAACCGGCTCGCACGGGTGCTGCACGGGTTCGCCGGTCGAGACGCCCGCAGCGCACCCTCGATCGCCGCTCGTTGGTCCTCCGGCAGCACCGTTCCGTGCGCGAACTCGCCGAGTGGCTCGCCGTTCCCCTGCCTACTCTTCGGCACGTAGTAGACGCAGAGGCGGACCTGCTGCCCAGCGGGGAACGGCTCTGGCAGGGCACGGGCTTCACGGTCGGCCACCAAGGATGTCATGTTGACCTCGCGCTGGCTGCAACCCGCTCTGGCCGAATCGCTCTCGGCGACCGGACGGGTCGCCACGGTGGTCAGCGGTAGAGCATCGAACGCTGCCCGGAAATCGTCCGGCAGATTGTCGTGGCAGGAATCGAGTGGTATGCCGGGCCGCATCCACCGGCCGTCCGCGTCAACGAGCGCGAGCCAGGGTGCCTCCTGCAGGACCGCTCTGCAGGCAAAGCCGGGATTATCCGGCGCGTCGGGCCGGCGGAGGGCGGCGACGAGGGCGGCGAGGGCGGTGGCGTCATCGCTACGCCGCTCCGTCAAAAGCCAGTCGGGCCGGACAGGAGGACGCTCCACCCTGCAGACGACGACCGTGGTGGGGATGAAGTCATCGCCGAGACGGGGCAGGGCGGCTGCTTCACTGGTCGGGACACGGAAGCCACGCGTGACCATTTCCGGTGCGGCCTCCACGCACGATGTCCACCGCCCCTGACCGGCGGAATCGGCAGCCGTGTGCGGTGAAGGTACGCCGTTGAGTATCTGCGCCCCTCCGACGCCCAGGCCAACGACCACTGCCACGGCGAGCGCTGCGCTTCCGATCAGGCGCTGCCGGCGCCGGCGGACCCGCCTGGCCACTTCGACGACCCGGTCCGGTGGCGGTGTCAGTGGCGGAACGGCGCTGGTCAGCAGGAGCCTGATGTCCTCATCTTCATGCGTCACTTCGCGACCTCCAGGCGGCGAACAATTCAAGATCCGGATCGGTACGCAGAATCCGTAAAGCGCGGAAGGCCTGCACCTTTACGGTGTTGTGCGAGCAGCCGAGCACTTCCGCTGTCCGCTGCACCGTCAGGTCCTCGACGTAGCGGAGCACCACGATCGCCCGCTGCTGCCGGCTCAGCCGGGCCAGTGCGCGGCGTACGGCGTCCCGGTCGGCGGACTCCCCGGCCATGTCGCCACGTGAGGGCTGGTCCGGCGGCTGGCTCGGCACCTCACTGCGCCAGCGCCGTCGCCACCAGGAGACGTAGGTGGTGAACAACGCTCTGCGCAGGTACGCCTCGGGATGCCCGGCGCTGTTGATCGTGGCCCAGCGCCGCCAGACATCCGCCAGGACCGTCTGCAACAGGTCCTCGGCCCGCCCGGCATCACCGGTGAGTAGCCAGGCCGAACGCAGCAGCGCATCGGAGCGCGCCGCGACGAACTCGGCGAAGCCCTCCGGCGGTGCCAGTTCCCGGGGTCGTTGCATGGTGTGTGTCCCTCCCACCACCTGAACGCTCTGGGAGACCAGCGAGGTTAACGCGGGAAGGGCGAGGTCTTCGCGGTCTTGTAGCGCCGCCGGGGTTGCTGGCGTTGCTGACCGCAACAACATTGCAGGCGGGTGGCCTGGTTTGACCCCTGGTTGTACGACCTTGTGGCCCGTGGATGGCCCATCGCTATTCGGGAGCCCGCCGGCGCGACGTAACGATGGTCATGATCTTGGCGCTCTATCGGATGGACGCCGACGATCCCGAGGACCGGGCCGCTGGCCCGGTCGATCCCCTCCGACGTTAGGACCTGATGTCCGTTCAATTCCGCTCCACCCGCCAGCACCTGCTCCGTAGCAGTCTCCTGGTCGGCGCGCTGGCCGGGCTCGCCACCGGCCTGCTGCCCACCGGCCCGGCGGGCGCCGCCCCCTCCCGGGCGGACCTCGTGGTCGCCGCCTCCGTCGACACCGTCGAGGTGCCGGCCAGCGGTGGCTGGTCGACCCTTACCCTCGACGTACGCAACTCCGGCACGAAGGCCAGCCAGGATGTGACAGTGGCGTTCACGCTGCCGGCGGGCGCCTGGTTCTCCTCCGACGGGTTCGTGATCCCGCCGAGCTGGAGCTGTGACCTGCAGGGCACCGCGACCTGCGTACACGCCCCCCTGGCCGCCGGGGAGATCGCCGACACGCTGAACCTGCCGTTCGGGCTCCCGCCCGGCACAGCCGGAGACGCGGTGACCGTCACCGCCACGGCGAAGACCGGTATGGAGTCGTCGACCGCCAACAACATCGGCCAGGCGAGCGTGCGCTACATCCCCAGCACGATGGACCTCGAGTTCGTGCCCGCCGCAACCAGCCAGCAGCTCCTCCCGAACGAGTATGTCAATGTTTCCACGTCTCTCCGGAACTCCGGGAACTCCCCCTCGGGCGAGGTGACCGTCACCATCCCGGTGCCGGCCGGGATGCAGGGCTCGGAGATGTCGAGCGAGGGGTGGGACTGCGCGTTCGGCGACGGCGTCGCCGACGGCCGGACTGGCTGGCGCTGCATCCACAGCCCGCTGTGGCCGGGCGAGACGAGCGAGCAGCTGTACTACGGCGGGATCCTCACCTCCACCACCGTCGGCGACGTCGTGACGATGGAGGCGACCGCGGCGACGACGTTGCCGGAGACGACCCTGGAGAACAACACGGCGCGGCACACCGTCACGGTCGAGCAGGGGGCGATCGTCCGCGGCACCGTCTGGGTGGACGGCAACAACAACCGCGTGTGGGACACGTGCGAGGTGGGCGCCCCGGTCGGCTACGAAGGGATCTACCGCATCGAGGTGGCGACGCAACCCGGCTCGTCCGGCTCCGGCGGGCTGACCACCATCAATCCCGACGGCACCTTCACGGCGTACGTCCGCCCGGGCACCTACCGGGTGCAGTTTCACGTGTACGACCCGCACGAGTTCATCGACTCGATCGACTCGGACCTGATCTACTACTGGAACGAGACCGGTGGCGCCAACTACGGCCACACCGACTGGGTCACCGTAGCTACGGGTGACGAGGTGACGCTGGACGCGGGCGTCAGATCACGCTGGATCCAGACCTGCTGATATTCCTCGGCGCCGTTTCGGCGCGCCCGGGCGGTCCGGCCTTTGCGGCCGGGCCGCCCGGATCTCGTCGTGGGCCTATCGGCACGGTGTCCGCTCGACCTTCTGGCTACCGGCCTGTGGATGGCCCGCCGGGTGCTCGTGGCCTGGGAAACGTCGAAGGCCCTGGCTGGGACTCTCGTCCTGACCAGGGCCCTTCGCGTGGAGCGGGTGACGGGAATCGAACCCGCACTGTCAGCTTGGGAAGCTGATGTTCTGCCATTGAACTACACCCGCAAGCGGCACCACTGTACCCGAGTCGTCGAGCCCGTGCACCCAGGTACCCCCGCCGGCCGCGGGTGTCCGCATACCGCACAACCCTGGCCGACCCGGGTTGATCCACTCGGCTTGCTGAAAATCGGGGCGTCCGAAGCGCCGGGACACCGCGGTTTCACGGAAACCGAGTTGATCATGCGGGGTGCCGGCGGCGGGCGTACGTACAGCCCGGTGTCGGCTCCGTCCTCACGGAGCCGACACCGATGATCTTCCAGTCGTGGTCAGGCGGCCGTGCACTGGACGTCACGGCTGAGGCGGGTCGGGCGCGTCGGCGGGACGGCCAACGGGGTGGCCACCGCCGACGGGGCGTTTGGGTCGAGCCAGACCCGCACGGCCGGCCGACCCGGCGCGAGGCCGGGAACGCCCGCGATGTGCTGCTCACGGCGGGTAAGCATCGCCACGTCGATGGTGAACTCGAAGAGCCGCCAGTCGACCTGCGGCTCGGCGCGGGCGCTCTGCGCCAGCTGCGCCACCCGGACCGGATCGGTCACCGGACGGGCCCGCCCTGCCACGTATGCCTCGTCGTCGCTCTCCTCGGCCGGGAACGAGTGCAGCGCGTAGCGGCCGTCCCGTTCGAGGTCACGGCGCTTGGGCGAGTCGATGATGAAGCAGAACAGCCCCTCGGCGGTGATGACCGGGGAGACCGGATGGACGCGGGGCCCGCCGTCGGCGCGGACCGTGGCCAGATAGCCGAAGCCCGGCCCGTACTGCTGGAGGAGAACGCGGATCCCGTCGGCGAGTCGGGGCTCGTCGGCGGCGAATTCGGACCAGGAAGCCATGTGAGCATTCTATCGAACAAATGTACGAGCAGCGACCTCGACGCGCTGGTCACCGGCACCGAATCCGGGCACTTTCGGCAACGCGGCTATGGTGGTCCGATGCTGCTCTCCGACCGCGACCTGGTCTCCGAGATCAAGGCCGGCACGCTGGGCCTGGAGCCGTTCGAGCCCACCCTGGTCCAACCGTCCAGCATCGACGTCCGACTCGACCGGCTGTTCCGGGTCTTCAACAACCACCTCTACACCCACATCGATCCCGCCATGCAGCAGGACGACCTGACCTCGGCGGTCGAGGTCCCCGACGGTGAGCCCTTCGTGCTGCACCCCGGGGAGTTCGTGCTCGCCTCGACGCTGGAGGTCATCTCGCTGGGTGACCAGCTCGCCGGCCGACTGGAGGGCAAGAGCTCCCTGGGCCGGCTCGGGCTGCTCACCCACTCCACCGCCGGCTTCATCGACCCGGGCTTCTCCGGTCACGTGACGCTGGAACTCTCGAACGTGGCGAACCTGCCGATCACCCTGTGGCCCGGCATGAAGATCGGGCAGCTCTGCATCTTCCGGCTCTCCTCGCCGGCCGAGCACCCGTACGGCTCGGTGGTCTACGGCTCGCGCTACCAGGGCCAGCGGGGGCCGACGCCGAGCCGCGCCTGGCAGCACTGGCGCACCTGGCCCACCCGCTGAACCACGACGACGAGGGCCCGCCGCGACGGATCGCGGCGGGCCCTCTCGTCACCCGGGTCAGCCCGGTCGGCCGTAGCTGTGGATCGGGCCGTCGTCGACCTTCTTCATCTTGACCGGTTGACCGGCCTGCGAGGCGTGCACCACCCAGCCGCCGCCGACGTACATGCCGACGTGGTGGATGTCGCTGTAGTAGAAGACCAGGTCGCCGGGGCGCAGGTCGCCCCTGCTGACGTTCTTCGTGACGCGGCTCTGCGCGGCGGCGTTGTGTGGCAGCGACACGCCGGCCTTCGCCCAGGCGGCCAGCATCAGCCCGGAGCAGTCGTACGAGTTCGGACCCTCGGCACCCCAGACGTAGGGCTTGCCGATCTGGGCGCAGGCGAACTTGACAGCGGTGCCCGCGCCGCCGCCGGGGTAGCTGCCCGGGCAGGGCGCCGGGCGCAGTGGGCCACCGCCACCGTTGCCGTACACCTTGAGGCGCAGCTTCTGCAGGCGGTCGATCTCTTCGTTGATCTGCTTCTTCTTCGCCGCCAGCTGAGCTTCGGTGCGGGTCAGCTGGGCCACCATCTCGTCCAGCGGCGCCTTCTGCGCGGCCAGCTGGTCGCGCAGGTCGGCGACCTCGCGTACGTCCTTCTGCTGGTTGTGCGCGAAGCGGTCGAGCATCTCGAGCTGGCCGACCACCTCGCTGGGCGACCGGCTGCCCAGCACCGCGTTGACGGTCAACACGTTCTCACCCTTGTAGGCGCGTACGGCCAGGGCGCTGACCTTGTCCATCGCGGCGTCGACCTGGCGCTCCAGCGGGGTGATCCGGGCGGCCAGCGCGTCGGCCTGCTTGCGCTTCGCGGCGAGGTCGGCGCGGGTGGCGTTGTGCCGTTCGATGATCGGTTCGAGCTTGTTCCAGTCGGCGTCGATCTGGCGCTCGATCTCGGCGACCGACGGGTCGGCGTGGGCCGCCGTGGCACTGCCGGTCAGGACGACGGCGACGCCGGCCAGGGCGGCGAGTGCGGTGGTGAAGCGGGACCAGCGTGGGCGCGGCACGATCGACGTCGGGCCGGCTGATGCCGACCGCTCGGACGACGGCCGCGGGGCATGGAGTGCCACCGGGGTTCCGTACTCCTTCTTCCTGACCGCCTACCGGGTTAGCTGACGGGTTCGGGCGGGAAGTCGGCGCCCTACCGCAGTGGCTGCGGATTCACCCCGAGGGACCTGGGTCCCCGGTTCGCTCGGAAACGACTCGGCGGTGTCGGTCCGTTACCGCCCGGGCTGGGCGGAGCTGCTGTCGGCCCGACGAATGACCAGAGTAGAGACGCTTGTTACCGATCCGCAACCCGCACGGCCGTGACACTCCGTACCGATTGGACGAGGTCACCGACCGTGTGTGAAGAATTCTTTCCCCACGCTTCGATAGATGGAAAGGTATTGACCTGACCTCCCGGACGGCGCGATGGTGACCTGACCTCACTCCGCGAGAATCTAGGGGGTTCGATGCACCATCCAACCCTGTCGACGGGCTGGCGCGCACTGCTCGCCGCCGCCGTGGTCGCCGCCGCCACCACGGTGCCACTCTCCGTCGGCCCGGCCGCCGCCGCGTCCACCACCGACCGTCAGCAGCAGTACGCCGCCGCGGCCACCGAGTACGGGGTGCCGACAGTCGTGCTGCTCGCCGTCTCCTACCTGGAGTCCCGCTGGGACACCAACGCCGGCACACCGAGCACCAGTGGCGGCTACGGCCCGATGCACCTGACCGACGCCCGCCACGTGGCCGCCCTACCCGGGCGCGGTCACCACGACGCCGGTGCCGAGGACCCGCGCGGCGACGACTCGCGTCCCGCCCGGGTGCCCGCGCCCCGACCGGTCGAGGCCCCCGCGCCGTCCACCGCCGCGTTGCAGACCGTGGACGCCGCCGCCACGCTGACCGGCGTCGCCCCCGAGGCACTGCGCACCGACGCGGGCCTCAACATCCGGGGTGGGGCGGCGCTGCTCAGCGCGTACCAACGGGAGCTGGACGCCCCGGTCGGCGCCGACACCAACCCGGCCGCCTGGTACGGCGCGGTGGCCCGCTACTCCGGCGCGGACAGCGCCGACGCCGCCGCGGCCTTCGCCGACGAGGTCTTCACCACCATCGGCGCGGGCCAGTCCCGGGTGACCGACGACGGCCAGCGGATCACCCTGCCGGCCCGCGCGGTACGGCCCGAGCGTTCCTGGTTGGACCGGCTGGGCCTGCGCCGGCTGGCCCGCCCGGACGGGGTGGAGTGCCCCCGCACCATCTCGTGCGAGTGGATCCCGGCACCCTACGAGGCGTTCGGCGACGGGGACTACGGCAACCACGACCTCTCCGACCGGCCCGCCCGGCAGAAGATCGAATACATCGTCATCCACGACACCGAGGCGAGTTGGGCGACGACCCTGCGACTCGTCCAGGATCCGACCTACGTCAGCTGGCACTACTCGCTGCGCTCGGTGGACGGGCACATCGCCCAGCACGTGAAGACCAAGGACGTCGGTTGGCACGCCGGCAACTGGTACGTCAACGCGAAGTCGATCGGGCTGGAACACGAAGGCTTCGCGGCGCAGGGGACCTGGTACACCGAGGCGATGTACCGGACCTCGGCGAAGCTGGTCCGGCACCTGGCGCTGCGGCTGGGCATCCCACTGGACCGCCAGCACATCATCGGCCACGACAACGTGCCCGGCACCGTCGCCTCCACGGTGCGGGGAATGCACTGGGATCCGGGACCGTACTGGGACTGGACGCACTACTTCGACCTGCTGCACGCACCCCGACTGGACACCGGCACCCCGGCCACCGCGCTGGTCCGCATCGACCCCGACTACGCCACCAACCAGCCGGCGTTCACCGGTTGCGTCACCGCCGGCGTGCCGTGCGCACCGCGCGGCTCCTCGGCGGTGGTGCTCCGGAGCGCACCGTCCGCGGACGCGCCGCTGGTCAACGACGTCGCGCTCCGCCCGGACGGCACCCCGAACACGATGGCCGTGTCCGACCACGGGGCCCGGGCCTCCGCCGGGCAGACGTACGCGCTGGCCGGCCGGCAGGGCGACTGGACGGCGATCTGGTACCTCGGGCAGCGGGCCTGGTTCCACAACCCGCCGTCCGCGCCGACCGCCAGCTGGACCGTCGGCGTCGTGGCCACCCCGAAACCCGGACGGGCCACCATCCCGGTGTACGGACGGGCGTACCCGGAGCAGGCGGCGTACCCGGAGGGGGTGCCGTACCAGACGATCTCGCCGTTGCAGTACACCCTGGCCGCCGGGCAGCGGTACGCCGTCGGCGCGGTGCTGGCCGGCGAGTACTACCGGGCCAGCACGTTCGACGGCTCCTCGCCCGGTGACTGGACGGTGATCCGCGGCAAGAACCGCTACGCGCAGATCCAGTTCGGCCACCGGATCATGTACGTCGACCTCGCCGACGTGCAGCTGTTGCCGTCCCCGTTGGGCGCGCCCCGCTGACAACCACGACGGCCCCCGGTCGGTGACCGGGGGCCGTCGTGTCGCGTCAGGTGGATCAGCCGGGTCTGCGGAAACCGGCGATGGGCATGGTGGTGATGCTGGACACCTGCACCGGTTTGCCGGCGCGGGGCGCGTGCACCATCTGGTTGTTGCCCAGATACAGCCCGACATGACTCAGGCCGGAGAAGAAGAACACCAGGTCACCGGGGCGGGCGTCGGCCCGCGCGATGGCCTTGCCCTCGTTCCACTGGTCACCGGTGTGGTGGGTGAGGTAGATCCCCGCCGCCTTGTAGGCGTACTGGGTCAGCCCCGAACAGTCGAACGAGTTCGGGCCGGTGGCACCCCAGACGTACGGCTTGCCGACCTTCCCGCAGGCGGTCTTGATAGCGGTACGGGCCGCCTCGCTGACCACCCCGTTGATGGTCGGGCAGGCCGCGGTCTTGACGGTGGTCTTCGGCATCGACGCCTCGAGCTGCTTGATCTCGGCGTCGATCTGCTTCTTCTTGGCCGACAGATCGTTCTGCTGCTTGGTCTGGGTGACGATCAGCGCGTCCAGCTTCTGCTTCTCGCCGTCGTACTTGGCCCGCACGGCCAGCACACCCTCGACCTCCTTGCGCTCCTGCGCGGCGAGCCGGTCGAGGATGGTGAGCTGCTCGGTGAGCGTGTCCGGCTTGGCGCTGACCAGCAGCGCGCCGATGTCGTGCGACGGGCCCGAGATGTAGTAGCGGGAGGCGAGGTCGCCGACCCGGTTGAGCGCCAATTCGCTCTGCAGCGCCAGCGGCTCGATCTTCTTCTGCAGGTCCGCCGACTTCTTCCGGTTGACCTTCAACTGCGCCCGGACCTTGTTGTACTGCTCGATGGTGGGCTCCAACTGCTCCCACTTCTTGTCGATCTGCGCCTCGATCTCGTCGACCGTGGGCGCGGCATGCGCCGGCGCGGTCAGCAGACCGGCGCCGACCGCGGCAGCAGCGACCAGGACCAGCACCCGATGGGCGGCGCGGCGCAGGCCACCAGAGCGAGCAGACGCATTCAGGTCGTGACGATGAGGGGGCATGGTTGCCACCGGCACCGACTCCTTTGCAACCGACCGCCGGGCGCCTCGCGTGAGGGAAGGGCCGAGGCAGACGACCCACAGCGGTCGGTGCCCCACATTAGGGAAGCGCGCAGCGGTAATCAAGGCGGGCGCAGTAACCATCACTGTCGTGCAACCGCTTGCACACCAAGGGTATTGGCCCATCACCCAACGATTGCGGTCAATACGTCGTCAAGAGTGACCACACCGAGAGGTCGTCGCCCGTCGCTGACCAGCACCATGTGCCGCCGCTCCCGACGCATGGCCAACAGCAGGTCGGCCAGCGTACGTTCCGGCGGCACCACGGCCAGCGGCCGGTAGACGTCGGCCGGTACCGGCGACCGGCGACCCTGCCCCGCGTACCCGAGCACGTCCTTGACGTGCACAAAGCCGAGCACCCGGCGGGTCGACCGCTGCACCACCGGAAACCGGGACCGGCCGGTCCGGGTCGCCAGCACCTCCAGCGACGCCGGCGAGACGTCCTCGGCCACCGTCACCACCGTCGACCACGGTTGCAGCGCGTCCGCCGCCGTGCGGTCGTGCAGGGCCAGCGCGCCGGTGATCCGCGCGTGCTGCTCCGCGTCGAGCAGCCCCTCGGTCCGCGCCTGGGAGACCAACCCGGCCAGTTCCTCGGCGGTGAACACCGTCTTCACCGCCTCGGACGCCTCGATCCGCCAGAATGCGAGCACCCGCCGGGCCGCCCATTTCATCGCGAGCAGCAACGGTTTGGTGGCCACGCAGAACGCCAGCATCGCCGGCCCCAGCCAGAGGGCGGAGACCTCCGGACCGGCCAGCGTGATGTTCTTCGGCACCATCTCACCGACGACCGTGTGCAGAAAGACCACCACACCCAGGGCCAGCACGAACGCCACCGGGTGCACCGCCCGTTCCGGCAGGCCGATCGCGTGGAACGGCGGCTCCAGCAGGTGCGCCAGCGCCGGTTCGGCGATCGCCCCCAGCCCCAAAGAGCAGACCGTGATGCCGAGCTGCGCGCCAGCGATCATCAACGGAATCTGGTTCATCGCCGACAACGCCCAGCGGGCCCGTTTCGACCCGGCGGCCAACGGTTCGATCACCGTCCGACGGGACGCGATGAGCGCGAACTCGCTGCCCACGAAGAACCCGTTGCCGAGCAGCAGCAGCACTGTCACCAGCAGCTCAGTCATCGTCGTCCGGATCCGCCGGGCGCACCACCCGGACCTGCTCGATCCGGTGCCGCTCCACCTCCACCACTGTGAACTCCCACCCGTCCGCCTCGACCGTCTCACCGGCGAGCGGGATGTGCCCGAGCTGGGCCATCAGGTACCCGGCCAACGTCTCGTACGGCCCCTCGGGCAGCCGGAAGCCGGTCTGCTCGGCCAACTCGTCGGAGCGGAGCACCCCGTCGACCAGCACGGTGCGCTCCCCGCCCGGCACTGTCAGCTCGGCCGACCCGTCGTCGTCCACGCTCGCCGGGTCGAACTCGTCGGCGATCTCCCCGACCAACTCCTCGACGAGATCCTCGACGGTCACCACACCGTCCGTGCCGCCGTACTCGTCGACCACGATGGCCAGGTCGGCCCCGGCCGCCTTGAGCGCGGCCAGCACACCGTCCAGGTTGAGGCTCTCCGGCACGTACACCGGCTCGCGGGCCACCGAGCCGACAGTCGTCGACGCCCGGTCGGCCAGCGGCACACCCAGGGCGTCGGGCACGGCGGCCACGCCGGTCACCAGGTCCAGGGTCTCCTCGTACACGGGGAACCGCGTCCGCCCGGTCCGCCGCGACTCCTCCAGCAGCTCGGCCACGGTGGCTGTGACGCGCAGCGCTACCACGTCCACTCGGGGAGTCATCGCCTCGGCGGCCCGTTTGTCACCGAAGCGGATGGTGCGACGCAGCAGCATCGCGGTGTCGGTGGGCAGCGCCCCGGCCCGCGCCGAGATGCCCGCCAGCAGGCCCAGCTCCTCCGGCGAGCGGGCGCTGGCCAACTCCTCCTGCGGCTCCACACCGAGTGCCCGGACAAGGCGGTTCGCCGAGCCGTTCAACCCTCGGATCAACCAGCCGAACGTCCGGGAGAACGCGTGCATCGGGCCGGCCGTGGCCAACGCCGCCGGCATGGGCCGGGCCAGCGCCGCGTTCTTCGGCACCAACTCGCCGAAGAGCATGGAGATCAGCGTGGCCAGGGCCAACGCGAGGAACGGGGTGAGCCGCTCGGTGTTGTCGCCGGCGATCGGGCGCAGCAACGGGGCGAAGAGGCGAGCCAGAGCCGGCTCGGCCAGGTAGCCGGTGAGCAGCGCGGTGATGGTGATGCCCAGCTGCGCCCCGGAAAGCTGGAAGGAGAGTTCGCGCAGCGCGGCGCGTACCGTCCGGGCGGCCTCGTCGCCCGCGACGGCCCGCCTGTCGATCTCCGCCCGGTCGACGGTGACCAGGGCGAACTCGGCCGCGACGAAGAACGCGTTGCCCGCGGTCAGCGCTACGAAACCGACCAGGGGCAACAACGTCGTCAAGAGTAGGCCGTCGATGTCGCGTCACCTCGGCGAGATTCTTGCACGACGGCGGCGGCCCGCAGGGGCCACCGCCGTCGATGTTTCAGAACCCGGAGGTACGCGTCTCAGCCGCCGATCGGCGCGGTCTCCTTGCCGCCCTGCGGCTGCTCGGGCTTGACCGAACGGAGCAGCACGCTCGCCACGTCGATCACCTCGACCTGCTCGCCGGCGCCCTTGCCGTTGACCCCGTCGTTCAGCATGGTCGAGCAGAACGGGCAGCCGACGGCGACCGTCTTCGCCCCGGTGGCCATGGCCTCCTCGACCCGGTCCACGTTGATCCGCTTGCCGATCTTCTCTTCCATCCACATCCGGGCGCCGCCGGCACCGCAGCAGAAGGACCGCTCGCTGTTGCGCGGCATCTCGGTCAGGTCACCGGCGATAGCGTCGCCGAGGACCTCGCGGGGGGCCGCGAAGATCCGGTTGTGCCGACCCAGGTAGCAGGGGTCGTGGTAAGTGACTCCGCCGTCGACCGGCTGCACCGGCGTGAGCTTGCCGGTGGCGACCAGGTGGGCCAGCAGCTGGGTGTGGTGGACCACCTCGAACTCGCCACCGAGCTGCCCGTACTCGTTGCCCAGGGTGTTGAAGCAGTGCGGGCAGGTCGCGACGATCTTGCGCTTGGTCTTGTCCCGGCCCTCGAACGCCTCGTTCAGCGTCTCCACGTTCTGCTGGGCCAGCATCTGGAAGACGAACTCGTTGCCGATCCGTCGTGCCGGGTCACCGGAGCAGGTCTCGCCCTCGCCCAGGATCGCGAACTTCACGCCCGCCTCGTTGAGCAGCGTGGCCACCGCGCGCGTGGTCTTCTTGGCCCGGTCCTCGAACGCGCCGGCGCAGCCGACCCAGAACAGGTACTCGAAGTCGTCCACCTCGCCGACCCGGGGCACCTCGAAGTCCAGGCCCTTGGTCCAGTCCTCGCGGGTGTTCTGCGGCGCACCCCACGGGTTGCCCTTGTTCTCCAGGTTGCGCAGCATCACGCCGGCCTCGGAGGGGAAGCTCGACTCGATCAGCACCTGGTAGCGGCGCATGTCGACGATGTGGTCGACGTGCTCGATGTCCACCGGGCACTGCTCGACGCAGGCACCGCAGGTGGTGCAGGACCAGAGCACGTCCGGGTCGATGACCCCGCCCTCCTCGGCGGTGCCGATCAGCGGCTTGTCGGCCTCGGCGAGGGCCAGCACGTCCAGGTGCGCGAGCTGGGCCTGGGTGGCCTTCTCCTCGCCGGTCAGGTCCTTGCCGCCGCCGGCCAGCAGGTAGGGCGCCTTGGCGTACGCGTGGTCGCGGAGGCTCAGCACCAGCAGCTTCGGCGACAGGGGCTTGCCGGTGTTCCAGGCCGGGCACTGCGACTGGCAGCGGCCGCACTCGGTGCAGGTGCTGAAGTCGAGCAGGCCCTTCCAGCTGAACTGCTCGACGTGGGCGACGCCGAACTGGTCCTTCTCCGGGTCCGCCTCCTCGAAGTCGAGCGGCTTGCCCTGGCTCGTCATCGGGCGCAGCGCGCCGAGACCGGAGCCGGCCGGCTTGGCCGGCTCCCGCTTGAAGAAGATGTTGGGGAACGCCAGGAAGCGGTGCCAGGCCACACCCATGGTGACGTTCAGCGAGATGACGATCAGCCAGGTCATCGAGATGGCGATCTTGATGAGCGCGGCGACGCTCGCCCCGTCCGACCAGTCGGGCAGCACCGCGCCGACCGCGTGGCTGACCGGGGTGGCCCAGAGCGGGTACTCGAAGTGGTCGGTGGCGACCTTGAAGCCGCGGATCAGCAGGCCGAAGATCAGGACCAGCAGCACGATCCACTCGACGAAGTAGCCCTGCCACATCGTCGATCCGGTGAACCGGGACCGCCCGCCCGGCCGGGTCGGCCGGTTGCGCAACCGGATCACCATCAGCACCAGGATGCCGATCAGGCCCAGCACGGTGATGATCTCGGTGGCCAGGCCGAAGATCGTCCAGTGCCCGATGATCGGCAGCCCGCCGGTCGGGGTGACCACCTCGAAGTACGCCTCGAGCACCAGCAGCGACAGCACGATGAAGCCGACCATCACGAACCAGTGCGCCGCACCGACCACGCCCCACTTGAGCATTCGGGTGTGGCCGGCGGTCTCCACCAGCATGGTCCTGGTACGGGCGCCCTTGTCGGAGAACCGCTCCGGAGCGGGTTGCCCCAGCCGGATGACGGCCGTCATCTTCATGACCGCGCGTACCGCAAGCCACACCGCCACGGCGGTGATGGCGGCCGCGAGGATCGTGGTGACGATCTGGACGCTGCCCATCGAGTTGGCCTCCCCGGTCTGCTGCCTGATGACCTCGCTCTGCTCGGTCATGCACTGCAGCCTACGCGAAGGTTACCCAGCGGTAACGTGAGTCATCTCGCAGTAGGCCACGCTGCCTGCGCACACCATAGGGGGCCCCGCCCGATCCTGCCGGGCAGGGGCTCGACGGGTGACGTGAGACCGCCGATGCGACGGCCGGTCAGATCAACGCCAGCGGGAGAGCAAGGCCAGCGAAGCGACCATCGCGCCGAAGCCGACGGCGAGGTTCCAGTAACCCCACGCCATGACCGGGTACTCCTGCTCGGACAGGTAGTAGAGCACCAGCCAGCCGATCCCGACGACGATCAAGGCGACCGCGGTGACCGGCAACCACACCGGGCTAGGCTTGCGCGACGACGCCGTCGTCGTCGGACGGACGTCCGTCGGCGGGGTGTACACCTTCTTCTTACGGACCTGAGACTTGGGCACGGCGCTCTCCAGAGGGGTGACGACCTCGTCCGGCCTGACAACCGGGCGCGGGGGCGACGGTCCATGGCCAATAATGTTCGAGAGCTAGCGTAGTCCCGATTGGCCGCCTGGACCACGAATGGGGTCAGGCCGGTGCACGGAGTGACCGAAAGAGGCGGGACTGTTCGCATCGCCGGCCCGGCCGGCACGGACCGATCCCCGACACGCGGAAGGAACGCTCGGTGGAGTACACATCCGGCGCAACCTCCTGGCAGAAGGTCCTCCGACGGGCCGTTGCCGGGCTGCTGCCCCGGCGACCGCGTCAGCGCCGTCCGGGCTGGTCGATCGGGGTGCCCCTGATCGCGGCGGCGGCCGGGTTGCTGTTCACCACCACCGCCACCACCGCCGGCGGCACCGCTCTCCGGGAGGACCGGCGGCCCCAGCTCAATCAGCTCATCGAGGACCGCCGCGAACAGGTGGCAGCCAGCGAGCGCCGCGCCGCCGAGCTGCGCGGCGAGGTCGAGCAGCGGACCAACACGCTGGCCGGCTCCGACGCCCCGATCAAGGAGCAGCAGAACCGCGCCCAGGGCAGCCTCCAGAACGCCGGGTTCACCGCCCTGACGGGCCCCGGGGTCACCGTCGAGCTGAACGACGCGCCGCAGATCGACCAGACCCAGTCGGACGCCAGCAACGACGACCTGGTGGTGCATCAGGGAGACGTACAGGCGGTGGTCAACGCGCTGTGGGCCGGCGGAGCCGAGGCCATGTCAATCATGAACGTCCGCGTGCTCACCACCAGCGCGGTACGCTGCGTCGGTAACACCCTGCTACTTCATGGCCGGGTGTACTCCCCACCGTTCAAGATCGTAGCAATCGGCGATCCCGCTGCCCTCCAGCAGGCCCTCGCCAGCTCTCAGGGAGTCCGGTTGTTCAAGGACGCGGTCGACGACTACCAGCTCGGCTACACGGAGACAGCCTCCACGGTGCGAGTCCCCGCATTCGAGGACTCC
This sequence comes from Micromonospora parva, assembly GCF_000718515.1. Taxonomy (GTDB): domain Bacteria; phylum Actinomycetota; class Actinomycetes; order Mycobacteriales; family Micromonosporaceae; genus Micromonospora; species Micromonospora parva. The sequence goes on along the minus strand of NZ_JNZS01000009.1, from coordinate 235,155 downwards.
ACCGCCCTGCGCTCGGCTACGGTGCCCAGATGAGCGGGCCGGACGAGCGTCGCGACGGGCGACACCGGGACCAGACCGACGAGCCGACCGCCTTCCTGCCCCCGTTGGATCGGCCCAGGTCGGCAGCCGACCGGCCGGCCCCGGCCGGCAACTGGCCCGAGCCGGTGCTGCACCCTCCGCGAGCCGGGCAACCGACGCGACCGAACGCCGACCGACCTGAGCCGAACGAGACCCCGGGCCGACCGGGTGTCGAAGCCCCACCGCCCTGGCCGGGCACCGCGGCTCCCGGGCTGGGCCCGCACGGCAACGCCGGGGCTCCCCCCGCGACCACCCCCGGCCGGCCGGCCACCGGCAACCAGGGCCCGGTTCGGCCCGCTGCCCCCGGCAACGCACCGACCCGACCGGCCGCGCCCAGCGCGATGCCGACCCGCCCGACGACCTCCGGCCCGCCCAGCCGGCCGGCCTCCTCCGGCCCCTCGACCCCGCCGCTGGCCGACTCACCGACCGCGCCGATTCCGCAGGTCACCGCCCGGCCCGCACGACCCACCGGCCCTCCGACCACCCCGGCTGGCCCGGCCATGCCTGTGTCACCGGCCGCCCCTGGTCGCGCGGCAGCGGCCCGGCCGGAAGGCGTCGCGCCGTCGACCGGGCCCGGCCGGGTCCCGCCGAGCGCTGGCGGTGACCGGGGCGCGGATCCGGCCGCCACCGCGCTGATTCCGGCCGTGCCCGCAACACCCGCCACCAGGCCGCCGACCATGGACTCGACCGCGCTGATGGGTGCCGTTCCGCGCACCTCGGTCCCCGCCGAGCCGACCGGCGGCAACCCCGCCGACCCTCCCCAGCCGCGGCGGGGCGAGCGGGTGGTCCAACTCCGGCCGCACCAGACCGGCGAGGGCTACAAGAGCGTCTACTCCGAGCTCACCCGACCGTCGTTCGGCTCCCGGCTGCGCACCGGTATCCGCGTCACCGGCGAAGTCCTGATCACCTTCGGCCTGGTGGTGCTGCTCTTCGCCGGGTACGAGGTCTGGGGCAAGTCGGCCATCGTCGACGCCCACCAGAACGACCTCAACAACGAGTTGGCCCAGGCGTGGGGCCCGACCGACGACCCGACTGTCGCCCCGTCGGCGGCCGGCCCGAGCGTGAAACCGTCACCTCCGGTACGCGGCAAGCCGCTCGCGGGCCTCTACATCCCCAAGCTCGACAAGAACTGGGTGGTGGTCGAGGGCGTCACCCAGGCCGACATCCGCTACGCCCCGGGCCACTACCCGGCCAGCGCGCTCCCCGGCCAGGTGGGCAACTTCTCCGTCGCCGGCCACCGCAACCGGGCCACCTTCTGGCGGCTGGACGAGCTCAGCGAAGGCGACGCGATAGTGGTCGAGAGCAAGACCGACTGGTACGTCTACCGGGTGTCGCAGTCGCGGATCGTCAAGCCGACGCAGGTGGAAGTGGTGGCACCGGTGCCCGGCGAGCCAAACAAGAAGGCGACCAAGCGGATGCTGACCCTCACCACGTGCAACCCGAAGTTCGACAACTACCAGCGTCTGATCATCCACGCCGAGCTGGACCGTACCCAACCCAAGTCGGCGGGCCGCCCGGCGGAGCTGGGAGGCTGACCCGATGTACGCGTTCATCTGGCGCAAGCTCCCCTTCGGCCTGGTCGGAAAGCTGACCGGCTCGGTGCTGCTGGTGGCCGCCACCGTCGCGCTGCTCTGGTATGTCGCCTTCCCGTGGGCCGAGCCCCTGCTGCCCTTCGACGACGTGCAGGTCGAGTCCGGCGTTCCCGCCGAGACCGGTGGCGGCGGCGACCCGGTGACCGGGGAGACCCCGGCCGGGGAAGATCACGAGCTGCCGTACGACACCGACCAGAACAACCCAGCGCCGTCCTCCCCAAGCAGGTGACCATGCGCGTCCTCGTGATCGACAACTACGACTCGTTCGTCTTCAACCTGGTGCAGTATCTGGGCCAGCTCGGCGTCGACTGCGAGGTCCGCCGCAACGACGAGATCGACGTCGCCGAGGTGGGCAGGGTGGGCGCCGCCGGCGTCCTGCTCTCACCCGGGCCGGGCAGCCCCGACCGGGCCGGCATCTGCCTGGACGTCATCCGGACGTACGCCGGCGAGCTGCCGATCTTCGGTGTCTGCCTCGGTCACCAGGCGATCGGCGAGGCGTTCGGGGCGACCGTCACCCGGGCCCCCGAGCTGCTGCACGGCAAGACCTCCGAGGTGCGACACCATTCGGTCGGCGTCCTCGCCGGTCTGCCCGACCCGTTCACCGCCACCCGGTACCACTCCCTCGCCGTTCTGCCCGAAACGCTCCCGGACGAGCTTGAGGTCACCGGCTGGACCGGCTCCGGTGTGGTGATGGCGATGCGGCACCGAACGCTGCCCATCGAGGGCGTCCAGTTCCACCCGGAGTCGGTGCTCACCGAGGGCGGCCACCTCATGCTGGCCAACTGGCTGGCCAGTTGTGGTCACGCGGAGGCGCTGGAGCGCGCGCCCGCGCTCGCCGCCGAGGTCGACACCCGCCGCCGCGCCGCGTTCGCCACGACCTGAGGCCGAACCGTTCCGGTCGTCATCCGGTCAGGTGGCGGGAGCACCCACGCCGGCCGGGTCAGTTCCGCAGCGCGTTCTGGACCGCCGGATCCGCCGGCGAGCGGACCGCGGGCGGACGGCTCCGAACGGCGTCCCACGCCGCCTTGCCACTGGCGAAGTAGTCCCGGACCGACTTCTCGGCGAGCAGTGCGGTGCCGCAACCGTCGCAGCGGGCGGTCACCCCGTCGACGTCGAGGCCGAGATGGCGGCACAGCGTCACCGCCCGGGACAGGTGGTACGACTGGGTGACGATCAGGGCCTTCTCGACGCCGTACACCTCGCGCGCTCTCGCGCAGGTGTCGTAGGTGTCCAGGCCGAACGGGTCGGCCACCACCCGACGCCTGTCCACACCGCGCTCGGAGAGATACGTCGTCATCACCGCCGGCTCGTCACCTGACGCGCCACCGCCGTCGCCCGACACGAGAACGACAGTGGCCCGCCCGCTGGTCACCAGCTCGGCGGCGGTGTCCAGGCGACCGGCGAGACGGTCCCCGGGCCGCTGTCGGTCGGCGGCCACCTCGGTACCGAGCACGATCACCACGTCGGCGGTCGGCGCGTCGGCGGCAGCGTACACGTGGCCGCGGGCGGCGAGCGTCGTCCACAGCCACGGGGAACTGGCGAGCACCAGCACGACAAGGCCCGCGAGTGCCAGCCAACGGAGGCGTCGGGGCCACCGCCGCACCGGCTTGACCGGGGACGATCCCGCCTCGGTCATGTCGGTGCCCACTGGTGGCTCAGTCCTGCGGCCGGCTCGGCGGGGGTGGGAACGGCAGACCGATGCCGCCCCCGTTGCCGGGAGTGGTCGGCGTGGTCGTCGGAGTGGCCGTCGGCGTGTTCGTCGGTGTCGGGTCGGTCTCCGGCTCCGGCTGACTCACCTTGATGGTCACCTTCGTGCCGGTGGGCTTCTTCTCCTTGCCGTTCGGGCTCTGGTCGGTGACCTTCCCCGCTTCGGCGGCGGGCACCTCCGGCCCGTTCTGCACGACCACAGTGAAGCCGTCGTTGCGGAGGACGCGGGTGGCCTCCTCCTGGCTCAACCCGACGACGTCCGGCACCCCGCGGACGTTGCCCTTCGAGACCGTGAGCTTGATCTTCGTGCCCTCGGGGACGCTCTCGCCCGAGGGCGGGTCGACGTCGAGAACCTCGTCCTCGCTCGCCTCGGCGTCCACCGTCTTGACCTCGTACTTGAGCTTCGCCTCGGTGAGCCGGTCGATGGCGCTCTCCCGCTTGCTGCCCTTGAGCCCGGCCGGAACGCGGACCTCGGGAACGCCGCCACAGACCTGAATGGTGACAGTGCCGTTCTGCTCCAGCCGGCTCGTCGGTGCCGGATCCTGGTTGACGACGTTGCCCTTGGTGCAGTCGCTGGCCAGCACCGGATCACCCACCTTCGGGGAGAACCCGGCGTTACGAATCTCGTCGATCGCGACAGCCTGGCTCTTGCCGGTGAGGGTGGGCACCGCCTTCAGGTCCTTGCCCTGCTGCATGTTCCAGAGCAGGGCGGCGACCAGGGCGATCACCGCCAGCACGCCGACCGCGCTGAACATCGCGATCAGCCAGGAGGACGCCTTGCGCTGACGCGGGTCTCCCACCCGGGCGGGGATCTGCCCGGTCTGCGGCCCGCGGCCGGAAGCCGGGTAGCCGCCCCCACCGCCGGCCGGGGCCATCGCCACCGTCTCCGCCTCGCGCAGCACCGGGGTGGCCAGCACGGGCCGGCCGGCGGCGGCGCGAAGCAGGTCCGCCCGCATCTCGCCGGCACTCTGGTAGCGGTTGAGCGGGTTCTTCGACAACGCCTTGAGCACGATCGCGTCGACGGCCGGCGTGACGTCCGGGTTGATGTCGCTGGGCGTCGGCGGCGTCTCCCGTACGTGCTGGTAGGCGACGCTGACCGGGCTGTCCCCGACGAACGGGGGATGGCCGCAGACCAGCTCGAACAGCACGCAGCCGGCCGCGTACACGTCGGAGCGCGCGTCGACGGCCTCGCCGCGGGCCTGCTCCGGGGACAGGTACTGGGCCGTGCCGATCACCGCGCTGGTCTGCGTCATGGTGGTCGCGCCGCTGGCCAGTGCACGGGCGATGCCGAAGTCCATCACCTTGACCTGGCCGGTCTGGGTGAGCATCACGTTGCCGGGCTTGATGTCCCGGTGGATGATGCCGTGCCGGTGGCTGAACTCCAGCGCCGCGCACATGTCGGCGCAGATCTCCAGCGCCCGGCGCGGCTGCAGCCGGCCCTCGGCGCCGAGGACCTCCTTCAAGGTCCGCCCGTTGACGAACTCCATGACGATGAACGGCAGCGTCTCGCCGGTCGGCGCGGTCTCCTCGCCGGTGTCGTAGACCGCCACGATCGCCGGGTGGTTGAGTGAGGCGGCGTTCTGCGCCTCCCGACGGAACCGCATCTGGAACGTCGCGTCCCGGGCGAGGTCGGTGCGGAGCATCTTGATCGCGACGTCCCGACCGAGCCGAAGGTCGCGACCGCGGTGCACCTCGGCCATACCGCCATAGCCGAGCAGCTCGCCGACCTGGTACCTGCCACCGAGCAGGCGGGCCTGCGCTGTCATCGCGTCTGTCGTCCTTCGCTCGTCGTCGTCCCGCCGTCGCCCGGCTGGAGTCGTACCTCCCGACGGTACGACGTCCGGGTCGGATCGTCGCCTTCGTCGAGTCGTAGCGCGCCGGACGCCACGGTGTGCGGCGCCAGCCCGGCCGATGCACCGGCCTGCGACTGCTTCCGTAGGTTGTAGGAAATCACGCCCGAGCAGAGCAGGACCAGCACGGCGAGCAGGATGGCGAGGAGCACCATCCCGGGGCGGGACCGCTGCGGCTGGGGTGACGGCACTGCCGGGCCGGCCTGTCGGACGTACGCCGGCGGGTGTTCCTGTCGGGGTGGCCCGGCGGGCACGGCAGCGGCACCGCGCGGGTAGCCGTTCGGTGCGCCCTGCGGCCGGGCTGGCTGAACGGCCGGCGCGACGGCGGTGGGGCGTGGCTGTTGGGCGGGCGCGATCGCTGTCGGCCTGGGCCCGCCCACCGGCGGGCGGGCAGCCGGCGGACGCATCTGATGCGCCTGCGGCACCTGGGCCCGGCCGGGCGCGGCGGGCGAGGCGGGCGCGCCCGAGACCGGCCCGGAGTTACCGGCCGCCCGGGCCTGCTGGGACAGCGCGGCCTTGAGCTGACGGGCGACCCCGGCGAGGGCGGCGGCGCTCGGCCAGCGGGCGGCCGGGTCCTTGGCCAACGCCCGTTCCACCAGGGCGCGCACCTGCGGAGGGATGTCGGACGGCAGCGGCCGGGGCGTCTCCCGGACGTGCCGCATCGCGATGTCGAGGGGATTGTCGCCCTCGAACGGCCGCCGACCGGCCAGGCACTGGTAGGCGACCACGCCGAGGGCGTACACGTCGGAAGCGGGGGTGGCCACGCCGCCGGTGGCCTGCTCCGGCGAGATGTACGAGGCGGTGCCGAGCACCGAACCGGCGGCGGTGAGCTGGCCGACCATGTCGGAGCGGGCGATGCCGAAGTCGGTCAGCACCAGCGTGCCGTTCGGCCGGACCAGCAGGTTGCCCGGCTTCACGTCGCGGTGCACGATGCCCTTTTCGTGCGCGGCGTGCAGCGCGTCGGCGGCCTGCGCGACGAGGGCCATCGTCCGGGCGGGAGTGAGCCGGCCGACCCGGCTCAACGTCGACGACAGGGCGTCACCGTCGACGTACTCCATGACCAGGAAGGCGATCTGCTGGTCGTTGCCGAAGTCGTAGACGTCCACCACGCCGGGATGGTTGATGGTGGCCATGGTGCGGGCCTCGCCGCGGAACCGCTCGCCGAAGTCCGGGTCGTCGAGTAGCGCGGGCAGCAGGCTCTTCACCGCGACCGTCCGGCCGAGCACCTGGTCGGTGCCGCGCCAGACGTCGCCCATGCCGCCGCTGGCGATCCGCTCGTCGAGACGGTAGCGGTTGCCGAGCTGCACGCCGGGGCTGAGCATGTCAGCGACCCCCCGGGTCGGTGATGGCGGCCCGCATGATCTGACCGGCGATCCGGGCGGCCTCGCCGCTACCACCCGGACCGGCCTGCTCCAACATCACGCAGACCGCGGACACCGGGTTGCCGTTCTTGTCCATCGCGAAGCCGATGAACCAGCCGTGGTCCGGTCGATCCGGGGCGGACTGGGCGGTGCCGGTCTTGCCGCCGACCGTGTAGCCGCCGATCGCGGCACTCTTGCCGGTGCCGTTCCGGACCACGCTGACCATCATCTCGCGCAGGTCGGTGGCGACCTGGGAACTGACCGGCTGGCGCAGCTCCCGCGGCTTGGCGGTGTAGTAGCTGGTGGTCCGGTCCGGTGCGAGCCACTGCCGGACCAGGTACGGCCGCATCTGGCTGCCGTTGTTCGCGATCGACGCAGCGATCATGGCGCCTTCGAGCGGGGTCATCCGGACGTTGTTCTGGCCGATCGAGGACTGGGCCAGTGCGGCCTGGTCGGTGCTGCCGTCCGGGTTCTGGATGTCCCCGGTCCGGCTGGCCGCCGTGGGCAGGCCGCCCTCACCCAGGTGGCCGACGGTCAGGTCCTCCTGCTCGAAGCCGAACTGCCGGGCCTTCTCTTTGACAGTGTCAGCGCCGAGCCGCACGCCGAGCTGGGCGAACCCGGTGTTGCACGAGTAGGTGACCGCGTCCAGCAGGCTTACCTGCCGTCCCGGGCAGATCGACGGATCGGCGTTGCGGATGGGCGTGCCCGACGTGGGCGCGGTGTAACTGGAACCGGCCGGGATCTGGGTCGTCGGCGTGACGCCGTTCTCCAGAGCCGCCGCGGCGACCACGATCTTGAAGGTGGAGCCCGGCGGCAGCGTCTCGGCGAGCGCGCGGTTCTTCAACGGCTCCGTCGGGTCCTTCTCCAGCTTGTTGAACGCCGCGGCCGCCTCGTTGCTGTCGTGGCTGGCCAGCGGGTTCGGGTCGAAGCTCGGCATGGAGACCAGCGCCTGCACCGCCCCGGTACGCGGGTCGATGGCGATCGCCGCGCCGCGCTTCGCGCCCACCCTGTTGTCACCCAGCTGGTCGTACGCCACGTCCTGGGCCTTCTTGGAGAGCGAGAGCAGCACGTTGCCGCCGCCGGTGTCGTCCCCGGTGAACATGTCCTTCAACCGGTCACCGATCAGCTGGTCGCTGGTGCCGGCCAGGAAGTCGTTCTCCGACCGCTCGATGCCCTGGTCGGCGAGGTTGACCGGCTTGTAGCCGAGCACGTGGGCGTACTTGGCGCCGCCCGGGTAGGTGCGCAGAAACTTCAGGTTGCCGGTGGTCTCCTTGCTGGTGGCAAGGGCTGTGCCGCCGGCCTCGATGTTGCCGCGCTTGCGGTCGTACTCGGCGACCTGGACCCGACGGTTGTAGTCGCTGGTGCGGTATTCATCCGCCTTGTAGGCCTGAATCCAGTTGAGGTTGGCGAAGAGCAGACCGAACAGGACCATGACGACGACGCCGACGCGGCGCAGGGGTGCGTTCACGGCTTGATCACCTCCGTGGGAGCACCGTGCAGCTGCTCCGGCGGGCTGCCGCTGGGACGGACGGCCTTGCCGCCGCCTCCTCCGGTCACCGGACGGCGGGCGCCGTCGGAGACCCGCAGCAGCACCGCGATGAGCAGCCAGTTGGCCATCAGCGACGACCCGCCTGCGGACAGGAACGGGGTGGTCTGACCGGTCAGCGGGATGAGCTTGCTGATCCCGCCGACGATCACGAAGACCTGGAGGCCGAGGGTGAACGCCAGACCACCGGCGAGCAGCTTGCCGAACGAGTCCCGGACGGCGAGCGCGGCACGCAGCCCACGCTCCACGATCAGCAGGTAGACCACCAGCAGCGCGGAGAGACCGAAGAGGCCGATCTCCTCACCGATGCCGGCGAAGATGAAGTCGTTCTGCACCTCGGGCAGGATCTCCGGCTGACCGCCGCCCGGACCGGCACCGAAGAGCCCGCCCGTGCCGAGGGCGAGCAGTCCCTGCACAAGCTGGTAGCCCTTGTCGGTCGGGTCGGCGAACGGGTCCAGCCAGATCTCCGCCCGCAGGTAGAAGTTGGCGAACGGCCCGCCCACCGTCGAGCCGAGGACGTAGGCGAGGTACGCGCCGCCGAAGAAGAGAACCAGGCCGATCAGCAGCCAGCTGACCCGTTCGGTGGCGATGTAGAGCGTCACCACGAACATGCCGAAGTAGAGCAGCGAGGTGCCCAGGTCCTTCTCGAAGACCAGCACCAGGACGCTGATCAGCCAGACGCCGACCACCGGGCCGAGGTCACGGCCACGGGGGAAGTCGATGCCGAGGAAGCGCCGGCTGGCCAGCGACAGCACCTCACGCTTGCGCACCAGGTAGTAGGCGAAGAAGACCAGCAGCGCCAGCTTGGCGAACTCACCCGGCTGGATGGAGAAGCTGCCCACCCGGATCCACAGCTTCGCGCCGTTGATCTCGGAGATGCTCGACGGCAGTACCGCCGGGATCATCACCAGCACGATACCGGCCAACCCCAGGGTGTACGCGTACCGCGAGATCGACCGGTGGTCACGCATGATGGCGAGCAGTCCGGCGGCGAGGATCACCGCACCGAGCGTCCAGGCCAGCTGGCGCCCGCCCTGCCCGGCGAAGACGGCCAGGTTCTCGCGCTCGGCCACCGGAGCGTCGCCCAGGTCGATCCGGCGCAGGAAGCCCACCCCGAGCCCGTTGAGCAGGGCCACCGCCGGCAGCAGGGCCGGGTCGGCGAACGGGGCGAGGAACCGGATGACCAGGTGCAGGCCGAGGAAGACCGCGCCGAGCGCGGCGGCCGGCATCCAGAAGTCCGAGGTGACCGTGTCCAGCAGGTTCGCTTCGACGGTCGCCCCGTACGCGGCCACCAGCACCATCGCGAGCAGCAGCAGGGACAGCTCGGCGTTGCGGCGCGACCGCGCCAGGCGTACGCCGGATTGCTCGCCCGCGGTGGCGGGCGAGGGTGCCGGTGTGGCCGCTACGGTCACGGGTGGAGTCCTCGGTATCTCAGCCGACGCTCACTCAGGAGACCGGCAACTGGCCGGGTCGAGCGCCGGCGTGGCCGAGTCTGAGGGCGTGACGTCGGGTGTGGTGGTCGCGCCGGCCTCCCCGAGAGCGGTGGTGGCACCGGCGGTCGGGGTTGCGCTGACAACCCCGTTGGGGGTCGACGAGGCGTTGACGCTCGGGCTGCCGTTCGGGGTCGGCGTCAAACCGATCGGCGTCGGCGTGGGCGTGGGCGTGTTGGCCCCGGCGGCGGTCGGGTCGAGTGGGCAGAGCGGCTTCAGGTTGGGGTTGCTGGGGGTGTCGCTGGTCAGCTCGGCGAGCTGACGCTCGGCGTCCGGCTCGCTCTTGGCCCGGATGCCGACCTTGACGGTGTCCTGCGCGGCGACAGTGAGGTCGTCCAGCCGGGTGCCGCTGCGGCGGTGCACGCTGGACAGGTCCATCCCGGCGATCTGACCCTGGACCCCACGGAAGACGGCGACCTGCCCCTCTTCGGTGGCTCCCACGTAGTACTGCCGCTGGGTGTACGTCCAGCCGCCGAACGCCGCCCCGCCGACGATCACCAGCACGGCCAGCGCCATGGCGGCGGTCCGCACCGGGCGTCGTTTCGGCCGGTCCGGTTCGTCGTCGGCGGCCGCCGGCTCCTCGGGCGCGGCCGGGCGCGGCGCGGAGAGCGCCGAGGCTCGGGCGGCCGGGGTCGAGTCGTCGGCGGAGGTCGCCATGCCCCGGTCCCGGGCGGCGGCACCGCCGACGATCGGGGTCGCCTCGACGATGTCCTGGTCGGTGGCGTCGGCGATGATCACCGTGATGTTGTCCGGCCCGCCGCCGCGCAGCGCGAGCTGCACCAGCCGCTCGACACACTGCTGCGGGTCGGCGTACTCCCGCATGGTCTCGCCGATGGTTTCGGCGCTGACCACACCCGAGAGGCCGTCGCTGCAGATCAGGTACCGGTCGCCGGGCATGACCTGGCGGACCGAGTATTCCGGGTCGATGTCCCGACCGTCGAGGGCGCGGGTGAGCAGCGACCGCTGCGGGTGGCTGCTCGCCTCCTCGGCGCTGATCCGGCCTTCGTCGACGAGCATCTGGACGTACGTGTCGTCCTTGGTGATCTGCGCGAACTCGCCGTTGCGCAGCAGATAGGCCCGCGAGTCACCGATGTGGACCATTCCCAGCTTGCTGCCGGTGAAGAGGGTCGCCGTCAGCGTGGTGCCCATCCCCTCCAACTGCGGGTTGGCGTCCACCGTGTCGCGGAGTTGTTGGTTGGCGGTGCCCACGGCCGAACGCAACGCATCGACGAGGGCGTCCCCCGGGACGTCCTCGTCGAGCGGCGCCATGGCACCGATGACGATGTTGCTGGCGACGTCACCGGCGGCCATACCGCCCATGCCGTCGGCAACGGCGAGTAACCGCGGCCCGGCGTAGACGGAGTCTTGATTGCCGTCTCGGATCAGACCGCGGTCGCTGTGGGCCGCATAGCGCAGGGTCAGAGTCATGGCCGTAATTCGAGGGAAGTGCGGCCGATCCGGATCGGCACGCCGAGGGGGACGGGGGTTGGTCCGGAGACCTTAGCGCGATCGAGGTACGTGCCGTTAGTCGAGCCGAGGTCCTCGACGTACCACTGCCCGTCACGCGGCACGAGCCGGGCGTGTCGCGCGGAGGCGTAGTCGTCGGTGATGACCAGGGTGGAGTCCTCGGCTCGACCGATGGTGATCTGAGCTTCACCGAGAGTGATCCTGGTGCCGGCCAGCTGGCCGGCTGTCACCACCAACTGGTGCGCCGCCCTACCCCGCTTCACCTTCGCTGGCTTGGCCGCCTGCCCCGTCGAGGCGCCCACCGCGCGTGGCGCGGCCACCAGGCGACCGGACCGGGCGCCCGCGAAGAGGTCCCGGCGGATCACGCCGACCACCGTGAACACGAAGATCCACAGCAGGATCAGGAACCCGAACCGGGCAACGGTGATGACCAGTTCCGGCAAGGCGGCTCAGCCGTCCACGCGGAAGGTCAGCGTCGTCGTACCGAGCTGGACCATGTCACCGGGGTTGAGCGCGACGGCGGAGACCCGCTGCCCGTTCACCATGGTGCCGTTGGTCGAACCCAGGTCGGTCAGCACGACCTGGCCCCCGTCGAAATCCAGCCGGGCGTGTCGCCGGGAGATGCCCACGTCGGGCAGCCGCAGGTTGGCCTGGTCGCCACGACCGATCACCGTCGACCCCATCTGGAGGGGATAGGTGCGACCGTCGCCGGAGACCAGCCGCACGTTGCGACCGCCGCCGTGCCCGGGCGGCGGACCGTAGCCACCGCCCTGGTCGTACGCGGGGTAGGCGGGCGGGCCGGCGTCGTAGCCGGGTGCCGACACCGGGGCGACCTCGCCGCCGGTGTAGACCTCGGCCGTGACCCGGAACATGCCCGTGTCGAGGCCCTCACCTCGCTCGATCTCGACGATCACGTCGCCGTAGACCGTCCACGCCTGCTCGCCGATGAACTCCGCCTGCGACTGGGCCAACTCCTGGGCCAGCGCGGCGGCGTACGGCGCCAGCCGACTATGGTCGAACGGCGAGAGATCGATCACGTAGCGGTTGGGCACCAACGTGCGCCCACCGGCCAGGATCGCCTTGTGCGCCTCGGCCTCCCGCTGCATGGCGTTGAGGATCTCCACGGGGTGGACCACCCCTTTGAAGACCTTGGCGAAGGCCCCTTCGACCAGGCCTTCCAGACGCTTCTCGAAGCGTTGCAGCACGCTCACCGGCTCCTCCTCGGGTCCCGAGGACATGATGGTATCCGGCCGGCGCGCGCGCAGCTCACACGCCGCTCGGCCGGCTGCTCTCGACCCGTTCGGAAGGGCCGGGACTGTCGTGCTAATCTTTCGTCCGCCACGAACGGTAACCGCTCGTGGCGAGCGCCGGGAACAGCGTAGTATTCCCGGGGCCCGTTGGCGACAGCGGGGCCAGGGCGGCTAAGGTGTTCCGGGTTGTGCCACGGGGATGTGGCGGAATGGCAGACGCGCACGGTTCAGGTCCGTGTGCCCGAAAGGGCGTGGGGGTTCAACTCCCCCCATCCCCACCACCGACGAAGGGCTCCGCATATGCGGAGCCCTTCCGTCATATCGGGGCGTGCCGGACGTCACGCTATGCTCCGATGGATTCTGCCTCCGATGGACCAGGAGTGGCGTGTGAGTGTCGCGTTGGTGACAGGGTCGGGTGGTCTGATCGGCTCCGAGGCCGTCCGGCATTTCGCCGGCCTCGGTCTGGATGTCGTGGGCATCGACAACGACATGCGCCGGTACTTCTTCGGCGAGGACGGTTCCACCTCCTGGAGCCTTGAACGGCTCAGTCGTGACCTGGGTAACGCCTACACCCATTTCGCGGTGGACATCCGGGACCGGGACGGCCTGGAGCAGGTGTTCAAGAAGTACAGCTCGGACATCGCCGTGGTGATCCACAGCGCCGCGCAGCCGAGCCACGACTGGGCCGCCAAGGAGCCGTACACGGACTTCGACGTGAACGCCGGCGGCACGCTCAACATGCTGGAGAACACCCGCCGACACGCGATCGACGTGCCGTTCATCCACTGCTCGACCAACAAGGTCTACGGCGACCGGCCCAACAGCCTGCCGCTGGTCGAGCTGGAGACCCGGTACGAGCTGCCCGAGGACCACCGCTGGTACCAGGGCATCACCGAAGAGATGTCGATCGACCACTCACTGCACTCCGTCTTCGGCGCCTCCAAGGTCGCCGCGGACGTGATGGTCCAGGAGTACGGGCGCTACTTCGACATGAAGACCGCCTGCTTCCGGGGCGGCACCCTGACCGGCCCGGCGCACTCCGCCGCCGAACTGCACGGGTTCCTGGCCTATCTGATGCGCTGCGTCATGGAGGGCCGGACGTACAACCTGTTCGGTTACAAGGGCAAGATGGTCCGGGACGCGATCCACTCCCACGACGTGCTGACCGCGTTCGAGGCGTTCTTCCGGGCCCCCCGCTCCGCGGAGGTCTACAACCTCGGCGGCGGTCGCCACTCCAACACCTCCCACATCGAGGCGTTCCGCATCGCGGAGGAGATCACCGGCCGGGAGGCGCGGATCAACTATGTCGAGCAGAACCGCACCGGCGACCACCAGTGGTACGTCAGCAGCATGGCGCGGTTCGAGGCGCAGTATCCGGACTGGAAGATCACTTACGACGTGCCGATGATCCTGCGGGAAATCTACGAGGCCAACGTGGACAAGTGGGTGGCCCAGCCGTGAGTAGCCGAACCAAGCGCAACGTGCTCGGCGTCCTGGTCGACGCCACCGACTACGCCACGGCGACCGACGCGGTGGTGACCGCGGCGCACGAACGGCGTCCCCTCGCGCTGACCGCGCTTGCCGTGCACGGTGTGATGACCGGGGTGCTCGACCCGGCGCACAACGCGCGGCTCAACTCCTTCGACGTGGTCACGCCGGACGGGCAGCCGGTGCGGTGGGCGCTCAACCTGCTGCACCACGCCGGGCTCAGCGACCGGGTGTACGGGCCGACCCTGACCCTGCACGTGCTGTCGCGGTTCGCGGACGAAGGGCTGCCGGTCTACCTGTACGGCTCGACCGAGGAGACCCTCGCCCGGTTGATCCCGGCCCTGGAGCGGATGTTCCCGGCGCTGAAGATCGCCGGGGTGGAGCCGTCCAAGTTCCGTGCCGTCCAGCCCGGCGAGGACGCCGAGATCGCCGACCGAATCCGGTCCAGCGGTGCCCGGCTGGTCCTGGTCGGCCTCGGCTGCCCGCGCCAGGAGGTCTTCACGTACGCCATGCGGCCACTGCTCGACATGCCGCTGATGGCGGTCGGCGCGGCCTTCGACTACCACGCCGGGCTGTTGCGCCAGCCCCCGCCGTGGATGCAGCGTGCCGGCCTGGAGTGGTTCTGGCGCCTCGGTCTGGAGCCGAAGCGGCTCTGGCGCCGCTACATCATCCTCAACCCGGCCTACCTGAGCCGCCTGGTCGCGCAGAAGCTCGGCCTGTGGAAGGCCCGCCCGCCGGCGCCGGCCACCGAGCGGCCGGCCAGCTTCTCGGTCTGAGCCCTACGACCTTCTCGGTCTGAGCCCTACGACGCGAGGCCCCACCCGGCGTGCCGGGTGGGGCCTCGGTCGTGGGGAGACCGGTCAGACGGTCAGGGTCCAGGTGTTGATGTAGCCGGTGTCGGCCGAGTAGGTGTCGCGCACCTGGAGCCGCCAGATGCCGTCGGCGGCCTCACCGGACACGTTGACCGTGTACGTGGCGTTGACGTTGTCCGCGCTGTCCGAGGTGCTGCTGTTCTTCAGCCGGTACGAGCTGCCGTCCGGGGCGAGCAGGTCGATGACCAGGTCACCGCGGTAGGTGTGCACGATGTTCACCGCCACCGTGGAGGCCGAGGAAGCGTTGCGACCGCAGCCGGAGATGGTGATCGAGCTGGTCACCGCCGAGCCGGCGTCCGGGATCGACACGTCGGTGCCGTTGGTGCCGGTGCAGCCGGTGGGCGGCGGCGGGGTGCTGCCGGTACCCACGTAGAGCAACAGGTTCGGCGAGCCGGAGCCGGGGTTGCCCACCACGTTCGGGGTCGCGTTGGCCACCAGTTGGTTGCGGACCTGAGCCGGGGTCCAGCTCGGGTTGGCGCTGGCCACCAGGGCCGCCGCTCCGACCACGTGCGGGGTGGCCATCGAGGTGCCGCTGATCGTGTTGGTGGCGGTGTTGCTGGTGTACCAGGCCGAGGTGATCGACGAGCCGGGCGCGAAGATGTCCAGGCAGGTGCCGACGTTGGAGAACGACGACCGGGCGTCCGAGCTGGTCGTCGAGCCCACCGTGATGGCTTCCGTGGTGCGCGCCGGCGAGGTGTTGCAGGCGTTCGCGCCGCTGTCGTTGCCGGCCGCCAGGCCGTACGTGACGCCTGAGGCGATCGAGTTGCGCACGGCGTTGTCCAGGGAGCTGTTCGCGCCACCGCCGAGGCTCATGTTCGCCACGGCCGGCTTGATCGCGTTCGCGGTGACCCAGTCGACGCCGGCGATCACACCGGCGTTGGTGCCACTACCGGAGCAGTTCAGCACCCGTACGCCGACGAGCTGGACGGCCTTGGCCACCCCGTACGCGGACCCGCCGACGGTGCCGGCGACGTGCGTGCCGTGCCCGTTGCAGTCGTCGGCCGACCCGCCGTCGACGGCGTCGTAGCCGGAGGTGGCCCGGCCGCCGAAGTCGTTGTGGGAGAACCGGATGCCGGTGTCGATGATGTAGGCGTGCACGTTGCTCGCCGTGTTGGGGTAGGTGTAGGAGCTGTCCAACGGCAGGTTGCGCTGGTCGATCCGGTCCAGACCCCAGGAGGGCGGGTTGGCCTGCGTGCCGGAGATCGAGACGGTGTGGTTCTGCTCGACGTACGCCACCGCCGGGTCGGCCGCGATCCGCGCCGCCGCGTTCGCGCTCACAGTGACCTCGAAGCCGCGCAGCGCCGCGCCGTAGGTGCGGGCCACAGTGCCGCCGTGGCGGCCGGAGAGCCGCTTCGCGGTGTCGCCGACCCGGTCCCGGGCCACGGCGCTGTCCTTGAGTACGACGATGTAGCTGTCCGGCACGGCGGTGGCTCCGCCGGCGGCCCGAACCACACCGACGGGTTCGGCGGCCAGGGCCGGGGTGCCGACGGCCAGCACTGTCGCCGCGGCCACCCCGATCAGCACGGACCTTCGTGGAAGACCCATCTCCTACCTCCCTCTGACCGGCGGCGGAACGTGACCACCGGTCCCAACATCAATCGACAGTCGCCGATTGAGCTGAGGGTAGATCAGCAGCGGGGCAATTAAACATGTCGGAACGTCCATAACCTTCGAGTGATGACCCCCTACGGGCCCGGCGTCCGGGACGAACGGGGGACCGGCCCGGATTCGCCTCGCCGAGATTCGGGAAAGACTCTCGAGCATGGAGAGTCAGCTCACCATCCTGCTCCCGGTCGCCGCCGTCTGGCTGGCCGCCGGCATCGTTGCCGACGGCCTGCCCCGGCTGCGCAACACCCGCGTGCTGCGCCGGCGTACCGGATGGTTGCTGGTGCTCGCCCTCACCGGCGCGACGCTCACCGCGGCCGTGCTCGGCGGCGGCCTGTTCAGCGCGGGCACCGCGCCGGTCGACCGGGCCGCCGCCGGGCTCACCCTCGCCGCCGGCCCGGCGCTCGTGGCGACGGTCTGCTCCGTACGGCGGATCCGCCGGCTGCGTGCCGGTGCCGGCGCGTTCGCCAGCGCCCCCGCCACCCCCGCGCCGCACGGGCTGCGCGCCGCGGCGGCCCACCCGCTGGTCGGGCTGCCACTACAGGTCACCGCCCTGGCCACCGTGCCGGCGTTGGTCGCGGCGGCCGGCACCGACCTCGGCGCCGACCCCGGGGTCACCGGACCGGCGATCACCGTCGGCGCGCTCGCGGTGATCGCCATCGGGGTCCGGCACGCGCTGCGGCACAACCGCCTCGCCGAGCGGGCCCGGCCGGCCGTCGCACGGTCAGCGCGGGCGGCTGGCGCTCTGCACGTATAGCAACTCCAGGATCGACCTGGTCGCCTCGAACCAGCGATCCAGCCAGTCCTGCGAGGGCACGGTGCCCTTCGGCGGCAACTCCATCAGCAGGCCACGCAGCAACGGGTGGTCAGCCAGGGACTGGGGCGGTTCCACCGGCCAACCGCTCGGTGGGAACGACGGCTCGATCAGCGGGTTCGGGTCCAGTGAGGGCAGCGAGAGCGGGGGATCCGTCGTCTCGGCGGCGCCCTCCCGCCCGGTCAACTCCTGGTCGGTCGAGACCACCTCGGTCAGAACCGTGTCCCGACGAGCGCCGCGGTACTTGCCACCGAACCGCTCCGGCTTCGCCGGGCCGTTGGTGAGATTTTCTGAACCGATCGTCGTCATCCGTCTCGCCTACTCGCTCGGTTGCGGGTCGGTGCGGCGGGTCGTCGACCAGCGCCGTACCGACCGGTTCAACGAGACGGGGGCGCTGTGGCGACGGGAATCCCGACGGAACCTCGCCGGCCACCGTCGGGACCCGCGACTGTCCGCCGTACCTACCGGGGACGGACACGGTGAAGTCCCCGTCCGGCGAACCGGACGGGGACTTCACTGACCACTCGGTCAGACCACGCCGAACACACCACCGCGGGTGCCGGCGACGAAGGCGTGCCAGTCGCCCGGCGCGAAGACCAGGGCGGGGCCCGCCTTGTCCTTCGAGTCCCGCACTCCGACCGCCCCCGTCACGTACGCCACCTCCACGCAGTTGTCACAGTTCGGCCCGCTCTTCGAGCTCTTGAACCACGCTGCCTGCGTCAGGTCCACCGGGAACCTTTTGGTCGCCATTTCCACAACGGCTCCTCTGCCAGTTTTGCGATGTGTGCGACGGACTCCTCCGGACGTATGGCCGCAGCGCGGATGTGATCGAAGATGAAGCTGTACTTCTGTAGTTCGTCGCTCTTCTCGAGGAAGAGCCCACCCGTGGCGTTCTCCGCGTACACAACATCCGGATCACCGGGCTCAGGGAAGCTGAGGATCGTGAACGTGCCGTCCATGCCGGCGTGCGCACCCACCTCGAAGGGCAGGATCTGCAGCGTCACGTTCGGCAACTCGGCCACCTCGACCAACCGTCTGAGTTGGCCGCGCATCACCTCGTCCCCGCCCACCGGCCGACTTACCACCGCCTCATCGAGCACCACCCACAGATCGACCGGATCGTCCTGGGTCAATAACGACTGACGGCCCAGACGGACACGCACTCTCTGGTGCACCTGATCGGCGGTGAAGTCCGGACGAGCGGCGCGGATCATGGCACCGGCGTACTCCTCGGTCTCCAGAAGGCCCGGAACGACCTGCTGTTCGTACGCCCGGATCGAACTCGCGGCCGCCTCCAGCCCGACGTACGCGCCGACGAGCACCGTGCTGTACGGGTGCCACCAACCCTTCTGGCGGGCCTCCCGGGCGATCTGCACCAGCTCGTCGCTCTCGGCGCCGACCACGCCGTAGATCCGCAGCATGTCCCGCACGTCGCGAGGGGTGGCCGTGGTGTGCCCGGTCTCGATCCGGGAGACCTTCGACGCCGAGCACTCCAACTGTTCGGCGACCACCTCGATGGTGATTCCGGCGGACTCCCGCTGGCGGCGCAGCTCGGCCCCGAGCCGCCGCCGTCTGATGGTGGGACTGCGCCGCTCACTCATCGCGCGACCCGTGACTCACTGGTCCCCGCCGCTGGCTGCTCGACCCCACTCGGGCTACCTCCGGTAACGCGCCACTGGGTGACACCCGCCGGGGGCGCGATCGTCGACCGGCGAGCGTTCGCGACGGAGGGGAGTGGTGCCGGTCCTCGGCCGGCCGCGACGGGCGAAACCGGCCCTCAGTGTGCCGCCCGGACGCGGATGGCTTCAATAGGCCTTTCGCGCGACACGCTCACGTATCGGCAAAAGTCGACGTGCAACTTGCATGAAGCACGTCCCTGATGCACTCTGTCCGTATGGCACGGATCACTCAGCGTCCCCGTTCGGTCCCTCCCAGTGGTGACCCCACCGATCCGGGGGCGCCGAGCCCGACGCGGGTCCGGCCGACGACAACGAGACCTGCTCCGGGGTAATGACCCCGCCGCTGCAAGCCGGCAAGCTGCGGCGGCGGGCGCGGTTCCCGGAAGCAACCGGGTGGTGGTCGGGTGGCGGCACGTCACCAGCGGGGTACGGCCCGACCACCGCCATCCGCACCACCGGTTCACGAGGCACGACCCCGTCACCGGCCGAGACGTCCCCCGTTCAGGCACCGCCGGCGCAGCCGCCGGCCGATCCTCCCCAGGAGCCCATGTGCTTCCCCGCACCGGTGACGTACTGCACGTGACTCGCGCGGCGAGTGTCCAGTTCCTCAGGCCGATCAAGTTCCGGGTGATCCGGGTGCTCGACTGGCCGACCTATGACGGCTGGCTCTGGCTCGACGGCTACGAGTTGAACGCGGCGGGTGACGCGGTCACCCGACGGTCGATCTTCGTCCAGCGGGAAGGGCTGCAGCAGCTGCACGCCGCCCCCGAACCCCGTCCGCACACCGTGCGGACCCGCCGCCCGGTCGCGCGCACCCCGGTCCGGGTGGGCTGACCGAGCAGATCCGCCGCCGGTGGGCGTGCCGTCGCCATAGAATCAGGTACGCCCACCCCGGCACCGTTCCACCCGCTCGTCCAGGACCCTGACCCTGGGATGGTCATGGTCAATCAGCCCGCCCTGCGGCGGCACCACCGCTCCCGTATCGCCTATGCCATCGGACTCCTCGCCCTCTTCGGGGCGATGGCGACACTGCTGGTCCTCGTCCGCGACCCGGCGATGTCGTCCACCCGGCTGACCACACCGGTGCCCGCACCGGAGATCACCGTGCTCGACTCCGACCCGCCGACTGACGACGGTCAGTCGGTCGACGAGGAACCGGGCTGGATCGACACCCACGCGCCGGCCGACCACTACGGCGGTGCCGACCCGACCGGGGCGGTATCCGGCCTGGGTGCCGGCGGCCAGTCCGACAACCGTCAGGAGCTCACCGAAGCAGCTCCGGCCGGACACGACGCCGAAGAGATCCGCCGCTCGCTGTTCTGGTCCGGCATCTTCGGCCTGGCCATCTCGCTGGCCGGCATCGGCCTCGTCGGCACCCGCCGCCGGATGTGGTGACAAGCGGTCACGGCGTACGCGTCACAGTGGGGCTGGGTGTGGTCGGGGTCGTCCCGCTCGGAGGCTCGGCCTGCGAGACGATCAACAACACCTCATCGTCGGTCGACACCGACTCGCCCGCCCCCGGCTCGGTGCCCACCACCGTCCCCGCCGGCAGCTCCGACGGGCGGAACACCACCCGGTGGGCCAGGCCGAGCCGATCCAACAGCCCTTCGGCGGTGGCCTGCGGCAGGCCGGTGAGCGGTGGCACCGGCACCTCGTCCGGCGCGTCCGTGGTGGCCGGGCTGCTCGGGGACTCGCTGGTGGGTGCCGCCGAGGTGGGGGCCGCGCTGGTCGCAGGGGCGCTGGTGGCGCTGGTCGGCGGCAGTGACGGGGTGGACCCCGGATCGTCCCGGTCGTCATCCTGCGGGGAACGCACCAACCAGAGCGCGCCTCCGATCAGGCCGGCGAGCAGCAGCGCCAGGACGCCCCAGAGGATCGGCAACCACCACCGCCGACCACCCTGCTCCTCGACGTACCACTCTCCGGCGGAGTCATCGGGTCGGGGCGAGCGCACCTCCGCCCGCCCGGACCACGGCGGGGGTATCGGCGCCGTCTGGTCGGCCGGCGGGCCCGGCCGGTCAGCGTCGGCGGGCAGGGGACGGGTCAAGTCGTCGTCGTCACCGACGGGAGGCTCCTGGCGGTCGTCGCTCATCGCACGTCCCTTCCCGAACCCGGACGGGCGTCACGGCCCTCGACCGCCAACCTAGTCGTCCACACCGCCATCGGCGGGGATCAGCGTGCCGAGCCGCGCCGGCTGTCGACGAGGCCGAGCGGCGGGCACCCCGCCGGGAAGCGGGACCCGCCGGCCAGGCGTCAGGGCGTGGGTTTCGTGGTCGGTTGCTCGACGGAGTCCGCGCCACACCAGATGCTGACCTGGTCGTTCCACCGGGCCGAGCCATCCTCGGTGGGCTCCTGCCGACTGACCTTCCCGCTGCGTCCGGTGACGTAGCGCGGGTACAGGCCCTCGTCGACCAACTCGTCGGCGGCGTCCGCGCAGCTCTCGCCGACCACGTCCGGCACCTCGGCGGCCGGCGCCGGCCCGGCGACCTGTAGTTGCACTGTCGTCCCCCGGGCGACCTCGGTGCCCACCTCCGGTGTGGTGCTCTCGACCGTACGACCGACGCCGCCACCGAAGACCAACCGCCAACCCAACCGCTGCTTGCGCAGCGTCTCCCGGGCCTGCTCGAAGTCGGCGCCGATCACCGGGGGCACGGTCAGACCGGCACCCTTGGTCGCAGTGGCGGAGGTCTGGACCGCCGACGGTGTCGGCCGTCCGCTGCTCGGTCGCGGTGCGGTGGTCCGGCCGGTCGGCGCACCCGACGTGGTCGCAACGGCCAGCGGATCACCGGAGGGTGTCTCGTCCTCGCCGGCCAGCAACCAGCCACCTGTCGCACCGACCGCGGCGAGCAGCACCGCCGCCAACCCGCCACCGAGCACGACGCTGGCCCGGCCCGCACCGCCACCGGCGGCATTCTGCCGACCCGGGTTCGTGTCCGTCATAACGCCCACCGCCTCATCACCGGCGACCGTACCGCCCGCCGCCCAATCCGCCGCGCCGGCGTCCCACACCGGCGGGTCGTTGCGACTCGCCGCGCCGACGACGGGACGTTACGCTGCCCGGCATGGCCAGACAGGGCTGGGGAGTGTCGATCGCGACGGCGATCGGGGTCGCTGCCGGCGCGGGTGCCGCACAACTGGGCTTCGGCTACGGGCTCGGCGTCATCACCTGGACGCCCACCGATGCCGCTGCTACCGACACCGCCTGGGCGGACGGGCTCGCCTGGGCGACCTGGCTCGCCGCCAGCTCGACGGTCCTCGGCGCGGTCTGCGCGCAGCGGCTCCACCAACGCACCGCTCCGGCGAAGACCGCGATCTCTGCGCAGACCGCTACCGACGATGCGGACCGCCACGACGGCACGCCGCCCGGTGACCGAGAGCCGGAACACGAGCCCCCGGTCGACCCGCGTCCACCGACAGCCGGGGCCGCCCCGGCCGGGGTGACGAGCACACCACCGCCGGTGGCCGAGTCGCCGGAGCACGACCGCGGGGGCCTGCTGCGGCGGGTGGCCCTGGCGCTCGGTGCCGGGTTGGGCGGGCTGGTCACGGTGCTGTTGATCGCCGTACCCGCGCGGGTCGCGACCGGCGCGGACACCGGCGCACCGCAACGGACGGCCGCCGTTCAGGCAACACTGGGCATCCTGATCGGCGTCCTCGTCGCGATCTGGGCGCTGCGCTCCCGAGCCGCCGCCGTCAACGTGACAGCGACGGCAGCCTGGCTCTGGCTGCTCGCGGTGATCTCGGTGATCGACGGGGTACGCGTCGGACGAGGGCTGACCGGCGCGCAACTCGGCACCTGGCAGTTCGACCCGGACCACGCCCGGTACTGGATCGGGGGGCAGATCTACTGGCCGGGCGCCCTGCTGGCCCTGGTGCCCGCGCTGCTGATCGGGGTGCTGGCCGCCCGTCGGTCCGCCCGCTCGGGTGGGCACCGGGTGGGTGCGGCGGCCTCCGGCGCGGCCGGTCCGATGCTCGTCGCACTCGCCTACCTGACCACACTGCCGCACTGGTCCACGCTCGGCCCCGCGCAGCTCTCCACCCAGCTGATCGCCCCGTACGCGGTGATCGCCGGTATCGGCGGCTCGGTGCTGGCAGCCCGCCTCGGCGAGCGGGCCGAGCGACATCACCCGACCGAGCGGCGCCACCCGGCCGAACAGAGTCGGGCCGACCGGATTCCGGCAGCTCAGGGCACGGTCACCGACCCGGCCCCGGTCGCTCAGGGCACGCTGGCCGACCCGGCAGTGGTCACCGACACCGGTCCCGGCCCGGCGGCCTCCGGGTCGGCGGCCTCCGGGTCGACGGCCTCCGGGTCGACGGCCTCCGGTTCGACGGCCGGAACCGCTGCCCGGCGCCGGAAGCCCGACACCTCAACGCAGACGCCCCGCACGGATTCGCTGCCCGGCTCAGGCTCGCTGCCCGGCGAGGCGACCGCCGTACCGCAGGTCCCCGCCCCGCGAACCAACCCGGACGACATCGACCCGGCCCGCCCCAGCACCGAAGCAGCAGTCCCGACCCCCAGCCCCCGCCGCTCCCGACCACCCCGCCGCCAACCCCCCACCTAAGCCCACCCATCGACCCCTTCCATTGATCATGAAGTTTTTGCCATGACACGCCGGGCGAGGTGGCAATAACTTGATGATCAACCCGCACGGGGGTTAGGGGGTTGGCCAGGTGTGGACGGGTTGGTTGGTGCGCTGGAGTTCGGCGTAGCGCTGGACCATGTGGTGCAGGGCAGCTGTCCGGTCCATGCCATGGTGCCGTTCCGCCGCCCAGACCGCCTCGGTCTGCCAGACGGCGCCGTTGCGGCCGGTACGGCAGCGCTGCTCGATGATGCCGAGCAGACGGTCCCGCTGCGCCGCGGCGACACCGAACCCGTCCAGGCCGGCGGCGGCGGTGGGCAGCAGCTGGTCCAGGACCAGCTTGGTGACCGGCACGTCGCCGAGCCCGGGCCAGTGCAGCACGGCGTCGAGGCCACGTCGGGCGGCGGCGTGGAAGTTCTCCTCGGCCGAGCTGAAGGTGAGTTGACTCCAGATCGGCCGGTCGGCCTCCGCCAGACCGCGTACCAGCCCGAAGTAGAAGGCCGCGTTGGCCAGCATGTCCACCACCGTCGGACCAGCCGGCAGCACCCGGTTCTCCACCCGCAGGTGCGGGCGGCCGTTCATGATGTCGTAGACCGGCCGGTTCCACCGGTAGACAGTGCCGTTGTGCAGCCGCAACTCGCCGAGCTGTGGCACACCGCCGGCGTGCAGCACCTCCACCGGGTCCTCGTCCTCGCAGATCGGCAGCAGCGGCGGGAAGTACCTGACGTTCTCCTCGAAGAGGTCGAAGATCGAGGTGATCCACCGTTCGCCGAACCACACCCGGGGTCGTACGCCCTGGGCCTTCAGTTCGTCCGGGCGCGTGTCGGTGGCCTGCTGGAACAGGGCGATCCGGGTTTCGGCCCACAGTTGGCGGCCGTACAGGAAGGGGCTGTTCGCGCCGACCGCCACCTGCACACCGGCTATGGCCTGGGACGCGTTCCAGTAGTCGGCGAAGCTGTCCGGGGCGACCTGGAGGTGGAACTGGAGGCTCGTGCAGGCGGCCTCGGGGGCGATCGAGTCGGTGTGCGTCCGCAACTGCTCGACGCCGCGAATGTCCAGTTCGATGTCCTCGCCACGGGCGCCGACGATCTGGTCGTTGAGCACGCGGTAACGCTCGTTGGTGGAGAGGTTGTCCTCGACCAGGTGCCCCTCGGTGAGGGTGGGCAGAATGCCGACCAGGACGATCTTCGCGTCGGATCTGGCGGCGCGCTCGTCGGCCCGGGAGAGGCTGCCGCGCAGGTCGTGCTCGTAGTCGGCGAAGCCGGTGCCGTCGATCAGTCGGGGTTCGGCGTTGAGTTCGAGGTTGAACTGCCCCAGCTCGGTCTGGAAGAGGGGGTCGGCGATGTCGGCGAGAATCTCCTCGTTGCGCATCGCCGGCTCGGCGGCCGAGTCGACCAGGTTGAGTTCGATCTCCAGGCCGGTCATCGGCCGGTCCGCGTCGAAGCCGAAGTCGTCGAGCATCAGGGCGAAGACGTCCAGGCACCGCCGCACCTTCTGCCGATACCGGACGCGATCATCCCGGGTGAAGGCGCCCTCTGAGACGTCCCTGCCCATGTGTCCTCCCGACGGCCGGCGCGGTCGGGATCCTGCCGTCCCGGAAGCGCTTTGTGAAGCATCCACGGTAAGAGCGCCCACCTGACCGGGGCCAGAGGCCGACGCCGGTGATCCGGCGTCGACCGGCGCGGACGCGCTCGTGGCGCCATCTGTACCCCGTCGTCGCCCTGCTGGACCCGGTGGCGGTGCGATCAACTCGTGACAATTACCACGAGCGGAGACGACGCAGGGCCCGCGCCGACGTACGGCGCGGGCCCTGCGTGCCGGATCACCCGGGAGGATGCCCCTGACCCTCCGGCGATCCCCGAGGGGTCAGGCCTGACGGACGGCCTCGCCCTCGATCTCAATCTTGATCTTGCGGCTGACCAGCACGCCCCCGGTCTCCAGGGCGACGTTCCAGGTCAGGCCGAACTCCTCGCGGTCGATCTCGGTGCTCGCGGAGAAGCCGAAGATGTCCTGGCCGAACGGGCTGCGGCCGACACCCTCGAACTCCACCTCCAGCTCGACCGGACGGGTGACGTCCTTGATGGTCAGCTCACCGGTGAGCACGAACTCGCTGCCGCGACGGGACTTGACCCCGGTGCTGCGGAACTCGAGCGTCGGGAACTTCTCGGCGTCCAGGAACTCGGCGCTGCGCAGGTGCGCGTCCCGGTCGGCCTGGGTGGTGTCGACGCTGGCGGCCTGAATGGTGGCGACGACCGACGACTGCAGCGGGTCCTCGGCAACGGTGATGGTGGCGGTCGCCTCGTTGAACTCACCGCGAACCTTGCTCACCATCATGTGCCGGGCAACGAAGCCGACCCGCTTGTGCGCCACGTCGAGCGCGTAGGTGCCGGCCGCCGGGATGGTGAGGCCGTCCCAGTCGCGGGTAACCGCATCGATGCTGCTGGTCATGCTGCTGTCCTCCAGGAGATTGTTTAATAGCCCAACGACTGCGTGAGCAACTATAATCGCAACAATATTCCCCGTGTCAAGCACTGGTATGATGAACGGGTGACCAACGTCTTCGACGATCCCCGGATCACCGCCGTCGGCCTGCTCTTCGAGGCACACGCCGGGCTGTCCGCCCGGTTCACCGCCCAGCTGGAGGAGCACGGCCTCTCCGCGGTCGAGTTCGAGGTCATCACCCGACTCGCCCGCTCGCCCGGCAACCAACTACGGATGACCGACCTCGCCGCCCAGACCTCCCTGTCGACCAGCGGAGTGACCCGGGTGGTCGACCGCATGGAGCGCGACGGGCTGCTCACCCGCCGGGCCTGCCCGAACGACCGGCGCAGCTCGTACGCGGTGGTCACCGCCGCCGGGATGCAACGCCTGAACGAGACGCTGCCCGGCCACCTGCAGATAATCGAACAGTGGTTCACCGGGCAACTCGACCCCGAGGCGCTGGCGGCCCTCCTCGACGGGTTGCGACGGGTCCGCGACGCCGCGCATCCGTGCGCCACCGCCGGCAGTGACGACGTCGACCCGGAGCAGCGCGCCGACGCCGACAGCGCCGCCCGACGACAGTGAGAAGCACTGTCACCGCCATTGCACGGCGGCAGAAAGACCGGCAGAACTGACCCAGCCAAGCTGGAGGATTCGGTCCAAGCCGACTTTCTGCCATCGCATCGGTGGCAGGCTTCCTGCACCGGGGATCACCGGGGGGTGACGGCGCGGGCGATCAGCGAGGGGTAGCACCAAAGGGGGCTCTTCGCCCGCGCCACTCTCCCGTCGCGATCCTCCCGAGGACACCCGGTTCGTCGCTCCTAGCGAGTCGACCCGTCCCGGTCGGCGACCAGCGCGTAGAGCAGGCCCGACTCCTGCGGCAACAGCCGGATGCCGGTCTCCACGCAGACCCGGTCCAGTCGATCGAGCACCGTCGGGTCCGCAGTGCTCGCGGCCAGTCCCACCAGCGCCTCCACCACGTCGCGGCGATCCTGCCCCGCGTTGTCGCTGGCGGCGGCGAACCACTCGGCGGCCAACTCCCGGTCACCCCGGTGCAGCGCCAGGTTCCCCTCGATCAGCGCGCACAGCCCGGCCTCCGGCCCACCCCACCTCAGCGTCGCGTCGCCCGACCGTTGTCGCGGCACTGTCGGCCGCGCCGGCAACGACTCCACGCCCCCGGCCCGCAACTCGGCCAGCACCTCGGTCGCCTCCGCGACCCGCCCGTCCTGGGCGAGCGCCAGCCCGACGGTCCCCAGCACCCGACGGCGACGCCCGGGGTCACCCAGCTCGGACAGGGCCTCGATGGCCCGCTGGCCCCGGTCGACAGCGTCCGCGTACCAGCCCTCCAGCCGGGCGACCTCGGCACGGTTGGCCCAGCCCAGCACCCGCAGTCGCCGCTCCCCGCTCTCGACGGCGAGCCGGTCCACAGCAGCGAGCCGGCGGCGGGCCGCAGCCAGGTCGCCGGCGCGGATCTCGTGCCAGGCGAGGCTGTTCTGGGCCACCGCCAGGTCCCGGGTCCGGCCGTTGCGGGCAGCCAACCGCAGCAGCGCCTCGGCCTGCTCGCGAGCCTCCTCCTGCCTCCCCACGGAGATCAGCAGGGTGCCGAGCACGTTGCGCGCCTCCAACTCCCCGGTGACGTCGCCGGCCCGCCGGAAGGTGTCCAGCGCCGCGCGGGCCGTCGACAGCTCCTCCGCCCCCGCCCCGTGCTCGGCAGCCAGCCGGGCGGCCCCGAGAGCGGCCCAGCCCCGCAGGAGAGGGTCGGCGTCGCCGGTCCGCGGGTCCGCCAACAGCCGCCGCAGCCACTGCCGCCCGACGACATCGCGTCCGCGGAACCGCCACCAGCGGGTCAGGCAGGCCGCCAGCCGCAGTGCGGTCAACGGGTCGTCGGTGGCCGCGTGGGCCAACGACGAGCTGATGTCACTGCTCATCTCGTCCAGCCGGTGCACCGCGTCGGGCAGCCGTGGGCCGACCAGGTCACTGGCGGTCCGTGCCACCAGGCGCGCGATGACCTCCGCGTGTCGACGCCGGATGCAGGTCAGCTCGCCCTCACCGGTCGCCTGCTCGACGGCGTAGTCACGGACCGCGTCCAGCAGCCGGAACCGGAACGACCCGGTTCCGCGTACGCTCAGCAGCCCCAGCTCGACGAAGCGGTCCAACAGTGGCACCGGGTCGATCGCCACAGCGCCGTCCCGGTCGGCCTCGTCGGCGAGCATCTCCTCGGCCAACTCCACGGACCAGCGGTTGCCGAAGACGGCCAGCTGCCGCAGCGCGGCCCGCTCGTCCGACGCCAACAGGCGGTAGCTGAACGCCACCGCGTCCCGCAGGGTGACCGCTACCGCGCCCCCCGCACCGTTGTCGGGCACGCTCGTGCGACCGGTGCGCCCCTCCGGTGCGTCCCAGCGCGGGTGGGTGGAGGCGTCGGCCGGAGTGGCCAGGTCGAGCACCCGGTCGCCGTACCGGTCGAGCAGTTCGGTGAGGTCGAGGAGCCGACCTCGGGCGGCCATCAGCTCGATGGCCAACGGCAGCCCGCCCAACCGGCGCACCAACGCGGCGAGCGCCGGCAGCTCAGCGGGGGTGGGCGGCTCCCGGCGCACCTGAGCGAGCCGGGCGGTGAACAACGCGACCGCCGGCCACGATTCGAGTCCGGAGTGCTCGGCCTCCGGCGGTGGCACGTCGAGCGGCGCGACCGGCCAGACCCGCTCACCGGGCAACCCGACCGGGTGTCGCCCGGTCACCAGGACCCGCAGTGAGGGCAGTGCGCCGATCAACCGGTGCAGGGTCGCGGCCACCGGTCCCGGGGCGTGCTCCACCGCGTCCATCACCAGCAGCGCCGGCCGTCCGGCGAGCCGGGCCACGAGTTCGGACAGGCGCGCCACACCGAGTACTGACATCGAGGCGGCGAGCACGTCCGGACCGTCCGATCCCTCGCCGACCAGCACCCCGGCGACACCGCCCGGGTGGTCGGAGGCCACCAGGTGCGCCACCGACGTCGCCAGGGCGGTCTTGCCGACGCCGGCCAGCCCGACGAGGCTCACCAGCCGGGGCCCTCGCTCGGCGGTCAGCATTGCGGCCAGCTCGGTGAGGTCGCGATCCCGGCCGATCAACGCGACCGGCGGCGGGAGCGCGACCGCCGGGCCGGCGGGTACGGCCGACGCGGCGTTGCCGCTGACGGCGAACGTCGTCGACGCGACGTCCGGTGGGGCCGGCTCGGCACCGACGCCGCGGGCCGCGGCCAGGAACGCCGCCCGGCTGGCGCCGGTCAGCGCCAACGCCCCGGCGAGCAGTTCGACGGTGGTGCGCTGCGGCCGGATCGACCGGCCACGCTCCAGGTCACGCACCGTCCGCACGCCCACCCCGGCCCGCGACGCCAGCTCGGCCTGGGTCAGGCCGGCGGCGCGTCGATGCCCGCGGAGCAGCTCCGGCAGTGTGGTCCGCCCAGCCGGGCTCCGCGACCAGTCATGATCCGGAGTCATGGGCTCGAAGAGTACGGATCGACTCCGACCATCGGCAGTCGAACGTCGGGCTACCGACGCCCGCTCGCCGAAACCCGACAGCCGTACGGACAGCCCGTCCGGAACGACCGGCTGATCAGTTCGGCTGGACCACTCAGAGACCCAGATCCCGAGCGATGATCATGCGCTGCACCTCGCTGGTGCCTTCGCCGATCTCCAGGATCTTGGAGTCCCGCCAGAACCGGGCAACCGGGTACTCGTTCATGAAGCCGTACCCGCCGTGGATCTGGGTGGCCTCCCGGGCGTTGTCCACGGCGATCGTGCTGGCGTGCAGTTTCGCGATGGCGGCCTGCCGCTTGAACGGCTCGCCGGCCAGCATCCGCGCGGCGGCGTCGTAGTAGGCCAACCGGGCGGTGTGCGCCTTCAACTCCATGTCGGCGATCTTGAACTGGATGGCCTGGTTGGCGCCGATCGGCTGACCGAAGGCGTGCCGTTCCTTCGCGTACCTGATGGACTCGTCGACGCAGCCCTGCGCGAGACCGACGGCCAGCGCGGCGATGGCGATCCGGCCCTCGTCGAGGATCCGCAGGAACTGCGCGAACCCCCGACCCCGAGCGCCGAGCAGGTTGGCGGCCGGCACCCGACAGTCGTCGAAGGTCAGCTCGTGGGTGTCCGAGGCGGTCCACCCCACCTTGGAGTAGCCGGGGGCCACGGTGAACCCGGGCGTCCCGGTCGGCACGATGATCGTCGACAGTTCCTTGGAACCGTCCGGGTTCGTGCCGGTCACCGCGGTGACAGTGACCATGGCTGTGATGTCGGTCCCGGAGTTCGTGATGAACGCCTTCGACCCGTTGATCACCCACTCGTCGCCGTCCAACACCGCCCGCGTCTGCGTGCCGGCGGCGTCCGAGCCGGTGCCCGGCTCGGTGAGACCGAAGCCGGCCAGCGCCTCACCGCTGAGCAGCCGGGGCAACCAGGTCGCCTTCTGCTCCTCGGTGCCGAAGCGGTAGATCGGCATCGCGCCCAACGAGACCGCCGCCTCCAGCGTGATGGCCACACTCGAGTCGACCCGGGCCAACTCCTCCAGCGCCAGGCAGAGCGCGAAGTAGTCGCCGCCCATGCCGCCGTGCTGCTCGTCGAAGGGCAGGCCGAACAGGCCCATCTTGCCCATCTGCCGGATCACCTCGTACGGAAAGGTGTGCTGCTCGTAGTGCTCGGCGATGACCGGGGCGACCACCTCGCGGGCGAATTCCCGCACGCTCTCGCGCAGCGCCTCTTGTTCGTCGGTGAGCCGGAAGTCCATCTCATCCTCCTGTAAGGACGGTCCGCCTCGGCGCTCGTGACGCCGAGGGCGGGTCGCTGTGCGGGCCCGAGTCGATGATCAGACCGGGGTGACGCCGTGCCGACGGCGGGAGAAGTGCCGGTCCTTGGTGCGTGCCGCCGCGAACCGGCGGACCAGCTCGGTGCGCAGATCGTGCGGCTCGACGATGGCGTCCACCACCAGTTCGCTGGCGAGCCGGACGACGTCGATGTCCTGCTCGTACTCGGCGCGCTTGGCGGCGACGAACGCGGCCCGCTCGTCCTCGTCCGCAATGGCGGCGATCTTGTTGGCGTAGACCGCGTTCACGGCGGCTTCGGCGCCCATCACCGCGATCTTCGCGGTGGGCAGGGCGATCGTCGCGTCCGGCTCGAAGCCGGGGCCGGCCATCGCGTAGAGGCCGGCGCCGTACGCCTTGCGGACCACCACGCAGATCTTCGGCACCGTCGCCTCGGAGATCGCCGTGATCATCTTGGCGCCGTGCCGGATGATGCCCTGCTTCTCCACAGCGCTGCCGACCATGAAGCCCGGTACGTCGCTGAGGAAGAGCAGCGGCACGTTGAACGCGTCGCAGAGCTGCACGAACCGGGTGGCCTTGTCGGCCGAGTCGACGAAGAGCACGCCGCCCTTGAACATCGAGTTGTTGCCGACCACGCCGACGACCTGGCCGTCGAGTCGACCGAAGCCGATTGTCAACTCCTTGGCCCAGAGCGCCTGGATCTCGAAGAACGAGCCCTCGTCGAGCAGACCCTTGACGTACCGCCGCATGTCGAACGCCTGCCGCTCACTGGCCGGCACCAGCGCGGCCAGGTCGGCCTTCGCGGGCGCGGCGACCGCCGGCGCGGCCGGCGGTTGCTGGGTCCAGTTCGCCGGCAGGTACGACAGGTAGGTCTTCACGACGTCGAGCGCGTCGGCCTCGGTCTTGCAGAGGAAGTGCCCCACTCCGGATTCGGCGGTGTGCACCTTCGCCCCGCCCATCGCCTCCAGGGTGGTCTTCTCGCCGGTGACCATCTCGACCATCCGGTCGGAGCCGAGATACATGCTGGCGTTGCCGTCGACGAGCGCCACCACGTCGCAGAACGCCGGGATGTACGCCCCACCGGCTGCGCTCGGACCGAACAGCGCGCAGACCTGCGGGATCGAGCCCGAGGCGCGGACCTGGTTCCAGAAGATCTTGCCGGCGCCCCGCCGGCCGGGAAAGAGGTCGACCTGGTCGGTGATCCGGGCGCCGGCCGAGTCGACCAGGTAGACCATCGGCACACCGGCGCCGTACGCGCGCTCAATGATGCGGATGATCTTCTCGACGGTGCGGGCGCCCCAGCTGCCGGCCTTGACTGTGGAGTCGTTGGCCATCAGGCAGACCTGTCGGCCGTCGATCGTGGCGGTGCCGGTCACCACGCCGTCGGCGGGCAGCCCGTCGGCGAGCGCGTTGGCGTAGAGGCCGTCCTCGACGAACGACCCCTCGTCGACCAGGAGCGCGACCCGTTCACGGGCGAAGAGCTTGCCCTTGGCCGCGTTGGCGGCGTGGTACTTGTCCGCGCCGCCGGACCGGGCGCGCTTGCGCAGCTGCTCCAGTGCCTCACCGTCGAGCGTCACGCCGACTCCTCCGCCAGAACGACCTGAACGATCGTTAGGCTAGCGCATGAGCACGACTGTCGGCGACCTACGAGCGAATCAGACAGTCGAGCCGAGAGCAAGACATTGAATAACATGAATGAGTATCGCTAGGCTCCTGACACCCCTCCTCCCGGATTGGAGTCAGCGATGACCTCACGACTCAATCGGCTCGCTGTCGCGTTGCTCGCGACGGCACTCACCACCCTCGGCCTCACGGTCGCCAACCCCGCGCCCGCGTCCGCCGCCATGACCATCTGCTACAACACCAGCCAGGCGGGCAGCTACGCCAGCGTCGCCAACCAGGCCGCCACGATCTGGAACAACGCCACCGTCAACCTGACGCTCACGGCGAACTGCGGCTCGAACCTGCGGATCTACCGGATCACCGGCGGCGGCTCGTACGCCGTGCGGACCAGCCTCGGCAACGGCCGGGTCTACATCGACACCCAGCAGGCCGCCCAGTACAGCGTGCTGCGGATCATGACCCACGAGATCGGGCACATCCTCGGCCTGCCGGACAACTACAACGGGAACTGCTCGCTGCTGATGTCCGGCGGCAGCGCCGGCACCAGCTGCACCAACCCGTACCCGAGCAGCGCCGAGGCGAGCCGGGTCAGCAACCTCTTCGCCGGCACGTTCAGCGCCACCGACCGCAGCGCGGACATCTTCCGCGACAGCTGGCCGAGCACGCTCACCCCGGTGAGCTGAGCGACCAGGCACCTGGAAGGGGCCGGCGACCGCGCCGGCCCCTTCGTCGCGTCCTCAGCTCGGCAGCGGCGTCAGCCGGGTACGCGGGCCGGCCCGCAGCACACCGGACGGCAGCTTCTTGCCGAGCAGCTCCTCGGCCAACTCCGCCACCTCGATCAGCGCCGGCAGGTCGATGCCGGTGTCGACGCCCATGTCGTGCAGCATGTGCACGGCCTCCTCGGTGGCCAGGTTGCCGCTCGCCCCCGGCGCGTACGGGCAGCCACCGAGGCCACCGACGCTGGCGTCGAACTCGGTCACCCCCAGCTCCAACGCGGTCAACAGGTTGGCCAGCGCCGTCCCCCGGGTGTTGTGGAAGTGCAGCAGGACCGGCACGTGCGCGTTGCGGTCGCGTACCGCGGTCAGCAGCTCGCGGACCCGGCGTGGGGTGCCCATGCCGGTGGTGTCGCCGAACGCGACCCGGTCGGCGCCGTCGCGGACCACCCGGTCCACGATCCCGGCCACCCGCTGCGGGTCGATGTCCCCCTCGTACGGGCAGCCGAAGCTGGTCGCCACGATCACCTCGACCCGCGCCGAGGCACCGTGCAGCAGGTCGATCAGCTCGGCGATGTCGTCCAGCGACTCGTCGGTGGACCTGTTGACGTTGCGCCGGTTGTGCGTGTCACTGGCCGAGACCACCACCTCGATCTCGGTGAACCCGGCGGCGAGGGCCCGCTGCGCGCCCCGGGTGTTCGGCACCAGCGCCGAGTAGCGCACCCCGTCGGCCTTCACCGCCCGCCGCCACACCTCGTCGGCGTCCGCCATCTGCGGGATCGCCTTGGGGTGCACGAACGACACCGCCTCGATCCGGCGTACACCGGTGCCGGAGAGGGCGTCGAGCAGCCGCACCTTGGCGTCGGTCGGGATCGGGTCCTCGTTCTGCAACCCGTCCCGTGGCCCGACCTCACGGATCGAGACGAAACTCGGCAGGTCCGCCATAAGGGGGTCACCTCACTGTGACGAAAGCAGTGCTTAGGGGTTCCCCCAGCATGCCACTCCACTGTTGATCAAGAGGTTTGCGTCATCCTCGGCACGAATCCTGACGCAAACCTCTTGATCACCGCGCGGGGCGGGGGGGTGGGGGTCAGCGCATGCGGGAGACGATGGCGGTGTCGTAGGTGCCGGAGCGGAACTCGTCGTTGGTGAGCAGTTCGGCGAAGAAGGGGACGTTGTTCTTTGGGCCCTCGATCTGGAACGCCGCGACGGCCGCCTCCGCGCGGTCGAGCACCTCGGCTCGGGTCGCGCCGGTGATGATCAGCTTGGCCAGCAGGCTGTCGTAGAACGGGGTGACCGTGTTGCCCTCGGTGTAGCCGGAGTCCACCCGGACCCCCTCGCCCGTCGGCTCCACCCACGTCCTGATCACACCGGGGCCGGGCAGGAAGCGCTTCGGGTCCTCGGCGTTGATCCGCATCTCCATGGCGTGACCACCGGGGGTCAACGCGTCCGGGTCGAACGTCGGCGCCAGCCCGGAGGCCACCCGCAACTGCTCCTCGACCAGGTCGATGCCGTAGACGTACTCGGTCACCGGATGCTCCACCTGCAACCGCGTGTTCATCTCCAGGAAGAAGAACTCCTCGGAACCGGAAGCAGCGCCAGCACCGTCCCGCTGACGCGGGACCAACAGGCACTCCACAGTCCCCGCGTTGCGGTAGTCGACCGCCTCGCCGGCCCGCACCGCCGCCGCCAGCAGACGGGAGCGCAGCTCCGGCGAGACCGCCGGCGACGGGGACTCCTCGACCAACTTCTGGTTGCGCCGCTGCACCGAGCACTCCCGCTCGCCGAGCGCCACCACCCGACCGTCGGCCAGACCGAGGATCTGCACCTCGACGTGCCGTACCCGGGGAAAGTACCGCTCGATCAACACCGAACCGTCGCCGAACATCCGCTCGGCGAACGCGCGCACCTTGTCGTACTCGGTGCGCAGCGCGGCCTCGTCGACGGCCACGCCCATGCCCATGCCGCCACCGCCGGCGGCGGCCTTGACCATCACCGGGTAGCCGATCTCGGCGGCGGCCGACACCGCCGCATCCAGGTCGGCGGCCGGGTCGGTGGTGCCGGGCGCGACCGGAACACCCGCCGCCGCCATCAGGTTCCGAGCATTGATCTTGTCGCCCATCGCGGTGATCGCGTCCGCGTCAGGTCCGACCCAGATCAGGCCGCTCGCCTCGACGGTACGGGCGAACTCGGCGTTCTCCGACAGGAAGCCGTAGCCGGGGTGGATGGCCTGCGCGCCCGTCGACTTCGCGGCGGCGAGGATCGCCTCGGTGTTGCGGTAGCTCAGCGCCGGGTTCGGTGGGCCGATGAGGACCGCCTCGTCCGCCTCGGCGACGAACGGCAGGTCGGCGTCGGCCTCCGAGTACACAGCGATCGCGCGGATGCCGAGCCGCTTGGCGGTCCGGATGATCCGGCGGGCGATCTCGCCCCGATTGGCGACCAGCAGTGACTCGATCATGTTTCCTCCCGGCGTCCGGATGGTGGGACGATGTCAGGGAATCATGACCGGCACGGTTCTGACGAGTCGGCTCAGGCGAGCAGCGCGGCCAGGGTCGCGCCGCGCAGCAGCTCGGCACGACGTCGCCGGTCCACCTCACCGCCGAGGAACGGCGTCGAGTTCATCAGGCCGAACGCGGCGTGCGCGAGCACCCGCGCCTCACCGTCGGGCATGCCCGGGTGCAGCGCGGTGAGCACCGTCACCCACTCCTCGACGTAGAGCCGTTGCAGGCGGCGGATCCGCCGCCGCGGCTCCTCGGGCAGGCGGTCCAGCTCGTGCAGGTGCAACGCGATCACCGCCGGGTTGGCCAGGGCGAACTCCACGTGGAAGTCGATCAGCGACTCCAGCACGCCGCGCGGGTCGTCCGACCGGCCGGCGGCGCGTTCCCGCCCACCTGCCAGCAACCCCTCACTGACCGGGATCAGCGCGGCGGCCAGCATGGCCTCCTTGCCGGCGAAGTGGTGGTACAGCGCCGGACCGGTGACCCCGGCGGCCGCACCGATGTCGTCCATCGACACGCCGTGATATCCGCGCGCTGCGAAAAGACCTACCGCGATCTCCAGGATCTCGTCCTTGCGGGACCTGCGCCGGCCCGCACCCGCCGCACCCCGTGCCTGCTGCTCCACCGTCACCGGGCAAGCCTAGACCGGGAACTGCCTGCGGTGGAGCGGCGGCTGACGGTCGTTCCGCACTGTGGTGGCTTGACCCTCGACCCGGTCGAACCGGCACGGTCACCGGCATGACCGCCACTGCTCTCGGCCGGGACTTCCGGCTGCTCTGGTCCGCTGCCGTGTCGTCGCGATTCGGAGACGCGCTGCGTACCCCGGCGCTGGCCCTGTTGGCCGCGACAGTGACCCGCGATCCCCGGATCATCGCGGCGGTCACCGTGGCCGGGCAGGTGCCGCCGCTGCTCTTCGGTCTGCTCGGCGGGGTGTACGCGGACCGCTGGGACCGCCGTCGGACGATGGCGGTGGTCGACGGGGTACGCGCTGGCGTGGTGGCGGCGCTGGCCGTGGTGGTCGCGCTCAACCGGGTCAGCGTCCCGGTGTTGCTGGTGGCGGCGTTCCTGCTCGCCGCGTTGGGCACCCTCTTCGACTCCGCCTCGTTCGCGCTGCTTCCCGCGGTGGTGCCGCCGGACGCGTTGCCCCGGGCGAACGGCCGGCTCCAGGCGGGGTCAGCGGTGGCCGGCGGTTTCCTCGGGGCTCCCGCCGCCGGTGTCCTGTTCGCCGTCGCCCCGGCCCTTCCGTTCGCCCTCGACGCCGTCACCTTCGCGGTGGCCGCGGTGCTCGTGCTGGCCCTCGCCCCGGCGCCACGGAGCAGGGTGCGGAGGCGGCGCGGCTCGGTGTGGAGCGAGATCGTCGAGGGGCTGCGCTGGCTGCGGGCGCACCGGACGCTGTGGCGGCTCACACTGCTCACCGCGGCGAGCAACCTGGCGATCAGCGGGATCATGGCGGTGCTGGTGCTCTACGCGCTGGATGTGCTGCGGGTGCCGCCGGCCGGGTACGGGCTGTTCGCCGCCGCAGCCATCTTCGGGGGCCTGGCGGGTGCGCTCGGGTCGGGGCGGCTCGCCGCCCGGCTCGGCACGGTGCCGGCGCTGCGGGTGGTGCTGGCCGGGCAGACCATGGCGCTGACCGGCTTCGCGCTGGCTCGGCATCCGGTGCCGGGTGGGATCGCGCTGGCCGTCTTCGCCGCCGGCACAGTGGTGTGGAACAGCCTGTGGGCGTCGTACGGGCAGCGGCAGGTGCCGGGCGAGCTGCTGGGCCGGGTAGGTGCGGCGCAGCGGATGGTCGGTCTGCTCACCGCACCGCTCGGGGCGGCGCTCGCCGGGCTGGCCGCCGCGGCGTACGGCACGGTGCCGGTGGCGGGCGCGGCAGCGGGGACGTTCGCGCTGGTCACCCTGACCGCGTGGCGGACGCTGCGGTCGGCCGCACCCGGCGTGCTGAGCCGCAGTGGCGTGGCCTAGCTCGGCGTTCGCTCGCGGTGGGACAGCCCGGACAGGCGCAGCGCGATCCGTCGACGGGCCGGTGGAACGGCACCGAGCAGCCGGAGCAGCACGTCCCGGGCGGGCCGGCCGGCCGGGGAGACGCCGGCCAACCTGGTCAGCCCGGCGGCGAAGCTCATCACGTCCTCGGCCATCGGTCGCTGGCGGGCGTCGTAGTCGTCGAGCAGCGTCTCCGGGCCACCGTCGAGCACGTCCGCCACCGCGGTGCCGAGCGCGACCGCGTCGCAGATGCCGAGGTTCATGCCCTGCCCGCCGGCGGGGCTGTGCACGTGCCCGGCGTCACCGGCCAGCAGCACCGGTCCGGCTCGGAAGGTGTCGGCGATCCGGTGGTGCACCCGGAACCGGGAGCCCCAGACCACGTCGGTCACCCGGTCGGGTCGTCGTACCGGGCCGCGCTCGTCGAGCAGCGCCTGAAGGTAGGCCGCATCCGGTTCGGCCGGTGCGTTCCGCACGGCGGCGACCATCCGGACCACCCCGCCGGGGAGTGGGGCCCAGACCAACGGCCCGGGGCGGGCGAGGAAGAGCGCCGCCTCGTCGCGGGGCAGCACGCTGTGCACCCGTACGTCGGCGAGGACGAAGGACTCCTCGTCGCTGCTGCCGGTGAAGCCGATGCCGGCCAACTCCCGGACCGTGCTGTGCAGGCCGTCCGCGCCGACCACGAACCGGGCGCGCACCGCCTGCCCGTCGACCTGCGCGAGCATGCCGTCACCGACGCGCCTCAGCCCGGTGAGCTGGCACGGCCGTCGTACCTGGACACCGAGCTCGGCCAACTTTTCGGTGAGCACGGTCTCGGTGACCGCCTGGGAGATCAGCAGCGCGTAGGGGAAGCGGGACGGCAGCTCGTGGAACGGCACCGACAGCAGCACCCGGTCCCGGTCGCGCACCGTGAAACGCGGCGTCCGCACCGCCTGGGCGATCAGCGGCGCGGCGGCGCCGATCCGGTCCAGCACCTCCAGGGTGTACGCGTGCACGACGGCGGCGCGGGAGGTCGTTGGCGGCGCGGCGAGGCGGTCCAGCACTGTCACCTCGACCCCGCGCCGGGCCAGCGTCAACGCGGTGGCGAGACCGGTGGGGCCGGCACCCACCACCAGGACGTCAGTGTTCGTGGGCAGCATGGCCACCTCCAGAAGACGACTGCCAACATGTGTTGGCAAACACTTGTTGGCCACGCTAGAGCGCCTCACGATTGCGTGTCAACAAGTGTTGGCATACGGTCGTTGGCATGACCTCGTCCGCCCCGCCGACCCAGCCCCGCCGCTCCGACGCCACCCGGGCGGCGATCCTGCGAGCGGCCCGGGAACGGTTCGCGGCGGACGGCTACGAACGCGCCACGATCCGGGCCATCGCCGCCGACGCCCAGATCGACCCGTCGATGGTCATGCGCTACTACGGCAGCAAGGAAGGGCTCTTCGCGGCGGCGGCCGAGTTCGACCTCCGCCTGCCCGACCTGACCTCGGTGCCGCCCGCCCGACTCGGTGAGGTGCTGGTCCGACACTTCCTGGCCCGGTGGGAGGGCGACGAGACCCTGGTGGCGCTACTGCGGGCCGCCAGCACCAATCCCGGTGCGGCCGAACGCATGCGCGGCATCTTCGCCAACCAGCTCACCGCCGCAGTGGCCACCTTCGGCACCGACCCGACGCTGACCGCCCGACGGGCCGGCCTGGTGGCCAGTCAGGTCCTCGGCCTCGCCTTCACCAGATACATCGTCCGGCTGCCGCCCATGGTGGACACCACGCCGGACGAGCTGGTCTCCTGGGTCGCGCCGACCCTGCAGCGTTATCTGACCGGAACGCCGCCGAGCTGACCCAACCTTTTTCCCCCTCCCGTGCGTCTGCCTGTTGACGCGTACCGCGCGACGGCCGGGAGGGGGACGGATGGCGCCGACGAGGGACGACGGACGCGACGGCTACCTCGCCTTCGTGGAGAACCACCAGCACCGGCTGCTCCGCGCGGCCTACCTGATCTGCGGCAACCGGCACCAGGCCGAAGACCTCCTCCAGGACGCGCTGCTCAAGCTGGCGCTGCGCTGGTCCTCGGTCCGCGACGGCGACCCCTCCGCGTACGTGCGGGCCATCCTCTACCGCGACTCGGTGTCGTGGTGGCGGCGCCGACGGCGGGAGTGGCTCAGCGCCGCGCCGCCGGACCAGGTGGCCCACGACCGGGACGGCGCGTTACGGCTGACGATGCACGACGCGCTGGGCCTGCTGCCCCCACGGCAGCGAGCCGTGCTGGTGTTGCGCTACTACGAGGATCTGACCGAGGTCGCCACCGCTGAGGCGCTCGGCGTGACAGTCGGCACCGTGAAGAGCCAGTGCCACGCGGCGCTGCGCCGACTCCGCGAGGTCGCCCCGGACCTCGCCCGCGACGCCCGACCGGGTCGAGGCCCGGCCGATCTGGCCAGCGGTCTGGAGGTGAACCCGTGAACGAGCAGGAGCTGCGCCGACTGCTGACCGTCAGCGTCGAGGACGTGCTGCCCAGCCAGCCGGCCGCCGCCGGATGGGAGCGGGCTCGGCGTACCCGGCGCACCCGGCGGGCCGTCGCGGTGGTCGCCCTGGCCGTGGTGCTGGTCGGTGGCGGCACGGTGGCGGCGCTGCGACCGCCCGCCGATCCCGCGCCGGTCCCACCGGTGGGTCCGACGGTGACCCCGACCGTCGACCCCTCCCACGCGGGTCCGGTGCAGAAGCCGCCCGCCGAGCTGACCTTCCCGCCCGATCCGTTGGCCCGGCTCGGCGCTCCGGCGACGGTGCCGCTCTCCGAGCGACCGGTCCAGCGGGCAGTGGCGCTGTTCCAGCCGGTGGACGAGGAAAATCGCGCGGACGGCCCGGTCCGGGTGCTCGGCAACGACGGCGTGGTGCGCAGCCTCGACGTGGTGACGTTGGCACCGACCCGCGACGCGAGCGGCAACGAGGCGGGCGCGCTGAAGCCGGGAGTGCTGTCGCCGGACGGCCGGCAGGCCGCGTTCGCGCAGACCAAAGAGCTGGTCCTGATCGACCTCAGCACGGCCGCCGTCCGCCGGATACCGCTCGACGGCTACCTGGAGCTGGTGGTGTGGGCGCACGACCGGGTGCTGGTCGGCGGCGACGACCGGACGTACGCGGTGGACCGGGTCACCGGGGCGGCCAGCATCATCGACGTGTCGACCTGGGAGTTGATCGCACCCGACCCGGACGCCGGCCGGGAGGCCCCGTTGATCGAGACCTACGGCGAGGGGACCAGCCTGATGCTGCGCAGCCGGACCGCCCGGGAGGGCGAACTCCGCTCCGAGCAGCCGGTCAACGCCTCGCAGCTGCCCTCGCCCTACCAGGTCAACGAGTTCTACGGCCGAGGCTGGTTGCACGGTGAACGGCTGGCCCGGGCGGCCTGGATCACCAGCAGCGAGATCAACGGTGCCGAGGGGGCGGCGGTGTTGGACGCACGGACCGGCGCCGTAGTCCACCTGCTCGACCTCGGCCGGGATCGCGCCAAGGGCTGCTGTGAGGTCCTGGGCTGGGACGGCAGGGGCGCGGTGCTGCTCCGACTGGAACCGGCCGCCCTGGCCCGCTGGTACCCGGAGACCGGCGAGATCACCGGCATCGTTCGCGACCTGCGCGGTCCGATCGCACTGGCCGGCTGAAACACCGTCCCCGCGCGACGTTCACTGTCACGCGGGGACGGTCGCGCCGGTCAGGCGGCCAGGCCGCCCGGCTGGTCGCCCTTCACCACAGGTGCCCGGACCAGGTTGCCCCACTCGGTCCACGAGCCGTCGTAGTTGCGCACCTGCGGGTAACCCAACAGGTGCCGCAGCACGAACCAGGTGTGGCTGGACCGCTCCCCGATCCGGCAGTACGCGATCACGTCGTCGTCGGGGCTCAGCCCGAGCTGGTCGGCGTAGATCGCCTTCAACTCGTCGGCGGACTTGAACGTGCCGTCCTCGTTGGCGGCGGACTTCCACGGCTTGCTGACCGCACCCGGGATGTGCCCACCGCGCAACGCACCCTCCTGCGGGTAGTCCGGCATGTGCAGCATCTCGCCGGTGTACTCACCCGGCGAGCGGACGTCGACAAGTGGCCGACCGGCGGCGATGTGCGCCATGACCTGCTCACGGAAGGCCCGCAGCGGGGCGTCGTCGCGCAGCGGCACCGGGTAGTCGGCGCGCGGGCGGGCCGGCTTGTCGCGGGTCACCTCGCGTCCCTCGGCGATCCACTTCTGCCGACCGCCGTCGAGCAGTCGCACATCGGCGTGACCGAAGAGCGAGAAGACCCAGAGGGCGTACGCGGCCCACCAGTTGAAGTTGTCGCCGTAGAAGACGACGGTGTCGCCCCGGCCGATGCCCTTCGCCGCGCACATCTC
Organism: Micromonospora parva; assembly: GCF_000718515.1. GTDB lineage: Bacteria > Actinomycetota > Actinomycetes > Mycobacteriales > Micromonosporaceae > Micromonospora > Micromonospora parva. The sequence goes on along the minus strand of NZ_JNZS01000009.1, from coordinate 193,348 downwards.
GGCGAAGCTCTTCGGGTCCAGGTAGTCCCGGGTCACCTGGTCGTTCAACTCCAGGTGCCAGTCAACCTTGACGGCACCGGGAATGTGACCGGATTCGTAGAGCAGCACGTCCTCGTCGGACTCGACGACGACGAGGCCCTCGTCGCCCAGATGCGCGGCCAGCCACTCGGTGGTGACCAACCGCTGCGGGTCCGCGTACGACTGGAGGCGGGGATCGGGATCGTTCGGCACAGACATGATCCCAAAGGTACGCCGGATCGCCGCCCGCGACCGCTGTAACGCCGGCCGGCCCACCACCCCCGCACGGGATGGTGGGCCGGTCGGCATTCGCCGGATCACGATCGCCCCGGCGAGGCCACCCGCCGGGTTGCTCCGGCTAGCTGCTCGGCGGCTGGTTGCCGACGAAGAAGGTGAACGACGCCGAGTCCGACTGGGTGCCGTCCCCGTCGATGCTCCAGACGGTGAGCGAGGTCAGGCCGGCCTTCGTCGGCGCCCAGGTCACCGACGCGGTGCCGTCGGCCGCCGCGGCCACGGTGCTGGTCACAGTGCCGAAGCGATAGCGGTAGCTGACCACGTCGGGCTGGCGCGGGGTGAAGGTGAAGACCCCGGGCACGCCCGGCCCCCCACTGGTGACGCCCTGCTGATAGACCGTCGCGGTGATCTTCGGCGCGGTGCTCAGCCGGAAATTGCTCGACGCGGTCGCGGTCACGCCGTCGGCGGTCACGCTGGTCACCGAGAGCGTCCGGTAGCCACCCCGGGTCGCGGTGACGGTCAGCGTGGCGGTGCCGTCGGCCGCCGCCTCCACCGTCTGCTCCGGGTCGCCGTCCAACTGGAACCGGTATCGGACCACCCCGGCCATCTGCGGCTGCACCGTGAACGTGGTCGGCACACCGATCTCGGTGAGTCTGCCGGTGATGATCGGCGCGACATCGCTGGCCCGGAATTCGTACCGCGCCTCGGGCGAGCGGTTCCCGGCCGCGTCGAGGCTCCACACCACGAGGGTGTTGGGCCCCGCCTCCGGGCGGAGCGTGACAGTGGCCGAGCCGCCCGGCCCGTCCGCCGACACCACCTGGACACCGTCGCCGCCGAGCAGCTCGTACCGGAAACCAACAGCGTCCGGTGTGGCCGCCGCGTCGAAGGTGAACTGTCCCGGCAACGCCGGGTGCCAACCGTCGACCGGGAAGTCACTGGAGGTGACGACCGGCGCGGCCTCCGGGCCCTGGAAGTCGGTCCGGAGGTAGCAGAGGCCGCTCCACTCGCCGGTCGCCTGGCTGTCCGCCGCCCGGACCTGCCACGCGTACACCCGGTCGTGGGTCAGCACCTCCCGTTCGAAGAGGCCGCTCTCCCGATCGCCGTCCCGCCCGTTGTACCCGAACCGTTCGATCCGGGCCGCCGGCTCGTCGACCGGCCAGAGCGCGAAGGTGGTGGTCAACCGGTCGGTGCCGCCGTTCGCGTCGATGTCCGGGTCGTGCAGGACGGCGGAGAGCGTCAGGTCGTCGTTCTGCCACCACTGGTACGGCTCCGCCGTGGTGCACGGTTCGCCGGAGGTCTGCAGCTCGGTCGGCACACCCGGCGGCTGGTTGTCGTCGATGGCAGGCGCGTTCGGTACGTCGTTCGCTGCGGCCGGCACGGCCGTCAGCGTGAGCGTCCCGGCGGCGACCGCCACGGAAAGCCCCGTCGCCAGCAGCGCCCGGAGCGGTCGTGCGGATGTCGTCGTGCCAGGTATGAGGGTCATCCCCCAGCCACCTTTCCCCGATGTCCCCGCCTTCCGATCAGCGGGGGCAGCGGATGTTATCGGGGCGGGCGGACATCGGGCGACCCCGATTCGATCGGTGCACTCCACAGTGGAGGTGTCAGCGCCTGTTCAGGCGCGGCGGTGGACGATCCGGCCGGCTACCACTGTCACCAGACAGGTGCCGTCGTCGCCGTGCACCGCGAGGTCGGCCCGACCGTCCGGACGCAGCGTCGGCACCACGGCGGTGGGCAGCACCAGCAGGTCGCTCCGCTCGGCGGCGGCCCGCAGCGCCGGGTCGGCCAGGTGTTCCGCCAGGACCGCCGTCACCCCGGTACGCAACAGCGCGTGCACCCGTTCGCGCGGGGTCGGTGCGGGCGGCAGCGGACCGTCGTGCAGCAGACCCGGCCCCAGCGTCCCGGGCCAACGGCGAACCCGGGCCCCGGCGTACGCCGCACTCAACTCGGCCAGCGGGCCGACGGCCGCGACCCGGTCGCCGCTGACCAGCACAGCGTGCTCCGGCACCGGTTCGCCGTCCCGGTCGCGGCACAGCAGGGCCGCAGTGTGCAGGGTGAGCACGCTCAGTCGACGAGCGGGCCGAGTTGCGGGCGCTTCGCCGTCACCGTGTCGCCGGACGACCGACCGGTCAACCGCCGCTTCACCCACGGGGCGAGGTGCTGACCGGCCCACCGCAGATCGGCGGCGCGGGCGGCCAGCCACGGCGAGGGTGCCGGGTGCGGCGGGACCATCAGCCACTCCTCGTCGCAACCAACGCCCAGGGCGTTCAACACCTGGCCGGCGACCCGCCGGTGGCCGGCCGGGGAGAGGTGCAACCGGTCGGTGCTCCAGAGCATCGGGTTGAGGAAGGTGTCGTCGGCATACAGGTCGACCATGATGGCGCCGTGCCGCTCGGCGGTCTCGCCGACCGCCTGGTTGAGCAGCTGCACCCGGGGTGCGACGAGGCGTTGGCCGGGCAGCCGGGCCATCACGTCCGCGAACCGGAAGAGGAGCACGTCAGCGCCGCCCGAGCGCAGTTGCCGGACCACCTCGTCGAAGCGGGCGACCAGCGTGTCCGGGTCGAAGGTGCGCCGCAGCACGTCGTTGCCACCGGCCGCGAAGCTGATCAGATCCGGCTTCATCGCCACCGCGGAGGGCACCTGCTCGGCGACCACACTGGGGAAGAGCCGGCCCCGGATGGCCAGGTTGGCGTACCGGAAGTCGGGGCCCGCCTCGGCGGCGAGTCGGGTCGCCACCAGGTCCGCCCAGCCCCGGTAGGTGCCGTCCGGGTACGCGTCGTCCATGCCCTCGGTGAAGCTGTCCCCGACCGCGACAAAACTGCGCCAGCGCACCCGCGCCTCCCTCACGCCACTTGTTGCCTGCGGCGACCAGTCTGTCACCGCGGGATCGCCCGGTGCCGCCCCGAATCCGCGACGTGTCGGAGGTCATTGCCCAGTTGCCGCCCGGCAGCCTGATTCGACGCCGGATCGCCGATATCGGGTGTTGCGCCGCCGATATCCGCGATGTCGAAACGGGATGGCTCAGCCTGACGCATCGACCGTAGGCTGCCCGGATGCTGCTACGCATGTCGACAGTGCTGCTGCGGACCCTGCGCGAGGACCCGGCCGACGCGGAGGTGCCGAGTCACCGGCTGCTGCTGCGTGCCGGTTACATCCGTCGGGCCGCACCGGGCGGCTACACCTGGCTGCCGCTGGGCAAGCTGGTGCTGGACCGGATCACCGAGGTGGTACGCGCCGAGCTGTTCGCGATCGGCGACCAGGAGGTGCACTTCCCGGCACTGCTGCCGGCCGAGCCGTACCGCACGAGTGGCCGGTGGGCCGAGTACGGCGACGACATCTTCACCCTCGCCGACCGGCGCGGCGCCGAGCACCTGTTGGCGCCCACCCACGAGGAGATGGCGGCGCTGCTGGTCAAGGACCTGTTCACCTCCTACCGGGACTTCCCGGTGACGCTGTTCCAGGTGCAGACGAAGTTCCGCGACGAGGCGCGGCCCCGGGCCGGGCTGCTGCGCGGCCGGGAGTTCCTGATGAAGGACGCGTACTCCTTCGACCTGGACGAGGCCGGGCTGCGCGAGGCGTACGCCCGGCACCGCTCCGCGTACCGGCGGATCTTCGACCGGTTGGGTCTGGACTACACGGTGGTGCAGGCGATGTCCGGCGCGATGGGTGGCTCGGCGTCGGAGGAGTTCCTGGCCGCGACGCCGGTCGGCGAGGACACCTTCGTGGGCTGCACCTCCTGCGACTACGCGGCCAACACCGAGGCGGTCCTCACCCGGGTGCCCGCCGCCGGCGATCCGGCCGCGCAGCCGGCCGCCGAGGTGCACGACACCCCGGAGACCCCGACGATCGCCAGCCTCGTGGAGTTGGCCAACGCGCGCCGGTTGGGCGGTCGGGACGGCTGGACCGCCGCCGACACCCTGAAGAACGTCGTGCTGTCCGTCCGGCAGCCGGGCGCGGAACGGGCCGTGCCCCTGGTGGTCGGGCTGCCCGGTGACCGGGAGGTCGACCTGAAGCGGGTCGGTGCCGCACTGCACCCGGCGCAGGTGACCGTCTTCGAGGAGTGGGCCGAGCATCCGGAGCTGGTACGCGGCTACATCGGGCCGCAGCTGCTCGACAAGCTGGGCATCCGTTACCTGGTCGATCCCCGGGTGGTGGCCGGGTCGGCGTGGCTGACCGGGGCGAACGAGCCGGGCCGGCACGCGACCGACGTGGTCTGCGGACGGGACTTCACCCCCGACGGCACCATCGAGGCGGCCGACGTGCGCCCCGGCGACCCCTGCCCCGACTGCGGGACGGGCGAGCTGACCATCCGGCGGGGCATCGAGATCGGGCACATCTTCCAGCTCGGCCGCCGGTTCACCGACGCCTTCGCTGTCGACGTGCTCGGGCCGGCCGGCAAGCCGGTCCGGCCGACCATGGGCTGCTACGGCATCGGGGTCTCCCGGGCGGTGGCGGCCGTCGCCGAACAGCACCACGACGACCGGGGGCTGGTCTGGCCGGCGGCGATCGCGCCGTGTGACGTACACCTGGTGGTTGCGGGCAAGGGCCCGCAGCTCGACGCGGCGCTGGAGCTCGGCGGGCGGCTCGCCGCGGCCGGCCTGCGGGTGCTGGTCGACGACCGCACGCACGTCTCGGCCGGGGTCAAGTTCACCGACGCCGAGCTGATCGGCATCCCCCGGGCCGTCGTGGTCGGCCGCCGACTCACCGAGGGGTACGTCGAGCTGCGCGAGCGGGCCGGCGGCGAGCGCACCGAGCTGCCGCTGGACGGTCTGCTGGATCGACTCGTCAACGAGGTACGCCAGGAACGTGCGAGCCTGGTGTAGCCACGGCGTCACTGGGTAGTGCAGTCGGATCGGTGGAAACGTCTTCGGAGGCTCTCATGACCGGTTACCGGGTCAGCGACGTGATGACCAAGCAGGTGGTGTACCTGCCGGCCGAGACCACTCTGGACGAGGCGGCCAGGGTGATGAAGGAGGCCGACATCGGTGATGTGGTGGTCACCGATGGCGCCAGCCTCGCCGGCATGCTCACCGACCGGGACATCGTGGTGCGGGCCGTGGCGGAGAACAGCTCCCCGGCGGCCACCACCATCGGTGCGATAGTGACCCGCGAGGTCGTCATGATCGAGCAGCACTGCACGGCGGGTGAGGCGGCGGCGCTCATGCGGGATCGGGGCATCCGACGGGTGCTGGTCTGTGACAGTGACCGCAAGCTGGTGGGGATCGTCTCGCTCGGCGACCTGGCCATGCAGCTCGACCCCACCAGCGCGCTCAGCGAGATCAGTGAGCAGTCGCCCACTGTGTGACCGGGGCTCCGGCACCACGGCGGTAGCCTCGACGCATGGCTGACATGCCGGCCCGACTGGCCGAGATCGTCGACGAGTTCGCGGCCGCGCCGCGCGACCTGGTGCTGGAGATGCTCCTGGAGTACGCGGACGTCATCCCGGCGCTGCCGGAGGGTGCCGCGGAGCGCGAGGGCATGGAGCAGGTGCCCGAGTGCCAGACGGCGTTCTTCCTGCGCGCCCGGGTGACACCGGAAGGCACCGTCGAGACGCTCTTCGACTGCCCGCCGGAGGCGCCCACCACCCGGGCGTTCGCCGGGATCCTCGCCGAAGGGCTCGCCGGCGCGAGCGCCGAGCAGGTGCTGGCCGTACCGGACGACCTCTACCAGCGGATGGGGCTGGCGCAGGCGATCAGCCCGCTGCGGGTCCGGGGCGGCACGGCGATCCTGGGTCGTCTCAAGCGTCAGATCCGGGAACAACGCGGCTGACCGCGAGGTTGGCACCGGTCATGGAGATCGAGATCTACGCGGACGTCATCTGCCCGTGGTGCTACATCGGCAAGCGCCGCCTGGATGAGGCCCTCGCCAGCTACCCGGGCGAGGTGACGGTCCACTACCGGCCGTTCCAGCTCGACCCGTCGCCGGTGCCGCAGCCCCTGCCGCTGGTGCAGGCGTTGGCCGGCAAGTTCGGCGGTCCGGGGCGCGCCCGGCAGATGGTCGACCACGTGACCCAGGTCGCGGCGGCCGACGGGCTGCGGCTCGACTACGACCGCGCGGTGATCGCCAACACCTTCGAGGCGCACCGGCTGGTCTCCTGGGCGAGCGACCAGGGCAGGGCCGCCGAGATGGTCGAGGCGCTGTACCAGGCGCACTTCAACCACGGCGTCGACGTCGGGTCGCGGGAGGCGCTGGCCACCCTGGCCGGCGAGGTCGGCCTGGACGCGGCCGACGCCCGCCGGTTCCTCGACTCCGACGAACGCGTCGCCGACGTCACCGCCGCCCTGGCCCACGCTCAGGCCCTGGGCATCACCAGCGTGCCGACCTTCGTGCTGGCCGGGAAGTACGCGGTCTCCGGCGCGCAGGAGGTGCAGACGTTGCTCGCCGCGCTGGCCGAGGTGGAGCAGCGCGAATCCGCAGCCCACTCACACTGAGTCACCAGCGGCCAGCATCCGGCATCGATGATCACGATGTTTCACGTGCAACGACATCGATGCCGATGCGTGGTCAGGCCGGCCTGGCCAGCCCTTCCACCACCTGCGCTCCGGGCAGCGCGCCCAACGCCGGCCCCGGCAGCGCGATCTTGCTGTGCCGTACGCCGGACCCGACGATCACGTGCGGTGTGGCGATGACCCGCGCGTCCACCAGGATCGGCCACTGGGCCGGCAGCCCGATCGGGGTGATGCCGCCGTACTCCATGCCGGTCAACTCGACAGCGTCGGCCATCGGGGCGAAGCTCGCCTTGCGGACGTCCAACGCCCGGCGGGCCACGCCGTTCACGTCGGCCCGGGTGGTGGCCAGGACGATGCAGGCCGCGTAACGGACCACACCCTCACGCTTGCCCGCCACCACGACACAGTTGGCCGACACGTCCAGCCCCACCTCGTACGCCGCGCAGAACGCCGCGGTGTCGGCGAGGTCGGCGTCGATCGGCGCGACCAGCACGTCGTTGACGTCCACCGGGGCGCTGGCCGGCCACTGGGCGATGGCCTCCGCGACCGGCGGGGCGAGCAGATCGAGGCGGGCGCGGGCCGGTTCCGTCTTCAGCGTTCCCATCACGGGTGCGATCCTCGCATCCGCGACGTTGAACCGTCCGGCGGCTCCCCGTCCGCCCGACGACGCCACCGGGCCGGGCCGGACCGATCCGGCGCTCAACTGCCGGCGAGGAAAGCGTTGTCGCGCATGAAGGAGCGGTCGCGGGCGGCCGCCAACTCCTCTTCGCGCTGGGCCTTGGCCCGTTGCAACTCCAGATCCTCGAACGCGTGCCGGACACCCAGCCGGATCACGCCGTAGAGGAAGACGAAACCGAAGACGTAGAGGATCACCGTGGTGACGACAGCGAACATGCCGTCACGGTAAGACGAACGTGAACCGTTGTTGCGCTCATCTCCGCCCGGTTCCCTCGTACGTGTCAGCGGAGGGCGGCGGTTGAGCCGGACCGGATCAGGTCCAACCCGGTCAGCAGCGCGAAGAACGCGATCACGATCTCGCTGACGATCCAGGCGTGCCCCTCGGCCCATTCCCGCATCCGGGTCAACACCCGCGCCGCCCTGCTCCCGAGCAGCAGCAACGCCAGCAGCGGCAACCCGAGCAGGAGCACTGTGAACAGCACGAACGGCACCAGGTGCCACCACGGCAGATCGTGACGGGCCACGCTCGCCCCGACGGTGGCCATGGTGAGGTCGTCCGTGGGGGTCGCCACGAAGAGCAGCGCACCCAGCCGCAGCGCCTGCGGCGCGTCGGCGCGCTCGATGCCGCCCAGCCAGCGCGGCGGTCCGGACCGGTTGCGGCGTAGCCAGATCAGCACGGCCAGGATCACCAGCAGGGCCAGCACCACCAGGTCGATGGCGGGACCGCGATCGATCTTCCCGGCGACGGCGCTGGCGTCGGCCGCCACTCCACCCACCAGCCGGGTCACCAACCACGCCACAGTCACCCCGGCGGCCACCACCAGCCCCGCGCCGGTGAGGAAGCCCAGCGACGCGGCCCGGGGCCGATCCGACGAGGCGAGGAAGACCGCCACCACCAGCTGCGTCCCGGCGACCATGACCACGGCGAGCGGCAGGACGGTCAGGAGGTTCATCGCCCGCCATCCTTCCGGCACCGGCAGCCGGGACGCGGCCGAATCCGCGGATCACCCGCCTTGTCGCACACCCCCGCCCACCACCACCCGGCCGGCGAGCACCGCCCCGAGCAGGGCCAGCCCAGCGGCCACCACGAGCGTCGTCGTGTAGCTGGCCGGGCCGGGCGCACTCCCGGCCGCCAGCACAGCCCCGGTCAGAGCGAGCACGGTGGCCGCGAAGAGGGAGTCGCTCAGTTGCAGTGACGAGCTGTTGCGACCCTGCTCACCCGGCGCGGAGAACTCCAGCGTGAGCACCGACAACGACGGATAGAGCAACCCCATGCCCAGACCGGCCACCGCCCAACCGACAACGGCTACAGCCACCGGGAGCTCGGGCCGGACGGCCAGCGCCACAGTGGCGGTGCCGATCGTGATGCAGCCCAGCCCGACGCGCGGCAGGGTGGCCCGCGATGCCGGCACCGGAATGCGGCCCTGCAACCAGGAGCCCACCGACCACGCCAACGCGCCGACGGTGAGGACCAGTCCGGCCGCTGTCGGCGAGAGGCCCCGCTCCCGCGACAGCATCAGCGGGATGACCACCTCGGCGCCGACGAAGGCCGCCGACGCCAGGCCCCGCAGCCCCACGACGGTGGGCAACCCTCGGGCCGCCCGGAGGAACCCGGCCGGCAGCAGTCGCGGGGCGCAGACCAGCAGGCCAACCACGGCGAGCGCGACCAGCACCAGGGCGGTGGCACCGCGCTGCTGTCCCCCGATGTGCAGCAGTGCGGCACTCACCGCGGCCCCACACGCCCAACCGATCCGCCCGAGCGCGCCCGCCGGTGGGCTCGCGGCCACACTCCGGCCCAACGACCGCAGGCCCGGATGGATCAGCAGCACCGCCGGCACCGCCACCGCCGGCACCGCCAGGAAGACCCACCGCCAGCCCAGGTACTGCACGATCAGGCCGGCGACAGCCGGCCCCACCAGCGACGGTACGACCCACGCCGCAGCGAACGCCGCGAAGATCCGCCGGTGCAGCTCCTGCGGGTACGCGTGCCCGACGATCACGTAGAGCGCCACCGAGAGCAGCCCGGAGCCGAAACCCTGCACGACCCGCCCGACGACGAGCGCGCTCATCACCGGGGCGGTCCCGGCGATCAGCAACCCCACCACGAACCAGGCGACGCCGTGCCACATCGGCCCGCGAGGACCCCGGGCGTCACACCAGATTCCGGAGACCACCATGGCCAGCACACCGGTGGCGAACGGGCCACCGAAGGCGATCCCGTAGAGCGCCAGCCCGTCCAGGCTGCGGGCGACCGTCGGCATCGCCGTACCGACCGCCAACGCCTCGAACGCGAGCAGTGAGATCAACGCGACGCTGCCCACCGTCATCGCGCGGAACCGGGGTGCGAAGAGCCCTGGTGCGGCGGGTGCGGCGGTGACGGCTGTGCTCGACATCGGCCGAGCATGCGACCTCAACCCTGATTCATGTCAACCGTCCGGTGACCCGGCTCTCGTCACGCGTCCTGCAGAACCTCCCCGAGACCGCGCGCCAGACCGGAAAAATGCTGGTCTGCCAACACGTGGCCGGCGGTGATCACCACAGCGATCGGCCACTCGATGACCTGCAGCGCGGCGAGCACGCCGAGCCCGGCGTAGTAGACGACCTTGTCCGGTGGCGGGACCGCCACGTCACCCAGCATCGGCAGTTGGACCCGACGGCTGTACATCCGCATGTTCTCCCGCGAACCGTTGAGACGTCGCGTCAGTGTGCTCATGCCGGCCTCCCCATGTCCGGTGATGCTCGTCGGATTCCACGGCCCAACCCGTCCATGCGCCAGCGACGACGGAAAATTCCGCCGCTCAGGGGGCATAACGGATGGCAGGTCGGGAAGCCAGGCCGCCGGACGTGAGCGCGGTGGGAGGACGACATGGCCAAGGTCAGGACCAGCGGCAACAGGGAGCCGGGCTGGCGTCCGTCCAGCCGTACGCCTCGATGACGGCGGCGGGTCGCGCTGCCGGCCGCATCCTGCCGTCCTTCGGCGTGCCGCACCTGATCGGCGAGGCGTCCCGGACCGTCGGGTCGGCCGCGACCCGGCTGGCCCGGTCGGTCGGGCTCAGCCGGCGTCGGGTCTGGTCACGCCCCGGTCGGCACCACATCGAGGTACACGGCGTTTGCCAGGAGGGCGGCGACCAGCTCGCCCGGCAGGTCGAGGGTGCGCTGGAGCGGATGCCCGGGGTGGCCTGGGCCAGGGTGAACGCTCCATCCGGGCGGGTGGTGGTGGCCGTGCAGGCCCCCGAACCGGATCTCGACGACCTCATCGCCACCATCAGCCGGGTCGAACGGACCTGCGATCACGAGCCCGATCCGGAGATCCCACCCCCGCACCCGCCCGAGGAGGGCCCCCACAACCCGCGCACCCTCGGCGCGCTCGCCTCGGACGCGCTGGGTCTGACCCTCTGGGCGGCCACCCGGATCCTGCCGTTCGCGCCGCTGCCCGGTGAGGTGGCCGGCGTGCTGGCGGCGGTCGACCTGCAACCGAAGCTGCACGCGTTCCTCGGCAGGACACTGCGCTCCGACCCGCGCGCGGAGGTCCTCTTCCCGCTGGCCGAGGCCGTGGTGCAGGGTCTCACCGGCCGCTGGACCGGCATCGTCCTCGACGGCGCCCAACGGCTCGTGGAGTGGGGTGAGGACCGGGCCCAGTTCTCCGCCTGGGAAAACGCGGAACCCCGACTGACCGGGGACCCCGAGCGTGCCGTCGCCCGGTGGCCGATAGCCGACCGTCCCCGACCCAAGCCGCACGGCCCGGTCGAGCGGTACATCAACCGGATGCTCGCCGCCGGCGCGGCGGCCGGCGCGGCGGCGGTGCCCTTCGCCGGGCGCAAGCGGGCCGCCGCGCTGGGCCTGTCGGCGCTGCCGAAGGCGCCCGGCAGTGGACGTGAGGGGTACGCCGCCCAGCTCGGCCGGATGCTGGCGCGGCGCGGGGTGATCGCGATGGACCGCAGTGTGCTGCGGGAGTTGGACCGGATCGACACGCTCGTGCTCGACGCCGCGGTGCTCGGCTCGGACCGGGGCGTACTCGCCGACCTGGCGCCGGCGTCCGACGCGGACGTCGACGAGGTGGCCGAGCGGGCCTTCGCGTTGTTCGACCCGGACGATCCGGCCGCTTCCCGTGCGGCGGACGGCTGGCGGCTCGGACCGTTGGACCAGATGCCCGCGAACCACCTGGACGCCATCGCGGACGCGGTCCGGCTGCGCTCGGCCGGCGGCCAACTGCTCGGCCTCGCCCACGGCGACCGGCTCGCCGCGCTCCTGCGGGTCGAGCCGGAACCCGCACCCGGTGTCGACGGGCTGCCGGCCGCCGCGCGGCGGGCCGGCCTGCGGCTGATCGTTGCCGGTGGCGACGAGCAGCGGTACGGCTTCGCCGACGCGATGCTGCCCGGCGGGGACCAGTTGGTCGAGTCGGTCCGCAGACTACAGCGCGACGGCGCGATGGTGATGCTCGTCTCCGCCGACCGCAAGGCGCTCGGCGCGTCCGACTGCGGTCTCGGGTTCGCCGCGCCGGAGGAGCTGCCCCCGTGGGGCGCACACCTGCTGGTCGGTGCCGACCTGCGGGTGGTGGCCCTGGTGATCGAGGCGACCGGGGTGGCTCGGCGTACCGCCCAGCAGAACATTCGGCTGGCCATGGCCGGCACCGGTCTCGGGGCGCTGGGCGCGTTCACGGCCCCGCCGACCGAACTGCCCGGCCGGTCGCTCGTCGCGGTGAACGGCGCGGCCGGGTTGGCCTTCGCGAACGGGGTCTGGCAGGCCCGCCGGTTGCACGACCAGTCGGACACCCCGGCACCGGTGACGACCGCCTGGCACCTGATGCCCGTCGGTACGGTGCTCGACCACCTGCGCTCCACGCCGGACGGCCTGACCAGCGCGGAAGCGCAGCGCCGACGCCACAGCTCGGGCGCCGACGGCGGTGCCGAACCCGGAAGTGGTGGGCTGCTGCGCGCCTTCCTGGACGAGCTGTCCAACCCACTCACCCCGGTGCTGGCCGCCGGGGCGGTGCTCTCCGCGTCGTTCGGTTCACTTGTCGACGCCGCGCTGGTGAGCAGCGTGGTCGGTGGGTCCGCCCTGATCGGGGCGGTGCACGAACGCAACACCGAGAGGTCACTGGCGGAGCTGCTGTCGCGGTCGGCGGTGACCGCACGGGTCCGCCGGGACGGCGCCGATCAGGTGCTCGCCGCCGAGGACCTGGTCCTCGGGGACGTCATCGCCCTCGAACCGGGAGACTCGGTGCCCGCCGACTGCCGGGTGCTCGAGTCGGTGGGCCTGGAGGCCGACGAGTCGTCGCTGACCGGTGAGTCGCTGCCGGTCGCCAAGTCCAACCGGCCGGTGGTCGCCGCCGCCGTCGCCGACCGGCACTCGATGCTCTACGAGGGCACCACGGTCGCCGCCGGGCACGGCACCGCAGTGGTGGTGGCGACCGGCAACGACACCGAGGCCGGGCGCAGCCTCGCGTTGGTGCGGCAGGCACCCCCGACCAGTGGGGTGGAGGCTCGGCTCGGCTCGTTGACCAGCACCGCCATCCCGCTGGCGGCCGGTTCCGCGATAGCGGTGGCCGGCGCGGGCCTGCTTCGGGGCGTACCCCTGGCCGAAACGGCGGCGACCGCCGCGAACCTCGCCGTGGCGTCGGTGCCGGAGGGGTTGCCGTTCCTGGTCAGCGCGGCGCAGCTGGCCGCGGCCCGGCGGCTGGCCGAGCACGGCGCGTTGGTCCGCAACCCGCGCACCATCGAGGCGTTGGGCCGGGTGGACGTGCTCTGCTTCGACAAGACCGGCACCCTCACCGAGGGCCAGTTGCTGCTCGCCGGAGTCGGCGACGGCGTCGGTGACCGGTACGCGCCGGTGGACCGGTTGGACGACCGGCTCCGGATGACGTTGGCCGCGGCGCTGCGGGCCACCCCCGCCGCGAAGAATCCGGAGGAGTTGGCGTTGCAGACCGACCGGGCGGTCCGGCGGGGCGCCGGGGAGGCTGGCGTGGTGGAGCAGACCGGTGCCGCCGGCTGGCACGCTGCCGGGGGCCTGCCGTTCGAGCCGTCCCGCGGCTACCACGCGAGCATCGGACGGACCGACGGTCACCTGCTGTTGAGCGTCAAGGGTGCTCCGGAGACGGTGCTGCCCCGCTGCTCGTCCCGACGCACCGACGGCCGTCAGGAGCCGATGGACGACGCCGGCCGCGCCGAGTTGGAACGGATGCTCGCCGACCGGGCCGGTGCCGGAAACCGGATCCTGGCCGTCGCCGAGTGCCCGGTGAACGACTCGACGGTCACCGACTCCGACGTTCGAGGGCTCACCTTCGTGGGTTTCCTGGCCCTCGCCGACGGTGTGCGGGAGAGCGCCGCCCCGGCGGTACGCCGGATCCGGCAGGCTGGCGTGCACACCATCATGATCACCGGCGATCATCCGGCCACCGCCGAGGCGATCGCCGCCACCATCAGCGATCACGACGAACAGCGGGTGGTCACCGCCGGTGAACTCGACCAACTGGACGACGACGCGCTCGCGGAACGGTTGACCAACACCGACGTGGTGGCCCGCTGCACCCCTGCCCACAAGGTGCGGATCATCCAAGCGTTGCAGAAGTGCGGGCGGACAGTGGCGATGACCGGTGACGGCGCCAACGACGCCCCGGCGATCCGGCTGGCCGACGTCGGCATCGCCCTCGGCCAACGGGGCACCCCGGCCGCCCGCGCCGCGGCCGACCTGGTGGTCACCGACGACCGGTTGGAAACCATCATCGCGACCCTGATCGAAGGGCGGGCGATGTGGTCGTCGGTGCGGCACGCGCTGAGCATCCTGGTCGGCGGCAACCTCGGCGAGATCGCCTTCAGTGTGCTCAGCGCCGCGGCGACCGGCCGTTCCGCGCTCACCGGGCGACAACTGCTGCTGGTCAACCTGCTCACCGACCTGGCGCCGGCGCTGGCCATCGCGGTCCGGCCACCCGCGTCGGACCGCGCCGACGCGCTGCTGCGGGAGGGCCCGGACAGGGCGCTCGGCGAGAGCCTCACCAGGGAGATCGGGCTGCGGGCGACGGCCACCACGCTGGGCGCGACAGCGGGTTGGACGTTGGCCCGCTACACCGGACGCCGCCAACGGGCGGGCACCGTCGCCCTGGTCTCCCTGGTCGGCACCCAACTCGGGCAGACCATCCTGGCCGGCGGCACCAGCCCGGCCGTGCTGGCCTCCACCGTGGCATCACTGGGCGTGCTGGTCGTGGTGGTGCAGACGCCGGGGGTGAGCCAGTTCTTCGGCTGCACCCCGCTCGGGCCGGTCGGCTGGACCATCGGAGCCGGGTCGGCGCTCGGTGCCACCTTCGCCAACGGCGCACTCACGAAGCTGATGGAGCACGTGCCCCAGGCCCGACCCGACACCGCCTCGACTGACAACAGCGACTCGACGCACTGAGCGTCGGCACGCCGCATGCCGCCGGCTCACCGGGGTACCGGAGCCGGAGGAGGTGGACACCGTGGCAGAGCAACCGCAGGTGACGCTCATCGGTACCGCCACGACGGTGCTACGGATCGGCGGATTCACCCTGCTGACCGACCCGAACTTTCTGCACCGGGGCCAGCGGGCGTACCTGGGCAAGGGGTTGTGGTCGCGCCGACGCACGGACCCGGCACTGCGGATCGCCCAGCTTCCCGAACTGGACGCGGTGGTCCTCTCCCATCTGCACGGCGACCACTTCGACCGGGTGGCCCGTCGGGAACTGGACCGGGAGCTGCCTATCGTCACCACCCCCGCCGCGGAACGCAAGCTGCGCCGCTGGGGATTCCAGGCCGCACAGGGCCTGCCGACGTGGTCGTCCCGGGAACTGCACCGCGACGGTACGACAGTGCGCCTCACCTCAATGCCCGGACAACACGGCCCGGGCGTGCTCGACCTGCTGATGCCCGACGTGATGGGCACGATGATCGACGTGGAGCGCTCCGGGCGGCGGGAATTCCGGCTCTACGTCACCGGCGACACCCTCAACCGGCCGCTGCTCACCGCGATCCCCGAACGCTACCCGGACATCGACGCGATGCTGATCCACCTCGGCGGCACGAAGGTCGCCGGGATCCTGCTCACCATGGACGCCCGCCAGGGTGCGGACCTGGTGGAGCTGGTCCGTCCGCGGCTGACCGTGCCAATCCATTACGACGACTATCCGGTCTTCCGCTCCCCGCTGGCGCATTTCGTCGAGGAGGCCCGCCGTCGTGGCTGGGCAGGGCAGGTGCGCACCATCGCGCGCGGCGAAACCATCTCACTCACCCAGCCCGCCTGACCGCGCCGCCGATCCCGCCCGTGCGAATCACCCAACGAGTCACGTCACGGAGACAGCTCCGCGTCGTCGGAAGAGTGGTCACCGGATCGGCGCAGGCAGTGGGATTTCACCGCTGATCGCCTTCT
The DNA here is from genome assembly GCF_000718515.1 of Micromonospora parva. GTDB lineage: Bacteria > Actinomycetota > Actinomycetes > Mycobacteriales > Micromonosporaceae > Micromonospora > Micromonospora parva. The sequence goes on along the minus strand of NZ_JNZS01000009.1, from coordinate 177,596 downwards.
CGGCCAGCTCGACGCGCGCCGGATGGAGTGCGTCCTCGCTCAACGGGTGGGCCGGCACGTTGATGCAGCGCTGGCCTGACCTGGCGCTGCAGACGGGGCACTGCAGGAAGAAGCCACTGGACGGCACCAGTTCGACCCCCTGGGCCAGAGCGGATCTGCCGATCTTGACGATCGCCTGGTACAGGTCGTCGTCCTGGTGCCGGGTAGCGGCGGCGGCGACCTCCCGCATCCCTTCCCAGAACTGTTCGACAGCATTCGGCTCGTCGATGTCTATCCGCATGAGCGCGGATCCCCTGCGAACAGGGGGCTAAACCCACGGCGTGGCGCGTCGCCCGGGTCCATCCATTCCGGATTGGATCGACCGACTTGCCTTGACCTCAACCAGACGAACCGGGTAGCGCCGGGGTGTTCCGACTATCCGATGCCCCTGCCAAACAGCGCCACCACGGTCGGATTGTGCGTGCTGAGGCCGATCCGATGCGCCCAACGTCCGAGGCCGACCAGTCCGATCTCGCGGGCCTCTTGTTCGGTGACGGCCGCGACGACCGCGCTCAGGGTGGTCGCATGATCGCCTATTCTCGATATGGCGATCGGGTTCACACGTGAGTCATTCGTGGCGCCGTCGTCCTCACACCAAGCGGGCGACACGCCGGCATACTCCACTGTCATGACCCACGTCGGGGTGGCAGGTGATTCCATGAATGCCCCTTACAGCTTCGGCCCAGCAGCGATCTGTGTCGCGGATGCGTGTCGGGTCAGAATGTGGGTTGGCCTGGTCCCGGAGGGCTCGGTCGGCGACCTCTTCGCGCAGTGACCAGTGCTCGATCGGCTGGGCGACCTCACTGTAGAACTGGAGGTCTTCGAAGCCGTAGGTCGCCACATCGCACCTGCACGACGTGCGGCACGCGTTCGCCACGTTCCTGCTCGACCAGGCCGAGGAGCTGCGGAGGTGATGGAGGTGTTTGGGCACTCCACGATCCGGATGAAGGCCGACACCTACGGCCACGTTCTGCCGGCGCGGGCTCGTCAGGCTGCCTCGGCCATTGACCGAATTCTCGGCCAGGAGGGGATGGCGTAACCGGCTTGGCTGCACTCCGACCGAGATCAACCGGGGAAGGTGCTGGTGGAGCCCAGGGGACTCGAACCCCTAACCCCTGCCTTGCAAAGGCAGTGCTCTGCCAGTTGAGCTAGGGCCCCGTGGTGGCCACCGCGACGATCACTCGTCGCCGGGCCGGACGTCAGCGCAGGTCGGGCGCGGTGGTCGCCTCGTGCCACAGGGCACGCTCATCGTTCGACGCCTTGATCTTGTTGAACACGACGGCGGCCACACCGACGACGCCAGCCAGAATCAGCAGCTTCTTGAACATGGGGCGACCCCTCGCGCTCGACTACCGTCGGACGACTTGCGGTGGGGCTAGATGGAATCGAACCATCGACCTCAGAGTTATCAGCTCTGCGCTCTAACCGACTGAGCTATAGCCCCGCGTTGCGACGAGCAAGATTAACCCATCCGCTCTGCCGGCCCCAAATCGGGGTCCGAGCCTGCGAGCCGGGGCCCGTCGTCGCCTGCAAAAACCTACCTGAGTACGGGACGCCGGAGCGACCGCATTCCGCGATGCTCCGGCGTCCCGGTTGGCTCAGTCCCGCTCGGCGAGGGTCAGCTCGATCCCACCGACCAGGTCGGCGCAGACGTTGTAGACGAACGCGCCGAGCGTGGCCAGCGCGGTGAACAGCACCACGTTGACCAGGCCGATCAGCGCCGAGCTGAGAATCACGCCCTTGGCGGTGATCTGGAAGCCGCTGGTGCTCTGCCCACCACCGGCGTTGACCAGGTCGCTCAGGCTCTCGTTGACGCTCTGGAACACACCCATCGCGTCCAGCGCCAGGTAGAGCACCGAGGTGGCGACCACCACGACGATGAAGAGCACCACCGACACCGCGAATGCGAACTTCATCACGGACCACGGGTCGATCCGCTTCAGGTTCAGCCGGGCCCGGCGCGGCCCGCGGGAGGCGGCCGAGCTGACCGACGTACGCGCCGCGCGCACCGCGTCACCGACGCGGGCGGCCCCCACGGCGGACGGGTTGCCGATCCCCGGCGGCAGGCCACCGCCGCTGGCCGGACGGCCGGCAGTGGCAGTGCCACGCGCCGCCTCCGGCTGCGGCTGGGTCATGCCGGGGGTGATCCGCGGCTGGGTGCCGGTGGACCCGGCCGACGTCGCCTGGCCGGGCCGGACACCGATCGGCTGGGTGGTCGTCGGACGGGTCGAGGGTGTCGCCGCCGGACCCGGAGGGTTGGCGGCGGCCGACGTCGGCGCCTCGGCGCTGGGCGTCGCCTCGGTCTTGTCACCCGCCCCGTCGTCCTCGCCCGGCTGCTCCGGCGGGGGCGTCATACCTGGAGCCCTGGTGAACTTCGGGGCAGGCGCATCGGCGGGGACCGTCGCCCGGCCTACGGCCGCGCGGCCGGTCGCTGGTGTGCCGCCCTTGGCGGCCTCCTCGTCGACCGGGTTGGCCGAGGTCCCCGTGTTCCCCGACTTCGCCTGTGTCTCCGTCATTCAACTAGTCCTGTTCGTCAGGCTCGTCGGCATTGCGAGCAATCGCCACGATAGTCACGCCGTCCGGGAGGTCCATCAGCTTGACCCCCATTGTGTTCCGGTCACGCGTACGGCGTACAGGCTTCACCGGAGTCCGAATGACACCACCATTGCTGGTGATCGCGAACAGCTCGTCGTCCGGATCGATCACCACCGCGCCAACCAGACCACCGCGCCGTTCGGTGATCTTCGCAGTCAACACGCCCTTACCTCCCCGGCCCTGCACCGGGTATTCCTCGATCGGGGTGCGCTTGGCATATCCCCCGTTCGTGGCCACCAGAACGTCCAAACCTTCCCGCACGACCTCCATGGCCAGCAGGACGTCGTCGTCCGTGAAGCGCATGCCGATCACGCCCGAGGTGGCCCGGCCCATCGGCCGCAGCGCCTCGTCGGAGGCGTTGAACCGGATCGCCTGTGCCTTCTTCGAGACCAGCAGCAGGTCGTTCTCCGGGGCAACCAGCGCAGCACCGACCAGCTCGTCCTCATCGCGAAGGTTGATCGCGATGATGCCGCCGGAACGGTTGGAGTCGAACTCCTCGAGCCGCGTCTTCTTCACCAGGCCGTTCTTCGTGGCCAGTACCAGATAGGGGGCTACCTGGTAGTTCGGGATCTCAATGATCTGCGCGATCTGCTCGTCGGGCAGGAAGGCGAGCAGATTGGCCACGTGTTGGCCCTTGGCTACCCTACTGGCCTCCGGCAACTCGTACGCCTTGGCCCGGTAGACCCGGCCCTTGTTCGTGAAGAACAAGATCCAGTCGTGGGTCGAGCAGACGAAGAAGTGGCTGACGATGTCGTCCTGCCGCAGCGTGGCGCCGCTGACGCCCTTACCGCCGCGTCGCTGCGAGCGGTACAGATCGACCTTGGTCCGCTTGGCGTACCCGGTGCGGGTGATCGTGACGACCACGTCCTCGCGGGCGATGAGGTCCTCCATCGAGACCTCGCCGTCGAACGGGATGATCTGCGTCCGGCGGTCGTCGCCCCACTTGGCGACGATCTCGCCCAGCTCCTCCGAGACGATCTTTCGCTGCCGCTCCGGCTTGGCGAGGATGTCCTTGAGGTCGGCGATCTCCAGCTCGAGCTTGGCCAGGTCGTCCACGATTCGCTGCCGCTCCAACGCGGCGAGCCGGCGCAGCTGCATGTCCAGGATCGCGGTTGCCTGGATCTCGTCGATCTCCAGCAGCCGGATCAGGCCCTGCCGCGCGTCGTCCACGGTCGGCGAACGCCGGATCAGGGCGATCACCTCGTCCAGCGCGTCCAGCGCCTTGCCCAGACCGCGCAGGATGTGCGCCCGCTCCTCGGCCTTACGCAGCCGGAACGCGGTCCGCCGGCGGATCACGTCGATCTGGTGCTCGACGTAGTAGCGGATGAACTGCGCCAGGTTGAGCGTGCGCGGCACCCCGTCGACCAGGGCCAGCATGTTCGCGCCGAAGGTCTCCTGGAGCTGGGTGTGCTTGTAGAGGTTGTTCAGCACGACCTTCGCGACGGCGTCGCGCTTGAGCACCAGCACGATCCGCATGCCGGTACGACCGGAGGACTCGTCGCGGATGTCGGCGATCCCGGCGAGCTTGCCCTCCTTGATCAGCTCGGCGATCCGCTCGGCGAGGTTGTCCGGGTTGACCTGGTAGGGCAGCTCGCTGACGACCAGGCAGGGGCGACCCCGCTTGTCCTCCTCGACCTCCACCACGGCGCGCATCCGGATCGAGCCGCGACCGGTGCGGTACGCGTCCTGGATCGCTGTGGTGCCGACGATCAGGCCGTAGGTCGGGAAGTCCGGGCCCTTGACGATGCCGAGCAGGGCTTCGAGGGTGGTCTCCTCGTCCTCGTCCGGGTGCTCCAGGCACCACTGCACCGCCGCGCCGATCTCCCGCAGGTTGTGCGGCGGAATCTTGGTGGCCATGCCGACCGCGATGCCCTCGGAGCCGTTCACCAGGAGGTTGGGGATCCGCGACGGCAGGATGGTGGGCTCCTTGGCCCGGCCGTCGTAGTTGTCCTGCAGGTCGACGGTGTCCTCGTCGATGTCCCGCAGCATCTCCATCGCGAGCGGGTCGAGCTTGCACTCGGTGTTGTGGCTGACGAACCCGTCCGAGACGAACGAGTGGTCGTCGGTGTCGACTCGGACGCTGTAGACCGGCTGCACACCGGCGTCAGTGATCTGCGCCACCTCGGCGTAGTAGAACCGGCCGTCGACCAACGGCTCGACCACGTCGAGCACCTCGGAGTTGGTGATCCGGGCCGCGATCTCGTCCCGGTCCCGCTCCCACCGTTCGACGCGGTCCACGTTGTGCCGGCGCAGCCAGTCCTGCTCCGTCCAGCGCGTCGCGCCGTGCTCACGGATGAAGTCGCCGACCAGCGGCACGTGGTCGCTGGAGAGCGCCGTGCTGCTCGCCGGCACCTGGGCCAGCTCGGCCTCCAGCTTGGCCTGCTTACGGCCGAGGAAGCCGACGTGCGCGGCGAAGATCCGCGCGTCGCGCCGGTTGGTCACCACGACCTTGATCTCGCCACTGTCGTAGCGGGTCTGCCGGCTGACCACGCCGAACTCCAGCAGCAACTGCTGGACCTCGGCCGCCAATCGCTGGCTGCGAGTCGAGTACGAGATCTGCATGGTGTTGCGCGGCAGCAGCGACGACGAGCCGTCGCCCTCGAACAGCGCCTGGAGGAACGCCCGCTTGACCGCTGCCGGCCCCTGCCAGACGAACTCGGGAACGAACTTCGCGGCGCTGCGCGCGCCCATCATGTCGCCCAGAAGGCTCTCGCGCAGCGCGGTGAGGTCCTGCACATCGAGTTCGTGCAGGGTGCTGCCGGAGGCGATGACCCGCTCACTCACGTAGCGGGGGCCGCCGACGGCCAGGTCGTAGGCCGCGAGAACACGGACGAAGAACTCCCGGTCCACGTTGTTGAACCCGGCGCGGCTCGGGGAGACCCAGCCCTCACTGACGAAGGCGCCGGCGAGGACGGCGGCCTCGACGTGCTCCAGCATCGGGTAGCCGATCTCGTCCGGCACGCTGCGCTGGAGGACAACGCGGTCGCCGGGGGAGATCTCGGCGAGCAGCTTCCACAGCAGGGTCGGCACGCCGGCCACGTCCACCAGGCAGAGCACCGGGTGGTTGTGGGTGCCGGTCAGCTCGTACCCCTCGCGGGTGCGGAGCCGCAGCGTCGGGTGCTCGCCGGAATGGAAGAACTTGCTGGCGCGAACCAGGTCGCCGTTGCGGTCGCGGACCTTGAGGTCGATGTCGGTCTCGCTGGACGGCGCCGCATCGGCCACCACGTCCGCGATCCGCACGCTACCGTCAGCGGTGCGAATCCGGACATCCCCGGTGAGGCAGTAGCGCATCGCGGCGGCGGGATCGTTACCGGGTGAGCCGAAGTTGCCGTTGCCGTCGACCAGCGGGTAGCGCAGCGACCAGGGCTGCGCCATCCGGACCAGCGCGTCGTAGATCGCGGAGTCGCCGTGCGGGTGGAACTGACCCATCACGTCACCGACGACGCGGGAGCACTTCACGTAGCCGCGGTCCGGACGGTAGCCGGAGTCGAACATCGCGTAGAGGATCTTGCGGTGGACCGGCTTGAGGCCGTCCCGGACGTCCGGCAGCGCGCGACCGACGATGACGCTCATCGCGTAGTCGAGGTAGGAGCGCTGCATCTCCACCTCGAGCCCGACCGGTTCGATCCGGTCGTGCGCGACCACCGCGGCGATGGCCTCGGCGGGAACCTCGGGCTCGTTCGGTGTGGACTCGGGAGAATCGGTCACTGTATACCCTTATCAGACTCAGAGTCGTTTTCGTGCTGTGGATAACCGCTGTGGATACCGGCCAAGCTGTGGATAACTCTGTGGACCGCCGGATCGGCCGGGCAGGGCCCGGCCGATCCGGCGCAGTCCGTCAGATATCCAGGAACCGCACGTCCTTGGCGTTGCGCTGAATGAACGACCGGCGCGCCTCGACGTCCTCACCCATCAGCACACTGAACAACTCGTCGGCGGTCGCCGCGTCGTCGAGAGTGACCTGACGCAGGGTACGCGTCGCCGGGTTCATGGTGGTTTCCCACAGCTCGGGATAGTTCATCTCGCCGAGGCCCTTGAAGCGCTGGATGTCGTCCGGCTTGGCGTTCGGCTTCTTCTGCTGGCGCAGCAGGATCAGGCCGTCCCGCTCGCGGTCGGAGTAGGCGTACTGGGCGTCGTCGCCCTTCTTGTTCCACTTGATCTTGTAGAGCGGCGGGGCGGCCAGGTAGACGTGCCCCATCTCGACCAGCGGACGCATGAAGCGGAACAGCAGGGTGAGCAGCAGCGTCTGGATGTGCTGGCCGTCGACGTCCGCGTCGGCCATCAGCACCACCTTGTGGTACCGCAGCTTCTCCATGTCGAAGTCGTCGTGGATGCCGGTGCCCAGCGCGGTGATCAGCGCCTGGACCTCGTTGTTCTTCAGCACCCGGTCGATCCGGGCCTTCTCCACGTTGAGGATCTTGCCGCGGATCGGCAGGATCGCCTGGGTCCGTGGGTCGCGACCCTGCTTGGCCGAGCCGCCGGCCGAGTCACCCTCGACGATGAACACCTCGGACTCGCGGGGGTCGGTCGACTGGCAGTCCGCCAGCTTGCCCGGCATCGAGCCGGACTCCAGCAGCGACTTGCGCCGGGCCAGCTTGCGTGCCTGCTGCGCGGCGATCCGGGCCCGGGCCGCCTGGGAGGCCTTCGTGATGATCATCTTGGCCTCGGCCGGGTTGCGGTCGAACCAGTCGACCAGCCGGTCGTTGCAGACCCGCTGCACGAAGCTCTTCACCGGGGTGTTGCCCAGCTTGGTCTTGGTCTGGCCCTCGAACTGCGGGTTGGCCAGCTTGACCGAGATGATCGCCGCGAGCCCTTCGCGGATGTCCTCGCCGGAGAGCTTCTCGTCGCCCTTGAGCAGCTTCTTGTCGGTGCCGTACCGGTTGACCACGCTGGTCAGCGCGGACCGGAAGCCCTCCTCGTGCGTGCCGCCCTCGTGGGTGTTGATGGTGTTGGCGAAGGTGTAGACCGACTCGCCGTACGACTCGTTCCACTGCATGGCGATCTCAAGTGACATGCCCTCCTCTTCGGCCTCGAACTCGACCACGGTCTTGTGGATCGGGCTCTTCGAGGCGTTGAGGTGCCGGACGAAGTCCGCGATGCCGCCCTCGTAGAAGAAGGTGACCTCGCGCTGGCGGCCGTCCTCCTCCTCGGCCACCCGCTCGTCGAGCAGGTGGATGCGGAGGGCCCGGTTGAGGAAGGCCATCTCCTGCAGCCGCCGGTAGATGGTCTGGAAGTCGAAGTCGACTGTCTCGAAGACGTCGGGGTCGGGCCAGAAGGAGACCGCCGAGCCGGTGCGGTCGGTGGCCTCGCCCTTGTCCAGTGGGCTGGGCTTGGAGTTGGTGTACTGCTGCCGCCAGACGAAACCGGACTTGTGGATCTCCACGGCCATTCGGGTGGAGAGAGCGTTCACCACGGAGACACCGACGCCGTGCAGACCACCGGAGACCGCGTACGCCTTGCCGTCGAACTTGCCGCCGGCGTGCAGCACGGTCAGCGCGACCTCGACACCCGGCTTCTTGAGCTTCGGGTGAAGGTCGACCGGGAAACCACGGCCGTTGTCGGTGACCCGGACGCCGCCGTCGGCGAGCAGCACCACGTCGATGGTGTCGCAGTATCCGGCCAGCGCCTCGTCGACAGCGTTGTCGACAACCTCCCAGACGAGGTGGTGCAGACCGCGTTCGCCGGTGGACCCGATGTACATACCGGGCCGCTTGCGAACGGCCTCCAGCCCCTCGAGAACGGTGATCGACTCTGCGCCGTACTCCTGCTTGTCCTGCGCTGCCACCCTCGGCCACTTTCTCGCGTCAGCCGCGCCGGTAGGGGCGCGTCGGGCGCGGGTTCGGCGGACAGGACGCGACGTCGGCGCGCGGACCGGCGCCGGAGACCTCCGGACAGCGGGTCGAACGCGCCGGTCGCCGCGGTTGCCCGCGGATCGCGATCGGCTCGACCCGACGTGGAGAATGAACCTGGGCCACCGGCCCCGTCCCACTCCCGCACCGGGTCTTCGTCTCACTGTCAATCCTACTGTGCGCGGAGGACAGAACCACCACTCGGCACCCTCAGCGAGGCGGCTGAGAAGTCCATAGCCGGCAGAACCCCGTCGCCCACGACTCCCCCCACACGCCAGGCCCGCTTCGCACGCGCCGCCCCGGAACGGGTTGACCCGCGGTCGGGCGGGTCGGGGGTCGCGGCCGAACCGTCAGTGCCGTACGTTTGCGGCGCCCCGGAACCAGCCTTGATCTTTACCGGTTGGAACCGGGACGATCGACCCGATCGACCCGACACGTGCTCTTTAAGAGGTGACAGATGGGGCTGGACAACGTCGCGGTGCACTGGCCGCGGACCGGCCGCTTCTACGATCCGGTGGCGCCGGCCGAGTTCGTCGACTTCGGCGAGATCGTCGACCTACCGCGCATCTCCGCGCCGACCGCGGCGCTGGCCGAGCTCATCGCGAAGACCGGCACCATCCGGGCGACCGCGTACACCGAGTTGGTGGATCTCCTGCTCGGCCTCGAAGGTGTGTTGTACGCCACAGACGCCGCCGCCGAGGACGAGGACCCGGTGATCGACCCGGACGGCTGCTCCTGGATCGCGAGCGGCATCGAACGGTTCGTGGCCGCGCACCGCCCGACCGGCGAGGCGGTCACCTTCGAGTCGGTGAGCACCGTGCTGCGTGCTCTGCTCGGCGACGGCCGGTTGGCCGAACAGCAGCTGCGCTGGCTGGAGAGTCGGCTCGACGCGCTGCGCGACGAGCGCGGCGATCCGCCGCAGTGGAACTTCACCTGCGCCGAGCTGGGCGTGCTGGCGGCGTTCTACCGGCGCTGCGCCGAGCGCGGGTTCGCCGTCTACGCCGACGCCTGAGCCGCCGCGTCCGTCTCCGGGCCGGCCGGCCGGTTGGCGGCTGAGATCAGCTGTGTGAGCACCGCGTGCAGGTGTTGCAGGTCCTCGACGGGCAGCCCGAGCCGCTGCACGATCGCGGCCGGGATCAGTTCGGCCTGACTCCGCAGCGCGGCGCCGCTGGCGGTGAGGGTGACGGCGAGGCTGCGCTCGTCGCTCGGGTCGCGTTCCCGGCGCAGGTAGCCGCCCGCCTCAAGGCGCTTGAGCAGGGGTGACAGCGTGCCCGGGTCGAGCTGGAGCAGGCGGCTGAGGTCGCGGCCGGACAACGGCGCGTGCTGCCAGAGGGCCAACATCACCAGGTACTGCGGGTGGGTCAACCCCATCGGTTCCAGCAGCGGCCGGTAGACGGCCACCACGCTGCGCGCGGCGACCGAGAGGGCGAAGCACACCTGCTGCTCCAGGGCCAGCGGGTCGACGCCGTCCGGTCGTTCGCTCATCGGTTGCCCTCCCTCCGCACGATGACTATCGTACCGATAATTGGTGCACCAATCATTCGTACCCCAACGGTCTGCTCGTGCGGCGGGCCTGGCCCGGCGGGACGACGTGACCCGGAAAGAGGCGGCAGATGAGCGAGGACGGCGCGGTCACCAGGGCCCCGGGCGAGGGCGGCCGACTGATGCGGTGGGCCTTCCGGCACCTCGCCGGCCCCGCCGAAGGGGTGCAGGGCGCGGTGCAGGGCGGTTCGGCCGAGGCCCGCGAAGCGTGGAAACGCGACCTGGCCGAGCGCAAGCGCCACACCCGGGAGCAGCGGGAGCGCAAGCGGGCAGCCCGCGAGGCGGACCGGCGCGGCTGAGCCGGCGGCTCAGCCGTAGGTGTCGCGGGGGCCCCGGCCGCGCACCCGGCGTGGGCCCTTCCCCCAGGAGGGCGCGGCCGGCCCGTGGATGTGCAGCTTGCGCACCACGTTGTGACCGACCTCGCTGGCGATCTGCTTGAGCAGCGAGCCGGCCAGCAGCCGCAGCTGGGTGGCCCAGGCGGTCGAGCGCGCCTCCACGGTCAGCTCGCCGTTCTCCAACTTCACCGGGCGGCTGTTCTGCGCCACCTCAGCGCCGACGACCCGCTCCCAGGCGCCGAACACGGTGGCCTCGGCCGCCGGCTGTTGCCAGCCGCGCGCCTTGACCAGCCGGTTCAGCACCGCGCCGAGCGGCTGCGGATCGCGCGGGTCGGGGCCCGGGCCGGAGTAGCCACGCAACCGCCGGCCCGAGCCGCCGGCGGCGTCGCCACCGCCGGGCGCACGCCGGGCGCGGGCCGCCGCCTGCCGCCGGGACAGCGCCGCGTCGAGCACCGCCCGGGCCAGCTCCGGCCCGCTGGCGGCCGCCGCCGGCTCACCGCCCGCCGACTCCGCAGCGACCTTCGGAGTACGCGCAGCCGCGGCGTCGCCTGCCGCCGACCGCTCGGTGCCTGGCTTATCCGACACGGCGTACCGTCCCTTCGCCGACCTGGTAACGGGTGCCGCGCAGGGCGGCCGGCACGTCATCGTCCACCGCGCAGGTCACCAGCAGCTGACTCGCCCCGCCGACCAGCTCCGCCAACCGCTCCCGGCGGCCGGTGTCCAACTCCGCGAAGACGTCGTCGAGCACCAGCACCGGCTCGATGCCGTCGGAGCGCAACAGGTCGTACCCGGCCAGCCGCAGCGCGAGCGCGAACGACCACGACTCGCCGTGGCTGGCGTACCCCTTGGCGGGCAGCGGGCCGAGACTCAACGCCAACTCGTCACGGTGCGGACCGACCAGGGTGGTGCCCCGCTCAATCTCGGCGGAACGGGACGCGGCCAGGGCCGCCGTCAGCGCCTCTGCCAACGCGGCCCGATCGGTGGTCGACTCGGCCAGCTCGATCGACGGCCGGTAGGTGATGCTCGCCGCCCCCCGACCGGCGGCCACCGCGTCGTACGCCTTGGCCACGTGCGGGCTGAGCGCGGCCACCAGCTCCAGCCGGCCGGCGAGCAGCTCCGCGCCGTGCTGGGCCAGGTGGGCGTCCCAGACCGCCAGGGTGCCGAGGTCACCGCCCCGGGACCCACCAGTCTTGCGGGCCAGGTACGCGGTACGCAGCAGGGCGTTGCGTTGCTTGACGACCCGCTCGTAGTCGGCCCGCACACCCGCGTACCGGGGCTGGCGGTTGACCAGCAGGTCGTCCAGGTAGCGGCGACGCTCGGCCGGGTCGCCCCGGACCAGCTCCAGGTCTTCGGGGGCGAAGAGCACCAACCGCAGCGCCCCCAGCACGTCCCGGGCCCGTCGCGCCGGTGAGCGACCCAGCCGGGCTCGGTTGGCCTTGCCGGGCACGATCTCCAGCTCGACCAGAAGCTCGCGGCCGTCGTGCACCACAGCGCAGCGGATCACCGCGGACGATGCGCCCATCCGGACCAGCGGCGCGTCGGTGGCGACCCGGTGTGAGTCCAGGGTCGCCACGTAGCCCAGCGCCTCGACGAGGTTGGTCTTACCGACACCGTTGGCGCCGATCAGGACGTTCGCCCCCGGCTGGAGGTCGACGGCCACCCGCTCGTACGAGCGGAAGTCGACCAGTTCCAGCCGGTGAACGTACACAGGTTGTGGACGCCGCTCAGCGCTTGTGCACGGCGTGGCCACCGAACTGCTGACGCAGCGCGGAGACGGCCTTCATGGCGGGCGAGTCGTCCTGCCGTGAGGCGAACCTGGCGAACAGCGAAGCCGTGATGACGTTCAGCGGCACCGCCAACCGGACCGCCTCGTCGACCGTCCACCGACCCTCGCCGGTGTCCTCCGTGTAGCCGCTCAGGTCGGCCAGCTCCGGGTCCTCGTCGAGCGCCCGGTCCAGAAGGTCGAGCAGCCAGGAACGGACGACGGTGCCCTCCCGCCAGGACTTGATGACGCCCGGCACGTTGGTCACCAGCTCCGAGGCGGCCATCAGCTCGTAGCCCTCGGCGTAGGCGTGCATCAGGCCGTATTCGATGCCGTTGTGCACCATCTTCGAGTAGTGCCCGGCCCCGACCGGGCCGGCGTGCACGAAACCGAACTCGCCCTCCGGCTTGAGCGCGTTGAAGATCGGCATCAGCCGGTCCACGTGCTCCTGGGAACCGCCGACCATCAGCCCGTAGCCGTTCTGCCGGCCCCAGACGCCGCCGGAGACGCCGACGTCCAGGTAGCCGATGCCCCGCTGGTTGAGCCGCTCGGCGCGGGGGGCGTCGTCGCTGAAGCGCGAGTTGCCGCCGTCGATGATGATGTCGCCCTCGCCGAGCACCTCGGCGAGCTCGTCGATGGTGGCGTCGGTGACACCCGCGGGCACCATGACCCAGACCGCGCGCGGGGACTCGAGCTTCTCCGCCAGGCCGGCGAGGGTCGTAACGTCGCTGATCTGCGCGTTGTGGTCGAAGCCGACCACCTCGTGCCCGGCCGAACGCAACCGCTCCCGCATGTTGCCGCCCATACGGCCGAGTCCTACCAGGCCGAGCTGCATGTGTTTCTACCTCCGTGGATCTGGGTGTTGCTGGGCGCGATCAGCGCGAGACGCGGATCGGCATGATGAGGTACCGGTACCCCGGAATGACCTCGCCATCCTCGCCAGCGGGTGAGATCACCGCGGGCTTGAAGGCGTCGACGAACGAGAGCACGGCCGTCTGAGCGCCCAGGTTTGCCAGACCGTCGATGAGGTACTGCGGGTTGAAGCCGATGGTCAGTGGGTCACCGGTGAAGGTGGCCTCCATCGCCTCGCTCGCCCGCGCCTCCTCGGAACCGCCGGCCTCGACCACCAGACCGTCGGCGCTGAAGCTGAGCAGCACCGGCGTGGTGCGTTCGGCGACCAGCGCGACCCGCTTGACGACCTCGATCAGCGTGCTGACCGAAACTCGGGCCTCGGCGTTGTGCGTGGCCGGGAAGAGCGACCGCACCGGCGGGTAGTTGGCGCCGTCGAGCAGCCGGCTGGTGGTACGACGGGTGCCGCCGGCGAGACCGACCATGCCCTCACCGGCAGCCCCTTGGGCGAGGGCGAGGGTGACCTCGCCGCCCAGCGGGCCGAGGGCCTTGGCGGTGTCGTTCAGCGTGCGGGCCGGCACCAGGGCGTTGATGCTCACCTCGGGGTCGTCCGGCCGCCACTGGATCTCGCGCAGCGCCAACCGGTACCGGTCGGTGGCGAGCATCGACAACGTGTCGCCGGACAGCTCGACGCGGACACCGGTCATCATCGGTAGCGTCTCGTCCCGGCCGGCCGCGATGGCCACCTGGGAAACCGCTGTGGCGAACGCGGCGGCGTCGACAGTGCCGGCGCTCTGCGGCATCTCGGGCAGCGCGGGGTAATCCTCCACCGGCATGGTGGGCAGGGTGAACCGGGCGCTGCCGCAGACCAACTCGAGGTGCGCGCCGACCGCGGCGATGTCGACCGGCTTGGCCGGCAACGCCTTGGTGATCTCGGCGAGCAGGCGGCCGGAGACGAGCGCGGCGCCGTCGGCGTCGCCCTGCACCTCGACGGTCACCTGGCTGGAGACCTCGTAGTCGAACCCGGAGACCCGCAGGTTGCCATCGGTGACGCGGAGCATCACCCCGGCGAGCACCGGTACGGACGGCCGGTTGGGCAGGCTCTTCGCGGTCCACGCCACAGCCTCGGCGAGCGCGTCGCGCTCCACTCGGAACTTCATCAATGCCTCCGCGTCGACGTCAGCGACAACTCTCTCATGCCGACCGCTGCCTACCGTCCCGCCCGACCGTGCGGGTACCCATCGCACCTTAGGGCGCAGGGACATCGGCTGTGCGCCCGACCCCATGGATCGTGTCGATGCTGACGGGCTGATCCGACAGCGTTCGGCCCGATCCACAGAAAGCCCAACGGTGATGATTGGTTTTTGTTCTCTTAGAAGAGATAACTCATCGTCTTCATCGCACCTGTGCAAACTGTGGAAAACCGAGGTCTGCGCAGCTCAGACAGGTTATCGACCGGTGATTTAGCTGTGGAGAACCGGGGGTACAACCGGCTTCTGTGTCCACAGCCCGGCGACGGCGGCCGGTTGTCCACCGTTGTCCACCGGTTGTCCACCGGTAATCCACCGACTTTCTCCCCAAGCCTGTGGATCGCGGGGAAGATCACCATTGCCGTCATCCCCAGAACCTTCAACAGCCCGTACACAGGTTGATGATGACCGGTGGATAACCCGACCGTCGTCCCCAGGCGTCCACAGCCTCGTGCACAGGGTTTCTCCACAGCCTGTGGGTAACTGGCGGAGGACGGACCGTAGTTATCCACCGACGGTGGATAACGAGCTGTGGACAACGAGTGGGGATCGAGGCGGTCACGGCCTTGATCCTGTGGTCTACACCATGTCGAGAGTCCAGCTGACTGACCAAAAAGAACGCCCGACCGGATCTCCGGTCGGGCGTGTCCTCAGGTTGTGCACCGCCGCGACGGCGGTCGTACCCGTCAGCTGTTCTGCTTGATCCGGTTGGTCAGCTCGGCGATCTGGTTGTAGAGCGAGCGGCGCTCGGCCATCTGCTGACGAATCTTGCGGTCGGCGTGCATCACTGTGGTGTGGTCCCGGCCACCGAACGCCTGCCCGATCCGGGGCAGCGACAACTCGGTCAGCTCCCGGCACAGGTACATGGCCACCTGGCGGGCGTTGACCAGGACCCGGGACCTGGACTGGCCCCGCAGGTCCTCCAGGCTCACCCCGAAGTAGTCCGCCGTCGAGGCCATGATCTGGTCGGCGTTGATCTCCGGGCCGGCGCCGTCGGGCATGAAGTCCCGCAGCACCTCCTCGGCCAGCGACAGCTCGACCGTCGACCGGGTCAGGCTGGCGAACGCGGTCACCCGGATCAGCGCGCCCTCCAACTCCCGGATCGAGTTCGACACCCGGGAGGCGATGAACTCCAACACGTCCGGCGGGGCGTACATCCGCTCCTGCGCCGCCTTCTTCTGCAGGATCGCGATCCGGGTCTCCAGATCCGGCGGCTGGATGTCGGCCAGCAGCCCCCACTCGAACCGGGTTCGCATCCGGTCCTCGAGGGTGGCGAGCTGGCGCGGCGACCGGTCCGAGGTGATCACGATCTGCTTGTTGGCGTTGTGCAGCGTGTTGAAGGTGTGGAAGAACTCCTCCTGGGTGCGCTCGCGGTTCTCCAGGAACTGGATGTCGTCGATCAACAGGATGTCGACGTCGCGGTAACGCCGCTGGAACGCGCTGGTCTTGTCGTCCCGGAGCGAGTTGATGAAGTCGTTGGTGAATTCCTCGGTCGAGACGTAGCGGACCGAGCGGGCGTTGCCGAGCGTGGTGGCGTAGTGCCCGATGGCGTGCAGCAGGTGGGTCTTGCCCAGCCCCGAGTGCCCGTAGATGAACAGCGGGTTGTACGCCTTGGCCGGCGACTCCGCCACCGCCACGCTCGCCGCGTGGGCGAACCGGTTGGACGACCCGATGACGAAGGTCTCAAACATGTACTTCGGGTTGAGCCGGTTGCCACCGGTGTCGGCACCGGGCAACCGGCGGTCGTCGCGGCCACCGTTGCGGTGGTCCACAGCGCTGCGACCCGGGCCGCTGTCCGTTCCGCTGTCCCGGGGGAGCGAGCGGATCACGTGCTGGTCGCGTGGCGACGCCGAGTCATCCCGGTAGCGGGGCTCGTAGGGCCGGGTGTCCGGGCCGGGTGGGTCGAGGCGGGCCGCCTGCTCGTCGTAGCCGCGCCGGTCCGGACCCGGCCGGTTCGGCCGGATGGGTTCGGCGAAGGCGGCGCTGAACAACGCCTCCTGCCCGTCCCTGCTGGCCGGGATCAGCCCGGAGCGGTGCCCGTCGACGGTCGGCGCGAGCGGCGGACCCGCCGGCGCGGGCGGCGGACCCGGATCGGGCGTACGCGGCGCGGGTGACTGCTCGGGGATCATCGCGTCGGCGGCCGGCCGAGCGTCCTGGTCGTCGTCGAACGACGCGACCCCCGGGACGTCGAGGTCGAGCTGCCCGACCTCCGGAGCGCTGCGGTAGACGGTGCCAGCCGGTCGGCCGGTGGCGTCCTCGGCCACCCGAACGGTGACCGCGACCTGGATCGGTCGGCCGAGCCGACGGGTGAGCGCCTCGGTGATCGCCGGGCGCAGCCGTGACTCGATCACGTCGCGGGTGAACGCGTCCGGGACGGAGAGCAGCGCGGTGTCCTCGACGATCGCCCGCAGCCGGGTCAGCCGTAGATAGGCACGCTGCTGGGCGGAGATGATCTCGTCGGCGAGTTCGTCGGTCGCCGCTAACCACACCGCGGCAAGGTCGGTCGTACCGGCCACCGTCGTGCCACCCCCTCGCCTCTGCTCCCGGCCGCCGCTGTCTGTCTGCCAGCCGGCCGTCCCGGGCCCGCCGCGTTCGCGGGTGGAACAACACCCACCCGGACGATCGACCGGTGGTCATCCACAAGTTATCCACAGCCTGTGTACCGACCGATTGTGGCCACCGCCGGACGCGGGTGGCACCTGCCCCTGCCTGAACGGGCGTTGAAGCGGGTTCACCGTGCCGAACGATTCACTGCCTTGTCCGGTCTTGCCTGTGCGACGACCGGAGCTTCCGACGCTCACCGCAATCGGGCACGGTAACAGCGTTGTCCCTGCGCCATCAACCGGCGACGCGGCGGCGCCCTTGTCGGCATCAGCGAAAACCGTCCTCCCGCCTCGGGTGCGTCCCGTTGTCCGCTGCTCGGGGTGTTTGACGGCCATTGCCCCCCTGCGTAGGCTGGAACGGCTGCTTTCTCGCCCTCTGCTAGGGTGATGGGTGCTTGCTGTCCGCGGTCGCATCCTCGCACCGCCGAGGTCCCGCCCCGCCGGACAGCACCGATCGTGGGCCACCGTCGCGGTGGCCTGGACCACCACACGACCCCGGCGATCCCGTCGCGCGGGGCGCGTACGAAAACGGAGAGCCTGACGTGAGCAAGCGCACCTACCAGCCGAACAACCGCCGGCGCGCGAAGACCCACGGCTTCCGGCTGCGCATGCGCACCCGTGCCGGCCGTGCCATCCTGTCGAGCCGTCGCGCCAAGGGTCGCACCACCCTGTCGGCCTGAGCCGACCGGGCCGGTCCAGGGGACGTGGGCAGTCGTGCTGGCCGCCGCACAGCGACTGCGGCGCAGCACTGACTTCGCCGCAGCGGTTCGCGGTGGCCGACGCGCCGGACGTGGCGCCGTCGTGGTCCACCTGGCCATGCCGGTGACCGTCGACCCCAGCACACCGACCTCGCCGGAGCCGGTACGGGACAACAGTGCGGAGCAGTCGTCTGCGCCCTCCCGTGCCGGCTTTGTCGTGTCCAAGGCGGTCGGCAACGCGGTGACCCGCAACCGGGTCCGCCGCCGACTGCGGGCGCTGGTCCGGGAACGGCTGACCGCCCTGCCCGCCGGCAGCACCCTGGTCGTCCGGGCGCTGCCCGCCGCGGCGCAGGCGTCGTACCCCCGGCTCGCCACCGATCTGGACGCCGCCATCGCGGTCGCCAGGTCGCCCCGGGAGCGGCGGTCCCGATGACTGACACCGAGCAGACCAGCCCCCGCCCGTCGACAACCGGTGCCAAGGTGCTGATCGCGCCCATCATCGCGTACCGTCGGTGGATAAGTCCGGCACTGCCGGCTCGCTGTCGGTTCTACCCGTCGTGCAGTGCGTACGCCCAGGAAGCGGTCGCTCGACACGGCGCGCTCCGGGGAGCCGTGCTGGCGGTCCGGCGGTTGTTGCGCTGCCACCCCTTTCACCCTGGTGGATATGACCCGGTGCCGGAGCCGGGCGGCCGCCGCCGTGCTGATGTGACTGGAGCCCCGAATTGAGTCTCGACTGGATCTACTACGCGATTTCGTGGATCCTGCTGACCTGGCACTCGGCCTGGGACGCCATCGGGGTGCCGGTCGGCGCGGTGCTCGGCACCAACTTCGCCTGGATCCTGGCCATCGTCTTCCTGGTGGTCACCGTCCGGGTGATCCTGTTCCCGGTCTTCGTCAAGCAGATCAAGTCGCAGCGGGCGATGCAGGCGCTCCAGCCCAAGGTCAAGGAGCTTCAGGAGAAGCACAAGGGTGACCGGGAGACGCTCCAGAAAGAAATGATGGAGCTGTACAAGAAGGAGAAGGCCAACCCGCTGATGGGTTGCCTTCCGATGTTCCTTCAGATCCCGGTCTTCCTGGGTCTCTTCCACGTGCTGCGCCGGCTCGATCCCGACAAGCAGAACAAGACCCTCTACGGCTGGACCGTCGACCAGTTCCAGAGCGCCTCGCAGGCGAAGCTCTTCACCGCTCCCATCGCCGGCAAGTTCGGCTCCACCGCCGACGAGCTGGCCAGCCTGGGCGCCAACGGCAGCACCGTGAAGATCATTGCTGGTGTCCTGGTCCTGGTCATGATCGCGACCACCTACCTGACCAGCCGTCAGATGATCCTCAAGACCGGTTGGGCGGAGGACCCGCAGCAGCGGATGATCCAGCGGCTGATGCTCTACGGCATCCCGGCGTCGCTGCTGATCTCCGGCGCGATCTTCCCGATCGGCGTCATCATCTACTGGGTCACCAACAACCTCTTCACCCTCGGCCAGCAGCAGTGGGTGCTGCGGAAGTTCCCGCCGCCGGTGACCGCCACCAAGAAGACCGCCGCCCCCGCCACCTCCCGCAACCCGGTGCAGCCCGCCAAGTCCGGCGGCCTGTTCGGTCGTGGCAAGGCGGCCCCGCCGGTGCCGGTCAAGGCGGCAGCACCCAAGGTGGCCGGGCCGAAGCCGGGCGCCAAGCCGGTGAACAACCCGAAGAAGAGCCGCCCCGCCAAGCGGCAGGGCTGATGTGTGAGGGCCGCCGCCGGTGATCCGGCGGCGGCCCGTTCCGCACCGCGCAGCCGCCGTACGGCCGGCGCCGGGTGGAACCGACCGCGCACCGCGCGGCCACGGGCGACACTGCCCGTACAGACGTGCCTGTGGGCACCGGCAACCTCCAGCCGGCCCCGGGAAACCAGTCGGACCCGACGGTCCGGCCGAGCGAGTACGGAGATGAGACCGTGACCGAGACCAGCATCCCCCGCGCCGAGCAGTCAGTGGACGAGGAGGAGACCGCCACGCTCGCGGTGGACGGCGACGACACCGAAGCCGACGACACCGAGGCGGACGACGACACCGACACCGCCGCTGGCAGTGGCACCCGGGCGAAGAAGGCTGTGGGCGAGGGCGACCTGTTCCGGCAGAGCGAGATCGCCGCTGACTACGTCGAGGGCCTGCTCGACATCCTCGACTACGACGGCGACATCGACGAGTTGGTCGCCGCCGGCCGGCCGATGGTCGAGGTGGTCGGCGAGCGGTTGCAGAATCTGGTCGGTCAGCGCGGGGCCACCCTGGAGGCGCTCCAGGAGCTGACCCGCCTCGCCGTCTTCCGGCAGACCGGTACGCCGAGCCGGCTGCTGCTCGACGTCGGCGGCTACCGGGCGAACCGCCGCAAGGAACTCGCCGCGGTCGCCAAGAACGCCGTCGAGAAGGTCAAGGAGTACGGCGAGCCGGTCCGCCTGGAGGCGATGTCCGCGTTCGAGCGCAAGTGCGTGCACGACGTCGTCAACGCCATGTCGGGCGTGGCGAGCGAGTCCGAGGGTGTGGAGCCGAACCGGCGCATCGTCGTACGGCCGGCGGACTGACCGGGTGACCCACGACGACCTCACGGCGGAAGCCGTGTCCGGCCCGGGCGGCACGCCGCCCGGGCCGTCCGCTGTCCGCCCCGTCACCTCCGACGCCGACGCTGGCACGACGGGCAGCGACACCGCCCCGTCACCGGCCGACGCGGCGTTGCCGCCCGAGCTGGCGCCAGCCGCGCTCACCCTCTTCGGCGACCGTCTCGACCTGGCCGCCGCGTACGCCGAACTGCTGGCCACCGACGGGGTGGTCCGCGGCCTGATCGGCCCCCGGGAGGCCCCCCGCATCTGGGATCGGCACCTGCTCAACTGTGCTGCGGTCGCCGAGCGGATCCCGTCCGGCGCGACGGTGCTCGACGTCGGCTCGGGAGCCGGCCTGCCGGGTCTCGTCCTGGCGATCGCCCGCCCCGACCTCACCGTCACCCTGATCGAGCCGCTGGCCCGACGGACCTCGTTCCTGATCGAGGTCGTCGAGCAACTCGGCCTGGCCAGGTCGGTACGGGTGTTCCGGGGCCGGGCCGACGAGGCAGCCAGCGGATCGAGCGGCCGGGAGCCGATCAGCGGAGACGTGGTGACCGCGCGCGCGGTCGCGCCCCTGGATCGGCTGGCCGGCTGGAGTCTCCCCCTGGCGGTTCGGGGTGGCCGTCTGCTGGCGCTCAAGGGCTCGTCCGCCGCCGCCGAGATCGAGGAACACGCCGACGTGGTGGCGCGACTCGGCGGTGGGGAGCCAACCGTGCGGCTCTGCGGCGTCGGTGTGATCGATCCACCCACCACCGTGGTGGAGATCGTGCGCGAGCGGATGGTCGGTCCGCCCCGCCCGGCGGCGAAGAAGCGCGCCCGGGGCGGGCGTCCCCGCCGAGGTTGACACTTCGCGCCATCGGGCTTCCGGCCGGTGGGTTGCCTCGTTGTACCGGTACGGGTGGACGAGGGGATGAGAACCCGACGTGGACCGGCCGCGCCCGTCCGCCGTAGGCTGACCGCGCGTCGATAGTGTGTAGCGGATGACGGACGTCGCGGGTCTCCGACCGCTCCCGTGGGCCGTACGCTCCGGGTTGCGGGCGTGGACGCGGCCGAGTTGACCGGGGCGCGGACCGACCATCCGAAGCGGGCAGGGATGACAGGTGCATGACGACGGCAGGTACGACGATCCACGCGTGACCGGGTCGACCAGCGATCCCGTTTCACGTGAAACCGACTACCCGAGCTGGTCGCCCGGCGCGACCGGGCCATCGAACCGACCCACCGACAGCGATCCGCCGCCGGCACTCGACCCGCCGACGGGCACGGGGCGACCGGACGGCTCGGCCCTCGCGGACCCACCGGGTGGGCGCAGGACGCCGGAGGCGTCGAGTCGACCGATCAACGCGGCCGAGGTGCGGTCGACCTCGGGTCGGCGCAACACCGCCGCGGCGGTTCGATTCGAGCCGGCGGTCCCGCACCAACCCACTGCGGCTGCCGTTCGGGACGCCGCGCCGGTGGTCGCCGACGCCCCGGTCGCTTCGACCGAGTCGTTGGCCGCCGTGGCGGCCGACCCCACGTACGTTTCACGTGAAACCCCGACGCGCGAAGAGGATGACCCACCGTTGGCTATGGAGGCGATGCGCGCCGTGCAGATCCTGAATCCCAGTGGCGAGGTGACCATGCCTCGGCCGGACCGGACCCGGGTCATGTGCGTCGCCAACCAGAAGGGCGGCGTGGGTAAGACCACCACCACCGTCAACCTTGCGGTGGCGCTCGCCCTGCACGGCAACCGGGTGCTCGTGGTCGACCTCGACCCGCAGGGCAACGCCTCGACCGGGCTCAACGTCCCGCACCACACCGGAATCCCCGACGTGTACGACTGCCTGATCAACAGCGTGCCGCTGGTCGAGGTGGCGCAGGCGGTCGAGGGCATCCCCAACCTCTGGTGCGTGCCCGCGACCATCGACCTGGCCGGAGCCGAGATCGAGTTGGTGTCGGTGGTGGCCCGAGAGTCGCGTCTGGACCGGGCGATCGCCGCCTACCCGGGCGAGTTCGACTACGTCTTCATCGACTGCCCACCCTCGCTCGGTCTGCTCACCGTCAACGCTCTGGTTGCCGCGCAGGAGGTGCTGATCCCGATCCAGTGCGAGTACTACGCGCTGGAAGGGCTCAACCAGCTGATCAACAACATCAACCTGGTACGCCAGCACCTCAACCCGAAACTCGATGTCTCCACCATCCTGCTGACCATGTACGACCGCCGTACCCGGTTGGCCGACGCCGTCGAGCAGGACGTCCGGAACCACTTCGGCGACAAGGTCCTCCAGGCGGTCATCCCCCGCAACGTCCGAGTCTCCGAGGCACCGAGTTACGGCCAGTCGGTGATGACCTACGATCCCGGTTCGCGGGGCGCCACGAGCTACTTCGAGGCGGCTCAGGAGATCGCCGAGCGGGGCGTCAAGGAGCCGGTGGGCCGGAATGCGTAGTGCGGACAAGTCGCTGGGAGGCGTGGCATGAAGAACCGTCCTCGGGGCGGTCTGGGTAAGGGCCTGGGGGCGCTGATCCCGACCGGGCCGGTCTCGGGTGCCGCTGGCACCGCGACGGCCGAGCCGGACAACGAGCGCCCGGACGGCGCGGGCACCACGGCCGCCGTCTCCGCGGTGCCCGCCCGGGTGCCAGTCCACGAGCCGGAGCCCGTGCTCAGCCCGGTGCCGGGTGCGCGATTCGCCGAGATTCCGGTCGACGCGATCATGCCCAACCCGAAGCAGCCGCGTCAGGTCTTCGACGAGGAGGCGCTGGAGGAGCTGAAGACCTCGATCCAGGAGGTTGGCTTCCTCCAGCCCATCGTCGTACGGCAGCTCGACGACGAGAAGTACGAACTGGTGATGGGCGAGCGGCGCTGGCGGGCCGCCCAGGCGGTGGGCCGGGAGAGCATCCCGGCGATTGTCCGGGACACCCGCGACGACGCCATGCTCCGCGACGCCCTGCTGGAGAACATCCACCGGGCGAACCTGAACCCGCTCGAAGAGGCCGCCGCCTATCAGCAACTGCTGGAGGAGTTCGGGGCCACCCACGAGGAGTTGGCCCGGCGGATCGGCCGGAGCCGCCCGCAGATCTCCAACACCATCCGACTGCTGAATCTGCCCGCCCAGGTGCAGCGCCGGGTTGCCGCCGGCGTCCTGTCGGCGGGGCACGCCCGCGCTCTGCTGAGCCTCGACGAGTCAGAGGCGCAGGAACAGCTGGCCCTGCGGATCGTGGCCGAAGGGCTGTCGGTTCGGGCGACCGAAGAAATCGTCGCCCTGACGCTGAACGACGGCCCGGCGAAGGGTCAGGCCGCGAAGCGGCGGCCCAAGGCGCACGCGCCGGCCCTGACCGATCTCGCCGACCGGCTGTCCGACCGGTTCGACACCCGGGTGAAGGTGGACATCGGCCGGAGCAAGGGCAAGATCACGATTGAGTTCGCGACCGTTGACGACCTGGAGCGGATCGTCGGGATCATCGGCGTGCAGCAGGAGGAGAGCGGGGACTGAGCCCAGCCCGCTCACCCACGGCCGCGCCACCCCACCCGGGGGCGCGGCCGTTCCGCATCCCGGGGTCGTCACGTTTCACGTGAAACAGCCGGCGGCTTCGCTCAACGGATCGGCGGACCGGACGGACGCCGAATCGCTCAGCCGGCCCCCCGAGGAGCGCCTCGGAGTACGCGGGGGCAGACGGCCCGGCCGTCCACGTCTTCGGGAACGGCGACCGCGCAGATGCGGTCGGTGGACGCCGCAGTGGCGAACCGATCTCCTGCACGGGTCACAGAAGGCTCCGGAATGCTGGGGTCGACCCGAGCCACCCCCAGCCCCGCTCGACGCGACAGCGAGCCGCTGAGTGGCCTGCACGGCACCTCCGCGGTGATCCTCGGGTGAGCCGAAGGGCCTGGGTTCGTGGTCGGACCCACCAGAGGCAATCCGCGCAGCGACGCCAGCCGCCGCCCTGCGCCGGTTTCACGTGAAACAGCGACACCGGCTCGTCGGTGTGTCAATCGACCCCTGCGGGTCGGGTTGACGGTCAGCTGGGTCGCCTCCGCGTCCCCACGCGTCGGCGTTGCGGGCACCGTTCAGCCGCCGGCCTCCGAGGCGGCCCGAACCGCCTCGGACGCGGGTTGGCGACAACGACCGACAGGTCGAAAAGTTATCCACACCGGTTGTCCACAGGCACCCCCCGTTTCACGTGAAACAGCGCGTGGGAGCGGGTGCGGGCCTGTGGATGACGGCCCGTGTTGAGGACCTCGGCAGCCTGTGGATATCGCCTCTCGGTGCCCGCGCGACCACTCGAGCCCGAGCGGCGGTGGCGCGATGATCCGGTGGCTCAGGACCGCTCAAACAGGTAGGGACAGCGGTGCCAGACTCGGTTAGGGTCAGCGTCGTGCACGACACCCCTCCCTCAGTCCCGGACTTCACCCAGTGGCCGTCATTTCCCTTCGAGGGTGACCTCCACGTGAAGCAGCTCGATGATCCGGTCCCGGTTGAACCGCCCCGGAAGGGTGAGGGTCTCCGGGAATGCACCGCCTGCAACGCGCCCGACGACGCCTACATCTGGGTGGGTGAGCGGTGGCGGGTACGCGCCATGGACCGCCCCACCGGTCTGCCTATGGTGCTCATCCTGGAATCGCGGACCCACCTCGACCTCGGTGACCTGCCGAACCTGCTGGCCGCCGAACTGGGCGTGATGACCGTGCGTCTGGAGCGGGCCATCCGCTCGCTCGACGGCGTCGCCCGGGTGCACGTCAACCGCTGGGGCGACGGCTCCGCTCACCTGCACATGTGGTTCCTCGCCCGGCCGTACGGTCGCCTCCAGTTGCGGGGCACGTTCCTGTCGCTGTGGGACTCGATCCTGCCGCCGATATCCGAGGCGCAGTGGCGGGAAAATCTGGCACTGGTAGCGGCCTGGCTCGCCGAGTTCGGTGGCCGTCCGCTCGCCGAGCCACCCCGCATCCAGTGGCAGGCGCCGTCCAGTCTGCTGGCCCAGTCGGCTGCCGCGGATGCCGCCGCCGCAGCCGAGGCTGCCTCAGCGGCAGCAGCCGCAGCGGACGCGGTTTCGGTCATCGAGGCGGCAGAGGAGATTCCGGAACCGGTGCTGGACTCCCCGTCCGGTTCCGCTGACGCCGACAGCGTGCCGGCGGTCGGACCGGTCCCGCAGGCGAACGCCGGTGCCGGCTCGACGGCGACCACCGTCGCCGACCGGGCGGCTGAACCTGCTCGGACGCCACCCGTCACCAACCCTGCCGGTGTCCCGGCCGTCCCGGCCCGGGACGCCACCGCCCCCGCCGGCAGCGCGGCTTCCGACAACGCCGCATCCGACAGGACCGGATCTGACAGGACCGCATCCGAGAGCGCCGCGTTCGGCAGCGCCGCGTTCGGCAGCGCCGCGTTCGGCAGCGCCGCACCCGGCAGCGTCGCCACTGTGGGGACGCCCACCGACGGATCTCACCTCGGCCTGGCGGGAACGCCCACCGACATGCCGGCGGGAACGCCCACCGACAAGGCGGCGGCAACGCCCACCGACAACCCGGCGGGAAGGCCGGGCGACGGGCTCCGCGTCGGCCCGGCGGGCGCAAGCGCGGACGCGCCAGACGTCGACCCGGCGGGCGCACGCGTAGACGAGGACGGCTCGGCCCCCGCCATCCCGGCCGCCTCCGACCTCGCCAACGGCGGTGCCTCCGGTGCTGCCGGCAGGACGAGCATCCCCAGCGACCCGGGCGCAGCAGCGCGCACCAACGGCACCGACACACCAGACGTACGCGCGGGTCACTGATCTGGAACCGACCGTGTGGTTGGCCCGCCGGGTCAACCACACGGTCGACCCGCGCTCGCCGCGACGGGCTGGCAGGTCGGTCAGTGAGTGGTGAGGCGGGCCGCCGCCCGGGCGACCAGGGTGCCGAGGAGCCGACCGAAGTCCAGTCCGGCCGCCTGCACGGCGAGCGGAAGCAGGGACGTCTCCGTCATGCCCGGCGAGACGTTGACCTCCAGCACGTGGGGCTGGCCGGCCGCGTCCACGATCACGTCGACGCGCGAGAGGTCCCGGAGACCGAGCGCGGTGTGCGCCGCGAGGGCCACGTCAGCGACAGTGGCTGCCACCTCCGGGGCCAGCCGGGCCGGGGCGTGCCAGGTGGTCCGCCCCGCGGTGTAGCGGGCGGCGTAGTCGTACACGCCGTTGCGGGGCACGATCTCCACCGGCGGCAGCGCCTGCGGGCCGTCGCCGAGGTCGACGACGGAGACCGCCACGTCGATCCCCGGCACGTACCGCTCCACCAGCGCCGTGGAGTCGTACGCGAAGCAGCCCACCATGGCGGCGGGCAGCGCGGCGGCGTCCCGGACCACCGCTCCGCCCAACCCGGACCCGCCCTGCGCCGGCTTGACCATCAGGGGCAACCCGAGACGGTCGACGATCCGGTCCAGGACGGCGACCGCACCCAGCTCGGAGAAGCGGTCGTGCGGAAGCGCCACCCAGTCCGGGGTGGGGATGCCGGCCTCGCGGAGCACCGCCTTGGCCGAGGGCTTGTCCCAGGCGACCCGGGAGGCCCGGGCGTCGCAGCCGACGTACGGGATGTCGCACAGATCCAGCACCCCGCGCAGCGAGCCGTCCTCGCCGGTCGCGCCGTGCAGTGCGATCACCACCGCGTCCGGCGGGTCGGCCGCGAGCGCCGGCAGCAGCGCCACGTCCGCGTCGCGCAGCTCGGCCTCCACGCCGACGGCGCGCAGCGCGTCGAGCACCCGACGACCGGAGCGCAGCGACACGTCCCGTTCGTAGGAGAGGCCGCCAGCGAGCACCACGACGCGGAGGTCGGCCGAGACGGCGGATTCGGTCACGAGGAGATGCTCGACGGTCGTACCCATGCCGGCATCATGCCAAGTCGGGCCCAGGCACGTCGGAACCGGCCCGGCCGCGCCGGCCGGCGGCGCCACCCACGGCGCCGAAGACCCGGCGCATGGCGATCTCCTGCTCCATCACACCGGACAGCCGGCGGATGCCCTCGCGGATCCGCTCCGGCGGCGGGAAGCTGAAGTTGAGCCGCATGGCGCCGGTGCCGGTGCCGTCGGCGTAGAAACCGGTGCCGGGGACGTAGGCGACGCGGGCGGCGACCGCGCGCGGCATCATGGCCTTCGAGTCGAGCCCGTCGGGCAGCGTGGCCCACACGAACAGCCCGCCGGTCGGTGTGGTCCAGCTGGTGCCCTCGGGCATCAGGTCGGCCATCGCGTCGAGCAGGGCGTCCCGGCGCTCCCGGTAGACCTCGCGGTAGACCTTGAGCTGCTGCCGCCACGGCATGGTGCTCAGATAGGTGGCCACCGCGGCCTGGGCGTAACCGCTGGGGCAGAGGATCTGCGCCTCGCTGGCGATGACCAGCTTGTCGCGGACCGCGTGCGGCGCCAGGATCCAGCCGACCCGCAGCCCCGGGGCGAAGGTCTTGGAGAACGTGCTGAGGTAGAAGACGCCGTCCCGGCGGCGGGCCCGCAACGGGGCCGGGGCTTCACCCTCGAACCCCAGCTGACCGTACGGGTCGTCCTCGACGACGAGCAGGCCGGCGCGCTCGCAGATGTCGAGCACCCGTTCCCGGCGCTCCTCGCTGAGCGTCACGCCGGTCGGGTTCTGGTAGGTGGGGATCGTGTAGAGGAACTTGACCCGCTGGCCGGCCCGCGCCAGGTCGGCGATGGCGGTCTCCAGCGCCTCCGGGATCAGCCCGTCCGCGTCCATCGGTACGTGGACGACCTGCGCCTGGGCGGCCTGGAACACGCCGAGCGCACCGACGTACGTCGGCCCCTCGGCGAGCACCACGTCACCGGGGTCGAGGAAGAGCCGGGCCACCAGGTCCAGTGCCTGCTGCCCGCCCACGGTGACCACGACGTCCTCCGGGGACGCGCCGCACCCGGCGTCGATGCCGGAGAGCGACATCACCTCGCAGATCCGCTCGCGCAGCTCAAGGGTGCCCTGACCGATGCCGTACTGGAGGGTGGTCACGCCGTGCTCGGAGCCGAGCCGGCCGAGCATCTCGCCGACCGCGTCCAGCGGAAGGGCGGCGATGTACGGAGCGCCGCCGGCAAGCGAGACGACCTCCGGGCGACTGGCCACCGCGAACAATGCTCGGATCTCGGAGGCGGTCATCCCGCGTACCCGCCGGGCGTACCGGTCGGTGTAGTCGTCGAGTGTCGTGCCGGTCATGACCTCACCTCGATCGCTGCTCGGGTGGCTCCCGCCCCGGGTACCCCGCACACCGCTGACCATGGCGGAGGGCACACCGATTGTCGATCGTAGTCCGCCGGAGCCCAGCAGCGGTCGGGCAGAGGCAGACCGACCACATGGCGGACCTCGTCAGCGTCCCCCTCGGGGGTGGGCATCTGCGCGTCCCCTCCCGTACCGCCGATCGGCGGCGTACGATCGCTCGTCGGGGGCAGGAAGGCGGCGCTGTCGTTCCATGCCGGTCTCACCACCGAGCCTATTGTGGGGATGCGCCATATGTCGCGACGTCTGGTCAGCCTGACCCTCGACACGTTGGAAGACCTTCCGCGCCCGTGCCGGCAGTGCGTCTACTGGGAGCTCGACCCGGTCTCCGCGGAGCGGGCCTGCGCTGCCGGCGACCCGGGCCTGGAGAAGGAGGCGTGGGTCTCCCAGACGCTGCTGGAGTGGGGCTCCTGCGGCAAGCTCGCGTACGTCGACGGCATGCCGGCCGGCTTCGTGATGTACGCCCCGCCCGCCTACGTGCCCCGTTCGATGGCGTTCCCGACCTCACCGGTCTCCGCGGACGCGGCACTGTTGATGACCGCGAACGTGGTCGCCGCGTTCGCCGGCGGCGGGTTGGGCCGGATGTTGGTGCAGGGTGTCGCCCGGGATCTGACCAAGCGGGGGATCAAGGCCATCGAGGCGTTCGGCGACGCCAAGTTCGGCGACGCGGACGACCCGGCCGGGGGTTGCGTGGCACCGGTCGACTTCTTCCTCTCCGTGGGCTTCAAGACCGTACGTCCGCATCCGCGTTTTCCTCGGTTGCGCCTTGAGCTGCGGACGGCGTTGAGCTGGAAGTCCGACGTCGAGTACGCGCTGGAGAAGCTGCTCGGCTCGATGAGTCCGGAGACGCTGCTCCGGCCGGTCCGTCCCGCCCCGGCCACCCGCTCCACCAACGGCTGACCGAGGGCCGATCAGTCGACCACGGTGCCGGCGGTCACCACGGCACGCAGTTCGCTGACGTCGAGCGATCCGGTCGGGACGTCTCGTTCGATGGGGTAGTACATCCGCTGGACCGCCGCCACGATCGCCTCCACCACCCGGTCCCGGAACCGGGGGTCGACAAGGCGGGCGCGGTCCGTCGGCGAGGTGAGGTAGCCGACCTCGACCCGGACGGCGGGCATCCGCGTCAGTCGCAGCAGTTCCCACGTCTTGGCGTGGGTACGGCAGTCCCGCAGCCCGGTGCGGGCGACGATCTCCCGCTGCACCAGCCCGGCCAGGCGTTCACCGGTCGCCGAGGTCACCCCGTTGTCGGTGCCGTAGTGGTAGGTCGCCACGCCCTCCGCGTCCGGGTTGGCGTGGCCGTCCAGGTGCAGGGAGATGAACACGTCGGCGCCGAGGGAGTTGGCGAGCAGCGCCCGCTCGGCGTCCGGCAGGCAACTGTCGGGCGACGGGCCCCGGGTGAGCTGCACCCGCACCCCGGAGGCGGCGAGCCGCCCTTCCAGGCGGCTGGCCAGGTCGTGCACCAGGTCCGACTCCGTCCAGCGCAGCGAGCCGTCGGGCACCACCATGCCGGGGTCGGTGCCCCCGTGCCCCGGGTCGATGACGACCGTCTTACCCACCAGCGCCGGCCCGGACTGTCGGATCGCGTCGGATTCGCGGAGCCACTGCGGGCGGCCACCGACCACCTTGCGGCCGATCCGGCGCAGCGCGTTCATGGTGTGCGGGCCGCAGGAGCCGTCGGGGGTGAGCCCGACCTCGCGTTGGAACTGGGCCACCGCCCGCGACGTCCGGACACCGTAGATGGCGTCCGCGCGGCCCACGTCGTACCCCATTTCCAGCAGCCGCTCCTGCAGGGACCGGACATCCTCGCCGGTGAGCGGCTCGGGGACCGCGTGGTAGAGGGTGCGGGCGCCGAGCCGCCAGCGGGCGGCGTCCAGGGCGCGCCAGGTCTCGGCTCCGACCCGGCCGTCCACGCTGAGCCCTCGCGACTGCTGGAACGCGCGGACCGCCCGCTCGGTGTCGAGGTCGAACTCGTCGGTGTGCGGGCCGGCGGCGGCGAGCAGGTCGAGGCCGGTCAGGATGGTACGGATCTCCGTGACCGCGGGTCCCCGGTCACCGGGTCGGATCGGACGCACGCACGACCCCCTCTGCACGACACTGGCTGGCCGGGCGGCCCAGGCTTGAGGCTATGCGCTCCGGGACGGCGAGGTGGCTGGGGCGGCGAAATACGTCGTCGCTGCGGCCGGGAAGACGACGAACCCCGCACCCGGCGAGCGGGTACGGGGTTCGGGTGAGTTTCTGCTGGTCAGAGGGCCGATTCGATGAGCCGGACCAGCTCGCCCTTCGGCTTGGCACCGGCGATCGACTGCACCGGCTGGCCGTTCTTGAAGACGGTCAGCGTCGGCACCGACATCACCCGGTAGGCCCGGGCGGTCTCCGGGTTCTCGTCGATGTTGAGCTTGACGATGGTGACCTGGTCACCCATCTCCCGGGCGATCTCCTCGAGCAGCGGCGACACCTTGCGGCACGGCCCGCACCACTCCGCCCAGAAGTCCACCAGCACCGGCTTGTCGGCCTGTAGCACGTCAGCGACGAAGCTCTTGTCCGTGACCGCCTTGGTTGTTCCCACTATGCCCCTCCTCCGGGATGTGTTCGTTGTTTCAGCTGAGCGTCGCGATGAACCGCTCGGCGTCGAGCGCGGCGGCACACCCGGTGCCGGCCGCGGTGATCGCCTGACGGTAGGTGTGGTCGACCACGTCACCGGCGGCGAAGACACCGGGCACGTTCGTGCGGGTGCTCGGGGCGTCGACCTTCACGTAGCCCTCGTCGTCCAGCTCGACCTGGCCCTGGAACAGCTCGCTGCGAGGGTCGTGACCGATGGCGACGAAGACGCCGGTCACGTCCATCACCTTGGTCTCGCCGGTGTGCACGTTGCGAACGCGGACGCCGGTGACCTTGCCGTCGTCGCCGAGGATCTCCTCGACGGTGCTGTTCCACTCCACCTTGATCTTCTCGTTGCTCAGCGCCCGGTCGGCCATGATCTTGCTGGCCCGGAACGAGTCGCGGCGGTGGATGATCGTCACCGAATCGGCGAAACGGGTGAGGAAGGTGGCCTCCTCCATCGCCGAGTCGCCGCCGCCGACCACCACGATGTGCTGGTTACGGAAGAAGAAGCCGTCACAGGTGGCACACGCGGAGACGCCGTGGCCCAGGTATTCCTGCTCACCGGGCACGCCCAGCGGACGCCACGCCGAACCGGTGGAGAGGATGATGGATCGGGCCCGGTAGGCGGTCTCGCCAACCCAGACGGTGCTCACCGCGCCGGAGCCGGCGTCGCCGGTGTCCACCAGCTCGACGCGGGTCACG
This sequence comes from Micromonospora parva, assembly GCF_000718515.1. Lineage (GTDB taxonomy): Bacteria > Actinomycetota > Actinomycetes > Mycobacteriales > Micromonosporaceae > Micromonospora > Micromonospora parva. The sequence goes on along the minus strand of NZ_JNZS01000009.1, from coordinate 146,000 downwards.
TCGTCGGTGAGGAACTCGGCGCCGAACCGCTCGGCCTGCTTGCGCATGTTGTCCATCAGCTCGGGGCCGAGGATGCCGTCGGCGAAGCCGGGGAAGTTTTCCACCTCGGTCGTGGTCATCAGCGCGCCACCGGACTGCACGCCCTCGATGATCAGCGGCTTCAGATTGGCGCGTGCGGCGTAGACCGCCGCTGTGTAGCCGGCCGGCCCGGAGCCGATGATGATCAGGTTGCGGACCTCGTCCACTGCCGTCTCCCGAGTTGTGTGTGTTCGGCGTCGGCGCGAGCACCGATGCCGATCCGAGTTGCCGACGCCTGGGTGAGGCCGGCAGCTGACTTCCAGAACGTCATCGTACGAACCGGGGATTCCCGAGCCGGGCATCCGGTGGGTCAGGTCACGTGAGCGGTCATCGTGCCATCGACCGTGGATTCACCCTACCCGCGCCGAATACCTGCTGTCCGAGCCGGACCCGGGCACTCCGCACTCCGGGCCGCTCACCCAGGCCCACCGGCCTCCGGTGGCATCGGTGAAGCGAATGACCAGCGCCTGGTCACCCTGGAAGCGGGCGTAGTCGATCACCTCGACCACCAGTGGCACCGATCCGTGCTCCGCCGCGACGCTCGCCAGACAACTGGTCAGGGCCGTCTCGTCGGTCAGCCGGGCCAACTGGTCCGACCCGTCGGGAGAGGGCCGGCGTTCGCCCTCGGCATCCACCCCCGGCTGCTCGCCCGGGGCGCTGCCGGTCGCCCGGCTGGTGGCGGGTGTCCTCGGCGAGCGCGTGTCGTAGGCATTGCCGAGGGCCTGCGGGGTGTAGTTCGTACCACTGCGCAGCGCCGGCCCGGTGGTCCGGACCGTCCCGGCCCCCGCGGCGCCCTCGGGCGCGCTGGCCGGCCGATCCATGGCGGGGGCGCTGCCGGAGTCGTCCGACGCGGGCATCGACAGCTGGTTGAGGCCCAGGGCGACGGCGATGACGGCGATCGCGGCAGCGGCCACGGGTGCGCCACGGCTGGCCCAGCCGCGCCGGCGGCGACCTGGGCCGGTGGACACCCCGCGCCCCGGCCCCCCGGCGGGTGTGGGGAGAGCCGGCCGTCGACCGGCACCGCCCTGCGTCGGTACGACCACGGGTGTCGCCGGATCGACGCTCGACGCGGCGGTGCGCGCGTCCCCGGTCGAGGTGTCGTTCGTCGGCTGCGCGGAGGCCAACGCGGCCAGCAGCCGGTCGGTGATCGCCGGTGGCATCTGCGGGGACGGCTCGGCCCAGCGGGTCAGGTCCGCCCGGACCTCGGTCACGGCAGGGGCCAGCAGCGCGTACGCCTCGGCCCAGGACGGGTCCGCGGAGACCAGCTGGGCGACCTCGTCCTGCTGCGGGGTGCCGTCCAACGCCCCGCCGAGGTAGTCGGCGAGGAGGTCGGCGTCGACCTCCCGGAACCCCTCGGTCGTCACGTGTCCTCCTGGTTGGCGTCCCGCCGGTACCGGCCTGACCTCGATCCGACGCCCTCCACCGGGCTGGGGTTCCCCGGCGTGACGCCGGGCACGCCCGGGGCGGTCGGGTCCGGTCGGGCCGAAGACGTCGCGGCGGCAGCGGGGCGGAGATGCCCGAGCAGCACGGCCAGCCGTGCCCGGCCCCGGGCACACCGGCTCTTCACCGTCCCCTCGGCGACGCCGAGGATGCGGGCGACCTCGGCGACCGGATAGCCCTGCACGTCGACCAGTACCAGCGCGGCGCGTTGCTCGACGGGCAGCGCGGCGAGCGCCTCGCGGACAACCAGCACGGTGTCGTGGTCCGTTGCCGGTGCGGCCGGCTCCAGCCGGCCGGTGCCCGATCCGTCCTCGGAGCGGTTGCCGTCCGGCAGCGGCACTGTGGGGTGCGCCTGCCGGCGGCGGATCCGGTCCAGGCAGGCGTTGACCACGATCCGGTGCAGCCAGGTGGTGACGGCGGAGTCACCGCGGAACCGGGCCGCCGCCCGATGCGCCGACAGCAGGGCGTCCTGGAGTGCGTCGGCTGCCTCCTCACGGTCGCCGAGCGTCCGCAGGGCCACCGCCCACAACCGGTCGCGGTGCCGGTGGAACAGTTCGGCGAAGGCGTCCCGGTCGCCGGCGACGTGCGCGCGCAGCAGCTCCAGGTCCGGTGCGGCGGCACGCCCGTCCATCACCGCGTCCAGCGAGTGCGGTGCCCGGATCGTGGCGCCCGGCTCACGACCCCTGGACCGTAATCTCCTGCACCCCCAGCTTGAACCCGCCCTCCGACGGCGGCAGCTCGGTGATCCAGAACAGCAGGTACTGGTATTTCTGGTCGGCGTCGAAGCCGTTGAACGTCATTGTGGTGCCGTCGTGGTCCTCGAACGGCTGGCCGATGGCGGTCTTGTAGCTCGCCACCAACTGCTTGTCACCGTTGGTGCTGGACGGCGGGTTGGTGGTGCCGGCGAGAAGCTGGGCGGACGCACCGGTGGCTGACAGCACCGCCTGCACCGACTTGACGGTGTGCGGCTCGCCGAGGTCGATCCAGACGCCCATGCCCTTCTTCAGGTTGCCGAAGTTGGGCCTGTTCACGTAGGTCTCGGTCTCCCAGCCCTTGTCCTCGTCACCGTCGATGACCTTTTCGGCGCCTCGGACCTCACTGCGGTTCTTGCTGTCCGGGTCGATGATCCGGACATCCTTGACCGTCAACTTGCGCGCCGTCGCGGCGGCCGGGGTGGCGTCACCGGCCGGGGCACTGGAGGTCGGTGCGGCGACCGGGTTCGACTTCGGGTCGTCGTCGTCGCCGCCCAACGCGATGATTCCGATCAGCAGACCGACCAGGGCGACGGCCAACAGGCCGGCGATGCCGACGGCGACCTTGCGACCCCCCGCCGCGGCCAGCGGCGATGGCTCTTCTCCGGTTTCGGCGGCGAACCGCAGCGGCCCGCTGTTGTCGAGGTAGTGCTCATCCTCGGCCGGCACGTCCAGTCGCGCCAACTCGGCGGCCAGCACGTCGGAGGACGGCGGCGCGATCTCGGCGTCGAGCAGATCCATGGTCAGGTCGTCCAGGTACGCCGGGACGCCCGCCCGGACCTGGCGGGGTGCCGCGATGGCACCCGAGGCGTCTCGGACAGCGTCCGGGATCGCGGCGCGGCCGTGGCCGGCGGTGGCGCCCCGCAGCGGTGCCTCGGTGTGCGGCCAGGAGCCGGTCAGTGCGAAGTAGAGGATGCCGCCGACCGCCCGAATGTCGTTCTCCTGGCTGTCGGCGCCGTCGGTGCGGGCATCGGCCAGGACCACGCGGCCCTCGTCACTGATCATGACGGTGCCGGGGTGGACGTTGCCGTGCACCATGCCGGTGGCGTGCACAGCGGCGAGCGCGCTCGCGACGGCGTTGCCGATGGCGGTGGCCCGAGCCGGATCCAGGGGGCCGTCGGTGGTCAGATCCCGCAGGGACTGCCCGTCGACCCACTCGCGCACCACGTACGCCCGGTCGGCCTCGTCGATCGCGTCGTAGACGCCGACCAGGTTGGGGTGGATGACCCGGCTGGCTGCGACGGCGGCCTGAAGCATCTCGGTGGCGGAGTCACCGCCCGGGTAGCGCAGCACCACGGCAACGGGACGGCGCAGGATGACGTCGACCCCGCGCCAGACCAGCCGACCCGCACTGTCGTTGTTGATGTGCTCAACCAGTTCGTACCGCTCGGCGAGGACTTCACCGGCCGTGGGAGCACCGAAGGTCATGACCGGAGGAGCGCTTTCGTCCGCCTCCTGACCCTCGCCGACCTGGGTCACCCGTCCTCCCTCGGTGATCGTGTCGATCGATGAACCCGAACTGCTGGGCATGTGGCTTCCCGCTCTGCCGTTGAAGGAACCGGCCGACCGGTGTCGACGCCCAGCGTCGGCCCCTGCCGTACCCGTCGAGAGCGACCTTACCCGGGTTGCCCGTCTCTCCGACATGTCATCTTCCCGCTGTAACTGGCGGGGTTCCGGCAGTCGGAGAAGTCGTCCGGTTACGACCGTTGTCAGCCACGTTGCTGGCACATGTACTAGCTAATCTACGGCTTCACCGCAAGTGACCGAAGCCGGGGCTGGGCCGGCCTGGCGCTCGCGCTGCCTCGTACGTTCCCACCGATCGGTTCGCCACGCTCAGCCGTACGGTTGGTTATCCACAGGCTGAAGCGGTGGTTGACCGGCGAATCGCGGAGTTATCCACAGAAGCGTCCCCAGCCTGGTGATCCGCGGTCACGGTCCGTATGAATGCCAACTTGTTGTAATCAGCTGCTGGCATTCAGCGACCGAGGCGGCGGCGAACCATCCCGACCACCTCGGTGATCTCCCCGATCCGCAGCACCATGGCCAGACCCAGGTAGGTCCCGCCGATCACCGCGCCACCGATCACGAGCTGGACGACAGCCTGCATCCAACTTGGCCGGTCGCCACCGGGCAGGAGGTTCACGACGAGGAGGCCGACCAGGGCGGCCCCCAACGCGGCGACCGCCACCCGGCCGAGGGTGCGCAGAATGGCGCCCATCCCGATCCGGCCCACCCGGGGCCGCAGCAACCAGGCCGAGGCGAAGGCCGCCGCCAGGTACGACACCGTGTTGCCGATCATCATCCCGGCCGCGGCGAAATGGGCGGCGAAGGCGACGTAGAGCACCACCTGCACGCCGATGCGCAGGGCCACCACCGGGATGTTGATCAGCGCCGGGGTGCGGGTGTCCGGCAGGGCGTAGAACGCGAAGGTGAAGAGCTGACTGATTGCGAACGGCACCAATGCCAGCGCCGCCAGGAGCAGCACCAGCGAGGTGTCCGCCGCGTTCTCGTCGGTGAACGCGCCGTAGCGGAACAGCGTCACGGCCAGGGGAGTCGCCAGCACCGCGTAGCAGACCGCGATCGGGGCGAGCACCGCCGAGACCGTGCGGGTGCCACGGGACAGGTCGGCGGCGACGTCGGAGTACCGACCGTCGGCCGCCGCCGCGCTCATTCGGGGCATCAGTGCGGTGATGATCGAGACGGCGATGATGCCGTGCGCCATCATCAGCAGCAGGAACACGTTGTTGTAGATCAGCGGACCGGCGGCGTTTTCCTTGCCGGCACGGTTCAGCAGGTTGAACAGCACGATCAGGCCGACCTGGCTCACCGCGACGTAACAGAACATCCAGCCGCCGAGACGCCCCAGCTCCCGCAGTCCGAGGGCCCGGAAGTCGAACCGGAACTTCCACCGGAAGCCGACCTTGCGCAGCGCCGGCAGCAGGCCGGCGGCCTGGATCGCGACACCGAGCAGGGTGCCGCCACCGATCAGCAGGATCCGGTCGGTGGTCATCTCCTCCGGCTTGACGATCTCGGCCCCGAAGATCGCTATGTACAGCCCGGCGGTGGCGATCACCACGATGTTGTTGAGGATCGGCGCCCACATCGGCGCGGCGAAGTGCCCCCGGGTGTTGAGCACCGCGCTGATCAGCGCGCTGAGGCCGGTGAAGAAGATCATCGGCAGCATCAGGTACGACAGTGCCTTGACCAGGCTCCGGAATTCGTCGCCCGTGTTGTCGCCGGCGTAGAGCTTGGTCAGCAAGCCCGCCGACAGCACGGCCAGCAGGGCTGCTCCCGCCAGGGTCAGCACCGCCAGGGTGAGCAGCCGTTGGGCGTACGCCTGACCACCGTCGGTGTCGACCTTGCGCCGACGGACCAGCACCGGGATCAGCACGCTGGTGAGGATGCCGCCGAGCAGGAACTCGTAGACCATGCCGGGCAGGATCTGCGCGGTGGTGTACGCGTCTCCGACCAGCGCCCCACCCAGCGCGGCGGTCAACGCCAACGTGCGTAGGAAACCAGTACCCCGGCTGACCAGGCTGCCGATCGCCATCACCGCGCTGTTGGTCGCGGCGCTCGCCTCGCCCACCTGCTCCTGCGGCGGCGCTGTCGACTCCATGGCCGGTTGGTTCAGCGGTTCGGCGGAGATGAAGGTGGCACCGTCCCCGGGACGGGTTCCGGCCCCGCCGTCGTTCGCGGCGTTGGCGCTGCGGTAGAGCCCGCCGCTCATCTCCAGCCTCCCAGGGGTACGTCGGGTCGGACACCGACCCGCACGCCACAGACCATAGTCAACCCCCACCCGTTACCCGCGCCCGGCGGATCGGATCACACCCCGGCCCGATAAGCTGGCGATCCCATGTCCGAAGCCTCCGCTCCTCATGCCGCCGACCGCCGCGAACTCACCGCCGCGCAGCGCAACGCCGTCGCCGAACTGCTCCGGGTGTCCCCGGTCGCCGACGAGTTGGGCCGCCGCTTCGTCCGCGCCGGTCACGAACTGCACCTGGTGGGGGGTTCGGTGCGGGATGCCCTCCTCGGTCGACTCGGGGACGACCTCGACTTCTGCACCGACGCGCACCCGGACGAGACCCTGCGGATCATCAAGGGCTGGGCCGAGTCGATCTGGGAGACCGGTCGGGAGTTCGGCACCATCGGTGCTCAGCGCGACGGCCTCCGGCTGGAGATCACCACGTTCCGCGCGGAGTCGTACGACCAGGTCAGCCGCAACCCGGTGGTGGTGTACGGCACCAGCCTCGACGAGGACCTGAAGCGGCGCGACTTCACGATCAACGCGATGGCGGTCAGCCTGCCGGACCACCGGTTCACCGACCCGCACGGCGGGCTGGCCGACCTCTCGGCCAAGGTGATCCGTACCCCGAGCACGCCGGGTGAGTCGTTCGGCGACGACCCGCTGCGGATGCTGCGGGCCGCCCGGTTCGCCGCCCAGCTGCGGTTCGCGGTGCACCCGGACGTGCATCTGGCGATGACCGAGATGGCCGCCGACCTGGACCGGATCACCGCCGAGCGGGTCCGCGACGAGTTCACCAAGCTGCTCTGCGGCGCGGACCCGATCACCGGGCTGCGGCTGCTGGTGGACACCGGGCTGGCCGAGCGGTTCCTGCCGGAGCTGACCGGTCTGAAGCTGGAGATCGACGAGCACGCGCAGCACAAGGACGTCTACGAGCACACGTTGACGGTCGTCGAGAACGCGGTCTCCTACGAGGAGGAGGGCTGCGACTTCATCCTGCGGATGGCCGCCCTCCTGCACGACGTCGGCAAGCCGGCGACGAAGGCGGTCGGGTCCGACGGTCGGGTCAGCTTCCACCACCACGAGGTGGTCGGCGCGCGGCTGACCAAGGCCCGGATGAAGGCGATGCGGTACCCGAAGGAGGTCACCGCGAAGGTGACCGCGCTTGTCGCGCTGCACCTGCGCTTCTACGGGTACGGGCGGGGCGAGTGGACCGACTCGGCGGTGCGCCGCTACGTCGCCGATGCCGGTGACCTGCTTCCCCGCCTGCACAAGCTGACCCGCTCGGACTGCACCACCCGCAACCGGCGCAAGGCCGCCCAGCTCGCGGCCGACTACGACGCGCTGGAGGACCGGATCGCCCGGATCGCCGCCGAGGAGGACCTGGCGCGGGTCCGACCCGACCTGGACGGCAACGCGATCATGGAGCTGCTCGGCGTACCGCCGGGGCCGGTGGTCGGCCGGGCGTGGAAGCACCTCAAGGAGCAGCGCCTCGAACGCGGCCCGCTGGACCGCGACGCCGCCGAGGCGGAACTGCTGCGCTGGGCCCGCGCCGAGGGCATCATCGGTTGAGCCGCCGGTCGGGCTCGGGTTGATCGACTCAGATGCGCCTTGTGGCGTCGCTCCAGCTATCGGTGACCCACCGTAACTATCCCAGGTCATTTCGGGCATTGCCTACACCCTGGAACCACCTCTTGACAGTGAGTCGTCTGCGCTGCGAATGTACAGCGGCACATTGATGATGAGCAGCACACGGGGGTGTGACGCATGACCATCTACGCGCTGGAATCTTGCTGGCCGGCCCAATCGCGAGGGCAATCATCTGGCCGCTGCCACGGAGTATGCGCGGGGTTCATCTCGAATCTCTTGCCTTCCTGGTCTGTTTGCGATCGCGCATCACGCTGAAGCCGTGATCGTCGGCGGGGGTTTCGCCTAACCCCTCTTTCCCCAGTTCCGTTTGTCTTGCCGCACCGTCGGGTGCCGGAACTGCTGTTCTGCGCCAATCATTCGGCGTGCTGCTCCCTGTCCTGCCGTTGCTCACACCTGGCTGGGCGGGGCCAATGTTCAGGCATTGAGGTGGCAATTCACGACTTCATGCCGTTCGACCCCACCCTGTTCCAACATCGGGGGTGGAAGTTCGATCCAAACTTACGAGAGGCGGTACCGTTGCATTATCGGGTCAGTAATCGAACGGCAGTGGTAAGGCTACTGGCAGTCCTTCTCCTTATGGCCGTCGGAACAGTAGTCGTTCCGGCTGGGGCGGTCCATGCCGACGCCGCAGGTAAGGGCGGCGACTACGTCCCGATCAACCAAACCGTGCTGCTGGACACCCGCAGTGGTACTGGGGGCTACACCGGCCCTCGGGACGCAGATACCGTGGCCACTGTCAGTGCTCTCGGAGTCGGCGGTGTGCCAGCCAACGGGGTCAGCGCGCTCTTGGTCGACGTGACGGCGATCAGCCCGACGGTCAACACTTTTGTGACTGTCTACCCGGACCAGGCCACGAGGCCAGCCGCCTCATCGCTGAACGCCTCAACCGGTGAGGTCATCTCGAATTCGGTGGTGGTGAAGGTCGGGGCGAACGGCAAGATCGCCCTACACAACCAAGCCGGCAAGGTCAACCTGAAGTTGGACGTGCAGGGCTATTTCACGACCAACACCGGCGGAATCGGCTCCGGCTTCGTGGCGATGGATCACATTGTGATGACCGATACCCGCCACAGGTTCTGGGGGCTACCGCGGAAACTGGCGAGCGGCGAAACTCGGAGTGTCACCTTGGGGCAACGCAAGCCCAGCGGGGGGTCATTCGCGCTGCCGAGCACTGCCAAGGCGGTGCTGGCGGACGTGGCCGTCATCGGCGCGACGTCTGGCGGCTGGTTGACCATCGGTTCGGACAGTCTTTCCGCCACTGGCATTGATTATCGGGCCGGCAACACCTCGATGGCAGTGAGTGTGAAGCTCAAGGGAGACGGCAGCCACGTCGTTCAGCTCGTCAACGCTGGTTCGGCGATCGATGTCGTCATCACGGTGCAGGGATACTTCACCGACAGCCCGACGACGGGGGCCGGCCTGCGCGCGGTGGATGCCAGCCGGCTGATCGACACCCGCAGCATCGGTAATGGGGCGCCGATCGCGGCCGGTGCCAGTGTTGATGTCGCTGTCGGCGGCACTAATGGGCTGCCGGTCCGAGGTGTTGCTGGCGTTGTCCTGAACGCCACAGCTGTCCGGCCTGCCGCAAGCGGGGCCTTTAGCGTCGCAGAGGGTTCCTTTGGTACGGATCCCCCTATTCTCGGCCCGGCACTTCAATTCAACTCTGGTGAGTCGGCCCGATCCAGCCTCCTGGTGGCACAGGTCAACTCCGAGGGGAAGGTGCGCTTCCGCAACACCTCAAGCGGCACCGTGCATCTGGTGGTCGATCTCCAGGGCTGGTTCGCCGACCCGGTGACCCCCCTGCCGATCGCCACGTACTCCCGAACTTCGGTGCTCCAGGCCAAGCCGGCCGGTACCGCCGTCGGAACCATCGAGTACGCCTTCGTGGACAACTCTGGGCGACTGCGGATCGGTCACCAGAGCAACCCGGACGACTTCTCCAGCATCCAGTGGAACCCCGCTTCCGGTTTGGAGGCTCTTACCGGGCAACCGGCGCTGAATCAGCCCGGCGGCAAGCCCGTCCAGGTGACCGTCCGGCACACCAACGCCACCATCTGGGCCGGCAGCCAGACCGCCGAGGGCGCGGCGACCTGGGGACCGATCGCCACCATCGGTGGATCGATGGCCGGCCCGCCGACGGCAGCCATGCTCAGCGACGGCACAAGCGTCATCTTCGGCGTCGACGTCGATGGCCGGCTCTGGCACTACCGGCAGTCGGACAGCAGCCCTCGGTGGGCGAGCCTGGGCAGCGCCGGCCTGGTGGGTTCGGTCACGGCGGTGAACATCGACACTGGCCTGCGGATCATCGGCACCACCGCTGCCGGTTCGGTCAAGACCACTGTCTACGCCAACGACGGGTCCTTGTCGTCGTCCTGGACAGATCTCGGGGGCACCGTTACCGGTGCTCCTGCCGCGCTCGTCCACCCCGGTTACCGTACGGCCATCTTCGCCCGTGCCGCTGACGGCTCCGTGGTGGTGAAGCAGCAGGACCTCAGCGGTACATGGTCCTCCAACTGGAACGGCATCGGCGCCCAGATCGCCGCCGGACCGCCCGCCGTGATCCTCGATCCGGCACTCGGACGGACGGCGGTGGTGGTGCGGGGTTCGGACAACGAGATCTACCGGGTCTTCGAGGCATCCGCCGGCTCGGGTAGCTGGGGTGACTGGGCGCGCGTCAATCCGGACTACAGCGACCCGGCCGCAACCGATCCGACTGTCAGCCCGATCGTCAACAGCAGCGGCAACGGGTGGATGATCGTCTACCGGAACTTCGGCGACGCCACGCGGGTGTACCAGCGTCAGGTTCCGCCAGGTGGTGTGTCAGTCGCATCGGCCGGAGAGTTCGCCGGTCACACCGTTCCGGCGCCTCCCGCCTGATTCGGTCACGTTTCCTGAGCCGACGGCTCCCGTCACCTCACCGGTGGCGGGAGCCGTCTTCTGGTCGATGCGGTTGACCGACCACGATGGCGTCAGCGGCTCTCGACGGCCTTCCCGTCGACGGATGCGGCACCGTTGCCGGCCGGGGTCGACGCCGAGCCGAGCCGCGCCAGCAGGCCGGGCAGGTCGATCCCGGTGAGGTCGCTGCCGAGCTGGAGGCCCTGGGCCACGTTGCCGGCCACCGACTTCGTCAGCGACGACGCGCCGTCGGTGGAGATGACCGTCATCTTGTCGATCGCCCCGATCGGCGCACTGGCCGCCTCGACGACCTGCGGCAGCACCTTGACCAGCAGGTCCAGCACGGCCGCCTCGCCGTACGCGGCGAACGCCTCGGCCTTGCGCGCCATCGCGTCCGCTTCGGCCTCACCCTTCGCCAGGATGGCCGCGGCCTCGGCCTGACCCTCCCGCTCCACCGCCTCGGCGATCGCGGAGCGCCGACGCTGCTCGGCCTCACCCTCCTTGGCGCCCTCGATGGCGTTCGCCTCGGCGAGCGCGGCCCGCCGTGCCCGCTCACCCTCACCGGTGAGGCGGGCCTGTTCGGCGGAGGCCTGCGCGGCGGCGATGACGGACTGGCGCTGCGCGTCGGCGTGCAGCACCGCAGCGTTGCGGGCCGCCTCGGCCTCCTGTTCCACCTTGTACCGGGCGGCGTCGGCCGGCTTGCGCACCTCGGTGTCGAGTTGGCGCTGCTTGAGTTCGGCGTTGCGCTCGGCCACCTTCTGCTGCTCGGAGAGGATCGCCTGGTCCCGCTCGGCCTGGGCGAGCGGCCCGGCCGCCGCGGACTTCGCCTTCGCGGCGTCGATCTCGGCCTGGATGCCGGCCTGCTTGAGGGCCAGGTTCCGGTTCGCCTCGGCGATGGCCTCCTCGGCGAGCAGCCGCTCCTGCTCGGCCTGCTGCCGGGCCCGCGCCTCGGCGATCGCCGCGTCCTTGAGCACCCGGGCGGCCTCGGGCCGGCCCAGGTCCTGCAGGTAGGAGCCCTCGGCGAGGATGTCCTGGAGCTGGAAGGTGTCCAGCACCAGACCCTGGTTGGTCATCGAGTGCTCGGCCTCCTCGGCCACCGCGCTGGCGAACGCCGCCCGGTCCCGGATGACCTCCTCGACGGTGAGCCGGCCGACGATCGAGCGCAGCGCGCCGGCCAGCACCTCCCGGGTGAAGTTGTCGATCTCGTCCTGCTGGTGCAGGAACCGCTGGGCGGCGGCCCGGATCGCGTCCTCGGTGCCACCGACCTTGACGATCGCCACCCCGTGCAGGTCGGCGCGGATGCCCTGCTTGCTCACCGCGCCCCGGATGCCGACGTCGATCCGTCGGCTGGACAGGTCCAGGGACTGGAGCTTCTGCACCACCGGCAGCACGAAGACCGAAGCGCCGAGCACGACCTTCTGCCCGGAGGTGTCGGTGGACCGCCCACCGTCGGCGGTCTGCGTGGTGCGGCCCTTGCGGCCGGTGACGATGAACGCCTCGTTCGGCCCGGCCACCTTGATCCGGGAGAGCACGAAGAGCACCAGGATGAGCGCGAGGAGAACCGCGCCGCCGATGGCGATGAGTAGTGCCATATGAGCAGTCCCGTCTACGAGGGGTTGATCAGTAGGTCTCGACGTGCACGCTGGTCTCGCTGAGCGCCTGCACGACGAAGACCTGGGCGCCGATCGGGATCGGTTGGTCCGCGCGGGCGCTGAGCTTGACCGGTTGGCCGGCGAGGCGAACGCGGACCTCGCCGTACCCGTCGGCCGGCACCGGGGTGACGACCAGGCCGAGCGCGCCGACCAGGTCGTCACGGGTGGGGGTGGCGTCGGTGCGCATGTTGCGCGCCGCCCGGCTCAGCCGGGACGCCAACCATCCGGTGGGCACGGCCGCGAGCACCCCACCGACCACCGCCCCGACGACCATGCCTGGGGTACGCGCACCGAGCAGTTCGTTGACGATGGCGCCGCCGAACCCGAACGCCCCGGCGAAGCCGGCGACCGTCTCGACCGAGATCGGCCCGTCCACGTCGGGGTGCCCGAACTGGAGCAGTTCGGTGCCGAGCAGGGCGAGTGCGAGCACACCGATGCCCGCCCCGCCGATGATCAGAAAGATGAGCGTCCCCGATGCCACGACCTTGACGGTATCGACGCCGCGCAACGCCGAACGAGCCGGCGAGAGGGCAAGATGATCTACCGCTGCCGAATCGCTGACGGTGATCGGAAAAGGGCAGCGCCCACCTTCACCGAGCGGGCGGCGGAGGCGATCCGGTCCGCCGAGTAGTGGGACTCGGCCCGGCGCTGGTAGCCGCGCCGGCGAAGGAGTCCGGGACAGGGAGAATGGGTGGATGCGCTGGACCGTGCTCGACGCACCGATCGGTGAGTTCTCCGTCGCCACCGACGGCACCAGCGTCTGCGGTGCGCATTTCGGGCGGGTCGAGGCAGCCGCCGAGGCGCCCGACGACGCGCTGTCCCGGCAGGCCGTCGACGAGCTGCGGGCGTACTTCGCCGGTGAGCTGACCGGGTTCACCGTCCCGGTGTCGCCGCCACGCGGCTCCGACTTCGAGCGCGCCGTGTGGCGTGAGATGACGCGGATTCCGTACGGGCAGACGCTGACGTACGGGGAGGTGGCGCGCCTGGTCGGCGATCCTGGGGCGGCACGGGCGGTCGGGGTGGCCTGCAACCGCAATCCGATCCCGGTGATCGTGCCGTGTCACCGGATCGTCGGCGCGGGCGGCAAGCTGGTCGGCTTCGGTGGGGGCCTGCCCCGCAAGGTCAAGCTGCTGGAGTTGGAGGCCGGGGTCGCGCTGCGACGCGCCTGGTCCTGAACCACCTCGGCGGGCCTCAGCCGGTGCTGGGCGACCCCTCCCGGCCGGTGCCGGGTGTCGTTGCGCCGGGCCACGGCGGGTCGACCGGGGTCCGTGACCGGAAGAAGGCGTTGGCCGGTGGCAGGGTCGGCAGGACCACCGCGACGAGGATCGCCACCGGCGCGCCCAGCCGCCCGGTCACCTGTGGTTCCGGAAGAGGTGCCGTGAATCACGGGACCGCCCTCGTACCCGCGATGGCGGCGGACCCACGGCGAAGGGCCGGGTCCACGCGGACCCGGCCCTTCGACCTGCTTGGTGACTCAGCGCGTCAGCGCGCGACCTCACCGGCGATGAACTCCTCGACGGCCTGGTGGGCGTCGTGGTCGGCGTACTGCACCGGCGGGGACTTCATGAAGTACGACGAGGCCGACAGGATCGGGCCGCCGATCTTCCGGTCCAGGGCGATCTTCGCGGCCCGGACCGCGTCGATGATGACGCCGGCCGAGTTCGGGGAGTCCCACACCTCGAGCTTGAGCTCGGCGTTGAGCGGGGTGTCACCGAACGAACGGCCCTCGAGGCGGATGTACGCCCACTTGCGGTCGTCCAGCCACGGCACGTGGTCCGACGGGCCGATGTGCACGTCGCTCTTGCTCATCTCGTGCGGGATCTGCGAGGTCACCGACTGGGTCTTCGAGATCTTCTTCGAGACCAGGCGCTTGCGCTCCAGCATGTTCATGAAGTCCATGTTGCCGCCGAAGTTGAGCTGGTACGTGCGCAGCAGCTCGACGCCACGGTCCTCGAAGAGCTTCGCGAGGGCGCGGTGCACGATGGTGGCGCCGACCTGGCTCTTGATGTCGTCACCGACGATCGGCAGGCCGGCGTCGGTGAACTTCTGGGCCCACTCGGGGTCGGAGGCGATGAAGACCGGCAGGGCGTTGACGAACGCGCAGCCGGCGTCGATCGCGGCCTGGGCGTAGAACTTGGCGGCCTGCTCGGAGCCGACCGGGAGGTAGCAGACGACGACGTCGACCTGCGCGTCACGCAGCGCCTGCGCCACGTCGACCGGGGTGGCGTCCGACTCCTCGACGATCTCGCGGTAGTACTGGCCCAGACCGTCGAAGGTCGGACCGCGCTGCACCGTCACGCCGGTCGGCGGCACGTCGCAGAGCTTGATGGTGTTGTTCTCGCTGGCGACGATCGCCTCCGCGAGGTCCATGCCCACCTTCTTGGCGTCCACGTCGAATGCCGCGACGAACTCCACGGCGTTGACGTGGTAGTCGCCGAAGGCGACGTGCATGAGACCCGGGACGCGGTCGTTCGGGTTGGCGTTCCGGTAGTACTCGACGCCCTGAACCAGGGACGAGGCGCAGTTACCCACACCGACGATGGCGACGCGGACGGAGCCCATAGCGTCTGCCTCCTTCTTTTCTGTCACGGCCGCTCATTCCTGGTCTCTCCAGGCGGAGGCGGGCTGTTGTCTTCTCGTCGGCCGCCGGCTGTCCCGATGTTCGGGACCGTCGGGGCTCGGCCGGAGCGCTCGTTGGCGATGAGCTCCTCCAGCCAGCGGACCTCGCGCTCACAGGCATCAAGACCGTGGCGCTGCAGTTCCAGCGTGTAAGCGTCGAGGCGCTCGGCCGCCCGGCCCAGCACGTCACGAAGCCCTTCGCGACGCTCCTCGATCTTGCGGCGGCGACCCTCCAGAATGCGCAGTCGGGTCGCCTGGTCGGTCCGGGCGAAGAACGCGAAGTGCACCCCGAAGCCCGTGTCGTCGTACGTCTCGGGCCCGGCCTGTGCGATCAGCTGGGCGAAGCGTTCCTTGCCTTCCGCGGTGATTTTGTAGACCACCCGACCTCGTCGGCTGGTCAGCGCGGGAACCTCCTCGGCAGTGGCGGGCGTCTCAGCAGCTTCGGTGATCCATCCCGCCGCCTGCAGCCTGCGTAGCGTGGGGTAGAGCGAGCCGTAGCTGATCGCCGCCCGGATCGCGCCGAGTTTGGCGGTCAGCTCCTTGCGCAGCTCATAGCCGTGCATCGGAGACTCCTGCAGGAGGCCGAGGATGGCGAACTCGAGCACGGGGCCACCCTCTCTTTACCCTCCGGCGTGGAGTGATAACCGCCGCGATGTATCGGACCGATACATCGCACGTTAGCGGGTCGCGGGGGTCGGGGCAAACCCCCGTTCCGAGATGTCGTCGTCACGGAATGTGAGCGCGGTCGCCTGCTCGGGCCGGACCGCGTACCCTTCTCCGCATGCGTACGCAGCGCCAGGTCGTCGACTACTCGCTTCAGAAGCGAGCGGTGCTGCGTGAGCTCCTGGCCGGCCGAGTCGGCACGTACGACGTCTGCGACGCGTCGCCGTACCTGAAGAACGCCGCTCGGTTCCATGGTGAGCCGACCGACCGGCGCTGCCCGATCTGCCGCAGCGAAAACCTGACCCTCGTCCACTACATTTACGGTGACGAACTCAAGCAGTCCGCCGGGCAGGCCCGGACACTTGCCGAGTTGCCAGTGCTGGCGATGACGCTGCGTGAGTTCCAGGTCTTCGTGGTGGAGGTGTGCCTCGGTTGTGACTGGAACCATCTCGTCGAGCAGTACCTGCTCGGCCGGGACGGTCTGGCCGCCGACAGCGACGGCACCGGCGAGCAGGACGCGGCGGGCGCCGAAGGCGCCGGCCGGCGGAGGCGAGAGGCGCAACGGTGATCTCAGCTGGTTGTACCGGCCCCGGGGCCGCGGACGTAACCCGGGACGGTCGACTGGATGGTGGTCCGATTGGCCCGATTGATACGGCAATGACCCCGGTCGGCCGGCACCCCCGTGCCGGCGCCCCGGGTGAAGCAACTCACGGCAACCCGGTGGCGGCGCAGCAGCGCCCCACCGCGACCGGCAGGGTGTGAGGAATGAACTCGTACGGCGATCCCAGTTCTGCGCGCGGACGGACCCAGCACTCGGGTCCCGACGGTGACCCCGGACCGGGCGCGGACGACGCGTACCGCAGACCCGGCGGTGACTCCGGCGGGAGCGGCTGGTCAGCCTCCGACCGAGGCACGGCAACCCCAGGCCGGGCCTCGGTGACACCACGGGCTGCCGGTGGTCGCGCCACGGTTGGCGGCTCCGCCTCGGTGCCGCCGCGTGGCGGCGCGGCCGCCGGATCCGCCTCGGTGGGTTCGGCATCGCCGGGCCGGGCCGGACGGGCCTCGGTGCCGGTATCGCCGGCACCGGGTGTGGCCGCCACCGGTCGCGCTGGCGCCGGTCGGGCCTCGGTGCCCGTCTCCCCGGCGCCGGGCGCACCGGCAGGACGGGCGGCGGTCGGCGCCGCGGCCGTCGGGGCCGCCTCGGTCGGCACCGCCTCGGCGGGCCGGGCCAGCGTCGGCTCCGCGTCGGTCGGCGGTCGTGCGGCGGTCGCTCGGGCGAGCGTCTCACCGGTCTCCGGTGGGCCGGGCGGGCCCAATGGGCCGGGAGGCCCGGGCGGTCCCGGTCGGGGCGGTCGTGGTCCGGGTGACCCGGGTGCCGCGGCGCGGGCCAAGAAGCGCAAGCGGATGAACCTGCTGATCGCCGGGTTCGCCGTCTTCATCATGCTCGCCGGCATCGGCGTGGTCGGGTTCACCTACTACTCGACGAACGTGGTGCTCCCGGACGAGATCACCCCGCCGCAGGCGACCACGCTGTACGCCTTCGACAACAAGACGATCATCGCCAAGGTGGGGGATCAGAACCGCACCCTGGTCACCATCGACCAGATTCCGCAGTACGTGCAGGACGCGGTGGCCGCCGCCGAGGACCGGAACTTCTACCGGCACTCCGGTGTGGACTACAAGGGCATCGCCCGTGCCGGCTGGAACAACCTCTCCGGCGGCGACAAGCAGGGTGCCTCCACCATCACCCAGCAGTACGCGCGTAACGCCTACGACAACCTGAAGGACGACACGTACGCCCGGAAGGTGAAGGAGGCGATCCTCGCCTCCAAGCTCAACGACGAGTACACGAAGCCGCAGATCATGCAGCACTACCTCAACGTGATCTACTTCGGCCGGGGTGCCTACGGCATCGAGGCGGCGTCGCAGACCTACTTCGGTAAGTCGGTGAAGGACCTCAAGCCGGCCGAGGGCGCGGTGCTCGCAGCCCTGATCAAGCAACCGGAACCCAGCTCCACCCACCAGGGGTACGACCCGGCGATCAACCCGACCGACGCCCAGGACCGCTGGAACTACGTGATCGACGGCATGGTCAAGGAGGGCTGGCTCGGTGTGCCCGGCAAGGAGCCGCGGCCTACCGAGTACCCGATGAAGAGCATCAAGGCCCCGAAGAAGGGCGGCATCGGCGTCGACTTCGGCGTCGACACCCCGTACGGCAACGTCATCAACTACGTCCGCCAGGAGATGCGGGACAGGGGCATCTGCGTCGAGAAGGACGCGGAGGTGACCGACGCCAAGCCGCTGTGCTCCCAGGCGCTGATGGCCGGCGGTTACCGGATCCGCACCACGGTGGACACCAAGATGCAGGCCGCGGCGGTCGAGACGGCCCAGCGCAAGTCCAAGGGCTCCGAGTTGGCCGGTGAGCGGAGCAACATCATGGCCGCGGTGGTGGCGATCGACCCCACCAACGGTCGGGTCGTCGCGTACTACGGCGGTGACAACGGCACCGGCACCGACTACGCCGGCAAGAA
Organism: Micromonospora parva; assembly: GCF_000718515.1. Taxonomy (GTDB): domain Bacteria; phylum Actinomycetota; class Actinomycetes; order Mycobacteriales; family Micromonosporaceae; genus Micromonospora; species Micromonospora parva. The sequence goes on along the minus strand of NZ_JNZS01000009.1, from coordinate 127,978 downwards.
CACCGACTCCACCGGGGCGATCAGTGGTGGTCACTCCCCCGGATCAAGCTTCAAGATCTACACCCTGGCGGCGGCGCTCAAGGAGAAGAAGTCGCTCGAGTCCCGGTGGAAGGGCAAGGCTTTCAAGCCGACAGGCACCTTCAAGGTCAGCAACGCCGGCACCGACAACCCCTCCTGCGGCAACTCCTGCACCCTCAGGGTGTCCACGCTGAAGTCCCTCAACGTGCCGTTCTACTACGTCACGGAGGAGATCGGCGCGGACAAGGTCGTCGACATGGCCAAGCAGGCCGGTGTCACCACCATGTGGCGTACTGACACCAACCCGGCGAAGGCCTACGACCTGACCAAGACCGACGCGAAGGACGTCACGCCGGAGCCGTTCTTCAACGTGGTCGGCTACGGCCAGTACCCGATCACCGTGCTGGACCACGCCAACGGCGTCGCCACCTTCGCCAACGGCGGCGTCTACAACAAGGCCCACTTCCTCTACTCGGTGGAGAAGCAGAACCCGAACACCGGTAAGTGGGACAAGGTCTACAGCGAGAAGCTCGACTCGAAGCGCAGAATCGACAAGAGCGTCGTGGACGACGTGACGTCAGTGCTGAAGGACTACCCGGCCGCTGTCAACCATCGGCTCGATGACGGTCGCAAGGCGGCCTCCAAGACCGGTACCTGGGAACTCAAGGGCGGCAGCGAGGACAACGGCGACGCCTGGATGATCGGTTACACGCCACAGCTGGCCACCGCGGTGTGGGTGGGCAACGTGCGGGACCGCAAGCCACTCATCCTCAAGGACGGCCGCAAGGTCAGTGGTGGAAACCTCCCAGGCGACATCTGGGAGCGGTTCATGAACGAGGCGCTGAAGGGCAAACCGAAGCTCGACTTCCCGCCGGCGGCGAACGTCGGCGATCCGGACTCTGGAAACGGCGAAGCGCCTCCGCCTCCGCCCCCACCGCCGCCGCCGTCGAATCAACCCAACCAGCCGTGTAACCCGCTGATCGACCTGTTCTGCAACAACAACCCCGGGGGCGGTGGTAACCCCGGCGGGGGCGGCAACCCCGGGGGCGGCGGTACACCCGGCGGGGGCGGCAACCCCGGGGGCAATCCCGGTGGCGCCGGCGGTGGCCTGTTACCCAGCCTGCCACCCAACCGGGACTGACCCACACCAGCGCACGACGCCGCCGCCGGCCGGACGACCTGTCCCGGCCGGCGGCGGCGTTTTCGTACCCGGAACTCCGCGCCGGGACGGGACGGGCACCCCTGTCGTACGGCAGGATGCCTCTTCATGAGCACCCAGTCGACGCCCGGTATCGACGAAGCCGGAACCATCGACCACCCGTCCCGCTCCGATGGGTTCGTCCGCGGCATCTCCGCCGCGATCGGCGGCCCACTGGGCGACCACGCGACCGCGCTGAACCGGCCAGCCGGTCGGGAGCGCCGCTTCTGGACCGCCGTCCGGATCGTGCTGGCCCTGACCTGCCTGACGCTCGCGCTGCACTGGGTGCAGAAGTCGCCGTGTCAGGACGGCGCCTGGCAGAACAACGTCCAGTACACCCGGTTCTGCTACACCGACGTCCTCGCCCTCTACTACGCCGAAGGTCTCAACGAGGGCAAGGTGCCCTACCGTGACCACCCGGTGGAGTACCCGGTGCTGACCGGCTACTTCATGGGGGCACTGGGCCTGCCGGTGCACGCGATCGGTGACGGCGACCCGAGCATCAACCAGGGGCAGTGGTTCTACAACCTCAACGCGCTGGTGCTGGGCGCGCTCGCGGTGGCCACGGTGGCGGTGATCCTGGCACTGCGCCGCCGACGACCCTGGGACGCGGCGCTGTTCGCACTGGCCCCGGCGCTGGTGCTCACCGCCACCGTCAACTGGGACCTGCTCGCCATCGGGTTGGCCGCCTTCGGCCTGCTGGCCTGGGCCCGGAAACGACCGGCGGTGGCCGGCATACTGCTCGGGCTGGCCGGCGCCGCGAAACTCTGGCCGCTGTTCCTGCTCGGGCCGATCCTCATCCTGGCGCTACGGGCCGACCGGGTCCGCGCCGCGCTCACCGCCATCGGTACGGCGATCGCCGCCGTGGTGCTGGTGAACCTGCCGGCCGCCCGGGCGTACCCGGAGAACTGGGACCGGTTCTTCGAGCTGAACACCACCCGGCCGATCGACTGGGGCACGCTCTGGTACATCGGGCGCTACCTGGACGGCAAGGTCGGCAACGACCCCGCCCAGCTCGGTCCGTTCGAGTGGCTGAACGCCAACATCCCCACCCTCAACACCCTGTCGTACGCGCTGTTCGGGCTGGCCTGCCTCGGCGTGGCCGTGCTGGCGCTGCGGGCACCACGTCGACCGCGGCTGGCTCAGCTCGGCTTCCTGGTGGTGGCGGCGTTCCTCATCTTCAGCAAGGTCTGGTCGCAGCAGTTCGTCCTCTGGCTGCTCCCGCTGGTGGTGCTGGCCCGGCCGAAGTGGGGAGCGTTCCTGGCCTGGCAGATCGCCGAGGTCTGCTACTTCGTCGCCTTCTACGGCGAACTGCTCGGCGCGGCGACCAGCCGCCCGGTCTTCCCGGAGGGTGTGTTCGTGCTGGCCTCGACGTTGCGGCTGGCCACTGTGGTGGTGCTCTGCGGGTTTGTGGTGCGGGAGATCCTGCACCCCGAGCAGGACGCGGTGCGGGCCACCTACCCGGACGACCCGGACGGCGGCGTTCTCGACGGCGCACCAGACGCGCCCTGGATAGACCGGTGGCGCCGCAGAGAGACGAGCAGCGAACCGCAACCCGAGCCCGTCCCAACCACCTGACCCAGAGCCTGAAGGTCTACTACGGCCGGAACCACGCCAGGGTTTGCGGGGGAGCCCGCCCGGCGCAGGGATCAAGCCTGACCGCCCGGAGCCGGGCGGGATCCCCCCGCAAACCCCGCCCATGAAGAGCTTCAGAGCCGATAGACGACAGCGTCCCCGACCTCCTGCCGGCTGATGCCGAGCGACTCGACCGGGGCGTCAATGGTGATCTCCCACGGTGTGCCGGCGACCTGGCCGCGCAGCAGCACCACAGTGCGGACGCCGAGCGTGCGCAGGTAGTCGACGCTCGTCTGGTCCGGGAACGACTGGCTCACCCGACGGACGTCGTCGAGCTGGCGCGGCGTGAAGCCGCTACCACCGTTGACCACGTCGGGGAACCCGCTGGTCGACCAGAGCATCACGTGCTGGTCCAGGCTCTGATTGCTGGGCAGCACCAGCATCGGCCCTTCCGCCGAACGCATCGCCGCCGGCTGGGTCGGCACCACCGGATGCGGGGTGGTGTTCAGCCCCTCGACGGTGACCAGCAGCAGCGGCAGCAGGGTGGCCATCCGCAGCCACGGCCCCGGCCAGGACGGGATCCGTTGCGCGGTCAACTCGCGGACCCGGTCGGTGAGCGCGGTGACCGCGCCCGCCGCGAGCAGGGCGAGCAACAACGTGGTCCAGAGCATCAACCGCCCAGGGGTACGCAACCCGCTCCAGCCCGGCAGGTGCTCGAAGAGTGGCACGTAGGTGAAGGTGCCGTCGAAGAAGCGGGTGCCCATCGCGAAGGCCATCGTCACCAGCACCCCGACCAGCAGCAGCAGTCGCTGCCGCAGCCGCCAGACCGAGAAGAACAACCCACCCGCGGCGAGCGCGTAGAGCACGAAGCCCGGCAGGAGGGTCATCTCCGGGTGCCACGGCAGTGCCGCCCGGGCCCCCTCGTGCAGCCCACCCCAGATCCGCGACTCCGCGGGCGCCGTCACGAAGCCCGACGCCGGCGGCGAGAAGATGCTGATGTCGGCGATGGTGCGCTCGGCGTACGGGTGCAGCTCGGTCACCTTGTAGAACGGGAACGCCATCAACAGGCCGATACCGGCGAACAACACCCCGCCGAGCAGATCGGCGGTGAACAGCCGGCGACCGAACGGAACGGCCTGCCTGGTGCGCAGCCGCCGCGCGAAGAAGAGGACGGCAGCGACCAGCACCGTGCCGGCCAGGAAGTACGCGAACGGCAACCCGATGCCGAAGCCGAGGCTGAGCTGCCACGCCGCCACCAGCCAACCGGCGTAGACCCAGCCGTCATGCCGTCGCTCCGGTCGGTAACCGTGTCGGAGGGACCAACCGTGCCCGCGCGCCAACATCGCCAGTGCCAGCGGGATGCCCCCGTTGGAGAGCACGTGCAGGTGCCCGGCCTGGGCCAGCAGCCACGGCGCGTAGGTGTAACTCACACCGGCGACGGCGGCACCGATCCGGCCGGCCCCGAGCTGTCGGGCCAACGCGTACGCCCCGAGCGTGGCGAGCGCGTGCGCCAACACGAACATGATGTTGTAGCGCAGGATGGCGTCCTCGGGACCGCTGCCGAGCATGCCGGCCGGGGCGTACCCGAGCAGGGTGTCGGAGAACGCGAAGCTCCACAGCTCCGGGAAGAACGTGTTGGACTGCCACAGGCGCGCCGGGTCGGCCAGCAGGATGTGCCCGGACCAGGCCATCTGCCAGGCCTGCAGGCTGGGGTCCCAGTAGTCCTGCGGGAGGGTGTAGCGCGGATAGCGCAGCGTCGGCCAGGTCATCAGCACGGCCAGTGCCGTGGCGGCGAGGGTGGCCAGGGTCCACTCGTGGATCAGGAACCGACCGACGGCGCGGCCGGCCCTAGTGAAGATGGAGGGCCGTGGCTCCGGCGCGGAGGCGAACGCCTCCCAACGCTCCGGGCCGACGGGCTTCGCCTCGCCGTCGGCCTTGTCCGGACCGTCGGCGTCGTCACCCTTCGCGCCCTTGCCTGCGTCACCGCCCTTGGTCGCGCCGGTGTCCTTGGTCGTGGTGCTGTCCTTGGCGGTGCTGGCGCTGGTGGTGCTGCCGCCCTGGGCGGCGTCCTGCTTGGTGGCGGCCTTCGTGTCGCCGCGCCGGGCCGTGTCGCTGGCGGGACCGCTCGTCGCGGGGGCGGCCTCGGGGTCGCCACTCGGGGCGGCTCCACTGCCTGCACCGACGTCCGGCGGCGAGCCCGCGGTGGTCTCGGTGGCGGCGTTGTCGGAGGTACGAGCCGGGTCGGAGGGGCGAGCCGGCTGGGTGGGCGTGCCCGGCGCGGCCGTGGTGGCGGGTCGACTCTCGGTGTCCGCGCCGGTGGGGGTGGGCGGGGTGTTGCCGGTCCCGGGCTGTCCGCTCGTCATGCCGCCGGGCTCTCCGCTCCGAGTTGCTCACGCAGAAAGTCGATGTCGGCGGCCTGGCCGGCCACGCCGCCCGGTGTCTCGACGACCACCGGCGCGCCGGCCGCCCGGATCACCGCCACCACCAGCTCCGGGTCGATAGTCCCGCCGCCGAGGTTGTCGTGTCGGTCCTGGCCGGAGTTGAACGCACCCTTGGAGTTGTTGGCGTGCACCAGGTCGATCCGCCCGGTGATCGCCTTTACCCGGTCGACCAGGCCGAGCAGCTCCTCGCCGCCGGCGTACGCGTGGCAGGTGTCCAGGCAGAAGCCGACCTCGTGGTCACCGATGGCGTCCCAGAGTCGGGCGAGCGCGTCCAGCCGTCGGGCGCAGGCGTTGTCGCCGCCGGCGGTGTTCTCGATCAGGACCGGCACGCCGAAGCCGCCGGAGTCTGCCGCGTACGCGAAGGTCTTGCGCCAGTTGTCGAAGCCGACGGCCAGGTCGTCGCCCGCGTTGACGTGCCCACCGTGGACGATCAGGCCCTTGGCGCCGATCGCGGCGGCCGCGGTGGCGTGCCCGAGCAGCAGCTTTCGGCTCGGGATCCGGATGCGGTTGTTGAGCGTGGCCACGTTGATGACGTACGGCGCGTGCACGTACAGGTCGACCTCGGCGGCGCGCAGCCGCTCGGCGTCTTCGCGCGGCTTGGGTGCCTTCCAACCCTGTGGGTCGGAGAGGAAGAACTGCACGGTGTCGGCGGACCGGGCGGCCGCCTCCGCCAGCGGGTCGGTCGAGTCGACGTGGGCTCCGATACGCATGCGAGCGAGCCTACGTCGCGACCCCGACGGCCGGGGCGACGGCCGGGGCGGTGTCGCGTCACCGGACGGACCGACGATCGTTGATGGGTGTGAACCGGCGACCAGCATTCCGGTGCCGCCTGTGGCGCGAGCGCCGCACCCGGTGATCGGCGGTCGCCGGCCGACAGCGAGGTCACCCCCGCTGCGCGGCCCGGCGCAGCGGGGGCGACCCCATCGCACAGCGGCCACCGAGCGACGACGATCTCGGAAAATTGTGCTTTTTCCCCCGACAAGGTACGAGTGCTGTTGTATCGTCAGATAACAACACGATAAAGCTCCGCGGGGCGTCTTCGGTCCAACCTCATCGGTGTGGTCGTTCCTCCCCAGGTCCCACCCAAGGAATGCGGACCGGACGCCCCGCGGCCTCGTAGACGGGGGTCCACCACCGGCCGATTGACGGCCGGACGGTGGGCCCCCGTCGGCATGTCCGGGTGCCGGCCCGACCACCCCGGGCATGATCGTTCGGACCGGGTATCCTGGTCAGGTTGTCCGCGTCCGGCCGGGTTCCCTCGGCGCGTGCGGACCACGACACAAGACCTCCTGCCACGGAAGGACCGTGGCCGCTTAGCCCACAGGAGGTGAGCACGTCTTGCGTCATTACGAGATCATGGTGATCCTCGACCCCAGCCTCGAGGAACGCACCGTCGCCCCGTCGCTCGACACGTACCTGAACGTGATTCGGACCGCGGGTGGCTCGGTTGAGAAGACCGACGTGTGGGGCCGCCGGCGCCTCGCGTACGAGATCAACAAAAAGGCAGAGGGCATCTACGCCGTCGTCGACCTGCAGGCCACGCCTGCTGCGGTCGCCGAGCTGGACCGTCAGCTGCGACTCAACGAGTCCGTGCTGCGCACCAAGGTCCTCCGACCGGAAATGCGCTAAGCCTTCAAACCCCCGGTTCGTCCGGATCAGCCTCCGCGACTCTGTCGTAGGGCTCTGGGAGCCTGTACGACGAGACGCTGAGTGCGCGAGGAGATGGTCATGGCAGGAGACACCACCATCACGGTCATCGGCAATCTGACCGATGACCCCGAGTTGCGGTTCACCCCCTCCGGGGCTGCGGTCGCCAAGTTCCGAGTCGCTTCGACGCCCCGTTTCATGGACAAGGCGTCGAACGAGTGGAAGGACGGCGAGCCGCTGTTCCTCGCTTGCACCGTGTGGCGGCAGGCCGCCGAGCACGTCGCCGAGTCGCTGCAGCGTGGCGCTCGGGTGATCGTGTCGGGCCGGCTGCGTCAGCGGTCGTACGAGACCCGCGAGGGTGAGAAGCGCACCGTCATCGAGCTCGAGGTCGACGAGATCGGCCCGTCGCTGCGCTACGCCACGGCGAAGGTGCAGAAGATGTCCCGCTCCGGCGGCGGTGGCGGCGGCTTCGGTGGCGGTGGTGGTGGCAACCAGGGTGGCGGCGGAGGCAACTTCGACGACCCCTGGGCTTCGGCCGCTCCCTCTCCCGCGCGTGCCGGTTCGGGCGCCAATTTTGACGAGGAGCCACCGTTCTAATGGCGCCGAGCGCCCGCGATCGCAAACCAGGAGCACGTGCAATGGCCAAGGCTGCGGCACTTCGCAAGCCGAAGAAGAAGGTGAACCCGCTCGACAAGGACGGGATCACCTATATCGATTACAAGGACACCGCGCTGCTGCGGAAGTTCATCTCCGACCGCGGCAAGATCCGCGCTCGACGGGTGACCGGCGTTACCTCGCAGCAGCAGCGGCAGATCGCCCGCGCGGTCAAGAACGCCCGTGAGATGGCGCTCCTGCCGTACACGGCCACCACCCGCTGAGAGGAGGCACCGATATGAAGATCATCCTGACTCAGGAAGTGTCCGGCCTCGGTGCCCCGGGCGACATCGTCGAGGTCAAGAACGGCTACGGCCGTAACTACCTGCTGCCGCAGGGCTTCGCGATCGCCTGGACCAAGGGCGCGGAAAAGCAGGTCACGGTCATCAAGCGGGCCCGTTCGGCCCGCGAGATCCGCGACCTCGACCACGCCAACGAGGTCAAGGCTCAGCTCGAGGGTCTCAAGGTCAACCTGAAGGTCCGCGCCGGCGACGGCGGGCGGCTCTTCGGCTCGGTCACCCCGGCCGAGATCGTCGACGCCGTCAAGGCGGCCAGCGGCCCGGTCCTCGACCGGCGTCGGCTGGAGGTGCCCGGTCACATCAAGTCGACCGGCACCTACCCGGTGAAGATCAAGCTGCACCCCGAGGTGACCGCGTCGTTCAACCTGAACGTCGTTCAGGGCTGACGTCCGCAACACCACCACGAGGGCCCGCACCGAGTAATCGGTGCGGGCCCTCGTGCGTACGTCATCCGATCCGACGCTGCCCGGACCCGGATGGCCCGCGCGGCCCCGGTCCGCACACCGCCAGCGCGGCCCGGCCCGCAGCCCGGCCGACGGGTCACCCGATGGGCTGGCCCGTCACCGCGCTGATCAGCACCGTGGAGAGGCCGCCGCCCACCACCGCGGCGGCAACCGCGATGGTCGCCGACCGCCACGTCGTACCGACCCGACGCAGCAGCGCCGCCACCACCAGACTGCTCACCAGCGCCAACCCGAAGCGCGGCGAACCGGCGAGCAGTGACTCCAACGCGCGGGACCGCGCCGAGTCACACCCACCCCCGCTGATGTCGGTCACACAACCCGCCGGTGCCTGGCTGTCCAACGTCAGCAACCAGACGAAGATCAGCATCGCCGGCACCAGGTAACAGGCCGCCGTGTACAACAGGGGCCGGACCGACCCGCCCGGGTCCGGGTCCAGCAGGTCGTCCTCCAGACGCCGCGCCCAGGCACCAGTGGCCGCCGACTCGACGCGCTGGCGCACCGACGCCGAGCCCACCGCCGGCCGGTCCGCCCGACGCCGGGGCGCACCCGCGCCCGGCACACCGGCCCGTGGTGCAGGCGAGCTGCGCGGCCGAGGAGCGGTGTAACCCACCACCGGAGACCGTGGCGCAGACGTCGGAGGATCCATCCACCGCGGGTCGTCGTCGGCCAGCCGGGTGCCAGACCAGAAACCGTCCTCACGGCTCGGCCAACCCTCGGCCGCCACCGAACGATCCGAGCGCGGCGGCAGCGTACGGTCCCACTGGTCATCCTCGATCGCGGACCGCTCCCACTGGCCGGTGCGGTCCGACCGCTCCCAACCACCGACGCTCTCCACCGCCGACCACTGCCCGCTCAGGTCCCCGCCGTCCGCTCCCGCCGCAGGCGGCCACGCGTGCACGCCCGAGGCGTCCCACGGGTCCACCGCCGGGGGGTACGACGGTTCAGGCTCCGCCACCCGGTCCGATCCGCGCACCCACGGGTCGGCCGCCGGACGGGTCCAGGACTCCTCCGCCGCACGACGGCTACGCCGGCTGGGTCGGCTCGGCGCCTCGTCCGGCACCTGCTCGGTCGGGGCGGACTCGACATCCCCGCCCGACCAGATCACCTGCGGACGGCCGGCGGGCGCGCGGCGGGGACGACGGTCCGAGACCGCACCGGAGACCGGCTCGTCCCCACCGGCGTCGGCCCGTCGACGGCCGGCGTACCCCTGATCCTGCGGTCGGTCGAGCGTCCACTCCCGGGTGTGGTCCGAGTCTGGCGCGGGGCCGATCGCCGGCTGCTCCCGCCGACGCGTGTCGCCGCCCCGCCACTGCGAAGTCGCCGACTCGGCGGACCGCCGGCCCGCACCGGAGGGCGGCGGGTAGAGCTCGTCATCGTCCTCGTCCGGTGCCGCGTGACGACCGCCGCCGTCCGCGTGCCGGACCCCCGACTCCAGCGCCCACCGGGGCAGGTAGGCATCGACAGGCTCTTCCTGGCCGCGGTCCAACGCACGCCGCCGGCTGGAGGTGCGGTAGCGCCCGTCCTCGTCGTACGGATCAACCGGAACAGACGCCGCGGGCTCACGCCACGAGGCGGTTGGCTGGCGCTCGCGCGGGCTGCCATCGCCGCGTCCCCAGTCCCGGTAATTCACGGCCGGAGTGTGACCCTTCTGAACCGAAAGCGGAATCCGCTGTCCAGGTGTAGCCGTTCGCTGGAGATAGTACGGGACGATCGTGTCACAGGCCCGACCGAAATATTCTCCTCCACAGGCTGGGGAGCATGTCCCCGCAGGTCAGCGAGCTATGGCCGAGAATTCCCCAATGGTTTTCCACAGGCTGTGCACACGCTGCGCACATGCTGTCCACCGGGATCCACAGGTTGTCCCGAGGCTCGTCCACCGGCGTTGTTGAGTCTCTGACCTCGGGGTCCGTATGGTTGGCCCTCGACCGCCGGCGATGGCCCCCGATCGACCGGCCCGGTCGGACGAGAAGTGTCGTACCCCAGCGGTAGAGCTGGGGTTGGATCCGGCGCAGTGGAGGGGGGACCCGTGTCGGTCACCGACGACATGCGGGCAGAGCCACGCTCCGGCGGAGGCCAGCCACCTTCGCAGCGGGATGGCCAGTTCGACAAGACCCCGCCCCAGGACGTCGCCGCCGAGCAGTGCGTCCTCGGCGGCATGCTGCTCTCCAAGGACGCCATCGCCGACGTCGTCGAGATCCTCAAGACCAACGACTTCTACCGGCCGGTGCACGCCACCATCTTCGACATCATCCTCGAGATCTACGGGCGCGGTGAGCCGGCCGACTCGATCACGGTCGCGGCGGCGCTGGCCGACTCGGGGGATCTCGTACGCATCGGCGGCGCGCCGTACCTGCACACGCTCATCGCCAGCGTGCCCACCGCCGCGAACGCCGCGTACTACGCCCGCATCGTCAGTGAGCGGGCGGTGCTGCGTCGACTGGTCGAGGCCGGCACCAAGATCGTGCAGCTGGGCTACGGCACCGCCAGCGGCGGCAGCCGCGACGTGGACGACGTCGTCGACCTCGCTCAGCAGGCCGTCTACGACGTCACCGAACGCCGGGTCAGTGAGGACTTCGCGGTCCTGGCCGACATGTTGCAGCCGACGCTTGACGAGATCGAGGCGGTGGGCGCGCAGGGCGGTGTGATGACCGGTGTGCCCACCGGCTTCAGCGACCTGGACCGGCTGCTCAACGGTCTGCACGCTGGGCAGTTGATTATCGTGGCGGGTCGACCTGGTCTGGGAAAGGCGCTCGCGCTCGACACCCCACTGCCGACCCCGGACGGCTGGACCACGATGGGCGAGGTCAAGGCGGGCGACCAACTACTGGCTGCCGACGGCTCCCCGACCACTGTCACGCACGCTTTCGACGTGATGCACGACCGCCCCTGCTACGAGGTCGAGTTCTCGGACGGCACCGTGATCGTGGCGGACGCGGAGCATCTGTGGAAGACGACCACCCGGGCGAGCCGGCGGCAGGAACCGGCGCGGCAGAGGCGGTACTGGCCCGAATCGTCGCTGGCCAATGTCCGTGCGGCACACGAGCGGCTGAGCCTCCTGGGGAACCAGCCGATCACGCTCTTCGACACGCTTGAGCAGGTTGGGCCGGAGTTTCGGCATGTCCTGCACACCGTCGCCCGCGAGGTGGGGTCGGTCGGCCGGATCAGCCGTCCCATCGTCCGCAGCGGCAAGCCACAGAACTGGACTGCGCCGGGCTACCCAGCCGGTCCGCTTCTGAGCACGCTTCTTCAACGAGCCGAGCGGGAGGTCAAGGCCGGTAGCCGGGCCGACCACGACGGCGTCGTCACCACCGCTCAAATCGCAGCCACGCTGCGTACCGACACCACCCCGCGGCGGCTCAACCATGCCGTACGGAACTGCGCTCCCATCCAACTTCCGGATCGGGAACTGCTGATCCCGCCCTACACGTTGGGAGCCTGGCTCGGTGACGGGCACAGCGACGCCAGCCGCTTCACCACGGCAGATCCAGAGATGGTCACGCACGTCGAGGCGGACGGCTTCGTCGTGCGGCCCAGCGGGCCAATGGTCTACACCATCCTGCTGCGGCCCGCGTCCGCTGCTCCGGGCAACGGTGTCTGCGCGGACTGTGGCGTTTCCACCAGGGCGTTGCGAGAGAACCCGGCGACCAGGAAGTGTGCTGACTGCCGTCACCGGAACGGCTCGTTCCTCGGGTTGTTGCGTCAGGTCGGGGTGGCTGCCAACAAACACATCCCGGTCACATACCTGCGGGCCTCCGAGGCTCAGCGCAGAGCGTTGCTCGCCGGCCTGATGGACACCGATGGGACCGTGGCCCCCGCCGGTAACCTCCAGTACACGTCGACCTCCAAGCAGTTGGCTGATGACGTACGCGAACTGATCGTCAGCCTCGGCTACCGCTGCACGGTCAACGCAAAGCCGGTGCGCGGCCGTACCCCCGAGTCGTCAACGGCATATACCTTGAACTTCTCCACCCCGGATGTCGTCTTCCGGCTCAAGCGGAAGCAGGATGCGCACGCCGAACGTCGCCGCACCACCTCCGATGTTCGAACGACCTCGCGGTTCATCGTCGACGTCCGGCCGGTCCCGAGTGTTCCGGTCCGGTGCGTGACTGTCGATAACGACGAGCACCTGTACCTGGCCAGCCGGGCGATGATCCCTACGCACAACAGCACCGCCAGCATGGACTTTGCCCGAAATGCAGCTATTCGCGCCAACCAGGCTGCGGCCATCTTCTCGCTGGAAATGAGCAAGGTCGAGATCGTCATGCGGCTGCTCTCCGCCGAGGCGCGGGTGCCGCTGCACGTGCTGCGCAGCGGCCAACTCTCCGACGACGACTGGACCAAGCTGGCCCGCTGCATGGGCGAGATCAGCGAGGCGCCGCTCTTCGTCGACGACACGCCGAGCATGAACCTGATGGAGATCCGGGCCAAGGCCCGGCGGCTCAAGCAGCGGCACGACCTCAAGATGATCGTGGTCGACTATCTCCAGCTGATGACCTCGCCGAAGCGCACCGAGAGTCGCCAGCAGGAGGTCGCCGACCTGTCCCGTGGCTTGAAGCTGCTGGCCAAGGAGGTCGAGTGCCCTGTCATCGCGGTCAGTCAGCTGAACCGTGGTCCCGAGCAGCGCACCGACAAGCGACCCCAATTGTCCGACTTGCGGGAATCAGGCTGCCTCACGGCGGAGACCCGGGTGGTTCGAGCGGATGACAACACCGAGATCACGCTCGGTGAGTTGTTGTCAAGCAACGCTAAAGAAATCCCGGTCTGGGCGTTGGACGAGAGCCTTCGCTATACGCCCCGCACCATGACCCACGTCTTCCCCAGCGGCACCCGCGAGGTGTTCCGGCTGACCCTCGCATCGGGCAAGCAGATCGATGCCACAGCGAACCACCCCTTCCTCGCGTTCACCGGGTGGGTGCCGCTCGGTGAGCTGTCGCCCGGAGATCGCATCGCCACGCCGCGACACCTACCGCCTCCAATGGTCACCCGCCCGTGGGTCGATGCCGAGGTGGTCATGCTGGCTCACCTGTTGGGCGACGGCTCGTTCGTGCGCCGCCAACCCATCCGGTACGCAAGTCGTGATGAGCTGAACCTGCAGGCCGTGACGGAAGCAGCGAAGCACTTCGGGATTTCCGCCGTCCGCGACGACTACGCGGCCGCGAGGGTCACAACCCTCCGCCTGCCGGCGCCGTACCGCCTGGCTCGCGGTCGGCGCAACCCGATCGCGGCTTGGTTGGACGAGCTGGGCCTCTTCGGTCTGGGGTCACACGAGAAATTCATCCCTGCTGGCGTTTTCAGCCTGCCGAAGGAGCAGATCACCAGCTTCCTGCGGCACCTCTGGGCTACTGACGGTTCGGTGACCGTCAGTAACACCGGCTGCGGAGGGCGCGTCTATTTCGCGTCCACGAGCCGACGAATGCTCGAAGACATCTCTCGACTGCTCCTCAGGTACGGCATTACAGCCCGGCTGCGGGTCGTACCAGTCGTGGGACACCGCCCCCAGTACACGCTCGACATCTCCGGTCGGGACGACCAGTTGAGGTTCCTGCGCGAGATTGGCGTCCATGGGGAGCGCTCGGAGGACTGCGCCGCTCTGCTCGCTGCTCTGGAGTCGACGGAGAGCAACACCAACGTTGACACCGTGCCGCGCGAGGTGTGGACCAGGGTGAAGGAGATCTTGGTCGAGCAGGGGATGACCCACCGTGAGTTCGCCGCCGCCATCGGCACCCAGTTCTGTGGCAGCGCCCTCTGGAAGCGCGCGCCCAGCCGTTCCCGACTGGCGGCGATCGCCACCGTCCTCGACGCGGCCGACCTCGACCTGCACGCGACGAACGACATCTTCTGGGACTCGATAGTGTCCATCGAGTCGCTCGGTGAGCAGGAAGTGTTCGACGCGACTGTGCTCGGGAAGCACAACTTCATCGCCAACGGCATCGCCACCCACAACTCGATCGAGCAAGATGCCGACGTTGTCATCCTGCTGCACCGCGACGACTACTACGACAAGGAGTCGCCGCGGGCCGGGGAGGCGGATTTTATTGTTGCCAAGCATCGGAATGGCCCCACCGACACGGTGCGTCCGGATACGACACCGGTATCCGGACGAAACCGCGCCTTGCCGGATCGCCGCCCGGACTCCGCCTCGGCTCGACCGCCCTTATGAAACAGGCCCTAGCCGAGCAGCGGGAACCAGCCCGCCGACTCGCCCAGCTCCAGCCTGTCCCGGTCGGTCAGCGGCACCCGCCCGGTGGCCTTCAGCAGGAAGTCATGGTCGTCCCATGCGGTGGGTCTGACCGTGTCGTCGCTGAGCAGGCCGTCCATGGTCGCCACCGCGACGCGTACCGCAAGTGGGCCGGGCGGCGGGGCGTCGGGGAGTTCCAGCGTCAGGTCCAGGTGGTGGATGGCGGCCTCGGTGGTCAGGGTGGCGAGGAAATCCGGCACCCGCAGCACGTGGCCCTGTGTGGTCACGTACCCGTCAGGGGCGGCTGACGCGGCGGCGCGGACCGAGGCTGGGGCGGTGTCCCGCCAGAGGTCGACGATTCCGGTCGGACGGTCGAAGGCGGCGGCCGATCGGCGGACCCACCAGGCGTGCCGGGCGGACGTGTCGTCGTCGCCGGGAAAGTCCCGCCAGTAGCTCACGTCGTCGACGTCGGCGGGGCCGTCGACGGGGCTGGCCAGGGCGACGAGTGCCCGTTGGGCGTCGCCGAGCACGTGCAGGAGCAGGTCGGCGACGAGCCATCCCTGACAGCGGGTGGCTCGTTGCAGGCCGGCGTCGTCCAGGCGGTCGACTACCGCGGTGATCCCGTCGTACGCCTGGGCCAGCGCCTCGTGCGGTCGGATCGCGGTCATGCGATTCAGCCTGGCATGAAGCCTGCCGCCCGCCAATGGTCACCGGTGGTGTGCCCGGGCCGACGCGTGGATCGACCCGGGCGAAGGCTTGCCTCGGCTCAGCCGAACATCTCGTCGAGGAAGCCCTTGCGCTTCTTCTGCCGGTAGTGGCCGTGGTAGCCGTGGTGCTGCTGCGGGTGGCCGTAGGCCGGCTGCGGCGGGTAGCCGTGGGCGGGCGGGGGCGGCGGCGGGACGTTGCCGTACCCGGGCTGGTGCGCCGGAGGCGGGGGCGGCGGCGGGTAGCCGGCCGGCTGCTGCGCGGGCTGACCTGGCGCGCCGCCGGCCTGCTGGCGGCTCCAGTTGGCCTCCGCTTCGAACAGCTTCTCCAGTTCGCCGCGGTCCAGGAAGATGCCTCGGCACTCCCCGCACTGGTCGATGACGACGCCGCTGCGCTCGTACTGGCGCATTTCTCCGTGACACTTGGGACAGGTGAGGCTCATCTCCCGACGGTACCTGGTGCACCTAAGCGGTTGCTGTGAGCGCCTCGGTGACTTCTTCGTCGGACACCTCGTGGAAGTCGTCGTAGTAGACGCTCACCGCGCCGAAGTCGGGTGGGCGTTGGGCGCAGATGACCTGGTCCGCTTCGGCGGTCAGCAGCTCGTACGCCTCCTGCGCGCCGACCGGGACCGCGACCACGACCCGGTGCGCCCCGAGTTGGCGGGCGACCTCGACGGCGGCGCGGGCGGTCGCGCCGGTGGCGAGGCCGTCGTCGACGATCACCGCGGTCCGTCCGGTGAGGTCCAACTGTGCGCGTCCGCCCCGGTAGAGCCGTTCCCGGCGTTCCAGCTCTGCCTGCTCCTGCCGGCTGACCTGGGCGATGTCGTCGCTGCTGAGGCGGCCGGCCACCAGGTCGTTGAGCACCTGGACGCCGCCCGGGCCGAGTGCGCCGAAGGCGACCTCCCGGGCCCACGGCATGCCGAGTTTGCGGACGACCAGCACGTCCAGTGGCGCGCCGAGCCGTTCGGCGACGACTCGGGCGACAGGTACGCCGCCCCGCACGAGGCCGAGGACGACGACGTCTGGTTCGCCGATGAGTGCGCTGAGCCGTTCGGAGAGCACCCGGCCGGCGTCGGCCCGGTCGCGGTACGTCGTCATGCCTTCAGGTCTACGCCCTGACGGGTCGTTCCGCTCGGAAGTTACGCCGAAGTGCTCCGACCGGGCCGGACGTCGGGAAGCGGGGTGGCCGGCGTGTGGGCCGGGCGGTGCAGCGCGGGTGCCCAGGTCAGCAGCGCCAGTGGATACAGCAGGTAGCCGAAGCGGGTCGAGGGCATCAGGGCGATGGCGGCGAGCAGCCCGTACCCGCAGATGAGGGTGGCGGCGACGGCGGTGCGGGGCGGGCGGCGGGCGAGCCGGACGGCGATGGCCAGTCCGGCGGCGACCAGCAGCGCGGCGGCGATGAGCCGGCCGGCGGGTAGCGTGCTGGCGATCAGGTAGCCGGGGAACGGTGACTGCGCGGGGCTGGTGACCAGCCCGTGGCCGAGCGGGAAGCGCAGCACGTTCTCGGTGAGGGCGTCGCGGTCCACCAGCAGGGCCGGGAGTAGTGCGGCGACGGGCAGGCCGATGGCGCCGGCGGCGACGCGGGTGCCGGCGCGGTGGGTCAGGCCCCAGATGATCAGGACCAGGGCGACCGGCCAGGCGAACAGTTTCAGCGCGCCGGCGAGCCCGACGGCGAGGCCGGCCCGGCCGGGTCGGTCGGTGGCGGCGAACGCGAGGGCCAGCAGGCAGAGCGCGAGTACGGGTAGGTCGTCGCCGCCGGTGGCGAGGGTGAGGGCGCAGATGGGCAGGACGGTGGCGGCCTGCACGCCGCGCAGCAGGGCGGCGTCCCGCTGGTGGGTGGCGGCGGTGGGCTGGCCGGCGGTGGCTCGTGTGCCGCGGAGGGCGGCGACGGCCAGGGCGAGGGCCAGCGCGGTGCCTATCGCGAACCAGACCCGGGAGTCGGTCCACCAGGTGTCGAGCAGCGCTCTGGGCAGGCCGAACATCGCCATGCCGGGTTGGTACGGGGTGTAGCCCATCAGTTGCTCGCCGGGTGGCAGGGCGGCGATGGCGTCGGGTCCGAGGTACGGGGTGCCGTGTTCCAGGAGGCGGTTGCCGGCCTGTTCCACTACCAGCACCTCCTCCTGGGCCCGGTCGGTGCGTCCGCCGGCCCGGTCGATGCTCTGCCAGGCCAGCGGCAGCAGTGTGGTGGCGGCCCAGGCGAGACCGGTGACCGTCCAGCGGGCTGGCAGGCCGGTCAGCCGGGAGGTCGGGGAGCGTCGACGCAGCAGCAGTTGGGCGGTGACCGTCAGCGTGGCGAGCAGGTAGCCGACGGCGGCGACAGCGCCCCAGGCGCGGTGCGGCAGCAGGGTCGACGTGATCGCGGTGATCGCGGCGAAGGTGGCCGAGACGGCGTAGAGGCCGAGATCGAGGGCGAGCCCTCCGGCGGCGTTGTCGAGCGTCCGCCAGTGCCAGCGACGGCGGCGGGCGGTCGGGTCGTCGGCGATCACGCGCGACAGTCTGGCAGACCGGGCTGCCCGCGCTCCGGGCCGTCGCCTGCTCAGGCGGGCAGGTGGGGGAGGCGGTCGGGTCGGGAGCGGCCGGCCTGGCGGCGGTTCTGGCTCAGCCGGATCACGGCCCCCGCGTCGTGCAGCGGTGCGGCGAGGGTGCCCGGTCGGCCGCCGGAGCCGCGTTGCATCGCCGCGAGCAGGGTGCCGGACGGCATCGGTCGGGCGAACAGGTGGCCCTGGCCGGCGACGCAGCCCAACTCCCAGAGGGCTCGCCGTTGCGGTTCGCTCTCCACTCCCTCGGCGACCACGTCGAGGTCGAGGCTGCGACCCAGGTCGAGGGTGGAACGGATGACGGCGGCGGCTTCCGCCGAACTCTCCATCGTCGTCACGAAGCTCCGGTCGATCTTCAGTTCGTGTACGGGGATCCGGGAGAGCAGGGACAGCGAGGAGTAGCCGGTGCCGAAGTCGTCCAACGCCAACCGGACTCCCTCGTCGCGTAGCCGGCTGAGCACCCGGTCGACCACGTCGAGTTGGCTGAGGGTCAGCGTCTCGGTCAGTTCCAGGACCAACCGGTCCGGTGGGAGGTCGTGGGCGCGCAGACGGGCCAGCACCGAGCCCGGGAACCGTGCGTCGAGCAGGCTGCGCGGGGACACGTTGACAGCGACCGGTACGTCGAAGCCGGCGTCGCGCCAACTCACCGCCGCGATCAGCGCCTGGTCGAGGATCGCTTCGGCGAACGCCGGCAGCAGGCCGGAACGCTCCACCGCCTCCAGGAACCGCAGCGGGTCGATCAGGCCGTGGACGGGATGGTGCCAGCGGGCCAGAGCTTCCGCGCTGGTCACCTCGCCGGTGCCCAGGTCGACGATCGGTTGGAAGTTGACGACGAACTCGTGGTCGGCGACCGCGCGGGGCAGGTCACCGCCGAGAGTGAGGCGGCCGAGGTCGGCGGTGTCCCGGGTGGGGGCGTAGGTGGCGATCCGCTGTCCGGCCCGTTTGGCCTGGTACATGGCCACGTCGGCGCGGCGTAGCAGCTCGGCCATGCCGCCGTTGGACGGGGCGCCGGAGATCCCGCCGCTGGCCTCGACGCTGATGCGCATGCCGTCCAGTTCGAACGGCTCGTGCAGGGCGGCGAGCAGCGTCTCGGCCCGGTGCGCGGCCACCGCCGGGGCCGGCAGACCCCGCAGGAGTACGGCGAACTCGTCGCCGCCGAGGCGGGCCACCAGGTCGGTCGTCTGGGCCGCGCCGCGCAACCGGTCGGCCACCTGCACCAGCACCTGGTCACCGGCGGCGTGCCCGAGCGTGTCGTTGACCTCTTTGAAGTGGTTGAGGTCGATCAGCACCAGCGCGGTCACACCGTCGGCGTGTCGGGTGCTCAACTGCTCGGTGCCCTCGTCGAGGAGTTGTCGGCGGTTGGCCAGGCCGGTCAGCGCGTCGTGTGAGGCCGCGTACGCGTGCTCGTCGGCCACCCGGGCCAGTTCGGCGTACGCCTGGGCGTTGCGGACGGCCGTGCAGAGCGCGGACGCGAAGGTGCGCAGGGTGTACTGCTCCCGTTCGGAGAGTTGCACCGGGCCGCGGAAGCGCAGTCGGAGCATGCCGACGTCGACGGTGCGGTCGTGGCCTTCCAGCGGCGCGGGGACGACGGTGCCGTCCACGCCGGTGGGGGTGCCGGTCGGGCCGTCGAAGGTGGTGCCGCCGGTGCCGCCGCGCACGGTGCGACCGCCGTCACGCAGCTCGATTTCGACCTCGTCGGCGGAGAACAACTCGGCGGCCTGGGTGACGGCGGTGGTGAGGACGTTGTCCAGGTCGACCACGTTGAGCGCGTCGGTGGTGCGGGCCAGCCGCTGCCACGCCTGCTGTTCGGTGCGACCGCGGATGCGCGCGGAGTAGGCCAGGTGCAGCAGGGGTGGGACGGCGAGCAGTAACCGGGGGTCCATCTGGAGGGTGAGCAGGGTCAGTGCCGCCACCACGAACCGGACCGCGTAACCAGCCAGGCGAAGATCCAGGTTGCTGCGGAACTGGGTCGAGATCTTGGTGCCGGAGGCGAGCGCGATCACGGGGATCGCCAGCAGCTCGTCGAGTAGTGACGCGAGGAGGTACGCGAGCGCCAGGACCCCCACCAACTGCGGGGCCTGCATGTCGGGCCAGGTCCAGTCGAGCACGGCGAAGGTTAGGCCCGCACCGGCCGCGACGAGGATGTTCTTGCCGACGCCGAAGGCCAGCTTGATCGGTGGTAGACGGGCCGAGGCGATGGCGATCCCGACGCAGGTGCAGAGCGCAACCCACGGGACGGGGGCGATCGCCGCCGCGATGACGATGGCCGCCTCGCTCCAACTGATGAGGTGCACCGCGGATCGGACCCGTACGCGCGTCTTGACGAACGCACCCAGGGCGATCATGGCGGTCAGCGTTACCAGGGTTGCTCCGTCTGGTGTCGGAGCCTCGACCGCAGGGAAGGTGAGCCTCAGGGAGGCGAACGTGACGACTGCGGCAGCAACGACGAGGAGACCGACGATCAGCCGTAGCCGTCGATCGGTCCCGTCATCGCGTCGTTGTGAAGAGGCCACGCAACTCCTGGATTACCTCGCCTGTCGTGCTAGCACCATATCGCCGGACGATGCAGAAGTCCTGCACCGATGTCAGCCCCACTCGTTTCCGCGCATTTCACCCACCCTCTCCTTCGTACGGCTGTCGGGCTCCGATGGCGCCGACTCTCTACGAATGGAGCTTAAATGGGGTTGGCCCTAGTTAGGGATGATAAATGTCGTTATCCTCAACATTAGTTAATCCCGTACTGATAAGTGACATTCTGTTTGCGTTCCGGTGCGGAGAGCGCTGGGATGTTCGCCTCCTGCATCCGCTCCGTCGCGGAATGTCGTGAGCCCTGCCGACCGATTAGACCGCGCCCTCAGTGTGGGTGCTCCGGTGCCGCAACTCATCCGCCGATTCGGCCAACCGCTCACCAGCTTCAGCCAGGAGTTCCACTCGTCGAGTGTCGGCGCAAGCGTTGACCGGTGAACGTGGCTGACCCTGGCGCTGCCCCAAGGTGCGGCCCGGGTGTGGAAGCCAGCAGTTGCGGCTTTCGTTCCTTCTTTCCGTGACGTGGCAAGGGTCGAGAACGCTAAGGCAACGGACGGTTCTTGCAATGTTCGCATTGCACTCGGCGACCTCGTCACAGTGGATGGCCGTGGAGCGCTCGCATCGACGGACTGATTGGCGTCGGGCGTTCCTTCCGGTGCCCGTAAGCTTCGTTGCGTGATCGGCTGAATACCCCGCTGGAGCAGGGGGACGGGTGGAGATTCAACTTCTGGGCGGCCTCTCAGTACGACTGCTCGCTGACAAGCTGCACCTGGGTACACCCAAACAGCAGGCTGTCTTCGCGATGCTCGCGGTCCAGCCCCGGCAACTGGTGACCCTGGGCGACCTGGTCGACGAGCTGTGGCCGGAGTCCCCACCGCGCTCTGCGGTGGCGAACGTACGGACCTACGCGGCCAATCTGCGTCGAACGTTCGAGGCTTTCGAGTCCGGTCGGGGTGTCATCGTCCGGCAGCAGAGCGGCTACCGGCTCGCAGTGGGGCCGGAATCCGTCGACATGTGTCTCTTCGAGACCGAACGCGTCGCCGGACGGGAAGCGCTGATGGCCGGCCGCCTGGATCAGGCCCTGGAACTGCTGGGGCGCGCCGTCGGGCGATGGCATGGGTCGATGCTCGCCGGCATCCCGCTCGGACCGGTGCTCACCGCGCACGCCGCGACCGCCGAGGAGGAGCGGCTGTTGGCGATGGAACTCCTCGCTGACGTGCAGCTGAGATCGGGCCGGGACGACCTGGCGATCCCGCTGCTGCGGGACATCATCGTGCGGTACCCCCTCCGGGAGCCCGCGTACGTGCTTCTCATCCGAGCGCTGTACGAGCGGGGCGACCACGCCGGCGCCGTCGCCACGTACGGCGAGGTCCGCGCCAGGTTGGCGGAGGAGCTTGGAATCATCCCGGGTGCCGAGCTTCAGGCGCTCCACCGCACGATCCTCACCGTGGCTGCGTCGCTCTCGAAAGCCAGCGCCGCGGTCCGTCCGACTGGCCTGAGTGCGCCCACCGCCTCGAACGTGCCCGCCCCCGCGGCCGTGGTGGCCTCCGCGGAACCACCCAGGCCCAGGCCGGTGGATCACCTTCCCCGGGCGGTCACCGACTTCGTCGGTCGGGAGGACGTGGTGTCGGGGCTGCTCGCGGAGACCCGCCGGGTCGAGGAGCGGGTGCCAGCCGTGCACATCATCGATGGCATGGCGGGTAGCGGCAAGACCACCCTCGCCGTGCACCTCGCCCGCCAGTTGTCCGCCCGGTACCCGGACGCCGCGCTCTTCATCGACCTGTGCGGGCATGGCGAGAAGAAGCCGGTGGAACCAGCGGCTGCCCTGGTCACTCTGCTGCGACAACTCGGGGTACCCGCCAACGGGGTGCCTGTCGACCTGAACGCCAGAGTGGAGTTGTGGCGACAGGAACTCGCTCAGCGGAGATCGGTGATAGTTCTCGACAACGCCGCGAACAGCGACCAGATCGTGCCCCTGCTGCCGACCGAGCCGACCGCCGTCGTGCTGGTGACCTCGCGTCGGCGCTTGTCCCACCCGGATGTGGGGCCCTCGCAGACGCTGCCGGTGCTGAGCCCTCAGGAAAGTGTGGATCTCCTCGGACTGAGCGTCGGACATGACCGGGTCGAGGCCGAGCCGGCGGCCGCCGCCGACGTGGTCCGGCTGTGTGGGCATCTCCCCCTGGCGATTCGGCTGGCTGGTGCCAGGCTCGCCCACCGTCGCGGTTGGCGGTTGGCCGAGATGGCCGAGCAGATGGCTGGCGACCCCCTGGTGCTGCACCACCTGGCGCAGGAGGCGAGCACCGTCACCGGCGCCTTCGCCGCCTCCTACGAACCGCTCCCGGACTCGACCAAGCGTGTCTTTCGCTTCCTGGGCTTGTATCCCGGTAACCGCTTCAGCACGGCGGCGGTCGCCGCACTGACCGGACTGACCATCGCGGAAGCGCACCAGGCGCTCGACGACCTGGTCGACAGCAACCTGGTGGAGGACCTGGACTCGGCGCGATACCGATTACACGACCTCATGCGCCAGTACTCCGCGGAGCTGTGCTCCCGTACCGACTCCGCTAGTGATCGAAGGCTCGGGCTGGCCCAACTGTTGGACTTCACGCTTGATGCGGCGCTGACGGCCGCCGAGACGCTGGAGCCCGGCGTGATGAAGTTCGGCGTCCCGCACCGTCCCTACGGACGACCCGAACTGGTCGCGGCCATCGGTGAGCCCACCGCCGACTGGTTGGAGGCCGAGCGGACCGACCTGGTGACGATGGTGTTGTCCGCGCTCGACTCGGGCTTCTACGAGTACTCCTGGCGGCTGGCCCGGGCCCTCTGGCGGTTCTGCTACATCCGTGGGTACTTCGAGGACATCCTGCTGACCCACCGTCACGCGTTGACCGCCGCGGAGGCGACCGGGGACATCTATGCGATGGCGTTGATGAACAACTATCTCGCCTCCGGCTACGTGCGCACCGGTGACATCCGGCAATCGCTCGACTACCTGACCCGCGCGGTCGCCCTCTCCACGGAGTCGGGGGACGTGCTGGCCACGGCTCGGTACCGCGCGAATCTCGCGGCCGTCTACTGGTGGGGTGGCAACCTGACCGAATCGGTGACCGTCGGTTTCGAGTGCCTGCGCGACTACAAGGGGTACGGCGCCGGCAGGGCACCGATGGTCCTACCGAATCTCGGCATGGCACTGATGATGCTCGGGCGCTACGAGGAGGCGCTGCGCCTGCACCGCCTGCACCTGGCCTGGGCCCGGACGAACTCCGAGGATTTTCACCTGCTCAACGCGCTGAGCCACATCGGTGGCGTACGTGTCCGGATGGGTGAGCTTCCACAGGCGATCCGGATCCTCATGGCCTCCTTGGCCCTGCGCGATCGCACCGGCCACCGGTACGCCGAGGCCGAGGTGCGCAACGACCTCGGGATCGCCTATCGCGGTCTCGGCCGTCTGGTCGAGGCCCAACAGCAGCACGAGGCGGCCAGACAGTTGTCGATCACCTCGGGGGAACGACACGTCGAGGCGGCCGCGCTGAACGAACTCGGCCGTACCCTGCTGGCGCAGGGGCGAGGTGGCGAGGCCGTCGAGATGCACCAGGCCGCCCTGCGACTGGCCACCCGGATCTCGCACCCGTACGAGCAGGGGCGTGCCCTGGCCGGCCTCGCCGACTGCTTCGCCCGCGCCGACCCGGCCGAGGCCCGCAGGCACTGGGAGCGGGCGTTGGCGATCTTCCGGCGGATGGGGGTGCCGGAGCGTTTCGAGGCCGAACGCCGTCTTGCCGTGCTGGCTTCCACAACTGTGGTCTCGGGGCTCTGACCAGGTCTAACGTCTCTTATCGATTTCTTATCGCCGGGCCCGGTAACTTCGTGGCCGTATCGGCGAACGGGGGAGGTTCTGCTCCTGGGCAGAACCGGGTCGCCGACACGCACCCGCTGCCAGGTCCCCCAGCGACCTCGGCGGCGGGTCGGTCAGGAAGGGGCGGCGTCGGGGCCGTTGCGCCGTCAGCACCCGGTGCGATCGTCAGCGTGACGTCGCTCCTTCCGACCACCGTCGTACCGCACCGATAGGCTCACGCCCGTGACCGAACCCGCGCAGCTCAGCCACGTCGATCGCGCCGGCGCGGCCCGCATGGTCGATGTCTCCGCCAAGGCGGTGACGGGCCGGTTGGCCGTCGCGGCCGGCCGTCTGCGGACGACACCCGAGGTCATCGATCTGTTGCATCGCGACGGTCTGCCCAAGGGTGACGCGCTCGCCGTCGGACGGCTGGCCGGGATCATGGGGGCCAAGCGCACTCCGGATCTGATCCCGCTGTGCCACCCGATCGCCCTGCACGGCGTCACCGTCGACCTGCGGCTGACCACCGACACCGTGGAGATCACGGCCACTGCCCGCACGGCAGACCGGACGGGGGTGGAGATGGAGGCCCTGACGGCCGTGGCCGTCGCCGGTCTCGCCCTGGTCGACATGGTCAAAGCGGTTGACCCGGCGGCCTCGGTGGAGGCGGTCCGGGTGCTGCGCAAGGAGGGCGGCAAGACCGGCGAGTGGGTTCGTCCGGAGGACCGACAGTGATCCGGGCCCGGGTGATCGTCGCTTCCAATCGGGCAGCGGCCGGTGTCTACGCCGACACCAGCGGTCCGCTGCTCGTCGCCGGGCTGCGCGAGCTGGGCTGCCAGGTCGACGATCCGGTGGTGGTGCCCGACGGTGAGCCGGTCGGCGAGGCCCTGCGGGCCGCCCGCGCCGACGGTGTCGACGTGGTGGTGACCAGTGGTGGCACCGGAGTGACCCCGTCGGACCGGACGCCGGACGTGACCCGGGGCCTGCTGGATTACGAGGTGCCCGGCATCGCCGAGGCGATCCGCGCGCACAGCCGTGACCGGGTGCCGACGTCGGTGCTGTCCCGGGGCCTGGCCGGGGTCGCCGGTCGGATGCTGGTGGTCAACCTGCCCGGCTCGACCGGTGGCGCCCGGGACGGCCTGGCCGTTCTCGGGCCGATCCTCGGGCACACCGTCGACCAGCTTCGCGGCGGGGACCACTGAACCGCTTGGGCCGCCTGGTGCACGCCAGGCCCGGACGGGTGTCGGTCCGTGCCGATAGGCTCGGTCGGTGAGCACGGAAACCGCACCCAACGCGGATCGGGTCAGCGCACCCCCGCCTGCCGGGTGGGAGGAAGCGCGTTCGCGGGTCTACGCGGTCGGCCTGGCCGCCGCGTTGCCCACCGTCGCCCGACCACTCGTCGACACCGACGGGTCGACCCTGGCCGAGCCGTTGACCACCCGCACCGACCTGCCGGCGTTCCCGACCTCCAGCGTGGATGGCTGGGCGGTGCGCGGCAGTGGTCCGTGGCGCGTCGTCGGGCGGGTCCTGGCCGGCAGCACCCCCGCGCCGCTCACCGAGGACGACACGACCGTCGAGATCGCGACCGGTGCGATGGTGCCCGAGGGGGCCACCGCGGTGCTGCGCGTGGAAGAGTCGAAAGTTGCTGACGGCCTGGTCAGCGGCGTTCCCCGGAGCACGCCCGAGTGGCGCAAACCCGGCGAGGAGGCGTACGCCGATGAGGTGTTGCTGCCGGCCGGCACGCCGGTCGATCCGGCGGTGATCGGCCTGGCGGCCACCTGCGGGCACGACACGCTGCGGGTTCGACGGGCGCCGCGTGCCGCGCTGCTGGTCTTCGGCGACGAGCTGCTGACAGCGGGCCCGCCCGCGGCCGGTCGGGTCCGCGACGCGCTGGGCCCCTCGGTGCCGGCATGGCTGCGGCGTTACGGCTGCCAGGTCCGCCCGTCCGACGTGGTCGGCCCGGTGGCCGACACGCTGCCCGCGCACGTGGCGGCGCTGCGCTCGGCGCTGACGAACGCCGATCTGGTCTGCACCACCGGCGGCACGATGAACGGTCCGGTCGACCACCTGCACCCGACCCTGGAGGCGCTCGGCGCCGACTACGTGGTCAACACGGTGGCGGTCCGCCCCGGCTTCCCGATGCTGCTGGCCCGGCTGACCGGCCCCGACGGGCGTGCCCGGTTCGTGGCCGGGCTGCCGGGCAACCCGCAGTCCGCGATCGTCGCGCTGGTGTCGCTGGTCGCCCCGCTGCTCGCCGGCCTCCAGGGCCGGTCGATGCCGGTGTTGCCGCAGGCCACGTTGGCCGAGGCGGTGCCCGGCCGCGGTGACCACACCCACCTGGCGCTGGTCCGACTGGACCGGGCCGCCGGGGTGGCGTCCCCGGTCCGCCACGTCGGCTCGGCGATGCTGCGGGGCGTGGCCGGCGCGGACGGGTTCGCCGTCATCCGCCCCGGCACCAGCGGCGCGCCGGGCGACCGGGTGCCGATCGTGCCACTGCCGTTGTTTCCCGGGGAGCGTGCGTCGTGACCGCACCAGCTGTCACCTTCGGCGAGGTCACCGACCGGCCACTCGACCTGGCCGCACACGAGGCCGCGGTCGCCGACCGGCGGGCCGGCGCGGTGGTGTCCTTCCAGGGCGTGGTCCGCGACCACGACCACGGCCGCCAGGTCACCAGCCTGGAGTACGAGGGGCACCCGAGCGCCGAGCAGGTGCTGCGCGAGGTGGCCGCCGAGATCGCCGCGGAGCCCGACGTCTACGCGGTGGCGGTCTCGCACCGGGTCGGCCCCCTGGCGATCGGTGACGTGGCGCTGGTCGCCGCGGTGAGCACCGCGCACCGGGCGGCGGCCTTCGCGGCCTGCGCCCGGCTGGTCGACGAGGTCAAGGCGCGACTGCCGATCTGGAAGCGGCAGGTCTTCACCGACGGCACCGAGGAATGGGTCAACTGCCCCTGACGGGTCACCTGCCCCACCCGTCAGCGGTGACCGTTGACCGCCACGGCCCTGGACAGCCGGTCGCCGTAGAACGCGGGCTCCGCACCCGGTCGCCAGGGCAGCGCGGCGACCAGCACGATCAGGGCGAGCGCGAGCGAGTTCTCCATCAGCGCGCCGAACAGACCGTCCTGGTAGTGCGACATCTCCGGCAGTTGGTGTTCGTACGGCCAGATCGGCGAGATCAGGAAGAGCAGGTAGAGCCCGATCGCGGCGACGCCGTGGCGCAGCCCGGTCAGCGTCGGGTACCAGATCGGCGGGCGGAGCCCGTTGACCCCGGGGAGCCCGCCGAAGACCGGCCCCTGACCGGTGCGCTGCGGTGTCCCCCGGCTCGCCTCGCGGCGACGCACAGCGGCGTCGGCCAGCACGATGATCGCCGGGATCACCCAGACCAGGTGGTGCGTCCAGGAGATCGGGCTGATCACGTTCGCGGTGAGACCGACCAGCGTGAAGGCGGTCAGCTCGTCACCGTCGGCGCGGGAACTCGCGGCCCGGGACAGGCCCAGCGCCAGGACCAGCACCGAGAAGGCGAGCCACAACAGCCCCGGGGTCTCGATCGAGTCGTACAGCCGGGCGAGCAGACCGGCGAGGGACTGGTTGGGCGTCATGTCCGCCGCGCCGACCCGTTCGGTCTGCCACAGCACGCTGCCGAAGTAGGTCCGTGACTCGTCGCCGACGATCGCGAAGGTCCCCAGCGTCACGCCGATTGTGGTGCCGATGGCGGTGGCCGCCACCCGCCACTGACGGGTGATCAGCAGGTAGGCGATGAACAGCGCCGGGGTGAGCTTGACAGCGGTGGCGAGGCCGATCCCGGCCCCGGCCCAGGCCCCGCCGTAGACGAAGCGCAGCAGCGGGCCGTCGGTGGCGGCGTAGTGGGTGCCCCGGCGGGACCGCCAGCGAAGGCCGATCAGGTCAGCCATGATCAGGGCGAACAGCAGGATGTTGACCTGGCCGTACCCGAGCGTCTCCCGGCCCGGCTCGATGGCGACCGCGAGCGGCACCGCCACGGCCACCGTGAACCACAGTGGCCACCCCAGCCGGTCCACGATGGGTCGGAGCAGCCCGGCCAGCACCAGCGCCAACGCGGCGATGCTGGCGGCGGCGTTGACCAGGCCGGCCGCGTCGATCGGCAGCTGCGCCATCGGCAACATGACCAGCCCGGCGAAGGGTGGGTAGGTGAACCCGAGCGTGGTTTCGGGCGCGATGAACTCGTAGAGCTCGTGACCGCTCGCCCACCACACCACGGCACCGTGGTAGATCTTCATGTCGAAGAAGTTGTACGGTCGCCCGAAAGCGCCGATGGCGAGCCATGCGGCATAGGCGACGGCGGCCACGATGGCACCCCGTACGACGTTCCTACGATCGATCCCGCGCGTCACGCGGTCGATCCCGCGCGTCACCCGTTGGATTGGGGCGAGGCGGTCCGCCCGTCTACCGACATCCGTCGGCATGGCGTGGCCACCCCCGTACCAAGGTTGTCCTATCCGTCCAGGTCCTGCACGGAGCCTAGAACGGCGCCTCACGTCAGTGCCTCCCGCGTTATGCGACCGTGTCCGATCCCACACATGTTTTTGACATTTCCACCGCGTTAACGCCTACCGGGTGGTTCAGGTAATTCGTGCCCTTAGCGGGGGGTGGGGGTGAGACCGAGACGGATCGACGCAGGTCAGCCGGGGAGCCGACGTGCGGTGGAGGCGGAGCGGACGGCGATTCGGGCCTCGCGTCGGGCGGTCCGGACGGCGCGTTGCACGGAACGTCGAGAGTGGCCGATGCGATGGCCCGTCCGCCACCGCAGCCCCGGCTTGCCGCCGGTGTCCGCCGCGGCGAGCAGCAGACCGCCGAGGAGCCCGATGTTCTTCAGGACGTGGATCTGGTTGTTGTTCTTGGCGATCGGGTCGTCGTTCTTCCAGAAGGGATGCCCGGCGACGGTCACCGGCACCAGCGTGCCGGCGAGGACCAGCGCCGCGGGTCGGCTGAACCGGCCGGTGGCCAGCATCAACCCGGCGCTGACCTGCACGGCGGCGTTGAGTCGGATCAACGTCTCGGTCTCGGTGGGGAAGCTCGGGTGCGCCTTCTTCAGCATCGGTGCGACCTTGTCGGTCACGGGTTTGGCGGCGGCCGACAGCCGGCCGGGAGCACGGAAGTTGCGATACCCGCTGACCACGAAGATGCCGCTCAGCATGGCGCGGGCGAGGGAGCGTACGGGCGTCATGGATCAGTCATACCCCGTCGCGGCGTTTGCTACCCGGGCAACCGCAGGATCGGATTGGTGTTCGTGCACGTACGCCACGCCGAATCGAGCGACAGTCACGGATGGACGGGCACCGACGGGTAACGTCGCGCGGGTGACCACGCTGCGGCTACGCCCCGAGGACCCGGCCGACGCCGGCTCGGTGCGCCGCGTGCTGGCCGCGGCCTTCGCCCGCCCGGACGTGACGACGCCGCCGGAGGTCAGCCTGGTGGACGAGCTGCGCGACACCCCCGCCTGGTTGCCGGAGCTGGCCATGGTCGCCGAGTACGGCGGTGAGGTGGTCGGTTACGCGCTGCTCACCCGGGTGCGTCTGCGGCCGGAGCGAGGCGCCGACGTGCCCGTGCTGGCGCTCGGCCCGGTGGCGGTCGCGCCGCACCGGCAACGTGTCGGGCACGGCACAGCGGTCGTGCAGGCCGCACTGGACGCGTCCACCGAGTTGGGTGAGCGACTCGTCGTCGTCCTCGGCGCGCCGGCCTTCTACCGCCGGTTCGGGTTCGGCCCGGCGAGTGAGCTGGGCCTGACCGGTCCGTGGGCGGGCCTCGGTGAGCCGTGGCAGGCGTTGGTGCTGCCGCCGTCCACCAGCGAGGAAGGCCCTCCGCCGCGCGGCGAGGTGCTCTTTCCGGCGCCCTGGTCGAAGGTCTGACCGGGCCGACGCGTCAGGCCGGCTGCGTCCGCAGGTACCGGCCGAAGTGCGGGACCGTGAAGGCGACGGTGCCCCGCTCACCGGAGTAAATCAACCCCTTCTTGATCAGCGCGTCCCGGGCCGGGGAGAGGCTGGCCGGCTTGCGGCCGAGGGCTCGGGCGATCTCCGCGGTGGGCACCGCGGCGTCCATGTCGTCGCGGACCACCGCGCCGGGCTCGCCCTCCACCGCGGACAACGTGGCCATCGCCCGCATGTACTCACGTTCGGCGGGGGTGGCCCGTTCGAACCGGGACCCGAAGAACCCGACCGCCAGCTCAGCTTCCGCCTCGGGTGCGGCGACCCGCACGTCGGCGGCCGTGATCGGCGAGCGCGGCGCGTTGTCCCAGGTCGCCTTGCCGTACGCCTGGACGAAGTAGGGGTAGCCGCCGGACTTCTCGTAGAGCAGGTCGAGGGCCTTCTGCTCGTACTCGACCTCCTCGCGCTCGGCGGGCGCGCAGAGCGCCTGGTCGGCGGCGATCCGGTCGAGCCGGTCGATGCGCTGGTAGCGGAACAACCGTTCGGAGTATGACTTGGCGGCGCTGAGCACTGCCGGCAGGTGCGGAAGGCCGGCACCGACGACGATCAGCGGTGCGCCGAGCTGGGACAGCTCGTGGCAGGCGGCGCAGAGAGCCGACACGTCCTCCGGGCCGAGATCCTGCATCTCGTCGATGAAGATGGCGATACCGGTGCCCACGTCGCTGGCCACCGCCGCAGCGTCGCTGAACAGCTCGACCAGGTCGATCTCGATGTCGCCGGAGTCGGCCCGACCGCTGGCGGCCGGCACGTCGATTCCGGGCTGCCACCGGTCGCGCAGCTTGGTGGCGGCGCCGGCCCGGCCGGTCGGGGTGGACCGCTGGGCGAACGCCTTGAGGACGCCGAGGAACGCGTCGATCCGGTCCGGTGCGCGGTGGCGGGGGGCCAACTCGCGCACCGCCATGTGCAGCGCGGCGGCGACCGGTCGGCGCAATGACTGGTCCGGTCGAGCTTCGATCTTGCCGCTGCCCCAGAGCCGGTTGATCGCCTGGGACCGGAGGGTGTTGAGCAGGACCGTCTTGCCGACGCCGCGTAGCCCGGTGAGCATCAGGCTGCGCTCGGGTCGGCCGCGGGCGATGCGCTCCAGCACGATGTCGAAGACGTCCAGCTCCCGCCCCCGCCCGGCGAGTTCGGGCGGGCGCTGGCCGGCGCCCGGCGCGTACGGGTTGCGGACCGGATCCACGCATCGCAGATTATCGGGCCATCTAGCTGCGGGGCTAGACATGGATAGATGCGGCTACCGGCGTGTCGGAACCGTCGACAACAAACTAGGGCTGTCTAGCGTGGACGCTAGACAGCCCTAGTTTTGCCAATCGGCGGACCGGCCGCCCAGCTCGGAGCTACCGCTTCTTCAGACAGAGCACGTAGTCGAACAGGTCGACCGAGTTGTCGTGCACGTAGTTCGCTGTCGCCTGAGGCGCGAGCACCTCACACCGGTCGCCGTCGGTGGTCGCCGGAATGCGCAGCAGCACCTGATACGTGTTCGGGCCGCACGGCACCTTGCGGAGCTCCGCGTCGTCCTCGCTGCCGTCGTTCACCACGCAGTCGCCCCGCGCGAACTCCTCGTCCGGAGACGGCGCGGCTGACGGCGGCGCGTCGCTGGGCAGGGCGGGTGGCACGACCGGAGCGCTCGTCGACGGGGTACGCGCCGCATCGCTGCCAGCGTCGGCCACCTTCCAGACCGCCCAACCGGCCAGGCCGAGGCACGGACAGAGCACCAGCAGCACCACCGCCGCGATGATGAGGGCGACGTTGCGGCCGGTCTTCGTCGGCGCGGCGGGCGGCATCCCGTAGCCGCCGGGCGGCTGCTGACCCCACGGGGCGGGTGGCTGACCCGGTATCGGACCGGCCGGCTGACCGGGCGTCGGGCCGGCCGGCGGGAATGGGCCCGGCGGAGGGTACGGCCCGGGCGGCGGGTAACCCGGGCCCGAGGTCGGCGGTGGCGCCCACATCGGAGTGGTCGGCGGCTCCGGATTGTCGGACTGCGGCCCCGGGTTGGTGGGCGGCGGCGCCCACATGGGTGCCGTCGGTGGCTCCGCGTCGGCCGGCGGCGGACCCCACTGCTGCCGGGTCGGGTCGTCGGAGGCCGGCGGGGTGCTCCACTGCTGCCGGGTCGGATCGTCGGAGGCCGGCGGGGTGCTCCACTGCGGCACGGTCGGGTCGACCGGTGGTGAGCTGTCAGGCCCGCTGGGCGGGCGCTGGTACGGGTCGTCCGGCTGATCGGAACCCGCAGGTCCGTAGGTCGTCATGTCATCCCCGGGGGTGGGTGGTCTCAGCGTTGCTTGAGGCAGAGGACGAAGTCGAGAGTGTCCAGCTCACTGTCGAAGAAATACCAGTTGGTGTAACCCTTCACCTTGTCGCACTTGGTCTCGGCGTCCCGCTCGCCGCTGGTCGGGCCGTCGATCCGGCTCAGCACCTCGTACGACTTGGCGGTGCAACCGCTGATCAGCAGCTTGGGTTTGCCGCCGGCGGCGCCGTCGTTGCGGACGCACTGGCCGACCTTGGCGAACCGGGGATCGGCCGACGACTCCGGCGCCGCCGCGCTCGGCGCGGGCTCGACCGCGTCCGCGCTGGGCTCACCGGCAACCGCCGCCGGACTGCTCGGCGCCGCCGCCGGCGCCGGGTCGCTCTGCCCATCGCGGAACCAGAACACACCGGCGACGGCCAGCACCACGAGGACGACGGCCAGCACCGCGATCAGCGGCCCCCGGCCGCGCCGGCCCGGTGCCGGATCCTCGCCGTACGGGTCGTCGGGCCGGTACGGCGGCTGCTCGCCGTAGGTCGGTGTCGGCTGGTACGAGCCGCCGTAGGGCGCGCCGGGCGCTGCACCGTACTGCGTTCCCGGACCGCCTCCGTAGGTCGGCTCGCCGTATGACCCGGGCCCCTGCGGGCCGGGCGGATACGACGAGACCGCCGGCGGGTAGGACTCGGGCGTCGGTGGGTACGACTCGGGCCTGGGCGGGTACTGCCGCTGCACCGGATGACCTGGTGTCTCATCGGGTCGCTGGCCACGCCACGGCCCCGGGTGGCCGCCTCCCGGTTGTCCGTAGTTCGTCATGCCGCCCTCCTGCACGAGTGGTGAGAGGCCGGCCACCAAAGCGCGACGCGGACTCCGAGGTCACCGTAGCGTGGTCCACTGATGAGCTCACCTCCACCGAGCGCCACGGCCCTCGCCGGCCGTCGCGTCAGCACCACACCGGCACTGATCTGGACCGCGTTGATCGTGGTCTACCTGCTCTGGGGGTCGACCTATCTGGCCATCCGGATCACCGTGGAGACGCTGCCCCCGCTGCTGTCGGCCGCCCTCCGGTTCGCGGTGGCCGGCCTGATCCTGGCGGTGGTGCTGCGGTTGCGCCGGGGCCCCGGCGCGCTGCGGGTGGACCGACGGCAACTCGGCTCCGTCGCGTTGGTCGGGGTGCTCCTGCTCGCCGGTGGCAACGGCCTGGTGGTGCTCGCCGAATCGGGGCCGCCCGGCGTCGCGGTGCCGTCCGGGATCGCCGCGCTGCTGGTGGCCACGGTGCCGCTGCTGGTGGTGCTGTTGCGCTCGGCCACCGGGGACCGGCCGCCGCTCTGGACGTTCGCCGGGGTCACTGTGGGCTTCGTCGGCCTGATCCTGTTGGTGCTGCCCGGCGGTGGTTCGGGCGCGGTGCCGCTGGTCGGGGCGTTGACTGTGGTGGCGGCGACCGCCTCCTGGTCGGTCGGGTCGTTCCTGTCCGGACGGATCCGGATGCCCGCCGACCCCTTCGTGGCCACCGTGTACGAGATGGTGGCTGGCTCGCTGGTGCTGGCGGTCGTCGCCGCCGGTCGGGGCGAACTGGCCGGCTTCCACCCGGCGGCGGTCAGCACCCGGTCCTGGTTGGCGCTGGGCTACCTCATGGTGGCTGGTTCACTGGTGGCCTTCACCGCGTACGTCTGGCTGCTGCACAACGCGCCGATCTCGCTGGTGTCGACGTACGCCTACGTGAACCCGGCGGTCGCGGTGGTGCTCGGCGCGCTGCTGGTGGCCGAGCCGGTCACCCCGCAGGTGCTGCTCGGCGGTGCCGTCATCGTGGCCGGGGTCGCGGTGGTGGTGGTCACCGAACGGCCGCGTCGGTCCGGCACGGGATCACGATCGGGGGTCACGCCGGTGCGCGAGCGTCGGTAACGTCCGGGCCATGTCGGCCGCCGCGCTGGTGTCGATCGCTCTGCTCGGCACATTGGTCGGCCTCGTCGTACCCCTGATGTCGCGGCGCTTCGCCACGGCGGACGCCGGGTCGTGGGCGTTTGCACCGCCGCAGCCGTTCCGGCGGCCCTGGGTCGCGCCGATGGTGGCGGCCAGCGTCTTCGTCGGCCTTGCCGGCGCGGCTGCCGACGACCCGGCGTTACCGGTCTTCCTCGCGGTCGGGGCGGTCGGTCTGGTGCTCGCGCGGGTCGACCTGGCCTGCCTGCGGCTGCCCGACCCGCTGGTCCTCATTGCCGGGTTGCTGGCCCTCGGGGGTCTGACAGTTGCGGCGGTGCTGTCCGACGCTCCCGGCCGGCTGCTCGGCGTGCTGGGCGGCGCGGCGGTCGCGGGGACGGCGCACGTGCTGCTGGCAGTGCTGCCCGGGTCCCGACTGGGTTTCGGCGACGTGAAACTCGCCACCGTCCTCGGCCTGCCGCTCGGCTGGCTGGGGCGGGACGCCCTGCTGGCCGGGATTCTGCTGCCGCACGTCCTGCAGGGCGTCCTGGTCCTCGGCCTGCTGGCCGCCCGAAAGGTGCACCGGGACACCGCGCTACCCCTCGGCCCAGCCCTGCTGACCGGCGCCTGGCTCGCCGCTCTCCTCACCTGACCCCCACCCCGCGCCGCAAGCCCCGCGCCGCAAGCCCCGCGCCGCAAGCCCTCGTCGATCTTGCGGTTTCGGTGCCGGCACAAGGTGCATCTCCACGCAGAAGGGCAACAGAAAGCGCAAGATCGGCGCAGCTATGGGGCGGGGTCTGGGGGGAGGAGGGGGCGGGGGTTAGATCAGGCGGAGTTGGCGGTCCTTTGGGCGGCGGGGTTCTTCTTCGCCGAAGCGTTCGAAGAGGCCCGGGTCGATGCTGGAGAGGAACGGCGAGGGGGCGCAGTCGCGCTCCGCGCCGTGGCGGATGCGGCGGGCCGCGTGACTGACGTACAGCCGGTCCTGGGCCCGGGTCAGGCCGACGAAGAAGAGCCGGCGCTCCTCGGCGACGGCGTCGTCGTCCGGTGTCGAGCCCGGCCAGCGCAGCGGCAGCAGCCCGTCCTCGACGCCGACCAGGAAGACCACCGGGAACTCCAGGCCCTTCGCGGCGTGCAGGGTGAGCAGCGTGACCGCCTCGGCGCGCGGGTCCAGCGCGTCCACCTCCGCGCCGGTCGCCAACTGCGACAGGAAGGTCTCCAGGTCGTCGCCGCAGCGCCGGGCCAACGGGGTCAGCAGGTCCACCGCCGAGCGGACGTCCTCGGGGCGGACGGTGCTGCCCGCGCCGTCCAGGGTGGGCACGGCGAACCGCTCCGCGACCACCTGACCGGCCAGCCGCGCCCGGGCGGCCAGCGAGCCGGCCAGACCGTCGGCGTGCCGGAGCTCCCGGGCGATGGCGGCAACCCCGGGCCGATCCCGCAGCCGGTCGTGGGAACGCTTCTGCACGGGGATGTTGGCCCGGGTCAGGGCGTCCACGATCGGGGCGGCCTGCGCGTCGGTGCGGTACAGCACGGCGATGTCGGAGAACGACAGCGAGGTGGACCGGCCGTCGATGCGACCCGAGTCCAGCGAGCGGTGCGACAGCCCGCCGACCAGGTCGTCGACGGTACGCACCACGAAGTCGGCCTCCTCGACCACGGACGCCGCCGGGTAGCGCCCGACCAGCGGGGCCTCCGGGTCGAGCCGGGCCGGGTCCAGTCGTCGACCCCGCACCAGCGAGGACGGCGCGATGGCCTGCACCGCGGCGGCCAGGATCGGCGCCGACGAGCGGTAGTTGCGGTTGAGCCGCACCAGTCGGGCGTCGGTGAAGTCCTCGGAGAAGCGCAGGAAGTAGCCGACGTCGGCACCCCGGAACGAGTAGATCGCCTGGTCCGGGTCGCCGATCGCGCAGAGGTTGCCGTCGGTGGGGCTGAGCAGCCGCAGCAGCTCGTACTGCACCTCGTCGACGTCCTGGTACTCGTCGACGAAGATCCACCGCCAGCGGTCCCGGTACCGCTCGACCAGCTTCCGGTCGGCCCGCAGCAACTCCACCGGCAGGGTCACCAGCTCGTCCAGGTCCACCAGGTCCTGCTTACGCAGCAGGGACGTGTAGGTGGCGCTGTCGTCGCCGGCCTCGGTGCGGGCCGCCGCCCGCTCGGCGTCGTCGGCGATCCGGAAGTCGGCCGGCAGGCCCGCAGCGGCGGTGTTCTCCCGCAGGATCAGCAGCCCCAGCGCGTGGAACGTGCCCACTGTGACGTCCTCGGCGACCGGGCCGAGCAGGCCGTCGAGGCGGTGCCGCAACTCCTCGGCGGCCCGGCGGGTGAACGTGATCGCGAGGCAGTGCTCGGGGAAGACGTTCAGCTCCGCGCAGAGGTACGCGATCCGGTGGGTCAGTGTCCTGGTCTTGCCGGTGCCCGGACCGGCCACGATGAGCAGCGGGCCACCAGGTGCCGACGCGGCCACCCGCTGCATGGCGTCCAGCCGGTCCAGCAGGCCGGTACCGACCTCCTCCATGCCGGCGAGCATCGGCTCGAACGGTTCGTGCGGAGACGGCGGCGACGCGATCGGCGGCGCGGGCGTCGGGGCCGGCTTCCGCTTCGGCTCCGACTTCGCCGCCGCCGGGCGCTTTGCCGCGACCCGGGGCGCCGGCTCCGTGGGCCGTCGCTGCGCCGGCACCGGTACGTCGAACAGGGTCTCCTGCGCGCCCAGCTCGGCCGGGTCGAAGAGCGTGATCACGCCGTACTCGCCGTCGTAGCCGGGCACCCGCCGGACGTCGCCGCGCCGCAGCCGCCCGATGCCCTCCGCGAGCAGTTCACCGCCGGCCTGCTCGATGTCGGCCAACGGCGTCGTGGTCAGGATCTCCAGCTCGGGGCCGAGTGCGGCGAGCAACTCGTTGAACCGCCCCTCGACCTTCTTCGACCGGGCACCCACCTTGTTGATCTCGCCGAGGATCTCGGCCAGCGGCACCAGGTGAGTGACGTCCCGGGCGTGTGCCGGCCGGTGCCCGGCCGGACGGTCGGCCAGCTCCTCGACCCGGCTGAGGACACCCACGGTGAGCGGTTTGCCGCACTCGGGGCAGCGGCCGCCGGCGGTCCGGGTGCGCTCCGGAGACCAGTTCACCCCACACAGCCGGTGCCCGTCCGCGTGGTACTTGCCCTCCTCCGGGAAGAACTCGACAGTGCCGGCCAGGCCGTCACCGGTACGCAGCGCCTCCCGAACGGCGAAGTAGTCCCGTTCCGCGGTCAGCACTGTCGCCTCCCGGCCGAGAGCCGGTGGCGAGTGCGCGTCCGAGTTGGACACCAACTGGTAGCCGTCCAGGCTGCCGACGCGCCAGTTCATCGCGGGGTCGGAGGAGAGCCCGGTCTCCACGGCGAAGATGTGTTCGGCCAGGTCGGCGTAGCAGTCCGCGATCGCGTCGAAGCCGGACTTCGAGCCCAACGCGGAGAACCACGGCGTCCAGATGTGCGCGGGCACCAGGTAACCGTCGGGGCTGGCCTCAAGCGTGATCTCCAGCAGGTCGCGGGAGTCCAGTCCGAGGATCGGCCGGCCGTCGGAGCCGAGGTTGCCGATCCGGCCGAGGGCGGTGTTGAACCGGGCCACCGCGTCCAGATCCGGCAGGTAGATCAGGTGGTGCACCTTGCGGGTCCGGTCGTCCCGCTTGTAGATGGTGGAGATCTCCACGCTCAGCATGAACCGGACCGGGTCCGCCTCCGCCGTCGAGGCGAGTCGGGGTGGCAGTCGGCGGGCGATGTCCCGTTCCGCTTCCGGGTCGAGTCGGTAGAGCCCCGGCTCGGCCGGGCGCAGCGTCTCCCGCAGGTGGTCGTACCAGGCGGGGTGGGTGAAGTCGCCGGTGCCGAGCAGGCCAATGCCCTTACGCCGGGCCCACCACGCGAGGTTCGGCGTGGTGAGATCACGGCTGCACGCGCGCGAGTACTTCGAGTGGATGTGCAGGTCCGCGACGAATGGCGGTAGGCCACCGGGGGGTACGGCGCTGAACGGGGGCACGCCGCATCCTGTCACGCCCGCCGCGCCGGCCACCCGCCGCCACGCGCGGACGTGACTTCCGCTATGCCGAGCGCAGCTCGACCAGACTGATTTGCGGCTCCGCGCCGACCCGGACCGGCGGACCCCAGAAACCGGCGCCGTTGGTCACGTAGACCTTGGTGCCGTCCACCTCACCGAGCCCGCTGACCACCGGCTGCTCCAGCCGGACGGCCAGGTTGAACGGCACCATCTGCCCGCCGTGGGTGTGCCCGGACAGTTGCAGGTCGACGCCGTAGCGGGCCGCCTCCTTGGCCGCCACAGGCTGGTGCGCGAGCAGGACGACGGGCCGGCTCGGGTCGCGGTCACCGAGGGCGGCGGCGAAGTCCGGACCGGCCGCGAGGCCGGTGCCCGCCCCGCTGAGGTCGTTCACGCCAGCCAGGTCGAGCACCCCACCCCGGGCCTGGATCTCCTGCCGCCGGTTCTGCAGCACCCGCAGACCGAGCCGGTCGACCTCCTGGACCCACTCCTCGACGCCGGAGTAGTACTCATGGTTGCCGGTGACGAAGAAGCTGCCGTAGCGGGAGCGCAGGTCGCGCAGCGGCGCGGCGGCCGAGCCGAGTTCGGCGACGGAGCCGTCCACCAGGTCACCGACGACGGCGACGATGTCCGCGTCGAGCCGGTTGATCGCGGCGACGATCCGCTCGGTGTGTGCCCGGCCGCGCAGCGGGCCGAGGTGGATGTCGGAGACGGTGGCGATGCGCAGACCGTCCATGCTGCGGGGGAGCTTGGCGAGCGGGATCCGCACCCGGTCCAGCTGCGGCGGGCCGAGGGCGGTGCGGACGCCGTACCCCGTGATGCCGGTGGCGGTGAGGCCGGCGAAGATGGCCGCCCCACGGGCCAGCAGCAACCGACGGGACGGGTCGTGGTCCGGTGCCGCGACAGCGCCGGCGGCCGGCGGGTCGGTCGGCCCGGCGGCACCGACCAGTACCGGTTCGGGCGCGGCGGTGGTCGGCTCCGCGGCAACCACCCGGCGGCGCAGCACCAGCCGGGCGACGAGCATCGGCACTTCCAGCACGACAAGCACGACAAGCAGGTAGAACATCAGCGCGAGCCACAGGTAGCCCGGCCAGGCGAGCCAGTAGAGCCCGGCCTGCGTCCCGGCGAGGGTGACCGGCACCAGCACGGCCAGCACCACGGCGGTGATCGCGCCGACCCGTCGCCAGCGACCCGGTGTGGTGGTGTCCCGAACCAGCCGCTTCCACAGGTAGAGGTGGATGAGACCGGTGACCAGCGCCAGGACAGCCACGAACCCCAGAACCGCCATCATGTGTGCGCGCCTCCCTCAGCCGCCCGCGAACGGGGGCAGGACATCGATCGTGGCCCCGGCCGGTAGGGGTGCCTGACGATCATGACAGGTGACGCCGTTCACGAGGAAACTCGCCACCCGCAGCACCCCGGCGAGACGGTCGCCGTGGCGCTGGGACAGCTCGGCCGTGAGGTCGTCGAGTGACCGCCCACCGGGGACGGCCTCCTCGGCGCGGCCGGCGGCGGCGCGGGCGCCAGCGAAGTAGCGGACGGTCAGCGGTGTCCCCGGCATGCTCAGCCCCCGATCGCGGACATCGGTCGGGTCGGTTGGAGGAAGGTCGGGTCGTCGATGCCGTGCCCGGCGCGCTTGCCCCACATCGCGGTACGCCAGCGTCGGGCCAGCTCGTCGTCGTCCGCGCCGGCCCGCAGCGCGGCGCGCAGATCCGACTCCTCGGTGGCGAAGAGGCAGGCGCGGACCTGACCGTCGGCGGTCAGCCGGGTGCGGTCGCAGTCCCCGCAGAAGGGGCGGGTGACGCTGGCGATCACACCGACCCGGGCGGGACCTCCGTCGACCAGCCAGGTCTCCGCCGGTGCCGCACCGCGCTCGGCCGGGTCGGGGCTGAGATCGAAGGCGGTACGCAGGGACGCCAGGATCTCCTCGGCGGTGACCATGGTGTCGCGGGCCCAACCGTGTTGGGCGTCCAGCGGCATCTGCTCGATGATCCGCAGCTGGTAGTCGTGATCGAGGGCGAAGCGGAGCAGCGCTGGCGCCTCGTCCTCGTTCACACCTCGCATCAGCACTGAGTTGATCTTCACGGGGCTGAGGCCGACTGCCGCCGCCCCGGCCAGCCCGGCCAGCACCGCGTCGAGGCGGGGACGGCGGGTGAGCGTGGTGAACCGGTCCGGGTCCAGGGTGTCCAGTGAGACGTTCACCCGGTCCAGGCCGGCCGCGCGCAACGCCGGGGCCAGCCGGTCCAGGCCGATGCCGTTGGTGGTCAGCGAGACCCGGGGGCGGGGCTGGAGGGCGGCGACGGCCGTCACGATGTCGACCAGCCCGGGTCGGATCAGCGGCTCACCGCCGGTGAA
Source organism: Micromonospora parva (assembly GCF_000718515.1). Classification (GTDB taxonomy): domain Bacteria; phylum Actinomycetota; class Actinomycetes; order Mycobacteriales; family Micromonosporaceae; genus Micromonospora; species Micromonospora parva. The sequence goes on along the minus strand of NZ_JNZS01000009.1, from coordinate 87,426 downwards.
CCGCACCTCGGTCACGCCGAGCAGCTCGACCGCCACCCGGACCAGCCGGACGATCTCCTCGTCGGTCAGCAGCTCGGGGCCGGCCAGCCAGGGCAGCCCTTCCGCCGGCATGCAGTAGGTGCAGCGCAGGTTGCACTTGTCGGTGAGGGACACGCGCAGGTCCCGGGCGACGCGGCCGTACCGGTCGACGAGGACGCCGTCGGACCCCGGGGCGGCGCTCACCTGTCGACCGTAGCGCGCTCGGCCCGGCCCAGGACGGCGCGGGCGGTCCGGACGACCGCATCTCGGTAACTGGCGCCGAAGAGCGCGGTGTGCACAAGCAGCAGATGCAGCTGATGTAGCGGCACGCGGTCCCGCCAACCGTCCGACAGCGGCCAACTCTCCTGGTAGGCGGCCAGCACCCGACCCAGGTGGGGGATGCCGCCGAAGAGGGCGAGCTGGGCGAGATCCGTTTCCCGGTGCCCACCGTGCGCCGCCGGGTCGACCAGCCAGGCCCGGTCGTCGGCCCCCCACAGCACGTTGCCCGGCCACAGGTCGCCGTGGATGCGCGCGGGCGGCTCGTCGCCGCCGAGCCCGTCGAGGCGACCGATCACCTGCTCGACCAGATCGGCGTCGGCCCCGCTGAGCGCACCGCCGTCGACCGAGCGTCGCAGGTAGGGGGCGAGGCGCCGCTCGACGAACCAGGTCGACCAGCGCCCCTCGGTGGGGGTGTTGTCCTGGGGAAGCGCGCCGATGAAACCGGGCCAGGCCGCACCGAAGGTGGTCGCGCCCGCCCGGTGCAACCCGGCCAACTCCCGGCCGAAGCGCTCCGCGGCCTCCGGCGTCGGCTCGCCGGGCTCCACCCAGTCGAGCGCCAGCAGCTCCGGCAACACCACGATCACCTCGGGTACGGCGACCGCGCCCGCCTCCCGCAGCCAGCGCAGGCCGGCGGCCTCGGCGGCGAAGAAGCCCTCCGGCACCGGTCGGTCGGCGTTCTCCGGCCAGGACTTGGCGAAGACGGAGTGGCCGTCGTCGAGGGTGAGCCGGGCGGCGGCGCAGATGTCTCCACCGGCGACCGGCGTCTCCCGGAGCCGCTGATGGGTCCGGAAGGTCGGGAGGTGCGCCGGATGCGCGCGCAGGTACGCCAGGTCCATCAGCGCACGGTAACCGCTCCTTACGACAGCCAGGTGTCGCCCGACGACATCGGCGCTCTTTCGGCACTCGTCGGTGTGGCATGAGCAGGGAAAACACGCTGCGTAACTGTGGATAAGCCGCGTGTCGTCCACAGGGGTGGCCGGGCCCGGTGCCCCCGCCGCAGGCTTCCGACATGACCTCGACCGAACGCCCCCAGTTGGCCGTCCGCTCACCCGCCGACCTGATCGCCGCCGTGCCGTACCTGCTGGGTTTCCACCCCGCCGACAGCGTGGTCGCGGTGGCGCTGCGCGGCCGGCAGATCATCTTCGCCGCCCGCGCCGACCTGCCCGAGCCGTCCACGGATCCCCTCGACCGGGCCCGACACCTGGCCGGGGTGATCCACCGGCAGGGCGCGGAGGCTGCCACAGTCGTGGGTTACGGCCCGCCCGACCGGGTCACCCCGAGCGTGGATGCCGTACGCGCCGCGCTGACCGGTGTCGGCCTGGAGGTGCTCGACGCGCTGCGGGTGACCGACGGCCGGTGGTGGTCCTACCTCTGCACCGAGGCCGAGTGCTGCCCACCCGAGGGTCGGCGCTACGACCCGGAGATCAACCAGGTGACGGCGTCGGCGGTCTTCGCCGGCCAGGTGGCTCTCCCGGACCGGGCCGCCCTCGTGGCGCAGGTGTCGCCGGTCGAAGGTCCGGCCCGGGACGCGTTGCGCGCGGCCGCCGTCGGGGCCGAGAAACGGCTCGTCGACCTGATCGAGGGCGCGCCCGCCAGCGATCTGCTCGGCGGTCGAGCGGTGCGCTCCGCCGGGGTGACGGCGGTTCGCGAGGCGCAACGCCGGCAGCGGCGCGGTGAACGGCTCGACGATGCGGAGGTCGCCTGGCTGTGCCTGCTGCTGACCCACCTGCCGGTGCGCGACCACGCCTGGGAACGCACCGACGGTCGCGATCGGGACATCGCCCTGTGGACCGACGTGCTGCGCCGGGCCGAGCCGGAGCTGACCGCCGCGCCCGGTGCGTTGCTGGCGTTCGCCGCGTGGAGGGCCGGGCAGGGTGCGCTGGCGGCGGTCGCGCTCGAACGCACGCTCGGTCTGCACCCCGGCTACTCGCTCGCCCTGCTGCTGGACGACCTGATCCGGCGCGGCGTGCCCCCGGCCGAGCTGGACGGCTGGCCGTCGGTCGGGATGCCCGGGGTCATCCGTCCCCGCAGACGGAGCCGACGTGGCCGCCGCTGACCGGTCCGATCACACGCGCGGTAATACCGCGGGTGCTACCAGAATTGATAGGCTGGCGGACATGACCGTCAAGCGCTCCGTGAGCCTCCCCGACGACGTCGCGGAGTGGCTGGATCGGCAGCCCAACGTCTCGGCCGCCATCACCGCGGCGGTACGGGCCCAGATGGAGGTCATGCACCTCGACGAGGTGCTGCGGCGTGCCGGCATCGAGGTGACCGAGGCGGGCCGGGCGCGGTGGCGGGAGCGGCTGGCGACGCCCATTCCGGCGGACGCCCTGGCCGAAGGACGCCGGATGTTGGGCCGCGCGGGATGAGCGATCAGATCGCTGCCGTCTTCGACGCGTCGGCGTTGACGGCCTACCTCGAGGGCAACCCATCGGTGGGGGAGCTGATGCTGGAGGTCGCCGACGAGGGTCGGCAGGTGGCCGTACCGGCGACGTGCCTGGCTGTCGCCTTCGCAAACGCGACCGACGAGATCGATGCCGCGCTGCTGGCCCTGATGATGACCGCCCCGATGATCCGCCTGCTGCCTCTCGACGCCGAGGACGTGCGAGACACCGGCACGTTGGCCCGCGCCGGGGACGGTGACATCTCGCTCGGCCATGCCGCCCGTGCGGCACTCACCCACGAGGCGCACTACGCGACGGCGCGACCCGAGGCCGCGGCGAAGGTGCTCCCGACCAACTGGAGCATCCTCCAGCTGGCCTGACGAGCGACAAGGCTGCGACGCGAACCCGAGTCGATCATGCGCAGGGCGGGCCCTGGCCGCTTCCCTCGGCACCGCCCTCCGTCGAAGGATGTACGCGTTGCTCCTGTCCACGGCCGACGCGGCCGGCTCACCACCGCCGGAGAATGATCTCGTGGCCGTTAACCGTGTCGGTACGACATGACCCCCGAGTTGCTGCTGTCGCTGGCCGGGCTGGCGTTGATCGACAGCACCAGCATCGGCACCCTCTTCATCCCGGTCTGGCTGCTGCTCGCACCCGGGACGATCAACGCGCGGCGGATCCTCGTCTACCTCGGCACCATCGCCGTCTTCTACTTCGCCGTGGGGCTGCTGCTCGCCCTGGGTGGCAGCCAGTTGGCCGACGTCCTCGGCGGGGCGATGGACAACCGGCCGGTGCTCTGGGCGCAGCTCGTTCTCGGGGTCGGGCTGTTCGCGCTCAGCTTCCGGTACGACGGCAAACGACGCCCACGCGGCGGCGGTGTGCTGCGGTGGCGGGACCGCGTCACAGCTGGCGACTCCTCGGTGCGCTGGCTGGTGGGGCTGGCGCTCCTCGCCGCGCTCGCGGAGGTGGCGACGATGCTGCCGTACCTCGGCGCGGTCGGCCTGCTGACCACCTCCGAGGTCGGTGCGGCGCAGATGGTGGGTCTGCTCGCTGCCTACTGCGTGGTCATGGTGTTGCCGGCGGTGCTGCTGCTCGGAGCGCGAATGGCGTGGCCGAGGTTGGTCGAGCCGGTGCTGGGCCGGCTCAACGCCTGGATCGCGCGCCACTCCGGCGGCATGCTCGGCTGGATCCTCGGCATCGCGGGCTTCCTGCTGGCCCGCGACGCCGTGATCCGGCTGGACCTGCTCGACCAGTTGGTGATCAGACTGTGATCCGTTCGGGGCGGGCGTAGACGTTCATCGTGTTGCCGCGCAGGAAGCCAACAAGTGTCATGCCCGCCTCCTCGGCCAACTCGGCGGCGAGGGTGCTCGGGGCGGACACCGCGGCCAGCAGCGGCAGCCCGGCCATCCACGCCTTCTGGGTCAGCTCGAAGCTGGCCCGCCCGGAGACCAGCAGCAGGTGCCCGGCGAGCGGCAGCCGGCGCTCCCGCACCGCCCAGCCGATCACCTTGTCCACGGCGTTGTGTCGGCCCACGTCCTCGCGCAGCACCACCAGTTCGCCGTCGGGGGTGAACAAGCCGGCCGCGTGCAGCCCGCCGGTCCGGTCGAAGCCGCGCTGGGCGGCGCGCAACCGGTCGGGCAGGTCGGCGAGCAGCGTGGCCGGCACGCTGAGAGGGTCCGCCGAGACCGGGAAGAGCGACCGGGTGCGTACCGCGTCGATGCTGGCCTTGCCGCAGACCCCGCAGGAGCTGGTCGTGTAGAAGTTCCGGGACGGGTCGGTGGTCGGTTCCGGCACTCCGGGGGCGAGCACCACGTCCACCACGTTGTACGTGTTCGGTGTCTCCGCGCCGGCGCAGAGCTGCGCGGTCAGCACGTCGTCGGTCGACCGGATCAGCCCCTCCGTCAGCAGGAACCCGATGGCCAGGTCCAGGTCGTCGCCGGGGGTACGCATGGTGACGGCGAGCGGCCGCCGTCGGCCGGGGCCGGCCGCGCCGACCCGGATCTCCAGCGGCTCTTCCACGGCGAGGGTGTCCGGCCGGCGGACCGACCCGCGGCCGGCGCTCGCCGCGTCCAGGTCGATCCGGAGTACGCCCCTGCGATCAGTTGCCCGTCCCATCCCGCCATCCTCCCCCCACCCCACCCCGAACCACCCACCCCAACCCCACCCACCCCCACCCCGCGCGTTGATCATGAAGTTGTCCGCGCGTGTTGTCGGCGTGTCGAGCGACAACTCCATGATCACCAGGGTGACGGGTTGGGCTGGCGCATCCGAGCGCCGGCACGGTTACCGTGGCCGGGTGGGGACGTACGCAGCAGTGGTGCTCGCGGGTGGGGCCGCCCGACGGATGGGCGGGGTCGACAAGCCCGCGCTTCCGGTCGGTGGTCGGCCGATGCGTGACCGCGTGCTGGCCGCCGTCGCCGACGCGACGCCGCGGGTGCTGGTCGGTGCGGCCCAGGGCGTGCCGGCGGGTGTGCGGGTCGTCCGGGAGGACCCGCCCGGCGGGGGCCCGGTCGCCGCGGCGGCGGCCGGCCTGGCGCTGCTGGATCCCGACATCGCCCTTGTCGCGCTGCTCGCCGGCGATCTGCCGCTGCTCACCCGGGCCGCGATCAGTGACCTGTTGAACCACTTCGACGGTGAGTCCGCACGCACCGGACCGGCCGGAGACCGCTCCGCGTCGGCACCGCCGCCCAGCGGCGGCGAGCGGGGACCGGACGGGGTGTGCTTCGTGGACGGGGACGGGCGGCGGCAGTCGCTCTGTGGTGTCTGGCGGGTCGCGGCGCTGCGGGCGGCGTTGGACCGGCTGGCCGTCGAGCGGGGCGGGAGCCTGTCCGGGGCGCCGGTCCGGGCGCTGCTGGCCGGTCTCGTGGTGCGGGAGGTGGCCTGGTCCGGCGAGGGGCCGCCGCCGTGGTTCGACTGCGACACTGACGAGGACGTACGCCGGGCGGAGGAGTGGGCGCGATGACGGTGATGGACGACTGGGTCACGGCGGTGTGCGCCGAGTTGGATCTGGACCCGGCCGCGGTGCCGGTGCCGGCGGTGCTCGATCTGGCCCGGGACGTCGCCCACCAGGTGCTGCGTCCCGGGGCGCCGGTGACCGCGTACCTCTTCGGGTTGGCGGTCGGCCGGGGTGCCGAGCCGGCGGACGCCGCGGCCCGGCTCAGCGCGCTGGCGGGCACCTGGCCGGTCGAGTTGGGTGCCGACCCCGCGGACCCGACGGCCCGCTGACCGCCGCTGTCCGATCCCGGTCCGGGCTGATTCGGCCTACCGGCGGCGTGGGTAGGGTGATCGTGACGGACGGAGGCGATCATGACGGCTGACCACCCCTCGGCCCCGCACGGTGAGCTGCCCGGCGCTTCGACCGAGCCGGCGGAATCGATCCTGCTCGACGAGCCCAGCACCACCGACCTGCGGGCGAAGGTGACCGAGGCGTGGCGGGAGTTCGCCCGCGCGCTCGCCGTGCGGCTGCGGGAACTTCCCGTCGGCGCGCACCTCGACGTGACCCTCGATCCCACGGCCTCCGGCACCGGTGACGCCGTCTACTCGATAAGCGTGGACGTGGACGCGGACCGGGTGTTGTCCGCCCGCGCGGTCGGCAACGCCACCCTGCCGGCGGGGTACCGACTGGACCGGGGCGCGGTGGCGGACATGGTCGCGCTCGGTTGGTCGCCGCCCGGGGTGGTCGCCGGCTCCGGCGGTTCCTTCGGGTTGAACGCCACGACGGGCGAGTCGACCCAGGTGGCCACGCTGCTCTCCCGCACGCTGCGGGACGTCTACGGTGCCCCGCACCCGGCCTTCCTCGTCTACCTGGTGCACGACGCCGAGGGCGAACCGCTGACGGTGGACCCGCTGGGCACCGCGCGTAGCGAGTTCGGCCCGGACGCCGATGTCGAGGCGGACCTGGAGGAGGCGTTGGCCGAGGCGGCTGCCGCTCAGGTCGAGCGGGACGACGTGCTCGACCTGGCCGACCGGGTCCGTACCGTGGTCTCCACGATGTTGAAGTCGGACACCGACCGGTTGCAGATCGACTCGGACGGCGACATCACCATCCGCGCCGGCTCGGCGATGGTCTTCGTGCGGGTGCGGGACAACCCGCCCCTGGTGGACGTGTTCTCCCCGGTGCTCACCGAGGTGGAGCCGACCGAGCGGCTCTACGTGAAGCTCTCCGAGCTGACGAACCGGATGCCGATCGGCCGCCTCTACTGCGCCGATGACACGGTCTGGGCGTCCATCCCGGTGTTCGGCCGCAACTTCCAGGCCACCCATCTGATGCTCGCGGTGCAGGTGATGACCGGTCTCGCCGACGAGTTGGACGACCGTCTGCACGGCGAGTTCGGCGGCAAGCGGTTCTTCGGTGAGGGTGACAAGCCGGTCCGGCGCGACGAGTCGGAGCACCGCACCGGCATGTACCTCTGAACCCGGTCAGTTCACGTCCAGCAGGGTCTTGCCGACTGTCGCGCGCGCCTCGATGGCGGCGTGCGCGTCCGCCGCGCGTTCCAGCGGGAAGCGCTGGCCGATGAGCGGCCGTAGCTGGCCGGCCGCCGCGCCCGCCAGCACCTGATCGGTGTACGCGCGCATCCGCGCGGGCGGCACGTCCGGCCGGACCAGCGTGACGTGCCGCGCCGTGGCGTCCTCCGCCGACACCGGGGACCACCCGCCGCTGGCCAGCCCGAAGCTGACCATCCGGCCACCCGGGTCCAGCAGCTCGAACGCCGTCCGGGCGATGGGGCCGCCGACGCCGTCGAACACCACGTCGACTCCGCCCACCACGTCCCGGATCTGGTCGGCCCAGCCCGGCAGGCGGTAGTCGGCCGTCAGGTCGGCACCGAGGCCGGGCAGCAGGTCCACCTTGCGCGCGCCGCCGGCCACCCCGATCACCTGTGCGCCGGCGCGCGCCGCGAGCTGCACGAGCAGGCTGCCCACGCCGCCCGCCGCCGCTTCCACCAGCACCCGGTCGCCGGGGCGAACGCCGGCCGCCTCGACCAGCAGGGTGGCGGTCCGTCCGTCGGCCAGCAGGGCCACCGCGTCGTCCAGTGCCAGCCCGGCCGGCACCTCGAAGGGCGCGGACGCGTCCACCACCGCCCGTTCGGCGTACCCGCCGGAGCCGCCGGTGGCGCTGACGACCCGGCGCCCGGTCAGCGCCGGGTCGACGTCCGACCCGACCGTGGTGATCACCCCGCCGACGCCGTTGCCGGGGATCAGCGGTGGGGTGAGCCGGAACGGGCCGGGGCGTCCGGAGCGTAGCTGCGTCTCGATGAAGGTGATGTTCACGTGCGCGACGTCGATCAGCACCTGCCCGGGTCCGGGCACCGGGTCGGGCGCCGGGCCGGGGACCAGCACCTCGGGTCCGCCGAACTCCCGTAACCAGATCGCCCGCATGACAGCCCCCTCGGCCTCGATGGGCTGCCTCGCCCACTCGGGGTCAGTCCATCTCCTCAACTCGGGTTGAGGTCAAGAGGTGCCGGCGGACGGCCCGACGCCGGGCGATTCGACCAGCCGGGAGAGCACGATGGTGCTGCGGGTGGAGGTCACGAAGGACTCGGCCCGCAGTCGTTCCAGCGCTGCCTCCAGGTGGGCGATGTCGGCGGCGCGGAGGTGCACGAGCGCGTCCGCCTCCCCGGAGACGGTGTACGCGCCGACCACCTCGGGGTGTCGGCGGGCGGCCACACCGATCTGCGCCGGGGTGGTCCGGCCGGCGCAGAACAGCTCGACGAAGGCTTCCGTCGTCCAGCCGACGGCGGCCGGATCAACGACGGCCGTGAATCCCCTGATCACGCCGGTGGCGCGTAGTCGGTCGACGCGACGCTTGACCGCTGGGGCGGAGAGTGACACCCGAGCGCCGATGTCGGCGTACGACGCGCGGGCGTCCGCGACAAGTAACGCAATGATCCGCTGGTCTACCGCGTCTATCTGCAACGTTCCGCCTCTGGGAAGCAACACTTGTGGCTGTTTTCAACGTTCCACGGTACCTACTCTTGGTGACCGTGAACCAGCAGCGTTTCCCGCGAAAGCGGACATATCTCATGTGCTCGCCGGACTACTTCGCGGTCGAGTACGCGATCAACCCGTGGATGGACGTGACCACCCCGGTCGACCGGGACCTGGCCGTCAAGCAGTGGGACCGGCTGCGCGAGACGCTTGTCGGCCTCGGCCACGAGGTACACCTGCTCACCCCCGAGCAGGGCCTGCCCGACATGGTCTACGCCGCCAACGGCGGCTTCGTGGTGGACGGCAGCGTCTACGGCGCCCGGTTCAAGCACGAGCAGCGGGCCGCCGAGGCCGCCGCCCACCACGCCTTCTACGAGGCGCAGGGCTGGCGGTTCATCGCACCCAGCGAGACCAACGAGGGCGAGGGCGACTTCGCGTACGTGCCGGAGGCGCACGGCGGACTCATCCTGGCCGGGCACGGCTTCCGCACCGAGATCCCCGCGCACGCGGAGGCGCAGGAGGCGTTGGGTCGTCCGGTGGTGTCGCTGCGCCTGATCGACCCGCGCTTCTACCACCTGGACGTGGCGCTCGCGGCCATCGACGACGAGAACATCGTCTACTTCCCGGGCGCGTTCTCCGCGGCCAGCCAGCGGGTGCTCACCCAACTCTTCCCGGACGCGGTGATCGCCGACGACGAGGACGCGATGGCCTTCGGGCTCAACCTGGTCAGCGACGGCGCGAACGTGGTCCTCAACAGCGAGGCCACCCGCCTGGCCGGCAAGCTCAAGGCGGCCGGGTACACGCCGGTCCCCGTCGAGCTGGCCGAGCTGAAGAAGGGCGGCGGCAGCGTGAAGTGCTGCATCGCCGAGCTGCGGCACTGACCCACTAACGTCTCGGGGCCGGCCTCCCACTGGGAGGCCGGCCCCGAACCGTGCTTGCGCGGGCGGTCAGCCCAGCGTGGCCAGCTCGTTGATCAGCACGTTCGACATGACCTGACCGTCGCGCTGCACCTCACGCAGGTACCACTTCTGCTGCGGGGTACGCGGCTGGTTGAACTGCCAGATGCCGCGCGGGCTGTCGATCTGGCCGATCTTGCCCAGGGCCAGGTTGACCTGCTGCGGCGTCGGCTTCCCGCCGGTCAGCTGGATGGCCTGGTCGAGCACCTGCGCCGCGTCGTACGACGCCATCGCGTACGTGGTGGGCGTGACCTGGTACTTCTTGCGGTACGCCGAGGCGAAGACCCGGTTCGACGTGTTGTTCAGGTCGGCCGAGTAGTTCAGCGCGGTCTGGATGCCCAGCGCGTTGTCCTTCAGGTTCTCCAGCACGGTGCCCTCGGTGAGGAAGCCCGGTGCGTAGATCGGCCCGGCGAACTTCTCCCGCAGCTGCTTGATGAACTCGACGGCGGCCGCCCCGGCGAAGAAGCAGAAGACCGCGGTGGGCTTCTTGGCCAGCGCCTTGGAGATGTCCGAGGCGTACGTCGTCTTGCCGGGGTTGCCGGTGGCGTTGGTGTAGGTCACCGGGTCGCTGATCCGCGGGTCGGTCGCGCCGAACTCCTGCTTGAAGCCGCGTACGACGTCCGGGCTGCCGACGTTCTCCGGCATGATGATCGCGACCCGACCGTTGGCCGGCAGTTGGTCGCGCAGGTAACGCCCGAGCGCCCGGCCGGCCTCGTCGAGCACGTACGAGGTCCGCCAGATGTAGAAGACGCTCTGCAGGCTGCTCGGTGAGGCGTTGGAGCCGATCAGCGGGACCCGGGCCTGCTCCACGGTGTCCCGGATGCCGACCATCACCGCCGAGTTGACCACGCCGGTGAGCGCCAGCACGCCCTGCTTGAGGAGGCCCTCGACGGCGGCCTTGCCCGTCTTCGCGGTGTCGCCCTCGTCGGCGGTCAGCAGCTCGACGGGGTGGCCGCCCAGCCGCTGGTCGTGCAGGTCGAGGAAGAGCTGGAAGCCGTTGGTGATGTCGTCGCCGATGCTCTTGAAACCGCCGGCCTGCGGCGTGATCAACCCGATCTTGACCGGGCTGCGGTTGGCGGTCGGTTCGGCGTCACTGTCTGAGCCACACCCGGCGACGAACCCGGTGGTACCGAGCGCGGCCAACAGTTGGAGCGCCCGCCTGCGATTCATCTGCGACACCGAGTTCCTTCCAAGGAAGCGTTACAGGGCCGAACACCGCCCCTCCGGCGTTCTACCTGGTCCGCGACGCTGCGTCAATGGCTAGTGATCATCGTGCAGGGACCGCAACACAGCGAGGACCTGGGGCCAGGCGACGGACTCCGGGTCGATCAGCCCGAAATGCTCGCATCCAGGCAGTTCAACAAGGGAGATATCGGATCCTGCGGCACTGGCTTCCGCTACGAAATCCCGGCTCATGTCCGCCGGCACCTGATGATCGTCTGAACCGTGTATAACTACTGTGCGTGTTCGTATCGGTACCAACATCCGTGGATCCGCCGTCGCGTACCGGTCCGGGACCTGCTCCGGGCCGCCGCCGAGCAGCGCGGCGACCGCGCCCGAGTCCAGATCGCGCCGGTACGCCTCGCCCAGGTCGGCCACCGGGGCCAGGGCGAGCACCCCGCCCACCGTGGCCGGGGCGGTGGCCGCCACGTACAGCGCCAGGTGACCCCCGGCGGAGTGCCCGACCAGGATCGGCGGGGTCGGGCTCACCCGGCCGGGCAGCGCGTCGGCCGCCAGCACGGGCAGCTCGGCCACCCCGGTCAGGACGTCGGTCAGGGTGCCCGGCCAGCCGCCACCGGGCTGCCCCGTCCGGCGGTATTCCAGCTGCGCCACCGGGTAGCCCTGGGCGGCGAGGGCCGTGGCCAGCGGGCCGGTGTGCCGCCGGTCGTACTCGGCCCGCCAGAACCCCCCGTGCAGCACGACGACGAGCGGCCGGGCCGGCCCGGTCCCCGCCGGGAGGCGCAGATCGGCCACCTGATTCGGGTCGTCCCCGTACGCCACGGTCCGGTCGGGCTCCGGAGCGGGCCGGGTCAACACGGCGCGCGGGTCGACAGGCATGGCGCGACGGTAGCGCGCCCCGCAGGGGTGGTTCGGCCCCGGGAGTCGGTCCCGGGGGGCATGGCCCGCGCCCACTGGGTAAAGATGGACCCCATGACCGAAGCGCGCTCAGCTGGACAGAACGACGAGCCCGGCCCCGACGACTCCGGCCAGTCCGGCACCGTGGTGGTGGTCGGCCCGGACGGTCGGCCGATCGGCACGATGCAGACCGACGAGGGCCAGGGTGAGGACCCGACCCGCCTGGTCGAACAACCGGCCAAGGTGATGCGGATCGGCAGCATGATCAAGCAGCTGCTGGAGGAGGTGAAGGCCGCACCTCTCGACGACGCCAGCCGCCACCGGATGCGGGAGATCCACGAGCGGTCGATCGTCGAGCTCAAGGAGGGCCTCGCCCCCGAGCTGCGCGACGAGCTGGAGCGCATCTCGCTGCCCTTCACCGAGGACAAGGCCCCCAGCGAGGGCGAGCTGCGGATCGCGCACGCCCAGCTCGTCGGCTGGCTGGAGGGCCTGTTCCACGGCATCCAGGCCGCGCTGGTGGCCCAGCAGATGGCCGCCCGGGTGCAGCTGGAGCAGATGCGCGGCGGCCGGCAGGCGCTGCCCAGCGGCCCCGGCGGAATCGTCCCCGGGATGCCGGGCATCGGCCAGCCGGGCGGCGGCGAGGGTCACAACACCGGTCAGTACCTCTGACCTCAGTCCACCCCGAAGATCCCCTCCAGGTACGCCGCCACGCCGTCCTCGGTGTTCGCCGTCGTCACGTCGTCGGCGACCGCCAGGACGGCGCGGTGCGCGTTGGCCACCGCCACCCCACGGCCGGCCCAGGTCAGCATCGGTACGTCGTTGGGCATGTCGCCGAAGGCCAGCACGTCCGCCGCGGCCACCCCGAGCTGGTCGCAGTACCAGGCCAGCCCCGCCGCCTTGGTCACCCCGGCCGCGGAGATCTCCACCAGCCCCGAGGACGACGAGTGGGTGGCCTCGGCCAGCCCCGCCACCGCCGTGGCGATCAGCTCGGCGAAGGCGTCCGGGTCCTGCTCACCGGCGCGGGCGAGGAGCTTCACCGCCGGCACCGAGAGCAGTTCCTCCGGCGTTTCGATCGGCCGGATGCCGTCGGCGTCGGCGTCCCAGCGCAGCGGGTAGTGCGCCTCGTGCCGCATCTCCCGGCTGTCCAGGATCTCCACGGCGAAGCTGATCCCAGGCACCTCGGCCCGTAGCCTCCGGGCCACCTCCGCCAGGTGCTGTGGTGCGAGCGGGTCGGCCCGCACCACCTCGTCCTCAAACGGGTCGTAGACCACGGCGCCGTTGGCGCAGACCGCCGGCAGCGGCCGGGCGAGCTGGTCGTACACCATCTTGAGCCAGCGGACCGGACGGCCGGTGACCAGGACGACCGGCGTGCCTCCCGCGGAGATCCGGGCGAGCAGGTCGGCGGTGCGTGGGCTGACGGTGTGGTCGTCGCGGATCAGCGTGCCGTCGATGTCGGTGGCGATGAGGCGGGGCGTGTTTCCCATTACCGGGACAGTAGCCGGTCGAGATACACCGCCACCCCGTCGTCGTCGTTGCGCAAGGTCACCTCGTCGGCGACGGCGCGCAGCGCGGGGTGCGCGTTTGCCACTGCCACCCGCGACCAGCCGGCCCATCCGAACATCGGCAAGTCGTTGGGCATGTCACCGAAGACCAGCACGTCGGCCGGGTCGACCCCGAGGGTCTGCGCCACCACTGTCAGCCCGGTCGCCTTGTCCACGCCGGGCGGGCAGATCTCGACGAAGCCGAGCCCGGCCTGGGTGAGCGTGGCGACCTGCGGCGGGATGATCTCGCGGGCCACCGCCAGCAGCTCGTCCACGTGGTGGTCGGCGGTCCGGGCGAAGGCCTTGATCACGTCGGAGGCGAGGCACTCGTCACGGGTGCGCGCCTCGAAGCGGTCCTGGTAGGGCCAGCTCTCGTGGTAGTCACCCCAGAGCGGGGCGTCGTGCTCGTCGGACGCCTCGACCATGACGGTGAGCGGGCCGACCTGCGCCTCCAGATCGGCGAGCAGCCGGGCCAGCACCTCGGCGGGCAACCGCTCGTCGCGGAGCACCACCGGGCCGCTCGGGTCGCTCTGGTCGACCACCCATCCGCCGCCGGCCATGACCAGGAAGTCGGCGGCGCGGATGTCGTTGCGGGTCAGTTCGCTCAACCGAGGGCCGCGTCCGGTCGCGCCGACCACCGGAATTCCGGCGGCGCGCACCCGGTCGAGCACCCCATGGGTGTACGCGGAGACGGTGTCATCGCTGCGGACCAGCGTCCCGTCGAGGTCGGTCGCGATCAACTTGGGCAGTCCCGGGCGGGTCATCGTTCCTCCTTCGCCCGCCGCCGTCGCACCTGCCATGGCCAGGGAGAGCGCGGCCCGGCGTGACGGCGGGCAGCAACCGTACCTCGCGAAAAGGGCCCCAACCATGGCTTCCAGGCGAATCGGACGCCAACCCCCGGCACCCCTGCGGTGTCCCCCGCGTGCCGCAGCCTTTACGCGCTGCCTCGGCTTCCTCGCGCTGTCCGTGATCTCGCGCTTGGGGTCGCCGTGCTTTGGGCCGCCGTGCGGTCCGCGATCTTGTGCTTTGGGCCGCCGGGCTATGTTTGGGCCTTATGTCGGGCTGCGAGCGGGGCCGGTGCGACCGCCAGTTCCCCGCTCATCCCAAGATCGTGCTCAATCAAGGAAGTAGTGGCCTGCGGGCCGCGCGGATACCACTACATCAATGTTCAAGCACGATCTTGGCGGGGGTGGGCCGAGGGCTTGGGCGCGGGGCCGTGGGGGGTCGGCCGGGGCCGGGGAGCCGGGCGCGGTGGGCCGGGGCCGGGGACTCGAGCGCGGTGGGGTGGGGTGGGGCCTGGGACTCGGGCGCCGTGGGGTGGGGCCTGGGACCCGGCGTGGTGGGGTGGGACCTGGGACCAGGGCGTGGTGGGGCGCTGTTATCGACGTGGGCTGGGGGTGACGGTGGAGGTCAGTGCTGTGGGTCGGGGCGGGTGAAGGGGGCGGCGGGGGTGACGGTCAGGTCGGCGGGGGCGGGCAGGCCGTCCTCGATCGGGTCGGGGTTGCGGCGGCGGCGCCAGGGGCGCGGTGCTGGCCCGTCGGCGGACCGGTCCTCGTCCGGCCGGTCGAACGCGCCGGGGGGTGCGGCAGGCGCCAGCCGCAGGGCGGCCGCGAACAGCACACAGGCGGCGAACGCCATCACCAGCCCACGGCCGTACTCGGCCCGGAAGCCGTCGTCGGGCGAGTAGAAGAAGTCCCGCTGGCTGGGGTCGTCGAGGGTGGCAGTGGCGGCCACCAGCAGTGCCAACAGGGCACCGGCCAGAGCGAGACCGGCCAGCCGGGCGTTCGGCCGCACGGCCGCCGTGCCCCGCAACGCCAGCACCACGGTGCAGACGAGGGCGAGCAGGCCGACCAGGTAGCCCACCCCGAAGCCACCGACCTCGGACACCCCGGCGGGCACCTCGATCGTCGAGTTCCCCTCGGGCCCGCCGTTCGGCAGGCTCATCACGAGCCACTCACCGAGAAGTGAGGCGATCGCGGCCACCGCGCCCAGACCGGCGAGCAGCAGCGGCAGCCGAGGATCCTGCGCGAGGCCGGCCAGGGACCAGGCGAACCGGCCCCGGCGGGTCGTGTCGACGGCACCCCACTCGATCACGGCGGGGGCCTCGGACCGATCGCCCTGCCGGGGGATTGGAAGCTCCTCGGACATCGGCCACCCTTCCGCCGGTCTCGGGCCTGGGTCGCATCATGGCACAGCAAGCTGGTGGTGACAGGGATCGCAGGGCTGGCGAGCGCGCCGGTCTGTCGCTCGGCGGTCGCGTTTCCGCTAGCGTTTGCCCCATGCCAATCCGTACCGCTTCAGCACAGTGGCAGGGCAACCTCACCGAGGGCGCGGGCACCGTCCGCACCGGTAAGGGCGGCCTGTCCGGCAACTACTCCTTCAAGTCGCGCTTCGAGGAGGGTGAGGGCACCAACCCCGAGGAGCTGATCGCCGCCGCGCACGCCGGCTGCTTCTCGATGGCGTTCTCCAAGGCGCTTGCCGACGCGGGCTCGACGGCCACCTCGGTCGAGACCACCGCCAAGGTGCACCTGGACAAGACCGACGCCGGCATGACCGTCACCCGGATCGACCTGGAGACGGTCGGCCAGATCCCGGGCATCGACGAGGCGGAGTTCCAGAAGCTCGCCGAGGCAGCCAAGGCCAACTGCCCGATCTCCCGTCTGCTCTCGCCGGGTGCCGAGATCACCCTGAGCGCCCGCCTGGCCGCCTGAGCAAGCCGACCCACACCGCGTACGTCCACGGAAGAAGCCTCCGCCCGTTCCCGGGTGGTCGCTTCTTCCGTGCGGGTGCGAATGACGGCCATAGTCGTCTAGTAGAGCCAGGCCGCCTGCCCCCGCGTCGGGCACAATGGGCGAGGTGCCGGTGGAGATGAGCCGTGAGCGCTTCGAGGAGTTGGTCGGCGAAGCCCTCGACGAGGTGCCCGAGGAACTGCTCGGCCTGATGAACAACGTGGTGATCCTGGTCGAGGATGACCCGCCACCGGGAGAGGCCGACCTGCTCGGCCTCTACGAGGGGCATGCGCTCACCGCGCGCGGTTGGGACTACTCCGGAGTGCTGCCGGACCGGATCTTCATCTACCGCCATCCCATCCTGCGGATCTGCGACAACGACGAGGACGTCATCGACGAGGTGGCGGTGACAGTCGTGCACGAGATCGCCCACCACTTCGGCATCGACGACGCGCGGCTGCACGCGCTCGGCTGGGGCTGAGCCCGGGCTCGCCACCCCGCCGCCTCCGCCCCGCCCCCGCCGCTCGCCGCTCGGCCGCCCCGCCCTCGCCCCCGCGCTCGACGCGCCCCCGCCCTCGCCCCGGCCCCGCCCCGGCCCCCGCCCTCGATGCCCCGCTGCCGCTCGACGGCCGCGACGCGCCGCTGCCCCGCTGCCCCCGCCGCTCGACGGTCGCGACGCGCCGCTGCCCCCGCCCCCGCCGCTCGACGGTCGCGACGCGCCGCCCAACCGATGGCTGGTGCTTGCCGGGGTCGCCTACCGTCGGTGCAGCGAACGCGACCCTATTCAGGAGGCCCTTTCATGCGCAGCGAGCTGTTCTCCACGGAGAATCTGGAGAAGGAGTCCGCGCAGCCCGGCATGCGGTTGCAGAACTCCAAGATGTTGAAGATCGAGCTCAACGGCGAGGCAATGGCCCGGGTCGGGTCGATGGTCGCCTACCAGGGCAATGTGCAGTTCCAGGCGCTGGGCTCGGGCGGGCTGGGCAAGTTCCTCAAGCAGAAGCTCACCGGCGAGGGTGTCCCGCTGATGAAGGTCTCCGGCCAGGGTGACGTCTTCCTCGCCGAGCTGGCCAAGGACGTGCACATCATCGACCTGGAGCCGGGCGACGCCCTCTCCATCAACGGCAGCAGCGTGCTCGCCTTCGACTCCACCCTCCAGTACGACATCAGGATGGTCGGCGGTGCCGGGATGGCGTCGTCCTCCGGCCTCTTCAACTGTGTCTTCAGCGGCTACGGGCGGATCGCCATCACCACCAAGGGCACCCCGGTCGTGCTCAACGTGGACGCCCCGACGTACGTCGACCCGCAGGCCGCCGTCTGCTGGTCGGCCAACCTCCAGACCGGCTACCACCGGGCCGAGCAGCTCGGCCTCGGCACGCTGCTCGGCCGTCGCACCGGTGAGTCGTTCACCATGAGCTTCGCCGGTCAGGGCTTCGTCGTGGTGCAGCCGTCCGAGGAGCCGCCGGTCATGGGCAGCGGTCAGCAGCAGCAGGAGGGCGGCCTGCTCGGCGGCCTGCTGAGCTGACCACAACGGCGGCGCTGAGCTGACCACCACAGCGGCGTGGGCGCTCCCGGTTCTCGGGGGCGCCCGGCCGGTCAGGTCAGCTCACCGGTACGTAGTCGGGTCAGCCAGGCCGCCGCGTCGGCGTAGTCGACGTCGGAGAGGCCCGCCGGCGCGGGGACCGGGCGTTGGCCCGCCGTCCCGGCCCATCGGTGCCGGGGGTAGGAGCCCAGGAAGCGGACGTCGGCACAGACCCGACGGAGCCCCTGCAACGCCTCGCCCAGGCGTACGTCGGCCACGTGGCCGGTGCAGTCCAGGAAGAAGACGTAGCGGCCCAGCGCCTCGCCGGTCGGACGGGACTCGATCCGGGTCAGGTTGACGCCCCGGACGGCCAGCTCCATCAGCACGGACAGCAGCGCGCCGACCCGGTCGTGGGCGATGTAGACCGCGAGCGAGGTGAGATCGTCACCGGTCGGCGGCGGGGGCGGCCCGGGGCGGGACACCAGCGCGAACCGGGTCACCGCGTCAGGGTGGTCGGCGATCTTGTCGGCGAGTGTCGTGAGCCGGTGCCCGGAGGCGCCGATCGGCGCGCAGATCGCCGCGTCGTACTCGCCAGTGCCGGCACCGGCGGCGGCCGCGCCGTTGGAGAGCACATCGACCACCACGGCGTCGGGCAGGTGGTCGCGCAGCCAACCTCGGCACTGGGTGGACGCCTGCGGGTGGGCCGCCACGGTGTGGATCTCGGTCAGCGAGGTGCCGGGTCGCGCGGCGAGCACGAACTCCACCGACAGGACCACCTCCCGGGTGATCACCAACGGCTCGCCCTCGGCCATCTCGTCCAGCGTGACGCCCACCGCGCCGCCGATCGAGTTCTCCAGTGGCACCAGCGCGGCGTCGGCGTCGCCGGCCCGGACGCTGTCCAGCGCCTCGCCGACGCTCCGGGCGGGTGTACGGGTGCCGCGCTCGGCGGCGGGCAGGGAGCGCAGGGCCTGTTCGGCGAAGGTGCCCTCCGGCCCCAGGTAGACGAATCGCGTCGGCGGTGTTCCCGGCATGCCGATCAGCCTACGCACCTGGCCCGTTGGCCGGGCCGGCGTCACAGGCCAGGGTGCGGATCCCGGCCGGACTGACGGCGCGTACCTCGACGGTGCAGACGTCGGTGCCGGCGGTTACCAGCACCGGGGCGCTGGCCCTGCCCCGGGTGACCACCTGGAGTTCCTCGTGCCCGGTCACCTCCAGCACCGTGAACTGCCAGTCGCCGGCACAGAGTGGCCCGGTGCGGACCCGCACCCGGACGTTCGCTGGAAGCACTCCGGCCTGGCCGCGCAAGAGTTGCTGAACCCGCTGCCCGGTCGGCCCGTTGCGGCACGCGGTCGCGACCAACCCGGCGTCCGCGGTGGGCGTCACAGTGGCGAGCGGCGGTGCGGTGGGCGGCGTGGTCGTGGGCGCGGTGCTCGGGGCGGGCGTCGTCGGGCTCGCGGTGTGCGTGGCCACGCCCGTCGGTTCTCCCAGCCCGGGTGGGGCACCGCAGCCGGCCAGCACCGCGACGGCGAGCACCATCGGCAGGACCCGGGTGATGGCCGGCGTGGGTACGCGATGCGCTGCCCGCTCGTCAGTCGCCGGTGGGGGGTGAATCGTCGCCTGCGGTGCGGGGGGAGCGGGGTGGGGTGGGGTGAACGGCACGGGCCGATCCTCGGGACATCGGAGAATTCGTCGCGGCCGGGGTGGCCGAGCCCATCGTAGGGTGAGCGGCCGATCGGGTGAAGGTCAACCGGTGACGCGGTGCCCGGCACGCTGGAGGGCCGCCGTTCCCTCGGTCAGCCGGACGGTCGGCACCAGCAGATAGTCGGTGTCGAACGTGGAGAACGTGACGGCGCTGACCCGGGCCTCGGCGAGCGGGTCGACGAGCGCGGCCAGGCTGCCGGCGCCGGCCAGCGCCACCGGGGCGGTGACCCGCAGACAACGCCAGGTCGTCTCCAGTACGGCCTGTGCCGGCGCCCGGTCGATCGGGCAGATCACGGAGATGCCGTCGGAGGTCCAGCTCACCGTCACCACGTCCGTTCCGCGCAGCCCGCTCGACAGCGCGTACGGCAGGGTGCTGCCGGCGGCCATCCGGCACACAGCGTATTCCCCCGGCAACAGGGCGATATCGAGCATGAAGGCACCCTACGGCCTTCCGGCGGGCCCGCCCGGGCAACGCCGCGTGCGGCACACGACACACTCCGCCGCAGGTCAGACCTCGGAGAAGAAGGTGAGTGAACCGGCCACGGTGCCGTCGGTGAGCAGCGGGGTGGAGATCGCGTCGACTGTCGCGTCGGAGCTGTTCGCCGAGGCGGCCTGCACCCGGAGCAGCCCACGGGCCAGCCGGCCGGAGGAGAGCGCCAGCAGGGGCGGGATCTTGTCGATCTCGGCTTCGGTCAGCTCGCCCCGGTTGGCGGTGAAGTCGAGCAGGCGCAGCCCGCCGTCGAGCAGCGGTCGGCCGATCAGCCCGTCCGGCTCGCCGAGGCAGAGCAGGTCGCAGCCGGCCGTGGAGATCGCCACCACCCGGGTGTCGGCGTCGATCAGCAGACACGGCTCATCGGCCCGGGAGACTGTCGACGACCATTGGCCGACGTTGTCGGACTCCGGCTCTGTCGAGGCCCGCGCCGCCGGCACGAACGCTTCCGAGAGCGAAAGTTCGACGTGGGCCACCGCGCCTCCTATGTGCACCGATCGACTGTCCACGCTAGCGGGTCGCCGACGGAATCACCGAGCGCACCGGGTCACCGGGCCGCGCGGGGTTGACCGAGGCGACCGGCGACGGCGCGGAGACCGGTGAGGTGAAGGGGGACCGGAGCCGCGTGGCGTCGCCGGTGACGTTACCGGCGGTGGGCCGGCTTGTCAGCGGCCGTTCGGCCCTCGTCGTACCACCGGTAGTCGGCCGTTGGACGGTACGTGCCGTTCAGCCAGGTGCTGGGGTGCTGTGCGACCCGGGAGAGCTTTTCGGCGGTGGCCGGGCTGATCCGGCTGCCTCCGGCCACGAGCAACCGGTCCAGTTCCCGGTGGGTGGCCATCAGGCAGTCCTTCGGAAGGCCGTAGACGCTGATGACGCCGGAGCCGACGAAGGTCAGCACCGGCGTCACCGGGACGGGCAGCCCCACCGCGTCGGAGAGGGCCTTGCTGGCCCGCTTGGCGTCCCGGCGGGACTCGGCCACGTACGGGGGCCGTTTGCCGTTGATCTGCACGACGTCGCCGGCGACGAGCACCCTGGCCCGGCCGTGGTCGGCGATGGTCACGGCGAAGAGACCGCTCGGCCCGATGGCGAGGAACCCGGCCCGGTCGTCCTGCCCGCGGTCGAGCACGTCTGTCACGTCTGTGCGCGGCCACTCGATCACGTGCCAGGCGGGCCCGAGATGGTCGAGTTGGCCCAACGCCCGTGCCCCGGCCGCCTCCAGGCGGCGGGCACCCCGCTCGGCCCGACGACGGCGGGCCCATTCGAGCGGTGTCGGACGGACCGGTTCCAGAACCCCCGGCGCCTCGACGCGGGGGTGTGGCACCGCGACGGGCGGCAGTGCCCGAGCGGACGGTACGGCTCGTCGTGCGGGAAAGACAGTCATCGCGACCTCCGGCAAAAGGTCCCTCGAAGTTATGTCCTCACTACCCTACGTTGCCACTACCGGTGTTCGGCAAGCCGGAACGCCGGAGTGACTGTGGATGAATGCCATATTCATCCACAGTTCTTTTCTCGGATGCCGCTAAACCCTGCCCTACGCTGCGGGAGTGACCCACTACGTCGACAGTGAAGTCGGGCGGCTCGGCACCGTACTGCTGCACCGGCCCGGCCCCGAACTGGCCCGGCTCACCCCACGCAACAACGACTCGCTCCTGTTCGACGCGATCCCCTGGGTGGGACGCGCCCAGGAGGAGCACGACGCGTTCGCCGCCGCCCTGCGCGAGCGCGGCGTGGAGGTGCTCTACCTGGCCACCCTGCTGGCCGAGACGCTCGCCGTCGAGGACGCCCGGGCCGAGCTGACCGAGGAGGTGCTGCGCTCCCCACGGCTCGGCGACACCCTGCGCGCCCGCGTCGCCGACCATCTCTCCTACCTGGACCCGGCCGCCCTGGCCGACGTGCTCACCGCCGGGCTGGCCCACGAGGAGTTGCGGATCAGCTCGGAGCGGCCGGGTGGGCTGGTCTACACGCTGATGGACCGACACGACTTCGTCATCGACCCGCTGCCCAACCTGCTGTTCACCCGCGACTCGTCGCTGTGGATCGGCGACCGGGTGGGTGTCACCAGCCTGGCCATGCCGGCCCGCCGCCGCGAAACCACACTGACCGACGCCATCTACCGCCACCACCCCCGGTTCGCCGGCACCGAGTTCGTCTACCGCCCCAGCCTGGAGCACCTGGAGGGCGGCGACGTGTTGCTGCTCGCACCCGGGGTGCTGGCGGTCGGGGTGGGCGAGCGGACGACCCCGGCCGGCGCCGAGCGCCTCGGCCGGCAGGTCTTCGCCGCCGGGCTGGCCCACACCATCCTGGTGGTGCCGATCGCCCAGGAGCGCGCCACCATGCACCTGGACACCGTGTGCACGATGGTCGACGTGGATGCCGTGCTGATGTATCCCAACATCGCGAGCACGCTGTCCGCGTACACGGTGATCGCCGGCGGGGACGGCGAGGACCCGCGGGTGGACGGGCCGGCACCGTTCCTGCGGGCCGCCGCCGACGCGATGGACCTCGACCTGCTCCGGGTCATCGACACCGGGCTGGATCCGGTCACCGCCGAACGCGAGCAGTGGGACGACGGCAACAACACCCTCGCGTTGGCCCCACGGCTCTGCGTCGGCTACGAGCGCAACACCGAGACGAACGCCCAACTCGAGCGGGCCGGCATCGAGGTGATCCCGATCGCCGGGTCCGAGCTGGGCTCCGGCCGGGGCGGGCCGCGCTGCATGTCCTGCCCGTCGGTGCCGGCCTGCGGCAGGTGGGCCGGACGCCGACCTGCCGAATCACCCGCGAGCCGCTACCCGTCAACGGCTGAACGGGACCGCCCGGCTCAGCGCAGGGTGAGCTGGCGGCCGAGTAGCCCCTGACGGGCCCGACGGTCGGCGGCGTCGAGCGGGTCGGTGACGGTGAGCGCCTCGGCGTACCGCTTGGCGAACTGCGCCACCGGCTCCTCCCACTCGGCCGCCGGGGTGTCCTCCGGCAGGTCCCAGACCGGTACGAGTCGACCGTGCGCGCGGAACATGCCGGCGAACTTGGTCTGCTCGCCGAGCGTCAGGGTGCCGGCCGCGCCGAGGCGGGCCAACGCGTCGAGGGCGCCGTCCTCGTCGTCCGGCAGCACCCAGCGCACGTGCGCCTTCTCCGGCACCTGACACCAGTACGCGGCCTTCGCCGCGGTCAGCCGCACCGTCGGGTAGATGGCCGCGTTCGCCCGCTCCAGCGACGCCTGGACGGTCGGGTCGTCGGCGGCCCCGGGGTCGAGCCAGAACTCGAAACCGTCGTGCATGGTGATGTCCAGTGGACCGTCCACGAGGATGTCCTGCAGGCGGGGCCCGGGCCCGGGCAGTGGCGGCACTGCCACCTGGCCGCCCGGCTCGGTACGCAACGCGCTGAGCAACGCGTCGGCCAGATCCCGGGAGACGTCGCCGGACTGCTGGTGGCGCTGGAGACCGATGAGCACCCGGCCGTCCGGCTTGGTGATCGCCGGGGCGGCCATCGGCAGCACCGTGGCGAGCGTCACCGCCCGGTCACCGAACTCCTCGATGAGGGCGGGCGCCAGCCGCAGCGGGGCGGAGGCGGCGGGCACCAACTCGCGCAGCGCGATCCACTCGGACTCGTCGACCAGCCCGTCGAACGGACGCGGCACGAAGACGTCCCGCACCTTGTCGCGGCGGGGGGTGGTGTCGGCGGCGGTGCGCTGGCTCTTTCGACGCTTACTCACGGCGTCACAGCCTAGAGCCCCGAGCGGCTCGCCGTGGCCGGGACCCGCCCGGGCCGTCCTCAGCCCGCCGGCACCAGGTCGGGTCGGGGTGCCGGCGCCAGGTCGAACTCCGCCCAGACGCGCTGGCCCATGCCGTCCTGTTCGACGCCCCAGCGGGTGGCCAGGCCGGCCACGATGTGCAGCCCGCGCCCGTCCGCCGAGTCCGGGCTGGCCGTCCGGAGTCGGGGCCCGCTGTTCGCGCCGCCGCCGTCGGTGACCCGCAACTGGATGAGTGCGCCCTCGGCCGAGGGCCGCAGCCGCCAGGCGACCCGGATCACGCCGCCGGGCAGCGGCCTGGCGTGCCGTACCGCGTTTCCCACCAGTTCCGCGAGCACCGCGATCAGGTCCGCCAGGAGCGCCGGGGGTACGGCGTCGGCCAGTTCCGCGGCGAGCCGGTGTCGGGCCAGCCGTGCCCCACCCGGGTGGTGGGGAACCACCACACACCAGGATTGATCCCTCGCTACCGCTGCCGCTGCCACCGTCGCCTCCACGTCGCGCCACCCTCGGTCAACCGCGTGGTAGCCGCACCTCTGCGACCGTACCGCCGCCGTTCCTCGGACGTAGGGATACCCATCCATTCTGCTGTTCAACGATCCGGCGGACGAGATAGAGGCCGAGCCCGGCACCCGGGTAGCCGCGACGGTCACCGGACTCGCCCTGCCAGAACCTGTCGAAGGCCCGTTCCACGTGCTCGGGTCGGATGCCGATGCCCTGGTCGCTGACCCGGAACGCGACCAGTTGCCCGTCGACCGAGGCGGTGATCTCGATGGGTGAGTCCGGTGCCGAGTACTTACCGGCGTTGGTCGTCAACTCGGTGAGCACGGTGGCCAGGCTGGGCCGGTGACCGAGGGCCTTGGGCAGATCGCCGGGGAGGCGGAGCACCAGCCGGCGGCGCAGCTCCGCCGGCAGGTCCACGACGGCGGAACGCAGCGCCTCGGCGAGGTCGAACGGGGTGGGCGGGTCGTCGCCCGGCCCCACCTCCGCCGCAGAGCTGAGCAGCCGGTCGACCAGCCGGGCCAGCTCGTTGGCGCGTTGCCCGATCACCCGGGCGGCCTGCCGGCGGTCGACGTCGGTCAGCGACTCCCAGTGGTCGGTGAGGGTGTCCGCGTAGCCCTTGATCACCGTTACCGGGGTGCGCAGCTCGTGGCTGGTCACCGCGACGAACAGCTCCCGGTCGTGATCGCGGCGCTGCTGGTCGGTGATGTCGCGGAAGGTGACCACCCGCAACGTGCCCGGCCCGGGCAGCTCGCCGGAGGTGATCCGCAGCCAGCGGCCGTCCGGCAGTCGGTGGTCGCGAACCTGCCCGGAGGGCGGCAGCGGGAACGGCAACGGGTGGTTCAGCGCCTGCTCGACCGTCCGGCCGGTGACCTGGGCGGCGGCCGGGTTCCAGAGCCGGACGTGCCCGTCCCGGTCGACGACGGCCAGCCCGTCGGCGAGGGCGGCCACCACCGGGCCGTCACCGTGCACCGGCAGGCCACTCTGGTCGCCGTACATGTGCCCGACGCAGGACGCGAGGTAGCCGACCACCCCCTGCTGCTCGGGGCCCGGCTCGTCGTCGCCGGGATAGAGCGCGTGCAGGCTGCCGACGGTGTGGCCGCCGATCTCGGCCCGGGAGACCACCATCCGACGCAGGCCACTGCCGGCCAGTTCGCCGGCGAGCTTGCCGTTGAGGTCACCCACCCGCACCTGGCGCACCCGTGGCCCGGCGAGCAGGCAGACGGTGTCCGGGTCGTCGACAGCCAGTGGTCGGCCGAGGGCCCATTCGGCCACGCCGGTAGCGGCGATCACCCGGCCACCTGTCGGACCGAACTCGACGAACGCCATCCCGGTCGCGCCGAGCGCCGGCTGGGCCACCCGGAGCAGCTGGGTGAGGACCGGCAGGCCCGCGTCCCCAGAGTTGATCATCTCGATCACGACGGTGTGGCCGGCGATGAGAGCGGGGAAATCGATACGCTCCGGCATGTGCCGAGTCTGCCCCGCCGTCCCGGTTTTGGGCACCCCCGCCCGGCCGATCGGCTCAGCGGTCCAGCCGGGCGAGGGCGTACGCCGGCCGGTCGGTGATGACCCCGTCCACCCCGGCGGTCAGCACCAACTCCAGGTCGGCCGGTTCGTTGACAGTCCAGACGTACACCTGGTTGCCGGCCGCGCGCAGTGCGGGCAGCAGCTGCGGGCGGGCCCGGACCAGGCTGATGCCCGGCCCGGCGATCCGGGTGCCGAACGGCAGCCGACCCAACCGCAACCAGCGCGGCAACACCTCCAGCAACAGCACGGTGGGCAGCGTCGGGGCCAGCTCGCGCACCCGACGGACCGCCAACGGGGAGAACGACATGACGGTGACCTGCACCGGATCGTCCGGTGTCGGGTCGGCCAGCCCGTACCGGCGTAACAGGTTGACCAGTCGCCGTTCCACGTTCGAGCCGTAACGGGACGGGTGTTTCGTCTCGACCAGCAGCCGGACCGGCCGGCCGGCGGCGAGCACCGCGTCCAGGAGTCGGGCCAGGGTCAGCAGCCGGGTGTGCGACTCGTCCGGTGGCAGGTCGCCGTCCGGCGCGCTGCCGGGGTGCCACGAGCCGAAGTCCAGGGCGTCCAGTTCGGCGAGCGTGCGCGCGCTGACCAGACCGCGGCCGTTGCTGGTGCGGTCGAGTCGTCGGTCGTGCACGCAGACCAGGTGCCCGTCCCGGGTCAGCCGGACGTCGCACTCCAGGCCGTCGGCACCCTCGTCGAGGGCGCGCAGGTACGCGGCGAGGGTGTGCTCGGGTAGGTCGAACGAGGCGCCGCGGTGCGCGAAGACCAGTGGCCCGCCCATTGCGCCGGCCTCAGATGACCTGGCCGGGCTGCCCGTTCGCGTCGACCACAGGTCGGCCGACCGCGGCCCACTGGCGCATCCCGCCGTCGGCGTTGCGCACCTGCTCCCAGCCGTTGTTGATCAGGTAGGCGACGACCTGGGCGGAGCGCCCGCCGGAGCGGCAGACGACGGCCACCTCCCGGTCGGTGGGCACCTCGGCCAGTCGGGCCGGCAGTTGCATCATCGGCAGGTGGTGGGCGGTGGGGGCGTGGCCGGCCGCCCACTCGTCGTCCTCCCGCACGTCCAGCAGGTAGGTCTCGTCGGCGATCTCGGTCACGGGCACGGTGGGAACCTGGGGTCCGAACACAGGAAGCAACACTAGATCCTCGTGGCCCGGTTCGGCACCGACCGGGCCGTCGACACCGTCACAACCGGGTCACCCAGCGGGGGTTGACCTGCGCCCAGGCCGGCACCCGGGTGTCGCGAAGTGCCTCGAACAGCCCGTTGCCCCCGTTGTCGAGCACCACGTACGAGACCTCGTCGATGGTCTGCGGCGAGGAGGGCACCTGGACGCCGCGCATCCCGTCGGGCGGCAGCGCGCGCAGCGCGAGGAGCAGGTCCTCCAGGGGTACGCCGTTGGTGTCGACTGTCAACGAGCTGCCGACCGCCCGCAGCACCTGGTCGAGTTTGACGGGGTTGCTTCGCAGGTCCGCCCTGCCGGCGCTGTCCAGCATCGCCCGGAGCAACTGCTGCTGGTGGTGCTGCCGGTCGTAGTCACCGCCGGGCAGGTCGTAGCGCTGTCGGACGTAGTCCAGCGCCTGCGCGCCGTCCATCTGGTGGCAGCCGGTGGTGAAGACCCGGTTGGTGTGGATCGAGCGGACCTCGGTGTCCACGCACATCTGTACCCCGCCGAGCAGGTCGATGACCTTCCGGAAGCCGGAGAAGTCGATCAACGCGGCGCCGTCGAACTGGATTCCGGTGAGCCGGTGCAGGGTGGCGGAGAGCAGTTGGGCGCCGGCCTGCCCGCCGCCGCCGTGCTCGTACGCCGCATTGATCTTGTCCTGGCCACCGCCGAAGCCGTTGGCGGGCGGGATGGCGACCAGCAGGTCACGCGGGATGGAGACCAGGTACGCCTCCCGCTGCCCGGCGGGGACGTGGACGATGAGGATGGTGTCCGAGCGTTGGTCCGGGCCGCTGTCGCCGGGTCGTCGGTCGGAGCCGACCAGGAGGTAGTTGAGCGGCCCGTCCAGGTCGGTGCGGGCGGTACGGGCGTCGGGGTCGAGCAGTTGCTCCTTGGTCACCGTGCGGTCGTACCGGTGGCTGAGCGTCTTGAGCCCGGCCACGGCGAGCCCGGCCAGCAGGACGAGGGCCAGGCCGACGCCGAGCATGATGCGCGACCCACGGGCGCGAGGTGACCGGGCGGACGGGGCCGCTCCGGCCCGGCCCGCTGCGTTCCGTCCCCACCTGGACGTGACCGCCTCCCCGCAGCCGATACGTGAAACCTGCTCACGTCAGGCTACGGGCGGTGACGGGGTCGTCGCTGCTTTTCCGCGACTACCGGCGTCACTTGCGGGTGGAGATCACCTCGGGGTGGGTGAAGACGAACTCGGCGAGTTTGTCCTGCTTGACCGCCCGGAACATGGCCATCGTCTCTTCGTTCAAGCCCTCGGTGTTGTTGCCGTTGGCGTTGAACGTGCCGTTGTTGGTCTTGAGCATGGTCAGCTCGTTGCCGGTGACCCCGCGCATGGTGAAGATGAAGTCCTCGATCGGCACGCCGCCGGTGTCCAGCACGAACGCCTTGCCCGCCGCCTTGATCAGGTTATTCATCTTGGCCGGGTTGGTCAGCATCCCACCCTCGGTGGCCTTCTTGGCCATCGCCTTGATCAGCTGCTGCTGGTTCGCCTGCCGGTCGTAGTCGCCGTTCTTGAGGGTCTTGCGCTGGCGGGAGTAGTCGAGCGCGGCCCAACCCTCCATCTCCTGGCAGCCCTTCTTGTGCACCACCGGGGTCCGCTGCTTGCCGGTCTTCTTGGCGTCCGCGTTCCACATCGGCTTGCCGTCGACGTACGACATGTGCAGCGACTTGACCTCCTGGGTGACGCAGATCCGCACCGTGCCCAGGGCGTCGATGACGTTCTTGAAGCCACCGAAGTTGATGATCGCCGCGCCGTCGAAGCTGATCCCGGTGAGCCGCTTGATCGTCTGGGCCATCAGCTGGGCGCCACCCTCCCAGCCGCCACCGTTCGCGGCGCCGGCCTGGAACGCGGCATTGATCTTCCCGGAGCCGCCGCCGTAGCCGCTCTTTTCGAACGCCGGGATCTGCGCCTCGGTGTCCCGGGGGATCGAGATCAGGTACGCCTGGTCGTGCGTGGCCGGAATGTGCAGGATGATGATGCTGTCCGAGCGGACGTCGTCGGCGGCCCAGCGCTCGCGTGCGTCCACGCCCAGCAGCAGCATGTCGATCGGGCCGTCCAGGCTCGCCCCGCCCTCGGCGTCGGACTTGCCCGCCTCACCCAGCAGGTTGCCCTTCGCGATGCCGCCCGTCGCCTGCCCGATCAGCGCCTTGCTGCCGACGATGGCCACGCCGCTGCTGAGCATCAACACGGCACCGAAGACGACTGTCAGCTTGGCCCAGAGCGGGTCCTTGCGCTTGGTCCGCTTCTTCGACCCACCGCCACCCGGGCGGTCGTCACCACCGTCACCGCCGCCGCCCGGAGGGCGCGAGCCCGGCCCGCCACCACCGGGGCGCGACTGTGCGGGTATGGCCGCAGCGATTCGACCGCTGGGGGCGGCGGACCCGGGGGAAGAAGGGCGACGACTGGCCTGAACCGGCATGCGTGCTCCAGCTCGTGATCAGGAGGGGGCGGCACCACTGTACGTACATCAAATCGACTTGGCGAGTTCATCCCGGGTCAATCCGGACGTCGAATTTCGCAGACTCAGACGATCGTCGCTGTTCGATGACCCGAACGGCTGGTGCCCCTCGGGTTGGCGTCAGCCGCCGTCGTTGCTCTTCGGCGGGTTGGCCTTGACCCAGTCGGCCATCTTGTCCGCGGACATGGCCTGGTACATCGCGAGCGCCTTCTCCCGGTCCGACACCACCACCGACTCGCCGTTGATGGTGTCGCTGCCCGAGTTCGGGCTGGTCACAAAGGTGAGGTTCTGGCCGCGCAGGTTACGGAACTGCAGCGCCATGTCTGTAACCGAGAAAGACTGGTCGACGGTTACGGCCGCGGTCACCGACTTGAGGAAGTCGTTGAGCTTCTTCGGGTTCGCCAGCGTGCCGGTGCTGGCCGCCTTGTCCATCAGCGCCCGAAGGAACTCCTGCTGGTGCCGCATCCGGGCGAAGTCCCCGTCCGGGAACTGCTTGCGCTGCCGGATCCAGTCCAGCGCCTCCGCGCCGTCCATGTGGTTGGTGCCCTTGGTGAACGTCCGGTACGGCTTGTGGATCGACGTGATGGTGCGTTCCACCTTCAGGTCCACCCCGCCGAGGGCATCGGTGACCTCCTTGAAACCGCCGAAGTCGATCGCCATCACGTGGTCGATCCGAACATCGGTGAAGCACTCCACGGTGCGTACCGCCAGCGGCAGCCCACCGAACGCGAACGCAGCGTTGATCTTCGCGCGTGAACCGGAGCCGCAGTCCGCTCCGGCGCTCTCCGGGATCGGCACGTACAGGTCCCGGGGGATGGAGACCAGGTAGGCCTCCTGGTGGTCGGCCGGGATGTGCATGACGATGATCGTGTCGGCGCGCCACTGACTCTTGGTGTCGACCGGTGCGTCCGGATCCCGCGAGTCGCTGCCGACCAGCAGGATGTTGAGCGCGCCATCGACGGTCTTGGCGGGTCGACCGCCGGTGATCTCCGCGAACGGGTCGGTGCGGGCCAGGTCACTGTTGAGGTTGCGGGCGTACAGCCAGGCGCCGACGCTGCCGAGCAGCGCCAGCACCAGCACCGCGACCCCCGCCACCAGGGCGATCCGCCCCCAGCGCGGTCGCGGGCCACGCCGTCCCGGCCCACCGGCGCCACCCGGGCCCCCAGGCCCGGTGGGCCCGTTCGGGCCGCCGGGCCGCAGCTGCTCCTCGTCGTGCGACGGGTAGAAGCGCGCCTCGCTCGGGCGGGCACGCCCGGAGGCGCTCCGGTCGGGGCCGGGCACCGACGCGCGCCCGGCGCTGCGGTGCAGGTACGGATGCGGGACGCCGGCAGACGAGGTCGCGGACATGTAACTCAGGGTACGTAGCCGGAGCCACTACCGCCTTCAGGCGACACTCAGCGACGGCCGGTACGCGCGGATCCGCTCAGCCGAGCCGCGTCCGGAAGTACTCGATGGTGCGTCGCAGGCCATCTTCGGGCGCGATCGACGGCTCGTATCCGAGCAGTTCACGAGCGAGCGTGAGGTCCGGCCGGCGCATCTCCGGGTCGTCCGAGCCCCGGGTGACATAGGTCACCTTCGAGCTGCTGTCGGAGAGCGACACGATCAACTCGGCGAGTTGTCGCATGGTCAGCTCGTGCTCGGTGCCGCAGTTGACCGGGCCCGTCTCGGTCGAGTCGAGCAGCAGCAGGATGCCGCGCACCAGGTCCTCGACGAAGCAGATGGACCGGGTCTGGTTGCCGGTGCCGTGCACGGTGATCGGCTCGCCGCGCAGCGCCTGCGAGATGAAGGTGGGGATGGCGCGGCCGTCGTCCGGGCGCATCCGCGGGCCGTACGTGTTGAAGATCCGGACGATCGCCGCGTCGAGCCCGCGGTAGCGGTGGTACGCCATCGTCGCGGCCTCGGAGAAGCGCTTGGCCTCGTCGTAGACGCTGCGGACCCCGATCGGGTTGACGTTGCCCCAGTAGGTCTCGCGCTGCGGGTGCTCCTTCGGGTCCCCGTACGCCTCGGAGGTGGAGGCCATCAGGAACCGGGCGCCGTCGGCGACCGCGCGCTCCAGCAGGTGCAGGGTGCCGACCGAGCCGACCCGGAGGATCTCCACCGGCAGCTGGGCGAAGTCGGTGGGACTGGCCGGGGAGGCCATGTGCAGGATCGCGTCGAACCGCTCGGCCAGCGCGGGGTGGTGGGTCGGCAGACCCTCGGAGATGTCGGCCTCGACGAGGGTGAAGGTCGGCCGGTCCAGCAGGTGGGCGACGTTCTCCTTGGAGCCGGTCACGAAATTGTCCAGCGCCACCACTGTGCAACCTCGGGCGATCAGGGCGTCTACCAGGTGCGACGGGACGAAGCCCGCTCCGCCGGTGACGAGGACGCGGTGACCGGAACCAAAGCGCTCAGCAACCTTCATACCGCTCAGCCTACCGACCGTCGAATTGGTGCAGGGGGTCCCCTGTTGACGTCGTGCGTCAACAGGGGACCCCCTGTCGGGTACCGCTGTCAGTGCGCGCCAGCACCGGTGAGGGCGCGCACCTCCAGTTCGGCGTACTTGTCCTCGTCGTGTTCCTTGGAGATGACAGTGCCGATCCACCCGCAGAGGAAACCGAACGGGATGGAGAGGATGCCCGGGTTGGACAGCGGGAACCACTGCCAGTCGTGGTCCGGGAACATCGACGTCGCCGCACCGGAGACCACCGGCGAGAAGAACACCAGCAGCACCGCCGAGAGCAGCCCGCCGTAGATCGCCCACACCGCGCCGGAGGTGTTGAACCGCCGCCAGAAGAGGCTGTAGAGGATCGCCGGCAGGTTGCCCGAGGCGGCGACGGCGAAGGCCAACGCCACCAGGAACGCCACGTTGAGGTTCTGCGCGTAGATCGACAACAGGATGGACACCGCGCCGATCACCAGGGCGGAGATCCGGGCGACCCGCACCTCCTGCCGCTCCGACGCCTCACCCTTCTTCAGCACGTTGGCGTAGAAGTCGTGCGCCAGGCTGGACGACGAGGCCAGCGTCAACCCGGCGACCACCGCGAGGATGGTGGCGAAGGCGACCGCCGCGATGATCGCCAGCAGGGCTGCCCCGCCCAGTTCGCCGCCGAAGAAGTCGATGCCGAGCGCTTCGGCCAACTGCGGCGCCGCGGTGTTGCCGGCCTTGTCCTGCGCCGTGATCGCCTGGCTGCCGACCAGCGCCGCCGCACCGAAGCCGAGGGCCAGGGTGAGCAGGTAGAAGGTGCCGATGATGCCGATCGCCCAGAGCACGCTCTTGCGGGCCGCCTTGGCGGTCGGCACCGTGTAGAAGCGGATCAGGATGTGCGGCAGGCCGGCGGTGCCGAGCACCAGGGCGATGCCCAGGGACAGCAGGTCAACCTTGTTGTAGAAGGTCTGCGTCGAGTTGCCGGCGACTTCCACGCCGTACCGCAGCCCGGGTTCGAGGAACGCGCTGCCCTTGCCGGATGCCTCGGCCGCCTGGCCCAGCAGCGCCGACAGGTTGAAGTTGAACTTGGCCAGCACCAGGATGGTCATCAGCAGCGCACCGCCCATGAGCAGGAACGCCTTGACGATCTGCACGTAGGTGGTGCCCTTCATGCCACCCACCGTGACATAAATGATCATCAGAGCGCCGACCATGATGATGGTGGCCACCTTCGCGGTGTCCGCGTCCATGCCGAGGAAGGTCGTCCCCGGCCGGATGCCGAGCAGCAGCGCGACCAGCGCGCCGGCACCCACCATCTGGGCGAGCAGGTAGAAGATCGACACCGTGATGGTGGAGACCGCCGCCGCCGTACGCACCGGACGCTGACGCATCCGGAACGCCAGCACGTCCGCCATCGTGTACCGGCCCGAGTTCCGCAGCAGCTCCGCCACCAGCAGCAGGGCCACCAGCCAGGCGACCAGGAAGCCGATCGAGTACAGGAAGCCGTCGTAGCCGTACAGCGCGATGATGCCGGCGATGCCGAGGAACGAGGCGGCCGACATGTAGTCGCCGCCGATCGCCATGCCGTTCTGGAAACCGGAGAAGGACCGGCCACCCGCGTAGAAGTCGGTCGCCGTCTTGGTCTGCCGGCTGGCCCAGATGGTGATGCCCAGGGTCACCGCCACGAAGACCAGGAAGAGCGTGATGGTCAGGTTGCGGGCGGTGTGGTTGCCCGCCTCAGCCGCGAGGAACGTCTCAACCGCGTGGACCGTGCTCATGGGTCACCTCCCCGATCTCGGCGCGGATCCGGTCCGCGATGGGGTCGATCTTCCGGTCCGCGTACCGGGAGTAGAGCCAGGCGATCAGGAACGTGGAGACGAACTGGAGCAGGCCGAAGACCAGCGCGACGTTGATGTTGCTGCCGAACAGCTTCGTGCCCATGAAGTCCCGGGCGTACGCGGAGAGAATGACGTAGAGCGCATACCACAGGAAGAACGCGACGGTCATCGGGAAGACGAAGCCGCGCAGCGCACGCCGCAGCCCGGCGAACTCGTCCGACCGTTGTACGGCCAGGTACTTGTCCGACTCGGAAGCAGCCGGAGCGGGTGTGTCCGTGGACATCTGTGGATCACCACCTTCACAGGCGTCAGAGGAGTTTCGCGCACCGTAAAGAGCGCACTCCCCGGCAGGGAAGGCTGAGATCGACGACGGTCGGCGAGTGCGCCGAGCGGTTGGCTGGCTGCGCCAAGTGACTCAGGTCACTGCGGTGATCGGTCGGGCCCGGACGAGACGCCCCGGTCAGGTCGGCAACTCGTGGTAGCGACCGCGGTAGTGCAGCAGCGGGACGGACTCCTCGGCCAGCTCGACGGCCTCGATCGTGGCCTCGACCAGCAGGCCCCAGCCGTACTCCCGTGCGGTGTCCAGCCGGCACCCGGCCCAGCCGCCGCCGTCCGCCGGGACCGGCCCGTACGACGTCTCGACCCAGTCGCCGGTGGCGAACAGCCCGCCCGGAGCCGGAAAGAGGCCGGCGAACCGGTCGGCGAGCTGCCGGTGCGGCGGGCCGAGCGGCGTGACCGCGAACCGACCCGACTCCTCGACGGCCGCCCAGAGGTCGGACTCCGGGTCGATCAACCCGAGCAGTCGGTCCGGTTCCCCCTCGGCCACCAGGGTCGACGAGACGGTCAGCCCGGCCGGACCGGGCGCCGTCCAGAGGGTCACCGGTGCGGCGAGCCGACCACGCAGCCGGCGTACCGGCGACCGTTGCCCGGTCGGCACCGCGAACGGATCGGTGTGGTGGATCTCGGCACCCGGCTCATGATTCACGTGAAACATTGTGCCGCCCCGGCCCCGCGCCCAACCAAGGAAGCGCTCGTGCAGGTCGGCGGGTCGCCCGTGGAGCCGGGTGAGCTGAGCGCCGGCCTCCGTCATCAGGGCACCCAGGTAGACCAGCAGCCCCACCCGGTCGTGCCGGTACTCGGCGAGCAGCGCCAGCCGCGCCGGCTGGCACGGCCAGGGCGCCCCGCAGCCGCGACACCGCCAGAGCGGCCGCATCGGCAGGTGCGGCCTGCTCACCTCGGCTCTCCGGCCGTCCGGGGCGGTGGAGTCGCCCGGCTCCGGCGCGCCCCGCTCGCCGGAGGGCGATGCCCGAATGACCGTGATGCCGCTGAGTCATATTGATGCCTCAGGGACATCACGCTCGCAATGGCACACCAATCCCTGCGGCGATGCTCCGTCCGGTCGCTTGCGCCGTCTGAAGCCCGATCCGGCTGCCGGACTGCGGGATTCACCAGCGACCACCGTTCGCCCGCCAGGTCTGCGCCGGGGTCAGCCAGCCGGCCCGGCCTGGTCGCGGCAAGGCGACCGTCGGCCCGTTCGCCCATGCGGGTGCTCGATCCGGCGGGCCTGCCGAGCGCTCCGAGCCGGTCGCGCCCGGCACGGCCGCCGGTGCCGCAACCTTCTTTTTCCGGTACGACCACCGCGCTTCGTTCCTGCCCCGGATGAATCGGAACATGGCTCATCTCCTCCCGGTCGACGAGGGCCGCCCCGATCGGGGGGATGACCGGGGCGGCCCGAACGCAGGACCCAGTCGCCGGGACGTCGCCTCCACCGGCCGGGCCGCGTGCTCTCCACCCTGGACGGAAAGGCGCGGGCAGGGGAGGATGCCAGGGATTACTACGCAACGCAGTCACGTACTTACCGGAGAGGTAAGGATGAACGTCGAAATGTGGGTGCGGGCGTTGAAGGCCGCCCGAGCCGGTGCCGAGGTGTCCCAGGAAGCTCTGGCGAGCCTTACCAAGTGGAGTCCATCCACAGTGGCGGCCATCGAGACCGGCCGACGTCGACCGACAATGGAGTTCGCGGTCGCCGCCGACGAGGCCCTAGCCACCGGCGGCCTCCTCGCCGAACTGTTGCGTGCTGCCGATCGCCAGCGGCTGCCGACGTGGTTCGTTCCATGGCGCAATCATGAGGAGCAGGCGATCAGGCTCTGCGAGTTCGAGCCGTGCCTGATTCCGGGGCTCCTGCAAACCGAGGACTACGCCCGCGCGGTCATTTCCGCTGGTGGACTGAATCCCACCAAGGTGGTGGACGAGCTGGTCACGGTCCGGATGGAACGACAGCAGTTGTGGCAGCGGGCGGAGTCGCCGCAGTGCGTCTTCGTCCTCGACGAGACGGCTCTACGCCGCCCGGTCGGCGGGCCGGCGGTACTGGACGCTCAGCTCGGTCGGCTGATGGAACTCGCCGTCATGCCCAGCGTCAGGCTGCACGTCGTGCCACTCGGCGCCGGTGCTCACGTCGGGCTGACCGGCGGCTTTCTGCTCGCTGAACTGCCCGACGGGGAACGGGTCACCTACGTTGAGGATGTCGCTCGTGGGCACGTCATCGACGACCCGGACGTCGTCCGTCTGATTGGTCGGAAATGGGATAGCCTGCTCGGCGAAGCACTCTCTACAAGCGCCTCGCTGGATCTGATCCGGAAGCTGAAGGTGACGCCATGACCGTTGCTCAACCCCGCTGGCGGACGTCGACCAGGTCCGGCGACACGGGCGGTGCCTGCGTCGAGGTGGCCGACAATTTGCCCGGCATCGTGCTGGTCCGGGACAGCAAGGACCGTTCCGGCCCGATCCTCGCCTTCGCCCCGGGTGCCTGGCGCGGCTTCGTCGCCGACGCCGCCCAAACCCCGGGCCGCCGCGCCGGTTAACGGCGCGGGGTGACGGTGGCGAGCAGTTCCGGCATCCGGCGGTCCAGCACGTCGCCGGCCAGGTACGCGCCCAGCAGCGCCGCACCCAGCCCGTAACCGGCGCCGACCGGTAGGGCCAGCCAGAGCCAGGCGTC
Organism: Micromonospora parva; assembly: GCF_000718515.1. Classification (GTDB taxonomy): domain Bacteria; phylum Actinomycetota; class Actinomycetes; order Mycobacteriales; family Micromonosporaceae; genus Micromonospora; species Micromonospora parva. The sequence continues at coordinate 51,167 of NZ_JNZS01000009.1, read as the reverse complement.
ACCGAGCAGCGCGGCGGCCACCACCATCGGCACCGCGGCGACCGCCGAGGCGAGCATGGCCAGCAGAGTGAGCAGCCCCTTCGTCAGGCCCGCGCCGCTGTTCATCGCGAACGGGTTGCTCGTCTCCGGCAGCGAGTACGCCCCGAGCACCGAGACCAGGCAGTTCACCGCCAGCCCGACGCCGTAGGTGGCGACCAGGGCACCGGCGGTCAGCCCGATCCAACCCGGTTCACCGAGCAGCAACGACAGCACCACCGCGACGACCGTCAACATCGGCAGGACGTACAGCGAGAAGGCCGTGATCCGGGCTCGCAGCTCGACCCGGCCGGGCACCCCGGCCACCACGTTCGCGGCGTACGCGCTGCCGTCGAAACCGAACTGGTTGGCCAGGGTGACGGCCGCGAGCACCCCCACGAAGACCATCGAGATGGTCACCACGACCGGTGAGCTGTCACTGGCAGCCGCGGTGAAGCCCTCGTCGCCGACGGCCGCGAAGTCCCCGCCGGTAACGTTGATCATCACTGGCACGAAGATGCCGACCACCGCGATGGTGATCAGGTTGGCCCGGCGGCGAGCGTCCCGCCACCAGTAACGGGCCTCCCGGGCAACCAGGGCACCGAACCGGTCCCGGCGGGCCCAACCGGCGACCCGGGGAAACAGCTGGGCGACCGCGCCACCGTCGACCCCTCGTCGTGCCGGGGCCTTACCGGCGCTCGCCGCACCCACCATCGCCGACTCCAGCGAACGGGACCACCAGGCCAGCAGGGCGACGAGCGCCACCACCGTGATCAGCAACTTGACCGGTGCCGCCCACACCCGCCCCTGGGCCACGTCGATGCCGGCGGTCCACGGCGCGCCCAGCGGCGTCCAACCGATCACCGTCGCCACACCTGCCAGCCGATCCCAGTCCGCCTCACGCAGCGCGGCGAGGCCGAAGATCTGCAACGGGCCGAGCAACGCGGCGACCACCGCCAACAGCACGGCCGCCAGGTCGCGGACCCGTCGGGACCGCAGCATGGTGGCGAAGGCGCTGGTCACCGCCCGGCTGGCGGCCACACAGAGCAGCAAACCGGCGAGCACCCCCACGACGGCGACCACCCCCGCCGACCAGCCACCCAGCGACCAGGCGGTCAACACCAGCCCGGACGCCGCGACCAGCACCGCCACCACCGGGACGCTGATCAGGGCCGCCACGAACAGGCCGGTCACCAACGTGCGCCGGGGCAGTGGCAGCAGCGCGAACCGGGCCGGGTCGAGTGTCTCGTCCACGCCGAAGAAGACGAGTGGCAGCAGCAGCCAACCGAGCACCAGCAGCCCGCCGCCGGCCGCCGCGACCAGCACCGCGTACCGGCCGTTGTCGGTCAGGCCGGGCGCGGCGAAAAGGAAGAAGCCGCTGGCGGCGAACCAGAGCCCGAGCAACGCGCCGCCGATGAACATGGCGATCCGCCAGCCCTGGCCCCGAAAGTTGTTGGCCATCACCCGCAGCTTCAGCCGCACGAAGTGGCGGGCGGAGACCGGCCGTGCCGGCGCGGCGGGGGTGGCGTCAGCGCTCACCGGGAGAGCCACGACAACTCCTCGCCGGTCGCGGTGCGCCCGCCGACCACCTCGACGAAGACCTGCTCCAACGAGCGGTCGCCACGGACCTCGTCGATCGTCCCGACCCGCTTGATGGTGCCGCTGGCGAGGATCGCCACGTGCGAGCAGAGCCGCTCGACGACCTCCATCACGTGACTGGAGAACACGACAGTGCCGCCACCGGCCGCGTAGCGGGTGAGGATGTCCCGGATCAGCGCCGCGGAGACCGGGTCGACCGCCTCGAACGGCTCGTCCAACACCAGCACCCGGGGGCCGTGCAGCAGCGCGCAGGCCAGGCCGATCTTCTTCTTCATGCCCGCCGAGTAGTCCACCACCAGGGTCCGACCGGCGTCGCCGAGCGCCAGCACGTCCAGCAGCTCGGCTGCCCGCTGGTCGACAACCGCCGGGTCCATCCCCCGCAACAAGCCGTTGTACGCCAGCAGCTCCGCCCCGGTCAGCCGGTCGAACAGCCGGACCCCGTCGGGCATCACGCCGAGCAACCGCTTGGCGGTCACCGGGTCCTGCCAGACGTCGTGGCCGAGCACCCAGGCCGAGCCGGCATCCGGACGCAGCAGCCCGACCGCCATCGACAGGGTGGTGGTCTTGCCGGCGCCGTTCGGGCCGAGCAGGCCGTAGAAGGAGCCGGCGGGGACGTCCAGGTCGACGCCGGCCACCGCGATCGTGCCGTCGAACCGCTTGGCCAGGCCACGCAGTGCGAGCGCGGGGTGCTCAACAGTCATGCGCCGACGTTATCCGCCCATCGCCAGTCACGCCCTCCGCCGCCGGCCGGACCCGCGATCCTCCCTGAGGCGGACCACATCGCGATCTTGCGTTTCCTGTCCCGACACAAGGTACATAACCACCTTTATCAACAACCGGAAGTGCAAGATCGGCGCGGTCCTGGCGCTTACTGCATCCGGAGGGCTTCCGGGGTGTGCAGGCGGAGCATGGTGGCGGCGATGTCGGCCGGGGCCCGCCTGCGGGTCGCCATCGACACGGCGACCATCACGGTGAAGGCCAGTGGCACCGTCCAGGCGGCCGGCTGTGCGATCAGCGTGGCCGGCCAACCGGACAGCGGCGGGCCGAGCACGGTGACCAGCACCGCGCCGATCGCCGCGCCGCCGCCGACCACCACACCCGCGGCGGCGCCCACGTCGGTCAGCCCGCGCCACCAGATGCCGAGCACCAGCAGCGGGCAGAAGCTCGACGCGGCGACCGCGAAGGCCAGCCCGACGACCTGCGACACGTCCAGCCCGGAGACGTGCAGTGCCAGCACCGCCGGCACACCGCCGGCGATGACGGTGGCGAGCCGGAAACCGCGTACCGAGCCCCGACCGAGCACGTCCGTCGAGATCACCCCGGCGACGCTGGTCAGCAGCCCGGACGAGGTGGAGAGGAACGCCGCGAACGCGCCCGCGGCGACCAGCGCGGCGAGCAGCCGCCCGACCAGCCCGTCACCCAGGGCCGCGCCGGGTAGCAGCACCACCACCGCGTCGGTCTGGCCGCTGAGCAGCAGTTGCGGGGTGTAGATCCGGCCGAGGACCCCGTACAGGGTGGGCAGCAGGTAGAAGACGCCGACCAGGGCCAGCACGACCAGGGTGGTCCGGCGGGCCGCCGCGCCGTCCGGGTTGGTGTAGAAGCGCACCAGCACGTGCGGCAGGCCCATGGTGCCCAGGAAGGTGGCCAGGATCAGCGAGTACGTGGCGAACAGGCCCCGGTCGTCGGCACCGGCGGCGCTGGGCAGCAACCAGTCGTTGGCGTCGGTGGCCGCCCCGGACACCGCCGGCACCGGGTCACCGGCGGCGAAGGTCAGCTCGTCGCCGGGGCGTACCTCCCGGATGTCGCCGTCGGGCAGGGTGAGGGTCGCCCGGTGCTCGACCACGACGGTGGTCGCGGCCCGGAACGTCGGCCCGTCGGGTGGGGTCACCGCCGGGCGGCCGTCGGCCTGCCACTGGAGCGCCAGGAAGATCACCGGTACGGCGAGTGCGGTCAGCTTGAGCCAGTACTGGAACGCCTGCACGAAGGTGATCGCGCGCATCCCGCCCAGCGCCACGTTCGCGGTGACCACGGCGGCCACCAGCAGGGCTCCGAGGGGGTACGGGGAGCCGGCCACCGTGGCCAGGGTCAGCCCGGCGCCCTGGAGCTGCGGCACCAGGTACAGCCAACCGATGAAGATCACGAAGGCGGTGGCCAGGATGCGGAGTCGACGTGAGCCCAGCCGCAGCTCGCAGAAGTCGGGCAGGGTGAACGCGCCGGAGCGGCGCAGCGGCGCGGCCACGAACAGCAGCAGAGCCAGATAGCCGGCGGCGAACCCGACCGGGTACCAGAGCACGTCCACGCCGTACTTGAGGACCAGCCCGGCGATGCCCAGGAAGCTCGCCGCCGACAGGTACTCCCCGCCGATGGCGGCGGCGTTCCACGTCGGACTGATCGCCCGGGACGCCACCAGGAAGTCGGACGTGGTCCGGGCCAACCGCAGCCCGTAGAAGCCGATCCCGACGGTGACCAGGGTGACCGCGACGATGGCCGGGACCACGAAGTCGTTGCCCACTCAGCGCTCCGGCCGTTGCACCAGGTCGGTGAAGTCCTGCTCGTTGCGTTCGGCCAGCCGCACGTATGCCCAGCCCACGGCGATCAGGAACGGGAAGGAGGCCACCCCGAGCAGCAGCCAGGGCAGGTTGACGCCGGCCACGGTGGTCCGGCCGAGCGAGGGCGCGATCGCGAACAGCCAGGGCAGCCCGCCCAACCCGATGGCCACCACCAGGGACAGCCGCAGCGCCAACGCGAGTTGGGCCCGGACCAGGCCGCGGACCAGCGCCTCGCCGACCTGGGTCTGCTGGGCCAGTTCGGTGCGGGTCCGCTCGGCGCGGGTGTCCTGCCGGGTGATCTCGGCCAGCACGATCCGGGACCGCCGGGGCGGCGGCACCGCAGCGCCTGACCCCACGTCCGGGAGTTGCTTGGCCACCCCGGCAGTCTCGCCGGCCGTACGCGATTGTCAAGCAGTGCGGTGTGCACATCGGTGGGTGGCGTTGTGCATAACCTGTGGAGAACCGCTCACGCCTGTGGATAACTCGGGGATCACCCCGGCTGGCGTGTGGGAACTCCCGAGGCTCGTTGTGGACAACCGACTGAGCTGTCAGGGTGGTCCGGTAGAGAGGAGGTGTGACGGTGACCAACCCTGCCCGGCCCGGCTGGGGCGACGCCTGGACGGTGGACGACCTCCAGAGCCTCCCCGAGGACGACCAGGTCTACGAGATCTTCGACGGGAGCCTGCTCGTGTCCCCCCATGCGGACGTCTTCCATGGCGCGGTCGCCAACCGCCTCCGCCGTGCCCTCGACCGGCAGGCCCCCGCCGGTGTGCTCGTCGGTCAGGACATCGGGGTCAGCGCGAAACGCTCGTCGTACTTCGTGCCTGATCTCTTCGTCGCCACGGAGAGCGCACTGGACAGCGGCGGCGCCGCGCTCGACCCGGCCGACGTGCTCCTCGTCGTCGAGGTGATCTCGCCAAGTAACGCCGGCCGCGACCTGGTCCTCAAACGTCACGAGTACGCGGCCGTCGGCATTCCGCTCTACTGGTTGGTGGAGCCCCGCAAGCAGACCCTGACCGTGCTGGTGAACGGCGCGGGCGGCTACCGCGAGCAGGTCGTTCTGCCGGTCGGCGAGGTCTACCGCGCCGAGCGGCCGTTCCCTCTCGCCCTGCCGCTGGCCGACATCTTCTGACCCGTCACCGGGAGCCGCCCGCCCGCCGCGTCGACTGTCAGTCCAGGCCGATGCGCTCCGGCCGGGCCGAGGCGGAGCCGAGCCAGGTGTGCGGGTTGCCGTACCAGCACCAGCCCAGCTTGGGCGCGCCCTGGCTGATCCAGAGCGCCGGCACCCGCTTGTCGCCGCAGCGGGAGCCGACCAGCGAGAAGCACCTGTTGCTCGCCAACGCGGCCGGGTGCAGCGTGATGAAGGCGAGCCCCTCGTCGATGCTCAGCGGCAGTCGACCCTGGGCGGTGATCCCCTCCATGGCCGTGGCAGGTGCCAGGTTGCGGAACTCCTCGCCCCGGTCGACGTCGAAGAGCAGGTACGCCGGCCCGGCGGGCACCTCCAACTCCTTGATCGGGTCGAAGCGGGGCAGGTCGTCCTCGGCGTAGTTGCGGTCGACGACGCCAGGCTTGCGCTTGCCGGCCACTGTGGTCAGCGCCACCCGTTCCGGCACCCCGATCAGGTCCCGGGTGATGACCAGCAGGAACGGCACCCGGGCGTCGGTGGGGGCGGGCAGCCCGGCGGTGCCCTCGACCGCCCTGGCCCGCAGTGGCGCGACCAGGTCGCGGAAGGCGTTCTCGGTCAGCCCGGCGAGGGCGGGATAGCCGATTTGCACCAGTCGGTCGAGTTGATTGTCGAACTCGGATTCGGCGTTGAACGGGGTCTCGGTCACGCGGGCCTCCCGGAAGTCGTACGACCTATCGTACAACGTACGGCACGCCGCTTCTCATTCCCGGCTCAGCGACTCCAGTCCTGTTTCGCAGCCCTGACCAGCTTGTCCTTCAACTCCCTGGTGTGCCGCCGGCTCACCGGCAGCTCGGTGGAGTCGATCACCACCACGTAGCCGGAGTTGACCAGCCGCAACTCCGCGATCAACTTCAACTGCACCAGGTACGACCGGTGCACCCGGACAAAACCGGCATCCGCCCAGCGCTCCGCGAGCGTGGCCAGCGAGACCCGCACCAGGTGCGACCCCTCCGCGGTGTGCAACCGGGCGTAGTCGCCCTGCGCCTCCACCCACCGCACCGCCGAGCGGGGCAGCATGCGGGTGGTGCCGGCCAACTCGATGGGGATGGTCGGGTCCTCCTCCGCGCGGGCCAACGCCGCCGGATGCGACGGCACCACCCGCGAGCCGATCACCCGGCGCAACGACTCGGCCAGCCGATCGGCGCGAACCGGTTTCCGCACGTAGTCGGTGGCGCCCAGATCGAAGGCGTCCACAGCGCCGTCGTCGTACGCGGTGACGAACACGATCGCCGGTGGGCGGGCGAAGCGGCGCAGCACCCGGGCCAGTTCCATGCCGTCCAGGCCGGGCATCCGGATGTCCAGGAAGACCACGTCCACGTCGGCGTCGCGCAACAACCGCAACGCCTCGGTGGCGTCGGAGGCCGTGTGCAGCCGGGCCACCCGGGGATCGGCCCGCAGGTGGTACGCCAACTCGTCGAGCGCGGGCGGTTCGTCGTCGACGGCGAGGACGCGCAGGAAACCGGACGCGTTCACCACACCCGTCCCGGCTCGCTCGCTCACGAGCCGGCCCGTACGCCGGGGTGGAACTTCGGCACCCGCATGCTCACCTTCGTACCCGAACCCAGCCCGGTCTCCACGACCAGACCGAACCGGTCACCGAAGACCGAGCGCAACCGCTCGTCGACGTTGGAGAGGCCGACGTGCTGGCTCGTGTCGTCACCCGGGTCGCCGATGCCGCGGGCCAGCTCGGCGATGCCGGCGGTCAGCGTGGTCGGATCCATTCCCACTCCGTCGTCCTCCACCGTGATGTGACATTCGGCCCCCGCGTCCCGGGCCTCGATGCTCACCATGCCCGTGCCCGGCTTACGGGACAACCCGTGGCGAACGGCGTTCTCCACCAACGGTTGGAGGCAGAGGAACGGCAGCGTCACCGGCAGCACCTCCGGGGCGATCTGCAACCGCACCTGCAACCGGTCGCCGAACCGGGCCCGCTCGATGGTCAGGTACCGGTCGATCGACCGCAGCTCCTCGGCCAGCGTGGTGAACTCCCCGTGCGCCCGGAACGAGTACCTGGTGAACTCCGCGAACTCCAGGATCAGCTCCCGGGCCCGCTCCGGGTCGGTGCGCACGAACGAGCCGATCGCGGTCAGCGCGTTGTAGATGAAGTGCGGGCTGATCTGCGCCCGCAACGCCCGGATCTCGGCGCGGGCCAGCCGCTCCCGCGACGAGTCCAACTCGGCCAGGGCGAGCTGGTTGCCGGCCCAGTGCGCCGTCTCCAGGGTGGCCTGCACCAACCCCGGAGGCGGTGGGCTGTCGGCGACCGCCACCAGCGCGCCCACCACCCGGCCGTCCGCCCCCAGCAACGGTGCGACCACCGCCCCCCGGATCGGGCAGTCGACCCGGTCGCAGTGCAGATCCTGCTCACCCAGCACCGTCGAACGGCCGGTGTCCACCGTCCGCCGGGCCGCCGCGAGCAGTTGCTCCCCGTGGTGCGTGCCGCGCCCGTCCAGGGCCAGCAACCGGTCGGCGTCGGTGAGTGCCAGACCGGCCGCGCCCACCAGAGCCCGCAGATGACGTACGGCCTTCGCCGCGCCCGCCTCGCTCAACCCCGCGCGCAGCGGCTCGGCGGCCAGACCGGCGGTGTGCAGCACCTCGTAGGTGGCCCGCTGGGTGGCGGTGGCGATGCCCCGGCGGGCCCGCAGCCGCAGCACCGCCAACAGGGCCGCGGTCAGCGCGGTGACGAGCGAGACGACGCCGACCACGGCGGAGAGGTTGGCAGCCACGCAGCGATCCTCGCCCCTGCGGGCCAGCGCGCCAAGCCTCTAGTAAGCGCCCTTGCGGGCGAGCACCACCCCGACCGTGCGCCACAGGATGCTCAGGTCGTACGCGAGCGACCAGTTGTCGACGTAGTAGAGGTCCAGTCGGACCGACTCGTCCCAGGACAGATCGGAGCGGCCGGAGACCTGCCACAGCCCGGTCATGCCGGGGCGGACCAGCAGGCGGCGGCGCACGTCACCCAGGAAGTCGCCGTCGTCGGCGGGCAGCGGGCGGGGCCCGACCAGCGACATCTCGCCCCAGAGCACGTTGATCAGCTGGGGCAGTTCGTCCAGCGAGGTGGCCCGCAGGAAGCGGCCCACCGGGAAGACCCGTGGGTCCTCCTTCATCTTGAACAGCATGCCGTCGGTGTCGTTCCGGTCGACCAGGCTGGCCAGCCGCTCCTCGGCGTTGACGTACATGGTCCGGAACTTCCACACCCGGAACGTGCGCCCCTCGTGCCCCACCCGAGGCTGCCGGAAGAAGACCGGCCCGGGGTCGGAGATCCGGATCGCCACGCCGATGGCCAGGAAGAGCGGGATCAGCAGCAGCAGACCGAGGCCGGCGGCGACCCGGTCCAGCAGGTTCTTGGCCAGCAGCGCCGGCCCGGAAAGGGTCGGCTCCTCGACGTGCAGCAGCGGCAGACCCTCGATCGGCCGGATGTGCACCCGGGGGCCGGCGATGTCGGTGAGCTGCGGGGCGACCACCAGGTCGACACCGGAACCCTCCAGTTGCCAGGCCAGCCGCCGCAGCTCACCCGGCTCGGCGCTGGCCGACCCGCAGACGGCGATGGTGTCCCCGCCGACCTCACGGACCAGGGCCAGCACGTCTCGGCCGGAGTAGACCGGCACCGGGGTCGGCATCCCCCGGGCCGCCGCGTACCCGTTGGTGATGTGGATGGCGACGGGCATCAGCCCGGCGGACGGGCTGCGGGTGACCGCCGCGTAGACCTCCAGGCACTCCGGCAGGGTGCCGACCAGCACCATCCGGTGCGCGGCCTGGCCGGCCTGCCGGCGGATGTAGTGCAGGGCCCAGCGGGCCACGAACCGGCCCCAGAGGATCAGCAGCGCCGCACCGACCAGCGCGGTGCCCACGGTGAACCGGGAGAGCTGGGTCACTGTGGCGAAGGCGAGGAAGGAGACGCTCGCGGCCACCGTCACCGACGCCCGGATGACCCGCTTGTACTCGTCGGGCCCGAGCCCCAGATAGCGCCGGTCGTACGCCCGGTTGCCCCAGAGGATGACGACCCAGCCGAGCGGGAGCAGGAGGTAGGAGATGGTGTGGAACCAGGTCGGGTCCTGCTTGGTGCCGGAGAACCCGGAGGCGGCCTGGTCGAAGAGCTGGATGGCGATCCAGCTGGCGAACGCCGCCGCGCCGAAGTCGAGCAGCACCAGGATGGCCGTGTAGGGGCGGTGCCAACGGGAGACACGACGTCGCGCCCTGGCCCACGCCGACCGGGGTACACCGTTGTGCGTAGTCGGCGTCGGCGGCTGGATCTCGAAGCTGTCGACGTGCCGCACGAGTCTGCTCCGGCCTTCGTTGGATACCGGGCGCTGGAGGCTTGCCGTCACCTCACCCATGTCCTCCCGCATGACACGGGCCGCTCACTCGGCGTGAAGGCCCGGGTCGCCCACCGTCCCAGTCTCCCACGCGAGCCCGACCGGTTGCCGCCCCGAAGGAGATTGGCGACCGATGGTTACGGTGGGATCTGGCCGGCTCCACACCATTTCAGAAGCCGGGGACCGGGCCACTATACCGATGGATACCCGAACGGCGGGACCGGCGGACCGGAGCTTCGGCACAGTGAGGGCGATTCCACTCGGTGATCACCGAGTGTAATTACTCACCGTACGAGACGGGACAACCGACGGTCAGCGAGCGGCTTCCCGCCGGTCTGGCAGGTCGGGCAGTACTGGAGGCTGGAGTCGGCGAACGACACCTCGCGCACGGTGTCCCCGCACACCGGGCAGGGCAGACCGGTCCGCGCGTGCACCTTCAGACCCGAGCGCTTCTCGCCCTTGAGCTCGGCGGCCCGCTGACCGAGGGACCGCTCGACCGCGTCACCGAGGACCTGCCGGGTGGCGGCGTGCAACGTGGCGAGCTGGGCGTCGGTGAGCCGATCGGTGATCGCGAACGGCGACAGCTTCGCCGCGTGCAGGATCTCGTCGGAGTACGCGTTGCCCACGCCGGACAGCACCGACTGGTCGGTCAGCACCCCCTTGACCTGCCCCCGCCGGCTCCGCAACCGCTCGGTGAAGGTGGGCAGGTCCGCGGCGAGCGCGTCCGGGCCCAGCTTGGCCACCCCGGGGACCGCCGCGAGGTCGGTGACCAGATATGCGGCCAGCTTCTTCTGGGTGCCCGCCTCGGTGAGGTCGAAGCCGGAACCGTCGTCGAGGCGTACCCGCACCGCGATCGGGCCCTTGCCCGGCCGTAGTGGGGTGGTGGCGGGGAACGCCTCCCGGTAGTGCAGCCAGCCGGCCCGCGCCAGATGCACCACCAGGTGCAGGCCACCCTCGAAGAGGACATCGAGGAACTTTCCGTGCCGACTGGCGTCGACCACCGCCCGGCCGGCGACCTCGGTCGGCGCCGGCTCGTACGTCTTCAGGGCACTGATCGCGGCGATCTCCAGCCGATCGACACGCCGCCCCACCGCGCGCTGTCGCAGGTAACCCGCGAGCGCCTCAACCTCCGGTAGCTCGGGCACGACCCAACGGTAGCCTTCTTTCCCGTGAGAATCGTGGTGGCGCACAACCGGTACCGGGAAGCCCAGCCCTCCGGTGAGAACACGATCGTCGACTCGGAGATCGCTCAGCTCACCGCCGCTGGCGTCGAGGTGCTGCCCTTCATCCGCAGTTCGGACGAGATCCCGTCGATGTCGAAGGCGGCCAAGGCCCTGCTGCCGATCTCGCCGATCTGGGCTCCGCGCGCCCAGCACGACCTGAGCCGCCTGCTCACCGAGCACCGGCCGGACGTTCTGCACCTGCACAACCCGTACCCCCTGCTCTCGCCCTGGGTGGTGCGGACCGCGCACCGACACGGCGTGCCGGTGGTGCAGACGGTGCACAACTACCGGCAGGTCTGCTCCTCGGGGATCTACTTCCGCGACGGGGTGATCTGTCAGGACTGCAAGGGTCGGGCGTTGGGGGTGCCGGCGATCAAGCACCGCTGCTACCGCGACTCGGCGGTGCAGAGCGCGCTGATGGCGACCACCCTGGCCGTGCACCGGGGCACCTGGCGCTCGGTGGACCGGTACATCGCGCTCACCTCGGCGATCGCCGACCACCTGCGCGACTACGGCATCCCGGACGAGCGCATCGTGGTGAAGCCGAACTCCGTACCCGACCCGGGTCGGCCGGCGCCGCTCGGTGACGGGTTCCTCTACATGGCCCGGCTCTCCCCGGAGAAGGGCGTCGACCTGCTGCTGGGCGCCTGGCGTCGGCACCCGGTGGGCTCGCTGGGCACGCTGCGGGTGGCCGGCGACGGCGAGTTGCGCCACCTGGTGGAGGCAGCCGCCGCCGAGCGGCCCGACGTGGTCTACCTCGGTCAGCTCGACCGGGCCGGCGTGCGGGCCGCGGTCGAGGCGAGCGCTGTGGTGATCGCCGCCGCGATGTGGCACGACGTGCTGCCCACCGTGATCATCGAGGCGATGGCGAGCGGCCGGCCGGTGCTCGGTACGGCGTTGGGTGGCATTCCGTACCTGGTCGGGGCCGACGCCCCGCACGAGCCCGCCGGCACCGGCCCGGCCGCCGTCGCCTCAACGGTCGCCTCACCTGTCGCGTCCGAGGTCGCCTCGCCGATCGCCCCCGGGGTCGGGCGGTCGGCGATGCCGGCCGGTATCGCTCAGGGCGAGGCCGGTTGGGTGGTCGCGCCGGAGCCAGCCGCGCTCGCAGCCGCCCTGCCGGTCGCCCGCGCCGGTGCGCCCGGACTGGCCTCGGCCGCCCGCGCCCGCTACGAGCGCACCTTCCACCCCGACGTCGTCACCAAGCGGCTCATCGACATCTACGCGGGCCTGTCCCGTGCCCCCCACCACGTCTGAACCCGCGCCGCTCGCCGCCCCGCCGCCGGTGTGAGGCAGCAACTTCAGGGTTGTTGCGGTGTGCCGGCGGCTGGAGGCAGCAACATCAGGGAAGTTGTGTGGATCTTGGAGCGGGGCGGGGCGGATGCCCGGCCGGGGGGCGGGGCGGTCAGCGTAGCGAGGCGCGGGCGGAGAAGGCGATGCTGGCCAGCAGGAAACCGCCGTTGACGATGGTGAAGGCGATCATCACCCAGAGGGCCAGCGCGGGGGCCACCGCGAGCACCAGGGCGGCCACGAAGATCACCGCGCCGTAGTCGCGGACCAGCTTCACCAGGCGCACCGGCAGCGAGGTCGAGGTGACCATGCTGGCCGCGTTCGGGCCGGCCTGCATCACCGACGTGACCAGGTTGACCATCCAGGTGCCGGCGAAGGCCGCCACCAGCCAGGTCGGCGTGGACGGCTGCTGCGCCACGGCGGTGGCGGCCAGGGCGGCCACCAGGGCGATCTGCGCGGCCACGTCGCAGAGCACGTCGACCCGGGCGCCGGCCGCGCTGCCCTGGCCGGTCACCCGGGCCAGCTGCCCGTCCGCGCAGTCCAGTGAGTACGCCACCTGCCAGCCGATCAGGGCGAGCAGACCAACCAGCCAGGCCGGTACGTCCCCGGCGGCGACCGGGCCGGCGAGCGCCACCACGGTGACCGAGGTGGCCAGTCCGAGCACCAGGTTGGTGATGGTCAACGCTGTCGGTCGCAGCCCGAGCCGCTGGGCTACCAGCGCGAAGACGGCCCCCAGCCACTGGCTGATCGACTCGCTGAACAGGCCGCCACCCCGGTTGACCCGGTGGAAGTCGGCGATGGTGGGACGGGGGTCAGCCAAGCTGGTCGCGGATTGCACCGGCGTAGTCTGCCAGCCGTTCCCGGGTCTCGGTAGGCGACAGCGCCAGGTGTTCGAGGATGGTGTACCGGTCCGGGCGGGTACGCGGCGCGAACTGCACCGCCTCGATGAACTGGTCGTCGGTGAGCGCCACCTCGGCGGGGAGCCGGGGCAGACCGTGTCGGGCCAGGCAGGCAGACATCTCGCCGAAGCGGCGGAGGTCTCCGCGCAGCCAGGTGCAGAACAGCGCGCCCAGCCCGGCCAGCTCGCCGTGCGAGGCGGTGCCGGGAAAGAGCGAGTCGACAGCGTGCATGATCTCGTGGCAGCCGCCGCTGCACGGGCGGCTGGTGCCGTCGACAGCCATCGCCAGGCCGCTGGAGATCAACGCCTCGGCGAGGACGATCACGAAGGCGTCGTCGCTCATGTCGCCCGGGTGGTTGAGCACCGCTTCGGCGCCCGCCCGCGAGAGCGAGGCGGCCAGCCCGTCGACCGGCTCACCGCGTACCTGCCGGGACAGCTCCCAGTCGGCCAGCGCGCTGATGTTGCTGATCACGTCGCCGATGCCGGCCCGGTTGTGCCGGTCCGGGCCGCTGTCCACGAAGTCCAGGTCGACGATCACCCCGATCGGGATGTGCACGCCGTAGGAGCCCTTGATCCCGTCGGTGATCAGGCTGGCCACCGGGGAGGCGATCCCGTCGTTGGCGAGGCTGGTCGCCACCGACACCATCGGCAGCCCGCGACGGGTGGCCGCGTACTTGGCCACGTCGATGGTCTTGCCGCCGCCGATGCCGACGACCGCGTCGTACGACCGGGCGCGGAGCTTGCCGCCCAGGTCGTCGGCGGCGTCCAAGGTCCCGCCGGAGACGGTGAAGACGTCCGCCGAGCGCAGCGACGGTCGGATCAGCTCCGCGATCTGGGCACCCTGACCCGGACCGACCACCACCGCGACGTCGCCCCCGGAGGAGATCCGCCCGTCGGCCAGGATCGCGCCCAGGTCGGCGACCGCCCCGCGTCGCACGTCGATGTGCAGCGGGGTGAGGACGCTACGAGCTAGTAGCGGCACGCGATCTCCCGCGCGCGGGCCAGGTCGGCGTGGTTGTCGACCTCGACCCACGGGACGTCACCGATCGGCGCCGCCCGCACCTCCCCGCCCCGGTCGGAGAACTCCTGGTAGCCGTCCTCGTAGTAGAGGTTCGGATCCCGTCGCCAGGTGGCCTCCAGCGCGTCGGCGAGGGCGTCGGCGACCTGCGGCTCGATCAGCGTCGCGCCGATGTACTCCCCGTACGCCTCGCCCGGATCCATGATCTTGGTGATCCGGGTGAGCTGGCCGGCGGCGTCGAAGGTGGTCTTCATCTCCTCCTCGGCCAGCGGCTTGAGGGTGTCCACGGCGAGCAGGATGCCCGGACCACGCTCGGCGAGCAGGGTCTTCTCCACGCTCACCGGGTGCACGGTGTCCCCGTTGACCAGCAGCACCCCGCGCGCGAAGTACTCCCGGGCCAGCCAGAGCGAGTAGGCGTTGTTCCACTCCTCGGCCTTGTCGTTGTGCACCAGGGTGAGCGTGACCCCGTACCGCTTCTCCAGGTCGGCCTGCCGGTCGCGGACCGCGTCCGCCGCGTAGCCGACGACGATCACGATGTCGGTGAGCCCGACCTCGGCGAGGTTGCCCAGCGCGATGTCCAGGATCGTCGTCTCGCCGTCCACCGGCACCAACGCCTTGGGCAGGGTGTCGGTGTACGGGCGCAGCCGTCGTCCCGCGCCGGCCGCGAGCACCATTCCGATCATCGCGACATCCTCCCTCGTCCTGCTCCGGTCACCGCTGGAGGATAGCCCCGGCCGGGTGCGTCGCTCCGGCCAACCGGTCAGCCGGGCAACGCCGCCAGGTCGGCGAGCATGGTCAGGCGCTCCTCCGCGCCGAGCGTGGCGTACGGGCCGGCGGCCCGCCGGTCGGTCTCCAGTTCGATGGCGAGCCGTTCGGGGCCGGGCGGCAGGGCGGCGATGCTCGACGCGGTGTGCCCGGCGGCGGCCCAGGCGGCGGCGTGCGCGTCGGCCCGGTGGTGTCGCAGCGCGCCGAGCCGGTTGAGCAGCAGTACGCCCGACGGGGTGCCGTCCGGTTCGTACGGGGGCGCCAGCGCGGCGAAGGCCGACCCGCCCCGGTCCTCTTCCTCGTCGGCCAGCACCAGGGCGTACGACAGCAGTCGGCCGAGCACGGCGACCAGTCGGGCCACCCGGTCGTCGTGACCGGCCCACAGCTCCTCGGTGACCTCGGCGTGCACCTGGTAGAGCTCGGCGAGGAAGGCGGCGCCGCGTTCGGTGGCGGAGAGGGTGCCGTCCGGGCTGCGGTAGATCATCCCGTGGGCCACCTGCTTGTCCACGGCTCGCCGGCAGACGACCGGGTCGTGGTAGCGGGTGATCGCCGCGAACCCGGGCCCGTCGACGGTGCCACCGGGTGCGGCCAGTCGGGTGCGCAGGTCGACCAGGAAGCCGGTCGCCGTGACCCCGCCGTAGCGCTGGGACAGTTCGGCGCCACCACCGTCCCGGCCGGCCAGCATGCCGGCGCGGAAGGTCCGGTCCACCGCCGGTGCGAGCAGCCCGGCGATCCGGTGGGGCGCCAGCGCGACGGTGTTCACAGACCGATCGACCGGAGGACGGCGAAGCCCTCCTCGGCGATCCGCCGGATCAGCCCGTCGTTGACGTCGCGGTGCTCGTCGAGCACTGTCAGCTCGTGCTCGGCCAGCCAGCGGTACTCGGTGTGCTTACCGGCTTCCAACCTCGGGCGGTCGAGGTCACCGTCGACGCGGACCAGAAAGTCGTGCTCGGTCCGGGCCAGGCCGTCGTCGCCGACGTAGCTGTACTCGCCCACCTGGCCCAGGACGTGCGAGAGGACCCAACCGGTCTCCTCGGTGATCTCCCGGCGGAGCGCCTCGTCGATGTCCTCGCCCGGCTCCAGGTGGCCGCCGACGATGTCCCAGCAGTTGGGGAACAGGCGTCGGTGTGGTGAGCGGCGCTGGAAGAAGATGCGGCCGTCATGGTCGACGATCAGCGCGCCGGCGCAGCGCAGGGGCTCGGTGGACACCATCCGACAGTAGCCAGCGTCCGCAGCTTGTGCGATGCCGCTCTTGTCCCGGAAACATCCACCGACCACCATGTCTGTACCGAATGCCACCGTCCCAAAGGAGTGATGCGTGATGCAGGTACGGGATGCGATGTCCAGCCAGGTCCTCGTCGTCGGTCCGGAGCACACGCTCCGCCAGGCGGCCCGGATGATGTCGGCCCGTGGTGTCGGGTCGGCGGTCGTGATCGACCCGGATTCCGAGGGCGTGGGGATCATGACCGAACGCGACGTGTTGAAGGCCATCGGCGCCGGCCTGGACTGCGACGTGGAACGCACCGGTGCCCATCTGACCTGGGACGTTGTCTACGCGGGGCCGGAGTGGACAGTGGCCGAGGCCGCCGCCGCGATGGCCCGGGGCGGATTCCGGCACCTGGTGGTGCTGGACGGCCGGGAGGTCGCCGGCGTGATCTCGGTGCGGGACATCATGCGGGTCTGGTCGGAGAACCAGGCGGTCGCCACGACCTGACCGGGGGTGGTGTGCCGGGTCGGATCGATGGGTAGACATCCCCGTGCGGGCGAGGAAATGCCGTGGCCCGCGGGGGAGGTCCCGATGCGCGACGCGGAACGGCTGGTCGAGCAGCAGTACGCGATGCTTCTGCGTCGGGACGTGGCCCGGTTGCCGGATCTCTACGCACCGGAGGCGTTCTACGCCATGCCGGGCGTGACGGTCCGTCCGATCGAGCTGCCCGCGCTGCTGCGCACCTGGACCGGCGCCTTCGCGGATCTGCGGGTCGATCCCATGGGTTCGGTCCGCACCGGCGGGGGCGCGGCGGTCGAGCTGCGGCTGACCGGCACCCACACCGGCACCCTGCATTCCCCGTACGGCACTGTCGCTCCCACCGGCCGGGTGGTGAGCTGGGAGGTGGCCGACGTGGTCCGGGCCCGCAAGGGCCGGATCACCGCCTGGCGTTCCTACTTCGACTGGAGTCAGCTTCTCGACGCGCTCGGCGTGCAGCTGGGGGGACTTTCCCGGGCCGCGCAGCACGACGCGCTCGCCCTTCCGGTCTGATCTGCCGCCGACCGGTCCAGCGGGGTCACCCGACCCGGTGGCTCAGGATGCGGACATCGCCGTGCCGACCGCGCGTTCCCCGTCGCCGCCCGTACGCTCAACATCCATGACCGCCGAGCAGTTGATCTCCTTTGCCCGTGGGGCTCCCTCGCTGGACATCGTCGATGTCGAGGGGCTCAAGGCCGCCGCCGTCCGCGCCTTCGACGCCGACCCCGCGGGGGTGACGGCGTATGGCACCTCCGTCGGGTATCTCCCGCTGCGGAAGTGGATCGCCGAGAAGCACGGGGTCGAGGCCGACCAGGTGCTGGTCACCAACGGGTCTCTCCAGGCCGACGCGTTCCTCTTCGACCACCTGGTCCGCCCCGGCGACGCGGTGGTGGTGGAGCGCCCGACGTACGACCGGACGCTGCTCAACCTCCAGCGGATGGGCAGCGAGCTGCACGGCATCTCGGTCCAGCCGGATGGCCTGGACACTGCCGAGCTGCGCAAGCTCCTGGAGTCCGGGGTCCGGCCCCGACTCGCGCACGTCATCCCGAACTACCAGAACCCGGCCGGCATGACGTTGTCGCTGGAGAAGCGCCGGGAGCTGCTCGACCTGGCCGCCGAGTACGAGTTCACGATCTTCGAGGACGACCCGTACGCGGACATCCGCTTCCGTGGTGAGGCGTTGCCGTCGATGCTCTCGCTGGACACCCGCAACGTGGTGGTGCACGCGTCGAGCTTCACCAAGACGGTCTGCCCGGGTGTGCGGGTGGGTTACCTGGTCGGCCCGGCCGACCTGATCGCCGCCATCGCGAAGAACGCGACGAGCCTCTACATCTCCCCCGGGATGGTGTCCCAGGCGATCGTGCACCAGTTCTGCGTCTCCGGTGACATCGACCGCTCGATCGAGACGGTCCGGGCGGCGCTCGGCGAACGGGCCCAGGTGCTCGCCGAGTCGTTGCGCCGGCACCTGCCGCAGGCGCGGTTCGTGGAGCCCGACGGTGGCTACTTCCTGTGGGTGGAGTTCCCGCAGGACGTGTCTGTCGACCGGCTCGCCCCGGCGGCGGCCGAGCGCGGCGTCGCCGTGGTCAAGGGCAGCGACTTCATGGTGGACGGCGGGCGGCACGCGCTCCGGCTGGCCTTCTCGGCGGTGACCGCCGACCGGATCGACGAGGGCGTCCGGCGGCTCGCGGAGGCCGTCGAGGCCGTCCGGGACTGACATTATCTGTCGGGTTCCCGACAGAACGACGATGCCGGCCGTCCCGGGGCTCCCCTCCGGGCGGCCGGCTGACCCACAATGCTGCGAGCGTCACCCCGTCAGCTGCGGACATCACCGCCCGGCCCCCCGGGCCGGCCCCGCCCGGGTGGACGCGGCAGCACAACCTCCCGCCCCCACAGGTGCCGGGCGGGCCGTGTCGTCCCCCGCACACCCCCCGATGCGGCCCGGCCCGCCCGGCGCCGCCCCCCACGCGACCGCCGTCACACCGGTCCTCGACGCCGGTCGGCGTAGCCTGCAAGCCGCAGCTGAGCGCGGGAGGTGACGCGATGACGGATCGGACAGAGCGGGACCGGACGGCACCGTCGACCACCGGTCGGGTGCTACGACCTCGGGCGTGGCCCTCCCCGGTGCGGGCGATGACCCGCATCCTCAACGCCGACGGCTCGGCGCCCGCCCCGACCCCGACCGGCCCCGGCCGCAGCGCGGTGGTCGACTGCGCGCTCTACGTCGACGGCAAACGGCAGCCCGGCGACTGGACGTACGCGGATGCGCTGGCCGCGGCCCGCCGCGAGGAGCACGGCTTCGTCTGGATCGGCCTGCACCAGCCGGAGCTGGCCGAGATGACCGCCATCGCGGAGACGTACGGCCTGCACGAGTTGGCGGTCGAGGACGCGGTCAAGGCCGAGCAGCGCCCCAAGCTGGAGCGGTTCGGCGACGTCGTCTTCCTGGTGCTGCGTACCGCCCGGTACTGCGAGCACACCGAGCTGACCGAGAACTCCGAGGTGGTGGAGACCGGGCAGGTGATGCTCTTCATCGGCCCGAACTTCGTGATCAGCGTCCGGCACGGGGACGCCTGCCGACTCGCCCCGATCCGCGCCGACCTGGAGACCAAGCAGGAGTTGCTGCTGCACGGCCCGTGGGCGGTGGCGTACGGGGTGACCGACCGGGTGGTCGACCTCTACCTGGAGGTGGCCGAGCAGATCGAGGACGACCTGGACGTGCTGGAGGCGGAGGTCTTCGATCGGCACGGCCACGGCCGGATCCAGCGGATCTACCAGATGAAGCGGGAGCTGGTGGAGTTCAAGCGGGCGGTGGTGCCGCTGCAACGGCCGCTGATGACGCTGACCTCGCAGGTCAACCGGGACGTGCCCAAGGAGATCCGCAAGTACTTCCGGGACGTGCAGGACCACCTCAGCCGCACCGTGGAACAGGTGAACTCCTACGACGACCTGCTGAACTCGATCCTCCAGGCGCGGCTGGCCCAGGTCACCGTCGACCAGAACAACGACATGCGCAAGATCGCCGCCTGGGCGGCCATCGCCGCGGTGTGGACCTCCATCGCCGGCGTCGAAGGCATGAACTTCGACAACATGCCCGAGCTGAAGATGACGTACGGCTATCCCGTCGTCCTGGCCCTCATGCTCGGCGTCTCGCTGGCCCTCTACCGTTGGTTCCGCCGCAACGGCTGGCTCTGACCGTGACGCGGAAGCGCCGACGAGCGGGGGGACCACTCGTCGGCGCTTCACGCGCTGTCGCTGACCTCAGCGGCGGCCGTTGGTGCGGGCAGTGTCCTTGCCCAGCGCTTTGGTGAGGTCGTCGGTCGGCCGGCCGGAGACGTCAGTGGCGCCCTCGGCGACCGACGGGACCTTGTCGGTCGGGCGGACACCGGTCTGCTTGGCCGGGGCGGTGGTGCTGGCGCTGGAACCGCCGGCCACCGCCGAGCTGCCCGCGCCGGTCATCCCCGCCGCGCCGGAGATGGCGGAACCGTCCGACCCCTTGGCGGCGGACGGCGTACGGACCTCGATCGAGTCGACCTCGTCGCGCATCGGCTCCAGGGTGCTGCGGGTCGGGTCGTACTCGGCCCACTCCTGCTGCTCCCGGCGGCGGCGCAACGCGACCGCGCCGGCCAGGCCGGCGATGGCACCCGCCGCCAACAGGCCGGTCATCATCGAGCCGCGACGACGCGGCTGCTTCTTCTTACCGGTGATCCGCATGGTCTTCGACTTGGCCTTCCTGGTCAGCGGCCCTGCCTGAGCGGCGCCGTCACGAGCTGCCGCCGCCAGCGGTGCCAGCGTGGTGAGAGTCGTGCCCCAGCCGGTCGCCGCGCGGTCGCGTACCTTCACCGCGGTCGGCCCGACGTAGCCCCGGGCCACCTGGACCCGCGGGCCGACGGTCGCGCCGGCGCCCTTCGCGGCGTGGTTGGCTGCCTGCATCAGGTGGCTGATGCTCTGGTTCAGCTCGGCCTTCGCCAACTGCGCCTGGGACTGCCGCCGCCCGAATCCAAACACGGTCCTACCTCCTGGGAGTTGTTCCTTCGTCATCCTCCACCTTCGGATGCCTCCGCGATGCCAGATCGGGCACATGGGAGGATCCGCATGGAACTGACCAACGAGTGAGGAGTACCCGTGGCCGAGGCTGTCTACGCCACCCTGCACACCAACGCTGGCCCGATCCGGCTGGAGCTCTTCCCCAACCACGCGCCGAAGACCGTCCGCAACTTCGTCGACCTGGCCGAGGGCAACCGTGAGTACACCGACCCGCGCACCGGTCAGCCGGGCAACGGTCCGTACTACGACGGCACCATCTCGCACCGGGTGATCAGCGGTTTCATGGTCCAGATGGGCGACCCGACCGGCACCGGTCGGGGCGGGCCGGGCTACAAGTTCGCCGACGAGTTCCACCCGGAGCTGCGGTTCGACCGTCCCTACCTGCTGGCGATGGCGAACGCCGGACCGGGCACCAACGGTTCGCAGTTCTTCATCACCGTGTCCCCGACGCCGCACCTCAACAACCGGCACACCATCTTCGGCCAGGTCGCCGACGAGGAGTCGGTGAAGGTCGTGGACTCGATCGCGAACACCCCGACCGGCCCGAGCGACCGTCCGCTCCAGGACGTCGTCATCGAGCGGGTCGAGATCGAGCGGTCTGCTTCCTGAGCGACCGGCGAGGTACCTTTGCTCGCATGATTGAGCGCTCCGGAGCATGGCCGGTGGACCGCGCGGCGGCGGACGGAGGGTCGGCCCGGTGAGCGAGTCGCCACCGACCACCCCGGTCTGCTACCGGCACCCCGGTCGGGAGACCTACGTCCGCTGCACCCGCTGCGACCGGCCGATCTGCCCGGACTGCATGCGGGAGGCCTCGGTCGGGCACCAGTGCCCGGAGTGCGTCAACGAGGGGCGTCGCAGTGTCCGGCCGGCGCGTACCGCCTTCGGCGGCGGTACGGCCGGCCGGCACGGCTATGTCACCAAGGGCCTCATCGCCCTGAACGTGCTGCTCATGCTGCTCTCCATCGCCTCGGACCGGGGTGGGGACGCGGCGGTGGGCGGTTCCGGCTTCGGCGGCCTCATGGGTGGCAGCACCCCGCTGACCAACTGGGGTTCGGTGCTCGGGCTGGCGTTCTTCCCGGACGGCACGCTCGGTGGCATCGCCGACGGCGAGTGGTACCGGCTGGTCACCGCGATGTTCCTGCACTACGGCGTAATCCACCTGCTGCTGAACATGTGGGCGCTGTGGGTGCTCGGCCGGTCGTTGGAGGCCAACCTCGGGCCGCTGCGCTTCGGCGCGTTGTACCTGATCGCGGGCTTGGGCGGTAACGTCGCCGCCTACCTGTTCAGCGCGCAGAACTCGGCCACGGCCGGCGCGTCGACGGCGGTCTTCGGCCTCTTCGCCGCGCTGATCATCATCGAACGCAAGCTGGGTCGGGACATCTCTCAGGTGATCCCGATCCTGGTGATCAACCTGGTGTTCACGCTGACCGTGCCGGGCATCTCGATCCCCGGGCACCTGGGCGGGCTGGCGGTCGGCGCGTTGATGGCGTTGGTGCTCGCGTACGCGCCGCGTGGTCGGCGGACGCTGGTGCAGGTCGCCGGTGGGGCGATCATCCTGGCGGTGCTGCTCGCGCTGGTCCTCTTCCGCACCGCCCAACTGCTCAGCTGACAGATCAGCTGACCGGGCGGGCGGCCCGCAGGGCGGCGGCCACCTCTTCCGGGGTGGCCCCCAGGTCGTAGCGGCCGAACAGGTGCAGCGAGTTGCCCGCGTCGATCTCCAGGGTCTCGCTGGTCAGCCCCAGCCGGGGTCGTCGGTCGACGGCGATGGCCTCGACCGCCGACCAGGGCAGCAGCCGCCGCCCGGCGAAGCCGTGGATGACGGTGAGCCCCGCCGGGTCGACCGCCAACCGGACCGGCGCGACCAGGTCACGTACCGCCCAGCCGGCCAGCGCCGCGGCGGCCAGGGCGGCCACCGTCAGGCGGACCGGGTCACCGTCGGCGAAGAGCAACCCGAGCGCGACGAGCAGGACGGCACCGGCCAGCTTCGCCGCCGGGAGGGTCGACGGCACTCGCCACTGTCGTACCGGGGAGGTCTCATCCACCCGCCCAGCATGCCAGCGGTGGTCGGGTACCGCCTGGGCGGACGACCCGCCGATTGACGACGTAGGATCGGGGCAGCCCAAGTTACCGGGGAGTAAACATGAGTGACGCGGTCATCGTCGGCGCGGTTCGTACCCCGGTCGGGCGGCGCAAGGGCAGCCTCGCCAGCGTCCACCCCGTCGACCTCTCGGCGCACGTCCTGCGCGCCCTCGCCGAGCGCACCGGGCTCGACCCGGCCCAGGTCGACGACGTCTTCTGGGGCTGCGTGTCGCAGGTCGGCGAGCAGTCGTGGAACATCGCCCGCAACGCCGTGCTCGCCGCCGGCTGGCCCGAGTCGGTGCCCGGCACCACACTGGACCGGCAGTGCGGCTCCAGCCAGCAGGCCCTGCACTTCGCCGCCGCGACGGTGCTCTCCGGCCAGGCCGACCTGGTGGTCGCCGGTGGAGTCGAGTCGATGACCCGGGTGCCGATGGGCTCCAGCGTGGCCGGCGGCATGCCGTTCAGTGACCAGTTGCGCGCCCGCTACCGGGGCGTCGAGGGCTTCGCCGACGACGCGCCGCTGCCGTTCAACCAGGGGGTCGGGGCCGAGCTGATCGCCCAGCGGTGGCGCCTCTCGCGTACCCAGCTCGACGAGTTCGCGCTGGCCAGCCACGAGAAGGCGGCCGCCGCACAGGACGCCGGCGCGTTCGACCCGGAGCTGGCGGCGGTGCCGCTCGCCGACGGCGGCAAGTTCGCCGCCGACGAGGGCATCCGCCGGGAGACCTCCCTGGAGAAGCTGGGCGAGCTGGCGACTCCGTTCCGCGCCGACGGCGTGGTGACCGCCGGTTCCGCGTCCCAGATCTCCGATGGCGCCGCGGCCCTCGCGGTGACCACCTCCGACTGGGCCAGCCGGCACGGCCTTCGCCCACTGGCCCGGATCCACACCGCCGTGGTCGCCGCCGACGACCCGGTCACCATGCTCACCGCGCCCATCCCGGCCACCGCGAAGGCGCTGCGCCGCGCGGGGCTGGGCATCGAGGAGATCGGGGTGTACGAGGTGAACGAGGCGTTCGCGCCGGTGCCGCTGGCCTGGCTGGCGGAGACCGAGGCCGACCCGGAGCGGCTCAACCCGCGCGGCGGGGCGATCGCCCTCGGTCATCCGCTCGGCGGCTCCGGTGCCCGGATCATGACCACCATGCTCCAGCACATGCGCGACAACGGGATCCGCTACGGCCTGCAGACCATGTGCGAGGGCGGTGGCATGGCCAACGCCACCATCGTCGAGCTGGTCTGACTCGCGGTCGGAAAAGACGTGGCCCCGGCCGGGAGGGCCACCTAGGGTGCCCGGTGTGACGACGATCCCCGGTGAGCGCGCCCCCGACTGGTCCGACGAACGGTGGCAGATGCGGGCCCGCTCCTGGGTCGACGCGCAGCTGAGCCGGGCCGGTCGCCGGGTGACCGGGCTGGTGGAGCCTCGGGAGCGGCCCTGGTCGCTGGTCTGGCGGGTGCCCACCGACGACGGCCCGGTCTGGTTCAAGGCCAACAACCCCGGCACCGTGCACGAGGCGGTCCTGATCACGGCGCTCGCCGAGTTGACGCCCGACCGGGTGCTGACGCCGATAGCTGTGGACCCGGAGCAGGGCTGGTCGCTGCTGCCCGACGGCGGCGAGTCGTTGCGCGACGTGCTGGCGCGCGACAGTGATCTGGCGCACTGGGAGCGGGCGCTGCCCGGGTACGCGGCGCTGCAACTGGCGAGCGCCCCGCACGCCGACGAGCTGGTCGCCCGGGGCGTGCCGGACCAGCGGCCGGAGGTGCTGGCCGACCTCTTCGTCGAGCTGCTCGACGACCGCGAGGCGTTACTGATCGGTGCCGAGGGCGGGCTCAGCCCGGAGACGCACGAGCGGTTGCGGGCCGAGGTGCCGTCGTACGCGCAGCGGTGCCGGCGGCTCGCCGACATCGGCATCCCGGCCACCGTGCAACACGACGACCTGCACGACGGCAACGTCTTCGCGGGTCGGGACGGCTACCGCTACTTCGACTGGGGCGACGCCTCGGTGGCGCACCCGTTCGGCACCTTGCTGGTGACCCTGCGTGCCGTCGCGGACGCCAGGAAGCTCGCCACCGACGACGCCCAACTGGTTCGGTTGCGAGACGCCTACCTGGAGGCGTGGACCGACCGGTACGACCGGCGGACCCTGGTGGAGGCCGCCGACCTCGCGATCGCCCTGGGGCCGGTGAGCCGGTCGCTCTCCTGGCGTCGCGCGCTGGACACGGCGGCGGAGTCCCGCGCCGAGTACGCCGCCGCTGTCCCGGGCTGGC
Organism: Micromonospora parva; assembly: GCF_000718515.1. GTDB lineage: Bacteria > Actinomycetota > Actinomycetes > Mycobacteriales > Micromonosporaceae > Micromonospora > Micromonospora parva. Next base: position 26,191 of record NZ_JNZS01000009.1, on the reverse strand, counting down.
TGGAGGAGCTGTTCGCCGCCAGTCCACTTCAGCCCACCGTCTGACCACTACCCGTCCGAGTCGAAAATCGGACAGGCAGTGCGACTGGCGGCGTGGAACTTCCAAAAAAGCTCCGTGACCCACGTCACCCCGCTGGGGACGTCGTTGGGCAGGTCATGGACGTCTTCTCCCGAACGTTCCTTCCGGCCGCCGCCGAGGCTGGCCTGGCCGTGCAGACGGTGAGCCGGCACATGCCGGTCTTCCGCCGCTGCGTCGGCTCCGGTGACGCCACCATCCTGGTCACCCGTTGCAGCCGCCCCGACCGCCCGGTCACCGGCGACTACCTGTTGCTGCTCACGCACCGCCGACTGGTGGTGACCCAGCAGACCCGCCTCCTGCACCGACTGCGCCTGCACCTCAACACCGAGCTCCGCGAGCTGAGCAACGTCACCTGGAGCCCGGACCCGCGGTTGCAGTCGGTCGAGATGGCGGCCACCGCGATCGACGGGATCCGTGAGCGGTTCCTGATCCGGACCAGCCACCCGAAGCAGGTCTGGCAGCTCGACGCGTTGCTCAACCAGGCGTTCCGGACCCGCCTGCGGCCAACCGGCGCGCGGGTCGTCGCCAGCATCGGTGACACGCCGGCCGCCGCGCGGCCCGGGATGTTCGCTCCGTCCTGGTGAGCTGACGCCCCGTCGGGCTTCGCACCGCCTTTACCGAACTCGAACACGCACCGATCGCACCCGGCCCACCGGGTCGGCAATCATGGGCCGGTGACCGCCGAAACGCCGCATCGCGGGCTCGTCCTCGTCGTGGAGGACGAGCCGGCCATCGCCGACCTGGTCCGGCTCTACCTCACCCGGGACGGGTTCGGCGTCCACCTGGAACGTGACGGCGAGGCCGGTCTGAGCGCGGCCCGCCGGTTGCGTCCGGTGGCCTGCGTGCTGGACATCGCGCTGCCGGGCCTCCCCGGCACCGAGATCTGCCGCCGGCTGCGCGAGGCCGGCGACTGGACTCCGGTCATCTTCCTCACCGCCCGGGACGACGAGGTGGACCGGATCATCGGCCTGGAGTTGGGTGCCGACGACTACGTCACCAAGCCGTTCAGCCCGCGGGAGCTGGTCGCCCGGGTGCGCGCCGTGCTGCGCCGGACCGCCGGTGGCCCGGAGGCCGCGAACCGGGCACGTGTCGTCGGCCCGGTGACGCTCGACCCGGCCCGCCGTACGGTCACCGCCGCCGGCGCCCCGGTGCAGCTCACCTCCACCGAGTTCGACCTGCTCGCCCACCTGATGGCCCGGCCCGGCCGGGTCTTCACCCGGGAGGAGCTGCTGGCCGGGGTCTGGGGGTACGCGGCGCACGCCGGCACCCGGACGGTGGACGTGCACGTCGCCCAGGTACGCGCGAAGCTCGGGCCGGCCAGCGTGATCCGCACCCATCGCGGGGTGGGGTACGCGGTCGATGCGTGATCACCCCGGGCACGTCGAGTCGCCGACCATGGCCCTGCCGGTGGTCGGCGCTACCCCACCCGCTGCACCGCGACGAGGCCGGTTCGGCCGTACGCTGACCGCCCGCGCGGTGCTCGTCACCTGTGCGGTGGCGCTGGTGTCGGTGCTGGTCACCGCCATCGTGGCGGTGCCGTTGGCGATCCGTGGCGTGCAGCGGGGCGAGCAGGAGGCGCTCGCCGCCCAGGCCCGGCTCGCCGCCGAGGTGCTGCGGACCCGCCTGGACCGGGGTCGCAGCGCCGACGAGGAACGGCTCATCCAGCAACTGCGCGACCAGGGCATCGACGCGTACCTGATCAGGCGCGGTGCCGCCGACCGGCCGGGCCTGCCTCCCCGGGTGGTGCAGCGGATCGGGCAGGGCCGCAACGTGTCGGCTCGCCGTTCGGTCAACGGTGAGTGGGCACTGGTCGAGGGTCGGGCGCTGGCCGGCGGCAACGGGGTGGTGCTCTCCCGCCCGTTGGCCACCGGGCTGTGGGCGCGCGTGCTGCTCAGTCTCTGGTTGCCGCTGCTGGCCGGGTTGACCGCCGGTGTGGTGGCCGGGCTGCTGCTGGCCCGCCGGCTGGCCCGGCCGATCCGTGTCGCGGCCACCGCCGCCGCCCGGCTGCGTGCGGGTGACCGCGCCGTCCGGGTGCCGGTCGAGCCGCCGGACGAGGTCGCCGACCTGGCCGAGGCGTTGAACGGGCTGGCTGCCGCGCTGGCCACCAGTGAGGGCCGGCAGCGGGAGTTCCTGCTCTCCGTCTCGCACGAGCTGCGCACCCCGCTGACAGCGATCCGGGGGTACGCCGAGGCGCTCGCCGACGGGGTGCTCGGTGCCGACGACACGGTGGACACCGGCCGGACGGTGCTGGCCGAGGCGCAGCACCTGGACCGGTTGATCGGTGATCTGCTGGCGCTGGCCCGGCTGGAGGCCGCCGACTTCCCCCTTGAACCGGTGCCGGTGGACCTGACCCAGTTGGCAGTGGACGCGGAGCCGACCTGGTCCGGTCGGTGCGCGGCGGTGGGCGTGCCGTTCCGGGTGGAGACGCCAGGTCGGCCGGTGCCCGGGTACACCGATCCGGGGAGGATCCGGCAGGTGCTGGACGGGTTGCTGGAGAACGCGCTGCGGGTCGTACCCCCGGGGTCGCCGGTGGTGCTCGCGGTCCGGTCGGCCGGCGCGGACCCGGCGCACGGCGGCGTGTTCGAGGTCCGCGACGGCGGGCCGGGCTTCACCGACGACGACCTGGCGGTGGCCTTCGAACGCGGTGCGCTGCACGAGCGGTACCGGGGCGTGCGCAAGGTGGGCAGCGGCCTGGGGTTGGCGCTGGCCGCCGGGCTGGTCCGCCGGTTGGGCGGGGAGATCACCGCGGGGCACGCGCCGGAGGGCGGTGCCGCCTTCACGGTCCGGCTGCCCGGTGATCCTTACCTGACCCGAACATCGGCTTGACGCTCCGCTCGTCGTTCCCAGGAAGGCTGAGGGCTCCACTGACGAGAGGGAGAGTCATGCCACGTTGGGGTATCGCCACCGGCACCACGGCACTGCTCGCGGCGGTCGCGCTCGGCGTCAGCGGCTGCGGCGCGGCCGAGGTGGCCAGCCAGCCCGCCCGGGACACCGCCGTCGAGGTCGCCGCCGCCATGGGAGTCGAGGGTCAGGCGCTGACCGCGATGGGCTTCGACGCCGACGACCTGGACGTACTGACCGTCGCCGCACCGGCCACCCCGACGCCGGGCGGATCCCCCGCCGCCCAGGAGAAGGGCCGGGAGAAGCGCGGCGAGGAGTGGCGCAAGCGGCGCCAGGCCCGCGTGCTGCTGCGGAAGAACACCCTGCACGGTGAGGCGGTGGTGAAGACGAAGGACGGCGGTACGCGGACCGTCGCCGTGCAGCGCGGTGAGGTGACGGCGATCGACGGCGACTCGATGACCGTCAAGTCCTCCGACGGCTTCACGATGACCTGGACCTTCGGCGATGACCTGCGGGTCGTCGAGCGGCGGGCCACCGTGCAGCCGAGCGAGGTCAAAGTCGGCGCGACGCTCGGCGTCGCCGGCGCCAAGGACGGCGACAAGGGCGTGGCCCGGCTGATCCTCGTTCCCCGCGCCAAGTGAGCGCAGGGGCCCTGGTCGACGCCAGGGCCCCTGCCCCCACTCAGTAGACGCGGGAGCCGATGAAGTCGTCGTGTCCGTAGCCGACCGGGTTCGCGGCGGTACGGGCTTCGAACGACCACTGCTGTCGGGTGCTGCTGGAGCAGGTCGCCAACCGCAGGCGGGAGCTGCCCAGCAACGGGTTGTCGAACGCCACGCAGAGGTTGCTCGCGGCGGCCGGCCTGATCTGGTTGCCGGAGAAGACGAACTGCTGCGCGCCGGTGCCGTTGCAGTCGTAGATGTTGACGGCGGTGCCGGCGGTCATCGAGCTGTTGGCGACGTCCAGGCACCGGTCGTGGGACAGCTCCGAGTGCAGGGACCGCCGGGTCGAGTCGTACCAGAAGCCCTGGTTGCGCCCGCCGTGGCAGGAGTACGGCTGCTGCACGGTGCCGTTGCGGGAGTCGTAGCCCTTGCCGTCGACGCAGGTGCCGGTGGCGAGGTTGCGCAACTGCTTGAACTCCAGCAGCCCCGGGTAGAGCACACCACTGCCGGTGCTGGCCGGGTCGACGCAGCTGGCCCGCGTCTGCCCGGAGTTCCAGAACTGGGTGATGCACTGGGCGAACATGCCGTGCCCACGGGCGTTGGGGTGGAACGACTGGCGGGCGGCGTTCTCGTTCCAGATGCCGACCTCGATGTACAGGCCGCGTACCGACGTGTTGTCGGTGCACACCTCGTGCCCGTGGAAGAGCCGGCTGGCGTCCAGGTAGCGGGTGCCGGTGTTCGCCGCGGCCGACCGCAGCGCCGACTCGAACATCGGCACCGCCTTGTTCCGGGCGAACGCCGCGTCGGCCAGGTAGAGCAGGCAGCCGCCGGCGTACCAGCCGGGGAAGTTGGGGTTGTCCTCGACGTCGGGGCTGCCGGGGCTCGGGTACGACATCAGCACCAGCTCGTAGTCCGAGCGCAGGTAGCCGGCCTTGGTCATGGTCTGCCGGATGTCGGTGAGCGCCGACTCCACCGCCTGTCGGCTGCCGTCGGTGCGGATCGTCCACTGGTCGGTGTAGGTGGGGTAGCAGGCGCCCTGGAAGAACACCCTGCGGACGGCGCAGTCGGTGGCGACCGGACCGAACTGGATGGTGCCGTCACCGTTCGCGCCGACCACCACCCAGATCAGCTTCACGTGCGTGTTGCGCGCCTTGATGCCCAGGTAGTCGCCCTGGTTCAGTTCGTTGTGCTGGGTGGGGCCGCCGGCGATCAGGTTCCAGGGGGTGGCACCGGAGCAGGCGATGTTGTACTGCGCGTCCGAGGTGATGCCGGTGCGGAACACCGCCTGGTCGTACGAGCGGTCGCACCAGTTGCCGTCCTGGTGGGTGCCGGGGACGTAGTTGCCGACCCCCTCACCGGAGATCTCGCTGTCACCCATGGTGATCAACGCGGTTCGGCGTTGTTCGATCGGGCGGATCGCGGGGCTGCCGTAGAGGGCGGTCGCCTCGGCGGCCCGGATGGCTTCGAGGTTGGCGGGGAGTGGTTGGACGGTCGGTCGGTCGGCGGCACTGGCGGGGGTGGCCGGTCCGGCGAGCATCGGTAGCACGAGAGCGGCGACGGCGACGGCGACGGTGATGGCCCGTCGTCGGGTCGCGCGTTCGGGCCTGGCGGGGATTGCAGGCATCGACGCACTCCTTTCGGCTCAATCGCGGGACGTCGATTGAGTTACCAGACGGTAACGTGCGGATCAACAGATGTGAATGCGCTTCGGATCCTTGCGCGCGGGATGCAGAACCGCCCGGATCGGACTATCCGGGCCTCTGGTCCGGCGGTTCGGTGGCCGTGCTGGTCCGTTCCTGGCCGCCGGGGCGGACCGTCCGAGGTCGACGGCACCGGGCTCCGGACCCGGCGGCGTCCGGTCGGTCGTCCCGCTCAGCGGCCCGGCGGCAGCGCGTAGCCGACGTAGCCGCGGAACTCCAGCCGCCAGCCGGCCGGAACGAGCTTGGCGCAGGCCGCCTTGCCGCCGGTGCAGACGATCGCGTCGACCGAGGCGGGATCTGCCGGCGGTCGTTCCGGCAGCACCGACTGCAACGCCACCAGCTCAGGCGAGCCGCCGTCGGGCTGCCGCAGCAGCAGCCACCACGGGTACTCCCAGTTGTCGTTCTGCTGCACCAACCCGATCCGGCGCGCACCGCTGTCCCGGACCGCTGTCGCCGCCCAGCGGAACTCGTCGGCCCACTGCGGTCGGCGCAGGAACCGGGTGTCCCAGTCCGAGGTGGTGAAGACCGAGCCCGCACCGACCAGCCGGCGCGGGAAGCCGTACGACAGCGCGAGCACTCCGGCCAACGCCGAGGTGGCGAGCACGGTGACCGCAGCCACGGTGGCCACCGAACGACGTCCCCGACCGCCCACCGACGCGCCGCCGGCAGCCGCTGGTGCGGGGTCGTCCGAGCGGCGGCGGAAGAGCGCGTCCAACCAGAGGCCGGCGAGGGGCACGGCGAGCACCACGGCGTAGAGCAGCAGCCGGTTGCCCCACGGCTGCCACTTGATCATCGCGGTGTGCAGCAGCACGGCGGTCAGCACCACCACCGCGTACGCCCGCAGCGACCCGGCCCGCTCGGGGGCGATCTGCCGTGGCCGGCCGAGCGCGATCACCGCGCCGATCACCGCCAACACCCCGGCCAGCGGAAACGCCACCCGGTCCTCGTCCGGGTACCAGGCCGGCTCCGGGAAGAGTTCCCGGCCGAAGGTGATTGCACGGTCCTGCGGATCGACCCCGATCGCCTCGGCACCACTGATGATCACTTCGGCCCCGGCCCGGCGCAGCGGCGCCAGCGGCGTGTCGAACGCGGTGTGCCCGATCCGCAGCGCGTTGACCACCACCGACGCCGGGTCGTGCCGCTCCATCGGGATCGACTCGCGCAGCCGGGGTGGCCCCAGCGGGTGGCCGAACTCGACTGTCACCCGGGCCAGGAACGGGCCGACCACCACGGCCGCGACCACCAGGATCAGCACCGAACCGCCGACCGTGCGGGCCAGCCCGCCGAGCGGCCGGGACCGCCGAGCCGCGCTCCCCACCGCCGGCTCGGTCGCCGCCGCGCTCCCGGTGCGGGCCAGCCGTAGCTGGGCCAACCCCCAGAGCACCAGCAGCGGACCGACAGCGATCAGGCCGCTGGTCTTCGTCACCGCGGTCAGCCCGGTAGCCGCCCCCAGCCCGAGCAGCGTGCCCCAGCCGGTCCGTCGACGCAGCCCGTCCAGCGCCAGGGTCGCCGCGCAGGCCACCCACGCCGCGCAGACCAGGTCGGTCTGCGTGCTGGTCGCCTGGAGCACCACCATCGGCGTGGTCGCCAGCACGAACGCGGTGAGCAACTGGGCCCGCCGGCCACCGCCGAGCTGAGCGGTGATCCGTGCGGCCACCAGGAGGCAGACCACCCCGGCCACCCACTGCACCAGGTTGTACAGGTGGTCCCCGCCGCTGAGCAGGCGCAGGTGCAGCAGCAGGTACTCGGCCCCCGGCGGGATGGTCACCTGCCGGTGGATAGCCGTGGGCCAGAAGTCCAGGTCACCCTGGGCCACCCAGTGCTCCACCTTCGGCAGGTGGTACGTCTGCGAGTCGAAGTTGTTCGGCTCGGCCAGCAGCGCGACCAGCAACTCCACCAGGACCAGCCCGCCGATCGTGGCGGCGAGGAGCCGCTCGCCCGGTCGGGCCGTATGCCAGGTGTCGACCGCCGCGGCGAGCAGACCGGCAGGCCCCCGACCGGCCCGGGGCGGCGCGGGCGCGGGCTCACCGCGCTCGGCGGTCGGGGCGGACACCTCGGAGCCACCACCGGACACCACCGCGCCGACCGGCACCGCCAGCGGTACGGCGGCCGCCGACTGCCCGAGGCGGGTCTCCCGTCGCCAGCGCAGACCTGCCGCCAGCGCGGCAGCGACCAGGAAGAACAGCCAGGCGACGGCGAATGCGGGCCGGGTCAGCGCGTGGGTCGCGCCGAGCACCTCGACGACGAGCACCGCGTACGCCCCGGCGAGCAGGACGGCGCTCACCACGGCGAGCCGCAGCGGTGCCACGGTGCCCACCGTGCGTGGCCTCGCCGCGACGGTGAGCAGGAGCACCGCGGCGGCGGGAACCACCGCGAGCAGGGAGCCGGCAGCCGACATGGCGGAAGTAAACACCATTGATCTGAACCCGCCACGTCGACTGCCCCGCAGTGGCGGTAGGTGATGAACAAACCAACCAGGCTAGGCTATGGCCGACGTGTTGCCGCCACCGTGGAGATCCCCGTGAAGCTCTCGATCCTCATGCCGGTCTACAACGAGGAAGAACGCATCGCGGATGCCCTCAAGCAGGCACTGGCGGTTGACTATCCCTGTGAGGTCGAGCTTGTCGTCGTCGACGACGGCAGCCGGGACGGCACCGGGGAGGTCCTCGGTCGCGCCGACGACGCCCGCCTGCGGGTCATCACCCATCAGCGCAACGCCGGCAAGGGTGCCGCCATCAAGACGGCGGTCGACAACGCCGAGGGCGATTACATGGTCATCCTCGACGCTGACCTGGAGTACGACCCGCAGGACATCCCCAAGCTGCTCGACCCGGTGCTCGACGGGCGGGCCACCGTGGTCTACGGCAACCGCACCTTCGGCAGCCACAGCGCCTACAGCTTCTGGTACGTGATGGGCAACAAGGGCGTCACGATGGCGGCGAACGTGCTGTTCAACTCCTACATCGGCGACCTGGAGACCTGCTTCAAGCTGATGCCGGTGGCGCTCTACCGGTCGCTCGAGGTGCGCTCGCGCGGCTTCGGCATGGAGGCCGAGGTGACCGGCAAGCTGCTGCGTCGCCGGATCCGGCCGTACGAGGTGCCGATCAGCTACCGGGCGCGCGGCCGGGAAGAGGGCAAGAAGATCACCTGGAAGGACGGCGTCGAGGCGATCTGGATCCTCGGGCGCGAGCGCGCTCGTCGCCGCCCCACCGCCTCAGCCGCCAACTGACCCCAGGAACGCGCTGATCGACCGCCGCAGACCGTCGGCGTCCAGACCATGCCACCGGGCGTGGTCGGCCGGATTCCCGTACCGTCGCAGGTCGGTCTGACCCACCCCGAGGGCGAGCAGTCGATGCGGTACGTCCGCCAGCGCCCGACTGACGAGCGCGCTCGACGTCCCCGCCAGGTACGGCTCGACCAGCACCACATCGGTGTCGACGAGCGCCCGCAGCCCCCGCGTGTCGAACGGCCGGGGCGTGTGGGTGTACGCCACCGTCACGTCCATCCCCTCCGTCGCCGCCACTGTGGGGTCGAGCATCGGCCCGACCGCCACCACGAGTGGCGCGTCCGTCCCGCCCCGCCGGAGCACCCGTAGCCGGGCGGCATCCGGGTACGCCTCGGCGTTGCTCTGCTCGGAAAGGCGCAGGTAGATCGGATCGTCGGTGGTGGCGGCGGTGCGCAGCAGCGGCGCCACCTCGTCCGGGTGACCGGGCACCCGGACCGTCCAGCCGTCGCCGAGTGAGTCGAAGAGCGCCACGTCCCCGGGCGACTGGTGGGTGCGGCCCTCCGCCGACCCGTCGTACGACGCGCCGATGCTGACCAGGACCGCCCCCACGCCCTGATGGTCCAGATCCAACTTGATCTGCTCGTACGCCCGGTCCACCAGGAACGTCGCGTACGAGTGCGCGATCGGACGCAGCCCGGTCAGGGCGAGCCCGCCGGCCACACCGATCATCAGCTGCTCCCGGATCCCCACGTTGAGAACCCGGTCCGGGTGCCGGTGCCCGACTGGGGCGAACTGGCTCGCCGAGATGTCGGCCAGCACCAGTGCGGTACGCGGATCCTCGTCGAGGAGCGCGGTGGTGGTGTCGATGAAGGCGGTACGCATGTCGGTCATCAGTTGCTCCCGATGCGGGCGACGACCAGGTGCGGCTGTCGTGGCCGGTGCCCGGTCAACGCCGCGTACAGGGCTTCGTGGTCCCGGCCGTCGACGGTGTCGGCGGTCCAGCCGTTGACGGTGAACCGGCTGGCGATGCCGCCGGCCCACCCGTGGCTGGCCGACGCGTTGTCGACCACGACCGCGGTGAGGCTGTCCAGGCCGGTCGCTCCGGCGTACGCGATCGCCTCGTGGTTGGATCCCTCGTCCAGTTCGGCGTCGCCGAGCAGCAGGTACACCCGGGGTTTGGTCAGCCCCTGGGCGCGCAGGCCGAGCGCGGTGCCGACGGCCAGCCCGAACCCGTGCCCGAGGGAGCCGGAGCCGATCTCGACCCCGGGCACCAGGAGCCGGTCCGGGTGGTGGCCGAGCCGGCTCGCCGGCCCGGCCAGGTCGTCGAGCCAGGTGTCCGGGATGAAGCCGTGCGCGGCGAGCACCGCGTAGTAGGCGGCCGGTCCGTGGCCCTTGGAGAGCAGGAACCGGTCCCGCTCCGGGTCGTCGACGGTGTCGGGGGTGACCCGCAACACCCGGTCGTAGAGCACCTGGAGGACGTCGATGGTGGAGTGCGCGCTGGGTGCGTGTTTCTCGTCGCCGGTCAGTCGGCGGATCAACCCGGGTAGGCGGGCGCTGCTGTCGGTGGTCAGTGCGGTGGTCATGCCACTACTGTGTGAGTTGAAGTGCACTTCAACTCAAGGACCTGGTGATGCCGGATTTGTTGACGATCGGTGAGCTGTCCGCCCGCTCCGGGGTGGCGCCGTCGGCGCTGCGCTACTACGAGCGACTCGGGCTGATCCGCGCCGACCGCACCGGCGGCAACCAGCGCCGGTATGCCCGCGCCGAGCTGCGGCGGGTTGCCTTCATCCGGATCTCCCAGCAGGTCGGCGTCTCGCTCGACGAGATCCGGGAGGCACTCGACTCGCTCCCCGAGGCCCGCACCCCCAGCCCACAGGACTGGGCGCGGCTCTCGGCGAGCTGGCGGAGCCGACTGGACGAACGCATCCGGCTGCTCACCAAGCTCCGCGACGACCTGGACGGCTGCATCGGCTGCGGTTGCCTGTCCTTGCAGCGCTGCACGCTCAACAACCCCGAGGACACGCTGGCCGGCGAGGGCCCGGGTGCCCGACTGGTGCTGCCCCGACCGACGGACGCCCCAACCCCGGCGGGCTCGCTGAGCTGACGGCCGATCCGCCTCCCGGCGGGCTCGCTCAGCTGACGGCTGACCCGCCTCCCGGCGGGCGGGTCAGCAGCACCTTGCCGAAGTGGTCGTTCGACTCGACGAGCCGGTGCGCCTCCGCCGCCTCGGTCATCGGGAGCCGCCGGTCCACGATCGGCCGGATCCGGCCCGCCTCGACCAGCGGCCACACCTCGTCGCGTACCCCCTGGACGATCTCCGCCTTCTCCGCGAGCGGTCGGGACCGTAGCGACGTCGCGGCGACGCTCGCCCGCTTGGCCAGCAGCGCGCTGAGATCCAACTCGGCCTTGCGCCCGCCCTGCATCCCGATCACCACGAGCCGGCCGCCGGTGGCCAGCGCGGAGACGTTCCGCCCCAGGTAGGACCCGCCCATGATGTCGAGGATGACGTCCACGCCGCGCCCGTCGGTGACCCTCCGGGCCTCCTCGACGAAGTCCTGCTCCCGGTAGTCGATCGTGTGCGCCGCGCCCAGTTCGCGCAGCCGGGCGTGCTTGGCCTCGCGCGCGGTGGTCAGCACCGTGACGCCGAGGGCCGCCCCGAACTGGATGGCGAAGGTGCCGATCCCGCTGCCCCCGCCGTGCACCAGCAGGGTGTCGCCCGCGCCGAGCCGGGCCACCTGGACCAGGTTCGACCAGACCGTGCAGGCCACCTCGGGCAGCGCCGCCGCGTCGACCGGGTCGCACGCCGGCACCGGCAGCAACTGCCCGGCGGGGACCGCGACCCGCTCCGCGTACCCGCCACCGGACAGCAGCGCGCAGACCTGCTGCCCGACCGCCCACCCGGCGACCTGGGCGCCGACCTCCGTGATCACCCCGGAGCATTCCAACCCGGGGTACGCCGACGCGCCCGGCGGTGGTGGGTAGTGCCCCTGCCGTTGCAGCAGGTCAGCGCGGTTGACCCCGGTGGCCCGCACATCCACGATCACCTCGTCGGGGCCCGGCTCCGGGTCGGGCACCTCGGCCCAGACCAGCGCGTCGGGACCACCGGGCTCCGGAATCGTGATGGCTCGCATGGGGCCAGTCTTCCCGATCTCACCCGGTGCCGCAGGCGCACCCTCCAGCCCACAGTGGACGGGCCAAGATGCCTGGCCGGCGCAGCGGGGAGGGACGCTGGGCCGCCCGGAGTGAGCCGTGGCAGACTATGCGTGGCCGTACGCCCACGGGTGGCGGTCCAGGAGGGTTCGCCTAGTGGCCGATGGCGCTGGTCTTGAAAACCGGTAAGGCAGCGATGTCTTCGTGGGTTCGAATCCCACACCCTCCGCCACCAACCCGGTGGTGATCAGCTCGGCTGCCGGGGGCGTTGACTACGGGCCGCCCGGCGAGAAGTCGACGTCCGTGCCGGTGTCGACACCGACCAGGATCTGACCCGTCTCCTTGATGCCATCGATGGTCAGATACAGCTCGGCTTCCTTCATGGTGTTCTCGTCCAACGCGAAACGGCCCTTCTTGTCGGCGGGCTGGTTCAATCCCGTCGCGATGGATTCGAACATCGTCCGCAGCAATGCGGTTCGTTCCGCCGCATCCGTGGGCCATTCGCCCGTGAACCATTGCGGTGCCTCGGTCGGGGCATGAACGAGTGGAACGTGAATGGTCCAGAGCAGTTCGTGGGCAAGTAGATCCTCCTGGCTCGGCTCGGACCTGGCTATCAGGCGACGGCTGAGCTTCTTGAGCCGCTTGTGTTGCCGTTTTCCCTGCCGTGTGAAGCGCACGGCCTGCGCCCTCGCCTTGTTGACACCGGCGTTGGTGTTCCAACTCATGACCCCCGTCGCGAAGAGCGCGAGCCCCAGGCACACCGAATTGACGGAATGGAAGATGGCGATCGGCGCTATCCCGAGGGCGGTCGAGAAGGCATAGCTGCAGATGCTCACCCGGCGCATGAACCGGCGGGGGCTCAGCTTGCGGGCAAGCCCCCGGTGGCGTAGCAACTGGCAGGTGAGCGCTGTGACTGTCTGCGCCACCGGCACCTGGTGTTCGGTGTGCAGCACGGCCTGTGGCGAGACGGCATTGAGCAGCAGTCGCTCCTCGAGCTCCATGCCGGTGGTGGCCTTGTCGGTGCGGGTGATTGCCACACCCTCTGCTGTTGATTCGAGTGTGAGGTGTCCCGCTCTCGCCAGTGCGAAGATTTCGGCAGCTGCCCACTGTGGTGCGTACCGCAGAGAGTTGACGACCAGGATGCCGTCCGCGATGACAGTCACTCGGTTCCTCCGTGACTCGGCCTACTGATCAGTCGCCCACACCCTGCCGTCGTCTCTGCCCGGCCGGTGAATATTCCACGGATTCGTTAGCAGTCGAGCGGGGTTGCCGCCTCATATCGCCGACGTCTCGCCGTTATTCAGAGATAGCAGGTTCGCTCGTTGAGGGTCAGCCAAGGTCGGGTAGACGACATCGGCACCGGCCAGGGGATTGATGGTGGCGATACGCTGACGACGCCATTTCCGGAAGCCGGTGGAAGGCTCATTCGGCAGCCCTGTGCTGCCGCTGGGCCCCACGTTCCGGTCACTGCGGAGGGTCGGTGGTCCGACGCTGCTGGCGGATCGTCTCGTCGGCCAGTCGCTCGACCGCGCGTCGCCGTTCGTCGGCGATGGCCTGTTCGTCCCGGCGGCGGAACGCGGTGAAGACGGCCACCACGAAGTCCCGCCAGATGCCGGCCACGATGTCCCCCTGAGGACGTTGCCCGAAACTCCACCGTAGCTCCGGAAAACCACAGTGCCGCTCGTCGGACAGGCCGCAGCGGGGTATGAAGGGGCTGGTATCTCCGCACATCGGAAGGACGCGTCCCCATGACCCTGGAACGACCGATCGCCCCGGACCCGTACGAGTTGCTGCCGACGCTGCCCTCGTTCACGCTCACCAGCGACGACGTGCAGAACGGCGAGCCGATGGACGCCCGGCACGCGCATGGCAGCACCGGGGGCGACAACGTCTCGCCGCAGCTGACCTGGTCGGATTTTCCCGCTGAGACGAAGAGCTTCGCGGTGACCTGCTACGACCCCGACGCGCCGACCGGTAGCGGTTTCTGGCACTGGGTGCTGGTGAACCTGCCGGTCAGCGTCACCCAGTTGCCCAGCGGGGCGGGCGGCGCGGCGGGCGCCGACCTCGGCGGGGCGTTCTCGGTGCGTAACGACTACGGCGACCAGGGTTACGGCGGGGCGGCTCCGCCCCCCGGCGACCGCCCGCACCGGTACGTCTTCGCGGTGCACGCCGTGGACGTCGAGCGCCTCGACCTGACCCCGGACGCCACCCCCGCCTACGTGGGCTTCAACCTCACGTTCCACACCCTGGCGAGAGCGGTAATCCGCCCCACGTACCAGATCAAGGAGTAACCGCCGCCCAGCCGCCGCGATCTTGCACTTTCTGTCCCGACTTTCTCGACATAAAGGGCATAGCGACGACCGAAAGCGCAAGATCGCGCGGCGGTGGGGTCAGGAGGGGACTCGGGCCACGGCGAAGACGGACTGGCCGAAGGGTGGGAGGACCAGTTGCTCGGCGGCCTTGGTGGCGGGCAGGACGAGGGTGTCGTACACCTTGACCATCGGGCCCTCCTTCGGCATCAGCCGGAAGACCTTGGTGGCCATGAAGTAGCCGATCAGCCCGAGCGCGTTCGCGTAGTGGATCTTCTCGACGGTCAGGCCGGCGTCGGCCATCGCCGCACCGAGCGTCTTCTTGGTGTAGCGGCGGACGTGCCCGGTGGCGATGTCGGCCGGGCCCATCGCGAACTGGAACGCGGGCACGATGATGATCACGGCGCCGCCGGGTCGGACCAGGTCGCGCATGCTCCGCAGCGCGCCCACGTGGTCCTCGATGTGCTCCAGGACGTTGTACGAGACCGCAGCGCTGTAGTCGCCCCGGCCGTTGTGCGGCAGCAGCATCTGCCGGACGTCGATGTTCGGACGGTCGGCGAGGCGCTCCTTGAGCTGCACCAGCCGGTCCGGGTCGGCCTCGGTGGCGGTGAACCGGGGCAGCCGCTCTGACCATTCCAGCGCGTAGTCACCAAGGCCGCTGCCGATCTCGATCGGGTCGTCGCCGAGGTACGGCACGGCCAGCTCGATGAACCAGCGACGGTGGTTGACAGCGGTTGCCAGGCCTTCCAGCACCTCGGACTGCACGCGCTGATCCCCAGTGATTTCTGCCATGCGTCGATTCCTCACGATATGAACTCGACCCGTGCCTGGACCGACAGAGTGAATCATCCGCTGGGACGGCAGAAGAATCGGGGCATCGGGGTGGCCGAATTGTGGTCGGGGGGGTGGATTCGTGATCGGCGGTCGGCGAACCCGGCACATAGTACGGCAGTACCCCGAAACATGTCACGGCGGTGCCATGCGCTGACTACCCTATGAATTGTCATGACTACTCCTGAATCGGACGTGCCCAGCGGCAGCGACGGCCCGGCCGCCGCGCCGTCGGCGGAGGGGGCCTCCGGTGCCGTTCGGCCTTCCCGCAGGGGGAAATGGGCGGATCTGGCCGCAGTGCTGAGCTTCGTGGTGCTCGGCTTCTGGGTCACCGGTCGACTCTGGCTGGACCCGGGCAGCGATGTGCGGGACAACCAGTCCGACCAGTCGCAGTTCGAATGGATGATGGCCCACGGTGCGCGAGTAGTCACGCACTTTGCGTATCCGTTCCATTCCAATCAGATGAACGTGCCCGACGGCGTGAATCTGATGGCCAATACGTCCGTATTATCCATTTCATTGCCAATGACGCCGATCACCCTGCTGTTCGGGCCGCGCGCGTCATTCCTGGTCTTTCTCACCGTCGGCATGATTGCCACCGCCACGGCCTGGTATTTCGTGCTCTCCCGGGTCCTGATCGGCAGCCGGGGACCGGCCTGGCTGGGCGCCGGCTTCTGCGCGTTCGCGCCGGCGATGGTGTCGCACGCCAATGGTCACCCGAACATCGTGTCGCAGTTCGTCGTCCCGTTGATCATCTGGCGCACGCTACGACTCGGCGAACCGGGCCGCTGGCTGCGCAACGGGGTCCTCCTCGCGCTCGTCATCGTCTGGCAGGCATTCCTCAACCTGGAGATCCTGCTGATGACCGCGATCGGGCTCGGCGTGGTCATCGGTGTGCTCGCCGTCGGCCGCGCGGACATCCGGTCACGGGCCCGGTCCTTCCTCGCCGGCCTGGCCGTCGCCGCCGGGATCGCCGCGCTCCTGCTGGCGTACCCCCTGTACGTGCAGTTCTTCGGCCCGGACGCGTACTCCGGGCTGTCCCGCCTGATCCGCGGCTACTCCAGTGACCTGGCCTCGTTCGTCGCGTACTCCCGGGAGTCCCTCGCCGGGAACGCGCGCACCGCAGCGGGCCTGGCCAAGAACCCGACCGAGGAGAACAGCTTCTTCGGCTGGGCACTGGTGGTGCTGGTGATCGCCCTGGTCTGGTGGTTGCGCCGCTCGATAGTGGTGCTCGCGCTGGCCGGGCTCGGGTTGCTCTTCGCGGTGCTCTCACTGGGTCGGGAGGTCCGCTTCAACAACCGGGGTACCGGTGTGCCGGGCCCCTGGGCGGCGTTGGAGAACCTGCCCATCCTGCACTCGGTGGTGCCGACGCGCTGGGCGTTGGCGATCACCCCGATCATCGGGCTGCTGCTCGCCTACGGCGCCGAACGGGCCCGCGCGTTGGCGTACGCGCACCCGGTGGCCCGGGGACAGATCCGCTTCGTCACCGCCACCATGCTCACGATGGCCCTGTTGCCGATCGTTCCCACCCCGCTGCCGGTGGCCCGCCTCGACCCGATCCCCACCTTCGTGACCAGTGGGGCCTGGCGTCCGTACGTGAGCGGTGGGCGCAGTGTGGTCACCCTGCCGTTGCCGGACACCACGTACGCGGAGCCGCTGCGCTGGTCCGCGTCGACCCGGCTGGACATGCCGCTGGCACGGGGCTACTTCCTCGGCCCGGACACCCGCCCGAACGCCGACCCGCCGAAGGTCGCGCTGTTCGGCGCGGTTCCGCGCCCCACCAGCAACTTCTTCGCCACCATCCGGCGCACGGGCGCGGTGCCGCCGATCACCCCGCAGAGTCGGGTCCGAGCGGTCGACGACCTGCGCTACTGGCGGGCTGGGGTGGTGATCCTCGGGCCACACGAGCACGAGGCCGCGCTGCGTCGGGGGATGACCGAGCTGACCGGGATCGAACCGGTCTTCACCGGTGGGGTGTGGGTGTGGGACGTCCGGTCGTTGACCGACTGAGCCGCGCCGGCCCAGCCCTTACCTAACGGACGCAGCAGCCCTGGCAGACCTTCGGCCGGGGCAGGGTGAAGGCGAGGCAGCAGGTACGCCGCTGCACTGTCGGCTCACCGGTCGGCCCGGGCACCAACTCGATCAGGTCGGTCAGGTCGAGTGCGCCGAGCAGGGTCTCGATGCTCTGCACCGTGGAGCCGGGCAGACCGTCGGCGGCCCGCAGGATGCCGTGCGCGATGCCGGAGGCGACCGAGCCGAGCAGCGTCCGGGTGCCCACCCGGACCTCGGACTGGATCGCCGTGATGAGCGGCGCCAGATGGGCGTCGAGCAGTGACGCGCGCAGTGCGGCGAGTAGCTCCGCCTCGTCGGCGACGACCCGCACCTCCGGCAGGCCGGCGAGCGCCAGCGGGTCGTTCGGCAGCACTGCCACCGTGGTGCCCCGCCGCAGACCCATGGTGAGCAGCTGCCGGTGGTCCTCGAAGTGGATCAGGAGGTCGGCCGGATCGAGCAGTGGCACCCGCCGGGCGGAGGCCCAGCCGAGCACGACCGGCAGCGCGGCCCAGTAGCTGTACGACTTCCAGGCCAGTGCCGCGCAGGCGTGCGGGGTGCCGCCCCAGCGGACGGCGGCGCCGTTCAGCAGCTCCGGCAGTCGGCTGCCGTCGATCAGGGTGGTGGCGGGCGACCAGCCGAACTCGTCCTCGACCAGCAGACCCCGGGCGAGGCCGGGGAGGTCGTCGGTGCCGAACATGGCCCGAAGCGCAGCGGTGACGGGAGCGAGCGGCGTGGTGGCGGCCTCCCACCTCGGCATCACCGCTGTCACCTGAGTCGTCCCCTGTCTCTGTGACCGAGGAGTGCGCCCCGGCGGACGAACGAGTGCCGTCCTGAGCTAAGGCTAGCCTAACCAGACCTGCGACCGTAAGGGAAGGCTCACCTTGGTCCAATCCCGGAGGCGCAGGTCACTCCGCATCCGGCGGGTGTGACGCCTCGGCTACTACCCGGAGCCGATGCTGGGAAACGCCGCCACGCGGCTGGTGTCTTCGGCGAATTGTCAAGCGGTGTGTCGAAAAGATGCCACATGAGTGTGTGCTCGGGCACGGAACGTGAAACTTATATCCCCGGCCACGAGGAAGCTGATGACGACCTCACCCCTCGAACGGGCTGCCGACTCCTTCGCGGCCGAACTCGCCCGGCAACGGACCGGGCGCGGGCTGTCAAAGAAGCAACTGGCCGTTCTGATGGGGTTCGACCCGTCCTACGTGAGCCACGTCGAGGGGCGCCGGCACCGCCCCACCGAGGACTTCGCCCGCCGAGCCGAGGCCGTCCTGGAAGCCAGCGGCGCGATCTGGCAACGCTTCCGGGAGTACGACGACCTCCGGCACGCCCGGGTGGGCCAGCCGCACCGCGGGCCGTACCTGCCGGGACAGTGGCTGCCACCCGGCACCGGCCTGGTCGTGGAACGGGAACTGGCCACCCTCACCCACACCGAGGACGGCTACCGGTGCGTCATCCGCCGGGAGCTGTACAACGCCGGCCTTGAGCCGGTCACCCGCTACCTGGTCCGGGTCGCCGTCGACCGCTACCCGAACGACCCCGGCCGTTCCAACCGGCACCACCGGGAGCACCCCCTCACCTTCGCCGAGCTGCAGATACAGGCCCGCCGGGACGACGGCGGCGGGGACCCGGAGCCGATGCACTGGCGGGCCAAACACGACCGGGACGCGTTCAAGGAGATCTGGCTGCTCTTCGAGAACGGAGAGCGGCGCTTCCCCCTCTACCCGGGTGACCGGGCCACCGTCGAGTACGCGTACAGCGTCGGGCACGAGAAGTGGGGCCTCTGGTTCCAGCGAGCCGTCCGGCTGCCCACCCGGCAGTTGGCCGTACGCCTGGACCTGCCGGCGGCGCTCGACCCACAGGTCTGGGGCGTGGAGACCTCGCTCAGCGCGGAGGAGGGCCCGCTGCGGACGGCCCCGCAGCGTCACGACGAGGACGACCGGGCGATCTACGACTGGCAGACCGACGACCCGCCGTTGAACGCCCGCTACCGGATGCAGTGGCGCTTCCGCGCCCGACCGGACACCGAACCGGACGTCGGACCCGGCGCCACCCGGGTCCGACCCAGCGACCGGATGCGCGGCCTCGGCGTGCTGCAACGCGGCGCCGATCTGCTCCGCCAGCGTGCCCGCCCGTTCGATCTGCCCAGTGAGGAACGGGGGGCCCGGGCCGTTGTCGACCGGCTCACCGCGATCCTGACCCGGTTGGACGAGCTGCACCCGTTCAGCAAGGGAGTGGGGGTCGCCGCCCCGCAGTTCGGCATCGACCGGGCGGCAGCGGTGGTGCGGCCCCCCGACCGGGCGGCGGAGCCGGTCGTGCTGCTCAACCCCCGGGTGGTCGACGCCGACCTGGAAACCGACGAGCAGTACGAGGGTTGCCTCTCCTTCTTCGACCACCGAGGTCTGGTGCCCCGACCGCTGCGCCTGGACGTGGAGCACGCCCGGTGGGACGGCAGCCGGATCATCACCTCGTTCGAGTTCGGCATGGCCCGCCTTGTCGCACACGAGGTCGACCACCTGGAGGGCCGGCTCTACGTGGACCGGATGGCACCCGGCGTGCCGTTGGTGCCGGTGGAGGAGTACCGCGAGACCGCCCACCCGTGGAGTTACTGACCGACGAGGGACCGGGGCGCGTGCCCCAGGGGGCAGGGGCACGCGCCCCGGTGTGGGGGGAGGAACGTCTAGAGGTCACCGAAGGTGTCGTAGCGGATGTGTGGCGGCGGCACGTCGTCCGCGGCGAGCACCCGCAGGGTGGACCGGACCATCCGGGCGGCACCGGAGACGTAGCAGTCGTGCGTGGTCCACGGGCCGTACCGGGCCACCACGTCCGGGATGTCGCCCTGCTCGCCGTCGAAGTCCGGGTCCTCACTGCACGCCGGGGTGACCGACAACCACGGGTGTA
Source organism: Micromonospora parva (assembly GCF_000718515.1). Lineage (GTDB taxonomy): Bacteria > Actinomycetota > Actinomycetes > Mycobacteriales > Micromonosporaceae > Micromonospora > Micromonospora parva. Next base: position 6,444 of record NZ_JNZS01000009.1, on the reverse strand, counting down.
CGGCCACCAACTCCTGCAACGCGGCCAGGCCGTACAGGTCGGCCGCCTGCCGGGCACCGTAGAAGACGTGCACCCACCGGGTCCGGTTGAAGGTGGCCAACTCCTCCACCAGCGCCTTTATCGGTGCCAACCCGACGCCGCCGGCCACGCAGAGGATGTCCCGTTCCGAGGCGCGGTCCACCGTCATCGACCCCATCGGCGCCGCCAGGCGCAGCAGGTCACCCGGCCGCACCCGCCGGACCAGCGCGCCGGACACCCAGCCGGCCCCGGGAGACCGCACGTGGAACTCCAGCACGTTGTCGTCGTTCGGGGCGTTCGCCACGGAGTAGTTGCGCCACACCCGGGGGTGGTAGCGGGGCACCTCCAGGCTCACGTACTGCCCCGCCTGCCAGCGCAGCGGATGCTGCAACGCCCGGCAGGTCAGCACGGCGGTGTCCGGGCCGTACCGCTCGTGGGTCAGCACCTCGGCGTGCCAGAACGGCGGGTCGTCGTCGGCGGCCGCGCCGGCCACCATCAGGGCGGCGATCGCCGCGTACGCCTCCCGCCACGCCTGGTCGTACTCCAGGTTCCAGCCGTCACCGGCGATGCTGCGCAAGGCGTCCAGCAGCGCGGTGCCCATCGTCGCGTAGTGCTGCTCGTCGACGTGGTACTTACGGTGGTCGCGACCCAACGCCCGGAGGAACTCGTCGAAGCTCTCCGGGTCGTCGACGGTGTGGATCGCCGCGATGATCGCTTCGAGCAGGCGGTCGCCCTGGCCGGTCATCTGCACCGGGAAGAGCTGCCGCAGGGCGGGGTCGAGCAGGAACAGCCGAGCGTAGAAGTGACCGCTCAACCGGACCCGGTCGTCCTCGACCAGGGCCCAACTCTCCTTCAGCAACCGCGCGAGGTTGTCCACGGGCGCTCCTTCTCCAGACGGCAACGGATCGGGCGCCCATAGAATCTCCACGGAGAGTGTCGACTGGTCGCACAGAATGTGCGATCGGCTCATGCTGGCCGGTCGGCCATGTCACCGCCGCCGCCCGTCGGGCAGAGTGGTGCGGTGACCGTTGAGCTGACCCGCCCGGTGTCCCGCCGACTGCTGGGCACCGAGACGCTGCTGGTCCTCGGCCTCTCCCTCGGCCAGTCCGCGATCTACGCGGTGGTGTCGATCATCGCGAAGTTGACCGCCGACGGTCCGCTCTCCAAGCAGACCGCCTCGTTGAACACCTCGGCGTCGGCCCGACCCTGGCTGGACCTCACGTACCAACTGCTCGGCATCGTGTTCGCGCTGCTGCCGGTGCTGCTCGCCGTACACCTGCTCAGCCGTGACCCCGGCGACCCGGCGCGGACCCTCGGCCTGGACGCCCGGCGGCCCGGCCAGGACGTGGCGCGCGGTGCCGGCCTGGCGGCGCTCATCGGCCTACCCGGGCTGGCGCTGTTCTGGGTCGCGGCCCACCTGGGCCTCAACGCGACGCTGGTGCCGGCCGCGCTGCCGGACGTGTGGTGGGCGGTCCCGGTGCTGATCCTCGCCGCCGTGCAGAACGCCGTGCTGGAAGAGGTGATCGTGGTCGGCTACCTGGTCACCCGGCTGCGCCAGCTCCACTGGCGGCTGGCCGCGATCATCGCGGCCAGCGCGCTGCTCCGCGGCTCGTACCACCTGTACCAGGGCTTCGGCGCGTTCGTCGGCAACGCCATCATGGGTGTGGTGTTCAGCCTCTTCTACCTGCGCACCCGGCGGGTGATGCCGCTGGTCATCGCGCACACACTGCTCGACGTGTTCGCCTTCGTCGGCTACGCGCTGCTGCCCCGCGAATGGTTCGACTGGCTCTGACCGGTCAGCCCCGACCGGGTCGATAGACGGCCACCGCCCGGGCCGCGAGCCGGTCGGCCGCCGCCGCGTCACCCAGCGCCGCCGCGAGCACCGCCGCCCCCGGCAGCAACCGGGCCACCAGCCGCAACGCCACCCAACCACCGGCCTGCGCGGTGAGCGGCGCGGCCAACCGCCAGGCCGCCTCCGCCGCCCGAGGCCACGCCCCCTCGACCGGGTCGCCCGCCGACTCCGCGGCGGCCAGGGCCGCCACCGCGCTCGCCCGGTCCGGGTGCACCTGGGTCAGCACCAGCAGGTCGACGGCCCGGTCGGGATGCGTCGGATCCTTGTCGTACGCCGCGGCCAGGTGCAGCACCAGCTCCGCATGCGTCCACAGCACCGCGGCCAACTCGGCCAGCGGCGCGAAGACACCGGCAAGCGCGGCGGTCGCCCCGCCCGCACCCGCCGAACGGACGAACCGCCGGGTCGCCAACCGTCCCAGGCCGTCCGCCGACGCGTCCGGATACCGGGTGCGCAACCCCGCCGCCCATCCGGCCGCGCCGGGCCCCAACGCCCGCACCGCGGCCAGCGCCAACAGCTCCGGCGCGAAGCCAGGGTGGTCGAGCACGCGCGCGGCGACCGCCCGCAGCTCCGATTCCGGGGTACGCCCCAGAGCCGGCTCAGCCTGCCGCGCGACGGGCGCCGCCGGTGCCGTGACCTGCTCGGCGACAGGTTCGGGGGCGGGCTCGGCCGGCGTGGTGCTCTTGCGCGGGGCGGCCGCGCGCTTGGTGGCCTTTGCGGCTCTGGCCGGGGTCGCCGCTTTGCTAGGGCTCGTCGCCTCGTTCGGGCTCGTGGCTGTGGTGCTCGCGGCCTTCGTGGGGCTCGCGGCCCTGGTGTTCGCGGCCTTGGTGGGGCTCGCGGCACGTTTGCGCGGTGCCGGCGTGGTCGGGATCGCCTCGGCGGGCGGCTCGGCCGCGCTCCGGGCAGCTGCCTTGCGGGTGGGGGTGGTGCGGGCCTTCGGCGGGCCTGGTTCGTCACCGTTCGACGGTTCTGGTTGACCCGCTGTCGCGTCGGTGGTCAGGTCGGCCGGTGCGCGTCCAGGCTGTCGGGGCAGTGGGCGGTCCGGATCCGGTGGTTGGAAGAGCACCGCCGGGGCGGCCTTGGCCCGTCGAGGACGCGGGCTCGCCGGCGCGGCTGCCGGGGATGCCGCCGCCTCGGTGGACTCCGCCGTCCCGGTCGGCTCCTCGGCCACCGTCGGCTCGGCCACGATCGGCGGCCTGAAGGTGGCCCGTGGGGAGCGCCGACGCGCTCCCTCAGCAGGCTCTCGACGGGTCGACTCGCTGGGCGGCTGCTCCTGCATATCGATGGAGCGTAGTCCCGATCACGCCGTCGCACAGCGTGGAATCACCGAGGGCGGGTGGCCCTGGCGGGCGTACCCCGGAAGTCGTTTTGCTCCCGGTGGGTGGCGACCTGTATCCTCGGGCGCGGTGGTCTGAGGATCACCAGGGAGACTTCGCCTAGTCTGGTCTATGGCGCCGCACTGCTAATGCGGTTGGGGTCTTAAAGCCCCTCCCGGGTTCGAATCCCGGAGTCTCCGCGCGAAAGCCGGGTGTGTACACTGGCTGAGCACAAGCGCCCGTAGCTCAATGGATAGAGCATCTGACTACGGATCAGAAGGTTAGGGGTTCGAGTCCCTTCGGGCGCACAAGATCATAAAACGTCTGGCCTGCGGAAACGCGGCCAGACGTTTTTTGTTGGCCACCCCCGTCGGGCGCTGGCTGCCAGGTTGGTGTCGTCGCTTTCCGTAATCACGCTTGGGTCGTCGGTTGGTGGCCCCGCTCTCCTGGTGGGGGCATTGAACGGGCGTAGGTCTGCGCAGTTCGGGTCGCCGCAATGCGCCCTGCACCGTCAGTTGGTGTCCCCGCTTTGCGGGGCCGAGCTGAGGTCGTCCCGTAGACAGGTGTCCGGTCCCGCAGCGGTCCGATCGTCATGATCGAATCCGTGCGGGACCGGATGCCCGTCTGACAACCCACGTGCCGTGCGCCTCGGCTGATCAGCCGAAGCAGTTGGGCACTGGCGGTGAGCTGGGTGTGCAGTTGGTGGGCCGGTTGCCGGTGATGGCCGTCTTCTGGTCCACGGTGACCTGGCCGCCGTCGTTGAAGATCCCGCCGGGTGCCAGTGTGGAGATGTTGTCGGTGATCTTGCTTTCGGTGAGGTTGAGGGTGGCGTTGTTGTAGATCCCGCCGCCCTGCGAGCTTGAGCCGATGGCCCGGTTGCGGTCGACGTGGGTGCGGCGCAGTACGACGGTGCCGCTGCCGTTGTAGACGCCGCCGCCGTGTTCGATGGTGCTGTTCGTGCTGGCGACGTTCTCGCTGATCCGGCTCTCTACGGCCACGAACTGGTTGATCTGTCGGCTCGGTTGACGTGGATCACCGCCGCCAGCAGGGGCGCGGGCGTCGCGCTGGTTCGGCGCCGCTACCCAAGGGTGCTGGCACGCTTGACGTGGGCGAGGTCAGCGACAAGAATTTACATGGATCGCTGTTAGCGTTAACAAACCCGTCCCAGTGCTGCGACGGCATCGTCATGCCGATGTGGTGACGGTCGCCACGGCCTGACTCCTCGGTCAGCACTACCACTGCAGGGGAGAAATCTATGCGAACGAGGGCAAGATGGCTCGCGGCGACCGCCGCGCTCGGGGTCGTCCTCGCCGGGGTGCTGACCTCGACCGGTCCGGCCAGCGCGGAATCCAACGGCGGGGTACGGGTGATGCCGCTCGGCGACTCCATCACCGAGGGCACCCAGGTGCCGGGTGGGTACCGGATCGGGCTCTGGCAGCGCCTCGTCAACGGTCGGTACACGGTGGACTTCGTCGGGTCGCAGTTCAACGGGCCGGCCAGCCTGGGTGACCACGACCACCAGGGGCACCCGGGCTGGCGGATCGACCAGATCGACGCGAACATCGTCGGCTGGCTGAACACCCAACGGCCGCGGACCGTCCTGCTGCACATCGGCACCAACGACATCCTGCAGAACTACAACGTGAGCACCGCGCCGAACCGGCTCTCCACCCTGATCGACCGGATCACGACGACGGCTCCCACCGCTGACGTGTTCGTCGCGCAGATCATCCCGCTGTCCAACAGCAACCAGGAGGCGGCCGTCCGCACGTTCAACGCGGCGATCCCCGGCATCGTGCAGAGCAAGGTGAACGCCGGCAAGCGGGTGCGCCTGGTCGACATGCACAGCGCCCTCACCACTGGCGACCTGATCGACGGCATCCACCCCACCTCCGGCGGCTACGACAAGATGGCCGCCCGCTGGTACAGCGCGTTGCAGTCGGTGCCCGGCAGCATCGGCGACCCGGGCACCGGCTCCGGGCAGACCAACGCGATCGTGGGCGCGCTGTCCGGCCGCTGCGTCGACGTCCCCGGCTCGTCCACCACCAACGGCACGCAGGTGCAGTTGTGGGACTGTCACGGTCGTACCAACCAGCAGTGGACCTACACGAGCGGCAAGGCGCTGACCGTGTACGGCAACAAGTGCCTCGACGCCGCCGGCTACGGCACCTCCCCGGGCACCCAGGTCACCATCTACGACTGCCACGGCGGCACGAACCAGCAGTGGAACGTGAACGCCAACGGCACCATCACCGGGGTGCAGTCCGGCCTCTGCCTGGACCCCTACAACATGGGCACCGGCAACGGCACGAAGCTCGTCCTCTGGACCTGCACCGGACAGACCAACCAGCAGTGGAGCCGCCGATAGCTCGGGCGCTCGCGCCGGGTGGTCGGACCGCATCCCCACGTTCGACGTCAACAGACGGCTGGACTGCGGGATCAACCACTCCGTCCACCCGGCGCCGCCGACACCGCACGCCGTTGGCGCCGGGTGTCGGTGAGGGTGATGCCGACCAGGACGCCCGCGCTGATGGCCACGGCGCACGGCTCCCCAGGCGATGGGCAAACGTCGATGTTAACGCGCGCTCGACGCCGCCTCAAGGGTGGTGGTCGTGCTCTGGGCGGGGATCTGGGGCGATGCCTGCGGGAAGTCGGTCGAGGGTGTTCCGCTCCAAGATCCGTGGTTCGACGACCGTTGATGTTCCCAGCACGTTACGTCTTGACGAACGGCATGTTATCGCTCACAGTCGATGCCTAAGGACGACGACACCTTGGCTTTCCGGGCAAGCCCTGCCTCGTCGATCTCGAATCAGGCGTGCGCCAGGGCTCGCCGGCATCTTGTTAACGCTAACTTCTTGACGCCTGTTTGCTCGGCCACGCGTCGCGGTACGCCCACCCCGGGCAGGCCGTTCGGCTCTTGGTCATTGGAGGAGGATCATGTCTGCCCTCGATAGGTCTCCAACAATCGCACCGCCGTCGCGGCGGCAACGTTGGTGGTTGCCCCGTCTCCTCGCCGCCAGCGCGGCGGCGTTGATGGTCGGTGGCGCCGCCGTAGCGGTGGTGTCGTCGCCCGCCGCAGCGGCGACCGTCGACACGAACGCGTGGTACGTGTTGATCAATCGCAACAGCGGCAAGGCCCTGGACGTGTACAACCTGGCCACGAACGACGGCGCGCGGATCACGCAGTGGACCCGCAACAACGGTAACCAGCAGCAGTGGCAGTTCGTCGACTCCGGTGGAGGCTACTACCGGGTGAAGTCG
>NZ_JNZS01000008.1 GCF_000718515.1 Micromonospora parva | reverse complement strand
TTGCATTTTGTGTTGCCGAAATGTCCTCGATGGCAAATAGGTCGGGACAGGAAGTGCAAGATCGGCGAGCGGGGGGTGGGGTGGGTGGGGCGTTACGGGGCCAGGTGGGAGCGGATGAGGAAGCGGACGCCGTCGGGGGCTTCCAGGGAGAAGCCGCTGCCTCTGCCCGGCACCACGTCGACGGTCAGCGTGGTGTGTTTCCACAACTCCCACTGTGACGTCGACATCCAGAACTCGACCGGCTCAGCCACCCCGTCGACCGAGAGCGAGGCGAGCAGCACGTCGGAGGCGCCGGTGCGGAACTCGCCCGCCGGGAAGCACATCGGGGCGCTGCCGTCGCAGCAGCCGCCGGACTGGTGGAACATCAGCGGGCCGTGCCGCCCCCGCAGCGACCGGATCAACTCCGCCGCGGCGGGGGTGACGGAGACGACCGGCATCAGAAGAAACCGAGCTTCTTGGTGGAGTAGCTGACCAGCAGGTTCTTCGTCTGCTGGTAGTGCTCCAGCATCATCTTGTGGTTCTCCCGGCCGATGCCGGACTGCTTGTACCCGCCGAACGCGGCGTGCGCCGGGTACGCGTGGTAGCAGTTGGTCCACACCCGTCCGGCCTGGATGGCCCGCCCGGCCCGGTACGCGGTGTTCATGTCCCGGCTCCAGACGCCCGCGCCCAGCCCGTACAGGGTGTCGTTGGCGATCTTCACGGCGTCGTCGAGGTCGGCGAAGGAGGTCACCGAGACCACCGGCCCGAAGATCTCCTCCTGGAAGATCCGCATCGAGTTGTCGCCCTCGAAGATGGTTGGCTCAACGTAGTATCCGCCCGACAAGTCGCCGCCCAAGTCGGCACGCGATCCTCCGGTCAGTACACGGGCGCCTTCCTGCCGGCCGATGTCCAGGTAGGACAGGATCTTTTCGAGCTGGTCGTTGGAGGCCTGCGCGCCGATCATCGTGTCGGTGTCCAGCGGGTGCCCCTGCACGATCTGCTCGGTGCGGGAGACCGCCGCGGCGAGGAAGTCGCTGTAGTGGCCCTGCTGGATCAGCGCCCGCGACGGGCAGGTGCAGACCTCGCCCTGGTTGAGGGCGAACATGGTGAAGCCTTCCAGCGCCTTGTCAAGGAAGTCGTCGGAGTGGGCGCTGACGTCGTCGAAGAAGATGTTGGGGCTCTTGCCGCCCAACTCCAGCGTGACCGGTTTGATGTTCTCACTGGCGTACTGCATGATCAGCCGCCCGGTGGTGGTCTCGCCGGTGAAGGCCACCTTCGCGACCCGGGCGGAGGACGCGAGCGGTTTGCCGGCCTCCACGCCGAAACCGTTGACGATGTTCAGCACTCCCGGTGGCAGCAGGTCCGCCACCAGGGACAGCCAGTAGTGGATGGACGCTGGTGTCTGCTCGGCCGGCTTGAGCACCACGGCGTTGCCGGCGGCCAGCGCGGGCGCGAGCTTCCAGGTCGCCATGAGGATCGGGAAGTTCCACGGGATGATCTGCCCGACCACGCCGAGCGGTTCGTGGAAGTGGTACGCCACGGTGTCGTCGTCGAGTTCGCCGAGTGAGCCCTCCTGGGCCCGGATCGCCCCGGCGAAGTAGCGGAAGTGGTCGATGGCGAGCGGAATGTCGGCGGCGAGGGTTTCCCGGACCGGCTTGCCGTTCTCCCAGCTCTCGGCGATGGCCAGGGACTCCAGGTTGTCCTGCATCCGGTCGGCGATCCGGTTGAGGATCAGCGCCCGTTCGGCCACCGGGGTCCGGCCCCAGGCGTCGGCGGCGCCGTGTGCCGCGTCGAGGGCCTTCTCCACGTCGGGTGCGGTGCCGCGGGCGACCTCGGTGAAGGTCTGCCCGGTGACCGGGGTCGGGTTCTCGAAGTAGGCGCCGCCGTGCGGCTTGACGTACTCGCCGCCGATGAAGTGGTCGTAACGGGACTGCCAGTGGGTGGGCGCGTCGTAGCGCGTCATGGTTACCTCCGCCGTCGTTGTGCGGGTGTGCCGACGGCGACGCTAGTTTCAGGAACGTTGCAGCCACGTTGCGCGCTGGAGGTCGTACTCCCCGGCGAGCTGATCGATGCGCGCGAGGGCGAGGGGCCGACGCGGCGCGCCCACCGGCAGCGCCCGCGCCAGGGCCTGCCAGGCGGCGAGGTCGTCGGCGCCGGCCGGCGTCGCGGTCCAGGCGGCGAGCAGCGCCGGGTCCGCGGTGGCCAGCACGGCGGCGCGGAGGTGACCGTCGATCAGCCGGCGCAGTCGCGTCACTCCCGGCGCGTCCGAGCCGGGCAGCAACGGCCCGGGGTACGCGTCGAGCGCCCCCGCGGGATCGCCCTGGTCCAGCCGGTCGGCGACGGTGGTGAAGTCGGCGCGGACGGTGCCGCGTAGCCGGTACGGGCGGGAGTCGAGCAACTCGGGGCCGAGCACTCGCCGCAACCGGGACAGCTCGGCACGAAGGGTTACTGGGTGCAGCCGGTCGTCGCCGTACAGGTCGAGGCCGAGTTGTTCACCGGTGCGTCCCTCGGGGTGCTGGAGCAGCAGCACCAGCAGTTCGCTGTGCCGTCGGCCGAGCCGGACGCGTCGACTGTCGAGCCGCAGCTCCGCCTCGTCGCGGCCGAGCGCGGTAACGGTGGCCACGCCGGGTTCCGGCGGTCGGTCGGCGGCGAGCTGCGCCTCGGCGGCCCGGGCGGTGGCCCGCACCAGCGCCAGGCTCTGCGGATTGGCCAGGTGGTCCCCGCCGGTGATGTCGATCGCGCCGAGCAGCCGCCCGGTGGCGGGATCGTGGATCGGTGCGGCGGCGCAGGTCCACCGCTGGACCGGGCGACTGAAGTGCTCGGTGGCGAAGATCTGCACGCTGTGGTCGACGGCCAGCGCGGTGCCCGGCGCGTTGGTGCCGGCGTGTGTCTCGTCCCAACGGGCACCGGGCACGAAGTTCATCCGCTCGGCGTGCCGCAGCACACCCGGGTGCCCCTCGACCCAGAGCAGCCGCCCGTGCGCGTCGCAGACCGCCATCAGGTGCGCGCCGTCCTGGGCGATGCCGCCGAGCAGGTCGCGGAACAGCGGCAGGACCCGGGCCAGCGGGTGGGCCGCCCGGTACGCGGCCAGAACGTCGTCGGCCAGGTCGATCGGCGGGGTGGCCTCGGGGTCGAGCCGGGCCGAGCGTTCCCAGGAACGACGGACCACGTCCCGTACCCGGTGCGGGGCCGAGCCAGCGGTCAGGAACGCCTCGTGGGCGGCGCCGACCTGCGCGATCCGCTCCGCCGGATCGACGCCGAACTCCAGGGCGAGCCACGGGTCAGCCATCGGGCGACCTCCTCGGCCCCCATCGTGACGCAGCTCACCCGCTAGCGCCAACCGCCGTGGTTGTCGGGGACGGACCACGCAGACGACGTGAGCCAGGAACGAAGCCGACATCCGCTGGCTGGCGATGGTTTGCCCGCTGGACACGCGCGTGGAGGATGGCTGCGGCGGGTGCTTACAGAACCCTTAACCCGGGCCTGCGACGGTATGCCGGGCAAGCCGAAATGGGGGAGCGGACAAACGTGCGGGTGCTGGTGGCGGACGACGAACGGTTGTTGGCGGACACGGTGGCCGAAGGGCTGCGTCGCCTCTCGATGGCCGTCGACGTCTGCTACGACGGTGACGGTGCGTTGGAGCGGGTCGGGGTGAACCGGTACGACGTCGCGGTGCTCGACCGGGACATGCCGGGGCACACCGGTGACGAGGTGTGCCGCAGCATCGCCGACTCCCAGGTCGGCACCCGGGTCCTGCTGCTCACCGCGGCGGCTGGCATCCGCGACCGGGTGGAAGGGCTCGGCCTCGGCGCGGACGACTACCTGACCAAGCCGTTCGCTTTCGCCGAGCTGGTGGCCCGGGTGCAGGCCCTCGGGCGGCGGTCCACTCCGGCGTTGCCACCGGTGCTTTCCCAGGACGGTCTGGCGCTGGACGTGGGCCGGCACGTGGCCACCCGTGACGGTCGCCCGCTCGCGCTGAGCCCGAAGGAGTTCGCGGTGCTGCACGTGCTGCTGCGCGCGGACGGTCAGGTGGTCAGCGCCGAGGAGTTGCTGGAGCAGGCCTGGGACGAGTTCGCCGACCCGTTCACCAACGCCGTGCGGGTCACCGTGATGACCCTGCGCAAGAAGCTCGGCGACCCGGCGATCATCCACACCGTTCCGAAGGCCGGCTACCGCATCGGCGGACCGGCGTGAGCTGGACGCCCCGACGTCGGGTGCTGCTGGTGGGCCTGCTGGCGCTGCTGGCCGGGCCGGTGCTGCCGGCGATGGGCAAGTGGCTGGCGGGGGTGACCTGGATCTGGGGGCGGCAGTTCTGTGACCTGCCGGTGCCGGGACTGAGCACCGTCTGCGCCGACGTGCGACCGGGGGCGTACATGCTGCCCCTGGGGGCCGTGCTGCTGGTGACAGTGGCCGCCCTGGTGGGGCTCTGGTTCGGCGCGGCGTGGTGCCTGCGCCCGGTCGCTGACCTGGCCGGGCCGATCGGTCACCTCGGCCCGCAGAACCTCGGTCACCGGATCCGGCCCCGGGGCCGCGACGAGCTGGCCCGGCTGGCCCGGGCGATCGACGAGATGATGGAACGTGTCTCCGCCGGGTACGAGGGGCAGCGGCGGTTCGCGGCGAACGCCTCGCACGAGCTGCGGACGCCCCTCGCGGTGCAGCGGACGCTCATCGAGGTCGGCATGGCCAGGACGCTCACCGGCGAGCAGTTGGAGTTGTTGACCAGCCAGCTGCTGGAGACCAACGAGCGCAACGAACGCCTCATCGAGGGTCTGCTCGCGCTCAGCGAGAGTGACCAGGGCCTGCGCTCGCGGATCCCGCAGCGGCTCGACACGATCGTCGAGGCGGTGCTCGCCGGATACCTCGACCGCGCCCGGGAGGCCGGGGTCACCATCGGCACCCACCTCGTGCCCCGGGTCGTCGTCGGCGAGCGGGTGCTGCTGGAGCGCCTGGTCACCAACCTGGTGGAGAACGGCATCAAGTACAACCGGCCGGGCGGCTCGCTGACCGTCGTGGTGAGTGGCGTGCCCGCACTGTCGGTGGTCAACACCGGTCAACCCGTGCCGGCCGAGGCGGTGGCGGGTCTGTTCGAACCGTTCCGCCGGCTCGCCCGGGACCGGACCTCGCAGGGCGGCGGGGCCGGTCTGGGCCTGGCCATCGCCCGCTCGATCACCCAGGCGCACGACGGCATCATCGCGGCCCGGCCCGCCGAACACGGCGGCCTGCGGGTCGACGTTCAGCTACCCGCAGTGACCTGACACTTCCACCCACCGTCCCGGGGTCCACGTACCGCTGGATCCCGCCCGTGGTGTGCCCGAAAAAGGAGAGACGATGTCACGCACCGTTGGCCAGACCCGGGCCGATGTCGAGGAGGCCAGCAGCTGGCTTGCCGGCCGCGTGGTCCGCACACCAGTGCTGCGGTCCCCGGTGATCGACGAACTCGCCGGGGCCCGGGTCCTGCTCAAGGCGGAGAACCTTCAGCACGGCGGCTCGTACAAGATGCGCGGCGCACTGCGCGCTGTCGGTCGCCTCGCCGCGGCCGGGCACACCGGGGTGATCGCGCAGAGCACCGGCAACCACGCGGTGGCGGTGGCGTTGGCGGCCCGACAGCACGGCCTCGCGGCGACAGTGGTGCTGCCGGTCGACGCGGCACCGACGAAGGTCGAGCGGGCCCGCGCGGCGGGGGCGCGGGTGGTGTTCGCCGGCACCGCCGTCGAGGAGCGGGTGGCGGTGGCCAACGGGCTCAGCGACGACAGCGGTCACCCCGTCGTCGACGCGTACGACCACCCGGACGTGATCGCCGGGCAGGGCACGGCGAGCCTGGAACTGATCGAGGACGCCGAGCGCGCGGGGACACCGTTGGACGCGCTCGTCGTACCGGTCGGCGGTGGTGGCGGGGTGGCCGGCGGGTGCCTGGCCGCCGCCGGCACCGGCATCGAGGTGTACGGCGTGGAGCCGGTGGGCTGCGACTCGCTCGCCCGCAGCCTGGCGGCCGGTGTTCGCGTGCCGGTCGCACCGGCGCCCACCATCGCGGACGGGCTGCGGCCGTCCTGCGTGGGTGAGCTGCCGTTCGCCATCGCGCGGGACAGGCTGCGCGGCGTCGTCCGGGTCGACGACGACGAGATCGCGGCGGCGTTCCGGCTGATCCTGACCGACCTCAAGGTGCTCGCCGAGCCGTCCGGCGCGGCGGCCCTGGCCGGCGCCCTCCGCCTTGCGCCGGTGACGGACCGGCAGCGGACGGTCGGTGTGGTGCTGACCGGCGGGAACGTGGAGGCGGCGTTGGTGGCCCGGTTGATGGCACCCCGGTCCGCCGACCTGACCGGGGAAGGGGCGGCGGCGTGAGCGCGCCAGTTCGGATCGGCATCCTGTTCGGTGGGCCGTCGGCGGAGCACGAGGTGTCGTGTGCGTCCGCGCTCGGGGTGGCCCGGGCGCTTGCCGGTGGCGGCTACCGCACTGTCGCCATCGGTGTCACCCGCGGCGGCGGTTTTCGGCTGATGCCCGACGCGCTGCTGGCCGAGTTGCGCGACCGGCCGGCCGGTGAGCGGGCCATCGACGACCAGTTGGTGGTGAGCGGGCCGGCCGTCGAGTTGCGGGCCGGTCCGCGTCCGGGCGTCGTGCAGGTGACCGCCGGTAACGCCCCCGGCGCTGTGCACGCCGAGCTGGACGTGCTCTTCCCGGTGCTGCACGGCCCGTACGGGGAGGACGGTGTGGTGCAGGGGCTGCTGGAGTCGCTGAACGTGCCGTACGTGGGCTGCGGCATCCTCGCCTCGGCGGTGGGCATGAACAAGGTGGCGATGAAGCGGGCGCTGCGCGCCGAGGGCATCCCCGTCACCCCGTACGTGGCGTTCGACGCGCACACCTACCGGACGGTCGACGACCCGGAGAAGCTGGTGACCGGGCTGAGCCGGCCGCTCTTCGTCAAGCCGGCCAGCATGGGTTCGTCGATCGGCATCTCCCGGGTCGGGGAGGGCGACGACCTGGCCGCCGCCGTGCGGGAGGCGCTCCGCCACGACCAGCTGGTCATGGTCGAGCAGGGTGTCGCCGGCCGGGAGTTGGAGTGTGCGGTGCTCGGTGGCTGGCGTCCCGAGGCGTCGGCGGTCGGCGAGGTGCGGGTCAGCGGCGGCTGGTTCGACTACCAGCAGAAGTACTTCGGCGACGACGACCCGATGATCGTCCCCGCCGTGCTGCCGGACGAGGTGACCGCGCGGGTCCGTGAGCTGTCGCTGCGCGCGTTCGCCGCGATCGGCGGTTGGGGTCTGGCCCGGGTCGACTTCTTCTACGTCGAGACGACCGGCGAGCTGTACGTCAACGAGCTGAACACGATGCCCGGCTTCACCGCGCACTCGATGTACCCGAAGGTGTGGGCCGCCGTCGGGGTCTCCTACCGGGAGGTGGTGGACCGTCTCGTCGAGTTGGCCCGGGTCCGGCACGCGGAACGGTCGGCGAGCACGGTGGGGAGCCTCGGATGATCCTGCTCTCCGATCCCCGGGTGGCGGCAGTGCCCAGCGCCGACGACGGCGACGAGTTCGTGGACCTGCGGGAGGTGCCGGAGCTGCGGCTCGACGGCCGGGCGGCCGACCCCGCCGGGGCGTACGCCCGGCTGCGCGCCGGTGTGGTGGACCGCCTGATCGCCGCGCAGCGTGCCCTGCCCGGTGGGCTGCGCCTGCTGGTGGTCGAGGGCTACCGGCCGTACCGGGCGCAGCTGGCCATCTTCACCGGCTACCGGGACGAGCTGCGCCGACGACACCCGGACTGGTCACCCGAGCGGCTGCACCGGGAGACGACGAAGTTCGTCTCACCGGTCGAGGTGGCCCCGCACAGCACCGGCGGCGCGGTGGACCTGACGCTCTGCACCGACGACGGGGTGGAGGTGGATCTGGGCACTGCCATCGACGCCACCCCGGAGGACAGCGCCGACGCCTGCTTCACCGACGCCCCGGCGATCGTCGGCGCCGCCCGTCGGCACCGGCAGATCATGGTGGACGCGCTGGGCGGCGCGGGGATGGTGAACTACCCGACGGAGTGGTGGCACTGGTCGTACGGCGACCGTTACTGGGCGCTGATCACCGGCGCGCCGTGTACCCGGTACGGGCCGGTTGACCTGGCCGCCGCGCGATCGATACCGGTGCCGGCTGAACGGTAGGGCGCTGCGGCCCGTACCAGGTGGGTGAAGACACCACCGAGGACGGGAGTGACGGCGATGAGGGTGCAGCGCAGGCACGTGCTGGCGGCGAGCGTGGCGGTGCTCGCCGCGGCGGGTGTGGCGGTGGGGACCAGCTTCGGGTTCGCCGACACGGCCCCGGCCCGGTCGTCGGTCTGCTCCGGCTCGGTCACCTTCTCGGCGGAGGGCGGGGCGCCGGCGGCGACCAGCGACCGGTTCCCGGTGGGTACCCGGCTGCGGGTGACGAACCTGGACAACAACCGGGCGGCCACGGTGACGGTGACCGGCCCGTCGGGCAGTTGCGTGCTGCTCAACGCGGCGGCCATGGAGCTGGTGCGGGAACCGGGGAAGAACGTGATCCGCCGCAACGTGGTGGAACGCGTCGACGGCGCCGCGCCGCCCGCCGGCGCTCCGGCCCCCGGCACGGTCCGCCCCGGCGCGGCGTCGCCCGGCGCGCCCGGACCGGCGCCCCGGTCGGCGTGCACCGGGGCGATCACCTTCTTCGAGGAGGCGGCCGGGCCGGCGGCGACCAGCGGGCAGTTCCCGGTGGGTACCCGGCTGCGGGTGACCAATCTGGACAACAACCGCTCCACCACGGTGACGGTGACCGGCCCGTCGGGCAGTTGCGTGCTGCTCAACGCGGCGGCGATGGATCAGATCCGCGAGCCGGGCAAGAACCTGGTGCGCCGCAACACCGTCGAGGTGCTGCGCTGACGTCGGCGGAGGGGCCCGTGCACCGGGCCCCTCCGCCGCCCAGCCGCCCAGCCGCTCAGCGGAAGGCGGCGTCGAGCAGGTCCGCGCCCCGGTTGAGCTGGGCGTCGGAGATCACCAGCGGGGGTAGGAGGCGCAGCACGTTTCCGTACGTTCCGCAGGTCAGGGTGAGCAGGCCCGCGGCGTGACAGGCCGCCGAGATCGCCGCGGTGGCGACCGGGTCGGGGGTGAGCGTGGCCGGCAGCACCAGCTCCACGGCGAGCATCGCGCCCCGGCCGCGTACCTCGGCGACCCGTGGATCCCGTTCGGCGATGGCCCGTAGCCGGGGGACCAGCAGCGATTCGATCCGTCTGGCCGCCCCGACCAGGTCCAGCTCGTGCATGGTCTCGATGGTGGCGAGCGCGGCGGCGCAGGCGAGCGGGTTGCCGCCGTACGTGCCGCCGAGCCCGCCCACGTGCACCGCGTCCATCAGCTCGGCCCGACCGGTCACCGCGGCCAGCGGCAGGCCACCGGCGATGCCCTTGGCGAGTGTCACCAGGTCGGGTTCGACGCCCTCGTGCTGGCAGGCGAACCAGTCGCCGGTCCGGCAGAAGCCGGTCTGGATCTCGTCGGCGACGAAGACCACCCCGGCCGCCGTCGCCCAGGCACGCAGCGCGGGCAGGAAACCCGGCGCGGGTACGACGAAACCACCCTCACCCTGGATCGGCTCGATGAGTAGCGCGGCGACGTTCTCCGCGCCGACCTGCTTCTCGATCATCTCGATCGACCGAGCTGCGGCCTCCGCTCCGGAGAGCCCACCGTCGCGCAGCGGGTACGACATCGGCACCCGGTAGATCTCCCCGGCGAACGGCCCGAACCGGTGCTTGTACGGCATGTTCTTCGCGGTCAACGCCATCGTCAGGTTGGTCCGGCCGTGGTACGCGTGGTCGAACACCACCACCGCCGGTCGACCGGTGGCGTGCCGGGCGACCTTCACCGCGTTCTCCACCGCCTCCGCGCCGGAGTTGAACAACGCCGAACGCTTCTCGAACCCGCCCGGCGTCAGCGCGTTGAGGTGCTCGCACACCGCCACGTACGACTCGTACGGCGCGACCATGAAGCAGGTGTGGGTGAACCGCTCGACCTGCGCGCGGACCGCCTCGACCACCTTCGGGGCGGAGTTGCCGACGCTGGTGACGGCGATGCCGGCGGCGAAGTCGATCCACTCCCGGCCGTCGACGTCGGTGATCGTCCCGCCGGCAGCACTGTCCACGTAGGACGTGATGACGCTGCCGACGCCCCGGGCGACGGCGTCGCCGCGCCGCTTGTGCAACTCCTCCGAACTCGGCATGGGTTCAGCCCTCGATGTTGTGCATGACGTGCTTGATCCGGGTGTAGTCCTCCAGGCTGTAGACCGACAGGTCCTTGCCGTGCCCGGAGTGCTTGAAGCCACCGTGCGGCATCTCCGAGACGAACGGGATGTGCGTGTTCACCCAGACGCAGCCGAAGTCGAGCCGTCGGGTCATCCGCATGGCCCGGCCGTGGTCCTTGGTCCAGACCGAGGCGGACAGGCCGTAGTCGACGCCGTTGGCCCAGCGCACCGCCTCGTCCTCGTCGGTGAAGCGCTGCACGGTGATGACCGGACCGAACACCTCGTCCTGGATGATCTCGTCGGCCTGCCGCAGCCCGGAGACCACGGTCGGCGCATAGAAGTAGCCGCGCTCGCCGTGGCGGGACCCACCGGTCTGGATCGCCGCGTGGTCCGGCAGCCGGTCCACGAAACCGCTGACCCGGGCGAGCTGGTTGGCGTTGTTCAGCGGGCCGTAGAGCACGTCGGCGTCGTCCGGCCCGCCGGTCTTCGTGGTGCGGGCCTGCTCGGCGAGCGCCGCCACGAAGTCGTCGTGGACGCCCGGCCCGGCCAGCACGCGGGTGGCCGCCGTGCAGTCCTGCCCGGCGTTGAAGTAGCCACCCAACGCGATGGCCTCGGCCGCCGCCGCCACGTCCGCGTCGTCGAAGACGACCACCGGGGCCTTGCCGCCCAGCTCCAGGTGGGTCCGCTTCAGGTCGGGGGCCGCCGCGGCGGCGACCTCCATGCCCGCGCGGGTCGAGCCGGTGATCGACACCAGCTGCGGGGTCGGGTGCGACACGAGGGTACGACCGGTGTCCCGGTCGCCGCAGACCACGTTGAACACCCCCGGCGGGAAGAACTCGGCGGCGATCTCGGCGAGCAGCAGCGTCGACACCGGGGTGGTGTCCGACGGCTTGAGCACCACGGTGTTGCCGGCGGCGAGCGCCGGGGCGATCTTCCAGACCGCCATCATCAGCGGGTAGTTCCACGGCGTGACCTGCGCGCAGACGCCGATCGGCTCCCGCCGCACGTACGAGGTGTGCCCGGCCAGGTACTCCCCGGCCGAGCGACCCTCCAGCATCCGGGCGGCACCGGCGAAGAACCGGAACTGGTCCACCGCCGGGGGAAGCTCCTCATCGGCGGTGAGCTGCCGGGGCTTGCCGGTGTTGCGCACCTCGGCGTCGACAAGTTCGGCGGCGCGCGCCTCCACGGCGTCGGCGAGCTTGAGCAGCGCCCGCTGCCGTTCGGCGGGGGTGACCTCCCGCCAGCTCTCGAAGGCGGTGGCGGCGGCGTTCATCGCCGCGTCCACGTCGGCAGCCCCGGAGACCGGGGCCTGGGCGAACACCTCACCCGTGCAGGGGTCGACCAGATCGGCGTAGCCGCCGTCGGCCGGGTCGACGTAGGAGCCGTTGACGAAGTTGCGCAGCTGCTGCTGGTCACTCATGAGGGTTCACTCCGAGGGGGCCGGGGGCGCGGTTCTGCGGCGGTTATCGCAATCTCTCTGCCATCTTCGCTACCGAATTCGCGGCAGACAAGGGTTATCGCGACTGTTTCCGTCGGCTGATCGCTCGGCTACGCTGCTCGGCGTGGAGCCCGCACCCTTCTTCGTCGCCTCCCGACCCGCCGCCGGCGAGGGTGAGCTGACCGTCCACCACCCGTACGACGGCCGCCCGGTGGGGCGTACCACATTCGCCACGCCCGACCAGGTCGCCGCCGCCGTCGCCGCCGCGGTCGGGGTGGCCGCGCACGCCGCGGCCCTGCCCGCGTACGCCCGCGCGGCGGCCCTCGACCACGTGTCCCGGCGGCTCACCGAACGCGCCGCCGAGATCGCCGCGCTGATCACCGCGGAGAACGGCAAGCCGCTCAAGTGGGCCCGCGCCGAGGTCGGTCGGGCCGTGTCGACCTTCCGGTGGGCAGCCGAGGAGGCCCGACGCTTCTCCGGGGAGCTGCAACGACTCGACACCGACCCGGCTGCCGGCGGGCGGATCGCGCTGGTCCGGCGGGTGCCGAGAGGCCCCGTGCTGGGCATCACGCCGTTCAACTTCCCGCTCAACCTCGTCGCCCACAAGGTGGCGCCGGCCATCGCCGTCGGCGCGCCGATCATCGTCAAGCCCGCGCCCGCGACGCCCCTGACCGCGCTGCTGCTCGGCGAGCTGCTGGCCGAGACCGACCTGCCGGCCGGGATGTTCTCGGTGCTGCCGCTGCCCAACGACCGGGCCGCCGAACTGGTCACCGAACCCCGGCTGCCGGTGGTGTCGTTCACCGGTTCCGGTCCGGTCGGCGCGGCCATCCGCCGCGCCGCGCCGCAGAAACACGTGACGCTGGAGTTGGGCGGCAACGCCGCAGCGGTGCTGTGTGCGGACTGGGCCTCCGACGAGGACCTGGACTACGCCGCGCAGCGCATCGCGACGTTCGCCAACTACCAGGCCGGCCAGTCGTGCATCGCCGTGCAGCGGGTGTACGTGCACCACGCCCGCTACGCCGACTTCCTGCCCCGGCTGGTGGCCGCCGTGCGCGGGCTGCGCACCGGCGACCCCGCCTCCGAGGTGACCGACGTCGGGCCGATGGTGTCCGAGGACGCGGCCCGCCGGGTCGAGACGTGGGTCGCCGAGGCCGTCGCCGCCGGCGGCACCGTCGAGGTGGGCGGCCTGCGCGCAGGTGCCACCTACCCCCCGACCGTCCTCACCGGCGTCCCGGCGGACGCCAAGGTCGTGGCCGAGGAGGTGTTCGGGCCGGTGCTGGTGGTCGCCCCGGTCACCGACGACCAGGCCGCGTTCGCCGCGGTCAACGATTCGGCGTACGGCTTGCAGGCCGGCGTCTTCACGCGGCGGCTGGACGTGGCCTTCGCCGCCGCCCGCGCGCTGGAGGTGGGCGGGGTGATCGTCGGCGACGTGCCGTCGTACCGCGCCGACCAGATGCCGTACGGCGGGGTGAAGGGCAGCGGCGTCGGCCGGGAAGGGCTGCGCAGCGCGATGGACGACTACACCGAGCCCCGGGTGATGGTGCTGACCGACCTCGCGCTCTAGGAGGCGGCCCCGCGCCGGGCTAGTCGGCCTGCCAGGTGCCGTCGTCGCTCACTCGGGCGGGGGCGCGGCCGAGCAGCAGGGTGGTCAGCGCGGCGTCGACGGTGTCGCCGAGGAACCACTCGCCGGCCTGGTCGAGCGCGAACACCCGGCCGCGCTCGTCCACCGCCAGGATGCTGTCCTGCTGCTCGGTGCCGATCGGGAAGAGGCGCACGCCGAGCACCGCGCCGAAGTCCGCGAGAGTGTCGGCGGTGTGCGCGATGGCGTGCGGACGGATGTCGAAACGCGAGATCCACACCTGCTCGCCCCGGCCGCGCCGCGCCCCGACCAGGCTGGGGAACGCGGTGAGCGCCTCCACGGCGGCGGGAAAGACCTCGTGCCGATGGTCTCGCCCCGGCACCGACGTGACGTCCCGTACGGCGGCAGCGGCCATGATCTGGTCACCGATGTGTGGTCGCCACCCGGCCGCGACCAGCGCGTTGGCGACCGCCGGGGGAAAGCGCCCAGGGTCGGGATCCGGGGCCTCCGGCGCGGTCCAGGTCTCGGTGAAGGCGCGCGCCGCCTCCGGCAGGACGTTCGCCCGGACCAGGAAGGCGACGCACGAGTCGCAGGGCCGTTCGGCCGGCCCACCAGCGGGATCACCCGGCTCACGGATCCGGAAGACCTCGAAGCGGGCGTTCCCCAGGAGCGCCGCCGCCTCGGCCCTCCCCATCGGAGCGATGCCCTCGGCGGCGCGGCGGTGGTCGTACTCGTGCAGGACGTCGGAGACCACGATCAGCTCGGCGTGAGCCTCCCCGCCGCGCACCAGCTCGCCGGGGGGCAGCTGGGCCAGATAGTCGCGGACCAGCGGGTGGTGGTTGAGTGGCACCTCGGCCCTCGTGCCCTGGGCCGTCCAGATCCGTCCGTCGATGGTCAGGTGCGCGGCGGTGTTCGGGGTGACGCCCCGGCTTATCTCCCGCAGCAGCACCGTCGACGGGTCGACGGTGCGGGGCGCTGTCGGCCCGTCGGGCTGGCTACGCCGGTACATCTCCGCCACCACGGTGCTCGGCACCCGGGGCCAGGTGGTGACAGTGCCGGTCTGCTTGTCGATGACCGTCGTCGGCAGGTCGCCCGGCACCGTGCGCACCTCGCCGGGCACGACGGACGTGATGACGTAACCCAGGTCGAACTCGTCGACCATCGCGCTGCACTCGTGGCCGAGCCGCTGCGAGTCGCGGCGGGCCCAGGTGGCCGCGAGCTGCTCGGCCTGTTGACGGTCGATCACGCATTGAAACTACCGGACTACACGGATCGATGGCAGCCGGTATCGTTTCGCTCTACCGACGGTGACGGGAGGGGCGGCGGTGGACGCACAGGCGGACCGGGACGTCAATCGCGAGCTACGGGCCCGATTCGACGACATCTATGGGCAATACCAGCAGCTCAGGTCCGGTTTGGACACCCTTCAGGCGCGGCTCGAAGCGCTGCGGGTGACCCGGCGGTCGGCCGACGGGCAGGTGACGGCGACCGTCGGCGCGCAGGGCCAGTTGATCGAGGTCGAGCTGACCACCGCCATCTACCGGGACCGGGACGCCCTGGTGCTCGGCCGAAAAATCACCGAAACGATCCGGGCCGCCGCGACCGCCGCCGCCGACGCCACCAGCGACCTCGTCGCCGAGAGCATGCCGGCCGGCTCCGGGGCCATCGACTTCCTCAGGACCGGCGACTACGCCGCGCTGCTCGGTCGGGCCGACGCCGTGCTCCGCAAGGGTGAGGCGACGGCATGACCGACGGGCAGCTCTGGCTCGATCCGTCCCGGGCCCGCCGGGGCGGTGCCGACCTGGCGCTCGCCGGCGAGGCGGTGACGGCCCGTCGTGCGGCGGAAGGGGGCGCCATCGAGGCCGCCAGCGGTGCCCGGCCGTGGGGGCGCGACGACATCGGCAACGCCTTCGAGCGCAACTACCGCGGGTTCGAACAGACCGTGCTGCGCGCCTGGGCGGGCGTCGGGCACCGGCTCACCGAGCTGGGCGGCGATGTGGTCCAGTCCGTCGACGCGAGCGTGCAGACCGACGCCGCCAACGCCACCCGCCTCGGTCGGGCCGCCGACCGGCGCTGACAACCGGCGATCTGAGATGAGCGTGCTGCCGAGCCCCATCCCGCACCCACTGGACCACGCTCCGTGGGACGTGCCCGGCTGGATCTACGAGGCCCTCGACTGGGTGGTCGGCGTGCAGTGGCCGGAGGGCAACGAGCGGGCCGTGTGGGACGTCGCCGACCAGTGGTACGCGGTCGCCTCCGTGCTCGCCGGGCCGCACGCCGACGCCGCCACGGCCGCCGCCGAGGTGCACAGTGGATACGGCGGTGTCGGAGCCGTCGGCGTGGCGTTCGAGGCGGCCTGGCGCAGGCTCGCCGAGGACACCGACGCGCCGCTGCCCGTACTGCTCGCCGTCACGGCCGACCTGGGCCGACTGGTCGAGGAGTGCGGGTGCGACATTGAGGGCGCCAAGCTGGAAGTCTGGATCGAGCTGGGCATCCTGGTCATCGAGCTGCTCACCGTGGCGGTGGCGGCGGTGCTGACCGCCGGCGCCGCAACCCCGGCCGCCGGCGCGGCGATCACCGCCACCCGGCTGCTGGTTCACCAGATCTTCAAGCGGCTGATGGGCCAACTGGCCAGCAAATCCCTCAAACACGGGCTCAAGGAGGCCGGCGAACGGGCCGCGAAGGAGGTCGCCCGAGGGGGCGCACGCGGGTTCGCCAAGCGGGCCGCCCGCGAAGGGCTGGAGGAGGCCACCGAGGAGGCCGGGGTCACCCTGGCCACCCAGGCGTACCAGAACTCCACCGGCCGGGCCCACGGCCTGGACCTGACCGATCTCGGTGCCTCGGCGGTCGGTGGGCTCGCCGGCGGGGTGGTGGCCCCGCTGGCCGGCCTGGGCCGGCACGCGACCGGGCGGGCGGCGCGAGTCGGGGAGCACCTGGGGCGGGAGATGACCGGCGAGGTGCTCGCCGAGGGGGCGGCGAGCCTGGCCACCGGTCAGGGCCTGACCTCGATGGAGGACGTGGCGCGCGCCGCCGCGTCCGGGGCCACCGGTTCGGCGACCGGCCAGACCGACCACGCGCTACGCGCCCGGCTCGACGCCCAGGCGAATGCCCTGGTGGGAGCGTCGCTCGCTGGTCCATCCCTCCCGTCGGCGCTGCCCGATGCGGAGGATGTGGCCTCTGCGGGGGCGTCCTCAGTGGGGGCTGCGTCTGCGGCGGCGGAGGTCCCGTCGGCGGTGGGGGCTACTGAGACCGCGGAGGTCCCGTCTGCGGTGGGGGCCGCATCTGCGACGGCGGGGGTGCCGTCTGCGGTGGGGGCCGTGTCCTCGGCGGCTGCCGATGGTGTGGCTTCGGGTGGTCTGAATACGGCTGGGGTCGTACCCGTGCAGGCCACGGAGACCGTCGACGTGTCGTCGCCGGACCAGCCGGCTGCGCCGACGTCCCCTGGCGCCGAGCAGTCGTCGGCGTCACCCGTCACGCCCGACGGGCAGACGTCGGCACCGGTCCCGGTCGGTGTGGTGCCCGAGATGGACTCGTCGGCGCTGTCGACCGAGGCGGCGCCGTCCACTGCCGCGCCGGTCGAGGAAAGAGTGGGCCTACCGCACCCGGCCACGGCCGACCCCACGCTCTCGGCCGCGCCGGTTGCCGTCCCTGTCGAATCGAACAGTGGCCCGGCTGCCACCGGTGGATCCCCGCCGCACCCCGGCAACTCGCCGCACGTCACTCCCTCAGGGCCGACCGCCTGGTCTCCGACGACCGGCCCTTCCGCGCCGACGCTCACTCCCGGCCTCGCGACGCCGGTCACCTACGGCGTCCCGAGCACCGCCAACCCGTCGCCGCCGGTCGCCCCCACCCCGGCGGTGGTGGGTCGATCCGTCGTGCCGCCGCGTGCACCGACGCGGGAGACACCGGCACCGGTGCGCGCACCCGAGCACCCGGCCCGGGGAAGGGCGTCGGTCCCCGTCGACGTGGCCGCGTTCGGTGAGCCGTCGGTGCAGGATCCCGACCCCGACGACTCGTACGCGGCGCAGTGGGCCGCCGCTGCGGAAGCCGCCGAGCGGCGGCGCTACCAGGAGCACTACGAATCACTGCGCATCGAGTTCGAGACCAACCGCCGGCAGACCGAAGCCGCCCGCCTGCGTACCCGTGCCGTGGAGCACGATCGTCGCACCGTCGAGTACGCCACCTACGCCCGACAACTGCACCAGGCCGGCAACCGGCTCTGGGCCGACGGCTGGCAGCGCGCCGCGAACGAGGAGGCCCGCGCGTACTCCGAATGGCGTGACCTGGCCGACGCGGTGCTGGCCGGCAGCGCCGCCCCGTCGGTGGTGGACATCAGCGCCACCTTCGAGTACGCCAACCGGGACGTGGGCGCGCTCGCGCTCGGCGCGGTGGAGACCGCCGGCCCGTCCAGGCTCACCGGCGACGACGATCCGCCGCCGATCGACGACTCCCGCCCGTACGGGCAGCCCGGAGGGCTGCGTCCACCGCTCGCCCTGCACCAGGTCGACGTGGAACGGCAGATGCCCCGCGAGCCGGACGGCACCGTCATCCGCACCGCCGACCCCCGGCAGGGCGGCTGGTTCCGGCTCCTCAACGACGGCGGTCCCGCCGCCGACGCCACCCGGGGCATCAACTGCCTGGACTGCACCCTGTCGCTCTTCGAGACCTGGGTGCACGGGCGACCCCGCGTCTCGGCACCGCGCACCTTCGACGGCTACCTCGACGGCGACATCAGGCGTCCCATCCGTGGCGAGGCAGGCGGCCCCGGCCGGGTCGAAGACGTGACCGGCGGGCGCTTCCAACAACTCGTCGCCCCGACGTCCGGCCAACCAACGGACGCAGCGCAGGCGCGGCAGGCCGTCGACCGGGGCTACCGCAACCTGCACGACCAACTGCTGCTGGGCGGCCACGGCAGCTACTCGTTCCTGGTCACCGAGTGGGCACACGGTGGTTCGCACGCCTGGGTGGCGCTCAACCAGAACGGCACGATTCTCTACGTGGACCCGCAGAACGGCGCGGTCCGGGACCGGCCGCTCTACCCGGACGTGGTCGGCATCGACGCGCTGGTGCTGAGCGGGGACGGCCGACCGATGCCGCTCGGCGGCCTGCCCCGGGGCCGGTTCAGCGAACGGCCCGACCTGCCGGATCACCCATCGACGTACGACGACGGCGGGCACGGTGACCCGTACATCAACCGGATGTACCTGCTCCTCGACGGCCCTGGCTCGGCGCAACACCCGGACAGGCCAGCCGGAGATCCGACTGCGGCACACGAACTGGGTGATCCAGCCGACGAGCTGGCGCAACTGACCGCAGGCGAGCTGGCCGCTCTGACCGAGCTTCGGCAGCGCGCCCTGATGGCCGCCGATCGAGTCGAAGCGGCTCTAGATCAGGTCGGGCGTAACGTGACAGAAACCCTGGGTCTCGAAGAGCCGGTGCAGTTGCGCGACCGCGCCGCTCGCGTCAAAGGGCTGGGTTCGCTGGCACGTAAGTTCGTCGATGAGGCGCGCGGCTCGAACATTGGGGTTGAGGAGTTTTCCCAGACGGTGAACGACGTCCTCCGGTTCCTGTTCGAGATGCCACCCGGGGTGAACTACCTGCGGGGCGTTCAGTTGGTGCTCGCGGGCCTCACCGACGCGGGATTCTCCGTCCCGAGGTCGGATCTCAAGAACTTCTGGCGGGCGGGTAACAGGTTCTACGGATTCAACTGCACCCTTCGCACTCCCGACGGGCTCCTCGTCGAACTGCAGTTGCACACACGTGACTCGCGGGAGGCGTGGATGCGGACCCACGGCGACTACGAGATCCTGCGCCGGGTCTCGAACCGGCCGGAGGAGCATGTGCACGCCATCCTGCGGATGCTTGCGGCGAACCGTGAGCGCCGGATGTCGGAGTCCGTACCGGACGGCTTGGCCGCAGAGTTCCCGACGAAGGACGCGAGCTTTGCCAAGTGGTTGAGCCAGAGCGGAGATGCCTGGCCGAAGTATCGGTCGTGGCTCGACCGTCAAGGGATCAGCTTTTCCCAGGTAGTGCACGATTTGGGCTTGAGCTCTTCCGATTTCCCTATTGCGGCGGACGTCGTCACCAAGTTGGAGAAAGAGATTGTTGACGTATTACGTGATCTACCGGAATGACGAGAGGGTCGGAGGACCAGCCGGGCTCTTCGTCATGGACGTAGGCGCAGGCAACGCGATCCTCTGGGATCACCGCAGCGGACGCTGGGCCTTCGATCCAGCGCTCGTCGTGCGTTTTGTCAACGACTATCGAAACATGGACCGTTTTGAAACCGTTGATCGGGCGACGGCCGAGAGAGTGGCTGAGACTGTCAGCGGGGGTCGTGCGCTGCCCGACGAGGACGACATCCGAGCCATGTTCGCGCCCGACCCCAGCGCGGGTGGCCCGCAGCCATCCGGTCGACAGTGATGGGTGTACGAACAGGCAGTCGAGGCGGGCCGGGATCCCGGCCGACAGCGGTGCGCATGGGTCGGGCGGTGGGTCGAGGGGGTCGTGCCGAGTGAGGGCTTGCCTGACGGTGCGTCGTCCGGCTGGAAGCCGCGTTCGGTAGGGTAGGGCCCTGGCGGCGCCGAATAAGATCGACGCATGGCGAAATCTGGCACGAAGGGCATCAGGTCGACTGTCTGGGCCTGGCCGGTCGGCATCCTGGTCGGCCTGGCTATCGGCATTCCGGTGTTCGGGGCGAAGGGTGGCGTCGCCTTCGGTGTCGCCACCGGCATCGTTGTCGCGCTCGGCCTGGGTTTGATCAGGGGTCGGGCCGACGGTGACAGTGCCCGGGGCGGCCCGCACGGCAGGGCTGCCGGAGGTGGCGGCGATGCGTCGGGTCGAGGGTGATCGACTCCGGTTTCTTGAAGTCGGGGCATCCGGGTCCGGGGGATAACCCGACTTTCGTGATGTCGAGTGGATCATGGCGGGCCGCGCGCGCAGCGGGCATGCCGCAGGCAGCGGGTATGCCGCAGCCAGCTCGCACGGCGCGCGTGGGGGCAGTGGCGCCGGGCAGTGTTGCCGAGGCGGTGGCCGTACAGGAGGAGTTGCGGCCGCTGGTGGACCTGGTCGGGCCGGGGCCGAGCGCGCCCGCGACGGTGGCCGGCCTGGACGTCGCGTACGCCGAGGGTGGTGACCTGCTGGCGGCGGCCGTGACGGTCCTGGACGCCCGGACCCTGGCGGTGGTGGACTCCGCTGTCGGCGTGGGGCGACCCGCGTTCGACTACGTTCCGGGGTTGTTCGCGTTCCGTGAGGTGCCCGCGTTGCTCGGTGCGCTCGACCGCCTGACCACCATTCCGGACCTACTGGTCTGCGACGGGCACGGGCTGGCCCATCCGCGCCGGTTCGGGCTCGCGTGCCACCTCGGGGTGGTCACCGGGTTGCCCGCGATCGGGGTGGGCAAGACACCGCTGGTCGGGACGTGGGATCCGCCGTCCGCCGAGCGGGGTTCCTGGTCGTCGTTGCGGGACGGTGGTGACGTCGTCGGTCGGGTGTTGCGGACCCGGGACGGGGTGAAGCCGGTCTTCGTCAGCGTCGGGCATCGGATGAGCCTGGAGAACGCGACAGCGCAGGTGCTGGCGTTGACCCCGCGCTACCGCCTGCCGGAGACCACCCGCACCGCCGACCGACTGTGCCGCGACGCCCTCGCCGAGGCGGAGCGGGCCGGCTGACGCCGGGAGCAGCCCGGCCCGTCGGGGCGGAGCGGGCCGGCTGACGCGGAGGCAGACCACCGGGCCGGAACGGGCCGGCTGACGCCCGGACTGATCGGCTGATCGGCTGGTCAGCGGGGTTGGCGGGCGGGTGCTAAACCGTAACGCCGCACACATCCGGGCCGCTCTATGACCGATGGGGTGGGCCGGCCGGTAGTAGCCTGACCTGCGGACCCCACCCGGGGAGGACGGCGAGGTGATCATGACAGTGCGTCGACGCGCGGCACGGCTGGCGACGGTCTGCGGTCTGGCAGGCGGCCTGGTGCTGCTCGGTGCGTCGCCGGCGCTGGCCGACGAGGACTCGGTCCGGGTGGGCGCGGCCAGCAGTTTCGCCGCTGGTGGTTCCGCACAGGGGGTGAACGTCGCGGTGCGCAAGCGCACCGACGGGTGCGTCCTGCTGCGTACCGCGCTGGGCTTCACCATGGAGGGTCTTCAGCCGAACCAGGTGAAGGTCCAGGTCAACGCGGGCGGGCGCTGGTTCCCGGTGGCCGTCAGCGGAGGCGGCGGCAACGTGTCGACCGCGCAGACGTCACCAGCGAAGCCGACGCTGTGCAAGGGCAAGGGCATCACGGTGCGCTACCGGGTGGCGTTCGCTGCGGGTACGCCGGGCGGCCGGCTCGTGGTCACTGGTGCGGGCATCAGCGCGGCCGGCCAGACGTTGGGTCACGCCACCGACGCGGCGCGGCTGACCGGCGCGCGGGTCACCCCGTCGCCGACTCCGTCGCGGTCGACGAAGCCGACGCCCACCCCGAGCCCGTCCGAGGTCGCGACCGTCGACGAGGCGGTGAACCCGGCGGTGTTGTCCAGCGCGCCGAACACCAGGGCGACCGCCGCCGAATCGTCCGGAGGAGGTTCACCAGTGATGTTCATCGGCATTGTGTTGGTGGCAGTCGGACTACTGCTCATCGTGCTGCTGATCCGTCGCTCGCGGCAGGACCGCAAGCCGTCCGACGACGGGCCGGGCATCCTGCCGGGCAACCCCGGCGGCACCACCTACCGCGCCGGGGGTGGGTTGCCGGCCGCGCCCGGTCGCCCCGGTCAGGTGTACGGCCAGCAGCCGCCGGCCGCCGGTTGGGGTGCGGTGCCCGCACCGCGTCCCGCTACCGGCGGCGTCTACGGTGCCCGGCCGGAGACCCCTGCCGCGCCCCCGGAGGCGACGCAGCCGATGCCGGGCCGGCCCGACGGTCGGCCGTTGCCCGGTGACCCGCCCACCGACGGCGGGGGCCACACCGTGTTCATACCCCGGCTCCCCGGCTGAGCGGAGTACGACCCGCCCCCTCCGTTAGGCTCAGGATCGGTGTCTAACCTGCGGCCAAGGAGTGGAACACGTGTCTGATCTGTCCCAGATCGTGAAGGCGTACGACGTCCGCGGGACGGTGCCGGACCAGTGGGACGAGCGGGTCGCCGAGGCACTGGGAGCCGCGTTCACCCAACTACTCAACTCCACCGACGAGCCGGGCGACGCAGTAGTCGTCGGGTACGACATGCGGGGCACCTCGCCCGGCCTGGCCGCCGCCTTCGCCACCGGCGTACGCGCCGAGGGGCGTTCGGTGATCGAGATCGGTCTCGCCTCCACCGACCTGCTCTACTACGCGTCCGGCTCGCTCGACCTGCCCGGCGCGATGTTCACGGCCAGCCACAACCCCGCGCAGTACAACGGCATCAAGATGTGCCGCTCCGGTGCCCGCCCGATCGGCCAGGAGAGCGGTCTGGCCGAGATCCGGGACCGGGCCCAGGCCATGCTGGACTCGGGTGACGCCCGTCCCGCCGGTGCGCCCACCCGGCCCGCCGAGCGGCGCGACCTGCTTCCCGACTACGCCGGTTACCTGCGCAAGCTGGTCGACCTCTCGGGCATCCGCCCGTTGAAGGTGGTCGTCGACGCCGGCAACGGCATGGGTGGCTTCACCGTTCCGACAGTGCTGGGTGACGCCGCCCTGTCGCCGCTGCCGCTGGAGATCGTGCCGCTCTACTTCGAGCTGGACGGCACCTTCCCCAACCACGAGGCCAACCCACTGGACCCGGCGAACCTTGTCGACCTGCAGCGTGCGGTGGTCGAGCACGGGGCCGACATCGGCCTGGCCTTCGACGGCGACGCCGACCGGTGTTTCGTGATCGACGAGCGCGGCGAGCCGGTCTCACCGTCGGCTATCACCGCACTCGTCGCCGCCCGGGAGCTGGCCAAGCACCCCGGATCCACGGTGATCCACGGTCTGATCACGTCCAGCGCGGTCGCGGAGATCATCCGCGAGCACGGCGGGAAGCCGGTCGTCGCCCGGGTCGGGCACTCCTTCATCAAGGCGGAGATGGCCCGCACCAACGCCGTGTTCGGCGGCGAGCACTCCGCGCACTACTACTTCCGGGACTTCTGGTTCGCCGACACCGGCATGCTGGCGGCGATGCACACGTTGGCGGCGCTGGGCGAGCAGTCGTTGCCGCTGTCCGTGTTGGCCGGTGAGTACGAGCGCTATACCGCCTCCGGTGAGATCAACTCGACGGTGTCCGACCAGGCGGCTGCCGTGGCCGAGGTGCGCGCCGCGTACCCCGACGCGGTTGCCGACGAGATGGACGGGCTCACCCTGCGTTTCCCCGACGGCGCCTGG
Organism: Micromonospora parva; assembly: GCF_000718515.1. Lineage (GTDB taxonomy): Bacteria > Actinomycetota > Actinomycetes > Mycobacteriales > Micromonosporaceae > Micromonospora > Micromonospora parva. The sequence goes on along the minus strand of NZ_JNZS01000008.1, from coordinate 264,678 downwards.
TTCAACCTGCGCGCCTCCAACACGGAGCCGCTGCTGCGGCTCAACGTCGAGGCGCCGACCCGGGATCGGATGGTCTCGCTCCGGGACGACGTGCTCGACCGCGTTCGCCGATAAGATCGCCTGCGCCGGTCGGCACCGCCGTCGGTGAAGCCGCACACGTGGAAGGAGCCGTGCCATGGCCCTGGATCCGCAGTTGCTCGAGATCCTTGCCTGTCCGGACACGCACCACGCCCCGCTCAGCTATGACGCCGAGGCGCAGACGTTGACCTGCACGGAGTGCGGTCGGATCTTCGAGGTCCGCGACGACGTGCCGGTGCTGCTGCTCGACGAGGCGCGCGGCGGCCCCGGGCAGCCCTCATGATCGACGGTACGGCCGGGGTCAGCGGACGCCGCGACGCCGACGAGGCCCTGCTCGACAACGCGCAGGCGTTGGCCGAGGCCGACCCGGGCGGCATGCTCCGGCACACGGCGTCGGCCGGCGCGCAGGTTCGGGAGAGCGCCGCGCTGGCGGCCGAGGCGAACCTTGCCGTGCTCGCCGACGACGGGCGGCCCCGAGCCGTCGTGATCGCCGGCATCGGCACGGCGGGGCGGACCGGGGACGTGCTGGCCACTGTCGCCGGGCCCCGCTGCCCGGTCCCGATCATCGGGCACCGCTCCGCTGGCGTACCCGGCTGGGTGGGCGCTGCCGACGTGGTGATCGCGGTGAGCGCGTCCGGACGGAGCCCGGAGGCGCTCGGCGCCGCCGAGGCGGCCCACCGTCGTGGTGCCCGACTCGTCGCCGTGGGTGCCCCGGACTCGCGGTTGCAGTCGATCGCCGAGCAGGCCCGGGCGCCGTTCATCCCGGTGCCCCGGCGTGCCCCGGCCCGGGCCAGCCTCTGGGCGCTCACCGTGCCGGTCCTGCTCGCCGCCCGTTCCCTCGGGCTCGTGAAGGTCAACGAGGCGGACCTGGCGGAGACCGCGGCCCGGCTCGACGCGGACGCGGACCGCTGCCGGTCCGCCGCCGAGTCCTTCGTCAACCCGGCGAAGTCACTGGCGCTGGGTCTGGCCGGCTCGATCCCGATCGTGTGGGGTTCGTCCCCGCTGGCCACGGTGGCGGCCCGCCGCTTCGGCGACACCCTGTCGGCCAACGCCCGCTACCCGGTGGTCACCGGGGCGCTGGGTGAGGCCGGGCGGGGTCGCGTCGGGCTCCTCGACGGCGTCTTCGGCGGCCTGGCCGAGGGGGAGCGGGACATCTTCGCCGACCCGGCCGAGGACGACGGCGAGGGCACCCGGCTGAGGCTGGTGCTGCTGCGTGACGGCGGGCTCAACGCCGAGGACGACACCGACGAGCCGCTCGCCGTGGAGGAGCGCCGCGCGGACGCGGTGCAGACCCTCGCGGAGCGTCGTGGCGTGCGCTGCGACGTGGTGACCGCCGAGGGCGGTTCCGCCCTGGAGCGGCTGGCGTCACTGATCGCCGTCCCGGATTTCGCCTCGATCTACCTTGCGCTGGCCCACGGGCTGGACCCGATGGCCGTTCCGGCCATCACCGAGATGAAGGAGCTGTCGAACCAGTGAACGAACGTAGGGGGCGGCACGCCATGCGCGGACCGGTCGGCTTCGTGTCGCGAAGCGGAGCGGTGGCATGAGCGCCAACGGTGGGACGAAGGCGATCGTCGCCGCCCTGCTGGCCAACGTCGGCATCGCCGTCACCAAGTTCATTGCGTTCCTGCTCTCCGGCTCGTCGTCGATGCTGGCCGAGGCGGTCCACTCGGTCGCCGACTCTGGCAACCAGGGCCTCCTGCTGCTCGGCGGCAAGCGGGCGAAGCGGGCGGCCACCCCGGAACACCCGTTCGGGTACGGCCGGGAGCGCTACATCTACGCGTTCATCGTGTCCATCGTGCTGTTCAGCATCGGTGGCCTGTTCGCGCTCTACGAGGCGTACCACAAGTGGCATCACAAGGGCGGCATCGAGTCCTGGCAGTGGTTGCCGGTGGCCGTGCTGGTGGCCGCGATCATCATGGAGTCGTTCTCGTTCCGGACCGCCATCAAGGAGTCCAACCAGATCCGGGGCAACCAGTCCTGGGTGCGTTTCATCCGTCGCGCCAAGGCGCCGGAGCTTCCGGTGGTGCTGCTGGAGGACTTCGGCGCGCTGATCGGCCTGGTGTTCGCCCTGTTCGGCGTCACCATGACGCTGATCACCGGTAACGGCGAGTGGGATGCCGCCGGCACCGCGATGATCGGCATCCTGCTGGTCGTGATCGCGGTCGTGCTCGCCATCGAGACGAAGAGCCTGCTGCTCGGTGAGGGCGCCGAGGCGTCCGACGTGGCCGCCATCGAGCGGGCCGTCACCGACGGCCCCGAGGTGGAGCGGATCATCCACATGAAGACGCTCTACCTGGGCCCGGAAGAGCTGATGGTGGCCGCGAAGATCGCCGTGCCGGAGTGGGAGAGCGCCCACGACCTGGCACGCGGCATCAACGCCGTCGAGGCGCGGATCCGGGCCGCGGTGCCGATCGCCCGGGTGATCTATCTGGAGCCGGACGTCTACAGCGTCGCTGCCGCCAAGGCCGGGACCGGTGCCGCCGCCGACACCGCCGTGCCGCAGCCACAGGACGCGTCGGGCGAGGCGGCCGGGCGGCCCGGGGGCTGACGGGTGGAGCCACTGTACGGGCCGATCCGGGACTACGCCTGGGGTTCGCGCTCGGCCATCGCTCTCCTCCAGGGGCGCTCGGTGCCGAGTGCGGGCCCGGAGGCGGAGCTGTGGTTGGGGGCGCACCCGGGCGCCCCGGCCCGCGTGGATCGCGCCGGTCTGCGGGTGAGCCTCTGTGATCTGGTGCGGGACGAGCCAGGTCAGTGGCTCGGTCAGCGGGTGTCCGAGCGGTTCGGCAGTCGGCTGCCGTTTCTGCTCAAGGTGCTCGCGGCCGACGCCCCGCTGAGCCTGCAGGCCCACCCGGACGCCGAGCAGGCGCGGGCCGGCTTCGCGGCGGAGGCGGGGCGTCCCGAGGGGCAGCGCAACTACGTCGACCCGCACCACAAGCCGGAGTTGCTGGTCGCGCTCACCCCGTTCGAGGCGCTGTGCGGGTTCCGGGATCCGGCGGAGTCGGCCGAGGCGCTCGCCGCGTTCGGCGTACCGGCGTTGGCGCCGGTGGTCGCCGCGTTGCGGGCCGGGCCGGCGGGGCTGCGGACGGCGGTGCGGACGCTGCTCGGCTGGCCGGTCGCCCAGCGTCACGAGCTGCTGGCCGCCGTGGTGGCGGCTCCGGCCGACGGCCCGGACGCGGAGTTGGTCCGCCGGCTGGCCACGGCGTACCCGGGGGATCCGGGCGCGCTGGTCGCGTTGCTGCTGCACCACGTGCGGCTGGTGGCGGGGGAGGGGATCTGGATGCCCGCCGGCAACCTGCACGCCTACCTGAGCGGCTGCGGAGTGGAGATCATGGCGGCCAGCGACAACGTGTTGCGCGGCGGCCTGACGCCGAAGCGGGTGGACGTCGACGAGCTGTTGCGGGTGTTGCGTTTCGAGGTGCTCGACGATCCGGTGCGGGCCCCGGAGACGGTCGGTCCGGGCGTGGACTGGTGGCCGGTCCCGGTGGACGATTTCGCGCTGCACCGGGTGCGGGTCGACGCGGCGGTGCCCTCGGTGTCGCTGCCGCTGCCCGGCCCCCGGGTGGTGCTCTGTGCTGGCGGCTCGATCACCGTGGACGACGGGGCCGGCGCGTTGACGCTGGTCTCCGGTGAGGCCGCGATCGGTACGGCGTCCGGTGCGCCGTTGCGGATCGACGGTGCCGGTATGGCGTACGTGGCGACGTCCGGGCTGCGCTGACGCGCTCGCCGGCGACGACACAAGTCCGACTTTCCCGGAATAGCTTGACGTCATCCTGGCTGAGTGTGACTCTATGAGTACGCAGCGTTATCGCGACGACGGTCCGAGAACGTGCGGGGGAAACCAAACCGGGGGGATGCACGGGGCGGGCGGGAGATGGCGGGAAGGTCCGTCCATCACCGACCGCCCCGTGCGCTGTCCGCGGACCGTGCCTGAGGCCCGTCGCCAACGCGCGTAAGGTGGAGGGTCGGCGCAGACATCGTTCGACAGGAGCTTTCATGACCAGCACCCTCCCGGCGTCCGCCAGCGGCACGCCGTCCGAGGCCCGGCCGAGCACGCTCGCGGACGGCGACTTCAAGGTGGCGGATCTGTCGCTCGCCGAGTTCGGGCGTAAAGAGATCCAACTCGCCGAGCACGAGATGCCCGGCCTGATGGCGATCCGTCGGGAATTCGCCGAGGCGCAGCCGCTCGCCGGCGCGCGGATCACCGGCTCGCTGCACATGACCATCCAGACCGCCGTGCTGATCGAGACGCTGGTCGCGCTCGGCGCGCAGGTGCGCTGGGCGTCCTGCAACATCTTCTCCACCCAGGACCACGCCGCCGCGGCGATCGTCGTCGGCCCGAACGGCACCCCCGAGGCGCCCGCCGGGGTCCCGGTGTACGCCTGGAAGGGCGAGACCCTGCCGGAATACTGGTGGTGCACCGAGCAGGTGCTCGACTGGCCGGACGGGCAGGGTCCCAACATGATCCTCGACGACGGCGGCGACGCCACCCTGCTGGTGCACAAGGGCGCCGAGTTCGAGCGGGCCGGGGCGGTCCCGCCGGTCGAGTCCGCCGACTCCGAGGAGTACGCGGTCATCCTCGAACTGCTGCACCGCTCGCTCGGCGAGGACAACCAGCGCTGGACCCGGATCTCCACCGGCATCAAGGGCGTGACCGAGGAGACCACCACCGGCGTGCACCGGCTCTACGAGATGCACCGGGCGGGCACCCTGCTCTTTCCGGCCATCAACGTCAACGACTCGGTGACCAAGAGCAAGTTCGACAACAAGTACGGCTGCCGGCACTCGCTCATCGACGGCATCAACCGGGCCACCGACGTGCTGATCGGCGGCAAGATGGCGGTCGTCATGGGCTACGGCGACGTGGGCAAGGGCTGCGCCGAGTCGCTGCGCGGCCAGGGCGCCCGGGTCGTGGTGACCGAGGTGGACCCGATCTGCGCGTTGCAGGCGGCGATGGACGGCTACCAGGTCGCCACGCTGGACGACGTGGTCGAGCAGGCCGACATCTTCATCACCGCCACCGGCTGCTTCGACGTCATCACCAACGAGCACATGGCCCGGATGAAGCACCAGGCCATCGTCGGCAACATCGGCCACTTCGACAACGAGATCGACATGGCCGGGCTGGCCAAGCGTTCCGACGTCGAGCGGATCAACATCAAGCCGCAGGTCGACCTGTGGCGCTTCGCCGACGGGCACGCCATCATCGTGCTCTCCGAGGGTCGCCTGCTGAACCTGGGCAACGCGACCGGGCACCCGAGCTTCGTCATGTCGAACTCGTTCGCCAACCAGACGATCGCCCAGATCGAGCTCTTCACCAAGACCGAGGAGTACCCGATCGGCGTCTACGTGCTGCCCAAGCACCTGGACGAGAAGGTGGCCCGGCTGCACCTCGGCGCGCTCGGCGCCAAGCTGAGCACGCTGACCAAGGAGCAGGCCGACTACCTCGGCGTCTCCCAGGAGGGTCCGTTCAAGCCGGACCACTACCGCTACTGATCGACACGTTCGGACCGGGTCGGCTGTTCGCAGCCGGCCCGGTTCGGCGTCTCCGCCGCCGGTCTCGGCGGGTCAGCGTCTCTGCCGTCGGCTCTCGGCGGGTCGGCCTTTCCGCCGCCGGCTTCGGCGGTCAGCCTGAACGGGGGCCGCGCCGGGTGGGCCGGAACCACGTCCAGACGCACCAGACCAGCCAGCCGACCGACACGATGGTGGCGAGCGCGCGCAGGCGTAGCGCGCTGAGCACCAGCACCACGGCCAGCACCGCCAACCACGGCAGGAATCCCCTCACGGCGGGGATCCTTCCACAGCCGACCGGCCACCGGCAGGCTGCCGGGCGCGTCGTCCTCGGCGCGGCTCAGTGAGCTTGTCATGAACGACTTGACGGGGGCCCTGAGCAGGAGGAAGGTATGCCTGCCCTAAGTAAGCAAAGGCGTGCCTAACTACTCGGAGCCTGGATGTTCGCCACCTATCTGATCGGCCTGCGGGAAGGGCTGGAAGCCACCCTGGTGGTCAGCATCCTGGTCGCCTTCCTGGTGAAGTCGCAGCGCCGGGACCGACTGCCGCAGGTCTGGGCGGGTGTCGGCCTGGCCGTGGCGCTCTCGGTGCTCTTCGGCTGGTTGATCGAATACACGTCGACCTCGCTGTTGTCCCGCTCCGACGATCGTGAGTTGTTCGAAGCGGTCACCTCCGTCGCCGCCGTGGTCTTCGTGACCTGGATGATCTTCTGGATGCGCCGGGCCGCCCGGACCATCGCCGGCGAGCTGCGGGGCAAACTCACCGAGGCGTTGGCCGTCGGGTCCCTCGCCGTCGCCGGAATGGCTTTCCTTGCCGTGATCCGCGAAGGCCTGGAGACCGCGCTGATCTTCTACTCGGCGGCCCAGGGTGCGGCCGGCGACAGCGGGCCGCTGCTCGCGTTGATCGGCGGCATCGTCACCGCCGTGGTCATCGGCGTGCTGCTCTACGCCAGCGCCCTGCGAATCAACCTCAGCAAGTTCTTCACCTGGACCGGCGCGCTGCTGATCCTGGTCGCCGCCGGCATCCTCAAGTACGGCGTGCACGACTTCCAGGAGGCCGGCGTCCTTCCCGGCCTGAGCAACCTGGCCTTCGACATCACCGGCGTGCTCGACCCGAGCACCTGGTACGCGGCACTGCTCGCCGGCATGTTCAACGTGACTCCCGCGCCCACCGTGCTGGAGACGATCGCCTGGGTCGGGTACGCCGTACCGGTGCTCCTGCTCTTCCTGCGACCGGCCCGGCGTAAGCCGGCACCCACCGTGACCACCACCACCGTCACCGAGCGCGGGGCGGACACCGGCGCCGAGGCCGAGGCGGCGTCCACGCCGCAGCGCGCCTGACCCACGAGGAGAAACAGCCCAGATGCGTACCACCCAGTTCTTCGCGCTGGCCGCCGCCGGTGTGCTGGCAACGGCCGGTCTGACCGCCTGCTCCGACTCGGGCAAGGGTGACCAGGCCGGGGCCGCCGGCCCGATCGTGGTCAAGGCCAGCGACACCGCCTGTGAGGTCGGCACCACCGACCTGGGCGCCGGCACGGCCACCTTCAAGATCACCAACTCGGGCGCGAAGGTGACCGAGTTCTACGTGTACGCCGACGGCGACCGCGTGATGGGCGAGGTGGAGAACATCGCCCCCGGGCTGAGCCGCGAGCTGCACGTGGAGTTGCCGGCCGGCACGTACCAGACCGCCTGCAAGCCGGGGATGAGCGGCAAGGGCATCCGGGGCGCGCTCAAGGTCAGCGGGTCGGCGCAGCCGCTCACCGCCGACGCCGCGCTGGGTGATGCCACCGCCAACTACCAGCGCTACGTCAAGAGCCAGACCACTGCGCTGTTGGCCAAGACCGAGGAGTTCGTTGGCGCGGTCAAGGCCGGCGACGTCGCGAAGTCCAAGGCGCTCTACCCGGTCGCCCGCACCTACTGGGAGCGGATCGAGCCGGTTGCCGAGATCTTCGGTGACCTCGACCCCAAGATCGACGGCCGCGAGGAAGTCATCGAGGAGGGAATGGAGTTCACCGGCTTCCACCGGATCGAGAAGGACCTCTGGCAGTCCGGTGACATCAGCAAGGACGGCCCGATCGCCGACCGCCTGCTGGTCGACGTCAAGGAGATCGTGGCCAAGGCGAACGCCGAGAAGCTCTCCCCGCTCCAGCTCGCCAACGGTGCCAAGGAACTGCTCGACGAGGTCGCCAGTGGCAAGATCACTGGCGAGGAGGACCGCTACTCGCACACCGACCTCTGGGACTTCGCCGCCAACCTCGAAGGTTCCAAGGCGGCCGTGTCCGCCCTGCGCCCCGCGCTGCAGCAGCGCTCGCCCGAGCTGGTCACGCAGCTGGACACCGAGTTCGCCAATGTCGAAGCGCTGCTCGGCAAGCACCGCGACGGCGACGGGTGGAAGCTGCACACCGCGTTGAGCAAGGCCGAGCTCAAGGAGCTCTCCGACGGGATCAACGCGCTCGCCGAGCCGATCAGCAAGGTCGCCGCGGCCGTCGCGAAGTGACCACAACGCAGAAAGAGTCGAGTCGATGAGCGGAAGCGGGTTGACCCGGCGCCGGGCGATCACCCTGGCCGGCGCCGGGGTGGCCGGGGTCGCCGGGGTGGCGGCCGGCGCGGGGGCACTGCTGAACGGCTCCGGTGGCCCGGCCTCGGCGACCGACCACCCGGCCGGGGCGGTGCCGTTCCACGGTGAGCACCAGGCCGGCATCGTCACCCCGGCGCAGGACCGACTGCACTTCGTGGCCTTCGACGTGATCACCAAGGATCGGGCCCGGCTGGTCGAACTGCTTGAGGAGTGGTCGGCCGCCGCCGCGCGGATGACTGCGGGGCGCGACGCCGGAGTGCTGGGTGCTGTCGGCGGAATGCCGCAGGCCCCACCGGACGACACCGGTGAAGCGCTCGGCCTGCCTCCCTCGCAGCTCACCCTCACCATCGGCTTCGGGCCGACGTTGTTCCGCGACGCTGACGGGCGGGACCGCTTCGGCCTCGCCGACCGTCGGCCCGCCGCCCTTGCCGAGCTGCCGAAGTTCCCCGGCGACGCGTTGCAGCCGCAGCTCTCCGGCGGCGACCTGTGCGTCCAGGCCTGTGCCAACGACCCGCAGGTGGCGGTGCACGCGATCCGCAACCTGGCCCGGCTCGGCATGGGCGTGGTGAGCGTCCGCTGGTCGCAGCTCGGCTTCGGCCGTACCTCGTCGACCTCCCGGGACCAGGCCACCGCGCGCAACCTCTTCGGGTTCAAGGACGGCACGGCCAACCTCAAGGCCGAGGACACCGACCTGCTGCGTGATCAGTTGTGGGTGCAGCCGGGCGACGGGCCGGACTGGATGGCCGGCGGCTCGTACCTGGTCACCCGCAAGATTCGGATGCTGGTGGAGACCTGGGACCGGACCTCCCTCGCTGAGCAGGAGGAGATCGTCGGCCGGGCCAAGGGCAGCGGCGCGCCACTCGGTCGGAGCGACGAGTTCGATGAGCCCGACTTCGCCGCGCGCGGCGCGGACGGGAAGACGGTCATCGCCGAGCACGCCCATGTCGCGTTGGCCCACCCGAGCCGGAACAGCGGTGCCCAGCTGCTCCGCCGGGGTTACAACTTCGTCGACGGCTCGGACGGCCTCGGCCGGCTCGACGCGGGCCTCTTCTTCATCGCCTACCAGCGCGATCCACGCCGCCAGTTCGTGCCGATCCAGACTCAGTTGGCGCGGCACGACGTGATGAACGAATACCTGCGACACGTCTCCAGCGGTGTGTTCGCCTGTCCGCCCGGGGTGCGCGACGGCGGGGATTACTGGGGGCGTGGGCTGTTCGGCTGACCGTCGTCCGGATGGCGACAGTCGGGTCGACCGAGCCTGCGGTGGCGCCGGGCGGCGCCGACGGGGGATCATGGTGGCAGCCTGACCACGGCCATCCGTGCGCCGGGCACCGCAGCACGTGGCGCCGCCGCCGCGGACCGCGGTCACCCGATTTGCCGGCGGCGCGAAGCGCGTACCGGCAGACGCCGGTCCCACCGAACTGAATGAGGATGCAATATTAATCCCATGAGAGCCCGCGTACTGGTGGTCGACGATGACCCCGCGCTCGCCGAGATGCTCGGAATTGTGCTGCGTAGTGAGGGTTTCCTACCCTCGTTCGTGGCCGACGGCGAGCGGGCGTTGGCCGCTTTTCGCGACAGTCGTCCCGATATCGTGCTGCTTGACCTGATGCTTCCCGGCATGAGCGGTATAGACGTCGCCCGGTCGATCCGCGCGGAGTCCGGCGTGCCCATCGTCATGCTGACCGCCAAGAGCGACACCGTGGACGTCGTGCTCGGCCTGGAGTCCGGTGCCGACGACTACGTGGTCAAGCCGTTCAAGCCCAAGGAGTTGGTGGCCCGGATGCGGGCCCGTCTGCGCCGAGGCGAGGACGTGGCCCCCGAGATGCTCACCATCGGGCCGCCCGACAACCAGATCACCATCGACGTGCCGGCGCACACCGTGAGCCGCAACGACGAGGAGGTGAAGCTGACTCCGCTGGAGTTCGACCTGCTTGTCGCACTCGCCCGCAAGCCTCGTCAGGTCTTCACCCGTGAGGTGCTGCTCGAGCAGGTCTGGGGCTACCGGCACGCGGCCGACACCCGTCTGGTCAACGTGCACGTCCAGCGGCTGCGGGCCAAGATCGAGCCGGACCCGGAGCGGCCGGAAATCATCCTCACCGTGCGGGGCGTGGGCTACAAGGCGGGGACCGGATAGCCTGGTCGCACTGTGTCAACCTCGCCGCCGCCACCCTCCCCGAGTACGGCGCCCCGCCGGCCCAGCGCCGCCGGGGAGCTCTGGCGTGCGGTGAGTGTCCGGGTCGCGGGCGTGCTGGGTCGGGCGCACCAGACCTGGCGCCGCTCGCTCCAGGTCCGGGTGGTGACCATCACGCTCGTCGCGTCCAGCCTGCTGGTCGGCGGCTTCGCGTTCCTCATCGCTGACAAGATCACCACCATCCTGCTCGACAGCGCGCGCAGCGACGTGCGGCAGCGGGTGACCAGCGGTGCCAGCTACGCGGCCAAGCAGGTCTCCTTCTACGGGCAGCCGCAGGAGGCGCAGCTTCAGGAGACCATCGACGGCACCGTCAACTACCTGGCCGGCGGCGACCCCCAGCAGACCAGCGGGGTGGTGGTGGCGATCACCGCCGACGACTACCCCAACGACATCCAGACCCGCACCTCCCCGTCGGCGAACGTCCAGCCGCTGATCAGCCCCGAGCTGCGCGCCGCGATCGCCGACGGCAAGGTGGCCAGCCAGATCCGCACCGGGCGACTCACCGACGAGACCACCAAATACCTGGTCTACGGCTCACCGGTGCCGACTCGCTTCGGCCAGATCGAGCTCTACTATCTGGTCCCGCTGGGCCGGCAGGACGTCACCGCCGCCGACGCCCGAGCCACGGTGGTGGCCACCGGCGTCGCCCTGGTGATCCTGCTCGGCCTGCTCGCGGCGCTGGTCACCCGGCTGGTGGTCAACCCGGTCCGGGTCGCCGCCCGCACCGCCCAGCGGCTCTCCGCGGGCCTGCTCGACCAGCGGATGGTGGTCAACGGCGAGGACGACCTCGCCCTGCTCGCCGCGTCGTTCAACCAGATGGCCACCAACCTGCAACGGCAGATCCTGCGCCTGGAAGAGATGTCCCGGTTGCAGCGCCGCTTCACCTCCGACGTCTCCCACGAGCTGCGGACCCCGCTGACCACGGTCCGGATGGCCGCTGACCTGATCTTCGCCGAGCGCGACGAGTTCGACCCGGCGGTCGCCCGCAGCGCCGAACTGCTCCAGGCCGAGCTGGACCGATTCGAGGAACTGCTCACCGACCTCTTGGAGATCAGTCGGTTCGACGCGGGCTTCGCCATGCTGGATTCCGAGCCGACCGACCTGGTGCCGGTGGTGCACCGGGTGGTCGACCGGCTGGCCGGGCTGGCCGAGCGGGTGGGCGTACCGATCGAACTCGACCTGCCGGGCACGCCGGTGATCGCCGAGGTTGACCCGCGCCGGGTCGAGCGGGTGCTGCGCAACCTGGTCGGTAACGCTGTCGAGCACGGTGAGGCCCGGCCGGTGCTGATCACCCTCGGCATCGACGAGACCGCCGTGGCGATCACCGTCCGGGACCACGGTGTGGGGCTGAAGGTGGGCGAGGAGAAGTTGGTGTTCAACCGGTTCTGGCGGGCGGACCCGTCCCGGGCCCGGCAGACCGGGGGCACCGGCCTCGGCCTGTCGATCAGCCTGGAGGACGCTCGGCTGCACGGCGGCTGGCTGGAGGCGTGGGGCGCTCCCGGGCAGGGCGCGCAGTTCCGGCTCACCCTGCCGGCCCGTGCCGGCGACCGGCTGACCACCTCGCCGCTGCGGCTGGTGCCGGCCGACGCGACGCTGCCGTTCGGCGGCCCCCGCGACGGCAACCCTCGCGATGGTGGCTCCCGTGACGGCGGCCAACTTGCCATCGGTCCCGGCACCGGCGGGGCACTGGCGATCGGTCCGGCTCCGGCCGGCGACGGGCAGCGGACGGAGGTGCACTCGTGAGACGGCCGACCCTGCTCGGGACCTTCGGCGTGATGGTGCTGCTGGGCGCCGGCTGCGGCATTCCGGCGGCCTCCGACGTGCGGGTGGACGGCAAGGGCGGTGCCGCGACCGAGGCCGGTGTGATCAGCCGGGGCAGTGAGCCACCGACGCGGACCGCCAGCGGCACCCTCCAAGAGGTGTTCGTCCGCAACTTCCTGTCCGCCGCCGCAGGCGAGCCGGATCGGGCGTACGAGCGGGTCAAGGCGTTCGTCGCCCCGGAGGACAAGATCCGCCTACAGGACAAGAAGGGCAGCGAGGTCGCGCTGAACGTGGTGCGGCTGCGCGAGGCGGTCTACACCCCCAACAGGGACTTGACCACGACCGTGAAGATCACGGTGCAGCAGATCGGTGTGCTGCGGGCCAACGGCACCCTGGCTCCGCCGGTGGCGACCGAGACGGAGTACGAGTTCGGCCTGCGTAGCGCGTCGTTCGACGGCGGCGTCGACGATGACCGCGCCGGCCTGTACATCATCGACCCGCCCAACGTGCTGCTGCTCAGCGACACCGCGCTCCGACAGTATTACCAGGACGAGACGATCTACTTCTGGAGCTCCGACCGCACCCGTCTGGTGCCTGACCAGCGCTACCGACCGCAGGCGGTGCCGGTCGAGCGGCGGGTCAACGAGGTGGTGAAGTGGCTGGTCGGCGGTCCCTCCGACTGGCTGCGCCCGGGAGTCGTCGGGCTGCCGGACCGCACCGAGCTGATCAACAACGCCACCGGTGGGAACGGTCGGTGGGAGGTCAACCTGGACATGCCCAGCGACGACCAGAACGGCATCGACCAGTTGATCACCCAGATCGCCTGGTCGTTGGGTGACCTGCCGGGCCAACTGGAGCTGAAGATCCGCAACAACGCGCAACCGGTGGTGATCCTGGGCGAGCGCCGAAACTCCCATGCGCTCTACCCGCACGCCGCCAGCCCGCTGCGCTTCGGGGTGTACGACGGTGCGATCCACCCGCTCGACTTCGAAGGCGAGCCCAGCGGCACCGTGCCGCTGGCGCCCGAGGTCAACCGCAACGTCGTCTCGGCCAGCCTCGGGTTCGCCAAGGACCGGCGGATCCTCGCCGCGATGGTGGTCACCGGCAGCAAGAACCGCTACCGGCTCGCCGTGGGCACGGGCGTCGAGCCGGTCTCCGTGCTCAGCCGCAGCAGCACCGAGTACTCCTCGATCAGCCGGCCGGTCTGGCTGCGGATGGTCGACTCCCGACCCGGCCGCGGCCTGGTCGTGGCCGACGGGCAGCTCTACCGGTTCGACGAGACGGCGCGGATGTATCAGATGCCGCTCAACCTGCCCTCCGGCGAGGTCACGGCGGTGGCCGCCGCGTTGGACGGCCAGCGGGTGGCGCTGATCGCCGGCGGCCGCCTCTACGTCGCCGCTGTCAACCTCGACGGCGGCGGGGTCTCCATCGGCCCGCCCCGAGAGCTGGTCACCTCGCTGACCAACCCGACGGCGGTCGACTGGGGCAGGGAGGACCAACTGGTGGTGGCCGGGTCGGTCGGCCAGCCGGCGCTCTACGAGATCAGCGTCGACGGCGCCCTGGAGACGCCGTTGCGGACCGACCTCGGTGCCAAGGTCAACCACCTGACCGCGTACCCGAGCAACCGCGGCGTGCGGGCGCCCAGCGGTGCCTACATGTACGAGGTGAACGGGGTGGCCTACCGCAGTAGCCCGTTCGAACGCATCGAGCCCAGCCGGGTACGCGGCATCGCCCCGGTGCCGGCCGGCGTGCGGCAGAGCAACCCGTCGGCCCCGTTCTTCCTCTACTGACCCGGTGGGCGGGCTCTGGGCGGACCTCGCCGACCTGGTGCTACCCGCCGGCTGCGCCGGTTGTCGCGAGCGCCGCCCCGGCCTGCGGCACGGGGTCTGCCCCGCCTGCGTCACCGCGCTGAGCCAGTTGCGGCCACGGGCGGTGCGCCCCACCCCCGCCCCGCCGGGTCTGCCGTCCTGCGTCGCACTCGGCTCGTACGCGGGTCCGCTGCGCGAGGCTCTGCTGGCGTACAAGGAACACGGCCGACACGGCCTGGCCCGCCCACTCGGCGCGCTGCTCGCCGAGGTCGTCGCGGCGGCCGTCGGCGAGCCTCGTCCGTTGGCGTTGGTTCCGGTCCCGGACACCGCGGCGGCGGCCCGGTCCCGTTACGGAGACCACCTCGACCGGTTGGCCCGGCACTGCGCGGTCCGGCTCAACCGGGGCGGTTGGGCGGCGCGGGTGCACCGTCCGCTGCGGGCGCTGCCCCGGCCCGACTCGGTCACCCTGGACAGCGCCGGGCGGGCGGCGGCGGCCGAGGCGGCCTTCCAGCCTCGCTCGGCCGGACCGTTGCGGGGTGGTGCCGCGGGCCCGGCGCCGGTCGTGGTGCTGCTCGACGACATCGTCACCACCGGGGTGACCCTCGCCGCCGCGAGCGGAGTGCTGAGCGCGACGGGATGGGCGCCAACAGTCGCCGCCGTGCTCGCGGCGACCGAGAAAAGACACCAGTCGTAACCCATCGTGTTTCCGTTTCACCCGTTGGTGTATGAGCTGCGAAAAATTCTGGGCCGTCTCGGCAACATGGGGTGACTGCCGGGCAAACAGGAGTTAGCGTTTCGCTGTCGGGGGTAGGAGGTCGTTCCAACCGCCCTCGGCGGTGAGAGGAGGCGTAGCCGTACAACCGGTCGACGCCAGCGGGTCTCCCCACGGCGCGCGGCCGGGTAACCGGATCGAAGACCGTCCGAACAAGGGAGGTCACGTGGACATCGTGGTCAAGGGCCGTAACGTCGAAGTTCCCGATCATTACCGGGTACACGTAGCCGAGAAACTCGCGAAGATCGAACGCTACGACCACAAACTTATTCGCGTCGATGTCGAGCTGTTTCACGAGCGCAATCCGCGCCAAGCCGACCACTGCCAGCGGGTGGAGATCACCTGCGTTTCCCGGGGTCCGGTGATTCGGGCCGAGGCCTGCACGAACGACTTCTACAGCGCGCTCGACGCCGCCATTGCGAAGCTCGACACCCGGCTACGCCGCGCAGCCGACCGCCGCCGCGTACACCGGGGCCGGCACGCGCCGATCTCCGTCGCCGAGGCCACCGCGGGCCTGCCGGTCGCCGACCTGGTCTCCACCGCGCCGAGCGACGGCGCCCGCGCCGGCACGGCCGTCGCGGAGCGGGTCGAGGAGGAGTACGACGACCAGCAGCCGTGGCACATCGCCCGGGAGAAGGTGCACCCGGCGGAGCCGATGACCATCGACGACGCGCTGTTCGAGATGGAACTGGTCGGCCACGACTTCTACCTTTTCCAGGACAAGGAGTCCGGCCGTCCCAGCGTCGTCTACCGGCGGCACGCCTACGACTACGGGATCATCTCCCTCGCCA
Organism: Micromonospora parva; assembly: GCF_000718515.1. Classification (GTDB taxonomy): domain Bacteria; phylum Actinomycetota; class Actinomycetes; order Mycobacteriales; family Micromonosporaceae; genus Micromonospora; species Micromonospora parva. The sequence goes on along the minus strand of NZ_JNZS01000008.1, from coordinate 249,186 downwards.
CCTGACCCACCCCTCTTGTTCGACCAGGGAGTTGTGGCGGGACGTCCCGCCACAACTCCCTGCCGCCGTTCTCAGCGCAGGTCGGTGGGGAGCAGCGCGAACGTCAGATCGTCCAGGCGGGTGCCGTCCAGGCCGGGCAGCCGGCCACGCTGGAGCCCCTCCCGCTGGAAGCCGACCCGCTCCAGCACCCGGTGCGAGGCGACGTTTCCCGGCACTGTGCCGGCGACCAGCCGGGTGACACCCGCCGAACCGAACGCCCACGCGGCGAGCAGCCGGACCGCACGGGTCGCGTACCCCCGGCCCCGCCACTCGGGTAGCAGCGCGTAGCCGACCGAGCCCTCACCGCTGGCCGCGTCCGTGATCGACATCCCGCAACTGCCCGCCGGCGCGCCGCTGGCCACGTCGACGATCATCAGTCGGGCGATGACACCGGTGAGCCAGGCGCTCTCCGCCAGCAGGCAGCGCCGTTGCGTCGCCTCGGGCGTCGGCGGCACCGGCGGGGCCTGGTTGGCGACGACCTCCGGTCGGCTGTGCAGCCGGTGCATCAGCTCCGCGTCGTCCGGCGCGAGCCGGCGCACTGTCACGACACCGTCGGTGAGCAGCCCGCCGGGCAGGTCGGGCAGCAGGCGGGCGGTCGGGCCGGGCGGGTCGTCGGCGAGGCGTACCCAGGCCAGCAGGTCGTGGCGGTCCCCGTTCCGGCCGGATCCGGCCGACCGGCGCGAGCCCTCGTAGCGGTAGCCGGCGGCCAGCGCGACCCGCTGACTCGACGCGTTCTCCGGCTCGGTGAGCAGCTCCAGGCGGGCGGTGCCGGCGGCGAACGCGTGGTCGCTCAGCGCGCGGGTCGCGGCGGTGGCGACCCCGCGTCCGCGCGCCGCCGGCCGCACCCAGTAGCCGATCTCGACCTGACCCCGGGCGGACACCGGGTTGTTCAACCCCACCGCGCCGAGCAGCCGGTCGGTGGCCGGGTCGGCGATGGCGTACGCGGCGCCGCCGCCGGTCCAGGCCGCCGGAGCGCCCACCTCGATCCACCAGCGGGCGTCGACATCGGTGTACGGGGCTGGCAGGTTCGACACGAACCGCTGGCTGACCGGGTCGGCGCAGCCGTCGACCACGTCGGCGGTGTCCCCGGTGTGAAACGGCCGCAGCCGCACCCCGTACGCCTCGATGACCTCCTGCTCGGTCACGCCAGATCCTCGGCGAGCAGCGCGGCGACCCAGACGTCGGCCCGTTCGCCCCGGTGCGGTACGGCACCCCGGGCGGTCCCCTCGAACGAGAAGCCGGCCTTCTCCGCCACCCGACGGGAGGCGTCGTTGCCGACGTTCGCCTTCCACTCGATCCGGGCCAGACCCAGCGCGGTGAAACCCCAGGCACTCAGCGCGAGCAGCGCGGCCGTCATGTAGCCGCGACCACGGGCGTCGGGCGCGGTCATGAACCCCACGTCGGCCAGCAGCGGGTCGGTCGGGGAGAGCCGCAGGTCGATGGTGCCCGCGTAGCTGTCGTCCTGGTCGGCGATCACGAAGCAGGCGGCGTCGCCCCGGGCCCACAGCGCCTGGCAGTGCTCCTGGTACCACAGCGCGTCGGCGTGGTCGTACGGGTCCGGCACCGTGGTCCAGCGGATCGACTCCGGGTCTCGGCAGGTCCGCACCACGGCGCCCAGGTCCCGCTCCTCCATGGGCCGCAGCCGCAGCTCGCCCGCCCCGGTGGTGGCGAACAGAACGGGCTGCGGGCGGCCGAAGACGGCGGCCCGGCGGGCGGCGAGGGTGCCCGGCTGGGCCGGCCCGGGCGACCCGGCGGCGGGCACCTCGCCAGGCAGCAGCGAACCGATCCAGCCGTCCGCCACGCCCTCCAGCGCCGGGTTGGCCATCCGCAACCGGCCGTCGACCCGGAAACCGGCTCGGAGGGCCACCAGCCGGGAGGCGTGGTTGCCCACCTCGGCCTGCCAGATGAGCCGACGCAGGCCGACGGTGTCGAAGGACCAGCGGGCCACCGCCCGGGTGGCCCGGACCATCACGCCCCGACCACGCGCCCACGGTGCCGTCCAGTAGCCGACCTCACCGGTACCGTCCTTGTCGATGGAGATCAGGCCGTTGGCGCCCAGCAGCTCACCGGTGCCCGGGTCGCAGACCGCGAACGGTGCCCCGGTGCCCTCGGCCCAGGACTTCTGGCTCATCTCGGTGACAAATCCGTGCGCGTGTTCCGGCCGGTATGGGCGCGGTACGGTGGTCCAGCGCTGAATGTCGGGGTCCTGGCAGGCTCGGTGGACGGCCTCGGCATCCGCCTCCCGCCAGGGTCGCAGCAGCACGCCGTCCTCGATGATCTCCACGGGCTCCACTCGTGCATCCTGCCGCAGCGTTCGCCGACGGCGTAACCGGATAACGTTTGGGGCGAGCGCAGGACGCGAGTTATGTCGGGTTCCGCGGGGTCGAGCACCGCCACCAGTGACCATCGCGCCGATGGAGCGCCTACGATGGTTCGAGACTGTCTAGGGGAGCGTTGATCCGTGTCGATTCTGGAAAAGGTCCTTAACGCGGGCGAGGGCCGCATGGTGCGCCGCCTCAAGGCGATCGCCAATGCCGTCAGCTCGATCGAGGACGACTACATCAACCTCACCGATGAGGAACTGGCCGGCATGACCGAGCAGTTCCGAGAGCGGCTCGAGGAGGGTGAGACCCTCGATGATCTGCTGCCGGAGGCGTTCGCGGTGGCCCGCGAGGCAGCCGCCAGGGTGCTGGGCCAGCGCCCGTACGACGTCCAGGTGATGGGCGGCGCGGCGCTGCACTTCGGCAACATCGCCGAGATGAAGACCGGTGAGGGTAAGACGCTGACCTCGGTCATGGCCGTCTACCTCAACGCGCTCTCCGGCAAGGGCGTCCACGTCATCACGGTCAACGACTACCTCGCCCAGCGTGACGCGGCGTGGATGGGCCGGGTGCACGAGTTCCTCGGGCTGACCGTCGGCGTGGTGCTGCCCAACCGGCCGGCCAGCGAGCACAAGGCCGCCTACGAGTGCGACATCACCTACGGCACCAACAACGAGTTCGGCTTCGACTACCTGCGCGACAACATGGCGTGGTCGAAGGACGAGCTGGTGCAGCGCGGGCACAACTTCGCGGTGGTCGACGAGGTCGACTCGATCCTGATCGACGAGGCCCGCACCCCGCTGATCATCTCCGGCCCGGCCGAGCACTCCGCCCGCTGGTACGGCGAGTTCGCCGGCGTGGTGGCCCGGCTCCAGCCCGGCACCGACGGCGAGGGCGACTACGAGGTCGACCACTCCAAGCGCACCATCGCGGTGACCGAGCGGGGCGTCGCCAAGGTCGAGGACCGGCTCGGCATCGACAACCTGTACGAGTCGGTGAACACCCCGCTGGTCGGCTACCTCAACAACGCCATCAAGGCCAAGGAGCTCTACAAGCGCGACAAGGACTACATCGTCAGCGACGGTGAGGTCCTGATCGTCGACGAGTTCACCGGTCGCATCCTGCACGGCCGTCGCTACAACGAGGGCATGCACCAGGCGATCGAGGCCAAGGAGGGGGTGGAGATCAAGCAGGAGAACCAGACCCTGGCCACCATCACCCTCCAGAACTACTTCCGCCTCTACGAGAAGCTGTCCGGAATGACCGGTACGGCCCAGACCGAGGCGAGCGAGTTCAACAAGGTCTACAAGGTCGGCGTCGTGACGATCCCGACCCACCGCCCGATGGTTCGCGAAGACCGGCCGGACGTCATCTACAAGACGGAAAAGGCCAAGTTCAACGCCGTCATCGAGGACATCGCCGAGCGGCACCAGATGGGCCAGCCGGTGCTCGTCGGCACCGTCTCGGTGGAAAACTCCGAGATCCTCTCCCAGCTCCTGCGTCGCCGGGGCATCCCGCACAACGTGCTGAACGCCAAGTTCCACGCGCGGGAGGCCGAGATCGTCGCCCAGGCAGGGCGTAAGGGCGCTGTCACCGTGGCAACCAACATGGCCGGTCGCGGCACCGACATCCTGCTCGGCGGCAACGCCGAGTTCCTCGCCGCGAACGAGCTGCGCCAGCGCGGCCTCGACCCGCTGGAGAACGAGGAAGAGTACGCCAAGGCGATGGAGGAGGTCCTTCCCAAGTGGAAGCAGGCCTGCGACGCCGAGGCGGAGGAGGTCGCCGCCGCCGGTGGCCTCTACGTGCTGGGCACCGAACGGCACGAGTCCCGGCGGATCGACAACCAGCTGCGCGGTCGCGCCGGCCGGCAGGGTGACCCGGGCGAGTCCCGTTTCTACCTGTCGCTGCAGGACGAGCTGATGCGGCGCTTCCGGGCCGGGGCCGTCGAGGCGGTGATGGAGCGTTTCAACATCCCGGAGGACGTGCCCATCGAGTCGAAGATGGTCACCCGGCAGATCAAGAGCGCCCAGGCCCAGATCGAGGGCCAGAACGCCGAGATCCGCAAGAACGTCCTCAAGTACGACGAGGTGCTCAACAAGCAGCGCCAGGTCGTCTACGCCGAGCGGCTCCGGGTGCTCAACGGTGAAGACCTCTCCGACCAGGTCCGCAACATGATCGACGACACCGTCGAGGCGTACGTGCGGGGTGCCACCTCCGAGGGCTACGGCGAAGACTGGGATCTTGAGCAGCTCTGGTCCAGCCTCAAGCAGCTCTACCCGGTCAGCGTGACGATCGAGGAGTTGGAGGAGGAAACCGGCGGCTCTCGGGCCGGCATGGACGCCGACTTCCTGGTCGCCCGCCTCAAGGAGGACGCCAACGCCGCGTACGACCGCCGTGAGGAGCAGCTCGGCACCGAGGGCGTCCGCCAACTCGAGCGGATGGTGCTGCTCCAGGTCATCGACCGCAAGTGGCGCGAGCACCTCTACGAGATGGACTACCTCCAGGAGGGCATCAACCTGCGCGCGTACGCCCAGCGCGACCCGGTGGTGGAATACCAGCGCGAGGGCTTCGACATGTTCGCCACGATGATGGAGGGCATCAAAGAGGAGACCGTCGGTTTCCTCTACAACATCGAGGTCCAGGTCACCGAACCCGAGCCGGAGGCGGGGGCCGACGAGGTCACGCTGCTCGACAAGCCGGTCGAGATCCGGGCCAAGGGCCTCAACCAGGCACCGCGGCGGCAGGGCCTGCAATACTCCGCGCCCACCATCGACGGCGAGGCCAGCCCCGGTGCGGTCGCCGTGGAGCAGGCCGAGCAGCAGGCTCCGGCGCTCGGCGTTGGCCGACCGGCTCCGGGTGCCCCTGCGGCACCGGGGCAGAGCGCGCCGTCCGCTCCACAGCGGCCGGCATCCGGGCTGCGTGGCCCGGCTGTTCCGTCGGCTGCCGCCCGTCGGACGGCACCCAACCAGGCCGAGGCGAGCAACGGCCCGTCCCGCAACGCGCCGTGCCCGTGTGGCTCGGGCCGCAAGTACAAGCGCTGCCACGGCGCCCCCAACGGCGGCAACTGACCGACAGCGTCCGCGCAGCGACAGTCCCTGACCGACGGGTCCCGGCCGACCAGGCCGGGGCCCGTCGGTGTCTGCCAGCCCCGCCGGCCCGACAAACCACCTGCCTGGGCGGCCCTCCTCGGGTGACACGCACCCGCACACCGTGATCACCTCGCCTTCATGAAAATCGGGCCATCACCCACAGCCGGACAACCCGATTTCCTGAAACCGGAGTGGATCACCCGGTCTGGCCCTGGCCTGGCTCGGTCCTGGCCTGGCTTAACCCTGCCCTGGCCCCGTCCGCCCTGGCCCTGGCCCGGCCCTGTTCGGCCCGGCCCTGTTCGGCCCGGCCCTGTTCGGCCCGGCCCTGTTCGGCCCGGCCCGGCCTAGTCCTGCCGGGCCGGCCCTGCCTGGCTTGGCCCCGGCCCTGCCTGGCTTGGCCCCGTGGCTTGGCCCCGGCCCTGCCTGGCTTGGCCCCGGCCCTGCCTGGCTTGGCCCCGGCCCTGCCTGGCTTGGCCCCGGCCCTGCCTGGCTTGGCCGGCTCGTCCTAGCCCGGCGGGGCACGGGTTGGAGCCGTCCTGGGCGCGGCCAGGTGATCGATTGGGGCCGGGAGTGTGGTCAGAGCACGTGTAGGGCGGTGCAGAGCCAGCGGCCACGACGGTGCTCCAGGCGTACTGCCATCGCCCAACTTCGGCCGCTGGCGCCGGTGAGGACGGCTGCCGCCTCCACAGCGGTCTCCCTGGGCTCGCAAACTCGCAGGCGTAGCAGCCGAACCAGTGGTCGGCCGGTGCGACGGCGGGTTGTCCCGGCCCGGCCGGACGCGCGGGCGAGTTCGGTCAGCAGGTCGGCTGCTCGGGCCGGGTCGAGCAGCGCTCGCACCTGGTTCGGCGAGCGGTAGCCGTTGACCACCTCCACGCACGTGCCGACGAAGCGGTGCGCCGCTCGGGTGGTCTCCGGAGCAGCCGTCGGCGGTAACGACGCGACGGGATGGGTGGCGGGTCGGTTGGGCACCGGGCGCAGCGGTGTTCGGCGTTCCGGCGGCCGGAGGGGGAGGGGTCTGGTGGAGGCGAACAGGTCGAGGGCGAGCTGACCGTCGGTCGGTGCTGGCCAGTACGCCCCGTCGGTCTCGTCGACGTACGGCGGGTCGAAGGGCGGGACGGGGCGCAGTCGCACGGGTGGTCGGGAAGGACCGGGTCGTGCTCCGCTCATCATGGCCCCCTCGATCTTGCGTTTGCCTTCGTTTGCCTCCGACAAGCTCGATTCTGAGCGAGACAACTGCCTCGGTCAATGGCTTCCCGGTACCCACGACCAACAAAGGCCCTTGATCCACTCGAGTTTCTTGATGCCGCGGTATCGCGGCGGCCTCGATGCCCCGACTTCCGTAAACCCGAGTGGATCAAGCCAGGTCGGACGCCCGGACCGCCCACGGCCGTCAGGCGAAGGGCTGGCTGAGGGGTCGATCGTGACGTGGGCTGCAGGTGACTCGGCCGGCGCGGCGCGAGCGGCTGGCGGGCTGGTCGTGACGCGAGCAGCAGGCAGGTGACTCGGTCAGCGGGGCGCCAGCGGCTGGCGGGCTGGTCGTGACGTGGGCGGCGGGCAGGCACGGCCGTGGCGTGAGCGGCAGGCAGGCGGCTCGGCCAGCGCGGCGCGAGCGGCAGGCGGTCTGGTCGGGACGTGGGCGGCAGCCAGGCGGGCCGGCGGGCCCGACCGGATGGGCTGGGCCGCTACTCGGGGTCCCTGTCGATGAGCGGATTGCTCTGCACCCAGTCCGCAGTTTCGTCGTATTTGCGCGTTATGTACTCTTCCAGGCGGGTCCGCTCGACGCGCCACTGGCCGCGCCCGCCGATCTTGATCGCCGGCAGTTCGCCGCTGCGCACCATGTGGTAGACCTGCGAATCCGACACGTTGAGCTCGGCAGCCACGTCGGAGAGCAGCAGGAACCTCGGCTCCACAGGAACTCCCGGTGTTGATGTCGTTTGGCTCAGTTTGCCACCGACAGCGCTGACCGCCCAGCACCGGCCCGGTTCGGCGGCCGACCGGCAGCGCGAGACACACCGGGCGGGAGCTTCCTCCGGCCGGAGGCGAGGTGTATGACGGTCACGGCGTGCGGCATGATCTGCGCCCGTGCCGGCGGCTGCCGGTGGAGGACGACGCGGGGAGACGACCGGTGACCGACGAGCTTGTCCGGGTGTACGTGCCGGCGACCGTACCGATGCTGGCTCGGCTGCGTGAGGAGGGGCTCGCCGCCGACCAGGCGCACGCCGTGACCCCGGCGCTTCGCGAGTGGTACGCGGAGGGCGACGAGGAGGAGTTGGAGTACGTCGCGTTCACCCGGGCTGCGCAGGACGCCCTGCACCTGCTGCGGGCCGACCCGAGCGCGCCCCGCCGTCGCGTCGTCGTCTCGGTCGACCTGCCGTCGGGGGCGATCGGGCGTGGCGACGGTGAGTTGGGCTCCAGCACTGTGGCGTTGACCGGTGCCGTGCCGGTGGGCGCGGTGGCGGCCATCCACGTGGACGGCGCGGACGCGGTCGAGGAGATCGGCGCGGCGGCCGACGTGGTGGCCGAGGCGGCGGCTGGTGACCCCGACGCCCAGTTTACCGTCGACGGCGCCGAGGATCACGAGCTGGAGTGGTACGACGTGACGGAGCTGGACCAACTGCTCCGCGCCGCCACCTGAGCCGACACCGGCCGGGACCGTCGAACACCGCGCACCGGCCGGGACCGCCTGACGTCGAACGCCGGCCGGGACCGCCGGACACCGGCCCGACGCCGGGTCAGCGAGTTGGGTCCGCCTTTGCCGGGTCCGCGTCGACCGCCTGAGCGTCGTCGGAGGTCTCGGTCGGGTCCGCGTCGTACGCCTTGGCGTAGCCCGGCTTGTCGTCCTCGGGGTCGGCCTGGTCCGGGACCGGCCTTGGGCTGTCGGCTGGTTCGTCGTCGTCGCTGTGGGCGGGGCTGAGCGTGCGGCCGAACGCGATGAGCGCGGTCAGCGCCCCCACGAACAGCACCCAGATGCCGTTGTCCACCCGGGAGGTGCCGAGTGAGGTCTGCGCCACCGCGTCCGCCTCACTGAGCGCGCTGGCGAGGTCGAGCAGCGACCGGCCGCCGACCCGGATGATCACCTCGGCGAGCAGCAGGAGGAGCCCCGGCCCGGCGCCGGCGAGCAGGTACGCGGGCCAGCGCAGCGCCGGGGCGTCGGGATCGCGGCGGACGGCTCGACGTCGTGCCCAGGTCAGGTAGCCGAAGGCCAGGAGGCCGGCCAGGAGCCCGGCGACGAGCGATTCTGTGCGGGACACCCACTTGGCCGCGCTGATCAACGATTCCTGGCTGTCGCCGGCGCCAAAGAGGTCGAACAGCGGGTCGCGGGCGCGGCTGAACGCGACCACGAAGATCAGGGTGCCCAGCGCGGCGGTGACCACGGCACCGATCGCCGGGGCGGTTCGCGCGGCGGCCAGCGCGCCCCCGATGATCGCCGCTGCCGCGGTCGTGCCGGCGATCACGTTGGTGGTGGACGTGTCGAAGTAGGTGAGGTTGATGGCCACCGCGGCGGCGAGCCCGACCAGCATTCCGCCGCCGATCGCGCCAGCGAAGCGCAGGGTGGCCCAGTCGCCGTACCGGCGGGCCAGCAGGTTGCCACCGGCCAGCGCGACGGCGGCCCCGGCCACCAGCGCGGCCGAGATCACGCCGGGTAGGGCGAACGCGGAGAGGCTGATCGCGGTGACGCCGGCCGCCGCCGAGGTGATGGCCTCCCGGGTGGACCAGAGCATGGCGGCCAGCCAGCCGAGCGCCAGCAGCGCGAGCACAGTGGCGCCGGGGGCGGGCAGCGGCCGAGTGCCCGCGTTGACCGCCGGCTCGTCCGACTCGGCGGCCGGGGGGCGGCCGGGCTGCTTGGTCATCGTCTCCCCTTCGAGGCGGCAGGTCACCGACCATTCAGGGTACGCGGGCCCGCTGGGCTGCCTGTCGCCCCGGGACAGCGGGATGGATCGAGACCAGTCGGTAAGGGGAGGAGGGGTGCTGCGGTCCTTGGCGCAGGGCGGTGGCCGAGGTGGGTCGCGCGGCCCGTCGTGGAAGAATCACGGGAGGTCCCGCCGCTGCTCGGCCTCTCGTGTGGCGTCCGGTGTCCGGCCGTCCGGTCGGCGCCCGCGGGTCCGGTTTCGCCACTGCTGTCGAGATCGCCAGGAGCCCTGATGGATGCCGTGTTCTCCGTACCCGAGCCGCGCAACGAGCCGGTTCGCAACTACGAGCCGGGCAGCCCCGACCGGGACCGGCTCCAGCGGCGGCTGACCGAGCTCGCCGCCGAGCGCATCGACCTGCCGATGACCATCGGCGGTGAGCAGCGGATGGCCGGCGGCGACCCGATCAACGTGGTGCAGCCGCACAAGCACGCCCACGTGTTGGGTGTGACAGCGCACGCCACCCACGATGACGCCCGCGCCGCCGTGAAGGCGGCAAAGGATGCCGCGCCGATGTGGCGGGCGCTGCCCTTCGAGGAGCGCGCCGCGATCTTCCTGCGCGCCGCCGAGCTGCTCGCCGGTCCGTGGCGCGACACCCTCAACGCCGCCACCATGCTCGGCCAGTCGAAGACCGCGATCCAGGCGGAGATCGACGCGGCCTGCGAGTTCATCGACTTCCTGCGGTTCAACGTGCACTTCGCGCGTCGCCTGATGGAGGAGCAGCCGGCGTCCTCGCCCGGCGTCTGGAACCGCTTCGACCACCGCCCGCTGGAGGGCTTCGTCTACGCGGTCACCCCGTTCAACTTCACCGCCATCGCCGGCAATCTGCCGTCGGCGCCGGCCCTGCTGGGCAACACGGTGGTCTGGAAGCCGGGCCCGACCCAGCAGTTCGCCGCGCACTTCACCATGCGGCTGTTCGAGGCGGCCGGCCTGCCGCCCGGTGTGATCAACATGGTCACCGGCCGGGGCGAGGAGGTCTCCGATGTGGTGCTCGCCGACCCGGATCTGGCCGGCATCCACTTCACCGGCTCGACGAAGGTCTTCCAGCAGTTGTGGCGGACCGTCGGCGACAACATCGCCCGGTACCGGGGCTACCCGCGCCTGGTCGGTGAGACCGGCGGTAAGGACTTCGTCGTCGCGCACACCAGCGCCGACGTGGACGCTCTGCACACCGCGCTGATCCGCGGCGCGTACGAGTACCAGGGCCAGAAGTGCTCGGCGGCGTCGCGGGCATACGTGCCGCGCTCGATCTGGGAGGGTGGGCTGCGGGACCGGCTGGCCGCCACCGCCGACTCGCTGACCTACGGTGACGTGGTCGACTTCAGCAACTTCGGCGGCGCCGTGATCGACGACAAGGCGTTCGCCCGGCACACCGCCGCGCTGGAACTGATCGCCGGTGACGACAGCTGCCGGGTGCTGGCCGGTGGCACCGCCGACGACTCGGTCGGCTACTTCGTGCGCCCGACGCTCTTCGAGTGCGGCGACGCCGCCCACGAGACCTTCACGACCGAGTACTTCGGGCCGATCCTGGGCGTGCACGTGTTCGACGACGCCCGGTTCGACGAGGTGGTGGCGCAGGCCGAGTCGATCGCCCCGTACGCGCTGACCGGCTCGGTGTTCGCCACCGACCGGCGGGTCGTCGAGTCGGTCGGCGAGCGCATGCGCTACGCGGCCGGCAACTTCTACATCAACGACAAGCCGACCGGCGCGGTGGTCGGGCAGCAGCCCTTCGGTGGCGCCCGCGCCAGCGGCACCAACGACAAGGCCGGCTCCTGGCTGAACCTGGTCCGCTGGGTCTCCCCGCGGACGATCAAGGAGACCTTCGTGCCGCCGACCGACCACACGTACCCCCACATGGGCTGACCGGCGACGACCCGCCGGCGGCGTGCGTGAGCGCCGCCGGCGGACGCCCGGAATGGCCAATCCATCGATAGTCCTCAACGGACAGTCTGCCGCCGACAGTGCACTTAGGAAGTCCTGTTGGGTGGCAAACCGGCAAATCCTGGACGCCGCGTGCGCAAAGTGGCAGCGTAGTGGGCATGGCGGATTCCGGAGTCAACCCTACGGCGGCGGCCCTGCTCGGCCTCCTCCACGAGGGCCCGATGACAGGCGGTCAGTTGATGGCCGCCGCTGAGCGCCGTCTGGCGCCGTACTGGTCGATGACCCGCAGTCAGGTGTACCGCGAGTTGCCGGTGCTGGCTGAGCGGGGTTTTGTGCGGCTCGGCAAGCCGGGGCCGCGGATGAGCCAGCCGTACGCGCTGACCGCCAGCGGAAAACGGACGTTTTCCCGCTGGCTCGCGGAGAACCCGGGGCGGGACACCATCCGCAACCCGATAGCGCTGCGGATGGCCTTCGGCAACCTGCACTCCGCCAGCCAGCTGAAGAGCCTGTACGCCTCGGCCAACGAATACCACACCGAGGCCCTCGCCCAGGTGCGGGAGCAGGTGAAGAACGCCAAACGGGACGGCGAGACGTACGACGCCAGCGCGCTGGAGTTCGCGGTCGCCTACCACCGGGCTGCCCTCTCGTGGCTGAAGTCCGCCCCCGTCGGGTGACGATCGGCTGGTTCGCGCACCGGCAACGGGCTGCCGTGAGCCCGGGGGCGTACCCCCGATTTGACGCTGCTCCGCGGGGCTCGCAAGCTCACCCCTCGCCCGCGCAGTACGCTTGTCTGTCGTGACCGCTGCCGATTACGCCGAACAGCTCAAGGAACTCGACGCGACCCTGCGAAACATCGAGGCCGTCCTCAACCTCGACCGGCTCCACGAGGACAAGGCCCGCCTTGAGCAGGAGGCGTCCGCCCCCGACCTGTGGGACGACCAGGCCAAGGCCCAGCAGGTGACCTCGCAGCTGTCGTACGTCAACGGCGAGATCAGCAAGCTGGGCAGCCTGCGCTCCCAGCTCGACGACGCCCAGGTGCTGCTGGAGCTGGCCGAGGCCGAGTCCGACCCGGGCGTGTTGACCGAGGTCGAGTCGGAGATCACCGGGTTGACCAAGGCCATCCAGGAGATGGAGGTCCGCACCCTGCTCTCCGGCGAGTACGACTCCCGGGAGGCACTCGTCGCCATCCGGGCCGGCGCCGGTGGTGTGGACGCCGCGGACTTCGCCGAGATGCTGCTGCGGATGTACCTGCGCTGGGCGGAGCGGCACGGCTACCCGACCGAGGTCTACGAGACCTCGTACGCCGAGGAGGCGGGTCTGAAGTCGGCCACCTTCGCGGTCAAGGTGCCGTACGCGTACGGCACGCTCAGTGTCGAGTCGGGCACGCACCGGCTGGTCCGGATCAGCCCGTTCGACAACCAGGGGCGTCGGCAGACCAGCTTCGCGGGGGTCGAGGTCCTGCCGGTCACCGAGCAGACCGACCACATCGACATCCCGGAGAACGAGGTACGCGTCGACGTCTACCGCTCCTCCGGCCCGGGTGGGCAGAGCGTCAACACCACCGACTCGGCGGTGCGGCTGACGCACATCCCGACCGGCATCGTGGTGACCTGCCAGAACGAGAAGTCCCAGCTGCAGAACAAGGCCTCCGCGCTGCGGGTGCTCCAGGCTCGGCTGCTGGAGCGCAAGCGCCAGGAGGAGCAGGCCAAGCTCGAAGGGCTCAAGGAGAACGCGGCGGGCTCGTGGGGTGACCAGATGCGCTCGTACGTCCTGCACCCCTATCAGATGGTGAAGGATCTCCGAACTGAGCAGGAGACCGGCAATCCGAGCGCGGTCTTCGACGGCGAGTTGGACGGTTTCATCGAGGCGGGCATCCGTTGGCGTAAGCAGCGACAGCTCGCTAACGACGGTGCGTAACGGCGCGCGGGCGGAGCGCGTCGTCGATCTCCAGGTAGGAGCCTGATTCGACGACTCGTGCCGGATCGGCGGGGCGTGGGGCTTGGCTCAGTTGTTACACCGCGTAGACTCACCACCCGTGATTCAGCTTGAGCAAGTGACGAAGACGTACCCGAAGGCGTCCCGGCCTTCGCTCGACAACGTGTCCGTCTCGATCGAGAAGGGCGAGTTCGTCTTCTTCATCGGTCCATCCGGCTCCGGCAAGTCCACGATCATCAAGATGCTGCTGCACGAGGTGGCCCCCAACAAGGGGCGCGTCGTCGTGAACGGCAAGGACGTCACGTCGATGCGGTCCTGGAAGCGACCCCACTTCCGGCGCTCGATCGGCTGTGTCTTCCAGGACTTCCGGCTGCTGCCGAACCGCACCGCCTACGAGAACGTGGCGTTCGCTCTCGAGGTGATCGGCAAGACGAAGGCGGTTGCCCGCCGCGTCGTGCCGGAGGTGCTGGAGCTGGTCGGGCTCGGTGGCAAGGAGCACCGCTACCCGCACGAGCTCTCCGGTGGTGAGCAGCAGCGGGTCGCCGTCGCCCGGGCGTTCGTGAACCGTCCGCTGATCCTTCTCGCGGACGAGCCCACCGGAAACCTGGACCCGGACACCTCGATCGAGATCATGCGTCTGCTGGACCGGATCAATCGCACCGGCACGACCGTCGTGATGGTCACCCACGACTCCAACATCGTGAACCAGATGCGCCGCCGCGTCGTTGAGATTGAGAGCGGTCGCATCGTGCGTGACCAGGCCCGCGGCGTCTACGGGTGAGCCGGCGCTCCACCCCTGCGCAGCCTGACGACGAACACCTCATGCCGGAGACCCGGAGGAAATCCCGATGCGCGTGAAATACGTCCTGTCCGAGGTACTGGTCGGACTGTGGCGCAACGTGACCATGTCCATCGCGATGATCATCACGATGGCGGTCTCGCTGACCATGCTCGGCGCCAGCGGTCTCATGTACCGCCAGGTCGACGACATGAAGGACCTCTACTACAAGAACATCCAGGTCTCGATCTTCATGGAGCAGGAGGTCACCGAGCAGCAGCGCACCGACCTGCAGACCAAGCTCGACGGCGACCCCCTGGTCAAGGAGGTCATCTACGTCGACAAGGCCCAGGCGTACGAGCGCTTCAAGTCGATGTACCAGGACGCGCCGGACCTGGTGAACGCGGTCAAGCCGGACCAGCTGCCCGAGTCGTTCCGGCTCACACTGAACAACCCGGAGCAGTACAAGAGCGTCTACGACCAGTACAAGGACACTGAGGGTGTCGAGGAGATCGTCGACCAGAGTCGACTGCTCGACAAGATCTTCAATATCCTCACCTCGATCCAGAACATCGCCCTGGCCGCCGCCATCGTGATGGCGATCGCCGCCCTGCTGCTCGTCGCGAACACCATTCAGGTGGCCGCGTACAGCAAGCGGCGTGAGGTGGCGGTCATGAAGCTGGTCGGCGCGTCCAACTGGTTCATCCAGGCGCCGTTCGTGCTGGAGGCCGTGGTGGCCGGCCTGATCGGTTCACTGCTCGGTCTGGTGGCCCTGGTCGCGGCGAAGTATCTGCTCTTCGACGGGTCGTTGAGCGCGTTGCAGGGTCTGCTCTCGCCGATCACCTGGGGTGACATCCTGTTCATCTTCCCGGTGATGGCCGGCGTCGGTGGTCTGGTCAGCGCCGCCACCGCCTGGATCACCCTGCGCTTCTACCTGCGGGTCTAGGCACCGTACGGGTCGTCCCGTGGTCTCCCGAGGACCCTCCCGCAGCCGGAAATAAACGGCGCGGGAGGGTCCTTGTTATTCGGGTAACATGATCGATTGTCCGGCCGGGGTGAACCGGCCGCGGACGAGGGAGAGGAGGTGGCACCGATGCCACGGGAAAAGGGGCGCAAGGTGGTCGCCTCCAACAAGAAGGCGCGCCACGACTACGCGATCCTCGACACGTACGAGGCGGGCATGGCGCTGACCGGCACCGAGGTCAAGTCGTTGCGCGCCGGGCGGGCGTCGCTCGTCGACGCGTTCGCGCAGGAACGTGACGGTGAGTTGTACCTGCACGCGATGCACATTCCGGAGTACACCCAGGGCACCTGGACCAACCATGAGCCCCGGCGTACCCGCAAACTGCTGCTCAACCGGGGCGAGATCGACAAGCTCGTCGGCAAGACCCGCGAGGGTGGTTTCACCATCGTCCCGTTGCAGGTCTACTTCTCGGACGGCTGGGCCAAGGTCGAGATCGCGCTGGCCAAGGGTAAGAAGTCGTACGACAAGCGTCAGGACCTCGCCAAGCGCGACGCGGACCGGGAGATCGCCCGGGTGTCGGGTCGACGAGGCAAGGGAATGGACGACTAGTTCATCCTGTTTGTCCGGGTCGGTGCGTCGGCCCGGGGCTCGGGATGAAAGCTGTTGCGCCAGGCGTTAGTCTTGTCAGTGCCGCCACATCGGCGGCCTGTCGAGGGGGTGACTGGTTTCGACTTCGTACGCAGCGACAGGGGAAGCGAGCCGAGGAAGCCGACGTCGTCTCGAGAATCGGTCGTCGGAAACTTATAAGCGCCAAGCAAAATCGCGCTGACTTCGCTCTCGCCGCCTGAGGCGAGTAGCTAAGTCTGTCGGCCTGGGAACGCCTTCGTCCCAGTAGCCGGCATCAGCTAGGAGGCTGGCCAATCGGACCCGGTCGCGGGGTCCGTGCGGCGAGATTAATCAGCGACTGGGCCCGTCACACCAACTTGCTCGCGTGAGCGGTGGGGCCGAGTAGAGGCACAGCGAGCTGCGCTCGGAGAAGCCCTGACAAACCGGCGAAGGACCCGGGTTCGATTCCCGGCACCTCCACCACCTCGAACGAAGCGCCCCGGCCACCGGCCGGGGCGCTTCGTTGTGTCGACGGGGTCTTACGCTGCCCCCTGTGACCAACCGAGAGCTGCGCCTGTCGGTCGGCGCGTCACCCGGCCAGCGGGTCGTGGCGGTGGTCGCCGGCGTCCTCGTCGCCGCCATCGGCGCGGCGTTCGTGGTGCTGCCCCTCGTCGCCGACGGGCTGCTGCGCCGGCTGACCGGACCGGGTGACGCGTTCGCCTCCTATGAGGAGGCTCGCGACCTGCCGCCGGGGCTGCTGCCACCGGGGCTACGGGACTCCGCTGACCCGAACCAGTCCGGTCCCAGCCCGCTCATCGGCCTGTGTGGTCTGCCCTTCGTGCTGCTCGGCCTCTACCTCGTGTTACGGGTGCTCCGAACGGCCGTCTGGTTGGACGGCAGCCGGGCGCGGGTACGCGGGGCGCTGCGCACCCGCACCGTCGACCTCGCCACCGCCAGGATCGAGGCGGGCGGGACGTCGTACCGCAAGGCGGGCGACGTCGACCCGGCCGGCGGGCCGCAGATGCGGGCCATTCTCGCCACCGACCCGGCCGGTACGCGAGGGGTCACCATCCCACTGCGCGGCATGGGGCTGCCGAGCCTGCCGCCGACAGAGCTGCGGGCGCTGGCCGAGGCGATGACGGCGGGCCGAGGGGGCGACGGGCGGGACGACGACACCCGTGCGGTGGCCGACCACCTGCGCCGCCTGGCGGAGCGCCGCTGGACCGACTGAGGCTGATACGTCCAGGCGGCTCGTGGGGACTGCGGACGCGGTACTGCTGCGGCTGGTGGGGTCAGTGGGTTTAACGCGGCAGATGAGGCGATCCAGGGCCCTGGACAGGGCGGCCGGGCAGGCTCACCATCGCGGTATGGGGTAGCAGCGCCGCGCGGGAGGTGCCATGGTCACCGGTCCGATCCAGCAGCCGTCACTCGTCGCCCGACCGCGCGTCGCGCATCAGGTGGGGCGTCCCGCCGATCCACCTCCCCTCGGTCTACCCGGCGAGCCGCGCCCCGCCGGCCTCGCCGGTGACGTGCACGCCCTCGGCCGGGCCGTCGCGGTCGCCAGCACCGCGCCGCGCTGGCGCGAAGCCGTTCTTCTTCGACTGCGTCCGGTGCGCCAGGGTTTCGCCGAGCACGTCCGGGCCACCGAGGGCCCCAGCGGCCTCTACCGGGAGTTGCTCACCCAGTCGCCGCGACTGGACCACGGCGTGCGGCTGCTGACCCGGGAGCACGCGGCGATCGTCGCCGCGATCCTGGCGGCGCAGCAGATCGCCGAGCGGCCCGAGGCGCACCCCGACGAGCTGCGGCACCGGGTCGGGCACCTGCTGCGGAAATTGGCCCGGCATCGGCGGCGCGGCGCCGACCTGCTCTGGGAGGCGTACCAGACGGACCTGGGCGGCGAGACCTGAGGGAACCGGCCGGTCGGCGGGCGCGTCGAACCGCACATGCGTCGACTCGCCGTGCTGCTCGTACTCCCATTGCTGCTCACGGCGGGCTGCGCCGCGACCGACACCGGTCCGGCCGACGCCCCACCCAGCCCGGCGCGCGACGCCGAGGCGTTCGACCAGCGGGCCGCTCAGGTCGCCGAGGCGTGGCGGCCGGGCCCCGACTGGCGCACCGCCTACGTGCCGTTGGAGGGGCCGACACTGCTCACCGGCGACCCGGGCTTCACCCCCGACACCGAGGCGGCCTTCCGGGCCGGGTGGTACCGCGCGCAGGTGGCGATACCGCCCACCCGGGTCGGTGGCGAGATCCGGTTCCCGGACGGACGGCTGACGCTGCCGTTGATCAGCGCCGCCGAGGCGTACCGGCAGCTCGACACGGGTGACCCGCTGCCCTGCCCGGGACGGCCGAAGCAGCCAGGTCGGCCCACCCCCGGCGGCCCCACCGTCGAACCAGGGCCGGACGGGTGGGTGACGAGCAGCACGCAGACCGCCTGTCTCCCGCTCACCGTCACCGCTGTCACGTTCGACACCGTGCCGGTCCGCACGAGCCGCGGTGTGGCGCAGGTCCCGGCCTGGCTGTTCACCATCGAGGAGCTGACCGCCCGGGTGGCCCGGCTCGCCGTCGCGCCCACCGCGGTCACCAAGGTTCCCGAGCCCACCGCGCCGGCCCGCCCCCTGCCGGACGGGTTGGTGGCGGCCCAGGACCTGGCGGCCGTCGACGACACCCGGCTGACAGTGCGGCTCGGCGTCGGCGCGTGCGACACCGGGATCACCCCGCTGGTGTGGGAACGGCCGGACGTCGTGGTGGTCGGTGGTCGCGTCACCCGGGCCACCGGCGAATGCATCGCCCTGCTGAAACTGGAGCCGGTCACCGTCACCCTCGCGACGCCGCTGGGCGCCCGGCCGGTGCTGGATGTCCACACCGGCGCCCCACTGTCGATCGCATCGCGCTGAACGACCCGGTTCAGAGGATGCTGGGCACGTCCGTGCTGATCGGCACCGGCACAACCGTGGGACGGTCGGCGCCCAGCCCGGCGGTGAGCGCCGCGCCGAGCTGATCGGGGGTCTCCACCACCTCCGTGGCGCAGCCGTAGCCGGCCGCGATCGCGACGATGTCCAGACCCGGCAGGTCCAGGCCGGGCACCCCGGGAGTGTGCTTCAGCTCGGCGAACGCCTTGAGGATGGCGTACTGCTGGTTGACCGGGACGACGACCACCACGGGCAGTGCCAGGCGCGCGGCCGTCCACAGCGCCTGCACCGAGTAGTGGAACGAGCCGTCGCCGACCACCGCCACCACCGGGCGACCGCGCCCGGTGTCCCGCTCGGCCAGGGCGACGCCGATTGCCGCCGGCAGCCCGTAGCCGAGGCCGCCGCTGGCCATGGTGAAGTACGACGCCGGGCGGGTGATCCGCAGCTGACGGCGCAGTGCGGACAGATTGGACGGTGACTCCTGCACCAGCACGGCGTCGGTCGGCCAGTGCGCGGCCAGCGCGGCGAACAGGGCGTCGGCGCTCAGTGGGGTGCCGACCTCGGGCGGTGGTGGTGTGTCCCGTCGTGCGGGCGCCGGCCGGTCACTCGGCGGCACCCGTTCGACCAGCGCGTCCAGGGCCAGCCCCGGGTCACTGAGCAGACTGTCACCGACCGGGGCTCGGGCGGCCTCGTCCGGGTCGTCAGTGACGTGCAGCAGGCGGGCGCCGTCGGGCAGGTGCCCGCCCGGCACGTACGGGTAGTAGCGGAAGACCGGGGCGCCGACGACCAGCACCGTGTCGTGTCCGCGCAGCGCCTCGGCGAGGGGACCGATCGCGTACGGCAGCACGCCACGGAAGTGCGGGTGGTCCTCGGGGAAGACGGCCCGCTCGGTGGCGGGGGCCGACCAGACCGGCGCGGCGAGCCGTTCCGCCAGCGCCACCGCGGCCGACCAACTCGCCGAGCGGTCCACCCCCGGCCCGTACACGAGCGCCGGGTTGCGGCTGCCGGCCAGCACCGTGACGAACTCCGCCAACCGCTGCGGGTCCGGTGCGAACCGGGTGGCCACCGTTCGCGGCGCGGGCGGCGGGTCGGCTGGCTGGGCCCAGTCGTCCATCGGTAGGGAGAGGAAGACCGGCCCGGCCGGTGGCTGCACCGCGGTCGCGTACGCCCGCAGCATGGCCGCCGGGATGTCCTGCGCCCGCGCCGGCTCGTAGGCCCACTTCACGTACGGCTGCGGGAGTTCGGTGGGCCGGCGGTTGGCCAGCCGGGGTTCGAGGAGCAGCATCTCCCGGGTCTGTTGGCCGGCGGTGACGATGAGTGGGGTCTTGTTGTGCCAGGCGGTGACCAGGTTGCCCATGCCGTTGCCGGTGCCGGGGGCGGTGTGCAGGTTGACGTGGGCGGGCACTCCGGCGGCCTGGGCGTAGCCGTCGGCCATCGCCACGGCCGTCGCCTCGTGCAGCGCGTGGACGTAGTGGAAGTCGGCCGGGAAGTCCTGGAGGAACGGCTCCTCGGTGGAGCCCGGGTTGCCGAAGACGGTGGTCAGGCCGAGGGTGCGGAGCACGTCGTACGTCGCGTCCCGGACAGTTGCCATCGCCACCCGCCTCCGTGTCGCGGGCAGGGACAACCGTGATCGCCCTCCCGATCAGCCGAATCTATCGGGATGTGACGGACCTTTCGGGCTTTTCTCAGCGGTCGGTGCTCCGGAACGGTCGATCACCGGGAGGTCTGCCAACCGGTGCATCGGCCCTTCGTCTCAACTGTCTGATCACCCGCCGGTCAGACCTTAGCCAGCGCCCAGCACGCAAGCTATGGTGCCAGGCATGGCGTTGACAGCGCGGCGGAACCCGATGCGCCGGGCGGATCCGGTCGAGGACCGGCCCCCGGGCCGGGCTCACGGTTGACGGGTGTGTGGCATGCAGGGAGAGGGCCAGGCGATCGGCGGACGAGCGATGGAGTCGATGACCGGGCGGCTGCTGGTCGCGACTCCGGCGCTCAAGGACCCCAACTTCGACCGTACGGTGGTGCTGCTCGTCGCCCACGAGCCGGGCGGCGCGCTCGGCGTGGTGCTGAACCGGGCCACCGAGGTGCCGGTAGCCGACGTGCTCGGTGACTGGAGTGACCTGGCCCGCCACCCGGCGGTGCTCTTCGAGGGTGGCCCGGTGCAGCCCGACTCGGCGATCTGCCTCGCCCGGATGCGCCACCCGATGCGTCGGCTGAAGGGCTTCCACCAGGTGTCCGGGGCGGTCGGCACGATCGACCTCTCGGTCGACCCGGAGCGGTTGCGGGAGAGCATCGGTGGCATCCGGGTCTTCGCCGGCTACTCCGGCTGGGGCAGCGGCCAGTTGGAGCAGGAGATCGCCGACGGGTCCTGGTTCGTGCTGGACGGGCTGCCCGGGGACGCCTTCGTCGACCGGCCCGACGACCTGTGGCCGATGGTGCTGCGCCGGCAGGGCGGGATGATGGCCGCCGTCGCGCACTTCCCGCCGGACGTGGCGCTCAACTGACCCGGCTGTGGCGGGGGACCCCGCGAGATGACCATGCGAGCGGGTCTGTGTATAGTTTCCCAGTGCCCGGGCGACCGGGACAACAGCAAGGGGCCGTGGCGCAGCTGGTAGCGCACCACACTGGCAGTGTGGGGGTCAGGGGTTCGAGTCCCCTCGGCTCCACCCTTGAGAAACGCCCTGGCCGGGATGATCCGGTCAGGGCGTTCACTGTTTTGAGCCCTGCCGTCGTAAGCGCCGTGCTCACCCCTTCGCCAGTGGTCGGTAATACCCAGAGGGCTGGGGATTTGCGATGACACCACCTGATGCGTCAGGAGGTGGCGTTTGCTGGCCGGAGCGTTCATTCGATGATCTACGCATCACTCGAATGGCTTGTTGCATCCACCACCAGAGCATCTGCGGCCGTCGGGACATCTACCGCAGTCCCGGAGTGCGGCCACCGCGACCCTGAGATCTACCGTGCATTGGTACGCGGCGCACCGCCGGGTTGAACGCCCGTTCCATCGGACCGGGATCCTGTTGACGGTCGTGTGCCCGCTGCCGGTCATCCTCGGCGCTCCTGGTGCTCGCCGTGCTGGTCGTGTCCTACCTGCTGTAACTGGGGTTGGCAACCGTGCTGCGCGCGCCGTGGACGACCAGTCGTGAATCGGGCCGGTCACCAGAGACAGCGGTAGGCGGGCTTCGTCGCCTTTGGCTACCGGACGATCGGTGACCACTCCCGCTGGCTGGCGATCGTCACCCCGGGGGTGCGGTAATAGGGGTCCGCGGCGACGATCGCGGCAAACGCCTCGGCGTCTGGGACGTCAAAGACCAGGAGTGCTCCGGAGTCGTCGGCGAACGGCCCGGCCATGACCAGCTGGCCCTCCTGATGCAGGGCCTGGAGACGCTCCCGGTGCGCCGGTCGAGCGGCGAGCCGGTCGGGTTCGTCGCCGAAGGACAGCTCCAAGATGAACACCGGGTCCTCCTCGTCGGGGCGATCTCTCGAAGCATCTTAGTCAATCCGCATCGTCACCACCGTCTGGTCGCGGGCGCCCCTAGCGGTGGTCAGGGATCGACGATCCCGATTGCCGCGCACGCCTGATGCTCCAATTCGTCGAGGTCGTAAGAGTCGGGGCGTCCGGTCGAGGCCGAGTTCGGTGTGCACGATGCTAGCGACGAGACGGAGCCGGCCCAACGGCCGCCAGCGCCGCCGCGCAGCGGGCGTGGAACCGCTTCCGGGATCACACCGTCGGGTACGGCTACAAGCTCTGGCGACCGCGGAAGTGCCCCGGTGATCCCCGCCGTCCGGGAGGCACCGGCTATCTGCACGATGAACTCGCCACCGCCGGCCCGGCCATCTGGGTCACCGAGGTGGTTGCTTACAACCGGCCGGTTGCTGGGCGGCTACCAGCAGGTCGCCGCCCAGCAACCGGGGCGCTGTGACCTACGAGCCGACGTCCTGCGGCACCGCGGCCGAGCCGATGAGGAATGCGCCCACCCGCAGCGTCGGGAAGACCAGCCAGTCGGTGGCGGCCAGCGCCCCGATGCCGAACAGGACGACGCCGTGTGCCGCGTTGCCGGTGGCCATGATCCAGCACAACGAGGTGCGGGCCGCCCAGGTGCGGACGAGCAGGCAGAACGCCAGCACCGGCGCGAACTGGGCCAGTCCAAACCTTACCTGCGTGCCACTGAGGACGAGCAGTGTCGCGACTAGCACGGGGAGGGCGAACGCGGTGATCTGGTGCGCTGACTGGGCATGTCGCCCCACCGAAGGGCACGGCAGGACGGTTCCCGCACCGACGGGCGCGGTGCTGCGGTCGGGTGCCGGGGTCGAAGACCGTCGGAACGTGGTCGGTCAGCAGATCGCTGCAACCGACCGGAAGGTCCCCCGACGCTTTACCCGGTCGAGTTCGTCCATGATCTCGGGGGGGGGGGGGGGGGGGGGGGCCCCCCGCGCGAGGATGCTGCGTGACTCGAGCGCGCGGGGGCCTTCAGTTGCGGGTTAGCAGGTCAGTCGAAGACTAAACCAATCTGCTAACCCGCAACTGTCGCAACTTCTCTTGACGCCTAGATGGAGCGGCAGTCGATCGCGAACGGTGAGAATCCAGATCGGCCTTGGTTGTTGCTGCCGCCCAATTGCAAGTGCGACGCTCTGTACCTCTCAATTGCGCGAAGTTAAGAGATTCGCGAGGCGCGGAACAATGCCCCATCATCACTAATGATAACAGCGTGGCGGTTGGCGCCCCAAGTAATCGATTAGGGAAACTGAAATGCTTATTGAGGCGAGATGCCAGAGCAGTGAAGGTCGCTGACCGTGATCCAGAGCCGACTATAGGCTTTCAGCGGAGTCGGCACTTTGAATATTAGAATAATCCAATTGCCTCGGCCCCTCTTCAAAGCAGCGATGACGAACCATCATTGCTTCGAATATCTAGGCTTGTTGCACCCCACTGCATCCTACGTTCCTCTCGCACACGTAGTACCAATCGACCCCGACGCTAAAGCCGGCGCTCCCGCCGCCAGCACTACTCCCGTTCGGGTCGCCGACCGTGCGAGAGGTGCCATCGTTCAGCCAGAAGTAGCCGTACACGCCGTTGCCGTCCGCCTCTTTATCATAAACTTCCACGAAGGTGTGACCCGACGATACTGTTGCCACGTCAGAGCCGTGGTAGGCCGCAGTGAAGTGGGCATGGGCTGGTGATCCCCATGCACCCAGCATCAAGGTGGCGCCAATAGCGGAGGCCAAGGCGAGCCGGAGATTCTTAGGGATGTTCATATGCTCCTTCTTTCGATCGAAGATCGTTAAAGGTGAAGGCTACCTTGCAAGCTCTCTTCCGTCAATATCTATTGTTGCTTTCGAGATCGATGTCCAACGTAGTCGACGCGACGCTCATCAGGCGGTCGCGGGGTACCAGCGACCGCCTGATGAGCGTCAGGTTTCCTATAGCGCCGAGAGTTTGAACATCTAACTCACGTGCTACTACAGGGCATCACATTAGCGGCTCCACGCGTTTGAGGCTGCCCCGACAGCACGATGGGAGGAGTGGGTTCCGCGCACCGAGGGTGCGGCCGACGGGGCTGGGCGGGCACGCTGGCCGTATCCCGGCCGCGAAGGCGACCTGGGTCATTATGGTCGGCAACCTCACTGTCGGCGCCGGCGCGACGGTGACCATCGCACGCCCTTGGCGGTGTCGCAAGGCTGGGTGATTTCAGGAGTGCAGCGATCGCCGGCCGCCTGCGACCCGCCCGGCAGACCCCGCCGATGCCGATGTCGTCACTTCGAATCAGTTCCAGTCAAGCGCAGGTGAACTCACCGAGCATGACCAAACGCCCTGACCGATGATCCGGTCAGGGCGCTCTTTGATTGCTACGTCCGTTAAGGGCTGGATTAGCCCTGGCGGCTCTTCCACTGCGGGTTGGCGCGGTTCACCACGACCGTCCGGCCGCGACGGCGGACCACCACCGAACCTGGCTTCTGCTTCAGCGCACGCAACGAGCTACGTACCTTCATCTCTGCCTCCTCGGTGCAAGCGGTTCCGAGTATCGAAACGCCACGCCCACCCCGGGGATTCCCGCCCTCTACGCTGATGGCTGGCGATGCGTGGGGAGGTGCCAGAGTGTGGCCCGGGGCCTTTGTGACCGTGGTCTACGCGTTCCTCGGTTGGCTCGTGGCGTTCACCGCCCGGGCCGCGCTGCAACCGACGGTGAACAGAAACCGCAGCCCCGGTGTACGGACGCCGGCGACGATGCGTTCGGCGGAGCACTGGCACGCGGCGCACCAACGGGTCGCCCGCCCTCTGCGCCGCACCGGCATCCTGCTGGCGGCCGTCTCACCGCTGCCGATTGTGCTCGGGGCGGTCTTCGGTGATCCGCCGGTGATCGCGGCAGTGCTGGTGCTCGCCCTGCTCGTCGTGCCCTACCTGCTCTACCTGGCCTACCTCGCCGATCGCGCCGCAGGGTCCGTCGACGGGAAACGGTGACCGGAGCCGTCGAACCTTTGCCCCGCGCCGGCCGTACCAGTGGGCGGAGGTCGTCCCCATGCCCGTACGCCGGCTCCTCGCCACTGTGCTGGTCGCTGCCGCGACAGTGCCGCTGGCTGCCACGCCCGCCGCCGCCCACGGAGCCCCGACCGACCCGGTCAGTCGCGCGGCGGCCTGCGGCCCCGAGGGCCGGTACGCGGCCACCAGCGCCTGCCGGGCGGCGATCGAAGCCGGCGCGGCCGTGCGCGAGTGGGACAACGTACGCGTTGCCGCTATCAACGGGCGAGACCGGGAACGGATCCCGGACGGTGAGCTGTGCAGTGGTGGGCTGTCCGCGTACCGGGGACTGGACCTGCCCCGCACCGAC
This sequence comes from Micromonospora parva, assembly GCF_000718515.1. Lineage (GTDB taxonomy): Bacteria > Actinomycetota > Actinomycetes > Mycobacteriales > Micromonosporaceae > Micromonospora > Micromonospora parva. The sequence goes on along the minus strand of NZ_JNZS01000008.1, from coordinate 223,926 downwards.
TGGCCGAGCACCGAACTGACCACCAGTGCCACGTTCACCTTCCGGTACCGGACCACCATCGAGCACCGGGGCACCTTCCGGCTCTACGTCACCAAGCCCGACTACGACCCCCGCAAGAAGCTGACCTGGGCGGACCTGGAGTCGCGCCCGTTTCTGACCCGGACCGACCCGCCGGTGCGCGCCGGGGCGTACCAGTTGGCGGGTCGGCTGCCGGCGGGTCGCAGCGGCCGACACCTGATTTACACGATCTGGCAGAACTCCAACACCCCGGACACCTACTACTCCTGCTCGGACGTGGTGTTCCGGGGTGCCAAGGCCACCGGCTCGCCGCCGAAGGCCGCCGCACCGAAGAGCGCGCCGCGTACCGCTGCGAGCGCGCCAGCCGCCACCGGGTCGGCGGTGGCGGCGGCGGCCGACCCGGGCGTGCCGGTGGCGGCGGTGACCGACCTCGGCGGCCGGTGGCCGGTGCTGGCCGGTGCCGCCGTCGTGGTGGTTCTGCTGCTGCTGATCGGCGCGAGCCGGCGGCGTCGCGGTGCCCCCGCACCGGTGGGACGCCAGTGCGAGGTACGCAACCACCGGGCCGGGCGGCGTCGGATCTGGTGACCCGACCCGCCCGAAGCCCGGCGGTGCTCAGCCCAGGTGCTGTTCGATCTCGGCCAACTCGTCGGCGGTGAAATCGAGGTTGTCCAGCGCGGCGATGTTCGTCTCCAACTGCTCGACGCTGCTCGCCCCGATGATCAGGCTGGTCATCCGCGGGTCACGCAGCGCCCAGGCCAACGCGAGCTGCGCGAGGGACTGGCCGCGCCGCTCGGCGATCGCGCCGAGGGCACGGATGGTGGCCATCTTCTCCTCGCTGAGGTCGCTCTCGTTGAGGAAGACGCTGGTGCGCACCCGCGAGTCGGCCGGGATGCCACCCAGGTAACGGTCGGTCAGCAGGCCCTGCGCCAACGGACTGTACGCGATGCAGCCAGCGCCGACCCGCTCCAGCGTGTCGAGCAGGCCGTCGGACTCGGTCCAGCGGTTGAGCATCGAGTACGACGGCTGGTTGATCAGCAGCGGCGTACCCAGTTCGTCCAGGATCGCGGCGGCCCGCGCGGTCTGCTCCGAGTTGTAGTTCGAGATGCCGACGTAGAGCGCCTTGCCGGAGCGGACGATCGCGTCGAGCGCCCCCATCGTCTCCTCGAGCGGAGTGTCCGGGTCGAACCGGTGCGAGTAGAAGATGTCGACGTAGTCCAGCCCCATCCGGCCCAGCGACTGGTCCAGCGACGAGATGAGGTTCTTGCGCGAGCCCCACTCGCCGTACGGGCCGGGCCACATCAGGTACCCGGCCTTGCTGGAGATGACCAGCTCGTCCCGGTACGACTTCAGGTCCGTGGCGAGCATCCGGCCGAAGTTCTCCTCCGCCGAACCGGGCGGCGGGCCGTAGTTGTTGGCCAGGTCGAAGTGGGTGACGCCGAGGTCGAAGGCGCGGCGCACGATGTCGCGCTGCCGTTCGAACGGGCGGTCCGGGCCGAAGTTGTGCCACAGGCCGAGCGAGACGGCGGGCAGCCGCAGCCCGCTGCGTCCGCTGCGTCGGTAGGTCATGGTGTCGTAGCGGTCTTCCGCGGCGAGATAGGTCACGATCATGAGCCTAACTCCGGAGCACGGTGCCGGGGATCGGGCGTGTGAACCGGGACATCGGGGTAGTTTCGACGCCATGCGTTTCATTGCGCTCGACACCCCCAAACCGTTGTCCAAGATCGGGTTGGGCACCTGGCAGTTCGGCTCCCGGGAATGGGGATACGGCCCGGACTTCGAGCGGCAGGCGGCGCAGATCGTCCGGCGGGCCGTCGAGCTCGGCGTGACGGTCTTCGACAGCGCTGAGATCTACGGCTTCGGGCGCAGCGAACGCATCCTCGGCGCGGCCCTCGGCGACGACCGGCCGAGGGTGGTGGTGGCCAGCAAGATCCTGCCCGTGCTGCCGGTGGCCGCGGTGGTGCAGCAGCGGGCGGTCGCCTCGGCGGCCCGGCTCGGCGTCACCAGCATCGACCTCTACCAGGTGCACCAGCCCAACCCGCTCGTCGGCGACCACACCACCATGCGTGGCATGCGCGTCCTGCAGGACGTCGGGCTGGTCGGCGAGGTCGGCGTCAGCAACTACGGGCTGCGCCGCTGGCAGGTCGCCGAGGCGGCGCTCGGCCGTCGGGTGCTCACCAACCAGGTCCGCTACAGCATGCTGGACCGCGCGCCCGAACAGGACCTGCTGCCGTACGCGCGGCAGGCCGGCCGGGTGGTCATCGCGTACAGCCCGCTGGCACAGGGCTTCCTCTCCGGCCGGTACGACGCGAAGAACCCACCGACCGGGGCGGTCCGGCGGGCGAACCCGTACTTCCTCCCGGAAAACCTGGAACGCGGCGCGGCGCTGATCGACACGGTGCGTCAGGTCGCCGACGCCCATGACGCCACTCCCAGCCAGATCGCGCTGGCCTACCTGCTGCGCCACCCGAACGTGCTCGCCATCCCCGGCGCGTCCGGCGTCGAGCAGATGGAACGCAACGCCGCCGCGGCCGACATCGACCTTGCCGACGACGAGTACACGGCGCTGGCCGAGGCGGCGAAACGCTTCCGGCCGATCACCGGCCTCGCCGCGATGCCGGCGATGCTGCGCGCCCGGTTCGCCAAACCAACCGAGAAGTGAGCACAGTGGACGACATCACCGCACTGATCCTGGACGACCACGCCGCCTTCCGGCGCGGCTTCGCCCGCCTCGACGACGCCCGCGACGAGCAGGAGATGCTCGCCATCTGGGACGCCCTCGCCCTGCACCTGGACATCCACGCCGAAGCGGAGGAGGCGATTCTCTACCCGCACCTGGTCAAGCACGGCGACGACGGCGAGGACGAGACGGCCGACGCGATCGGCGACCACAACAAGATCCGCGACGCCATCGCCGAGGCGAAGCTGCACCCGGTCGGCTCGGATCAGTGGTGGGAGGCGGTCGGCACGGCCCGCCGGGAGAACAGCGAGCACCTGGCCGAGGAGGAGGACGAGGCGCTGCCCGACTTCCGCCGGCACGCCAGCACCGAACTCCGCGCCGAGCTGGGCCAACGCTGGCTGACCTTCTACGGCGAGCACAAGAACGGTCGCAACCTCCCGTTCCGCGACAAGGACCCGCAGCAGTACGTCGCCGACCACCGCTGACATCTCCCCGACGCGGGGGAGTCGCCGGGACCGGCCCCGGCCGCAGAATGGCGAGGTGACGATCCGAGCCGCGCTGGCCCCGCTGGTCGCCGGCACCACCTGGCGACGCGGCGTGTTCCTGCTGCTCGGCGGGGTGCTGGCACTGCCGTACGGGCTGCTCGCGGTGACCTTCGCCCAACTGCTCGCCGATACGACGATCCCGCGCCCGCTGGTGTACGTCCTGCTGGTCATCGCGGTGTTGATCGCCGTGGTGCCGTTGTTGCTGGACGGCAGCCGGGCGTTGGAGATCGCCGCCGTCCGGGCGCTGCTCGGCGTCGACCTGCCCGAACCCGCGCCCGGGCACCACGGTGACCGGGAGACCCGGCTGCGGAGCGCACTCTGGATCGCCACCCACCTCATCGTCGGCGCGCTGGTGGGGATCGCGCTGTTCAGCGCCCTGCCGATGGCGCTGGCGTTCATCGCCCAGCAGTTCGGCATCGGCGAAGAGTTGACCAGCCGGGAACGGTTCGGGCCGCTGGACGGGCAGGACAGCGGCTGGCTGACAGTGACCGGGGTGCTGCTGCTGGTCGGCCTCGGCTACGCCGTCGCCGGGCTCGGCGCGCTCGCCGGATCCATGGCGCCGGTGCTGCTCGGCCCGGCCCAGGCCGAGCGGATCGCCGCCCTCGAAGCGCAGGCCAGCCGGCTCGCCGAACGCAACCGGCTGGCCCGGGAGCTGCACGACTCGGTCGGTCACGCGCTGACGGTGGCCACCCTCCAGGCCGGGGCCGCCCGCGAGGTCCTCGACACCGACCCGGAGTTCGTCCGGCGGGCGCTCACCGCCATCGAGGACGTCGGGCGCAACGCGATGGACGACCTCGACCACGTGCTCGGCCTGCTCCGGGAGGGCGGACGCGACCGGCCCGTGGTGGCGCCGCAGCGTACCCTCGCCGACCTGGACCGGTTGGTCACCGACGCCCGCGCAGCCGGCCTGGCCGTGCACGCGCATCGCGCCGGCGACCCGACCCGGGTGCCCGCGGTGGTCTCCCGGGAGGGCTACCGGATCGTCCAGGAGGGACTGACGAACGCCGCGCGGCACGGCCACGGGCCGGTGACTGTCCGCCTGGACCTGCACTCGGACGCGCTGGAGCTGGAGCTGGTCAACGCGCTGCGCCACACCGTCCGGGCGCAGCTGGGGCGGGGCGGTCGAGGTCTGGACGGCATGCGGGAGCGGGTGCTGCTGCTCGGCGGCCGGCTCACCGTGGGCCCGGACGGCGACCGGTGGCTGATCCGGGCCCGCCTGCCCTACGAGGAGACGCGATGAGCACTGGCGTCCTCGTCGTCGACGACGACGAGCTGATCCGGATCGGGCTGCGGGCCATCATCGACGCCCAACCCGACCTGCGGGTGGTCGCCGAAGCCGCCGACGGGGCCGAGGTGCCGCCGCTGGTCGCCCGGCACCGGCCCGACGTGGTGCTGATGGACGTGCGGATGCCCGGCATCGACGGCATCCAGGCCACCCGGCACCTGCTGGCCACCTCCGCCGACCCGCCACGGGTGCTGGTGGTCACCACGTTCGCCAACGACGAGTACGTCTACGAGGCGCTGCGCGCCGGGGCCTCGGGGTTCCTGCTCAAACGGGCCCGGCCCGCCGAGGTGGTGGAGGCGGTCCGGGTGGTCGCCGCCGGTGAGTCGCTGCTCTTCCCGGCCGCGATCCGCCAGCTGGTCGCGGCGTACGGGCCGGCGGGCGGCGACCGGTTGAGCGCCGCCCGGCTCACCGACCGGGAGGCCGAGGTGCTGCGGTTGATGACCACCGGCCGGTCCAACCCGGAGATCGCCGCGCACCTGGTGGTCGGGGTGGAGACGATCAAGACGCACGTCGGCAACGTGCTGGCCAAGCTGGGCGTCCGCGACCGCACGCAGGCGGTCATCGCCGCCTACGAGTCCGGCTTCGTCACCCCGTCCGGCCCTGCCTAGCCGAGCGTTGCCGCGGAAAATGTGAGCTAGCGTGGTTCGGGTGACTGCGCCTACCCCGGTAATCCCGGTTCCACCGGCCGACCTGCCCGGCACGCTCGGCGCGCTGCGGGCGGCCGGTCACCACTACCGCACCGTCAAGCAGGAACTCCGTGACAACCTCCTCGCCCGGATGCGCTCCGGCGAGACCCGTTTCCCCGGCATCGTCGGCTATGACGACACAGTGCTGCCCGAGGTCGAGCGGGCGTTGCTCGCCGGGCACGACATGGTGCTGCTCGGCGAGCGCGGCCAGGGCAAGACCCGGCTGATCCGCTCGCTGGGCGCTTTGCTCGACGAGTGGACCCCGGTGCTGCCCGGCTCGGTGCTCAACGAGCACCCGATGCACCCGCTCACCCCGGCGTCCCGCGCCCAGGTCGCCGAGGCCGGCGACGAGCTGCCGATCGGCTGGCTGCACCGTTCGATGCGGTACGGCGAGAAGCTGGCCACCCCGGACACCAGCGTCGGCGACCTGATCGGTGACGTCGACCCGATCCGCATCGCCCAGGGTCGTACCCTCGGCGACCCGGAAACCATCCACTTCGGGTTGGTGCCGCGCACCAACCGGGGCATCTTCGCCGTCAACGAGCTGCCCGACCTGGCCGAGCGCATCCAGGTGGCGCTGCTCAACGTGCTGGAGGAGCGGGACATCCAGGTTCGCGGCTACCAGCTGCGGCTGCCACTGGACCTGCTCCTGGTGGCCAGCGCCAACCCGGAGGACTACACCAACCGGGGCCGGATCATCACCCCCCTCAAGGACCGGTTCGGCGCGGAGATCCGCACCCACTACCCGGTCGACCTGGAGTTGGAGCTGGCGCTGATCCGTCAGGAGGCGGACCTGGTCGCCGAGGTGCCGGAGCACGTGCTGGAGGTGCTGGCCCGCTTCGCCCGCGCCGTGCGGGAGTCGCCGTCGGTGGACCCGCGCTCCGGTGTCTCCGCCCGGTTCGCCATCGCCGCCGCCGAGACGGTGGCCGGTGCCGCGCTGCGGCGCGCCGGTCTGCTCGCCGCCTCCAGCACCCCGGACGGGCGTCCCGAGGCCGCCGTTGCCCGCGTCGGTGACGCGGTGTCGGTGACCAGCACGCTGCGCGGCAAGGTCGAGTTCGAGAGCGGTGAGGAGGGCCGGGAGATCGAGGTCCTCGCGCACCTGCTGCGTACCGCGACCGCCGAGACGTTCCGGGCCCACCTCGCCGGGTTGGACCTGTCCGGGTTCACCGCCCTGGTCGAGGACGGCGCCGCGATCGAGACCGGCGAGCTGGTCAGCGCCGCTGAGCTGTTGCGCCAGGTCGGCACCGTGCCCGGGTTGGCGAAGGTCCTGGACCGGCTCGGCCTGGGTGACGCGCCCACCTCGGAGGAGGCCGCCGCCGGCGTCGAGTTCGTGTTGGAAGGGCTGCACCTGACCCGCCGGCTCGGCAAGGACGTCACCGACTCGGGGCGCACCGTCTACGGCGGTCGGGGCTGACGGTGGCCGGTAACCGGTTCCGTTACGGGCAGTGGAACGGCGGGCCCGACCCGCTCGCACCCCCGTACGACGTGCGCGAGGCGGTGGACGCGGTCGGTGCGGAGGTGCTGGCCGGTGGCAGCCTGCGGGAGGCGCTGCGCGACCTGCTGCGCCGTGGTCCGCAGGGGCGGGGTGGCCTGGACGACCTGGCCGCCCGGGCGCGACGACTGCGCCGCGAGGCGATGCGCCGGGGTGACCTGGACGGCGCGGTGACCAGGGCGCAGGCCCTGCTCGACCAGGCCCTCGCCGCCGAACGGGACGAGCTGCGAGGTCGTGACGACGACGCCGCGCGGTTCGCCGAGGCGGTGCTGGACAATCTTCCCCGCTCGACCGCGCGGGCGGTGCAGGAGCTGTCCGGCTACCAGTGGGCCAGCGACGACGCCCGCCGTTCGTACCAGCAGATCCTCGACCAGCTCCGCGATGACGTGCTCGGCCAGCGCTTCGCCGGGCTGCGCGAGGCGGTGCGCGCCTCCGCCGACCCGGCCGCCCAGCAGCGGCTCGCCGAGATGATGGGCGACCTGAACGACCTGCTCGCCCGGCACGGTCGCGCGGAGGACACCACCGACGCGTTCGCCGAGTTCATGCGCCGGCACGGCGACTTCTTCCCGGAGCAGCCGGAGACCGTCGACGAGTTGATCGACGTGTTGGCCCGCCGGGCGGCGGCGGGTGAGCGGCTGATGAACTCGCTGTCGGAGCGGCAGCGCGCCGAGCTGTCCGGGCTGATGCAGCAGTCGCTCGGCGATCGCCTCGCGGGGGAGATGTCAGCTCTCGACGCGAACCTGCGGGCGCTGCGACCCGATCTGCGCTGGGGGCGGGGCGAGCGGGTCCGCGGCGACCAGCCGTTGGACTACGCCGACGCGGCCGGCGCGCTGGGTGAGATCGGCGAGCTGGACGACCTGCTGGACCAGCTCGACCAGGAACACCCGGGGGCGACGCTCGATGACGTGGACGTCGACGCGGTGGCCCGCACGCTGGGCCGGGACGCGGCCGACGACGTTCGGCGGCTGCGCGATCTGGAGCGGGAGCTGCGCCGCCAGGGGTGGGTGAGCCGGGACGCGGAAGGGCTCACGCTGAGCCCGAAGGCGCTGCGCCGGCTGGGCGGAACCGCGCTGCGGCGGGTCTTCGCCGACCTGACCGCCGGGCCGCGCGGCCAGCACGACCTGCGCTCGGCCGGTGCGGCGGGCGAGGTCAGCGGCGCGTCCAGGCCCTGGGAGTACGGCGATGAGCAGCCGTTGGACGTAGTCCGGACGTTGACCCGGGCGGTCAGCCGGGCCGGGCCGACGGTCCCGGTGCAGCTCGCGGTGGACGACTTCGAGGTGGTGGAGACCGAGAAGCGGGCCTCGGCCGCTGTGGTGCTCTGCGTCGACCTGTCGTACTCGATGATCTCGCAGGGTCGTTGGGGGCCGATGAAGCAGACGGCGCTGGCGCTGGCTCACCTGATGGAGACGCGCTTTCCGCAGGACGCCCTGCAGATCGTCGGCTTCGGGCGGGAGGCGATGACGCTCACCCAGCATGAGTTGGCGGCCGTGGAGCCGGACATGGAGCAGGGCACCAACCTGCAGCACGCGCTGCGGTTGGCGGGCCGGCACCTGCGCCGGCACCCGGACGCCGAGCCGGTCGTGCTGGTGGTCACCGACGGCGAGCCGACCGCCCACCTGGACCCGGACGACGGGGAGGCGCTGTTCCACTGGCCGCCGCTGCCGGAGACGATCGAGGCGACGGTCCGTGAGGTGGACCGGCTGAGCCGCTACGGCGCCACGCTCAACCTGTTCATGCTCGGCGACGACCCGGGTCTGCGGCGTTTCGTCGACGCGGTGGCCCGCCGTAGCCGGGGACGCATGTTCACCCCGGACACCGACGACCTGGGCGAGTACGTGGTCAGCGACTACCTCCGCTCCCGCCAATCCCGCCGCTAAGTCCCGCCGGGGCGGGTTGACTGGGGGGATGGAGAGCGGGGGGTTGCGACAGGCCTACGGTGCGGTGTTCGCGGAGGTCGACGCCGGCGGGTTCGGTCCGGCTCCGCAGGGACAGCTCAGCGCCGAGCAGATCGTCGCGCATCTGGTCGCCAACGACGAGCTGATGATCCAGGCCACCGAGGCGCTGCTGGCCGGGTCGCCGTTCGCGTACTACGAGTTGGAAGAGGACATGCACCGTCCGCAGCTCGACGCGCTCGCCGCCGAGCAGGGTGGTCTGCGTGGACTGACGGCGCTGCTGCACGGCACCAGTGATCGGCTGTGCGGGCTGGTCGACCAGCTCGGGCTGGCTGCGGAGACTCCGGTCGAGACGCACCTTCGCGAGGGCTTCGACCTCATCGTCGACGAGCCGCTGCCCTGGTCCCGGACTCTGGACCTGCACACCCGGGTCCACCTCCCCAAACACCAGGCCCAACTCCGACTCCTCCGCGCCTGAGACGCGTCACCGGCGCCGGGGCGCCGGGTGCCCGGGCGAGGCGTGGGCAGGGGCGGCAGCGTCCGGGTGTGGCGCGGGCAGGGGCAGGCCGTTCTGCTTAGCGTGATGTCTGTGAGACATCGTGATGTCTCACAGACATCACGCTCTCCCGAGTTACCGGCCCGGGCGGGCGCGTTTCACCGGCGCTCGTGCCGGCGCCGGGCGGCGTGGCCGGCTGAAGGTGCCTGCTGGCGTTGGGGCAGCGCGACGATCGGTTCCGCGCTGGGCCGGGAGGTGCTGCCGACCGACTCAGGTGTCGACCAACTCAGGTGTCGACCAGCTCGGGGCGGGGGTGGAAGGTGCGGCGGTAGGTGGAGGGGGCCACCCCGATGCGCTGGTGCAGTTGCTGGCGTAGGGCGGCGGTGGTGCCGAAACCCGAGCGGTGGGCGATCTGGTCGACGGTGAGGTCGGTTGTCTCCAGCAGCAGCCGCGCGTGGTCGGTGCGCTGTTGCAGCAGCCACTGGGCCGGGCTCAGACCGGTCTCCGACCGGAAGCGCCGGGTGAAGGTGCGCACGCTCATCCGGGCCTGCTCGGCCAGGTCGCGCAGCGCGATCGGCTCGTGCAGCCGCTGCCGCGCCCACTCCCGGGCGCCCGCCGTGCTGGAGTCGGTCGCCTTCGGCACCGGCTGTTCGATGTACTGCGCCTGGCCGCCGTCGCGCCACGGTGGCATCACGCAGCGGCGGGCCGCCCGGTTGGCCACCTCGCTGCCGTGGTCGAGGCGGATGACGTGCAGGCAGAGGTCGATGCCGGCGGCGACCCCGGCCGAGGTGAGCACCCGGTCGTCGGCGATGAAGAGCACGCCCGGGTCGAGGTCCACCCGGCCGTGCAGGTGGCGGAAGCGCTCGGCGTACGCCCAGTGGGTGGTCGCCCGCCGCCCGTCGAGGAGCCCGGCGGCGGCGAGCACGAACGCCCCGGTGCAGATCGACATGATCCGTGCGCCCCGCTCGTACGCCGCGCGCAGCGCCCCGGTCACCTCCGGCGCGATGGTGCCCGACGTCAGCACGGTGCCGTCGTGGATGCCGGGGACGATCACCGTGTCGGCGGTGTCGAGCAGTTCCAGGCCGTGGTCGGGGACCACCTGGAAGCTGGCGGTGCTGCGCACCGGCTGCCCGCCCGGGGTGCACACCCGCACGTCGTAGAAGGGTGTCCCGTCGGCGGCCCGGGCGGTGCTGAACACCTGGGACGGGGTGCCGAGGTCCAGGCCAACCACCTGGTGCAGAGCGAGGACGGCGATTCGATGCGGGCCAGCCTTCATGGCCCGATTATTGCGCATGATGGCTTTCCGGCCACTCGTCGCGGTGCCCGGCCCGGCCCAGACTTGCTCCGTGACCAAGAACCGTCGTCTGCATCCCGCCTGGCTGGTCGCCGCCGTCGCCTTCGTGGCGCTGGTCGGCGCGGCGGGCTTCCGCGCCACCCCGTCGGTGCTGCTGCACCCGCTGCACGAGGAGTTCGGCTGGCCGCTGGCCACCATCTCCGCGGCCGTCTCCGTCAACCTGTTGCTCTACGGGCTCACCGCGCCGTTCGCGGCAGCCCTGATGGACCGGTTCGGCATCCGCCGGGTGGTCTCGGTGGCGCTGCTGCTGGTCGCCGCGGGCAGCGGGTTGACGGTCTTCATGACCGCCAGCTGGCAGCTCCTGCTCTGCTGGGGTGTGCTGGTCGGGCTGGGCACCGGCTCGATGGCGCTGGCGTTCGTGGCCACCGTCACCGGCCGCTGGTTCGTCCGCAGGCGGGGTCTGGTGACCGGAGTGCTGACCGCCGGCGGGGCGGCCGGGCAACTGGTGTTTTTGCCACTGATCGCCATCCTGGTACGCGACCACGGCTGGCGGACGGCGGCGCTCGTCGTCGCCGCAGCGGCGCTGGCGGTCGTACCCCTGGTGGTGTGGCTTCTGCGCGAGCACCCGGCGGATCTCGGCCTGCCCGCCTACGGGGCGACCGAGGTCGTCGCGGCACCACCGGCGACCGGTGGCGCCGCGACCCGGGCGCTCGGCGCGCTGGCGACGGCGGCCCGGACCCGACCGTTCTGGCTGCTGGCCGGAGGGTTCGCGATCTGCGGCGCGACCACCAACGGCCTGGTCGGTACGCACTTCGTGCCGGCCGCGCACGACCACGGCATGGCCCAGACCACAGCGGCCGGGTTGCTCGCGCTGGTGGGGCTCTTCGACATCGTCGGCACTATCGCCTCCGGCTGGCTCACCGACCGGGTGGACAGCCGGCTGCTGCTCGGCATGTACTACGCGCTGCGGGGGTTGTCCCTGCTGGTGCTGCCGAGCCTGTTCTCCGGCAGCGCTGAGCCGAGCATGCTGGTGTTCATCGTCTTCTACGGCCTGGACTGGGTGGCCACCGTGCCGCCGACCGTGGCGCTGTGCCGGGAGTACTTCGGCGGGGCCGGGGCGGTGGTGTTCGGCTGGGTGTTCGCCGCGCACCAACTCGGCGCGGCGGTCGCCGCCACCGGCGCGGGGCTGGTCCGGGACCGGCTGGGCGACTACGCGATGGCCTGGTACGTGGCGGGCGCTTTGTCGATCGGCGCCGCCGGGCTGTCGTTGCTGCTGCGTCGACGACCGGGCCGAGCGGTGCCGGAGGCCGTGCTGCTCGCCGCGACCGCGCCCCGGGCCTGGAGCTACCGGGGCTGAGCGGGTTGGCTGGTCAGCCGAGGGTCCACTGCTGGGCGGGTCGGCCGTCGCAGGCGCGCTGGCGGATCTCGTCGTCGGGCTCGTCGCCGTCGTCGTCGGCCTGCGCGCACCTGCCGCTGTGCGCGGCCACCAGCAGCACCGGGCCGGTTCCGGTGGCGGACAGCCGCCACTGCTGGTTGGCCCCACCGTGGCAGGGGAACTGGAGCAACCGCGCGCCGTCGTCGGTACTGCCGCCCTCGACGTCCAGGCACTGCCCGTGGGCGGCGTTGGTCAGCGTCACCACGCCCGCGCCGGCCGGGTTGACGACCCACTTCTGTTCCGGACCGCCGGTGCAGACGGCCAGCTCGGCCCCCGCTTCCTTGTCGTCGCCGTCGAGCCCCAGGCAGAGCCCGGACGCGACCCGCAGCACCCGGGGGCCGGTGGTCGGTGCCGTCGAGGGCGTCGGCGACGGCTCGACCGACGGGGTCGGGCTCGGCCCGGCCGCCCCGGTGGTGGCCTCCGCCGCGCTGGACGTCGCACCCACCGGGGCCGGCACCGCCGGTTCGTCGTCGCCGCCGAGCAGCCCGGTCGCGAAGACCACCCCGAGGAGTACGCCCACCAGGCCGACGCCGAGCGCCACCCGCAGCAGCGGGTCGGTGAGCGGGCCGGAACGCGCGGCCCGTCGGCGGCCGCCGTAGACGGTGCCGGCGGGGTCGGGGCGTTCCTCGGGCGCGGGCATACGGGCCATCCTCACCCACCGCCGTCGGCCACGGCCAGTCGGTGCCGTCAGTCGACGACCCGGACGTCCTTCCAGAACGCCACCCGGTCACGCACCATCTCGGCGTCCGGTTTGGGCTCCGGGTAGTACCAGACCGCGTCCTTGCTGGTGCTGCCCTCGTGCTCAAGGGAGTAGTAGGAGGCGGTGCCCTTCCAGGGGCAGACGGTGTGCGTCGTGGACTCGCGGATCAGGTCGTCACGCAGGGCGGAGCGAGGGAAGTAGTGGTTGCCCTCCACCAGCACGGTGTCGTCGCTCTCGGCGACGACCAGGTCTTTCCACATGGCTTTTGGCATGCCTCAACACTATTCCGCGCCGCCCACCGGGGCTGTGCTCAGCGGGTGGGCTGGGGGTCGGTGACGTCTGCCACTGTGGCGTCGAGGGCGGCGATCGCGACGTCGGCGGCGATCGCGACGGCCAGGCCACGCTCGCCGGCGCCCAGGGTGATCTCCCGGCCGCGCAGTCGCTCGTCGGCGACCACCGGCCAGGCCGTGCTCGCGCCGAACGGGGTGATGGTGCCGCGTTCGTAGCCGGTGGCGGCCAGGGCACCGGCCGCGTCCGGCATGGAGAGCCGGTGCACCCCGAGCAGGGCGCGCAGCTTGGGCCAGGAGATGACCCGGTCGCCGGGGGTGAGCACGAACAGGTGATCAGCTTCACCACGACGCACCACGATCGTTTTGACCACGTCCGGGACGGCCACGCCCCGGACGGCGGCGGCCTCCGCGAGACTGCCGACCGCACCATGCCTGACCAGCCGATACGGCAGTTGGGCGGCGTCCAGGGCGGCGATCGCTGGCGATGGCATGCCCGCCACGGTAGCCGTCGCGCCTGCTACCGGACGGGAAACTGCCCCTGCCGACATCCCACGGTTTCCGAACGGCGAGCGTAAGGTGATCACATGCGCGCTGAGCGTGTGGATCATCCGATTGACCATGATCAAGCGGTGGACACGCTGCGGCGGTCGTACGCCGCGGTGCCCACGGGCGAGCCTGTCCGGCTGGCCAAACGCACTTCCAACCTGTTCCGCCCCCGGTCCGCTCCCCGGACTCCGGGGCTCGACGTGAGTGGCCTGAACGGTGTGCTGTCGGTCGACAGGGCCGCCCGCACTGCCGATGTGCAGGGCATGTGCACCTACGAGGACCTGGTCGACGCGACCCTCCCGCACGGGCTGATGCCGTTGGTGGTGCCACAGTTGCGCACCATCACGCTGGGCGGCGCGGTGACCGGCCTCGGGATCGAGTCGACCTCGTTCCGCAACGGCCTGCCGCACGAGTCGGTACGCGAGATGGACATCCTCACCGGCTCCGGCGAGATCGTCACCGCCCGGCCGGACGGGGAGTACGCCGACCTGTTCACCGCGTTCCCCAACTCGCTGGGCAGCCTCGGGTACGCCACCCGGCTGCGCATCGAGCTGCAACCGGTCGGCCGGTACGTGGCGTTGCGCAACATCCGGTTCACCCAGCTGGAGGCGCTCACCGACGCGATCGCCGAGGTGACCGCCACCCGCTCCTGGGCCGGCGAGCCGGTCGACGTGATGGACGGCGTGATGTTCAGCCCCGGTGAGGCGTACCTGATCCTGGGCACCTTCACCGATGCGGCCGACCCGCCCAGCGACTACACCGGTCAGGCGATCTACTACCGGTCGCTGCGCCAGCGCACCCGCGACGTGCTCACCGCGTACGACTATCTGTGGCGCTGGGACACCGACTGGTTCTGGTGTTCCGCGGCGTTCGGCGCGCAGCACCCGGTCGTGCGCAGGCTCTGGCCGGCGCGTTACCGGCGCAGCGACTTCTACCACCGACTGGTCCGGTTGGAGCACCGTCACCAGGTGGCGGCCCGGATCGACCGGCTGCGCGGGCAACCGGCCCGGGAGCGGGTCGTGCAGGACGTGGAGATCCCGCTGGACCGTACTGCTGACTTCCTGCGCTGGTTCGCCGGCGCGGTGGGGATGAACCCGGTGTGGCTGTGCCCGTTGCGGCTGCGGGAGCCGGCGGGTCCCGGTTCGGCGCGGTCCTGGCCGCTGTATCCACTCCAGCCAGGCCAGGACTACGTCAACATTGGGTTCTGGGGGAGCGTGCCGATCGCGCCGGGCGCCGCCGACGGCGACGTCAACCGCACGATCGAACGCAGGGTGTCGGAGTCGGGCGGGCACAAGTCGCTCTACTCCGACGCGTACTACGACCGGGACGCCTTCGATCGCCTGTACGGCGGCGACACGTGGCGGGCGGTGAAAGACCGCTACGACCCGGACCACCGGCTGACGGGACTGTACGAAAAGGCGGTAGCACGAGCATGAGCCTGACCGACCGAGATCAGGGGGCGGCGAGCGTCCCCGCCACCCCGCCGGCGGGGGGCCGGCGCACGGGTCCGACCGTCGCTGACGTCGTCCGCGCGGTCACCGCCGGGCCGCTTCCGGTGCGGATCACCGGGTACGACGGCAGCGCCGTCGGCCCGTCCGACGCCGGCATCACCCTGGCGATCCGTTCCGAGCGTGGGCTGTCGTACCTGCTCACCGCACCCGGCGACCTGGGCATGGCCCGGGCGTACGTCAGTGGTGACCTGGCGTTGCAGGGGGTGCACCCGGGTGACCCGTACGAGGCGTTGCGGGTGCTCAAGGACGAGCTGCGGTTGCGCCCACCGGCGCTGGCCGAGGGGCTGGCGTTGGTCCGTGGGCTGGGCTGGGAGCGGCTGATGCCGCCGCCGGCGCCGCCGCAGGAGGCGCAGCCCCGCTGGAAGCGGGTGGTGAACGGGCTGCGGCACTCGCGGGTGCGGGACAGCACCGCCATCTCGCACCACTACGACGTCTCCAACGCCTTCTACGAGAAGGTGCTCGGCCCGTCGATGACGTACACCTGCGCGGTTTTCCGGTCTCCGGACGACACGCTGGAGCAGGCCCAGGCGGCGAAGTACGACCTGGTCGCCGGCAAGCTGGCGCTGAAGAAGGGGATGCGGCTGCTGGATGTCGGGTGCGGCTGGGGTGGCATGGTGCGCCACGCCGCGCGTGAGTACGGCGTCAAGGCCCTCGGGGTGACCCTGTCGAAGGCGCAGGCGCAGTGGGCGCAGGCGGCGATCGAGCGGGAGGGGTTGACCGAGTTGGCGGAGGTGCGGCACCTGGACTACCGGGACGCACCGGCCGAGCAGTTCGACGCCATCTCCTCGATCGGGCTGACCGAGCACATCGGGGTGCGCAACTATCCGGCCTACTTCGGGGCGCTACGCAGCCGGCTGCGGCAGGGCGGGCGGCTGCTCAACCACTGCATCACCCGCGCGGACAACCGGGCTCCGCACCGGTCGGGCGCGTTCATCGACCGGTACGTCTTCCCGGACGGTGAGCTGGCCGGTCCGGGTCGGTTGATCAGCGAGGTGCACGACGCCGGGTTCGAGGTGCACCACGAGGAGAACCTGCGCCAGCACTACGCGCTGACGCTGGCTGCCTGGTGCCGCAACCTGGTCGAGCACTGGGACTTCTGCGTCTCGGAGGTGGGCGCGGGCACCGCCCGGGTGTGGGGGTTGTACATGGCCGGGTCGCGGATGGCGTTCGAGCGCAACGGCATCCAGCTGCACCAGGTGCTGGCCACCCACAACGGCCCGAACGGTGTGAGTGGCTATCCGTTGCGACCGGACTGGTTGCCCTGACCATCTGCTGAGTGTCGCCTGAAGCCGCGCCGGAAAAAGTCGGCGCGGCTTCTCGCGAAGCGATTGACAAAGAAGTTTTGTACGTACAAACTGATTTTGCCATGAGAGACGTCCTGTACCTGGAGCAGATCGAGCAGGCCGAAGTCCTGCTCAAGCCGCATCGCGTCGAGGTGCTGCGGCAACTGGCCGAGCCGCGCACCTGCACGGAGGTCGCGGCCCGACTCGACCAGACGCCACAGCGCGTCTACTACCACGTCAAGCAGCTCGTCGCGGCCGGCCTCGTCGAGCTGGTCAACGAACGCAAGGTCCGTGGCATCACCGAAGGCATCTACCAGGCCGCCGCCCGGTCCTACTGGCTCTCCCCACGGCTCGTCGGCCGGATCGGCCTGCGCCGGGCCCGCGACGAGCTGAGCCTCGGCTACCTGCTCGACCTGATGGAGGAGGTCCAGGCCGACATCGCCGGCCTGGACCGGGCGGCGCCCGAGCTGCCCTCGATCGGGGTCTCCGGCGAGATCCGGGTGCCCCCCGAGCAGCGCCAGCAGTTCCTGCACGACCTGCAAACCGCACTTCAGGACCTGTTCACCCGCTACGGCGGCAGCGAAGGCGACGCCTTCAAGCTGGCCGTCGCCTGCTACCCGAAAGGAAACGACAATGAGTGAACCGATGAAGGTTCAGGCTCGGCTCTCCGCGCCCGTCGGCCGGGTCCGCCAGGCCCTCACCGACCCGGCCGAGCTGCGTCTCTGGCTGGCCGAGCACGCCGAGGTCGAGCTGCCCCAGCGGTACGAGTTCTGGGGCCGCTTCACGCCCGAGGGCGACGCCCCGCACCAGCGGTTGCTGCACGTCGACGACGACACGTTGCGCTTCGGCTGGCTGCTCGACGGGGTGGAGACCACCACCGAGTTCCAGCTGGCCGCCGAGGGCACCGACAGCACCGTGCTGACGCTGATCCAGAGCCACTTCGACTTCGCCGAGGCGATGAGCGGCTCCAGCATCCGGGGCGTGCTCCAGACGTTCTGGGCGCTTGCCATCGCCAACCTGGCCGCCCAACTGGAGGGCAAGCCACTGCTGCCCCGCACCGACTTCACCTCCGCCGACCTGCGGGGTGAGCTGGTCATCGCCGCCCCCGCCGACAAGGTGTGGGAGTCGCTGACCGACTCCGAGCAGGCCAGCGCCTGGTTCGGCTACCCGATCGGCATCGAGCCCTGGGTCGGCGGCCGGTACGCCATGGGCGGCTTCGAGACCGGCTACGCGGCCAAGGTCGTCGACCTGGAGCCCGGCCGGCGGATGTCCGTGGACTGGGGACCGACCGGCGTGACGAACTGGGAGCTGGCCGAATCCGGTGGCAAGACCACGCTGACCTTCGTGCAGAGCGGCTTCGACGAGGCCAACCCGCCGTACGGGGCGTGGAGCGGGTCGGTTGCCGGGCTGTACGAGCTGCGCCGCTTCCACGAGGTGCCGAACTGGCAGCCGATCTGGATCTCCGAGGAGATCCCCGGCCTGGAGCCCGCCCCGACCAGCTGACGTGTGATCGTCTCGCCTTGATCGTGCTCGATCAGGGATGTAGTGGCCTCGTTCACCCCCCCCGGAGGCCCCCACATCCTGGATCGAGCACGATCTTGTGCGTACCGGGGCGGTGGTTGTTCTGATCAGGTGGCGGGATGTGGTGACTTTTCGCTGTCGAGTGGGTACTGGCGGGCGATGTTCTTCATCTTTGGTCTGCGTACCAAGGTCGACCGGTCCGGTGTCGTGCAGCAGGTCTGCCGCCACTGCGGCAACCAGGCCGCACAGGTGATCACCCGCCGCTCGACGAAATTCACCCTCTTCTTCATCCCCCTCATTCCGATCCGTACCCGGTACGCGCAGCAGTGCACGTTCTGCGGGGCGGAGTACGAGATTTCCAGGTCCGACGCCGAACGCCTCCCGGTCGGCTGACCCGACGATGGAACGCTTCCTCTGCTGGCTGATCGGCCGACCAACGCCCCCGGTCGACGTGGCGGTGCACACCGTTGCCCGCCCGCCCTGCACCCCCGGTCGGCGCAGACGCCGCCGCGCACGCCGTCCGTCGGCCGGCACGACGCTGCCCCGCTCACCCTGGAACCGCTCCGGCGGCCGCTGACCGCAGGTCCGGGCGTCCGCGACGGCGTGCACGTTCGGCTCTGGCGGGGTTTCTGAGCGCTGGTTAGGCTTTCGGGGTTTGCCGTGGACCGGTCCTGCCGAGGGTGCACGCACGACGAAAGGGCCGGAGCGACCGTGTCCCGACAGGACGGAACGCAGGCTGCGGGGGCGCTCAATCCCGCCGGTGCGTTCGTCGCGGCTGCGGTCATCCTGCTGGAGGCGGGCTGGCTGGTCGCCGCGATGCCCGGCGCCGCACTGGTCAGTGATGTGGGCGCGATGCTGGTCGCCGGCTGGGCGACACTCGCGTGCGTCGGGGTGGCCCGTCGGCATCCGACGCCGCTGCGTCGCTTCTGGACCCTGCTCGCCGTCACCATGGCGCTCGCCGCGATCGGCCGGGCGATCTGGACGGTGCAGCGGCTCGTCGGCGGCGACCTGCCGCACACGCCGGTGGTCGGGGTGGTCTTCACCGCCGGCATCCTCACCGGCACGGCCGCGTTGCTCAGCTCGCCGTCCGCACCACGGACCGCGGTCGGTCGGGCCCGTACGCTGCTGGACGGGGTGATCGTCGCCCTGGCCCTGGTGCCGATCGGTTGGGTGCTGGTCTTCCGCGGGGTCGCCGCGGCCGAGCTGGCCGACCCGGCGCGCACGCTCGGGCTGCTCTTCCCGATGTTCGACCTGATGCAGCTCACCATCCTGGTCGCAGTCTCCGGGCCGGCCCGGCCGATGTGGCGGCCGATGAGCATCCTCGCGGCGAGCCTCAGCCTGCGGGTCGTCGCCGACGTCGTCTACGTGTCGCTGGTCGCCCGCGCCGACTACGCCGCCGGTCACCCGATCGACCTGTGCTGGCCGTTGAGTTACCTGTTGATCGGCCTGGCCACCCGGAATCCGCCACCACCGGACTGCGACGGCACCGACGACACCGCCGAGTCGCCACTGCCACCCTGGTGGCGGGTGGCGCTGCCGTACCTGCCGGTGGGTGGGGCGATCGTCGCGGTGGTGCTGGCTCGTCGGCCCACCGGGCAGACCCCGCAGCTGGTGTTCGTGACCATGATGGTGTTGCTGGCGACTCTCGCCGTCCGGCAGGGGTTGGCCGCCAACGAGAACCTCCGGCTGGTGGTCCGGTTGCGTCGGCTCGCGTACGGCGACCAGCTCACCGGGCTGCCCAACCGGCTGTTGTTCAACCGGCGACTGCGGCTGGCCCTGCGCGACGGGCGGCCGGTGGCCGTGCTGCTGCTCGACCTGGACGGGTTCAAGCAGGTCAACGACCGGTTCGGGCATGCCACCGGTGACACCCTGCTGACCGGGCTCGCGGCCCGGATGCGCACTGCCGTCAACGGCGACGGCACCATCGCCCGGCTCGGCGGTGACGAGTTCGCCGTGCTGGTCGACGGCGACCGGCCGGTGTCACCCGAACGGCTCGCCGAGCGGCTGCTCGACGCGCTGCGGCCGTCCGACGACGAGGAGGACGTCGGGGTGCACCCGTCGGCGAGCATCGGTATCGCCGAGTTCGGCCCGCAGCACGCCTCCCACACCGACCTGCTGCGCGACGCCGACATCGCCATGTACGCGGCCAAGGCGGCCGGGAAGTCCGCGTACCGGACGTGCACACCGGCGCTGCGCGAGTCGGCCGTCTCCCGCGCCGAGCTGATCGCCGACCTGCGCCGCGCTGTCGACGAGGATCAACTGCGCCTGGAGTTCCAACCCATCGTCGACCTGAGCAGCGGTGCGGTACGCAGCGCCGAGGCGCTGGTGCGCTGGCGGCACCCCCGGCTGGGGATGTTGGCGCCGGCGAAGTTCCTGCCGCTGGCCGAGGAGACCGGGCTGATCCTGCCGATCGACCGCTGGGTGATCCACGAGGCGTGCCGGGCCGCCGCCACCTGGCGGGGGCGGGTGCCGGACGCGACCGTCGCGGTGAACATCGCCGCCGCGCACCTGCGTCGGCCGGACCTGATCGCCACTGTCACCGCGGCCACCAGCGCCGCCGGGCTGGCGCCCCGGGCGTTGACCCTGGAGCTGACCGAGTCGGCGCTGATCGAGGGCACCGATGCGGTGCTGGAGCGGCTGCACCAGCTGCGGGAGCTGGGCATCAGGATCGCCATCGACGACTTCGGCACCGGCTACTCGTCGCTGAGCTACCTGCACCGCATCCCGGCCACCGAGTTGAAGATCGACAGGTCGTTCGTGGCGCGGCTGGGCACCGACGACCGGGCGTACGCCACGGTGGAGATGGTCACCCGGCTGGCCGGCGCGTTCGACCTGGCGGTGGTCGCCGAGGGGGTGGAGACCGAACGTCAGCATGAGGCGGTCACCGCGATCGGCTGCCCGCGCGGTCAGGGCTATCTGTACGGGCGGCCGGACGGCCCCGCCATGGTGGGCCAGAATCGGAGTTGACTCTCACGTAACGGCAGGCAGGAGCCTGGTTCCCGGAAGGGAGGGGGACCATGGCGTACACGGTGGGTCAGGTGGCGAAGGTCGCCGGCGTGACGGTGCGGACGCTGCACCACTACGACGAGATCGGGTTGCTCTCGCCCAGCGGGCGGACCTCGGCCGGTTACCGCCGCTACGACGACGCGGACCTGCAACGGCTGCAACTCGTCCTGTACTACCGGGAGCTGGGTTTCCCGCTTGAGGAGATCACCGCGATCATCGACGACCCGGCGGCCGATCCGGCCGCACACCTGCGCCGACAGCACGAGCTGCTGACGGTACGGCTCAAACGGCTGCAGGAGATGGTCACGGCGATCGAGTTCGCGATGGAGGCGACCAAGATGAACATCCAACTCACGCCGGAGGAGCGGTTCGAGGTCTTCGGTGACTTCAGCCCGGAGGAGCACGAGGCCGAGGCGGAGCAGCGGTGGGGTGACACCGACGCGTACCGGGAGTCGAACCGCCGGGCCTCCCGCTACGGCAAGGAGGACTGGCTGCGGATCAGGGCGGAGAACGAGGACTGGGGTCGGCGGATCGTCGCGTTGATGGCCGCTGGCGCACCGGCGGACAGCGCGGAGGCGATGGAGTTGGCCGAGGAGCACCGGCAGCTCATCTGCCGTTGGTTCTACGAGTGCTCGTACGAGATGCAGACCGGGTTGGCCGACATGTACCTGGCCGACGAGCGGTTCACCGCGCACTACGAGAACATCGCCGAGGGGCTGGCGGCGTATCTGCACGAGGCGATCCACGCGAACGCGATCAGCCGGGCTTGATCGGCCGGCCGGCCGACCGGGAGCAACAGCGGCCGGCGGGCCGACCGGGAGCAACAGCGGCCGGCGGGCCGACCGGGACCAACAGCGGGCCGGCAGGCCGACCGGGAACAACGGCAGGTGCGGTCCGGCTACTCTGGCCGGACCGCACCACCCCGGGGGAGATGACAGTGCAGAAACCGAAGCTGATCGCCGCTGGTGTCATCCTGGTCGTGGCGGTCGCCGCGGGGGTGTGGGCACTCGTGGCCACCGGGGATGAGCCCGACGCGGGTCGTCCGGCGGCGTCGGCGGACCCGACCGACGGGGTCGGTGTGCTCAGGGCCGCCGCCGGGAAGGTCGACCAGCAGACCTACAAGCTGACGTTGAGCAGCGGCGGGACGACGGGCGGGGACGGCACCGTGGTGCTGTGGGACCCGAAGGCGAAGCGGGGTCTGGAGACCACCTCGCTGAAGGTGCCCACCGGTGAGGTGAAGATCGAACGGCTCACCACCGGGCCGGACGTCTACGTGCGGGTCAGCGCCCCGGACCGGCGCGTTCCGGTCTGGGACGGCAAGACCTGGTGGCATGTCGGCGCTCCGGGTTCACCCCCCGCCAAGCAGGGCCTGGACAACACCCGGCTGGCCGACACGCTCGGCACGGCGACCGCCGTCCGCCAGACCGCCACCCGGGAGTACGCGGGCACGCTGGACCTGCGCCAGAGCAGCGCGGTGCTGGGCGAGGGGGTCGGCAACGTGCTCGGTGACCGGGCCGGGGCGGTCCCGTTCACCGCTGCCGTCGACGAGCAGGGGCGACTGGTCCGTTACCGCATCGAGCTGGCGAGCGAGCAGTCGGAGGTCGCCCAGCTCGACCTGACGTACTCGGATTTCGGGCTGTCGGTGTCGGCCGACCCGCCGGCGGCCGACCTGGTCGGCGAGGACCCGCCGGCGAACATCCCCGGCGCCTGACGCCAGCTCACTCCTCGACCGCCCCGTCGGCCGGGTCGACCAGGAAGTCGTAGACGGTGCGGGCCATCCGTCGGACCGTCTCGTCGCCGGTGGCCATCGGCCCGGCGGTGAGGAAGGCGACGGCGGTCTCGGTGCCGGGGATCAGGTAGTAGCCGACGTCGTGTGAGGCGTCCGGCAGGTCACCGGTCTTGTGCGCCACCGGCACGCCGGGCGGCAACGCCGCCGGGATCTTCGTGTTCAGGGTCTGTTCCCGCATGAACCCGATCATCAGGTCACGGGAGGCGGGGGTGAGGATCTCGCCGTCCCAGACCGCGCCGAGCAGCGACACCACGTCGTCCGGGCTGGTGTAGTTCTCCTCGCCGCGTTGTGCGGCGGCGCTGTCGAGCATCCGGCGGGCCAGGATGGTGGACCGCTGGTTCATCGAGTCGATCAGCGCGTTGACCGGGGCGAACCCACCCAGGTAGGTGATCAGCACGTTCGCGGCCACGTTGTCGCTGTACTTGATCAGGTACTGGGCGAGCCGGTGCACCGTCACCACCTGCGGGAACGTCTCGAACTGGAGTTGACCGCTGCCGCCGACCACATCCTCGGGGGTGACCAGCACCCCGTCGTCGAGGAAGATCTGTCCGCAGTCGACCCGGCGCAGCAGCTCGACCAGGATCCAGAGTTTGATCACGCTGGCCGCCTTGGGGCGCAGCGACCCGTTGACGGCGATCTGCTGGTCGCCGTAGCGGCCGGACAGGTCACGGACGGTGGCCCCGGCCGGGTTGAGGCTCGCGTCGGCGACCACCCGGGCGAGCTGCCCGCTGAGCGGGAACAGCCGGGCCCCGGCGACCGGGTCGGTGGGCGGCTGCGGGCTGGTGACCACCACGCCGGTCAGCGTGGTCGGTGGGCGGTGCTGGGGGATCACCTCCAGCGTGCCCTCGCTGCGCCCGACCAGCGGCACCCGGTAGCGGTAGGCAGTGCCGCCGACGACGAGAGCGCCGCTGGCCACCCCGGCGGCGACCCGCATGGTCGGGTCGGCGACCCGGCCGGTGTCCCCGTCGCAGGCGCGGTAGCGCACCGTGTGACCGAGCGAATCCACTGCGAACACCCCGCCGGGAAACGACAGCCAGGACACCTCGCTGGTCGGTGGGCGCTCCGGTGTCGGGTCCAGTCCCGGTTCGTGGCTCCGGCCGTCACCGCCGTACCCCGGCTCGGTCGGCTGTGCCTGGTCCGTGGCGGGCCCGCGGCCCGGGTCGTCGGCGGTGGCCGGCCCGGTCGTCGCGAGCACCGCGAGCGCGACCGCCGCCGACAGCACCTTCACTGGTACGCGGGCAGAGTTCCCCAGCAGGGAAGATGAGCGCCTCTTGTCGCTTTTTCTCACGTTTGCACGATATGAAGCGGGCGGGGCGGTCGAGACCGGCGGGACTGGTGTCACCCGTCCGGGCGGCAGGTCCCGGTGCGTGTCAGGCCCCAGCGGTATAAACGTGACTCACAGGTATCACCGTCATCGGCGGTACCGGATCCTGGAGGCCCAATGTTGATCATCGCTGGCAGTCTGCGGGTCGAACCGGCCGCACGCGAGGCCTACCTGTCCGGCTGCGCGCAGGTCATCGCGCAGGCCCGTGCCACCGCCGGCTGCCTCGACTTCCTGCTGGCGGCCGACCCGTTGGAGCCCGGCCGGATCCACGTCTACGAGCGCTGGGAGTCTGCGGAGCAGTTGGAGGCGTTCCGTGGCTCCGGGCCGGACGACGGGCCGGAAGTGGCCATCCTCGACGCCGACGTGCGGCGTTACCTGATCTCCGGCGTCGAGGCACCCTGACCCCGCCGCTCAGGTGGGTGGCAAGGGGCCGGTGGGCAGGCCGGGTGCCATCCGACGGATCGACGCGAAGGTGGGCGTGAGGGCGTCGTACAGCTCGGCGAAGAGTGGCAGCAGCGCCGCGTAGGTGGCGGCGGCGGCCGGGTCGGGGCGGATCGTCTCCTCGATCTGCACCAGGTCGGCGGCGAGGTCGATGCTGGGGATCAGCCCGAGCGCCTCCATGCCGAGCAGCGCCGCGCCGAAGCTCGACCCCTCGTGCGCGGCCGGGAAGCTCACCGGCAGGCCGAGCACGTCGGCGAGCATCTGCCGCCACAGGCCGCTGCGGGCGAAGCCGCCACCGGCCCGGACCTCGCGAACCTCGTTACCGGCAGCGCGCACCGAGCTGAGCACCAGCGCGAGTTGCTGACAGACACCCTCCAGCGCGGCCCGCACCAGGTGCTCACGGCGGTGTGCGTGGGTCAACCCCACGTACGCGCCGCGCGGCAGGGCGCTCCAGTGTGGTGCCCGTTCGCTGTGCAGGTACGGCAGCATGATGAGCCCGCCCGAGCCGACCGGCGCGCGGGCCGCCAGCGCG
This sequence comes from Micromonospora parva, assembly GCF_000718515.1. GTDB lineage: Bacteria > Actinomycetota > Actinomycetes > Mycobacteriales > Micromonosporaceae > Micromonospora > Micromonospora parva. The sequence continues at coordinate 199,163 of NZ_JNZS01000008.1, read as the reverse complement.
ACCAGCTCCTCCTCGGCGTGCTCGCCCAGGTCCGGGGCGAGCGCCGCGCCGGCCCACTTGAGCACGATGCCGCCGTTGTTGATCGCGCCGCCGACCGCCCAACGCTGCTCGGTCAGCGCGTAGCAGAACACCCCGCCGAGTGGGTCCACGCCGGGCCGCTCGACCATCACCCGCATCGCGCCGCTGGTGCCGATCGAGCAGGCCACCATGCCGGGGTGCACAGCGCCCAGGCCCAGGTTCGCCAGCGGCCCGTCGCCCGCGCCGACCACCACCGGGGTGCGCTCTGGCAGGCCGGTCTGGGCCGCGCTCTGCGGGGTGAGGTTGGGCAGCACGGCGGTGGTGGCGACGAGCTGCGGAAGCTGTTCCGCGGTGATGCCGGCGATGCGCAGCGCCTCGTCGTCCCACTCCAGTGTGTGGATGTCGAGCAGGCCGGTGGCCGAGGCGATCGAGTGGTCGGTGACCAGCGTGCCGCAGAGCCGCAGCAACACCCAGTCCTTGATGCCCACCCAGTGCGCCACCCGCTGGAAGATTTTCGGCTCCTGCTCGGCGAACCAGAGCAGCTTGGGCAACGGCGACATCGGATGCATCGGCGTGCCGGTACGCCGGTGCAGGGCCAGCCCCGACGGTGCCGCCCGCAACCGCTCGGCCTGCCGGGTGGAGCGCGAGTCGGCCCAGGTCAGCGACGGGGTGAGGGGGTTGCCGTCAGGATCCAACCCGATCAGGCTGTGCATCGCGGAGCTGAACGACAACCCGACCACCGGCTGCACCAGCTCGGCCACGACGATGCTGATCGACCTGAGCACCGCATCGAGGATCAGTTGCGGGTCCTGCTCGGCGTAGCCCGGTTGCGGGTTGTTCATCGGGTAGCCGGCCAGGTGGCTGCCGAGCTGCCGCCCGTCGGTGTCGTACGCGACGGCCTTGGTGCTGGTGGTGCCGATGTCGACCCCGATCACGACCCCGGGCAGCGTGACTGCCGGCACGACCGTCACCCCCTCGGAGAACATGAACGTCGGCACCAGTATCCCCCTATCGTGCTGATTGCTCCGCCGATCGGATACTTCGCCCGTTTCGACGTGTCCGGGTGCCGTGCCGCACCTGTTGAACCCGACGACACCCAGATTGGTGGCCTGCGCGGCGAAGGAGTCGGCGTGGCAAAGACTGATTCGACGGGTTCCACATGGCGGTACCGGTGGGCGCACCGGCAGAACGTGCGGCGGGTCAGCACGTTCCGTGGCGCTGAGACGGCGTGGCGGCGACGCGACGACGAGTTACGGCGGCTGCGTGCCCTGGCCGCCGACTTCCAGGGTTCGGCGGCTGCCGGCGCCGGCCTGCCGTTGGAGTTGGCCGGCGACGAGGTGGTGCTCTGGGCACTGCCCGCAGCGCAACTGGTCGAGGTGCGACACACCACAGTGCTGCCCGCGCCGGACCTGCATGTCGACCCGCGAACCGGGCCGCTGCGTCCACGCCGCCCCGACGGCGTCCGCGTCACCGACGCCGGCATGGCCGTGATCACCAGTCGTCGGCTCGTGCTGCTCGGCGGACGCGGCCGACGCGACTGGGCGTACGGCCGGATGACCGGCCTGGCCCACGACCCGACCGCACCGGTCACCCTGATCCAGGTGCTGGACCGGCGGCGTACCTCCGGGTTGCTGCTGCCCACCGACGCCGCGCCGGATTTCCGGTTCAAGCTCACCCTGGCCTTCGCCGACGCGATCGAACAGCGCTCCGCGGTGCTCGCCCAGCTCGACGAACTGATCGCCGAGCACGCCCAGCTCAAGCCGTTCCGGCCGGCGGTGGCCACCCCCGGGCAGGCCCGACTGTCGTCGTTCGTACCCGGTGGTCGCAGGAGCATCGCGGTGGCGGCGGCCATCGCGCTGCTGGTGCCGGCGGCGCTGATCGAGTCGAACCCGTCCGACCCGACCGGCGGCGCGGAGGTCGCTGCCGCCGCCACCCCGGCGCCCACCCACAGCGGGGCACCGGCGCTGATCCACCCGGTCGACCCGGCGCTCGCGCTGAAGACCCCACCACCGAAGCAGAAGAAGTCACCGCGCCCCTCGCCCAGCGCGACCACCGACCCGCGCTGCGGGGCACCGGAAAACCCCCTGGGGTACGGCTTCTGCGGCGGCACGCGGATCCGCAAACCGGCCGCCGAGGTGTGCGACTGGTTCGACTGCGTACCGCAGTTCTGGGCGGGTCGCGGCTACCTGGTGCAGTGCCGCGACGGCTCGGTCAGCCTGGCCGGGGGTCGGTCCCACGCCTGTGCCGAGCACAGGGGCGTGCGGCGGATCATCACGAAGTGACCGATTCGAGGCCTGAAGTCCGCTTCGCTCGGCCAGAATGATCGAGTGGAGATCCGGTCCGACGATGGCGCCCGGGTGCGGATACGCCCCGTCGGCTACCAGCCGGGCATCGACCCGCCCGACGACCCCGACGGGGCCACGCCCGGCTGGCACGACTGGCTGCTCATCGAGGTGGACGCCCGCACCGCCGACGGTCAGACCTGGTCACACCACTACCCCAGCCTGATGGTCGAGGAGGCCCGCGCGCTCGGCGGTTGGCTGCACGGGCAGGCCACCGCCGCCCTCGCGTTGAGCGCGCCACCGGCGATGGTCCGGTTCACCGAACCCAACCTGGCCCTGCGCAGCCGGGTGCTGCGCCGCCGCCGGCTGGAGTTGATCGTGGAGTTCTCCGCCGAGTCGTTGCCACCGTGGATGCGCCGCCCGTCCAGCGCGATCTACCCGCTGATCCTCACCGTCTCCGCGGACGCCCTGGCCACCGCCGCCCAGCACTGGGCCGAGCACTGCGAGGCGTACCCGCCGCGTACCCGGTCGAGGTTTCCGACCCGGGGCCGACTCCCCGACCCACTCGGCTAGAGTGATCTTCGTCAGCCACGAGAGGAGGTGAGCCCGGTGACCACCCATCGTCATTCCTGGGCGCTCCTCTCCGCCGTCCCCCTCAGCTGACCTTCCGCGTCGGGGAGCGCCCTCCTTGTCGGAGGACCAATGTCTTTCTCTTCCTTCCGCATCGACGTGCCCGATGCGGTCCTCAATGACCTACGGGCCCGACTGGCCCGTACCCGTTTCACCGACCGCGGCGGCAACCAGCCGTGGCAGGGCGGCGTCGACCCCGACTACCTGCGGGACCTGGTGTCCTACTGGCACGACGGGTACGACTGGCGCGCTCACGAAGCCGAGCTCAACGCGTACCCCCAGCACCTGGCCGTCGTCGGCGGCCGGAAGCTGCACTTCCTGCACGTCCGGGCCGCGCGCCCGGCGGGTACGCCCGCGCCGTTGCCGTTGATCCTCAGCCATGGCTGGCCCAGCAGCTTCGTCGAGATGCTGCCCCTGGTCGACCGGCTGACCAGCCCTGCCGGCGGCGGCTTCGACGTGGTGGTGCCGTCACTGCCCGGCTTCGGCTTCTCGGAGGTCCCAGACGAGCCGGTCACCCGGGCGTTGCTGGCTCGGACGCTGCACGAACTGATGACCGACGTGCTCGGCTACGAGCGGTACGGCGCCTTCGGCGGCGACGTCGGGGGAGTGGTCACGGGCTGGCTGGGCGCCCTCTATCCGGAGCAGGTGGCCGGCATCCACATGATCCATCCACCGTTCCCGGCCAGCTTCGACGCCCGTCCGCTGTCGGCGGCCGAGCAGGCGTACCTGGACGCCGAAACCGCGTACGACGAGACCGACGGCGGCTACAGCGCCATCATGGGCACCCGCCCGGACACTCTCGCGGCGGCGCTCGCCGACTCACCCGCTGGGCTGGCCGCCTGGATCGTCGACAAGTACCGCGACTGGAGCGACAACCACGGGGACCTGGCGAACAGCATCGACCGGGACACCCTGCTCACCATCATCACGCTCTACTGGGTGACTGGCACGATCGGCTCGTCGTTCCGGCAGTACGCGGACTTCGGCCACAACACGCCTCGACCCGACATCACCGTGCCGGCCGCGTTCACGGTGAGCACCGAACCCGCGATGGCCAACTTCCCTCGCTCGATCGCGGAACGGGCCTGTACCGACATCCGGCACTGGAGTGAGCCGGGCCGGGGCGGGCACTTCATGCCGCTGGAGGAGCCGGACCTGCTGGCCACTGAGATGAGGCAGTTCTTCACCTCGCTGTAGGGGCGATGCGCGGCGGCGGAGCCGAGCCCAGCGTGGCCGGCTCCGCCGCTGCCGGAAATTCTCTCCTTTCGGACGCAACGGGATGCATCGATCCGGTGCGCGTTGCCTGTCACGTACGTGAGCGGTTGTACCGCGTGTGACCGTGACCTCTGTGGCCTGTGCCCCCTGGCGGATCGCCTGGGCCGAGCGCGAGAACGAGCGGCGGCAGCGCGCGTACCGCGACGCCACCGACGCCTGGCGGCGCCGCGACGACCACCTGGGTCGGCTCCGCATCGAAGCCGCCAGCTTCCTCGGGTGTACGCAGCCGCGCACCGGCCTGCCGGTGGACCTCGACGACGACGAACTCGTCTTCCGCGTCCTCCCCGTCGCCACGCTCGTCGAGGCCGAGGGGCGGCACGTCCCCGGCCTGCCCACCCCGGGCTGGTGTTCCTTCGCTGAGCCGTCTTCTGACGCACTGCCGGCGGGGCTGCGGACCGTCGACAGGGGCATGGCCGTGGTGACCAGTCGACGGGTCGCCTTCGGCGGCGCTGAACACCGGCGCGAGTGGCGGTACGCCGACCTGATCGGCCCCGCCCACCACCCGGACGTCCCGGTCACCCTGCTGCCTGATCGCGGTCGACTGTCCGGCCTCCTGGTCCCGGTGGGCGCCGTGGTGAACTTCCGCTTCTACCTCACCCTCGCCGCCGCCGACGATCGCGCCGCCGTCATCGCGCAGGTCGACGCGCTGCTGGCCGCGCATCGGGCCGCCCGCCCCGCGCCCGTTGTCCTGGCGGAACCGGAGGACGCACCCCTGACCGCGGTACGCCCCGACCGACGGGCACTCGGCGCTGCCGCCGTCGCGGCAGTGGTGTTCGTGACCCTCGGCCCGGGTGCGCTGGGCCCCGGTGCTCTGGGACCTGGCGCGTGGGGTTCACACGGGCCGGTGGCCTCGGCGGACATCGTGACCATGGAAGTTCCGAGGGTCGGGGCGCTCCTCGTTCCGATCGGCCCCGCCGCGCCCGTGGCACCCCGGTCGCGGATTGGCTCAGCAGAGAGCGCCGTATGGAGTCCGGCTGTCCGACGGTCGACTCCGCCGGCCGTCTCTACAGTGGATCCCCCTGTCGTGGCGGTGGCCCTGCCGTCGACCGCTGCGCCGACCGTCGCCCCGGCCCCGCCGGCCAGTCCGGTGCCCACACCTGACCCGGCCCCCACCACCGACCCACCCGCGTCAGCCCCGCCGACACCGCCCGTCGCGTCGCTCACGCCGACGCCGACCGCGACTGTTACGGCGACGCCCTCATCGGATCCGGGGCTGCTGGCGATCTGCCTGGACCCACTTCAACTGCCGTTGCTGGACCCGCTGCTCTGCCCGTCTCCGGCACCCTGATCAGCGTCCGTGTCGGCGCGGCTCAGTTCATGGCGCTGAAGTCGGGAACGGTCAGGGAGCCGTCCTCCGCGAGGGCGAAGCCCGGGTTCCAGGCGATCTCCCACAGGTGGCCGTCCAGGTCGGCGAAATAACCGGCGTAGCCGCCGTAGAAGGTCTCCCGGGCCGGCTTGGTGATCGTGGCGCCGGCCTTGGTCGCGGTGGCGATCACCTCGTCGACCTCGGCCCGGGAACGGACGTTCTGGGCGAGGGTCATCGCGCCGGTGCCCGGCCCTTCGATGCCCGCGTCCTCGGCCAACTTGTCGCGGCCCCACAGGACGACGGCCAAGCCGCCGGCCTGGAAGAAGACGGTCTCCTCGACCTCCTGGCCCCGCCAGCCGAGCTGCTCGTAGAACGCCTTCGCGCGGGCCACGTCCGCGACGCCCAGGGTGATCAGGCTGATCCGCTGCTCCATGGTCTTCAACCTATCGCCAGCAGCACGCTCGCGGCCTGATCCCATAGCAGTGACTGTGCAGGGCTAGGCGGCGATCGTCCGGGCGGTGGCGTACACGTCAGCGGGTAGGGCGTGGTCGAGGTGCCACAGGACGCGCATAGGTCGGTCGCCGGTATGCGAGTCGTAGGTCATGGTGCCGGCGTAGAGGTACGGCGGTGCGCCCAGGTCACGGTCGGCGATGCGGGTTTCCCGTACGAAGAGGTGCACTGTCGAGCCGCCCGACGTGTAGCGCTGCCCGGTCGCCGACGCCGCCGACGTGGTGCTCTGCGACTCCCACTGGAACAACGTGTCGGTGATGGCCCGGTCGGCGTACATGGTGGTGGGGGAGTAGTGCGCCTCCGACTTGACCAGGGTGACGAAGAACAGGTCGGCCTGGGCGTCGGGCAGCCACTTCACCCCCTCACGCAGTGACCCCGGGTTGGTCATCCCGAAGGCGGCACAAGCCTCGTTGCGGCTGTACCGGGCGTGCACCCGCAACGGCACCGCGCCCGAAGCGACGGTCGGCATCACCCGGTGGATGCGGTCCCGCAGCACCTCGGCGAGCTGCCGCAACTCCGTGCAGCGGGCCGTTTCCTTCCACAGCCGTGCCAGCCGCTCATCGCGCGTCGACAGCGGGGCGTTCGGCCCCCAGAGGCTGAAGTGCAGCATGTCCAACAGTCGACTGTTGCCCGCGTACACCTGCTGACCTGGCGCGGGCGGTCCGGCCGCGACTCGGGTCAGCAGCTCCAGCCGGTCGATGTCGTCGGTGTGCAGCATCCGCCCGATGGCCCGGCCCAGGTCCCGGTCATCGGGGCCGGCGGCGGACGTCTCGATGCCGGCGAGCCGCCGCAGCCCGGTCCAGCCGCCGATGCTGGCCGACCGGTACACGTCCTCGACCTCCAGGCCGGTCTCGCGCAGGAACGTCGCCAGGCTGACGTCGCCGAGCTGTCGCAGCTCGGTCACCAGGCCGGTCTTCGAGGTGGGCAGCGCGCTCTTCAGGTTGGCCAGCACGACTTCCTTGGCCACCCGGTCCAGTTCGACGTGGCAGCCGCTGGGCAGGCTCGGGAAGTCGTCGCGGACCGCCTCGGTGATCGCTCGTCGACTCACCCCGGTCAGGGCACGCCACCGTAGGTCGAAGCGGAAGTTGGCGTGCTGCCCGCCGATGAAGTCGAGCACCGTGAGGCAGGGCTTGTCGTCGTCGAGGCGCAGGCCACGACCGAGCTGTTGCAGGAAGATCGTGGCGCTCTCGGTGGGCCGCAGCATCAGGATCGTGTCGACCATCGGCAGGTCGACGCCCTCGTTGAACAGGTCCACAGTGAAGAGCACCCGCAACTTGCCGGCCTTGAAGTCCCGCAGCATTCCCTTTTGCGTCGAGCGGTCGACTCCCGAGGTCACCGCCGCCGCCGCGACGCCGTGCTGCCTGAACCAGTCGGCCATGAACTCCGCGTGCCCGATGCTGACGCAGAACCCGAGCGCCCGCATCCGACCGACGTCCACCTTGTCGCTGACCGCGCGCAGCACCGACCGCGCCCGCGCGTGGTTGCCGGTGTAGAGGCCGTTGAGTTCTGCCAGGTCGTAGCCCTGGCCACGTTTCCAGGTGACCTGCGACAGGTCCACGTCGTCGTGCAGCCCGAAATACTGGAACGGCGCCAACAACTGCCTCTCCAACGCGTCCCACAGATGCAGCTCAACAGCCGCGCGGCCGTCGAACCACCGGCGCACGTCGCCGCCATCGGTCCGGTCGGGGGTCGCGGTCAGGCCCAGGAGTACGCGGGGGCGCAACCGCTCCAACAGCCGCGTGTACGTCGGTGCCTCGGCGTGGTGGAACTCGTCGACGATCACCATGTCGTACGCCTCGGGGTCGACCTCCCGGCGGTGCAGCGACTGAATGGAGGCGAAGACGTGCTTCCAGCCGTTCGGCTTCTCGCCCGCGACCAAAGTTTCGCCGAAGCTGCCGTCCCCCATGACCTGCCGGAACGTGGACAGGCTCTGCCGCAGGATCTGTTCCTGGTGAGCGACGAAGAGCAGCGAGTCTGCGCGGCCCGCCTTATGTAGCCGGCGGTAGTCGAGGGCAGCGACCACGGTCTTGCCCGTGCCGGTCGCCATCACCACCAAGTTGCGCCACCGTCCATGCACCAACCGCTCCGCGTCCAGGTCGGCAAGGATTTCCGCCTGGTACGGGTACGGGCGCACGTCCAGGTTCGAGATCTCGGTTGGTGCTTCGTCGCGGCGTTCTCCGGTGAGTGCCTGCCGCAGGCGTTCGGCGTCCCTGTCCGCGTCGTACGCCTCGAACGCCGGGTCGTTCCAGTAGTCCTCGAACGTCGCCGTGAACGTGTCGATGACGTGCGGCTGCTCGATGTTCGAGATGCGGACGTTCCACTCCACGCCGTCCACCAGCGCGGTCTTCGACAGGTTCGACGAGCCGACGTACGCGGTGGTGGTGCCGTTCTTGCGGCGGAACAGCCACGCCTTGGCGTGCAGGCGGGTGGTTCGCGTCTCGTAGGACACCTTGACCTCAGCGCCGAGCTCTTTGAGTCGGTCCAGTGCTCGCTGATCGGTTGCGCCGAGGTAGGTGGTGGTGATGACGCGAACCTTGCCGCCCCGGGCGATCAGGTCGCGGATGGCGTGCTCGACGACGCGGAGGCCGTACCACTTGATGAACGCGCAGAGCAGATCCACCTGCTCGGCGGAGGCCATCTCGTGGTTGACCTCGTGGCCGATGCGGGGCTGGTGACGGCCGTTGACCAGCAGCGCGCCGGTGGAGAGGGGAGTGGTCGGGCGCTGCGGGAAGGTGGGTTCCGCGGGTGAGGTTGGTGGGGCGGCGATGGCGTGGAGCAGGTGCTTGGCGTCGGTGACCTGGTCCTGCTCCGTCGCGGCCTTCGGGCTCAGGGCGGCGATGGCGTCGGCGATCTGGTTCGCCATTGCGACCTGGTGGTGGAGCTTGTCGTCGCCGTTGGGGAGGGATTGGAGGGCGCGGGCGGCCAGGGCGGCGATGTGCCGGGCGAGGGTGTGGTGCGCGTCGGCTGGGTCGAGTTTGTGGTGTTGGATCAGGGCGGGATCGACGTGCTGGAGTTGGTTGGCCAGCTCGCGGGTGATGAGGTGCTCGTACACACCCCGCTCAAGATCCGTCATCCTGACAGCCAATCAGCCAAGGCGCGTCTGCAGCGATTGTCCTCGATGCTGGGGGCCATCACGTCGTGGCCAGCCTCGTACCGACCCATGCTGTCGGCAAAGAGTTTGCCCACGGCGAGCATGGTCGGCAAGTTCTCAATGTGAGTGAACTGCAGAATCCTGGTTTGGCTTGGCTGACCGGCTGGTCCAGGCATAAATCAGTCCAAGTCAGTTGGATCGATGCGAGCCTTAACTTCTGCATGCTCGGCCAGCAGGTAGAGCAGGTTTGAGCCGTCGATTAACTCTAATGGCTTGCCTGAAGCGAACTCGTATGAGGCGGGGCCATATCCGCTTGTTGTAACCAAAATTCCCTTAGACGCGCCTTCATTCTGAAGGGTTCCATATAGGTCACGTACAGAAGAAACGTCTACGGTGTTGCGGTAGCGCTTCGCCTGAATGACGACCTTGCCACCGAAAATGGGTCGAGGATCGAACGCCACGCAATCCACACCACCGTCCCGTGACGCACGCGTTTGTTTAGCGTCGAGGCCCATCTTGGCGAATAGGTTTTGGATAAGGCTCTCAAACTCGCCCGGCGTCAGCCTTAGAAGATTTGGTCGCTGGTCGAGGTCGGCCAGCACGTCGACCTCGTCAATGAACCGCTTGTCCACCATGTCGAACTCAAGCACCGGTCGAACTGGCGCAAGGGCCTCGGGACGCTTCGAAACCGACGCGTTCAGGTGTTGCAGACATGCGCCTGGATCGACGCTGCGCAGCGTCAGGGCGGTAAACACTTCGCGGGTCGTTCGGAGTGTCACAAGGCAGGGTTGAACAGCAGTACCAGTGCGCGGGTCGGTTGTGTCGACGATGCCGTTGAAGACCATTGTCTCTACCAGTCCGGCTCGGTCGGACTCGAAGAGTTCATGGATTGTCCGCAGAGTCACTTGGCTCACGATGCTTGCATAGCGTTCCCTTATTTCCTTTGCCGGGCGCGCCACGGTGCTGATCTCGTCACGGGTTTTGACGTAGCGGTACTCTCGCACAGCTGGAATCACGTCCAACGTCGGCAAGTGGTATTCCACCACGAGCTGCCGGGATTCGGGCACGTATGCCAGTCGGTAGTGCTGGGGAAAGTCGTCGGGGTAGACCGAGTTACCGAGCACCATCCCGAAGTAATCCACCACCGCAGCGGGGTCCCCGGCGGCCACTGCGCCTGCAAAGCGATCGACCTCGGCGTTGTGCGCCTTAATTTCGGCCTCGACTTTCGCCCGGTCTTGTTGGTATCCCTGATATGCGAGAGCTAACCGGCGCTGCCGTTCGGCCTCTGCGGCTGCGTGCTGTGCCTGCGCTTGCGCGAAGGCGTGGTGCGCTTGGGCGAGATGCTGCTGATACTTGGCCTGACCGCCGAATAGCTTCCCAATGCCGGATGGGGCAGGGGGTTCGAAACGTCGCCAATCCGGTGGTGACAGGGGAGTGCCGAGAGGCCCTGGTTGGAAGGGTGGGTGATTTACCGATTTGCGAAGGCGCCGAAAATCAATGTGATCGTCCACATCAAGCGTGGCCAGCAGCAAGCCATCGAGCTCCTCTATGCGCGTCTGTAGGTCCGAGTTGTTTGCCGCAACCTCGGCATTGCGCGCCTCCGCGTAGAGTCGCTTGCGCTCTCGTTCATTCGCGGCGGACGCGCGCTCTGCGGCCTTCCTGGCGCGATCTGCCTCACGGTGTAGGTGCTGATGATGCCGGTAGGCGGCGGCTTGAGCCTGCCTCTGGGCGCGCGCGTGGCGAGCTTGCGCCCGTTGCATTTCCTTGAGAATCCCCACGCCATTCCTAAGGTCGCGACGACTGCGGTTCGGACACCATAGCCAGTAACTCGGCGTCCCGACACCCGCTCTGCGGCTGTAATCAAAATTCTTGGACAGAACCTTACGTCCTGCCTTGTTCGTGTTCATTAACGTTCTTAGTGTCGGATCTCCGACAGATGCACCCGTGCGATGCGTGCCTGGCAACCCTAGTTGCTGCACTTGGCCGGCGTTCGGCTCGATGCGAGAGAGACCTGCCAGTGAAGTTGGGCAACGGGCAGCGTTAATGGCAGCCGTGGACCGATTGCTGGCTCACGCCGTGCCTGCACCCACAATCCCTGACCACCGCAGTCATCCACTTGAGTCGGTGCGGCTCCCTGTGGCGCTGCGAACCAAGACATCGAAGATTGGTCCGTCTTCCCAGCTCGGTTGCAGCTTGGTGATCTTGCCCCAGCCCCAGGAACGGTACGCGGTCTGCGCGGCGACATTGTCAGGACGGGCCAGGAGCGTCGTTCGGGACTCTGCTCGACTACCGATCAGGTCTTCATGCAGCACCCTTGCGATGCCCTGACGCCGCCAACCGGAGTGCACCAACAGCTCGCTGAGCGCGAAGGTGCGCTTCCCGTCCTCCTGGGTGAACCCGGGCGGCACGGGCTCGTGAATGCCTTCCCACCATCGCGTGTTTGGAGGTAGCGGGAACCCGTAGATGTATCCGACCAAAGCTCCTTCAACGGTTGCAGTGACGAGCTTCCACCCAGCTCGCTGCATGTGGAGGTCGAGTTGGTGCCGGTAACGCTCCTCACTGTAGAACTCGCCGCAGCCTGCATAGACCTCCAAGTAGAGGTCCACAAGTTGATCGGTGATTCCTTCAGCCTCGTCGGCGCTGTGATGGCGAAGTTGCAGACCTTTGATCACACGTTCACCGCCTGGTCGTATGCATCAACGAACTGACGGGTCGTCGTGGTCGCTTGCAGTGGCGCCGCCAAGCTCCCGCGCACCTGCGCGAGATGCTGACTTACCCGCTTCGAGTTGATCTGGCGCACAGCAGGCAGGACGTCCAGGGCGATACGTGCTGCCGCGTTGACGTCACCCTGCTGGTACGTCGCCTCCGAGAGTCGCACCGTGTAGTACACCTGGTTCCGCCGATGACTAGGTGAGGGGTTGGCAGTGATCGCGCGCAACGACTGGACAGCGCGTTCGGGTCTGCCGAGGGCAAGGTACGAGAGCCCTTCGATCCCGTTCAACTCTTGGGCGTTCACGAAGTGCACGAAACCCTGGTCATCCTCGTGAGGGCCACGATCCAACTCTCGGCGGGCCTTGGTCATCTCGCGACTGAATCCGCTGGCATCCCCGAGAACCGCGTATGCAGGTGCCCGTCGCAGGTGCAGCAACGTGGTGAGTCGAGGTGTGGCCCATCCGGCGGAGATTCGTAGGGCTGCTTCGGCGCAGTGCAGTGACTCGCCGGGCTGACTCTCGCGGATCAGCAGCGACAGGTGCGTGAGGGCACGCACCTCCACCTGTGGGTCGTCCGCGATTCGCGCACGAGTGATGGCCTCATGTAGGTACGGCCGCGCCTCAGACCGGCGATCAGCATCGATGGCGAGCCAGGCAGTCTCGATGGATAAATCAGCAAGGGCGCTTTGGAGCGCGTCACCGACCTCCCGGCTGTAGCTCGCCCGCGCTGCCCAGTCCGACAGCCTCGTGTGCGCTTGCATGGCGACGTCGCAGAGCAGGTCGGCCCCGACGGCCGCGTCGGCCCGCCGGAGATCCTCGACCAGGGAACTGGCGAGCCGTACCTGCTCCATGCCAATGCTTCCCGGAACCTCCACAGACGGCCCGGGGAGCAGGTACGTGTGACCAGCCGCAGCGAGTCCCGCGAGCGCGGCCAGTACGTTGAAGCGTCGACGGTCCGTAGCGCCACCCCCTTTGCTTGATGCCTGCCCCACGCTAACCGCCACGGCTGCAGGGTTGCCTCGCTCAACCACCTGATCATCGGGCGGCGCGCTGATTGCTTCGCCACCCATGGGGCTTGCATCGGGCCAGCAATCCTGACCAGGAAGACGGAACCAGAGGCTCCTTGCCGGCATCCCAAGGAGCTTCGCCCAGTGCACGAGTCGGTCCAGGTGCACGAGCGGTGGTCCGTTCTCCACCCGACTGAGCTGCGCCTGCGTGATCCCCAACCACCCGGCCACCACGGTCTGCGGCAACACGACCCGACCGTGGTACGGATGGCACCGGTACGCCCTGATCACCCGCCCCAGATGCCGCTCGGCGAGGGCATGTCGCACCGGCTCGTGCTCCCAGAAGCTCGCCGGCACCACCGGTGGCGTGCTCAACCGGTCCCGCTCGGCGGCCTGGCACGGCGTACACCGTCCGCTGTCGTTGTCCCGGGCCAGCCGTCCGCCGCACCGAGGGCAGTTCGCGTGGGTCACCGGCGGCTCCGTCCGTCTCGCCTCATCCGAGCCTATCCATTGAACACGCTGCGTAGTGCGCTGGTATACGCACGACGCATATCGTCAAAGGACCGCCAATAGGCGGCAACCGTTCAGGACGTGCGTGCCGTCCGCAGCGCGTCGATGACCACGCCCCAACGCCCCGGCCCGTTCATCGAGTCCAGCGGCTTGCCGTCGGCCACGACCACGCCGGCAGCACGCAGAACCTCCAGGTGACCGGAATAGGCCGGATGCGCCGCCAACTCCGCCTTGGTGTGCGGAAACGCGATGATCGGCAACCCCGCGCCCAGCGATTCGTTGAGGACGCCGAGCGCCAGCGTGTCGTTGATGCCCAGCGCCCATTTCGTCACCGTGTTGAACGTGACGGGCGCGGCCAGCACCACATCGGCCGGTGGGTGCGGCTCGGGGTCGCCGGGCATCCGCCACTCCACGCGTACCAGATAGCCGGTCTTGTCTTGCAGCGCCTGACGGTCGAGCCACGGCGCGGCGGTCGGGCTGACGATCATGCAGACCTGCCACCCGTCGGCGATCAGGAGGTCGACCAGCTCGTCGATGTGTTCGGCCGGGCCTGCGGCGCAGACGACCAGATACAGCACCGGGCGTTCCGTCATGCCCGCAGTCTGCCCGATTCGATCGTCGCGACGTCGACCGCATGCGGATCGCGCATGCCGTCGATGATCACTGTGACATGCCGTCGTACCTGGTCAGCCGGGACAGTCGTCGTATGGCCCGGGGCGGGTGCCTTGTCCCGGAGTTGCGCCGGCCCTCAACGGCGCAACTCCTCCCGCCCGCCCCGGTGCCATCCATGAAGCAACGTCTTGGAGCCGGCATGCCCACCGTGATCGACGACGACCCCGACCGCCCGAGTCTGGTCGCCGCCTGGGAGTCGGTCGACGTGCGGGCCGCCGCCGATTTCTGGTGGACCCTCGAAGACCGCCGAACCGGGCTACTCCCACACCGCGACGCGCCGCTGTTCTTCACCGCGCTGGGCCGCCTCCTGGTCGGCGGCGACGACCCGGCGAACCGGGCGGCGCTGCTCCGGGTGCTCGGCCGTGCGTACCGTCACTTCGACCTGCTCCCGCATGCCACCACCATCGGCGACGCGCTGCTCGCCACCGTGGTTCGCCACGCGCAAACACTGTGGACGCCGCAGCTCGCCATCGCCGCCGGGCGCGCCCGGTGCCACGCCACGCACGCCATCCGCCGCGCCGCCGCGCAGGCCGGCGACGGCCCGGCCTGGTGGCACGTCCAGGTGATCGACCACGACCGGCCGTCGCCCGACATCGCCATCCTGACGGTACGTCCCTGGCGCCGGCTGCCCTTCCAACCAGGTCAGGCGGTGCCGGTCTGCACCCCGCGCCTACCCGGTCACTGGCGTTGGCTCTCCCCGGCCAATGCCCCACGCGCGGACGGCACCGTCGAGCTGCACGTCCGCGCCGTACCCGCCGGCACCGTCTGCCACCGCCTGGTCCATCAGGTATGCCCCGGCGAGCTGCTCTGGTTCGGCCCACCCCTCGACACCGGGCTGAGCCTCGATCCGGCGAGCACGGGCGATCTGCTCCTCGTCGCAGGCGGCACCGGCCTGGCGCCGCTACGCGCCCTGGTCGAGCAGGTCGCCGCCGCACCGGACGGCCGGCGGGTGACGCTGATCGTCGGCGCGCGCACCTTCACCGACCTGTACGACTCGATCGCCCTCGACAAGCTGCAATGCGCCCACGACTGGTTGACCATTGTGCCGGCGTTGTCCGACGACCCCGGCGCGGAGCCGGCCGAACGGGGAGACGCCCTGACCATCGCCCTCGAACACCACCAGCCGGATCAGGACATCTACCTCTGCGGCCCACCCGCGATGCTGGCCCGTGCGCGACCACTGCTGCTCGCCCTCGGCGTTCCGGCCGCCCGGCTCCACCTGCCCAAAGGCTTCGCCCACTGATCGCTGCGCCTTCTCATCCATCGATCGACATGAGACGCTTCATGCCTGAGCGTGTTCGTCTCAGTGCGGGGGGTGAGCGACGTGCGGGATGCTGACGGTCCGTCCCGGTGGTCGATCGAAAAGTTCGGGCTGCCGCTGGCAACCACTTTGCGCACGGAGATCCCTGCGGCGCTGCGCCGCGCGGTCGAGCTTGCCCAGGACGCCCGTGACGCGTCGGAGTTGGACACCGATCATGCGTTCGGCCCGGTTCGGTGGAAGCAGCAGTACGAGGTGTTGCACGAATATCTGCACGACCTCCCCGATGTGGTGGGCGTGCACCCACCGGGTGCGCAGGTGAGAGTCACCATCTGTCGGGGCCACCTTCTGCTGCCCTGGCGGTACACGACGCGGAGCGACCTGGACATGCGCGACGCCCGCCCGGGGCGTGACCTCAACCGGCTGATCCGAGACCTGTTGATCCTCTTTGGGCCTGAGCCGAGCCATGAGGAGGTCACTCTGCCGCTGATGCCGCTCACGCCGGAGGAGGCCCGCGACCGCTCGGCTCTTCGGGAGGCCGTGGAGCAGATGACCGACGAGCCGAGGGTGCTGCTCGTCGGGTTCGCCTGCAACTCCGACGAAGGTTTGCTCCGGGTCTCGTGGGGCGAGGCGGCTCTGCTCGGTGGCACCGAACTCAAATGGGGCCACGTCGAGGACCTGCCAGTCGCACGAGCACGGTGACGGCTTCGCGGGACCGCGAAAAATGTTTCAGGTCAGTAGCGTCTGGGCGTGTCCGACACTTCCTCCGACGATCCGCTGTCCGGCTTCAGCCCCGCGCGGCCCTACACACGGGACACCGCCGGTGACGCTCCCCAAACGCCCGGTGTGCACGTGGTTGTCGAGAACGGCGAGGTCGTTTACGTCGGTTCGACCGGGGATCTACGTCGACGCCTCCGCCAGCACCTGACCGGCAATCGGGGCTCGTCGGTCCTGCACGACCAGGTCGGCCGGCTGCTCGACCAGCACGGTGCTCCGGCTGCGGCTGCTGACATCGCCAATTGGTTGGCTCACTGCGACCTCCGCTGGCCGCGGACCGACGATGCGCGGGGCGTGAAGGAGGCGCTGGTCGCGACCCTTGGGCCTCGATTCAACAGGCATGTGCCGAAGGAAGCGAGGTTGCCAGAGGTCTCCGCGCAGGTGTTGAACGTTGACGACCTGCTGGACCGAGGGTTGATCTGGATTGACGAGTCGTACGTCTTGCACGTCGTGGGAGGCACCGAGCACTACTCCGGCTACCACGGCCAGCGGATCCGCCTACCGAGGAGGATCGAAGACCTGCCAGACCCGGAAGCGCTGCTTCGGCACCGACGCGACGTGGCATGCATGCCTTGACGTCGTAGAACGCCAGAAGCCAGAGCCAGGGTGCGGGATGGTCGGGGGTAGTTCGCGGTAGAGCGTGATGCCTGTGAGGCATCAATATGACTCACAGGCATCACGCTCGTCAGGACAAGTCGGGCCGGACGCCCGTTCGCGCCGCGACCACCAGGCGCGCGGTCAGGAGTAGGTGTCGCCGAACTCGCGTACCCCGTCGACGTCCAGCGTGATCCGGTCGTTCTCGGTCCACTGGCCGGTGGCGGCGAGCCAGCTCGGGTCGTCGCGTTCGTCGATGGTGCTCCAGCTGTGCCGGTGGTGCCGTAGCTGGATCGGCCCGGTCGACTGGCCGGGCGCGAGCGTGCCCTCGGTGAAGGTCAGCTCCACCCAGCCGGGGACTGGCGTTCCGGGGACCGGGTAACTCGGCGGCGCCGGGGTCGTCATCCCGCTGGGCGGCCCGCCTGGCGGGATGAAGAACTGCACGGTCTGCCGGATCCGGTCACAGCCCAGTGCGGCCCAGTCGCAGTTCGGCACCAGCGAGGTGTTGGCGCCCTCGAAGCGCAGGTGGTAGCGGACCTGCACGGTGCTCAGGTCGAGTGGCCCGGTGCCGGTGTTGGTCACCTTCAGCAGGTGCTGGATCTGGTTGTTCGTCGGGGACCAGTCCAGGTTGAAGTAGCTGACCGTCGCGCGGCCCGCCGCGGTGCGCACTGTGGTGGTGGGCGAGGTGTCGGAGTAGCCGCCGAGTGCGCGGGCGGCAATCCCGATCCGGTACGTCGTGCCGGGCGCGAGGTCGGTCAGCGTGATCGTGGTGTCGGTGGTGGAGCCGAGGAAGCGGTACGTGTTCGGCCCGAGCGGCACCTGCACCTCGTAGTTGATCGGCTGCTCGTTGCCAGGCTCGACCCAGGCGGAGGGCGTCCAGCTGAGCGTGAGCTGATGCGGTTCGTTGGCCACCACCGTGGGTGCGCCGGGGGTGCTGATCGCCGGGCCGTCGGCCCGGGCGGCGTTGACGGCGAGCAGGCTCGCCAGCGTGGCTAGGGCGATGGTGGCGGTGACGCGGCGAGCAGGCATAGCCGAATGGTATGCATGCGCATCGATGGCCATCCATCGTCCGTCAGTTCAGTGCGCGCCGACGACGGGCCCAGTCCATTACGCGACGGGTCGGCTCGAAGATGATGCCCGCGCCACGCCGTAGAGACCGACCAGCCGATGCAGGCGCCCTGCGAACACGCGAGCGGCTGCACCGGCTGGGTGGTCGGCTCAGGAGCCGCCCTGGCGCTGGATCCGCCCGTCGCCCGAGACCTTGGCCCGGCCCAGGTCGCGTTCGGTGCCGGCCGGGCCGGTCGCGGTACGGCGGTGCCGTTGGTCGGGCGAGTGCTCCACGGGCGAGCCCTGGCGGCCCGGAGCGCCGCTGCCCGAATGCCGCCGGCCTCGTGCCGACTCGCCGCCGCTGTCGTGTTTGTTCTGCTTGTGGCTACCCATGGATCGCGCGTACCCGGTCCCTGTGCGGCTAGTCCTGAGCCCCCGTCAGCTCCAGCGGCCTCACGGGTTCCAGTAGACGAGGACTCTCGCCTGGTCGAAGCGTCGCTCCTTCAGGTCGGCACGCTGGATCACCCAGTGGATGCTCGCGCCGCCCTGTCTGCCTCCGTGGAATTCGGCCAGCACCACCCAGTCACCATGGTCGGGTGGCCCGCCACCGCGTACCCCTCCGTCGTGGCCGGACCGGCCCGAGGGGTTGGCGCCCAACCAGGCGGGGTTGAAGCCGTTGCATTCAGTGCCGTAGCCGCCCAACAGCAGCGGCGTCCAGCCTCCAGAGAACGGGCCGTCCGGCACCTTGCCCAGGACGTCCTTCCACAACTCGGTCATCTCTTCGAACGGGGGGTCTCCCGGCAGCGGCGGAGACCACGGGGGCCCCGGGATCGTCTTGACGTAGGGCAGCGAGATGTCGACGGTGAGGTGCAGATCGCCCGGTGGGATCTCGGCGTAGACCTCGGCGAACTCTTCGTCGTCCGGCGGAAAGTCAGGCGGGTACTGCTCTCGCTCCTCGACCGCCACGCCTGCCGGCACGTACATGACCTCGCCCCAGCCGCTTTCCTCGGGCCAGCCGAACAACAACAGTTGGCCGTCGGACGGTAGTGGAAGGTCGGTCACGTCTGCCGGAAGGGCAGCGCAGTCGATGGTGGCGATCAGGGGGAACTCGGGGTCCTCGGCGTCAGCCGGAAGCATCACGGGCCCACGGATGGCACCCACAACCGGCCCGTCACCCCCCTGTGTCAGAAAGGCAGACGGGCGGGCAAGCCCCAGCCAGCGCTCCACGTCGCCAGCGGCTATGCCGCGGCGCAGCGCCTCGGCGCGGACCTGATCGAGGATCTTCACGTTTCGGGGAAGCACGGGAGCACCGTAGGTCAACCATGCGACGTTCTCGATCCCGTCAGATGCTGGCTGCCCAAAGACAGGCGTGATACCGCGATTTGCTGTCGGCAGGCAACGGGTGGAAGCGGCCGACCATAGTGTCCGAACCACGGAGTTCTGCGAGCGCGCGATCTGGGGGAGGCGACCATGCAGGCGACCGGGGGTGTGGTGTTACCGGGGGAGCGGGCTCCGGTCCGGGTCAACATGGACAGATGGCGGGCGGGGCTGCCCCCGGAGGCGTGGCCCGACACCCTGCCAGCTGGCGGGGAGCTCTGGCGGCGCGACGTCTTCGTAGTGGCCGACACGTACCGGGCGGGGTCCGCGAGCCCACGGCAACTACTGACCGCCGTGCTGGCCTGGGCTTACGGACCCCTCGGGTACGGCCCGTGGCGCGCCGCCAGGTCGCTCGACGCCGATCCGGGCGGCAAACGCCTGGCGTACGCGCTGGAGGAGGTTTCCACACCAGCGCCCGACCAGGAGGCGTTGTGTACGGCGTACCGCCGCTTCAGTGACCCCGACCACGCTCGTCTGCCCTGGTTGGGGCCGGGCCTGTTCACGAAGGTCCTCTACTTCGTCGGCTACCGGCGTGGGGTGGGTGGTGTGCAACCCCTGATCCTCGACCGTGTCGTGGCCAGCCAGCTCCCGGCCGAGGCGGGCGTCGGCCGCCGCAACGGGTGGTCGTCGGAGGAGTGGCTGGCCTATCTCCGCTGGGCGGCCGAGCAGGCTCGGGTCGGGGGAGTGGAGCCGGACACGGTGGAGATGGCGGGTCGTGCCTGACCAGTGAGGTGGCTATCTGCCGGCGCGTAGGCGGGTGTCCAACGCGTCGAGGTCGGGGAGGAACCAGATGTGCCCACCCCGGTTCGACTCGTGCACCAGCGCGCGCAACGCAGAACTCTCCGCGAGCTGCGCCGAGATGTCGCCGACGACTGCCAGTCGCAGCCGGTAGTTGACGAACTTCTGCATCACGTCGCCGGCGAAGCGGGTGCCCAGCGAGAAGAACCGTTCGTCGAGTCGGTTGGCCGGCACGGCGACCACCTGGGCGCCGAGGAACGCCGCCCCGATCAGGTCCAGCGCATCCTGCTCGGTGGCCAGTGGCGGGCCGTCGGGGTCGCAGACCAGCACCGGCACTCCGGCGCGTTCCTGGATCTCGTCAGGCATCGTGGACCTCCCGGTCGAGCAGGCCGTTGTCGGCGTTGAGTACAGCGTCGAGCAGGTGCAGCAACTCGGCGGTGGCGGCCGGGTCACCCAGGATGATGATCTTCATGCGGTGGCGTTGCGCGTCGTAGACGGTCTGCACCCGCAGCGGATTGGCCTGGTCGTGGGCGGTGTTGGCGCTGGTGAGCACGAGCGTGCCGAGCCGGTCGGCGGCGGCTCTGTCGACACCGTCGATCTGGACGATGCTCGACACCTCCGCCTGCCTGGCGAGGCTGGGCGCGGTCGGGGCCCGACCGGTGAGCGCGTCGAGATCACCGGCGGCGATCCGGTACTGCTTGCCGATCCGCACCGCGCGCAGCCGGCCCGAGCGGATGTAGCTGCGCACCGTCCGCACGTGCAGCCCCAGCCGGTCGGCCACCTGCTCAACTGAGTACATGTCTTCCGTCATCGTTCCCTATCCTATGCCGATAGGGAAGTTTAGTGACAGGTAGGGTCGATTCATTGGCGACATCAGCTCGACAGCGCCCTATCGACACGTGCGCTCCCCTGGGATCAGGAGAGGGGATCGGCCGGCCAACTCGCTCGCGGTGTCGGACGGTTGCCGTACCGTCTGGAAACCATGGACGCGCGGCGCGGCGACGCCATCATCGGGCGGGATCATCCTGCGGGCCTGTTGCGCGCCGAGTTGGACCGCGCCACCACCAGTCACGGCGGCCTCGTCCTGGTGACCGGCGAGCCGGGCATCGGCAAGACGACCCTCGTCACGTCGGCAGCCCGGGAGGCCCGGCACCGTGGCGCGCTGGTGCTCGGCGCTGCGTGCTGGGATTCCGACAGCGCCCCCGGCTACTGGCCGTGGGTGCAGGTGCTGCGCGGCCTGCGTCGATCCGCCGACGACTGGGCGGTGGCGCGACCGGACGCCGAGCCGGCCCTCGCGGCACTTCTCGGTGAGACCGACGCCAGCAAGCAGCAGGCCGAGCGGCTCGCCAGCTGGGCCGGCGTCGACACCGACAGCGTCGACCAGGAGGCGTTCGCGCTGTACGACGCGGTGACCGCCGCACTGGTCGCCGTCTCCCAGCACCGGCCGGTGGTCGTCGTCCTCGACGACCTGCACTGGGCCGACCCGGCCTCACTGCGGTTGCTGAGCTTCGCCGCCCAGCACACCTGGTTCGAGCGGCTCCTGCTGATCGGCACCTACCGTGACGCCGAGGTCGAGTCGGGTGAGCATCCGCTGCGCCCGCTGCTGATGCCGCTCGTCGCGAAGGCCACCACGATCACCCTCACCGGTTTCACCCGCGACGAGGTGGCCGCGCTGATGACCCGGACCGCCGGACGCGAGCCCGAGGCCGGCCTGGTCGACGAGGTGCACCGGCGTACCGGCGGCAACCCGTTCTTCGTCGAGCAGACCGCGCGGCTGTGGCACGCCGACGACGCGGTCGGCGCGATCGCGCCAGGCGTACGGGAGGCGGTGCGCCGCCGCCTGGCCCAGCTGCCCGCCGCCGTGGTCGAAGCGCTGACCGTCGCCGCTGTGCTGGGTCGTGAGTTCCACCGCCAGGTCCTCGCGGCCTGCGTCGCCGCCCCGGCCGCGCAGGTCGACCGGCTACTCGACCGGGCGGTGACCGCCCGGCTGGTGGTCTCCCGGGGCGGTGGCCGCTTCGCGTTCGCCCACGACCTGGTCCGCGAAACCCTCTACGACGGGCTGACCGACGACGACCGGCAGGCCCGACACGCCGCGCTCGTCCGCGCGGTCGACGACCTGCCGGAGCTCACCGAACGGCTGATCCCCGCCGACCTCGCCCGCCACGCCTACCTCGCCGGCCCCGCGCTCGACCCGGCCCGGGTGGCCACCCTGCTGGTCGCCGCCGGGCGGGACGCGTTCGTCCGGCTGGCCGGCGACGAGGCGGCCGTGCACTTCCGTCGAGCGCTGGAGGTCGTCGACGACCGGGAACAACGAGTGCGCATCCTGGTCGAGTTCGGTGAGACGCAGTACCACCACGCCGGTCGGGAAGAGGCCATCGCGCTGCTCACCGAGGCCGGGGTGCTGGCTCGTACCCTCGACGACCCGGTGCTGCTGGCCCGCGTCGCCCTCATCGTGAACCGCGCCCGCCAGGTCGAGGTCGCCTTCTCCGTCGAGGCGGCGGAGCTGGTGCGCGAGGCGTACCGGCGGCTGATCGGCGAACCGGCCGCCGACGCGTCGGTCGGCACGCTGGTCGCCGACCTGATCACCGCGACCGAGACGATCGCCCGTCGAGGGCAGGACGACGAGGCGCTCACCTTCAGCCTCTGGGCCCGCCACGACACCACCTGGGGTTTGGGCACCGCGGCGGCCCGCGCCGCGCTCACCGCCGAGATCCGGGACGTGGCCCGCCGGACACCAGACCGGGAGACCGAGCTGTGGGCCACCGCGCTGCGCTGGGTGGCGCTGCTGGAGCTGGGCGATCCCGGCTTCATCGGGGAGTTCACCACCTTCGTCAACGCGGACCGGCACGGCGACCCCACCCGGTACCGGATAGCGGCCTCCGTCGACAGCGCCATCATCGCGGCCTTCCGGGGCGACTTCGCCGAGGCCGACGAGCGGTTCGCCGACATCACCGACATCGCTGACCCGAGCCATGCCGAGTTCGGGTTCATGGGCCATCACCTGCGCTGGTCCCGGCTGCTGCTTGAGGGTCGGTTCGCCGAGGCCGACACCCTGCTGGACGGGCTGGCCCCGACCGACTACCCCTACCGGGAGCTGCTGCAAGCGATCACCGCGGCGGAGCGGGGCGACGACGAGACGGCGGTGCGGCTGACCGCCGGCATCGAGGCCGCCGCCGTCCGGTACCCGCGCCCGGTGTCACCGCTCTGGCTCCGGCTACGCGCGCAGGCCGCTGCCGCGTCCGCCGACCCGCAGCGCTGCGACGTCGCACGGGCCGCGCTCGCCCCGCATCGTGGAGAGTGGATGGTGGGGCTGTTCGGCTGCGACATCAGCGGCCCGGTCGACTACTGGCTGGCGCTGATCGACGCCGCCCAGGGCCGCTGGGACGACGCCGTCGCCGGCTTCACCGCCGCCCACCACTCCGCCGACCGGTTGGGCTCCCGGCCCTGGTCGCTGCTCGCCCGCACCGGCCTCGTGCATGCCCTCGCCAGCCGAGGCCGCCCGGACGACACCGCGACGGTGACCCTGCTGCGGGCCGCCACCATCCAGGAGGCGACCGCTCTCGGCATGACGCAGGTGCTCCACCGTCTCGCCGCCCCGACGACCCCCGACACCGACCGCCCGGACCACACCCCCGCGCCGGGCCGGACTGCCGTACCGGGCCAGGCTGCCGTGCCGGGCGAGGCCATCGCGCCGGGTCAGGCCGCCGCGCCCAGCCAGGCCGTGCCGGTCGCGTCGGCCATCGCGGGGTACGAGTTTCGGCGCGACGGGCCGGTCTGGCAACTCGCGTACGCCGGTGTGGTCGTGCACCTGCCCGATGCCAAGGGGTTGCACGACCTGCACCTGCTGCTGAGCCACCCGGGCAGTGACGTGCCGGCGGTCGAGCTGCTCGACCCGGCGGCCGGGCCGGAACTGGTGGCCGCCCGCCGGATGGGAGCCGACCCGGTCCTCGACGACGAGGCGAAGGCCCGCTACCGGCGGCACCTGGCCCGCCTCGACGAGGAGATCGACCGGGCCGCCGCCCGCGATGACGACCTCAAGGTGTCCAAACTGGACGTCGAGCGGGGTGCACTGCTCGACGAGCTGCGTGCCGCGGCGGGCCTCGCCGGCCGGAGCCGCCGCCTGGGCGACGAGGCCGAACGGGCCCGCAAGACGGTGACCGCGCGGATCCGCGACACGCTACGCAAGCTCGACGACCGGCACCCGGCACTGGCGAGCCACCTGCGCGACTCCGTCTCCACCGGCACCACCTGCCGCTACCGGCCCGCCGAGCCGCTGCCCTGGCGGCTCTGAACCCACGGTCGGGGCGGGCCGTTGGCTCAGCTCAGTCCTTGAGATCGGGGCCGGGTTCCAGGACCCGGGCGAGCCAGTCGGCCTGGGTGCGCCGTGCCGCGTCGGAGACGCGAACATGCGGGAACAGCGCCGAAAATCCGTGGAAGCCGCCAGCCCACAGGTGCAGTTCGGCCTGGCCGCCGGCGGCCCAGATCCGGGTGGCGTAGGTGACGTCCTCGTCGCGGAACACCTCGGCGGTCCCGGCGTCGATGTACGTGGTCGGCAGACCGGACAGGTCGTCCGCCAGTGCGGGTGAGACGTACGCGGAGACGTTCTGGTCGGGGTGCTCGCCGAGGACGCTGCGCCACCCGAACTCGTTCATCTCCCGGGTCCACACGCCGTCCAGCCCGCTGTACTGGTGACTGGAGGTGGTGTCGTTGCGGTGGTCGAGCATGGGGCACGACAGCAGTTGGGCGGCGATGGTCGGGGTGTTGCGGTCGCGAGCCATCAGTGTGACCCCTGCGGCAAGGCCACCTCCGGCGCTGGCGCCGGCCACGACGATGCGGGCGGGGTCGATGCCGAGATCCGCGGCGTTCTCGGCCACCCAGAGCAGACCGCGGTAGCAGTCGTCGACCAGGGTCGTGCCGGTTGCTTCCGGGGCCAGCCGGTATTCCACCGAGACCACGACGGCACCGAACCGGTCGAGCCATTCCAGCGGAATGTCGATGTTCGAGAAGCGGTCGCCCCACATCATCCCGCCGCCGTGGATCCAGTAGACGCAGGGTGCGCCGGCGGCACGATCGGTGGGGCTGAGGATGGACAGCGGGATCGGCGTTCCGTCACCGGCGGAAACTGTGACCTCGCGCCGGGAGACCGCGCGGCCTTCCAGGTGGATATCGATCGACGGTTGGGGGAAGTGGCGAAGCTGTTCGATCACCTCGGGGCCGAGGGGCGGCATGGGCGGCAGCTCAGTCAGGGGTACGAGCAACTCGGGGTCGATGCCCGCGCGGGGGAGGTTCATCGTGGATCCTTTCGCTGGTGCGGGTCGGGTGAGGGGGTGCTGTCGCCGGCTCAGAAGGTCGCCTTGCCGCCGACGGGCACCGCGTCGGTGTACGTCGAGTCGCCGGCCAGCAGCGGCTGAAGCTTCGCGACCAGGGCCTGCGCCTGCTCCCCGGCGAAGAACGCGCTGTGCGCCTCGGCGCTGGTCCAGCCCTCGATCACGTGGACGACGTCACGGTCGGTGGCCGAGCGGGCCACGAGGAAGACGACGCAGTCGGGGTGGGGCAGGGACGGCGCGTCGAGCAACAGTTCGATCAGCTCGTCCGCCTTTCCCGGCTGAGCGCTCATGGTGGCCTGGAACCCGTGGTGGGCAGTCATCGAAGTGACTCCTAATCGTCTAGCTCTTGCTGCGATCTCGGAAAACTGACACTTCAATAAGAGCATTGCCACCAGCGGAAACGTTAGACAGATGCTCTTGGGTTCTTGCCTGATTCTCTCGTTGTGACGAGCATCGGTCATGTGCTTCAATCGGGCCGTGTACCTCGACGAGCTGCGGACGTTGCTGGCCCGCCACGCCCACCCGGACATGCGCACCCCCATCGACGGGGTGCTGATCTCGAAGGTCGACCAGCAGACCGGACCAACCACGTCGATGTCGGGCACCGTGCTGGCGCTCATCGCTCAAGGCGCCAAACACATGGCGCTGGGTGACCGTGTGTACGAGTACCGGGCCGGCCAGTACCTTGTCGCGTCGGTGGATCTGCCGGTCACCGGCCGGTTCACCCAGGCCAGCGCCGACTCGCCAGCGCTGGGGTTCGGGCTGGTGCTGCATCCGGCCACGGTCGCCGAGTTGCTGCTGCAGGCGGCACCGGGCGACCTCCCACCCCTGTCCGGCGGAACGCCCTCCGGGATGGTGGTCAGCGACGCTCCCGACGAGCTCGGCGACGCGGTGGTCCGACTGCTTCGACTGCTGGACCGGCCCCGGGACGTCACGGTGCTCGCACCCCTGATCAAACGGGAGATTCTCTGGTTGTTGCTCAGCGGGGAGCAGGGTGCCGCAGTGCGGCAGCTGGGCCTGGCCGACAGCAGTCTCAGTCACATCGCCCGGGCGGTGCGGTGGATCCGCGACCACTACGCGCAGGCGTTCCGGGTGGAGGAGCTGGCCAGGCTGTCCGGGATGAGCGTTTCAGCGTTCTATCGCAACTTCCAGGCGGTGACCGCGATGAGCCCGATCCAGTTCCAGAAGCAGATCCGGTTGCAGGAGGCCCGGCTCCTGCTCGCCACCCACCCCAACGACATCACCGGGGTCGGCATCCGGGTCGGCTACGAGAGCCCGTCGCAGTTCAGTCGCGAATACCGTCGCCAGTTCGGCGCGCCGCCCAGCCAGGACGCCACCCGCCTGCGCGGCACCAGCCGAAGCGAGGTGCCAGCGGTCGTCTGACCGCAGACCGACGCGCCAACGACGGACGGACGCCGCCACGGCTGTGGCGGCGTCCGTCGCACTGTCAGCGGCGGTTGTACTTGTACATGGTCAGGGTGCCGAAGACGAGGACGAAGCCGGCGCTCCACAGCAGCAGCCACATCGTTGCCGACGGGTCCGACTCGCCGCTCATCGCGCCCCGGATCGCGGCCACCAGCTGCGTCACCGGGTTGACCTTCACGAACGCCTGGAGCCAGCCGGGCATGGTGCTCGGCTCGACGAAGACGTTGCTCAGGAACGTCAGCGGGAACAGCACCATCATGCTGACCCCCATCACCGACTTCTCACTGCGCAGGATCAGCCCGAAGAACGTCCACACCCAGGAGAACGCGAACGAGAAGATCACCAGCAGTCCGATGCCGGCGGCGACACCGAGCGCCCCGCCCTCGGGCCGGAAGCCGAGCACCAGCCCGAGGCCCAGGATCACCAGTGCGGCGAGGATATAGCGCAGCACGTCGCCGAAGATCATGCCGACCAGGGCGGCCGGGCGCCAGACGGGCAGCGTCCGGAACCTGTCGAAGATGCCCTTCTCGATGTCGGTGTTGAGGCCGACACCGGTGTACATGGTGATCATGACGACGCTGGTCACCATGATGCCGGGCAGGAAGAACTGCAGGTAGTCACGCGGGCTGCCGGCCAGGGCGCCACCGAACAGGTACGTGAACATCAGCACCATGATGATCGGGAACGCGGTCACGTCGAAGAGCTGCTCCGGCACGTGCTTGATCTTCAGCATGGCCCGCCAGCCGAAGGTGATCGACGCGCCCAGCGCGCTCGGCCGGGGAGGTCGGGCACCGGGCGCGAGGACTGTCGCCAGCGCCTCGGCGGACGGAACGTAGACGGCCGGCGCCCGTTCGGTGGTGGTGGTGGTGGTCTTGGTGTCGCTCATCGGGCTGCCTCCAGCTCGTCGTCGCGCTCGTCGGTCGGCACGGCGGGGTGGTCGGTCAGGGCCAGGAAGACCTCGTCCAGGCTCGGCTGGCCGAGGGAGAAGTTGTCGACCACGATGCCGGCGCGGGCCAGGTCGCTGAGCACGCGGGCGGCCTGGGCGCTGGCGTCGAGGTCGGTGCCGGCCTCACCGACGCGGGCGGTCAACGCCACCGGATCGGCGGCGAGCTGCACCGGCACACCGAGTGCCTCGCGGAGCACCCGCTCCGCGTCGGGGCGCTGCCCCGGGTCGCGCAGTCGCAGGTGGACGGTGCCCGAGCCGATCGACGACTTCAACTCACCCGGGGTGCCCTCCGCGATCACCCGGCCGTGGTCGACCACCGCGATCCGGCCGGCGAGCTGGTCGGCCTCGTCGAGGTACTGGGTGGTCAGCAGCACGGTCGTCCCGTGCGACACCACCGCTCGGACGATCTCCCACACCTGGTTGCGGCTTCGCGGGTCGAGGCCGGTGGTCGGTTCGTCGAGGAAGAGCAGATCCGGGGTGTTCAGGATGCTCGCGGCGATGTCGATGCGCCGCCGCATCCCACCCGAGTACTTCTTCACCTGACGGTCGCTCGCCTCGGTCAGCCCGAACGCGGCGAGCAGCGCTGCCGCGCGGTCCCGGGCGGCCGGCTTGCGCAGGCCGAGCAGGCGGGCCAGGAGCACCAGGTTCTCCGTACCGGTGAGGTCCTCGTCGACGGAGGCGTACTGGCCGGTGAGGCTGACCCGGGAACGGACCTTGTCGGCCTCGGTTACCACGTCGTGCCCGAAGACCCGGGCCGAACCGCCGTCGGGTCGCAGCAACGTGGCGAGCACCCGGACGGCTGTGGTCTTGCCCGCGCCGTTCGGGCCGAGCAGGCCGTAGACGGTGCCGGCGGGCACCTGCAGGTCGATGCCGGCCAGCGCCCGGGTGTCCCCGAACGAGCGGGTGAGCCCTTCGGCCTCGATGGCCAGGCCGGTGGTGCGTCTACTCATGATTTCTACCTTTCGTGGCGGACGTGTTCAGGAGACGTAGGGCCGAGCCGCCCGGCCGTCGCGCAGCGCCAGGCCCCACCAGCGCAGCTGGTCGAGCAGGGCGTCGACGTCGCGGCGCAGTTCGTCGGTGCACCGGGCGGTCGGTTCGCCGGCGAGCAGGTCGATCCCGACGACGTCGCGCACCGTCATCGCGTGCAGTGCGGTGAAGACGGTGCGGAGCTGGTCGACGGCGTGCCCGCCGGTGGACCGACAGCCGTACGACACGAAGCCGACCGGTTTGGCCTGCCACTCGTCGTACGCGTAGTCGATGGCTTGTTTCAAGGGTGCCGGGAAGCTGTGGTTGTACTCGGGGGTGACCACGACGAACGCGTCCGCCCGGCCCACCTCGCGAACGAACGCCCGGATCGGCGCGGTCGGCTCGGCGGGGTAGGTGGCCGGGAAGTCGTACCCGGTCAGGTCAACGACCGTCACCGCCAGGTCGTCGTGCCGCCCGGCCTGCTCGACGAACCAGGTGGCGAGCCGGTCGCCGACCCGCCCCTCCCGCGTGCTGCCGACGATCACGGCGATCCGTAGCGGCGTCATGGCCACCCCCTTCCATTCTGAAGGCGCGAGGTGACAGCGGGCGCCCGCTAGATCTGATCTAGCGGGCGCGGTTTCGGGGCGGAGTGTCGGTGGGATCGGCTTGACTGGGGTCGACGAACGGGGGAAACGGGATGGCCCAGGTACGCATCGAACCGTGGCACGAGGACGACCTCTACCTGCTGCGGCAGCTCAACTCACCGGACACCCGCAAGCACACCGGCGGCCCGGAGACCGACGAGCAGGTGCTCGCCCGCCACGACCGGTACGTGCACTTCGCCGACACCGGGCAGGGCTGCATGTTCACGCTGGTGCTGCCGGACGGGGCGCGGGCGGGCAGCGTCGGCTACTGGGGTCGGGAGTGGCGCGACCACCCGGTGTACGAGCTGGGTTGGGCGGTGCTGCCCGCGTACCGGGGGATGGGGCTGGCCACGACGGCGGTGCGTGCGGTGGTGGACGTCGTTCGCGCCCGACGGGACCGGCGCTACGCGCACGCCTACCCCTCGGTGGACAATCCCGCGTCGAACGCGGTGTGTCGCAAGGCGGGTTTCACGCTGCTCGGCGAGACCGGTTTCGAATATCCGCCGGGGCGGATGATGCGGGCCAACGACTGGCAACTCGACCTGACCGCCCCACCGACAGTGAGCTGAGGTCGGCGGGGCGGCCGGTGACAGGTCACCAGGTGGTGTCGAGGCGGTGTCGTTGCTCGGCGGTCAGCTCCAGGTCGACAGCCGCCAGGCTCTCCTCCAGTTGCGCCACCGACGAGGCGCCCACCAGCGGGATGGACGGCAGCTCGCCGCCCAGCAACCAGGCGAGCACCACCTGGTTGACCGTCGCGCCGCTCTGCCCTGCCACCTCCCGCAGCGCGGCCAGTCGCCGGGGCGCGCTCGGCAGGTCGTACGCCGAGCTG
This sequence comes from Micromonospora parva, assembly GCF_000718515.1. GTDB lineage: Bacteria > Actinomycetota > Actinomycetes > Mycobacteriales > Micromonosporaceae > Micromonospora > Micromonospora parva. Next base: position 169,223 of record NZ_JNZS01000008.1, on the reverse strand, counting down.
AGCGGCTTGTCCGCCCGGGTGAACGCCCCCTTGAGCAGCGGCGAGTACGCCACCAGGGTCAGCTCGGGTTCGGCACGCAGGTAGCTGAGCAGGTCACCGCTGACGCCGCCCGGCTCGCCGTCCGGGTCCAGTTCGCTGATCACGTCGGTGCGGTTCGGCAGGTAACTGCGGTGGTACTGGAGCACCTCGTACCCCGGCAGGCCGGCGGCGGCGGCCAACGCGCGGGCCCGTTCCACCCGCCAGGCCCGGTGGTTGCTGGCGCCCAGCAGACCCACAGTGCCCTCGGCGACCAGCTCGGCGAAGCCCTCCACGGTCTCCTGGAGCGGCACGGTCCGGTCCTCGATGTGTGCGTAGAGCAGGTCCAGCCGCTCCACCCCGAGCCGTTCCCGGCTGCGCTCCGCGGACTCGCGGATCATCTTGGCGGACAGGCCCTCGGCGTTGTCCAGGTAGCTGGTCCCCGGGGCCAGCGGTCGGGCACCCAGCTTGGTGGCGATGACGATCTCGGTGCCGACGCCCCGGCTGCGCCGCCACCTGCCGAGCAACTCCTCACTCTGCCCGCCCTGGCCGCCGTCCACCCAGAACGCGTAGTTGTCCGACGTGTCGATGAACGTGCCGCCGGCCTCGACGTACCGGTCCAGGATCGCGTACGAGGTGGCCTCGTCGGTGGCGCTGCCGAAGAGCATCGCGCCGAGGCTGAGCACGCTGACCTCGCGCCGGGTCGCCGGGTCGGCGCCGATCGTGCGGTACCGCATGGGGGTCTCCTCTCGTGCGCCCTACCGGTGGGCGCACGAGTCACACTGCCGGCTGGAGCGCACTCCAGGTCAAGCGCTCAGTCACCACTGCAGCACGCCGTACCCACCGCCGGCGTTCATCTGGAAGCCCCACAGCAGCCCGCTCGGCCCGTCGGCTGGCAGGGTCGCCAGGTGCACGCTCACCTCGGCGCCCTGTTCTGCCGTGCGGAAGCCGCTGTTGCCGTTCAGGTCGGTGGGCCGCATCCGTCCCGGCAGGTGCTCGCGTCGCTGGCCCGGGCGCTGCTGTTGAGCCGGGACGAGCGGGAGTACCTGTTCCGGGTTGCCGGGGAGAACCCGCCGCCGACCCGTGGGCCGAGCCGGGCGGTGCCGTCGGGCCTACGGCACCTGCTCGACGCGATGACCGAGACCCCGGCGTACCTCGTCGACGCCGCGTACCACGTGCTGGCCTGTAACCGTCTGGCCACGTACTTCGTCGGGGATCTCTCGACAGTGCCCGACGCGGACCGCAACATGATCCGCTGGACGTACCGGCAGCCGGTGACCAGCGGCCACTGGAATGACGCCGAGATTCTCCGGTTCGTCCGCGGTACGGTCGCGGATCTGCGGGCCGCGTACGGCCGCTACCCGGCCGACCCGGCGATCCGTGAGCTGGTGACCGAACTGCTCGGCACGTCACCCCGGTTCGCCCAGCTCTGGGCCGAGCACGACGTGGCCGAACGTCGCCCCGTCGTGAAGCGGGTGCCGCACCCCGGGCTGGGGCCGTTGGAGTTCGAGTGCCGGGTGCTGCACGTGCAGGAGACCGACCAGCGACTGATCGTCTACGTACCCGAGCCCGGCTCGCCGACCCAGGCGGCGTTTCACCGGATTGCGCAGCGCGTCTGTTCCTGACCTGCCGGCGACAGCGTGATGCCTCAGGGTCATTACGACGACTCTGAGGCATCACGCTCGTTGGAGACCTGCCCGCCGGTGGCGGGCTCGGCTCAGTTGGGCAGGTAGGCGAAGGTGTCCGGGTTCGGGCCCTGCCGACCGGCCTCGCCCTTGTTCAGCTCGGTGATCCGCTCCATCGCCACGTCGTCCAGCTCGAAGTCGAAGATCCGGGTGTTCTCCTCGATCCGCTTCGGGGTGGTCGACTTCGGGAAGATGATGTCGCCGCGCTGCACATGCCAGCGGAGCACCACCTGCGCCGGGGTCCGGCCGAGCTGCTCGGCGATGTCGACAACCGTCGGGTCGCCGAGCACGTTGCCCTGCGCGATGGGCGACCACGCCTCGGTGAGAATGTTGTGCTCCCGGCCGTAGGCGCGGACCTCGTCGTTGGTGAAGTACGGGTGCGCCTCGATCTGGTTGACCGCCGGCACGACGCTCGCCTCGTCGGCCAGTCGCTGCAGGTGCGGCACCTGGAAGTTCGACACGCCGATCGAGCGGGCCCGACCGTCGCGCTGGACCTCCTCCAACACCTTCCAGGTCGACACGTAGTCGCCGTCGTACAGCGTCGGCAGCGGCCAGTGGATCAGGAACAGGTCGATGTAGTCCATCTTCAGCGCCGCCAGCGTCGAGTCGAACGCCCTGCGGGCGTCGTCGGGGCGGTGGAAGCCGTTGTTCAGCTTGCTGGTCACGTAGACCGCGCCCCGGTCCAGGCCGGACATCCGTACCGCCTCGCCGACCTCGGCCTCGTTGCCGTACATCTCGGCGGTGTCGATGTGGCGGTAGCCGATCTCCAACGCGGTGCTCACCGCCGCGACGGTGTCCTTCGGCTCGATCTGGAACACCCCGAAGCCGAGCTGAGGAATGGTGGTGCCGTCGTTCAGGCTGATGTCGGGAATCGTGATTGCCACTGCGGCTCCTTCGCGTCTTCGTTTACCTGTCATCCATACCCGGGCAGGTGGACGAATCACCGCTCAAGCCGGCGTGACGAACGCAACGGCGGATCGGTTCACCCGGTCGTGTCGAACAGCACCGGCCACGGCCGTGCCGCCGGTGTCGACGCCGACGGCGGCTCGGGCGCGGTGGGCTCGGCCAGCACGTCCGCGGCGAGTTGGCCGAACATCGCCGCCGCCGGGTGCGCGGACCGTTCTGGCCAGGCCGCCGAGGTGCGTTTCGCCAGCGGCGCGTCGACGATCGGCCGCCAGGCCATCCGGGGTTCCCGGCGGGCCACCGCCGCCGGTTCCACCGCCACCGCGCCGCCGGCCAGCACCAGCCCGAAGAGGAACTCCGGGTTGCGGGCCGGGCGCACCCGGGTCGGGCGCCAACCGTGCTGCCGGCACACCGCCAGCAGGTGATCGTGCCAGCCGGGGGCGGTGGCGCGGGGCGCGGCCACCAGATCCAGACCGGCGAGCGACGCCAGCGTCACCGCACGGTCGCGGGCCAACGGCGAGGTGCGCGGCAGCAACACCCCCAGGGGTACGTCGACCGGGGCGCCGAAACGTAACCCGTCCGCCGCCACCGGGTGATGCACGAGCCCCACGTCCAGGGTCCGCTCGGCGAGCATCCGTACCTGCTCGGCGGTGGTCAGCTCGTGCAGCTCCACGTCCAGCCCGGGTGCCCGGGCGCTGAGCCCGTCCAACAGCGAGCGCAGCGTCACAGCGGGCGTCTCCGGTGGCACCCCGGCCCGCAGTACGCCCAGCTCACCGGCACGGATCTGGGCCATCAGGCTGCGCAGTCGCCCCTCGCCGGCGAGCAGTTCCTCCGCCTCGCCGAGCAGCAGCTCACCGGCGGTGGTCAGGCGTACCTGGCGGCGGGAGCGGTCGAACAGCTCGACCGTCAGCTCCCGTTCCAGCCGCTGGATCGACTGGCTCAGCGGCGGCTGGGCCATTCCGAGCAGCTCCGCGGCCCGCCCGAAGTGCAGTTCGTGTGCGACCACCACGAAGTGCCGCAGGTGCCGGAGCAGGTCCACGGCCGGGACCCTACGCCAGCGCCGCCACGGTGCCGCTGGATACCGTGCTGGCGTGGACGTGCAGGAACGGATCGAGGCCATCTTCGCCGCCGCCGGGGTGACGGCCAGCATGCACGCCGTCGACCTGGACGCTGTGGACCTGGCCGCCGACGGCCCGACCGGCAGTGGCCGGGAGGTCGGGGTGCGGGCCGACGAGCAGGTGGTGATCGCCTCGATCTTCAAGATCCTGCTGGTGCTGGAGTTCGCCCGGCAGGTCGAGGCCGGTCAGCTGGACCCGACCGAGCGGGTACTGGTCACCGCCGCCGACCGGCTCGGCGGGTGGGGTCTGGCGGGCTGCGTCGACGACGCCGAGGTGTCGCTGCGCGACCTCGCCTACTTCGCCATGTCGGTCAGCGACAACACCGCCGCCGACCTGCTGCTGCGCCGGGTCGGCCCGGACCTGCTGCCGATCCTCGCCGTCGAGCTGGGGCTGACCCGTACCCGCGTCCTCGGCGGCCCCCGGGACCTGGTCGAGGTGATGCTCGCCGACGTGGGCGCGCGCACCGAGGCGGAGTTCGCCAGGATCTTTCCCACCCTGCCGGCGGAGCGGGTCCGGGCCATGCGGGTCTTCGACCCCGCGCGCACCACGTCCAGCACGGCCCGGGAGATCACCCGGCTGCTCACGCTGATCTGGCGGGACGAGGCCGGGCCGCCCGCAGCGTGCGCGATGGTTCGCACCTGGATGGCCCGGCAGCTCTTCTGGACCCGGCTGGCCGCCGGTTTCCCGCCCGGCGTCCGGGTGTCCGGAAAGACCGGCACCCTGCCCGGGTTGCACCTGGAGGCCGGCGTCGCCGAGTACCCCGACGGCGGCCGGTACGCGATAGCCGTCTTCGCCCGTGCCGAACAGTTGACCCCGCGCCGCATCGACGTGGACCTGGCGATGGGGGAGGCCGCCCGGACGGCCGTCGAGGCGCTGCGCGGTAACTGATTTGTCGCCCGTCGGAGCGTCTGCGCACCGCCGCTGAGCAGGTCCGATATGCGGCGTCGTATCGGAGCCGACGGCGTTTGATCTTGGACCGGGGCCGGGTGGCGCTGGTTGGCTCGTGTCGACCGATCACCCGAGCACGGGGAGCAGATCCGCATGCCCAACCTCGACCGTCGCCGCTTCCTGCGCGACGCCGCCGCCACCACCGCCCTGGTCTCCGCCGGTGGCCTCGCCGCCGGCGTCGCCACACCGGCCCAGGCCGCGCCCCCGACCGCCGCCCCCGCGCCGACCGCGCGCCGCAAGGGCGCGGTCAGCTTCCGCTGGTGGGGTACGGCCGGCTGGCGCGTCGACATCGGCGACCGCACCGTCCTCGTCGACCCGTTCCTCAGCCGCATCGACACCGGGCTGTTCACCGGCCCGTTCAACACGCAGACCCGGTTGACAGTGCGCACCGACGTGATCGACCCGCGCGTCGACAAGGCCCTGACGGTGCTCGTCACGCACACCCACTGGGACCACTTCATGGACGTGCCGTACATCGCCGAGCGCACCGGCGCGCGGGTGTTCGGCACGCTGACCGCGTACCACCTGGGGTTGGCCTACGGGTTGCCGTCGACGCAGCTCAGCGCCGTCAAGGGTGGCGAGGTGCTGGACTTCGGGGACCACACCGTCGAGGTGGTCGGCTCACTGCACAGCCGCAACCCGTCGTACTCGGTGGCCTTTCCCGGGGTGCTGGTGACCCCACCGCCGCAGCCGGCCACCATCGCTGACCTGCCGGAGGGCGACACGCTGGGCTACCTGCTGCGGGTCGACGGCGGCCCGTCGGTCTACTTCACCGGGGCCAGCGACGTCGCCGAGCGGAATCTGACCGGCCTCGCGCCCGACGTGGCGATGGTGGCCATGCAGAACGCCACCACCACCGGCGACTACCTGCCCCGGCTGCTGGCCGGCCTCGACTACCCGAAGGTCGTGGTGCCGGTGCACTACGACAACTTCGAGACGGCGTTGCAGAACCCGCCGACCGTCGCACCGACCGACCGCACCCGGCTGAACGAGATGATCGCGGCGATCCGCCGGATCTCGCCGCGCAGCCGGGTCCTGGTGCCCGAGTACGAGACCGCGTACCACTTCTGAGCAGCGCGGATGGGGGTCGCGGGGGCCGCGACCCCCACCGTGCTCAGCCAGCGGTCATCTCCGCCAGGGCCCGCACCGACTTCCAGTTGCGGGTGGTGGCCACCACGCCGAGCTTCTTCTCCAGGTACGCGTTGGTGAACTTCGACCGGCCGTAACCGCCGTCGACGTAGTGCAGGAACACCTCCCGGCCGGTCACCGTGAACGACACGTTCTCGCCACCGGGCACGGCGAGCGCGTCCACAGCGGACTTCTCCGGCGCGGTGGCGAGGAAGGCCACCAGCAGTCGGGTCGGGTCGTCGTCCCGGTCGGCGTACGGGTTGCCGCCGGCGATCGCCGCCAGCTCCCGGCCGCTGCGCACCAGCACCGGCACTGACAACGCCAGCTCGCCGGTGAGCGCCCGCTCAATGCCGGCCGCCAGTTTCTCCGCGTCGCGCACCGTGCTGCCGAAGGTCACGTTGCCGCTCTGCAGGTACGTCCTGACGTCCTCGTGACCGAGGTCGGTGACGATCCGGCGCAGGTCGGCCATCGCCAGCCGGGTGTTGGCGCCGACGTTGACCCCGCGCAGCAGGGCGACGTAACGGGTCATGGTTCCTCCTCGGATGCGCGCCGACCGGCTCAGCGTAGGCCGCCCGGCCCGACCAGTCCCGTCTCGTACGCGACGATGACCAGTTGCGCCCGGTCGCGTACCGCCAGCTTGGTCAGCAGCCGCCCGACGTGCGTCTTCACGGTGGCCTGGCTGAGGTTCAGGTGCGCGGCCAGCTCCGCGTTGGACAGGCCGCGGGCGATCAGCGCCAGCACCTCCCGTTCCCGGTCGGTCACCCCGTCGAGCCGCCGGGGCAACGGCCTGGTCGGCTCCGGCCGCCGGGCGAACTCGTCGATCAGCCGGCGGGTCACCGTCGGCGCGAGCAACCCCTCCCCGGCGGCGACCACCCGGATCCCGGTCAGCAGGTCCGCCGGTGGGGTGTCCTTGAGCAGGAACCCGCTGGCCCCGGCGCGCAGCGCCCCGTAGACGTACTCGTCGAGGTCGAACGTGGTCAGGATGATGACCCGGGTGTCGGCCGTCGCCGGGTCGGCGCAGATCCGCCGGGTCGCCTCGATGCCGTCCATCTCCGGCATCCGGACGTCCATCAGCACCACATCCGGGTGGTGCTGCCCGGTCAACGCGACGGCCTGCGCGCCGGTGCCCGCCTCGCCGACTGTGGTGCAGTCCGGGCTGAGATCGACCAGCAGCCGGAAACTGCCGCGCAGCAACGCCTGGTCGTCGGCGATCAGCACCCGGATCACGCGGCCACCCGGTAGGGCAGGCTGGCCGTCACCGCGAAGCCGCCGTCGGCGCGTGGGCCGGCGCGGAACTCCCCGCCGTGCAACGCCACCCGTTCCCGCATGCCGATCAACCCGTGCCCCTCCCCGCCGAGCAGGACCGGCCGCCGCCCGTCGTCGGTCACCTCCACCCGCACCTCGTCGGGCCGGACGGTCACCGTGGCCCGGCACTCGGCCGGCGCAGCGTGCTTCACCACGTTCGTCACCGCCTCCTGCACGATCCGGTACACCGCGAGGCCCACCGACTCCGGCACCGCGCCGGCCGGCTCCTCCCGTCGTACGTCGAGCTGCACGTCGACCCCGCCGATCGCCGCCTGCCGGGCGAGGACGGGCAACTCGTCCAGCCCGGGCGTCGGGGCGTACGGGCTGTCCGCACGCAGGACGCCGAGCACGCGACGCACATCGTTCAGGGCGGTGCGGCCGGTCTCCTCGATGACCCGCAGCGCGGCGCCCGCCTCCCGGGGGTCGGCCTCGGCGACGTGGTTGGCGACGGCCGCCTTCACCACGATGAGGCTCAGCGTGTGCGCGACCACGTCGTGCAGCTCGCGCGCCACCCGCAACCGCTCCTCGGTGGCTGCCTGACGGACCAACTGGTCGCTCTGCCGGGCGGCGAGGGCGCGTCGCTCCCGGATCAGCCAGCCGATCACCCAGGCCGGCGCGATCATGACGGTGGCGTAGACGACAGCGCCGGTACGCGACCAGAGGTCGCCAGCGGTCAGCACCAGGGCGACGCTCACCAGTGCGAGACAACCGGCGGCGCACAGCATCGACCGGCGGGTGGGCGTCGACACGGCCACCGTGTAGAAGGCCAGGCCGATGGCGAACGCCGGCGCGGCGGCCGCGAAGTTGGGTATCACCCCGGTGATCAGGGCGACGGTGGCCACGGAGCTGATCGTCGCGGCCACCGTCACCGGCCAGCGTCGGCGGACCGCCAACGGCAGCCCCAGGGCCATCCCGACCAGCACGGACACCCAGAGCGGCTCGTGTACGCCACCGTGCAGCGGCGACTCCAGCGCCGCGTACGGGCAGAGCGCCCCGCCCACGGCCAGCGCCAGCAACACGTCCACCGTGTACAGGTCCACCGGCCGCATCCGTCGGGTCAACAGGAGAGCGGTCACCCGTCGAACGGTAACGGCCGGCCCGGCCGGCCGCGTCCACCCGCGGGTGGTCATCCCCGGGGACGACGTGCCGGCGCTGCCGGGCCGCCGGCTCCACCCCTGGGAGGGTTGGCAAGTGCCAGCCCTGGCACGACGCGCCGCACCCCCGGCATTCGGCACCGTAAACGGTCATGACCACAGACACGGTGACAGTGACGGGGTTGCGCGCGGTGTACGGCACCGGCACCCGGCGGGTGACAGCGCTCGACGGCGTGACCACCAGCTTCGCGAGCGGCACGTTCACGGCGGTGATGGGCCCCTCCGGCTCGGGGAAGTCCACCCTGCTGCACTGCGCGGCGGGGCTGGACCGCCCGACCGAGGGGAGTGTCACGATCGACGGCACCCGCCTCGACGACCTCGACGAAGACGAGCTGACCCGGCTGCGGCGCGACCGGATCGGCTTCGTGTTCCAGGCGTTCAACCTCGTGTCCACACTGACCGCCGCGCAGAACGTCGAGTTGCCGTCGCGCCTGGCCCGTCGCCGCCCGCCGGCCGGGGACGTCACCGCCGCCCTCGACGCCGTCGGACTCGCCGACCGGGCCGGGCACCGGCCGAGTGAGCTGTCCGGCGGCGAACAGCAACGCGTCGCGGTGGCCCGAGCGTTGATCACCCGTCCGGCGGTGGTCTTCGCCGACGAACCGACCGGGGCGCTGGACAGCGCGTCCTCGCGGCAGGTGCTGCGGCTGCTGCGCGCGCTCGTTGACGACCACGGGCAGACAGTGGTGATGGTGACCCACGATCCGGCCGCCGCCGCGTACGCCGACCGGGTGCTCCTGCTCGCCGACGGCCGGGTCGTCGACGAGCTGACCGGCGGGATCACCGCCGCCGCCGTCGCGGCCCGGATCGCCGAGCGGGAGATCGTCGCGGAGTCGTCGTGCTGAGCGTCCGCCGGTCGGCCAGCGCGTTCGTGGCCGTCGCCATCGGGGTCACGCTGGTCGCGGCGGCCACCCTGCTGCTCGCCTCCGGCCGCCCGCAGGTGCCGGACCGGCTGGCACGGGCGGCGGTCGTGGTGCAGAGCCCCGAGGCGGGAGCGTCGGCCGACCAGTTCGTGCCGACCCGGCCCTGGTCCGCCACCGCCGCGGCCGGGCTCGTCGGCCGGCTGTCCGGTCTGCCGGACGTCGTGGCGGCGGTGCCGGACCGCACCTTCTACGCGCAGCCGCTCGTGGACGGCCGACCCTCGGCTGCCGACAGCGGGCGGGAGGACGCCCACCAGGGGCACGGCTGGTCCAGCGCCCAACTGGGTGGGCTGCGCCTCACGGCGGGCGAGCCACCCCGCCGGGCCGGCGAGGTGGTCGTCGACCGCGCGCTCGGGCTGCGCGTCGGCGCGCCGGTCACGGTGCTGACCGCCGTCGGCCCCGAGCCGTACACCGTCACCGGTCTGGTCGACGGGCCCGGCGTGCATGTCGCCGACGAGGTCGCCGCCGCCCTCGCACCCGGCGTCCGGGCCATCGGGCTGGTGCTCGCCCCGGGGGCCGACCCCGAGCGGGTCGCCATGGCGGCGCGCGGGGTCGTCGGCGGCGACGGGCGGGTGCTGACCGGTGCCGCGCGGGGGGTGCTGGAGCCGCCCGGCGACGCCCGTACCCGGTGGATCGGCATGCAGGTGCTCACCGCCACGGCGGCTCTCGCCGGCTTCGTCACGGTGTTCGTGGTCTCCTCGACCTTCGCGTTCACCCTCGCGCAGCGCCGCCGGGAATTGGGTCTGCTGCGCGCGGTCGGCGCCACCGGCCGCCAGGTCCGCCGCATGGTGGGCGCGGAGGCGCTCGCCGTCGGTGCCTCGGCCGGCCTGGTCGGCCTGCTGCTGGGCGCGGCGCTCGCGCCGGTGCTGGGACGGCTGCTCGTCGACGTCGGCTACGAACCGTCGACCTTCCGGGTCCGCTACGAACTCTGGCCGGTGGCGGTGTCGCTCGCCGCCGGGCCGGTGATCGCGGTGCTGGCGGTCTGGTCGGCGTCCCGCCGAGCGGCCCGGGTGCGCCCGTTGGAGGCGCTCCGCGAGGCCGCTGTGGAACAGCGGCCGATCGGCCGGCTGCGCGCCGCCACGGGGACGTTGCTCCTCGCGACGGGGGTGGCGCTCAGTGTCGGCACGGCAACCGCCGACGAGGCTCGGGTGGCGGCGCAGTACGCGCTCTACGCGGTGATGGCCCTGGTGGCCGGTGCCACAGTGCTCGCCCCGGTGGTGGTCGGGCCGCTGGTGCGGCTGCTGCGTTCCCCGGTGCGTCGCCCCGGTGGCGCGATCGGGATGCTGGTCCGGGGCGGGGCGTTGACAGCGACCCGGCGGACCGCCGCCATCGCCGCTCCGGTGCTGCTCACCGTCGCGTTCGCGGTGCTGGTCTCCGGGATGGTGCGCACCACCAGCGCCGCGTACGCGGCCGGTCGGGCGGACAACGTGAACGCCGGCTGGATCGTCGTGCCGGACCGTGCGCCCGGCCTGTCCGACCGGGCCGTCGCCGCGACCGGCGGCACCGCGCTCCTGCCCACCACCGTCTACCGCACCGACCCCGCGACGCCGCCGAAGGACCGGCCGCTGACGGCGCTGGGCGTGGAGCCGGAGGGCTTCGCCGCCGCGAACCGGGTACTCACCGTCGTCGCCGGCTCGCTGGACGACCTGACGGGCGCCGACACCGTGGTGGTCACCGCGTCGGCGAACCTGCTGCCGTCCGAGCCGTACCCGGTGGTCTTCGCCGACGGGACGTCGGTGTCGTTGCGCGTCGTCGCCGTGGTCACCGACACCTCGATCCCCGGCGACCTGCTCGTACCCCGGGCCGTGGTGCGGGCGCACGACCCGTCGGCGCTGACCTCCACCGTGTACGTGCGGGACCGGATCGATCCGCCCGTCGGCGCGCGGATCCTCGACGTCCCGGCTTGGGCGGCCGAGGCGGACGCCGCCGAGGACCGCCTCATCTGGCTCTTCACACTGCTGCTGATCGGGGTGTCGGCCGGCTACGGTGCCATCGCGGTGGCCAACACGCTGTTGCTGGCCGCCGCCGGCCGCGCCGCCGACCTGCGGCTGATCCGGATGGCCGGGGCGACCCGACGGCAGGTCATCTGGCTGGTCACCGCCGAGTCCGCACTGGTGGTGCTGATCGGCGCCCTGCTGGGTGGGGCTGTCGCGTTCGTCGGCCTGCTCAGCGTCCGTGCCGGCCTCGCCGAGCAGGTCGGTGCCCCTGTCGACCTGATGGTGCCGTGGCCGGTGGTCGCCGGGGTGGTGGGGTTGTGTCTGCTGCTCGCGGTGCTGTCGAGTGTGCTGCCGACGTGGCGGTTGCTGCGTCACCGTCCCGCCCGGTCACCGGTCGGCGGATGACCGCGCCCCCCGCGGAGCCCAGCCGGCCGTTACCGTCCATGGATGCGATCCGCGCGCCCGGTCGGGCTGTTCCTCTCCGCCGTCGCCGTGCTGCTCTGGGCGTACGGCATGACCAGGTGGCAACCGCTGACCGAGCCGCTCGGCCCGTGGTCGGAGCGCCTGCCGGGCAACAACGCCTACTGGGCGCGCGACCTGCGGTTCATGGCGATCATGGCGGTGTCGCTCGGGTTGGTGCTGGCCGGGCGCGGTCAGCTGCGGTGGGGCGGCCCGGCGGTGCTGCTGGGTGGCTGCTGGGTCGCCGCCGACGTGGCGATCGACAGGGCCGACCCGATCGGCGTCGACGCGACGGTGCTGCTCGCCGTCGGCGGTTGCACCGTGCTCGGCGTGGTCGCGGCCATTCCGCTGTGGTGGGAGCGCCGCACGTCGTCGGCGCGCGAGCCTGGCCGGCCACAGCGGGAGCGCGGCGCGCCTGCGGCCACCGACCGGCGGGTGCTGACCGGCGCGGCCTGCGTGGCCGGAGTGCTGACGCTGGTGGCCGCCGCGATGGAGTCACCGACCGACCGGGAGCCGGAGCTGAACCAGGGCGCGCTGGCCACGGCGGCGCTGCTGGTGGCCGTGGCGGTCGGCGCCGGGCTGGCGGCGGCTCCGGCCCGGACCCGGGCCCGCGTCGTGTTGGCGGCCGGCGTCACGGTGGCCGCCCTGCTCGGGGCCGGGCTGGTTCGTGCCGTCCCGCCCGGCACCCGCCTGCTGCCGGAGGCCGCGCTCGGTGCGGTGCTGCTCACCGGGGTCACCCTGCTGGCCTGGGACTGGCCGGGCGGCCGGCCGGTCTGGTGGCACCACGGGGTGGCGGCTCTCCTCGCGTTGGTGGGCCCGGTCGTGTTTCTGGTGGCCACTGCCGTCCCCATGATGATCGCGCTGCCGATCGGCGCGGCGTTCACCTCGTTGGCCGGCAACAGCCCGATCAACGCCGCCGACTCCGATCTGCTGGTCTCACTGGCCGGGCTGCTCGCCGGGCTGGGAATGGCGGTGCTGCTGGCCCGACCGAGCATCGACGACCGCCGGCAGCTCCGATAGCTCACTCCACGACCGGCAGCACGACCTCGTTGCGGCGCAGGAACCACGGCTTCCACGGCCTGTCGAAACGCGCGTACCGGATGGCACCGGTGGGTTGCAGCCCGGCCGCGGTCACCGACCGGCCGAGCATTGTCGCCCGCTGACTGAACGCCTGCTCCGTCCACCGCCCGGAGAACCGCATCGCCGCCGCCAGCCGCGCCGCCACCGGGTGGATCCGCACCCGGGCGTCCACCGGCTCGGGCAGGGTGGCGGTGGTGAAGGTGGCCGGCATGATGAACTGGATCAGGTACGCCCCCGGCGACTCGCCCTCGATCTGGATCACCGGCACGGTCATGGCGATCTTCTCCGAGCCGCCGGCCGCCTCCGTGCCGAGCGGACCCCGGGCCCGATTGGCACCGCCGATGTACGCGGCCAGCGGCCGGAACGCCTCGATCGGCGCCCGGGTGAACGACGCCTGGATCTGCATCTCGGCCACCAGGTGGGCCGGGTACCGACGCAGCTCGAACCCGGGGTGTCGGGACACCACCCGGTACGGCTGCTGTTCGGTCATCGCGCGGCTCCCAGGGTCTGCTGGGACAGACGCTACCGCCCGTCCGCGTCCCGCTCGGCCGAAGTCGGCTGCTCCGACCCGGGGGCGACGGCCCGGTTGGTCAACCGCCAGTACTGGCGCTTGTCGTCGTCGCGCAGCACCACCCCGATCAGACCCAGTTCGCGGCGCAACTCCCGGGCGTCGTCGCGGCGGTCCCGCTGGATCGCCCGTTCCCGGGCCCGTAGCAGCGCGTCCGCACCGGTCGGCAACCCGGGCAGGTCGCGCACCCACAGCCGGTACGCCGACCGGTGCGGGTCGTCGTCCGCCCAACCCCAACCGTGCTCGCGGAACGCCGCCGCGAGTGCGGCGGCGGACAGGTCCGTCGGCTCCCGAACCAGTTCCGCGCCGTCGGCGTCGAGCAGCACCAGGTGCTTGTGGGCGAGGAAGGCCACCCGGGTGTCGACCCGCGCGACGGTCCGGTTCTCGGCGGAGCGGCGCAGCCGGACCTGCGCCGCGTCGACGGTGACGATCAGCCGTTCGGCGGTGCCGATCCCGGCGATGACCAGGCCGGCCAGCACGCCCACCGCGATGGCGCCGGCGGTGGCCTGCGGCTCGGGCAGCTGGTCCAGCCACCGGACCAGGCCGCCGAACGGCACCCACGGCAGTCGGGCGAGCCAGCCCGTCGTCGCCGCCAGGAGCCAGCCGGCGCCCGCGCCGAGCAGCGGGAAGCCACCCCACAGGACGGCCAGCTCCAACGGGCCGCCGCTGACCACGGTGCGCGGACGGTAGTCGGCCGCGTCCATGGTCAGGACACCTCGCGGCGCAGCGTCCGGAACAGGCCGGCGGCCAGCGGCAGCACCATCCAGACCAGCAGGGACACCACCAGTCGTCCCCACTGCTCGCCGGTGACGTGGCTGGTGAACAACGGCTCCATGGTCCGGCTGGTGTCCAGCCAACCGGCAGCGCCGCGCAGCGGTCGGACCAGTTCGCCCAGCACCGACCAGAGGGTTGGTAGCAGCAGGTAACCGACGATGGCCAACGGCGGGTTGAGCAGCAGCAGGCCGAAGGCGGCACCCATCAGCACGCCGGCGACCTGGACGATCGCCGCGTTCACGATCAGCGCCGCGTCGACGCGCCAGGTGCCCGCGCCGCCCGTGGCGGACGCCACGAGCGTCCCGACGCTTGCGATTGCCAGGGTGACCAGCACGGAGGCGAGCGCGGCCAGCACCACCGCGATCAGCTTCGCGGCCACCACCCGCTCCCGCCGGGGCACCAGCGCGTACGTGGTGAGGGCGGTGCGCTGGGACCACTCGCTGGTGATCGACAGGATGCCCAGCACCGGCAGGAGCACGTTGACCGGCAACAGCGACGTGACGAAGAAGGTGAAGAAGGTCTGCTCGGAGTCCTCGGCGTAGATCAGCAGGAGGGTGACGATCGCGACGACGACGAGGCCGATGGTGATCAGCAGCCAGCGTCCGGCCCGGGTGTCGGCGAGCTTGCGCAGCTCCACACCGGTGAGGCGGAGCAGTGACGGCCGGCGTACCGGAGTGTGGTGCCGGGGCGCGACGAGGCCGCTGGCGGGCGCGGTGGTGGTGGTCATCGGACGGCCTCCTTGGTGGATTCGCCGGCGGTCAGGGTGAGGAAGAGTTGTTCGAGGCCGCCGCCGCTGGCGGGGCGCAGCTCGGCGAGCGCGACGCCGGCATCGGCCGCCGCCTGGCCGACCGCCTCGGCGTCGGCCTGCACCAGCAGGCCGTCGGTGCTGTCGGCGGCGGTCAGACCCGCCGTTTCCAGCGCCCGGCGCAGCGCCGCGTCGTCGCGGGCCCGGACCACCGTGCCGCCGCCGGCCAGCAGCTCGTTCTTGTCGCCCTGGGCCACGATCCGGCCACCCCCGATCACCACCAGCCGGTCCGCGACCGCCTCCACCTCGCGCAGCAGGTGGGAGGAGAGCAGCACCGTGCCGCCCCGGTCGGCGAAGTCGCGCAGCAGGCCGCGCATCCAGAAGATCCCCTCCGGGTCCAGCCCGTTGGCCGGCTCGTCGAGGATCAGCACCCGGGGGTCGCCGAGCAGCGCGTGCGCCAGCCCGAGCCGTTGGCGCATCCCCAACGAGTACGCCCGGACCCGACGCTTCGCGGCCACCGCGTTCAACCCGACCAGGTCGAGCTTCGCGGCGACCTCGCGCCGGTCCAGACCCATGGTGTACGCGGACAGCGTCAACGCCTCGCGGCCGGTGCGTCCGGCGTGCTGGGCGGAGGCGTCCAGCAGCACTCCCACCTCCCGCCCCGGGTTGGGCAGGTCCTGGTACGGGTGCCCGGCGACGGTGGCGCGGCCGGCGGTCGGCGTGGTGAGCCCGCAGATCATGCGCATGGTGGTCGACTTGCCGGCGCCGTTGGGGCCGAGGAAGCCGGTGACGGTGCCCGGCTCGCACTGGAACGACACGTCGTCCACGGCCGGGTGTGGCCCGTATCGCTTGGTGAGGTTCTCCACGGTGATCATGTCGTCGAGCGTGCCCGTGCCGCCCGGCCATCCGCTGCGGCCACCGGTCGGTGCCGCGTCGACCTTGGTCGGCGGCCGGGATCAACTTTGGTAGCTGGTCGTGCCCCCGACGGCTCCCTAGCATGGGTGCGTGACCAGCCTCGCCGTCCCGGAGCACCCCTGGCTGCTGCCGGGGGAGCTGGTGGTGCCGGCTGAGCGCGGGCGGCGGCGTCCGCGCCGCACCACCCGCGACTGGGTCGTGGACAGCCTCGCCTTCCTGCTCGGCCTGCTCTGGGTGCTGTTCGCCACGGTGGACGGGCTGTCGCCCAGCCCGGAGACGGCGATTGCGCTGCCGTACGACTGGATGGTCGGCGCGGACGCGCTGATCGGGCTGGTCTGCTGCGGGCTGCTCTGGGTGCGGCGGCGGTGGCCGCTCGGGTTGGCGGTTGCCACACTGCCGCTGAACCTGTTCTCGATGGCCGCCGCCATCCCGCTGCTGATCATCTACTTCACCGTTGTGGTGCACCGACGGACCGCCGTCGCGGTGGCGGTCACCGGTGCCGGCCTCGTCACCAACCTCGTCTTCAGCTGGACGCGGCCGGATCCGGTCATGCCGTACTGGGCCACCGTGTCGTGGGGTGTGGTGATCACTTTTGCGGTGCTCGCCTGGGGGATGTTCGTCCGGGCCCGACGGCAGTTGATCGTGTCGCTGCGGGAGCGGGCCGAACGGGCCGAAGCCGAGCAGCAGCTGCGGGTCACCCAGGCCCGCCACCTCGAACGCACCCGGATCGCCCGGGAGATGCACGACGTGCTGGCGCACCGGATCTCGCTGCTCAGCCTGCACGCGGGCGCGCTGGAGTTTCGCCCGGACGCGCCGGCCGACGAGGTGGCCCGGGCCGCCGGGGTGATCCGGGGCAGCGCGCACGCCGCCCTGCAGGACCTGCGGGAGGTGATCGGGGTGCTCCGCGCCGAGGACGACGGGGCCGGCGACGCCCCGGAGCCGCCGCAGCCGACCATCGCCGACCTGCCGGCGCTGATCGCCGAGTCGCGCTCGGCCGGGGTGCGGGTCAACGTCAGTGACAGCGTGGCAAGCCCGGGGGAGGTGCCGGCGGCGCTGGGCCGGGCCGCGTACCGGATCGTGCAGGAGGGGCTGACCAACGCTCGCAAGCACGCGGCCGGAGCGGTGGTGACCGTGGACGTGTCCGGCGGGCCGGGCACCGGGCTGAGCGTGGCGATCAGCAACAGGTGGCCGGTCGGCACACCGGAGGGCGGCACCCTGCCGGGCGCGGGCACCGGCCTGGTCGGCGTCAGCGAACGAGTCACCCTCGCCGGTGGCAGGCTCGCCTACGGGCGGGACGACAGCGGCGACTTCCGGCTGGCCGCCTGGCTGCCGTGGTCGGCGTGACCAGCCCTGCCGGCGCAGCCGGACCGCCGGACGCGAGCGGGCCGGCCGGCGCGGCCGCGCCGCCGGTGCGCGTGTTGATCGTGGACGACGACGCGCTGGTCCGCGCCGGGCTCTCGATGATCCTCGGCGGCCTGCCGGACCTGACAGTGGTCGGCGAGGCGACCGACGGTGGCGAGGTCCCGGCGGCCGTCGCCGCGTACACCCCGGACGTGGTGCTGATGGACATCCGGATGCCCCGGGTCGACGGGCTGACCGCCACCGAGGCGCTGCGTGCCCAGCCGCACCCGCCGGAGGTGCTGGTGCTGACCACCTTCGACGCCGACGAGCAGGTGCTGCGGGCGCTCCGCGCCGGGGCTGCCGGTTTCCTGCTGAAGGACACCCCACCGGCGGAGATCGTGCACGCCGTACGCCGGGTCGCGGCGGGCGAGGCGACCCTGTCCCCGACGGTGACCCGCACGTTGATCGCCCACGTGACCGCCACCGCTCCCGGCCCGGTCGGCCCGGACCCGCGCCGGGAACGGGCGCTGCGGCTGCTCAACGCGCTCAGCGAGCGGGAGCGGCAGGTGGCGGTAGCGCTGGGGCGGGGTCACACCAACGCGGAGATCGCGGGGGAGTTGTTCATGAGCGTGGCGACGGTGAAGGCGTACGTCTCCCGGCTGCTGACCCGCCTGGAGCTGAACAACCGGGTCCAGGTGGCGCTGCTCGTGCACGACGCCGGCCTGGTCTGACGGCCCGTTCCTCGGGCGAATCTGCTTACCGGGTACCGGAATTGAACTTTCGGCCAGTGCCCGCCGTACTCCTGACCGAGGATGTCGGTGCGGTGGGTCCGCCGTACCGCTGCCGAACTGCGGGAGGCCTGCCGTGCGAGTTGGTGAGCAGTCGACGGATCCCATCGACCAGGTGCTGGGTGAGGTGCCGATGCCGACACCGCTGACCCCCGAGGATGTCCGGCTCGCGGTTCGGGCGGTGGTCGTGCACACCGCCGAGGAGTGGCCGACCGGGCCGCTGTGCCGCAACGACGGTGCCTCCTATCCGTGCCGCTTGCATCGGTGGGGGCGGCGGGTGTTGGAGGCACACGGGCTCAACGAGCGGCAGATCGAGGCGTTGATCCGGCATGGCAATCCGTTCGTGCACGTACCCTTCCCGTTCACGGCGACCGGGCCGTCGCGGCAGCAGGCCGCGCGGGTCGTCCCCCAGGGCGTACGGCCCACCGCTGCTGGCCGGCCGGTGACTCCCCCCGTCACCGCGCCGCGCTGGCCCCGGGCGAGCTGAGCGCGCTACCCCCTCCGCCCACCCCGACCCGGGGCGACACGACGTCGGCCCGACGCGGAGATTCCCCCTCCGCGTCGGGCCGACGCCGCTCTGGGCGGGCGACTCAGTTACCGACCCCGCAGTCCGGGGCGGACCAGCTCGTGGTGTTCGAGCTGCGGTCGCTGTTGTTCTCCCGACGCGAGTCGACGTGCACGTGGTCGTCGTGGTCGGGGTAGCCCGGTCCGTAGAGCCCACTGAATCCGTTGTTGCGGGCGTTGCGGGCGATCTGGCACAGCGAGGACGTCCGTGAGGTCACGTCGGCCGCGTTGCCGTACAGGTGTTGACTGTCGGACGCGCCACCGACCTGGTTGTTGCAGGCGCGACTGCGGAAGCCGCTGGACACGTAGAGCGGCTTGTCACCGAGGCCCTTGCGCAGCGCCTCCAGCTTCCACATGGTGCGCAGCGCGTTCTGCTTGGTCTGGCTCGCCGACAGCGGGCCGCCGCTCCACCCGCTCCCGCCGCACCCGTTGTCCAGCTCGCTGTAGCTGAAGTGGGCGGGCGTGCAGTCGTTGTCCTGGAGTTGGTACAGCTTGGCGAAGGTCTGCGGGCCGGCGATGCCGTCGGCGCGCAGCCCGTACGCCTGCTGGAACCGCTTGACCGCGGCGGCGGTCTTGGGCCCGTAGCGGCCGTCGTTCTCCACGATGTCCCGGTAGCCGGCCCACCCGGCGACCCGGATCTGCAACTGCCGGACGTCGTTGCCGGAGCGGCCCTGGGTCAGGGTGCGGTTCCAGGTGTAACAGCCGTCCGCGTGCGCCGCCGGTGCGGCGACCACCGTGGCGATTGCGGCCCCGGGCAGTGCCAGGGCGAATGCGACGGCGGCACGCTTCAAGGTGTTTACGCGCACAGAAGTCCTCCCGATAGGAGAGCGAATGGGGTGGCTCCGGGACATCGACCGAGAAGTCCCGTGATTTCCACCCTCGCACTGATCCGTGCCGTTGGCGGCGATTAACGAGAATCGTGCTCACAATCCGCTGTCCCTGGGTATTGCCTGGGAATTCAGCTGATTTGCGAAACAGCCATTTCCCACCGATCGGCCTTTCTGCGGCCAAGCACACCGAACGTCGCGTTCCGCCACACCGAGGGTGATGTTCCCAGGGTGGCGGCGGCCGGTAACGTCAGCCCGGGCGGCGGACTGGCGGAGGTGCGCGTGGCACGCGGTGGCGTCTTCTGTGTCGAGGGTCAGTGGCACCGGGACCTCAACGAGCGGGGCTCGGTGCTGCCCACCCTGGAGCTGCTGGAGCGGCTGGGCAAGATCCGCTTCATCCACAAGGACGCGGCCACCCGCGACGAGCTGTTCTACTTCCTGGACCGCTGGCTGCTCAAGCAGTACGCCGACCACCGGGTCGGCTTCTTCGCCATGCACGGCGAGCCGAGCCGGCTCTGCCTCACCGACTGGCAGTCGGTCGAGTTGAACGAGGTGGCCGAGCTGATGGCCGGCCGCGCCGAGGGCCGGCGACTCTATTTCGGCAGCTGCTCGGTGCTGCGCGCCTCGGACGCGGTGCTGCGCGAGTTCCTGGAGGTCACCGGAGCCGCGCTGATCTGCGGTTTCACCCGGGAAGTCGACTGGGTCGAATCGGCGGCCTTCGAAACGGTTCTGCTCGACGTGCTCGCCAACGGCCAGCGGCACAACGCCGCCGAGCTGCGAATGGGCTCCGCCCACTGGGCGCCGCTCGCGTCGTACCTCGGTTTCCGGGTGATCTACGCCAACGGTCGGGCCTGGCGTCCGTCCGGTCGTCCCCGGGTGCCCACCCAGGCGGTGCACCGCTCCCCGGCCCGACCCCGCTGACCCGCCGCCGTCGCCGCGCCCGGCCCCTGGTAGGAACGGGGAATGGCACGCAGCATCGCAACGAACACCCGGGTCGACCGGGACGGCCTGCTCGACTTCCTCCGGCCGCGGCACCGCGTCCTGCTGATGACCACCCGGGCCGACGGGCGCCCGCAGTCCTCCCCGGTCTCCGCCGGGGTCGACGGGCAGGGGCGGTTGGTCGTGTCCACCTACCCCGAGCGGGCCAAGGTGACCAACATCCGCCGCGACCCCCGGGTCTCGGCCTGCGTGCTCAGCGACGACTGGAACGGCCCGTGGGTGCAGATCGACGGCACCGCCGAGGTGCTGGACCTGCCCGAGGCGCTGGATCCGCTGGTGGAGTACTTCCGCAGCATCTCCGGCGAACACCCGGACTGGGACGACTACCGGGCGGCGATGGTGCGCCAGGGCAAGTCGCTGATCCGGGTCACCATCGACGCCTGGGGTCCGATCGCCACCGGTGGCTTCCCGGCCCGCCTCGCCGACTGAGCACCGCCGGACGGCACCCCGGTCAGTACGCGACGGTGAAGCGGGCGTTCCGGTGTCGTGGCTGTTCGATCTCGTCGACGATCGCCACCGCCAGGTCCTCGTAGGTGAGCACCGAACGGCCCTGCCTGTCGGTGACCGGCTGGTCGGTGCCGGTGCGGTAGTGCCCGGTGCGGGCGCCGGGGTGGAACTCCAGCGGGGGCGGCGAGACGTACGTCCAGGTCACCCCGTCGGCGGCGGTGCGGTAGTAGTCCAGCGCCTCCGCCTGGCCCAGCGCCGCGTCCCGGTACTCGGCCGGGAAGTCCGGCTCGTCGAGGATGCGGGTGCCGCCCGGGGTGAGCAGGGTGGACCCGCCGCCCAAGTGGATGATCCGCGGTGCGGCCGCCATCCCGCGCAGTGCGGTCACCAGGTTCTCCGCCGCGTCGCGCCACAGCTCGCGTTCGCCGCCGCCGATCGCCACGACCAGCGCGTCGGCGTCCGGGGCCAGCTCCCGCACACTCCGCTGGCTGGTCGCGTCGCCGGTGACCGTCCGCACCCCGGCCGGCAGGTACGAGGTGGCCTCCGGGCGGCGGACGGCGGCGATCACCCGATGCCCCCGGTCGGCCGCCTCGGCGACGACCCGCGAACCGGCGGTGCCGCCCGCGCCAAACACGACGATGGTGCTCACCGGCTCAGGTTAGGCAGTGGGCCGACTCGGCGTCGGTGGAACGGCGAACCGTCAGTCGACCAGGGCGGCGTAGACGAGCTGGCGCAGCTGGGAGCGCAACGGGTAGGTGCTCGACGGCATCAGCTGGGTGAACAGCAGGGCAGTGATCTCCTCCGCCGGGTCGACCCAGAACGCGGTGCTGGCCACTCCGCCCCAGTAGTACTCGCCGACGCTGCTCGGCAACCGGCTGGGGATCGGGTCGTCGACCACCGCGAAGCCGAGGCCGAACCCGATCCCGTCCAGGGTGGTCTCGGCGAAGCCGCCGGTGGACAGGGTGCCCAGGTCCTGACCGCCGGGCAGGTGGTTGCGGGTCATGAGCCGCACCGTGCGCGGTCCGAGCAGCCGGACGCCGTCCAGCTCCCCGCCGCGCAGCAGCAGCGAGGTGAAGCGGTGGTAGTCGGCCGCGCTGGAGATCAGACCACCGCCGCCGGAGAGCAACGCCGGCTTGCGGAACGCCAGCGACCCGAGGCTGTCGTAGCGGACAGCCCGGCCGCTGCGCGGATCCGGTACGTAGAGCGCGGCCAGCCGCTCGGTCTCGTCGCCCTCCACCCACCAGCGGGTGTCGGTCATGCCCAGCGGGTTGAAGATCCGGTCCGCGAAGAACGCGTCGAGGCTCTGCCCGGAGATCACCTCGACGAGTCGGCCGAGCACGTCTGTGGCGACGGAGTAGCCCCACGCCGTGCCGGGCTGGAACAGCAGCGGCAGCTCGCCGAAGGTCGCGCTGGCGGTGGCCAGGTCCACGTCCGCCGGCGGGTACAGGTCGTAGCCGGCGGCCCGGTAGAGCCCGTCGACCACCGAGGTCTGCAGGAAGCCGTACGTCAGGCCGGCCGTGTGGGTGAGCAGGTGCCAGACCCGGATCGGCTCGACCGCCGGCACGGTGTACGGCTTGAGCGTCGACCCCTTGGAGTAGACGCGCAGGTCGGCGAACTCGGGCAGCCAGCGGCTGATCTCGTCGGTCAGCTCGAACCGGCCCTCCTCCCACAGCATCATCGCCGCGACCGAGGTGACCGGCTTGGTCATCGAGTAGATCCGCCACAGGGTGTCGGCCTCGACCGGCGCGCCCGACTCCCGGTCGCGCAGCCCGTACGTCGAGGAGTGCGCCACCTCGCCGCGGCGGGTGACCACCACCTGCCAGCCGGACAGCCGGCCGTCGTCGACGTACCTGCCGAAGTGCTCGTCGATCCGCGCCAGCCGCGCCGGGTCGAAACCGATCTGATCCGGGTCCATGCTCCGAGCCACACTCACGCCGCCGAACCTACTCGCCGGTACACCGGCGTCGGAAGGGGGCCGGCGCCGGCCCGCCGTCCGTCGGCCGTCGGCGGTGCCCACTAGCCTGGCCGGATGCCGGAGTTGACCGAGGACGTGACCTTCCGCAACGACGACTGGTACGGCGAGGAGCTGACCGACCGGCACTTCGTGGGTTGCGAGTTCTTCGGGGTGGACCTGACCGAGGCGGTGAGCAGAGGCGCCGTCTTCACCGGGTGCACGTTCGGCAACGTGGCGTTCAACTCCTCCCGGCATGTCGACTCCGCCTTCACCCGGTGCGTCTTTCGGCGGTGCAACTTCTTCGAGGCCGAGTTCACGGGCTGCAAGCTGGTCGGCAGCACCTTCAGCGAATGTGATCTGCGTCCGTTGACGGTGGACGGCGGTGACTGGTCCTTCGCCGCGCTGCCGGGCGCCGACCTGCGCGGCGTTCGGCTGACCGGGGTGCGCATGCGCGAGGTGGACCTCACCAGGGCCAATCTGACCGGTGCCTCCGTCACGGGCGTCGATCTTTCCGGCGCCCAGCTGACCAATGTCCGGCTCGGCGGCGCCGACCTGCGGGGCAGCGATCTCACCGCGCTCGACCCGACGGTCGTCGAACGGGCCGGTGCCATCATCGACGTCGAGCAGGCCGTGACCATCGCGCAGCTGCTCGGTTTCCGGATCGGCTGACGCGTAAGGCGGTCGTGGGCTGCCGAAGTGTCAGTCCGGGCGGGCCAGGTTGTCCGACAGCGTCCCGTTGTGGGCTGGACACGTCCGGCAGTCCGGATCTAGCGTGTCGTCCACGCCCGTGTAAACGTGAATCGGCCCACAGTGGACGGTGTGGTCCGCTGCGGTCCAGGACGGCCGGGCGGTGGAGTTGGAGGGGTCGGTGGCGGACGAAGACCGCACGCGGGCTGGTTCGAGGGCTGGCGACGCGCCGCCGAGGCACCGTCCGCGTGCCACGACCGCCGGATTCACCCGCAGCGTGCTGCGCCGCGCCCGGCAGCGGCGGCGCTTTGTGGTTCAGGGAGCCGCCGTACTCGTCGGCCTGGTGCTGTTGATCTCGTACCTCAGCTTCTGGTCCGGGCCCGAGCCGGACGACCAGGTGGGTCTGGGCGGCGGGTCCGCCGGGACCGGCCGTTCCCCAGTTCTCCCGGCCGCCGACGGGCGCACCGGTGAGGCGGGGCCGGCCACCCCCGGTCTGCGCCCGCGCCAGCGCCCGCCCTCGCCGGACCCGACACCGTCGACCAGCCCGCCCGCCCCGCCGCCACCACCGGCCAAGCCCGGTGCGCCGGCGCTGTCGGTGAGCCGGGAGGAGATGCCCGCCGCCGTCGACCTCACCGCCGTGGGCACCCGGGACTGGGTGCACTGGGGGGAGGACGGCGGCAGGTCGACGATCCGCAAGCGCTCCGGCTCCGGCGAGATCATCGACGGGGGAGGCGCCGGCAGGCGGGTCGGCTGGGACGGCAACCAGGAGTACGTGCGCTGGTCCGACGGCACACCGAACCGCTCGACGAACGGCACCTCCAACGGTGTCTACACCTGCGGTGCCGGCAACGGCTTCAGTCTCGCCGTCGCGGGCAGCGGCGGGCCGCGCACGGTCCAGCTGTACGGCGGCATCTGGATGGCACGCGGGCGGCTGGAAGCGCGGCTGTCCACCGGCGGGCCCGCCAGCACCGCGCGACTGGAAGATCCCTACACCAGTCAGAGCGCCCAGTTCACCATCCGCTTCACCCTGCCGAAGGGTGCTCGACTCTTGCTGAAGTGGACCGTCGAGAAGGTCTTCACGCAGCACTGCGGAAACGTCGGCCTCCAGGCCGTGGCGGTGCGCTGACTGACCGATCCATCGTCGCGCGGGCGGCGGCGGGACAGTTTGTCCGTCGCGGAGCGTCGAATGCGACGTAACTTTCTGCTGTCCCCATCCGACCATCCAGTGTGGAGGCAGCGGAAATGAGCAGCAGCACCGCCCACCGCGTCCGTCGTGCCGCTTCGTCCGGCACCGGTGAAGCGTCCGGGGAGGTTCTTCGCGACATTCCCCTGCCGCCGTACGTGACGGGCGAGGACACCCAGTTCGCCGTGCGGGCGGTGGTGGTGCACGCCCCCCGGCGGTGGTCCGGGGGTGTGGTCTGCCGCAACGATGCCAGCCCACACCCGTGCCGCCTGCACCGCTGGGGCACCCGGGTGCTGGCACTGCGCGGGCTGCGGGCCGCTGAGATCGCCGCGCTCATCGAGCGGGGCGACCCGACGGCGGTGGTCCCCCCACCGGACCGTCCGGCCTGAGCGCTCGCCGGGCCGGGAGGCGCGTCCGCGCCTCCCGGCCGTCGCTCAGCAGGTGATCGGTTTCACCCAGGCGCACTCGACGCCCTCCGGGGTGCGCGGCGTCTCCGGCACCGCCGGCGCTGCCACCCGGGCCGTCGACGTCTGTCCCTCGCGGAAGCCGGCCAGCGTTACGGCGATCTGGTCCTCCAGCGACTTCACCGACGCCGTCAGGTAGTTGTTCAGCAGGATGGAGAACGCCAGCAGCCGACCGTCGGCGCTGGTGACGTACCCGGAGAGCCCGGAGACACCGGTCAGGCTGCCGGTCTTGGCGTGCACGTTGCCCGCCGCCGGGGTGCCGGCCATCCGGCTGCGCAGGGTGCCACCGACGAACCGCTCGGGCTGGCCGGCGATCGGCAGCGCCGCGTACCAGGTGGCGAACCACGGTTCGGCGCGGACGGCGCTGAGCAGGTCGACGAACTCCGTCGCCGGGACGAGGTTGCGCCGGGACAACCCCGAGCCGTCCCGCTGGCGCAGCTTCCCGGTGTCCATCCCGGTGTCGGCGACGTACTCGCTGATCGCGGTGAGGCCGGCCGTCCACGTTCCCGAGCCGGAGAGCACCCGACCGATCTCCTTGGTCAACACCTCGGCGTGCCCGTTGTTGGAGAGCTTGAGGAACGGTGTCATCAGCTCGCCCAGGCTCATCGAGTCGTGTCGCGCCACCGGGTCGGCCGTCTCCGGGGTGGGCTGGCCGAGCACGGTCCGGCCGAGCACCCGGACGCCGTGTCGGTGCAGCGCCGTCCGAAACACGTCGGCCGCGTAGCCGGTGGGTTCCCAGACGGTGACCCAGTCGCTGGCCGGCTCGTCGCCGAGGGCGATCTGACCGGTCACCACGACGGTGTTGCCACCGTGTTCGCGCTCGATCGAGATGGAGGTCTCGCCGCTGCTGACCGTCTCGGCGCGGTTGTCGACCCGGACGTATCCGGTGGCGGGGGTGGTGGTTACCACCGGCGGGGCGCCGGCCCGGTCGGCCGGCGCGGCGTGCACGATCACCGTGCCCGCGTCGTAGTCGGTGTCCGGGGCGACGGTCAGCGCGGAGACGGGGGCGGCGTAGTAGTAGGGCTCGTCGTCCCAGGTCCAGTCGGGGCCGAGCCGGGTGCTGTCGTAGCGGGTGTCGTCGGCGACCAGGTTGCCGGTGACCACCCGTACGCCGTCGGCGGCGACCTGCGCGGCGAGCGCGTCGTAGTCGGCGGCGAGCATTGTCGGGTCGCCTCCGCCGTGCAGGTAGAGGTTGCCGGAGAGCAGGCCCGCGCGACGCTTGCCGCTGGCGCGGACGTCGGTGGTGAAGCGGTGGCCGGGGCCGAGCAGCTCAAGGGCCGCGGTCGAGGTCAGCAGCTTGGTGTTGGACGCCGGAATCAGCCGGCGGTCGCCGTTGCGGTCGTAGAGCGTCTGCCCCGTGCTGGTGTCGACCACGACCACCGAGGCCTGCGCGCCGCTCAGCCGGCTGTCGGCGAGGATCGTGTCGATGGTGGCGCGCAGCTGGGTCGTCGCGGGGGTGGGCGACTCGGCTGTGGCGCCGGGCGCGGCGGCGGTGGCCGCGGTGGCGACCAGCGCCAGCAGCGCGAGGGCCCGGGGAAAGTGACGACGATGCATGTGCTGATGCTGCCACGGAGATATTCGCCGGAAAAGGTCCCCGGGCGAAAGATATTGCCGTACCTGCCTATTTCGGCTCGCCGACCGATTTCTCGTGACCACCCCAGTAGTGCCGCTGCGCCCCCATCAGCAGTGGTGCGACCAGCGCCGCGAGCGCCCCGCCGAGCAGCGGGAAGACGATGAACACCCAGAGCTGCCGCAGCGCCACGCCGCCCTCGAAGACCGCCGGGCCGAACGCGCGGGCCGGGTTGACGGCCGCACCGGTGAGCGTCACGCCCACCAGTTGGGTGGCGGCCAGCGCCAGCCCGATGGCCAGTCCGGCGGTGCCCGGATTCTCGCTCCGACTCGTCACCACCAGCACCACCAGCACGAAGAGGAAGGTCAGTACGACCTCCAGCACGGCAGCGCCGCCCCGGTTGATGTGCGCGCCGTAGCCGTTCGCGCCCAGGGCTCCGGTCTGGTCCGCGACGTCACCCCATCGGGTGAGCGCCCACAGCACGAAGGCCGCGATGGTCGCGCCGACGAACTGCGCGATCCAGTACGCCACCGCCCCGAGCACCGAGATCTTTCCGGAGAGCAGCACACCGAGCGTCACCGCCGGGTTGACGTGGCTGCCGGAGAGTGGGCCGATCGTGTAGACCAGGGCCACCATCACGAACCCGAAGGCCAGCGCCACCACCACCACGCCGCCCTGGACCCGGGCGGCGACCGCGCTGCCCACGCCGAAGAACACCAGCAGCAGGGTGCCGAGGAGTTCGGCCGCGTACCGACGGAAGTCGCTCATTCGCTCAGCGTAAGTGCCGGTCGGGTGGTCGACGCCGGAATGGCCGGCTGTGACCGGCGCGACGACCGACGGCGGGCACAGTCCCGACAACCGGGCTGTTGTACCCCGTGTGGACACCCTCTCCGCGGACGTCGTGGTGATCGGCGCCGGCCAGGCCGGTCTGAGCGCCGGCTACCACCTGCACCGCACCGGTTTCGCCCCCGGCAGTGGCTTCGTCATCCTCGACGCCGACAACGGGCCCGGCGGCGCGTGGCAGCACCGCTGGCCGACGCTGGTCTTCGACAGGGTGCACGGCTTCCACGACCTGCCCGGCCTGCCGCTCCCACCCGCCGATCCGCACCGCCCGGCCGCCGAGCAGGTCAGCGCCTACTTCGCCGCGTACGAGAGGACCTTCGACCTGCCGGTGCGGCGGCCGGTACGGGTCCGGGCGGTGCGCTCCCGCCCCGACGGACGACTGGACGTGCACACCGACCGGGGCACCTGGACCGCCCGAGCCCTGATCAACGCCACCGGCACCTGGACGCGGCCGTTCTGGCCGCACTACCCGGGCCGGTCGACGTTTCGGGGACGGCAGCTGCACACCGCCGACTATCGGGGGCCGGCCGAGTTCACCGGCCTTCGCGTGGTGGTCGTCGGCGGCGGCACCTCGGCCGTGCAACTGCTCGGTGAGGTCTCCACCGTCGCGGCGGCCACCACCTGGGTGACCCGCCGGCCGCCGTCGTTCAACGACGAGGAGTTCGGCCCGGAACTGGGTCGTGCCGCGGTGGCCCGGGTGGACGAGGCGGTCCGGGCCGGTCGACCACCGGGAAGCGTGGTGGGCGTGACCGGGCTGCCGGTCACCCCCGAGGTGCGCCGGCTGCGCGAGCGCGGCGTCCTCGACCGGCTACCCGTGTTCGACCGGATCACACCCGACGGGGTGGCCTGGGCGGATGGGCGGAACGTGTCGGCGGACGTCATCCTCTGGTGCACCGGCTTCCGGGCGGCCATCGACCATCTCGCCCCGCTGGGCCTGCGCGCGCCGGGCGGCGGTATCACGATGGACGGCACCCGGGTGGTCGCCGACCCGCGGGTTCACCTGGTCGGGTACGGCCCCTCGGCCAGCACGATCGGGGCCAACCGGGCCGGCCGCGCGGCGGTCAACGAGATTCGCGCCTGGCTGGCCCCGGCCGCCGCTCTCCACTGATCCGGCTCTATTTGACGGATGGTCCGCCAGCGGGCACGGTGGAAGTGACGGGGCCGTCAGCTGCCCCGATCCGATGCGACGGCGATGACCGTTCGCCCCTCTGTCGCCTCCCACGCGTGCTCGTAGGCGGGCCCGACTGTCCGGTCCGTGCCGTATTCGACAGCGAGCCGAGAATCCACGAGGAGTTCCACTCATGCTCACCATGACCGATAACGCCGTGCTCGTCATTCGTGACCTCGCCAATCAGCAGGACGTCGCCCAGGACGGTGGGGTGCGAATCGCCGCCGACACCGAGGCCGGCTCGCTCACCGTCGAGCTGGTGCCCGAGCCGGTGCAGGGCGATCGGGTGGTCGACAACCAGGGCGCCCGGATCTTCCTGGACGAGGACGCCGCCGAGCTGCTCGGTGACGCGTCGGTGGACGCGACCGTCGACGACGAGGGCGTCATCCAGTTCGGCTTCACCGAGAAGCAGTAGCACCAGAAGCTCACCGCAACGGGCGCCCCCGCTGCGGTGGACCCTGCCCGGGGTGCCACCTCGGCACACCGTCGTCGGCCGGGTGCAACAGCGTGTTCAGCACGTGGGCCAGGTGGTGCGAGGTGCTCCACGCCGCCCAGTTGGCGGTCGAGCCGGCGCCGGCACCCCTGCGGGCCCGGCGCAACAGCTCATGGTCACCCCACGAGAAGGCCGCCCCGGTGGTCGGCCAGTGTGGCGCCGACACCAGCGTGCGACACAGGTCGGCGAACCGGTCGTCGCCCCGGCCGCCGCGTCGCGCCCAGCGGTAGATCCACCAACTGCCGTCGTCGGTGTACCGCACCGTCGGCAACCGGTCGCCGGGATCACCGGTGCCCGGCACCGCCGGGTGGACGCCGTAGTCGCCGTAGTCGACCCCGGCGTCGGCCAGCCGTCGCCACAGCTGCCAGTCCCAACGGTCCAACTGGACCGGTTCGTCGGTGGGCAGGCCGGACAGCGTCGGCGGCATGCCGCCCGCCGCCACCGTCACCGACCGCCAGGCGTGTCGGCGCGCCCAGTCCAGCAGGCGGCGTATCCGGGGCTCGGCGGCCCGCACGTCCGCCGGGCAGCACACGTCCCCCGCGTCCACCAGCAGGTCGCACTCCTCCGGGGCGAGGTCGGTGAACCGCCAGATCCGTTCCACAGCGGTGGTGCTCGCGTCCGGCCCGGCCCGGTCCTGGCCGGCCCGCAGCCGGATGAGCGCCCGGCGGCCGTACGCCCGTGCCGCCGCGCCGTGCGCGACCAGCCGGTGGTCGCTCTCGGAGAGCCCGATGACCGGCACCATCGGTACGCCCCAGCGGGTCAGCTCCGCCTCGGGGATGTCGGGCAGCGCGCTGACGTCGACGGCGGGCAGCAGCCCGGACGGCAGCCGGCGAACGGTGTCCATGGTGGACCTGTCGATCGTGCCGATCTCCAGGACCGGGGCGACCAGCTCGGCGTACGCGGGATCGAGGTGGCTCAGGGCCTCAAGCTCGCCTCGTCGGTTGGCGAGGATGGGGCGGTAGAGCGTTGCCGCCGCCCGGCCCCCGTGGGCGGGCACCATACTTCAATCTAGCCAGGCATGCGCATGTCTCACAGGGGTGTAAGTCGGAATTCGGCTGCTCGACTGTCGGTTCGACGACTACCATCCACCGGTGCTCACGCCAATTCACCGGTACCGATCCGACGACGAGGACAGCGCGCGGTGGACCGGTTTCCCGTTCCGCGACGGCGACATCGTGATCAGCACCCGGTCCAAGAGCGGCACCACCTGGATGCAGATGATCTGTGCGCTCCTGGTGCTGGGCACCCCGGACCTGCCGGCGCCGCTGCCCGAGTTGTCGCCGTGGCTGGACTGGTTGGGCGAGCCGCGAGCCACGGTGTACGACCGGCTGGCCGCCCAGCAGCACCGGCGGTTCATCAAGACGCACACCCCGCTGGACGGGGTGCCGCTCGACCCGCGGGTGCACTACGTGGTGGTGGCCCGACACCCACTGGACATGGCGGTCTCCCTCTATCACCAGGCCGCCAACCTGGACCGGGCGCGGCTGGCCGAGCTGACCGGCCGACCCGCGCCGGCCGGGCCGCCGGGTGAGCGGCCCCCGGTGCGGGAGTGGTTGACGAGCTGGGTCGACCGGGAGGTGGACCCCCACTCCGAGCTGGATTCGCTCCCCGGGGTGCTGATGCACCTGACTGACGCGTGGGCCCGCCGGCACGAGCCGAACATCGAATTGGTGCACTACGACGACCTGCTGGCCGATCTGGGCGGTGAGATGCGCCGGCTCGCCGACCGGTGGGGCATCACGGTCCCCGACGCGCGCTGGCCCGCGCTCATCGAGGCGGCCACCTTCGGCCGCATGCGCGAGCGCGCCGACCAGCTGGCACCGGACACCCTCGGCGTGCTGCGCGACCGCCTGGCGTTCTTTCGCCGAGGAGGCTCCGGTCAGGGACGCGACCTGCTGGACGAGCCCGCGCGATCCCGCTATCAGCAACGGGTCGCCGCGCTGGCCCCGCCCGAGCTGCTCACCTGGCTCCATCGCTGAGTCGGGTTGAGCGCACGGTGGCTCGAAAGAGCGCACGGCGCCGCTCGACCGTGGTCGGAACGTCGCCGCGCTCTGGCCGTCTCCCACCACCGCAGCCGTTCGGCGGTACGCCGGCGGGGACCTGGCTCGACCGGCGCTTCGTGCCGGTCCGCGCTGTCGATCCCCGGTGCGCGCGCATCCAAACCCTCTGACCGTGGGGAATTCCACCATCTGCGACTCCCGGCGTGGCGCGCCGCCGGACGGGGTATGAGCGTGGGCATGGAGCATTTCACTATCGCGACTGTCGCCGAGAAGAGCCCGGATTTCCGGCGGGTGCTGTGGACCGGTGAGCACACCCAGCTGGTCATCATGACCATTCCGCCGGACGGGGAGATCGGCGAGGAGGTGCACGAGGGCATCGACCAGATCCTGACCTTCGTCAGCGGCGTCGGCGAGGCCCGGGTCGCCGGCGCGAAGCGGAAGGTCGCCGCAGGCGACCTGGTCGTGGTTCCGGCGGGCACCAAGCACAACTTCGTCAACACCGGCCCCAACCCGCTGGTGCTGTACACGGTCTACGGGCCGCCGGAGCACGCCGACCAGGCGGTGCACAAGACCAAGGAGGAGGCCGACGCGGCCGAGGCGGCGGGGGAGGACGAGCCGCCCACCGAGTGAGGCGCCCGGTCTGATCCGGGCTGATGCGGGTACCCCCGGCGGGTGGAGCAGCAGCCGGCGATCTCCGACTACGGGTTCCTCTCGGACTCCCGTTCGGGTGCCCTGGTCGGCAAGGACGGCTCGATCGACTGGTGGTGCCCGCACCGGTTCGACGGGTCGGCCGTGTTCGCGCGGCTGCTCGACCCGGGTGCCGGCCATTTCCGGCTGGCGCCGGTAGGCGTCGGCGGTCCGGGCCACCGGGTGGAGCGCGCGTACCTGCCGGACTCGCTGGTGCTGCGGACTGTGCACCACACGCCGCACGGCAGCGTGGCGGTCGTCGATGCCCTCGCCGCCGAGGTGGGCGCCCGCGCCCACGAGTTGGGCAAGAACTCCCCGGCCGTGCTGATCCGGGTCGTCAAGGGGCTGTCCGGGCGGGTGCGGATGGGGCTCGACTTCGCACCCCGCCCGGAGTACGGCCTGCTCACGCCGTACCTGCACGACCAGCCGGACGGCGGGGTGCTGGCCGGGGCCGGCCCGGTGGTGCTGGTGTTGCGCGCCGGGGGTCTGCACCTGCGGGCGGGCACCGACCGGGTGACCCACGAGTTCGAGGTCTCCGCCGGTCAGGTGATCGGGATGGACCTCGCATTCGGTGAGGCGTACGGCGATCCGCCGGCCCGACTGGACCCGCTGGCCGCCCTCGCGGAGACGACGCAGGCGTGGCAGGCGTTCCGGGAGACGCACGGGTACTCCGGCCGCTACCCCGAACTCGTCAAACACAGCGCGACGGTGCTGACCGGCCTCACGTACGCCCGCAGTGGCGCGGTCGCCGCCGCGCTGACCTCCTCGCTGCCAGAGCAGATCGGTGGCGACCGGAACTACGACTACCGCTACTCGTGGCTGCGGGACTTCTCGTTGACGATGCGGGCGCTCTGGGTGGCGGCCTGCCCCGAGGAGACCTCCCGGCTGTTCGCCTGGGCGACCCGCTCGATCGGCCGGTTCGGCGACGAGCCCGTGCCGGTGCTCTTCGGGCTGGAGGGCGAGCGCGACCTTTCCGAGCACCACTGCGACCACCTGCGCGGCTACCGGGACAGCCGGCCGGTGCGGATCGGCAACGACGCCTGGCGGCAGCGTCAGCTCGACGTGCCGGGCGAGGTGATATCGGCGGTGTGGCGGCTGCGCGACTACCTCGGTGCGAACTTCGAGGTCGAGTTGCGGGAGATGGTGCTCGGGTTGACCGAGCAGGTGGCCGCGACGTGGCACCTGCCGGACCGGGGCATCTGGGAGACCCGCGACGACGAGCGCCACTACCTCTCGTCCAAGGTGTCCTGCTGGCTGACCATGGACCGGGCGGTGGGGCTCGCCGACCGGCTCGGTGATCAGGCCGACCCCCGTCGCTGGGCCAACGTGCGTGACGAGATCCGCGAGACCGTGCTGCGCGAGGGGTGGAACGAACGGATCGGGGCGTTCACCGGCGCGTTCGGGTCGGCGGAGTTGGACGCCTCGGTGCTCGCCCTGCCGGTCACGCACTTCCTGCCGGCCACCGACCCACGGATGCGCTCGACGATCGCGATGGTCGAGCGCGAGCTGGGCACCGAGGCCGGTCTGCTGCGACGCTGGACGGCCGACCCGGCCGGCTTCCTGCTGTGTTCGTTCTGGCTGGTGGAGTGCCTGGTGATGACGGGCGAGCAGCAGCGGGCCGAGGCGCTCTTCGAGCGGGTCGTCGGGTACGCCAACGACGTGGGGCTGTTCAGCGAGCAGATCGACCTGGCCACCGGGATGCAGCTGGGCAACATGCCGCAGGCGCTCTCGCACATCGGGCTGATCAACGCGGCCTGGCGGATCACCGAGCCGGAGAGCTACTGATCCGTCGAATCCTGCAACAGACCTGCAAGCGCCAGGCATTGACGCTGATGGTTGGACAGTCCTAGCCTCGAAGATGCGGGAAAGCCCTTTCCCACGGCTTTGATCCCGCTTCACCCCGCTTCGGATCCGGGCGTCCGACGGGGCCACACCGATCCCGTTCAGTGCCGCACGCCGCGCCGACGCGTCTCGGGCCCGACGGGCACAGGGATCACCACCACATGCGTCAAGGAGGACACCTGTGCAGCAAAGACGACTCTCCGGCCGCCGACCACTACTGCTGGCGGTGGGTGCCGGGGTGACCGTGGCGGCCCTCGCCGCCGGCATGACCTCGGCCTTCGCGGCCACCATCTTCAGCGACGACTTCACCGACGGCGACACCTCCGGCTGGTCCAAGTCCGGTGGCACCTGGGCGGTGGACGGCTCGGGGGTGCTCAACCAGTCCAACGCCGGCAGTGAGCTGGCGCGCCAGTTCGCCGGCCAGACCAGCTGGACCAACTACTCCGTGCAGGCCCGGGTCAGGCCGGCGAGCTTCGGCTCGTCCAGCGCCCTGGTCGGGCTCGCCGCCCGCTCCTCCAGCAGCACCAAGATGTACCGGCTGGCCCTGCTCGGCTCCGGCCGCGCCGAACTCCAGGCGGTCAACGGCAGCTCCGTCACGGCGATCGGCTCCGCCTCGCTCGGCGTCGGCACCGGCACCTGGTACACCCTGCGCATCGAGACCAGCGGCAGCACCATCCGCGGGTTCGTCAACGGCACCCAGATCGCCTCCGGCAGCAACAGCCTGGTCGGCGCGGGCCGGATCGGCCTGGTCACCGCGTACGCCAGCGGTGGCTTCGACGACGTGCTGGTCGACTCGTCCGGCGGTGGCACCCCGACCACGCCACCGCCGACCACCACCCCGCCGCCGACCACTCCGCCACCCACCACCACCCCGCCACCGGCCGGCTGGCCGACGCCCACCGCCAGCCAGAAGGTGGACGCGACCATCCCGGTGTCCGGCACCTTCGACGGCGGGCTCAAGCGTTACTACGGCATCGGTGACGGCGGGCAGAGCGAGAGCCAGGACCCGATGTTCGAGTTGGCCGCCGGGGCCACCCTGCGCAACGTGATCATCGGCGCGCCGGCCGGTGACGGTGTGCACTGCGAGGGCAACTGCACCCTGATCAACGTCTGGTGGGAGGACGTCGGCGAGGACGCGGCGACCTTCCGCGGCGGCACCACGTACACCGTCGACGGCGGTGGCGCCCGCTCCGCCAGCGACAAGGTCTTCCAACACAACGGGTCGGGCACCGTCTACATCAAGAACTTCCGGGTGGAGAACGCCGGGAAGCTCTACCGGGCCTGCGGCAACTGCTCCACGTCGTACCAGCGGCACGTGGTGATCGACAACGTGATCGTCCGGAACACCGACGCGATCGCCGGCATCAACACCAACTGGGGCGACACCGCCCGGTTCACCCGGATCACCATCGTCGGCGACCCGGACCGGGAGACCTCGATCTGCGTGAAGTACAAGGGCGTGCCGAAGGGCAGCGAGCCGACCGAGATCGGCGAGGGCGCCGACGGCGTCAACTGCCTCTACTCACCATCGGACATCACCTACCAGTAGGCACCGTGCGTCGGCACCCCGCGGTCCGCGGGGTGCCGGCTCTCACGCCAGCACGGGTACGCCGGACACGTCGACAGTGTCCGGATACTTCAGCCCGGCGCCGGTGTTGAGCACCACCACCCGTTCGCCGGCCCGGATCCACCCGCCGGCGCGCAGCTGCCGCGCCGCCGTCAGGCAGGCCGCACCCTCGGGGCAGAGCAGCAGCCCTTCGCGACCGGCGAACTCCCGCAGGTCGGCCAGGAGGTCCGCGTCGTCGACGGCGACGGCCGTGCCGGAGGACTCCCGCAGCGCCGCCAGGATCAGCTCGTCGCCCAGCGGGGCCGGCACCGTGATGCCGAACGCCACGGTGTGCGCGTCCGCCCACGGCTGCGCCCGATTCTCGCCGGCGGCGAACGCCCGCACGATCGGCGCGCAGCCGGTGGACTGCACGGCCACCAGCCGGGGCAGCTTGTCACCGACCCAGCCCAGCTCGCGCAGCTCGTGCAGCGCCTTGTGGATGCCGATCAGACCGACACCGCCACCCGTCGGGTAGATGATCACGTCCGGCACCTGCCAGCCGAGCTGCTCGACGATCTCGTACCCCATCGTCTTCTTGCCCTCCAGCCGGTAGGGCTCGCGCAGCGTGCCGGCGTCGAAGATCGCCCCGTTCGACTCCGCGATCAGCTCGGCCACCCGCCGGCCGGCGTCGCCGATCAGCCCGTCGATCAGGCGCAGGTCGGCCCCGGCGGCGACGCACTCCCGCCGGCAGATGCTCGGCGCGCTCAACGGCATGACGATCGTCGCGCCCATCCCGGCCCGCGCGGCGTACGTGGCCCAGGCCGACCCGGCGTTGCCGTTGGTGGGCATCGCGACCCGCTCGACGCCCAGCTCACGGGCCCGGCTCACGCCGACCGCGGCACCCCGGGCCTTGAACGAGCCGGTCGGGATCAGCCCCTCGTCCTTGACCATCAGGTCCGCGATGCCGATCTCGGTGCCGTATGCCGGGGTGCGAAGCAGTGGCGTCCAACCCTCGCCCAGCGTGGTGACGTGCCGGGGATCGGCTACCGGCAGCAGCTCCCGGTAGCGCCACAGATCGGCCGGGCGCAGCGGAAAGCGTTCCGGGGTGACCGCCTTCGCCACGGCTGGCAGGTCGTAGCGGGCGAGCAGCGGCGACCCGCAGTCGCAGAGGTTCTGTAACCGGTCGGCGGCGTGCTCCTTGCCGCACCGCGGGCAGTCCAGGTGGGTCAGGTACACGTCGCTCCTCGCGTCAGACCGCGTCGATGCCCAGCCAGCGTCGGCTGCGCCGCCCCGGCTCGTAGACCGAGTCCAGCCGTTTGGCGACAACGCCCGGCAGGCCCTGTTCCTGCCCGGCACGCAGGGCCTCGTCGCCCGCGCCCGGGAACCACGGCGGAGTCTGCCAGTGCGCACCGGCCAAGGCCAGCCCATCGAGCAGCTCCCGGCGTTGCGCGTACGGCACGTCGACGCTGCTCACGCCCTCCAGCCAGAGCAGGTCGACGATCAGGTACTGGGCGTCGGCGGGGACCCGGCTGCCGGTGCTCGGACGCACCGGACGCACCCGGCCGGCACCGTCGATGCGCACCAGCACACCGTCGAGCACCGCCTCGGTGGGGGCGAGCGCCTCGGCCATCGCGCGCAGCCACTGATATCCGCCGGTGATGTCCTCGTCGGTCTCGGAGAGCAGCCGCAGCCGGCCGCCGGAGACGTACGCCATCGCCCGGACGCCGTCCCAGCGCAGCTCGTACCCCCAGGCGGCGCTGTCGCGGGGGAGCCCGGCGGCGGGCGTGGCGTGCATCGGCCGGACCAGATCCGGCATCGTTGTCCAGCCGGGTGGCGCGGGGTCGGTGCGGCGGATCATCCAGTCCCGCCCGCCGGTGGCGAACAGCACGTAGCGCCCGGCGGTCCGGTCACCGGCGAGGGTCACGATCACCTCGTCGTCGCGCCACTTCTCGCAGTGGTAGGTGCCCCGGTCGTGGATCAGCATCCGGCCCCCGCCGTACTCACCGGCGGGGATCTCGCCGGCGAAGTCGAGGTACTCCATCGGGTGATCCTCGGTGTGCACGGCGAGGTGGTTGCGACCCGGATCACGTGGCAGCCCGCGTGGCACCGCCCAGGACGCGAGCACCCCGTCGTGCTCCAGGCGCAGGTCCCAGTGCAGGCTGCGGGCGTGGTGCTGCTGGATGACGAAGCGGGCGGCGTCGGGGCCGGCCGACGGCGGGCCCTGCGGCACCGGCTCGGGTGTGCGGGCCGCGTCCCGCCGTCGCCGGTACTCCCGCAGCCGGTCGGTCACACCCGCATTCTCCGGCAAAACCGACCGGTGCGCTGGACGCCCCAGTGTCCGGTTCACTCGGCGGTCGGGGGCGCGGCGGGGTAGAACGGACCTCATGGACCTCACCGACCAGCCCACCGCCCTGCTCCCCGGTGACGTGCGGATGCCCCTGCTCGGCTTCGGCACCTGGCAGGCCACCGGCCAGGCCGGGTACGACGCCGTGCTGGCGGCGCTCGACACCGGCTACCGGCACCTCGACACCGCCACCGTGTACGGCAACGAGCGGGAGGTCGGCCGTGCGGTGCGCGAGAGCGGGCTGCGCCGGGAGGACGTCTTCATCACCACCAAGCTGCCGCCCAACCAGGTGGGCCGGGAGCGGCAGACGCTGGAGGCCAGCCTGGAGGCGCTCGGCGTCGACCACCTGGACCTCTGGCTGATCCACTGGCCGCCGAGGTCGCCGGCCGACAGCATCCCGCTCTGGCGGGAGCTGATCGCCGCCCGGGACGAGAATCTCACCCGGGCCATCGGCGTCAGCAACTACAGCACCGCTCAGATCGACGAGCTGATCCAGTCCACCGAGGAGAACCCGGCGGTCAACCAGATCGAGTGGAGCCCCGCGCTGTACGACCGGCAGCGGCACGCCGAGCACCGGG
The DNA here is from genome assembly GCF_000718515.1 of Micromonospora parva. Taxonomy (GTDB): domain Bacteria; phylum Actinomycetota; class Actinomycetes; order Mycobacteriales; family Micromonosporaceae; genus Micromonospora; species Micromonospora parva. The sequence goes on along the minus strand of NZ_JNZS01000008.1, from coordinate 131,250 downwards.
ACCGGGGTGTGGTGCTGGAGGGGTACAGCCCGTTCAAGACCAGTGACCTCAGTGACCCGGTGCTGGTCAGGATCGCCGCCGCGCACGGCGTCTCGCCCGCGCAGGTGGTGCTGCGGTGGCACATCGACCACGAGATCGTGGCGATTCCGAAGTCGGTGACCCCGGAGCGGATCACCGCCAACTTCGACGTCTTCCACTTCTCGCTGACGGCGGAGGAGATGCGCGACATCGACGCGCTCGGCGAGGGCTGATCGGCGGATTCCTTCAGCGGGTGACCCGCTGATGAAGGGTATCGACATCGACGTACGTGACGGTATAGCGTGCCCGTCATCACGTTCGTCGATCCGTTCGTGCCCGCCGTCGCTGGAGGATCGCCATGACCCGATCACCATCCGTCCGTCTGCGCCGCCGTGGGGTGCTGGGCATCCCCGCCCTACTGGTCGCCGCGCTGACCGTCGTCGCCCGACCCGCCCCGGCCAGCGCCGCGCCGAAGGCCGAGTGCCTCGCCGACCTGCTCGCGGACGCCTGATGGCGACGATCCCCTGGCTGGTGGACGTGCTGCGGGCCGCCGGGGTCCAGGTCGTCGTCGAGGGCGACTGGCTCAACCGGATGCGCCCCGGCTCCTTCGACCCGATCGGAGTGCTCTGGCACCACACCGCCTCGACCTCGAGCGCCAGCAACCCGCACCCGGCCCTCGGCATCTGCATCAACGGCCGCTCCGACCTGCCGGGGCCGCTGTGCCAGGCGCTCGTCGACTACAACGGCGTCTTCCACGTCATCTCCGCCGGCCGCTGCAACCACGCCGGGGTCAGCGGCGGTAGTGGACCGATCCCGTCCGGGGACGGCAACACCCTGATGATCGGGTGGGAGATCGACTACAACGGCGTCAACCAGGAGATGACGGCCGCGCAGTACAACGCGTCGGTCGCCGCCACCGCCGCCGTGCTCACCCGCCTCGGCCGGGACAGCAGCTACGCCCGGGGCCACCGGGAGACCAGCACCACCGGCAAGATCGACCCGTCCTTCATCGACCTGAACGTCATGCGCGCCGACGTGGCGGCGAAGATGGCCGGCGGCGGCACGACCTGGTCCGCAACCGTGGACAACACCACCAGCGGTCGGTTCACCGCCAGCGCCAACTGGGGCGTGTCGTCGTACTCCAGTCAGCGCTACGGGGCTGACTACCGCTACGCCGAACCGGTCGCCGCCAGCGATGTCGCCTGGTACCGGTTCAACGTCCCGGCCGCCGGCAACTACCGGGTCGAGGCCTGGTGGCCGGCGAACTCGGGCTACAACAGCGCCGCCCCGTACATCGTCGCCACCAGCAGCGGCAACCAGACCGTCCGGGTCGACCAACGGGCCACCGGCGGGCAGTGGCGCGCCCTCGGCACGTTCGCCCTGCCGGCGGGCGACGCCAACCGGGTCGGTGTGAGCCGGTGGAGCAGCTCCAGCGGCCTGGTCATCGCCGACGCGGTACGCCTCACCCGCGTCTGACCTCCGACGCGGCCCCGCCCGGGCTTGACGCGGCCCGGCCCGGTCTTGATCCGCTCGCCTTTCAGGAAGTCGGGGCATCCCACGTGCGAGGATGCCCCGACTTCACGGAAGCCGAGTGGATCTCCGCAGGGTGGGAGCTGAGCAGGAGAGTCATGGAGCGAGATGCGAACCTGATGGCGGTGTTACGTCGCCTCGATGATCCCGAATGGCTGGAGTTTCCCGCTGGCTACAGCAGAACGGAGCTTGCGGCCTCGTGCGGCATCCTCGCCGCAGATATCGAGTCTCGCTTCTCGACGAGTTGCGAGATCGAGCGAGACATTCAAGACTCCGCACAGTACGCGCGGATCGAAGTGCCGGGGGAATCTACGGTCAGCGGAACGCGGATCGTCGTCCTGGTGAGCAAGTTCAAGCCGTTGGCCATGGTCGCCGCCGACAACCCCGGTGCCTTTCTGAGCACCGACGAGGCATGCGCCGAAGGCGCACTGGACGCCAGCGACCTCGAAGAGGTCAAGCAGGCTCTCGTCGGCTCGGGACACCTGGTGATTCCGGAAGAACTCTTGATGAGCCGCTATGACGGAGTTGCCCACCTGCGCTTCCACGGTTCCGGGGAACCTGACTGGTGGGATCGGTTCTTTGGTTCATTCTGAATCGTCGTCTGGGGGGACGGATCAGGGCGTGCGCGGCTCCGCGCACGCCCTGACTCCTCCCGGTGGCCCGCTTCCGTTTGCGGTGGGGGCGCGACGGACGGTCACGCCCCCAGCCGTCAGGTCAGTTGCGGGAGCAGGTTGCCCCGTTGAGCGAGAAGCTGCTCGGCGACGAGTACGACCCGTTCACCGTCCCCTGGTAGCCGAAGCTGGCAGTGCCCCCGGGTGCGATGGACCCGTTGTGGCTCACGTTCCGGGCGGTCACCGCGGACCCGCTCTGACTCACCGTGGCGTTCCAGGCGTTGGTGACGGTCTGCCCGCTGGGCAGGTTGTAGTTCATCGTCCAGCCGTTGATCGCGCTGGACCCGGTGTTGGTGATCTGCACGTCGGCGGTGAAGCCGTTGTTCCACGAGTTCGCCGTGTACTTCACCGCGCAGCTCGCGCCACCGCCCGGCGGCGGCGTGGTCGGCGGCGGGTTGGTGGGGTTGCCGCCGCCGTTGACGTTGGCCGAGAACGACGTCACGGCCAGGCCGACGCCGCCCTGCCACGGCTCGAAGCCGGCCTGGATGCTGGTCAGATACCAGGAGTTGGTGATCGCGCCCCGGTTGCGGGTGTCGTTGATGAAGTCCAGCACGCTGAAGTTCAGGCTGGAGATCGCCGACTGCGCGACGTACGAGATGACGTTGTTGGAGCCGTTGCTGCCCCGCCAGACCTCCCAGGTGCGGCCGGCCAGGTTCGTCGTGCCGACCACCGAGCCGATGGGCTGGATCGGGCCCTGCCGGTTGAGCCAGATCATGATCTCCATCTGGTTCACCCCGTCCCGCTTCGGCGACGGGTCCAGCCAGATGTCGTACGACGCGTTGTAGGTGGCGCCGCTGACGTAGCGGTAGGAGATGCTGCTGGTGGCGCTGCTGATCTGGCTCACCTGGATCGGCAGGTTCGTGCCGGGGGAGCAGTTGGTGTAGTGGCAACCGAAGAACACCGAGGGGTACGCGGTGGGCGCGCCGTTGGTGGGGCTGCTGCCGTTCAGGGTGGTGATCTCGAAGCCGCTGCTGGTGACGTTGATGCACTGCTGGGCGGTGGTGCCCCAGCGGTTGTTCTGCACGACGTAGCGGCCCTGGATGGTGGTCGAGCCGTACTGTTCGCAGATCAGGGTGTCGGCGGAGGCGGTGCCGCCGAAGGTCACGGCCACCAGGGAACTGGCGACCAGCAACCCGGCGACGGCCAGGGCCCGAAGTTGACGTTTCATGACGCTCCTTGACTCGGCGCGTGCCGGGCGCCGGATGTGGTGGGGCAGTGCGGGAGCGCTCCCACGCTCAACGACACATTTACATGTCTGAAACTGACGCGCAACCGTCGGGGTTGAACTGGCAAATTGTGAGGATTGCCATCCCCGCCTTACGGCCGGCGACGGCCGGCCGGCCAAACGGCACGGGTCGCCGACGAGCGGCGGGGTGCGGGCCGATTGGGCCTGGTGTGCGCCGATCGCTCCGAGTAGCGTGTTGCCTCCAACGCGTGCCGCTCCCCCTCCGGAGGCGTACACCACCATGGGTGGCTCCCCCCTGCGCATCCTCGTCGTCGGCGCGGGCATCGCCGGCCTGTCCGTAGCCCGGGCGCTGCGCCTGGCGGGCTTCCGGCCCGACGTCACCGACAAGCTGCCACCGGGGGAGTCCACCGAGACCGGTCTCTACCTGCCCGGCAACGCCGCCCGCGCACTGCACCGGCTCGACCTGCACGACCCGGTCCGGCCGGTCGGGCAGGTGATCCACCGGCAGCGGTTCTTCGACGCCGCGGGCGCGCAACTCTGCGAGGTCGACCTCGACGCCCTCTGGGCCGGCGTCGGCGAGTGCCGGGCACTACCCCGCGCCGACCTGCACCGGGTGCTGCTCAGCGGTGCCGGCGGCGCGGTCCGGCACGGCGCCGAGGTCCGCACCCTGGACCTGCTCCCTGGCGCGGTGGGCGTCACCTTCACCGACGGCACCACCACCGAGTACGACCTGGTCATCGGCGCCGACGGGCCACGGTCCTCGGTCCGCGCGCTGGCCGCCCTCGGCGGGCCGCCGCGCCCGGTCGGGCAGGTGGTCTACCGGGCCGTCCTGCGCGACGGCCCACCGGTCACCGAGTGGACCGCACTGCTCGGCCAGCGCTCCGGGTTCCTGATGGTGCCGATCGGCGCCGGGCGACTGCACCTCTACGCCGACGAGGCCGGCACCGAGGAACCCGCCGACCCCCTCGCGCGGCTGCGGGACCTCTTCGCCGACTACCGCGGCCCGGTGCCCGAGGTGCTGGCGGCGCTCGACGAGGTGCACGTCGGGATCACCGACGAGGTGGAGCTGGGCCGTTGGCACCGGGGGCGCGTGCTGCTGGTCGGCGACGCGGCGCACGCCACCGCCCCGACGCTGTCGCAGGGCGCGGCCATGGCGTTGGAGGACGCCGTGGTGCTGGCCGAGTCGCTGCGCGCCGCCAACAGCGTGGAGGCGGCGCTGGTGGCGTACGAGAGCCGTCGCCGCCCGCGTACCCGATGGGTGCGGGACCGGACCCGGGACCGCAACCGGACCAGGGACGTGCCCCCGGCGCTGCGCGACCCGCTGCTGCGCGGACGCGGCGACCGGATCTTCGGGGAGCACTACCGGCTCCTGCTCGGCCCGCTGTAGGCCCGTTGTAGATCGTGTCACGCCACCCCACGCGGCGCTGCGACCTGCCGGGGACTATCCTCCTTGCGGATGACGGCCCGCCGATAACCAGCGTGTGCCGAGCGGGACAACCGAGAACCGGAGGCCACTCGTGACCACCGTCGCACCCAAGCCGGTCGTGACCCGGCCCTGGCCGGTCCGGGAGCCGGTCAAGGGGTCGGCCATCGCGCGGCTGCTGCGAACCACGGACGCGAAGCAAATCGGGATCATGTACATGGTCACCGCGTTCGTGTTCTTCATGATCGGCGGCCTGATGGCGCTGATCATGCGGGCTGAGCTGGCCCGGCCAGGGCTGCAGTTCCTGTCGCCCGAGCAGTACAACCAGCTCTTCACCATGCACGGCACGATCATGTTGCTGTTCTTCGCGACGCCGATCGTGTTCGCCTTCGCCAACTACATCGTGCCGATCCAGATCGGCGCGCCCGACGTCTCCTTCCCCCGGTTGAACAGCTTCGCCTACTGGCTGTACCTGTTCGGCGGGACGATGGCGACGGCCGGGTTCATCACCCCGGGTGGCGCCGCCGACTTCGGTTGGTTCGCGTACGCGCCGCTGAGCAGCGTCGAGCACTCGCCCGGCGTCGGCGCCAACATGTGGATCATGGGTCTGGCCATCTCCGGTCTGGGCACCATCCTCGGCGCCGTGAACATGATCACCACGGTGCTGACCCTGCGCGCGCCCGGCATGACCATGTTCCGGATGCCGATCTTCACGTGGAACATCCTGGTCACCAGCCTTCTGGTGATCCTGGTCTTCCCGCTGCTGGCCGCCGCGCTCTTCGCGCTCGCCGCGGACCGCATCCTCGGCGCGCACGTGTACGACCCGGCAACCGGTGGGCCAATGCTCTGGCAGCACCTGTTCTGGTTCTTCGGGCACCCCGAGGTCTACATCGTGGCGTTGCCGTTCTTCGGCATCATCAGCGAGGTCATCCCGGTCTTCTCCCGCAAGCCGATCTTCGGCTACAAGGGTCTGGTCGCCGCGACCGTCGCGATCGCCGCGCTCTCCATGAGCGTCTGGGCGCACCACATGTTCGCCACCGGCCAGGTGCTGCTGCCGTTCTTCAGCTTCCTGAGCTACCTGATCGCCGTGCCGACCGGTATGAAGTTCTTCAACTGGATCGGCACCATGTGGCGGGGCCAGATCAGCTTCGAGACGCCCATGCTCTGGGCGGTCGGCTTCCTTGTCACGTTCCTCTTCGGTGGTCTCACCGGTGTGCTGCTGGCCAGCCCGCCGATCGACTTCCACGTGTCGGACTCATACTTCGTGGTGGCGCACTTCCACTACGTGCTCTTCGGCACCATCGTGTTCGCCGTCTTCGCCGGCATCTACTTCTGGTTCCCGAAGATGTTCGGCCGGATGCTCGACGAGCGCCTGGGCAAGGTGCACTTCTGGCTCACCATGATCGGGTTCCACACCACGTTCCTGGTGCAGCACTGGCTCGGCAACGAGGGCATGCCCCGCCGCTACGCCGACTACCTGCCCAGCGACGGCTTCACCACGCTGAACATGATCTCCACGATCGGCGCGTTCATCACCGGTATCTCCACGCTGCCGTTCATCTACAACTGCTGGAAGTCGTACAAGACCGGCCCGGTGGTCGAGGTGAACGACCCCTGGGGTCACGGCAACTCGCTGGAGTGGGCGACCAGCAGCCCGCCGCCGCTGCGCAACTTCGACCGCATGCCGCGCATCCGCTCCGAGCGGCCGGCGTTCGACGCGAAGTTCCCCGAGCTGGCCGCCGGCCAGAGCGTGGCCGGCCCGCCGGAGGGTGGCGCCAAGCCGCTCACCAGCGAGTCCGACGGTGGCGCGAGCTACCGCGAGGACACCGCCAGCGACATCGATCGGCACTGACGCTCAACCGCAGCAGTACGACGGGCGCCGCCCCCGGGGACACCGGGAGCGGCGCCCGTCGCCATGTCCAGCCGCTGTCACTCTCGCGTCTCGCCTCGCTCCAGCCGCTCCACGCCGCTTACCGGCGGCTGCCTTCCGTAGCGTCTGCAGGGCCTGGGCTCGGTGTCGGCTCGGCTCAGCCTGGCCCGGCTCGGCTCAGCCTGGCCTGGCCCGGCTCAGCCTGGCCTGGCCCGGCTCAGCCTGGCCTGGCCCGGCTCAGCCTGGCCCGGCCCGGCTCAGCCTGGCCTGGCCCGGCCCGGCCCGGCTCAGCCTGGCCCGGCTCAGCCTGGCCCGGCCCGGCTCAGCCTGGCCCGGCCCGGCCTGGCCTGGCCTGGCCTGGCCTGGCGCGGCGTCGGCGCGGCCTGACTCGGCGTCGGCGTAGCTTGGCTCGGCGTCGGCTCGGCCTACCCGGCGTCGGCTCGGCCTACCCGGCGTCGGCGCGGCTTGGCCGGCGCGGCCTGGCCCCGGGGGCAGGCCATGTCCCTGGTGAGCGTGATGTCTGTGAGTCATCGTGATGACTCACAGACATCACGCTCACTAGCAGGTATGTGGCCCGGTGGCCCGGTGGCCACCTCGATCCGCAGTCACCCCGGTATTTGCTGCCCAGACAGCGCGCCGGCCGGAAACTGCCGAGCGGCACACCCACCCAATTAGGTCGGCGCACGGCTGCCCCGACCCGTTCCGGCTCGCCTGCCGGCGGAGCTGCCTCAGTCCGGTCCGGTCCGGCCTGGCCTGGCCTGGGTCAAACCGTTAGCGGGCGGCGGGGGTGAGGTCCGCCTCGACGGGCGGTGGGACGGATGCGGCGGCGCGACGGCGGCGCAGTTCGATCGGGAGCACCACCACCGTGACCAGCGCGCCGAGTGCCCCGGTGACCACGAAACCCCAGGCCGGCGAGCTGGCGTCGATCACCGCTCCGGCGAGCGGCGCACCGATCGCGATGCCCACGGTGACCGCCGAGCCGTGCAGTCCCATCGCCTCACCGCGTACCTGGGCCGGGACCAGGCGGCTGACCGCGTCCGAACTGGCCGCGATGGTCGGCGCGCAGAGCGCACCGGCCGGGATCAGCGCCAGGCACAGCAGCCACCAGTGCGCGCCGCCCAGCCCGACCGGGATGGTGCACAGGGCGAGTGCGGCGGTCAACGCCAGTGGGGAGAACGATCGGTGCACGGCCCCGTAGGCGAACCCGCCGGCCAGCGAGGCGACCGCCCAGATGGCCAGCACCGCGCCAGTCCAACCGACCTCACCGCTGGCCCGGAGCACCGCGACCACCGCCACGTCGGTGCCGCCGAGCACCAGTGTCGCAGCGGTGCTGAGGGCCAGTACGGCGAGCAGCCGGGGCGTCAGCCACTGCCGGCGAGGCACCCGCTGGGCCGGTCCGCTGGGCTCCCCGGTGGTGGCTTCGCGGATCGGCGGGTTGACCAGCCACAGGGCGATGCCGGCGGCCACGATGCCGCCGCCGACCAGGTACATGGTGGTCTGCGCGGAGATCGCGGTGACCAGCGCGACGGCCAACGCCGGGCCGATCATGAACGACAGTTCCACCGACATCGAGTCCAACGCGTACGCCGGGCGGCGCTGGTCCTCCGGGACCAGCGCGGCGATCGACTGACGGACCACCGAGAAGATCGGCAGGGCCAGCGAGCCGGCCACGAACGCGGCGGGCAGGAGCACTGGGTACGGCAGTGTGGGCGCGGTGGACCAGAAGATCGCCTCCGCGATGCCGGTGAGCACCAGGACCGGGCGGAGACCCCGCTGGTCCACCAGCCGACCGAGAATCGGCCCGCCGATCGCCGCGCCGACGGTGACCGCCGCGCCGACCAGGCCGGCCGCCCCGTAACCGCGGTCAAGGTCGAACACCACGTGGAAGGTCAGCGTCACCCCGGTCGCGGTGAGCGGGATGCGGGCGAGGACGGCGACCACCAGCAGCGATCGCAGGCCGGGCAGGGCGAGTGCCCGCCGGTAAGGCTTCATGTTCACGTGGGTCCGTACCTCCGGCGACATCCTCAACCGGCGGCGGCCCCTTGGCCAACGAATTAGCGGCTCATGCGGCCCTGATCACAGGCTGCCCGTGCATGATCACCCCGGCGCCCTCCATCGCGCGCAGCGCCACGTCGGTGGTCGCCGGGGCGACGGCGGCGGTCAACTCGAGCAGCACGGTGGTGGCGAAACCCTCCCGGGCGGCGTCCAGCGCGGTCGCCCGCACGCAGTGGTCCGTGGCGATGCCGACCAGGTCGACCCGGTCCACGTCGTGCCGGCGCAGCCAGTCGGCCAGGCACTCGCCGTCGTCGGCATGCCCCTCGAAACCGGAGTACGCCGCCGCGTGCTCGCCCTTGTGGAAGATCGCCTCGATCCGGGCGGTGTCCAGTTCGCTGTGGAACTCCGAACCGCTGGTGCCGACCACGCAGTGCCGGGGCCAGGACTCTACGAAGTCCGGCGGATCGCCGAAGTGGGCACCCGGGTCGACGTGGTAGTCCTTGGTGGCGACCACGTGCGTCCACCGGTCCGGCTCGGCGGCGAGGAGCCGGGAGATCCCGGCGGCCACCCCGGCCCCACCGGCGACGGCCAGCGAGCCGCCCTCGCAGAAGTCGTTCTGCACGTCCACGATGATCAGCGCGTTGGCCATCAGGGGTTCCCCTTCGAGATCGGATCGGCGGAAGGCTCAACCAGCGGGTACGACGGTGACCGGCACGGCCGGGTCGCCGGCCGAGAGCTTCAGCCCTTCCCACGGGATGGAGATCAGGCACTCCCGCAGGTGCTCCCGCGACTCGTCGAGCGTCGGAATCGGCACCGGCTCCCCGGCGACCACGAACGACTGCTGGAGCAGGCGGTCGTTGGGCTGCCGGTCCGGAACGCCCTGCGGGACGATGATCTCCTCGGTGGCGGTGCCGGTCGGCTTGTGCCGGCGGACCGCGACCTTCCGCCCTCCGATCGTCGCCTTGTGCTCGGAGCGCTTCACCACCGGCCGTCCCTCGACCTCGACCAGCTTGTACACCAACCCGGCGGTCGGTGCCCCGGAACCGGTGACCACGGCCGTGCCGGCGCCGTACATGTCGACCGGCTCGGCGGCCAGCGCGGCGATCGCGTACTCGTCCAGGTCACCCGAAACGATGATCTTGGTTTCGGTGGCGCCCAACGAGTCGAGCAGCTCCCGGGACTGCTGAGCGATCACCGCGAGGTCGCCGGAGTCGATGCGTACCGCCCGCAGCTCCGGCCCGGCCACCGCTATCGCGTTGCGGATGCCCTGGCTGATGTCGTACGTGTCGACCAGCAGCGTGGTGTCCTTGCCCAGCGTGGCGACCTGCGAGGCGAACGCCGCCCGCTCGTCGTCGTGCAGCAGGGTGAAGGCGTGCGCCGCCGTGCCCGCCGTCGGAATACCGTAGAGCGCACCGGCGGCGAGGTTGGACGTGAACCGGAAACCGGCCAGGTACGCCGCCCGCGCCGCGGCCACCGCCGCCTCCTCGTGCGCCCGGCGCGACCCCATCTCGATGAGCGCCCGGCCGCGCGCCGCGGTCACCATCCGCGCCGCCGCGGCGGCCACCGCACTGTCGTGGTTGAGCACGGACAGCACCAGCGTCTCCAGCACCACACACTCGGCGAAACCGCCGGAGACGGTGAGGATCGGTGAACCGGGGAAGAACAGCTCGCCCTCGGCGTAGCCGTCGACGTCCCCGCTGAAGCGGTAGTCGGTGAGCCAGGCCGCCGCCATCTCGTCGACCACCCCGGTCCGCAGCAGGAACTCCACCTCGCTGGGATCGAACCGGAAGTCGCGGATCAGCTCGATCAGTCGGGCCGTCCCGGCGACCACGCCGTACCGGCGGCCACTGGGCAACCGGCGGCTGAACACCTCGAAGACACACCGGCGGTCGGCGGTGCCGTCCTTCAGGGCCGCGCTGACCATCGTCAGCTCGTAGTGGTCGGTCAGCAGCGCGGGGCGGTGGATGCTCACCGCCCCAGCCTAAGGTTCAGCCCGCGTCGCCGCCGTCGTGGCCCGGGATCGACCGTAACGCCGCCCACAGCTCGGCCCGGCTGGTCACGCCGAGCTTGGCGTAGATCCGCTGGAGGTGGTTCTCCACAGTGCGCGCCGACAGGTAGAGCCGTTCGGCGATGGCCCGGCTGGCCGCACCGTGCGCGGCGAGGCGAGCCACCTGCCACTCCCGCTCGGTGAGCACCGGCGCACCGGCCTGGAGCGCCGGCGTCCGGATCAGGTCGCAGCGCCCGAGCAACCCGGCGAGACGCTCCCGGGCGTCGTTGGCCGCCGCCGACTGCCGCTGGCGCAGCCGCTGAACGGCCTGGGAGGTGGCCTCGGCCGCGTACACGGTCAACTCCAGTGCGGCGTAGTCGTCGGCGACCGCGAGCAGATCAGCGGGGGAGTCGGTCACCGCAGCGCGGGCGTGCCGTGCCAACAGCGGCGGCAACACCCCGTCGACCCGCTCGGAGAGCTCGGCGAGGCGCTGCGCGACGGTGCGCCGACCACCGTCGGAACAGGTGGGCCCGACCGCCATGCCTGCCTGATCCAGTCGAACCAGGTCGTGCAGAACGTGCACCTCGTGCCCGGCGAAGCCGTCCGAGCGCAGCCGATCCACCAGGTCGCCGAGGTGCTTGATCGCGCCCGGCAGGTCGCCACCGGCGGCCAGCGACGCACCCCGGGCCTGCTCCAGCCACGGGTAGAGCACCGCCATTCCCGGCGCGTGGGTGCGGTCGGCCTCGGCCATCGCCGCGGCCGCCTGCACGGCGTCGCCGCGCAGCGCCGCCGACTGGGCGCGTTCGGCCTGGGCCAGACCGGCGTAGACCCGACTCGTGGCCAGCACCGCACAGGCACTCAGGGAGGTCCGCATGGCGGCGCCGCTCTGCCCGCGCAGCCGGAACGCGTACGCCTGAAGGATTGCCAGGTATCCGGTGCCGAGGCGGAAGTCACCCTCCCCGGCGAGGTCGGCGAACTCGTCGGCGACGATCGCGTCGATTCCGGTCAGGTCGCCGGTGAGCATGAGCCGGGTGCCGCGGGCCAGCTCCAGGGCCAGTTGGAGGTACGGCATGTCGGTGCGCCAGTTGGCCGCTGCCGAGTGCACCTGGGCGATCGCCGTACCGCTGCGGGTCAGCTCGCCCTGTGCGGCCTGGACGTACGCGATCGTGGAACGGGCCAGCTCGCGGGCGGCGACGCCGGCCGCCGGCCGGTCCAGGACACGTTGGCTGAGCCGCACCGCGGCGGCGGTGTCCAGCCGGTGCAGGCGCATGATCGCCTCGAAGGCGTGCACCCGGGCCCGGTCGGCGGAGTCGCTGAGCTGCTCGACCCGGTCGGCGATCTCCTCCACCGTGGACTCCTGGCTCAACCCCCAGTAGCTGACCATGCCGCGCACTGTCAGCCAGCGGCAGAGCCGTCGCTCGTCACCGGGCTCCGGGGGCACCGCGTCGAGGACGTCGATGGCCTCGCCGGGCCGGTCGGCGAACATCAGGATGGTGGCCAGCAGCTCGGCCGCGTCGGAGCCGCCGTCGGCGTTCAGCGCGGCCCGCGCCAGGCGCGTCGCCAGCGGCACGTCGTAGCGGGTGAACGCCTGTACGGCGGCCTCCAGCAGCAGGGCCGGGTCCTGTGCGGTGCCCGAGTCGAGTCGCCAGACGGCCACCCGCAGCAGGTCGTCGCGGCGGCGCTTGCCGACCTGCTCGATCAGCTCCGCGAGGTGTGCCTGAAGCCGGCGGGTGCGGCTGACCGGACAGCGCCGACGCATCACCTCGCCGTAGAGCGGGTGGGCCAGCCGGACGTTGGTGCGCCGGTCGTGCTGGTCCACGGTGATCAGCCCGCGCTCCTCGGCGGTCTCCACGTCCTTCTGATCGGCGGCCTGCTTGAGCAGTTGCAGGCCGAGCGGTTCGCCGAACGCGACAAGCTCGACCACCGCGCGGACGCCGTCGGTGAGCTTTCCGACCCGGGTGTCGATGAGGTCGGTCAGGTTCGGCGCCAGCTCCAACCGCCCGGTCCACTTCCAGATCCCGTACGTCTGCTTCAGCTCGGCGCTGCCGTTGGCGGCGTGCACCAGCTCACGCAGCAGCAGCGGGTTGCCGGACGACAGTCGGCCGAGCCGGTCGGCGGAGCCGGGGTCGACCGGGCCGCCCAGGATCGCCGCCAGCAGACCAGCGGTCTCCGCCTGCGGCATCGGGGTCAGCTCCACGTGCTCGACCAGGTCGTCGGTCCAGAGCGCGCGGATCGGCAGCGGGATCTGCTCGCCGTCGCGCAGGGTGCCGACCACTGTGGCGTTCTCGGCGCGGGCGACCAGGTGCACCAGTGCGGCCGAGGGTGGGTCGAGCAGGTGGGCGTCGTCGATGGCGAGCACGATCCGTCGGCCGGCCGCCTGCTGTTGCAGCACGTTGAGCGCCCAGCGCAGGACGCCAGCGGGGGAGAGGCCCTGGGGCTGCTCGGCGGGGAGGACCTGGACCAGGCCGCCGAACGGCAGCGCGGCGGTGGTGGCGCTCGCGGCGATGGACCAGATCGCGAACCGGTCGGTGGGCAGGGCGCCCACGCCCTCGCGCAGCAACCGACTCTTGCCGATGCCAGCGCTGCCGCTGAAGAAGAGCCCCCGGCCGGCCTCACCGGTCACCGCCTCCAGCAGGCGGTTGAGCTCATCCGTGCGGCCGACGAACTCCCATCGACTCATCCGCGCAGCATATCGATCGAAATCCGTCCGCGCCCGCACCGTCACGGTGCGAAGTTGAGTAAGCGCACAATTACCGGTGAGTATTCGGGGTGTTCTGCCCGGTCGTCGGCCCGCCCGTAGTCTTCCGACATCCGGGTTGACGTACCGGAAAATTTCGCGACCGGACCTCCGACCACCTGCAACGGGAGGCACCTGATGAAGCAGGGCCCTCTCCCCTCGGTCGACTCGTCGGACGACATGACCGGCCCAACCGACCTACCCACCTGCGGCCCGCTCCCCACCCGGATCGGCGTGGCGGGCCCCGCCCCGGACGAGCCGCTCGGTGTGGTCGCCGTCGGTCCGGCCGGTGCCGAGCGGCGTGCCGTGCTCGCCACACTGCTCGGGCTCGACCCGGTCATGCTCACCGTGCCCGCCGGCAGCTGGTTGGTGGTGCGCAACGCCCAGGTGCCCACCCGGGCGGCTTTCGTGCCCGGTTACCGCCAGCCGCACTCGTACGGCGCGGACCGGGACGCCGCCGGTCCGGCGTTGGCTCGCCCGCCCCGGCGGGTCGAGCTGACAGTGCCCGAGCCGCTGCTGCGGCACTTCGCCCTGATCGACGTTCCGGACACCGCCACCCTCGGCGTCGCCGGCACCCAGGTGCTGCTCGAAGCGGCGGGCCGGGCCGGCGCGCTGCTCTTCGTGATCGCCGCCGACCAGGCTTTCACCGCCGCCGAGTTGAACCTGCTCGCCGAAGTCGCCTCGACCTCGGTGGAGGTCGTCTTCGCGGTCACCCCCGGCGCGGCGGGTTGGGCTCCGCTGGCCGACGGCACGGCGACTACGGAGGGCGCGGGGGCGTCCGTCCCGCCGGTCGGGGGTGCGCAGACCGAGGTGGACGCGGTAGCGGTGACGGTGGAGGCGCATCGGGCCGCGCTGCTGGCCGCGGTGCCGGCGTTGGCCGGCGCGCGGTGGTTCCCGGTCGACGACGCCGCCTCTGCCGCCGACCTGCGGCGGGCGCTGGTGGGTTGGGCGTCGCGTGAGGGTTTGCAGCGAGCCAGCGTCGGCCCACCGGTAGTGCCGGGCCAGCAGGGTCGCGTCGCCGTGGCCGCCGATCCGGGTGACTGGTCCGAACGGCTCGACCGTCACGCCCGCTCGTGTGCTCAACGGATCCGCCAGCACCTCGCCCTGGAGTTGGCGAACATCCACCTGCGGGCCGTTCAGGAGATCGTGTTCGGAGTCGGCTGTGCCGGCCTGCCGGATCTGCTCGACCGGGAGATGGCGGCGTTGTCGCTGTTGGCCACCGCGCAGTGCGATCAGGCGGTGCGCGGCATCGTGACCGACGTCGCCTCCCGGGTGTTGGGCGTGCCGCCGAGCGAAGGCGTGCGACGTCGGATCGCCGCCGCTGTGCAGTACGGCCTGGCCGATCACCGGCCCGGCCAGGAGTTGGACAAGGTGCTGTTGATCACCAGTACGGCCGGGGTGGCCGAGTTGACCGGCCCGGAGGCGATCGACGCCGCCGCCAGCTATCCGGTGGCGTCCCGTGACGAGGTGCTCCCACCGGTCGCGGTGGCGCTCTCCGGCGGGTGCTGGCAGCAGTGGCGTACCCCCGGCAACGACAACCACAGCGCGGCGCGGGCCTGGTCCCAGCGGGCGGTGCGCGAGGTCGAGCTGGGGTTGTCCAGGGAGATCTCCCGACGGTTCGAGGTGATCCGCCTCTCGCTGGGCGTGGTGCTCTCCGATGCAGTTGATCACGGCATCCTGCTCGCCTGACGGCGCGCCCGCCGGTTGGCCCGGGTCCGGGCCCGACCCGGCGCTCGGCGGCGTCCAGAGCGGGTCGGGAGTGCCCGGAGTGGGTGATCCGCGCCGGGCCGGCGTTCCGGTTCCTCGGTTCCGGGAAACCGGTGGCACGATGGGGGGCATGGCGGCTCCGCAGGTTGTACCGGTCGAGACGCCGGACACTGACGAGGTGCCGGCGTCCGACCGGCAGTGGGTGACGATCGTGTGGGACGACCCGGTCAACCTGATGACGTACGTGACCTGGGTTTTCCAGAAGCTTTTCGGCTACAGCCGGGAGAGGGCCGAACAGCTGATGCTGGACGTGCACCACAAGGGGCGTGCCGTGGTCTCCACCGGCGCCCGCGAGCGGATGGAGCACGACGCGTCGCAACTGCACGCGTACGGGCTCTGGGCGACGGTGGACAGATCATGAGCATGTTCCGTCGCCAGGCCGGTCACTACGTGGCCGTCTTCGCCGTCGACGAGGTGCGGGTGCTGCGGAAGGTCGCCTCCGAGGTGGTGGGTCTGCTCACCGACGGCTTCGACCACACCGACCCGGTCGTCGGTCGGCTCTTCCCGGCGGTCTACCCGCAGGACGCTCCGGGCACCGCCGAATTTCGCCGCTACACCGAGGGCGACCTGAAGACCGCGAAGATCGATCAGGCGGGGGCGATCCTGGCCGCGTTGCCGGACGACGCCGGTGGCGAGGTGCGGCTGGACGCCGAGGCCGCCGAGGCGTGGTTGCGGGCACTGAACGACGCCCGGCTCGCGATGGGTGTCCGCCTGGAGATCAAGGACGGCACGGATCTGGGCGAGGAGTTGGACGACGCGGTCGCTGAGGACCCGGGTTCCAGCAGGGTGTTCCAGCTTTCGGTCTACGCGTATCTCGGATATCTACAGGAGTCGCTGCTCAACGCCTTGATCGACTAGGGGTGACCGGCACCACTTCGGCCTGTGCTCGACAGGCGTTAGGCTGGTGCACGTGCTGAGCATCGACCGGTCGATCATCGACGCGATCGTCGCCCACGCGCGGCGGGACCACCCCGACGAGGCGTGCGGCGTCGTCGCCGGTCCCGTCGGCAGCGACACCCCGACCCGGCACATCCCGATGGACAATGCCGCCCGCTCGATGACCTTCTACGAGTTCGACTCGATGGAGCACCTGCGCGTGTGGCGGGAGATGGACGACCGGGACGAGGAGCCCGTCGTCATCTACCACTCGCACACCGCCACCGAGGCGTACCCGTCGCGGACGGATGTCGCCTTCGCCGGTGAGCCGGGGGCGCACTACCTGCTCGTCTCGACCCGTGAGCCCGACTCGGAGGAGATCCGGTCGTTCCGGATCGTCGACGGTGTGGTCACCGAGGAGCCGGTCCGTGTCGTGGAGGCCGGCGTCGACCCGCACGCCGTGCAGTCCTACATGTTCGGGCAGAGCCCGGCGACGGTCGATTACGAGTGTTCCGGCCGCTGACCCGTCAGCGCCGCAACCGTCTCGTCCCGTCACCGTAGGCACACCCGATCGAGGAGTTCGACATCATGGCTATCGAGGTTCGCATCCCCACCATCCTGCGCAGCTACACCGGCGGCGCAAAGGTCGTCGAGGGCACCGGCGACACGCTCGCCGACCTGCTCACCGACCTGGATTCCCGGCACGGCGGTCTGCGCGGCCGGCTGATCACCGACGCGGGCACGCTGCACCGTTTCGTCAACGTCTACGTCAACGACGAGGACGTCCGTTTCCTCGGCGCGCTGGACGCGAAGCTCTCCGACGGCGACAGCGTCACCATCCTGCCGGCCGTGGCCGGCGGCGCGTTCGGCTTCGCCGCGGCGGCGGCGATCAGCTCGCACAGCGCCGCGGCGGCGGCGATCAGTTCGCACAGCGCGGCGGCCGTGGTGGCCGGCGACGCCGTCGCGGCTCGCTGAGGTCGGCCGCCATGGCGCGGTACGACAGCCTGCTCGACGCCTGCGGGGGCACGCCGCTCGTCGGTCTGCCCCGGCTCTCCCCGACGGTGCCCGACGGGGCCCCTCCGGTGCGGCTCTGGGCCAAACTGGAGGACCGCAACCCCACCGGCAGCATCAAGGACCGCGCGGCGCTGTTCATGGTCCGGGCGGCGGAGGAGTCCGGCCGACTCCGCCCGGGTGACACCATCCTCGAACCGACGAGTGGCAACACCGGCATCTCGCTGGCGATGGTGGCGAAGCTGCGCGGCTACCGGCTGGTCTGCGTGATGCCCGAGAACGTCTCCACCGAGCGGGTCCAGTTGCTCCGGATGTACGGGGCCGAGATCATCTTCTCGCCGGCGGCGGGCGGTTCCAACCAGGCGGTCGCCACCGCCAAGCAGATCGCCGCCGAGCACCCGGACTGGGTGATGCTCTACCAGTACGGCAACGAGGCGAACGCGCGGGCGCACTACGAGACGACCGGGCCGGAGCTGCTGCACGACCTGCCCAGCATCACGCACTTCGTGGCGGGGCTGGGCACCACCGGCACCCTGATGGGCACCGGGCGGTACCTGCGGGAAAAGGTCGAGGGCATTCAGGTGGTGGCCGCCGAGCCGCGCTACGGCGAGTTGGTCTACGGCCTGCGCAACATCGACGAGGGCTACGTGCCCGAGCTCTACGACGCCTCGGTGCTCTCCCGGCGGTTCTCGGTCGGCACCCGCGACGCGGTGCTGCGCACCCGCCAACTGGTGGAGGTGGAGGGCATCTTCGCCGGGTTCTCCACCGGTGCCATCCTGCACGCCGCGCTGGCGGTGGCGCACGAGGCGGTTCGCGACGGCCGGCGGGCCGACGTGGCCTTCGTGGTCTGCGACGGCGGGTGGAAGTACCTGTCCACCGGCGCGTACGGCGGCACGCTCGCCGATGCCGAGGACGCCCTGGAGGGGCAGCTCTGGGCCTGACCGATCTGGTCTGCCGACTACGGGCCGTCGACATCCGTCGACGGCCCGTTGGCTGCCCGGCGTACCGCGAGCCGGTGTCACGTTCGTGACAACTTCCGTTGGATGATTCTTGCTGCCGGGCGTGTCAGCGTAGGCTGCGCAGCGTGGCGTACGCGTCGGTAGAGATCATGGCCGGGACGATCGCCGGCACGGGTGCTACTGATAGTGACAGCGAGACCACTCGATGCGACTGACCGTCCTGGGGAGCGCCGGCAGTTTTCCTGGCCCCGAGTCGCCCTGCTCGGCCTATCTCGTCGAGGCTGACGGCTTCCGGCTCCTGGTCGACTTCGGCTCGGGCTCGCTGTCCAGCCTCCAGCGGTACGCGGGGCTGCACGCCCCGGACGCGATCCTGCTGACCCACCTGCACTGCGACCACATGTTCGACGCCGTGCTCTACGTGGTGGTGCGCCGCTACGCCCCGGACGGCCCCTACCCGGCCCTGCCGGTGTACGCGCCCGCCGGCGCCCCGGACCGGCTCAGCGCCGCGTACGGCGACGACGGGTCGGTGGAGGACGTGTACCAGTTCTACGCGCTCCAGCCGGGCACCTTCCCGATCGGCCCGTTCGCCGTCACCGTCGACCGGGTCAACCACCCCGTCGAGACGTACGGCGTGCGGCTGGAGCACGACGGCCGGTCGCTGTGCTACTCGTCGGACACCGCGCCGTGCGAGGCGCTGCTGCGGCTGGCGCAGAACGCCGACGTCTTCCTCTGCGAGGCCAGTTACCTCGACGGGATGGACAATCCACCGGATCTGCACCTCACCGGTCGGGAGGCCGGTGAGGCGGCCACCAAGGCCGCTGTGGGCCGGCTGCTGCTGACCCACCTGGTGCCCGCCTGGGGCAGCGAGGCGCACACCCTGGAGTCGGCCGCCTCCGCGTACACCGGGCCACTCGAGGTGGTCCGGCCCGGCGCCAGCTACGACGTCTGACCCGGCACGTCCGTCTCACGGTGCCGGGCCGCCCCAGGCGCGAGCCGAGGAGTTCGGCTGGCCGGCCGCTGTCGACGGGTTCCTCGGTGTGCACGGCGCCGACGTTCGCCGGGGCACCCCGAGCGCGGCGGATCACCGCACCGCATAAGGTGCAGGCATGGCGCGACCTGACGGGCGAGGGCCCTCTCAACTCCGACCGGTGACAGTGACCCGTGGCTGGAGCACCCACCCGGAGGGCTCGGTGCTCGTCGAGTTCGGTGGCACCCGGGTGCTCTGCACGGCGAGCGTCACCGAGGGCGTGCCCCGCTGGCGCAAGGGCTCCGGGCTCGGCTGGGTGACCGCCGAGTACGCGATGCTGCCCCGGGCCACCAACACCCGCTCCGACCGGGAGAGCGTCAAGGGCCGGGTCGGTGGCCGCACCCACGAGATCTCCCGGCTGATCGGCCGTAGCCTGCGGGCCAGCATCGACCTCAAGGCGCTCGGCGAGAACTCGATCGTGCTCGACTGCGACGTGCTTCAGGCCGACGGAGGCACCCGCACCGCCGCGATCACCGGCGCGTACGTCGCGTTGCACGACGCGGTGGGCTGGCTTGCCGCCCGCAAGGCGTTGGCCGGCAAGCCGGAGAAGGTGATGCACCGGTCGGTGGCCGCGGTCAGCGTGGGCATCATCGCGGGGGAGGCCCGGCTCGACCTCTGCTACGAGGAGGACGTCGCCGCCGAGGTGGACATGAACGTGGTGTGCACCGGCGCGGGCGACTTCGTCGAGGTGCAGGGCACCGGCGAGGCGGGCGTGTTCGCCCGCGACCAGCTCGACGCCCTGCTCGACCTGGCCGTCGCCGGGTGCGCCGAGTTGGCGGAAGCCCAGCGAAAGGCACTTACCTCCCCGTGAGCGCGAGGAGTGAGCTTGCGAGCCCCGCAGTCGCGAACAAAGGTGATTCAGCATGAACAAGGTCCTGCTCGCCACGCGTAACCGCAAGAAGCTCGTCGAGCTGCAGCGGATCCTGGACGGTGCGCTCGGCGCGCACCGGATCGCCCTGCTCGGGCTGGACGACGTCGAGCAGTACGCCGAACTGCCGGAGACCGGCCTGACCTTCGGCGAGAACGCGCTGATCAAGGCGCGGGAGGGGTGCCGGCAGAGCGGGTTGCCGACCATCGCCGACGACTCCGGGCTCGCCGTCGACGCGCTCAACGGGATGCCGGGCGTGTTCAGCGCCCGCTGGTCCGGCAAGCACGGCGACGACCGGGCCAACCTTCAGCTGGTGCTGGATCAGATCGCCGACGTGCCCGACGAGCAGCGGGCCGCCTCGTTCGTCTGCACCGTGGCGTTGGTGCTGCCCGGCGGCAAGGAGCACCTCGTCGACGGCCGGCAGCCTGGGCGGGTGCTGCGCGCACCGCGCGGTGACGGCGGCTTCGGCTACGACCCGATCTTCCTGGGCGACGGGCAGGACCGGACCAACGCCGAGCTGACCCCGGCGGAGAAGGACGCCATCAGCCACCGGGGCAAGGCGTTGCGTGAGCTGGCCAAGCTGGTCGCCAAGGTGCTGCCGCCCGCCTGAACACCCGGCCCGTTCCAGCTGAGCCCCGAGTGGGCTGGCTGGCGAAGGTGACTGACGGACGACCGTAACGGCCCGTCAGTCACCCCTTCTTGGGCCGGGGGGTGAGCAGTGAGACGCTCACGTCGGTGAAGCGGTCCACCTGGGTCACCACGAACCGGGCCCGCAGCGCCTTCTCCACCTCGGGATTCATCCCCGCGAACGAGGTCAGCTTGGTGGTGGACGGTTTCGTGTTGATCAGCCAGATCCGGGCCCTGGTGTCCAGGCACTTGGCCGGCCCGCCGCACCACGCCCGGTAGTTCGGCGTCGCCTGCCCCTCGGTCGCTTGGAACACCTCGGGGAGCGGCTTCTCCTGCAGGTAGTACTTGATGCCAGCGTTCGCCCACCACGGGAACGGGCCGGTGTACGCCACCAGGTCACCCGTACGTCGCTGCTGGTCGATCACCGCCGCGGCGCCCCGCAGGTCGGGTTCGAACTCGGTGACCGGAACCCTGAGCGCGACGTGGCTGCTGAGACCCACGAGGAGCACCAGCACCGGGACCGCCACGGTGAACGTACTCAACCGCTGGGCGGCGACCTGCACCCCGGCAGCCGCCAGCAGGCACCACGCGGGCAGCACGAACAGCAGGTAGCGCTCGGTGAAGAGCAGCATGACGGGAGTCAGCGCCCACAGCAGAATCAACGGACCGAGGGCCCAGGCGGCGAGGTAGCCGACGCGGGGTCCACCGCCGACACAGCCGAGGATGCCGAGGCCCAACAGCACCCCGCCGACCCCGATCGCGCCGGGCAACTCCAGCATCCACTCGCTGAGGTCGCCCACCGGGACGGGTTGGATCCACGCGATCTGACCGCTCTGCGCCTTGGCCAGCCACACCAGCGGTGACAGGACTGCGACAGCGGCCGCTGTCGCACCCATCCACCAGGTGACCGGCTGCCAACTCTGCCGTCGGCGGGCCTCCAGCAGGACGAGCAGGCCATGTGCGGGCAGCACCACCAGGGCGATCAGGTGCAGCCAGCCGACCAGGACGAGCATGAGGGCGTAACAGATCCAGGCCACGCGGGAGTGCCGCTGCGTCGCCATGACCGCGAACAGGCCGGCCGCCGCCACCGCGGCGATGACCAGACCGTAGGGCCGCGCCTCCTGCCCGTACCGGGTCACGACCGGTAGGAGCCCGAACAGCACGCCAGCCAGCAGACCCACCCGTGGGCCGTACAACATTCGGCCCTGCAGGGCCGTCAGGGCGGCCGCGATCGCCACGGCGATCATCGAGGGAAGGCGGAGCGCCACCTCGCTGTCGCCGAAGAGCCGCACCCAGAAATGCATTCCGAGGTAGTACGGAAGGAGCACCAGATCCTTCTGCTGCACCAACGCATACAGCTCTCGGAGCCCCATTCGGGCGGCGTCGAGTGTCGCGAACTCGTCTCGCCACAGCTGGCGGCGTCCCGCGGCGATCAGCACCACGACGAGGGTCAGCGCGCCGGCGGCCAGCGGTACCGCCGCGGGCCGCTGCCACCACTGCTGGCCAGTGCCGGTGCCGGTGTCGGTGGCCACCGGCGACGCGGTGCCATCACCATCACCACCAGCGGCTGGCGTTGCCGCCGCCGCAGACCTCTGTGCTGGTATTCCGGAATAGCGATCGCCGAGATGCAACTCTTCAGTGACGTCGTTCACGCCTGCTCACCTTCGGAACCCATTCCGGACGCCCCCGTCGGGCGGGAGGCTCCGGATACCCCCGCCGGGCGGGAAGCCTAGCAAGGGCCTGGACCAGCGAAATCCACCTGAACGGCTCAACCTTCCGGACGGTGGGCGCGTCTTTTCCGCGTCAGCTGAGCGTGCCGATTTCCGATTCGATGGCGGCTCGCAGGTTCGGACCGCTCACCACCGCACGGGCCGTCTCCACCAGGGGAGCGAGGAACACGTCGGGCCCGGGCTCGCCGATCACGTCGGTGAGCGCCTCCACGGCGGCCTTACCGGCCGGTGACGGCTGCAGCGGGGCCCGCAGTTGAAGGCCGCGTACGCCGGCCAGCAGCTCCACGGCGAGCAGGCTGGTCAGGTTGTCCAGCACGGTACGCAGCTTCTTGGCTGCGGCCCAGCCCATCGAGACGTGGTCCTCCTGCATTCCGCTGGTGGGCAGCGAGTCCACCGAGGCGGGGGCGGCGAGCCGACGGTTCTCGGCGACGATCCCGGCCGCCGTGTACTGGGCGATCATCAGCCCGGAGTTGACCCCGGCGTCGGGGGAGAGGAACGCCGGCAGCTCCCGGGAGCGGGTGACGTCGAGCAGCCGGTCCACCCGCCGTTCGGCGATCGCGCCCACCTCGGCGGCGGCGATGGCGAGGAAGTCCGCGGCGAAGCCGAGCGGCGCGCCGTGGAAGTTCCCGGTCGACTCGACCCGGCCGTCCGGCAGCACCACCGGGTTGTCCACAACGGACACCAGCTCCCGGGCGGCGACGGTGCGGACGAAGTCCAGGGTGTCGCGGGCCGCGCCGGCCACCTGCGGCGCGCACCGCATCGAGTACGCGTCCTGCACGGCGTGCGCCAGGTCGTCGCGGTGTGAGTCCATCACCCGGGAGTTCTGCAACAGCCGGTGGATGTTCGCCGCCGACGCCGCCTGACCGGGGTGGGGCCGGATCGCGTGCAGCTCGGGCAGGAACGGTCGCTCCGAGCCGAGCATCGCCTCGATGGCCAGCGCGGCCGTCACATCGGCCATGGCGAACAGGTGCGCCGCGTCGTGGATGGCCAGCAACAGCATGCCGAGCATGCCGTCGGTGCCGTTGATCAGCGCCAGCCCCTCCTTGGCGGCCAGCTCGATCGGCTTGAGCCCGGCGGCGGTCAACGCGTCGGCCGCGTCCTGCCGCTCACCGGCCGGGCTGAGGACCCAGCCCTCGCCGAGCAGCACCAGCGCGCAGTGCGCCAGCGGCGCCAGGTCGCCGGAGGCGCCCAGCGAGCCGTGCTCCGGCACCCACGGGGTGATGTCGTGGTTGAGCAGGTCGACCAGGGCCTCGGCGACCAGCGGCCGGACCCCGGAGCGGCCCAGGGCGAGCGACCGGACCCGTAGCAGCATCATGGCCCGGACCACCTCGCGCGGCATCGGAGCGCCCACCCCGGCGGCGTGCGAGCGGATCAGCGCGTGTTGCAGCTCGGCCCGTCGCTCCGGGGCGATGAAGGTGTTGGCCAACGCCCCGAACCCGGTCGAGACCCCGTAGACGGGGCGACCCGACGACTCGATGCCGTCCACGATGGCCCGGCTGGTCGCCATCGCCTCGATGGTGGCGGGGGCGAGGACGACCGTGGCGGTGCCGCGGGCCACCGCGAGAACGTCGTCGGCGGTGATCCCGGTGGGCTGGATGGTCACGTTCGTCATTGCGGAACTCCGTTGCGTATTACCTGGCGGATCAGGGGGACACCGGGCCGGTAGGCCAGGTGCAGGTGTGACGGCGCGTCGAGGACGACGAGGTCGGCCCGCGCGCCGGGGGTGAGGACACCGATGTCGTCGCGGCGCAGCGCCCGCGCGCCACCGGCGGTGGCGGCCCAGACCGCCTCCGCCGGGGTCATCCGCATCTCGCGGACCGCGAGGGCCACGCAGAAGGGCATCGACGAGGTGTACGACGAGCCGGGGTTGCAGTCCGTCGCCAGCGCCACTGTGACACCGGCGTCGAGCAGCCGGCGCGCGTCCGGGTACGGCGAGCGGGTGGAGAACTCCGCGCCGGGCAGCAGCGTGGCGACTGTGGTGGTGTGCAGGCCTTCATGGCACATGCAGTCGATCCGGTTCGACGCGAGCGCGTCGATGTCGGCGTCGGACAGGTAGGTGCAGTGGTCGACGCTCGCCGCGCCCAGCTCCACGCCGAGCTGAACGCCGGGGCCGGGGCCGAGCTGGTTGGCGTGGATCCGGACGCCCAGACCGACGGCCTGACCGCAGGCCAGGATGGCGCGGGCATGGTCCACGTCGAAGGCGCCCCGCTCGCAGAAAACGTCGACCCACTTC
This sequence comes from Micromonospora parva, assembly GCF_000718515.1. Classification (GTDB taxonomy): domain Bacteria; phylum Actinomycetota; class Actinomycetes; order Mycobacteriales; family Micromonosporaceae; genus Micromonospora; species Micromonospora parva. The sequence goes on along the minus strand of NZ_JNZS01000008.1, from coordinate 106,735 downwards.
GCGTACGGCGCGGCGGCGGCCAACATCGGGCCGCAGACCAGCCCGACGTAGTCGTCGGGGCGGTCGGCGTACTCGGCGGGCACCACGTGCGCGCCCAGGAAGGTGGTCTCGGTGCTGCTTTCGGCGGCGATCCGCAGCGAGCGGGCCTCGTCGGCGACGGTCAGCCCGTACCCACTCTTGATCTCCATGGTCGTGGTGCCCTGGCGCAGCGCCTCCCCGCGCAGCCGGCGCACGTTGGCGCGCAGCTCGTCGTCGGTGGCGGCCCGGGTCGCTCCGACAGTGGTCCGGATGCCGCCGCCGGTGTAGGGCTCACCGGCCATCCGGGCGGCGAACTCGGCGGCCCGGTCCCCGGCGAAGACCAGGTGGGCGTGGCTGTCCACGAAGCCGGGCAGCACGGCGGCCCCGCCGGCGTCGATGTGATGGTCGGCGGCCGGCGCGTACGCGGACGGCCCGACCCAGGCCACCCGGCCCTCCTCGACCAGCACGGCGGCGTCGCGGCGGATGCCGAGCGGGCCCTCGCCGGCACCGTTGGTGACCAGCTCCCCGATGTTGTCGACCAGCAGGCTGCTCATGTGGGGTTCACCGCCTCGACGGCCGCCGCCAGCTCGGCCGGCACGTCGACGCTCAGGTGCCGGCCCTCGGCCACCACCACCCGGCCGTCCACCATGACCTGCTCGACGTCCGCCGCACCGGCCGCGAAGAACACGCCCACCGGCGGCACCCCGGCGGTGCGGGCGCTGTCCAGGCGTACCGTCACCAGGTCGGCGCGGGCACCCACGGCGATCCTCCCGGCGTCGGCCCAGCCCAGCGCGGTGTGCCCGGCGGCGGTGGCCGCCGTCAGCAGGTCGAGCGGTGCGAAGTGGCCGCGCCGGCGGGTACGCAGCCGCTCGTCCAGCTCCACCGCCCGGGCCTCCTCGAACAGGTCGATCACCGCGTGACTGTCGCTGCCCAGGCTGAGCCGGATGCCCGCCTCGGCCATCAGCCGGGCCGGGCCGATCCCGTCGGCGAGATCCCGCTCGGTGGTCGGGCAGAGGCACACGCCGGTCCGGCTGTCGGCGAGCAGGGCGAGGTCCGCGCTGGTCGGGTGGGTGGCGTGGACGGCTGTGGTGTTCGACCCGAGCACGTCGTGCTCGGCGAGCAGCGCGGTCGGCGAGCGCCCGTGCACCGCCCGGCACTTGTCGTTCTCGGCCGGCTGCTCGGAGAGGTGCACGTGCAGCGGCGCCTGCCGCTCCCCGGCCCACTCGGCGACAGTGCGGAGCTGGTCGGCCGGGACCGCCCGCACCGAGTGCACAGCCGCGCCGACCCGGACGTGCGGGTCGGTCGGCTGGAACGCCGCGGCCCGTTGTGCCCAGCGGGCCGCGTCCCCGTCGCCGAAGCGGCGCTGCGGCCCGGCCAGCGCCTGGCCGTCCACCGTGGAGGTGAGGTAGGCGGTGTCCAGCAGGGTGAGCCGGATCCCGGCGTGCGCGGCGGCCTCGACCAGCGCCGCGCCCATCTCGTTCGGGTCGTCGTACGCGCCGCCGCCGGGCCGGTGGTGCAGGTAGTGGAACTCGCCCACACAGGTGACCCCGGCGAGCGCCATCTCCGCATAGACAGCGCGGGCCAGGGCGAGATAGGTGTCCGGATCCAGCCGGTCCGCGACCGCGTACATCTGGTCCCGCCAGGTCCAGAAGTCACCCCGGCCGCCGTGGGTGCGCCCACGCAGCGCCCGGTGGAAGGCGTGCGAGTGCGCGTTGGCGAGACCGGGCACCGTCAGGCCGGGCAGCGGTACCGCGTCGGGGTACACCTCGACCCCGGCCGGTGGCCTGCTGCTGGGGGTCAGTGGCGTCACCGCCGCGATCCGGCCGGCTTCGACCTCGATGAGCACGTCGGGTGTGGGTTCGGCGTGCTCGGGCAGCCAGGCGTACTGGGCGAGCCAGCGGGCGGTGGTCATGCTCCTCGCTCCCTTTGGAGCTGAATCGTCTGCGACATCAGCGGCCGGGATGATGTCGACGGCTCGGGTGACATCCGCGGCCGGGGCGCTGTCGACGGTTCGGGTGGTGTCAGCGTGTGGGGCGCGAGGGCTGATTCGTTTGCGACATCAGCTCCAAAGCACGACGGCAAGAGGTGCCGACCAGCGCCGCGCCGCAGACCACGCACCCGCGCTCGCCGGAGATCCGAGGCCCCCGGCCACCAACTCGCCAGCTCGTTCACACGCATGTCAGCTCCTCCAGCACCTGGGCCAGCGCCCGTACCCCGGCCGCACAGTCATCGTCCGTCGCGGCCTCGGCGGGGGAGTGCGAAATCCCGGTCGGGTTGCGCACGAAGAGCATCGCGGTGGGCAGGTGCCCGGCGAGAACCCCGGCGTCGTGGCCCGCCCCGGTGGGCAGCACCGGGGCGTCGAGCAGCGTGGCCAGCCGCTTGGCCAGCCCACCGTCGAAGGCGACCAGTGGAGTGGCCGACTCCTCGGTGACTGTCACCTCCGTACCGTCGCGGCGGGCCCGCTCGGCGAGCTTGCCGCGCACCGCGTCGATCAGCCCGGTCAGCGTCTGCGGGTCGGCGGCCCGGGCGTCCAACCAGCCGGTCACCTTCGACGGGATCGCGTTGGTGGCGTTGGGTTCGACGGCGACCCGGCCCACCGTGGCGTGCGCGCCGCGCAGCCGGGCCTCCTTGTTGGCGGCCAGCACCGTGAACGCGTAGGTCAGCATCGGGTCGCGCCGGTCGGCCATCCGGGTGGTACCCGCGTGGTTGCCCTCGCCGACGACGTCGAAGCGCCACCTGCCGTGCGGCCAGATCGCGCTGGCCACCGCGACCGGCGCGTCCGTGTCGACCAACGCGCGGCCCTGCTCGACGTGCAACTCCACGAAGGCGCCGAACCGGCCCAGCAGCTCCGGCCGGGCGCCCGCCGGCCGGTCGCCGAGCGCCTCGGCGAAGCTCACCCCGGCCGCGTCGCGCAGGCCGGCCGCGCGCTCGGCCGACAGCGCGCCGGTGAGCAGCCGCGACCCCAGACACGGTACGCCGAAGCGCGCCCCCTCCTCCTCGACAAAGGCACCCAGCACCAGCGGCCGGGCGGGGGTGACGCCGGCGGCGCGCAGCTCGTCCACGGCGAGGAACGCGCTGACGATGCCGAGCGGCCCGTCGTACGCCCCGCCGTGCGGCACCGAGTCGAAGTGGCTGCCGGTGAGCACCGCGTCGGGCGCCTCCGGGTCACCCCAGTGGGCGAAGAGGTTGCCGTTGCCGTCCTCGGTGACCGGCATGTCCCGACGCTCGGCCTGCGCGCGGAACCAGGCGCGCAGCTCCCGCTCCGGCTCGGTCAACGCGTAGCGCAGGTAGCCGCCGCTGTCGGCGTCCCGCCCGACCGGCGCGATCTCGTCCCACAGCGCCCGGAACCGGGCCGAAAGGTCGTCGCTCACGCCGGTCCGCCCTCGGTCATCGGCACCCGGACGCCGGTGCGGTCGGCGACCTCGCGGGCGCTCTCGTAGCCGGCGTCGACGTGCCGGATGACACCCATCGCCGGGTCGTTGGTGAGCACCCGCTCGATCTTCTGACCGGCCAGGGCGGTGCCGTCCGCCACGCACACCTGTCCGGCGTGGATGGACCGGCCGATGCCCACCCCACCGCCATGGTGAATGGACACCCAGGACGCGCCACTGGCCGTGTTGACCAGGGCGTTGAGCAGCGGCCAGTCGGCGATGGCGTCGGAACCGTCGGCCATCCCCTCGGTCTCCCGGTAGGGGCTGGCGACGCTGCCGGTGTCCAGGTGGTCCCGGCCGATCACCACCGGGGCGGAGAGTTCGCCGGAGGCGACCATGTCGTTGAACCGCACGCCCGCCAGGTCCCGTTCGCCCTGGCCCAGCCAGCAGATCCGGGCCGGCAGGCCCTGGAAGGCGACCCGCTCACCGGCCAACCTGATCCAGCGGGCCAGCGACTCGTTCTCCGGGAACAGGTCGAGGACGGCCCGGTCGGTGGCCGCGATGTCGGCCGGGTCGCCGGAGAGCGCCGCCCACCGGAAGGGACCCCTACCCTCACAGAACAACGGCCGGATGTACGCGGGCACGAAACCCGGGAAGTCGAAGGCGCGCTGATAGCCGGCGAGTTGCGCCTCGCCCCGGATCGAGTTGCCGTAGTCGAACACCTCGGCGCCGGCGTCGAGGAAACCGACCATCGCCGCCACGTGCCGGGCCATCGACGCCCGGGCCCGCTCGGTGAACTCGGCCGGCTTGGCCGCCGCGTACTCCCGGGCGTCGGCCAGCTCCACCCCCACCGGCAGGTACGACAGCGGGTCGTGCGCGCTGGTCTGGTCGGTCACGATGTCGATCTCCACGCCCCGCACCAGGAGTTCGGGGAAGACCACCGCCGCGTTGCCGACCACACCGACGGAGAGCGCGCGCCGGTCCCGCTTCGCGGCGAGCACCCGCCGCACCGCGTCGTCGAGCGAGTCGGCCACCTCGTCCAGGTAACGGTCGTGCACGCGGCGGTCGAGCCGGGTGCGGTCCACGTCCACGATCAGGCAGACGCCGCCGTTCATGGTGACCGCGAGTGGCTGCGCGCCGCCCATTCCGCCGCAACCGGCGGTCAACGTCAGCGTGCCGGCGAGAGTGCCCGCGAACCGCTTGGCGGCCACCGCCGCGAACGTCTCGTAGGTGCCCTGAAGGATGCCCTGGGTGCCGATGTAGATCCACGAACCGGCAGTCATCTGCCCGTACATGGTCAGGCCGAGCTGTTCGAGGCGGCGGAACTCCGGCCAGGTCGCCCAGTCGCCGACCAGGTTCGAGTTGGCCAGCAGCACCCGGGGCGCCCACTCGTGGGTGCGCATGACCCCGACCGGGCGGCCCGACTGCACCAGCATCGTCTCGTCCTCGCGCAGGTCGGTCAGGGTGCGGACCAACGCGTGGTACGACGGCCAGTCGCGTGCCGCCTTGCCGGTGCCGCCGTAGACCACCAGGTCGTCGGGGCGCTCGGCCACCTCGGGGTCGAGGTTGTTCATCAACATCCGCAGGGCGGCCTCCTGCTGCCACCCGCGGGTGGTGAGCTGGCTGCCTCGTGCGGCACGAATGGGCTGGGTCATCTCTGGTCTCCTCCGGTCAACCGAGGAACAACTGTCGGCGGGCCGCCGAGGCTTCGAACGCCTCCAGTCGGCGCTGGGTGTCGGCCGGCGCGGCATCGCAGATCGCCTGCAGCAGCACCATGGCCAGGGTCATCGGGGCGGTGTGCAGGTCGAAGACGAGCTGCGCGCCCACCGCGGCGGCGAGCACCACGTCGGCGTGCTCGGTGGCCGGGCTGACCGGTGAGTCGGTGATCGCCACCACTGTCAACCCGGCGTCGCGGGCGTCGCGCAACGCGTCCAGGGTTTCCCGGGGGTAGCGGGGCAGCACGAAGGCGAGCACGGCGCTCGCCCCGGCCTCGGCGGCCTGCTCCAGGCGGTCGGTGAGCAGGCTTCCCCCGTCGTCGAGGACGCGCACGTCCGGGTGCACCTTGGCCGCGAAGTAGGCGAAGTACGCGGCCAGCGGTGCGGCGGCGCGCAGGCCGAGCACCGGCAGCGGACGACTCGCGGCGAGCAACCGCCCGGTTTCGGCGATCCGGTCCCGGTCGGCGAGCTGACCGGCCAGTCGGTCCAGGTTGTCCATCTCGGCGCGGACCGCCTGCTGGAGCTCGTTGCCGGCGTCCGCCGACCCGCCCGGTGCGGTGGTGGTGAGGTCGCGCAGCCGGCGGCGCAGCGCCGGGTAGCCGTCGTGGCCGAGCGCGACGGCGAACCGGGTGACCGACGGCTGACTGACGCCGGCCAACTCGGCCACCTCGGCGGCGGACAGGTAGGCCACGGTGGGCGCGTGCTGCACCAGACAGTGCGCGATCCGGCGCTGGGTGGGGGTGAGCCGCACCCCCTGGAGCAGGTCGAGCACCTGCTCGGCCGGTGCCCCGACAGCTCCTTCATTCACACGGTGACTCTATGCATGAAAACTTTCAATAAGCAACAGGCGTCACACGTCGCTTGCCGGCTGGCCGGGGAACCCCTTGACGGGCTGGGAAAGTGCGCCTCGCGGGCCCCGTCAACCGGCTGTCGGGCCGACGACCACCAGGGCGGCGGACGAGCGCGCTCTCTGTAGTATCCGCACGGCGGTTGAGCAGAGGAGTGCGCATGCAACCGGTTGGTCCGTACAGGTTCACCCACATGCTGGGCACCTGCCCGGCCGGTAAGGCATGGGCAGCCATCGACGGGCAGGGCCGGTTGGTGACGATTGCCGTGCTGAACGCGGCCGTCGCGGACGCGCCGGGCTGGCGGGAGGCCTTCGTCGGCACCGCCAACGGGTTGGCGCAGGCGCCCGGCGGTCAGACCTTCGCCTACGCCGACTTCTCCGCGGCCGAGCCGTGGGTGGCGTACCCCGCGGAGGCAGGCCCGGGCGCGGAGCGACTGTTCCGGGCGCTCGGCCAGGACTACCAGCCGGTGCCCACCGAGGGCGTTCCCGCCGCCCCGGTCTCCGGCATCCCGCAGCAGGTTTCCGGCGTGCCGCAGCAGGTGTCGGGCATCCCTCAGCAGGTGTCTGGTGTGCCGCAGCAGGTTTCCGGGATCCCGCAGCAGGTGTCCGGCGTCCCGCAGCAGGTGTCCGGCGTCCCGCAACAGGTGTCGGGTGTGCCGCAGCTGACCTCGGGCCCTCCGCCGGCGCCCTGGGCGCTGCACGCCGGCCCGCCGGTGGCGCCCAACCCCAACCCCGCGCCCACGCAGCCCGCCACCGACGAGCCGCAGCCGCCCGCCGTCGGACCGGTGGACGCCCCGCCACCGCACGATCCGTTCGCCGCGCCGGTGCGACGGATCCAGCCGTCGGCCCCACCGAAGCGGCGCACCGGCCTCTGGGTCAAGGTGGCCGCGCTCGCGCTGGCGGTGGCGGTGGGCAGCGGTGTGGCGGTCTGGGCGCTCGCCCCCGACGAGCCGACCGACCCCGACATCCCGCCGACAGTTGGCGCCACCGCGTTCCCCACTGCCGCCGCCGTCGACCCGCCACTGAAGCCATGGGCGCAGGCCGCCCCGTACAGCCCCGAGGAGCGCGCGTTGGCGGTTGCCGCGCCCGCGCTCGTCTTCGTCGAAACGGTCTTCACCGGCTACGTCCGCGACGCCAGCACCAACGCGCCGATACGGGCCACGCCCATCACCTTCACCCGCAGGTGCAGTGCCTTCGTGGTCACCCCGGACGGGCACGCCCTCACCAGTAGCGCGTGCGTCAAGCCCACCCAGGAAACCGCCCGGCAGATCGCGCTCGACACGGTGGCCCGGATGCTCGTGCGCGAGCAGACACTGGTCCCCGCGCAGGTCCAGGAGTACATCCGGACCAACATGGGCAAGACGAAGTTCACCGGCATCGATCCGGGCACCGAGCCCGGTACCGAGATCCACGGCCAGCTCAACACCGCCAAGGGCAACCTCACCACGGAGCCGGCGATCCCGGCGCAGGTCGTCCGGGCGCTGCCTCCCGACACCGGCAACATCGCGCTCATCAAGCTGGGCCGGGGGAGCCTGCCGGTGGCGGAGCTCAACCCCTCGGCGACCCTCACCGACGGAAGTTCCCTGCTGATTGTCGGCTTCGCCACCACCGATGACGACTTCCGCACCGCAACCTACGGCCCAAAGTCGAAGCTCGTCGGTATCACCGGCACCGGGCGGCGGGGGTCGGCGTCGATCTCCCGCATCAACCAGGATCTCGGAACCACGTCCCACGGCGGTATCGCCCTGGACGCGAGCGGCCGGGTGGCGGGGATGATCGACCAGGATCAGGCTCGCCCCGACAGGGCAAATCGGGTGATTGTCCCGTCGTCGAGCCTGAACGCGCTGATCGGCGAGGCCGGAACCGCCAACAAGCTCGGTGACTCCGACAAGCTGTATCGCAAGGCCCTGGACGCCTACTTCGCTGGTCAGCACTCGGCGGCGATCACCCAGTTCGACGCGGTCGCGCAGGCATCCCCCGGCAACCTGCTGGCGAAGGCGTACCGGCAGAATGCCGTGGAACGGCAGCAGAACGAGTCCGAGCCGAGCGACCAGTCGGTCTGGCTGATGGCGTTGCTCGCCGGTGCCGGCGGCGCGATCTTCGTCGGTCTCATCGTGCTCGTGGTGATGCTGGTCCGACGCCGTAGGGACGTGTGATGAACGGTTCCATCCAGAGCATGGCCCCGCCGACGGACCGGCCCGCCCGGCCCATCTCGGGGCTGCTCTCCACCGCGATCGTGGTGGTCGTCGGCGCGCTGCTGGTGCATGTGCTGCTCGAAACCTGGGCCCAGGTGCTGAGTGGGCCGACGAGCGTGGATCCGCGCGCCAACCTCGACGGCTCGGCCCAGTGGCCCAAGCAGCTGAAGACCGTCCTCTACCTGGGGCTCGCCGGGCTGACGGTGGTCAAGGTCGCCGTCGATCGGCTGTGGCACCGGTTCCTTACCGGCGCCGACCTCGCCCTGGTGGTGCTGGGACTGGTGATGGTGCTCGCCGGTCTGGTGAACGACTCCTCGATGTCCCTGATGGGCGAGGCGCTGTTCGTCTACTTCCGTGGCGTCATCGTCTTCTACGCGCTGCGCGCGGCCGACCTGAACTCGATGATGATCCGTCGCCTGCTCATCGTGGTGGCCGTGGTGGTGAGCGTCAACGTTCTGCTCGCCCTCGTCCAGATGATCGTGGGTGAGCCGGCCTACCGCGTACTCGGCTGGGTGGACCTGACCTGGTCGGAGCAGAGCCGCGCGCAGGGGCTGCTCTCCCACCCGAACCACCTCGGCCACGTCCTGGGGCTGACCCTGCTCGGTTTCGTCGCCTGGCTGGCGACCGCCACCGACGTCCGACGGCGCTGGTGGGCGGTGGCCGTCGTCGCCACCGTCGCCATGTCCGCGACACAGTCCAGGGAAACGCTGCTGGGCGTCCTGATCGGCGCTGTGGTGATCGCGGTGGTGGCCCGCACGAACACGCGACGCATCCTCGCCGTCTGCCTGCTGGTGGTCCTCTGCACCGTCGCCCAGATCGCCGCCCGGCCCGACAACCGGGCCGAATGGGAACGCCGCATCGGCAACGCGTTCACGAGCTTCAATCACCCGGCGGGCAGCGAGTCGTCCCCGCCAGCTCCGCCGGCGGCGGCCACGGCCAAGCCCTCCCCGACGGCCACCCCCCGGCCGGACGGCGGCTCGACCGCGTCAGGTGGCCCCAAGACCTCGGCGAAGCCGTCGACGTCGCCCGGGACCAGCGGATCCGGCGGTCCGGGCGGATCGCCGGGCGCGGCCACGCCGCAGCCCACCCACTCGCCCGCGCCGGTCCGCGAGATCCGGGTGCTCTACCTCCAGCAGGCAGGGAAAATCCTGCCGCGTCAACCCCTTCTCGGCTTCGGTATCGGCCAGTTCGGCGGTGTGGTCGCCGAGAAGGACAATCCGAACTGGCACAAGAACCCGAAATTCGGCCCGGGTGGCTTCAACCGCTACGGCTTCCAGGCGGTTCAGGTGGACTCCTTCTGGCTGCACCTGATCATGGAGGTCGGCGTTCTGGGGTTCGGCGCGTACCTGGTGTGGCTCTTCATGATTGCCAAACCACTGCTGGCCCGGACCCGTCAACTGCGTCGTACGGGCCACCGGCCGGCACCCAACGTGCTGTGGGGAATCGCCGCACTCATATTCGCCTGCATCGTTGGCTTCCTCTCGCCGTCGATGGAGGATCCCCTGCTCCCGCCCCTTCTCTGGACGGTCGTCGGTCTGGCCTGGTGGGCCGCACGGCGCTCCGCCCCCATCGATCAGAAGGACGGCGGGCCCGCCGATACCACGGGCCCCGCCGGTGCCCGGGAGGACGACACCCGCATCCTCGCCACCGACGAGATCCTGGCGCAGGCGCGTCGGGTGCGACCCCCGGCGGGGTTCCGCTGAGGTAGCGCGACACGCGTTTGTGTCACTACTCGTCCACATTCAGTAGTGGTGCGATCATGAGTGCGTCGCTAGAATCCATCTGCCGCGCGCGGCGTTCAGATCGGGCATCCTTCGGCGTGACGGTCCTACCGGAGCGTCGCCAAGGGACGACCAGCAGTGACCATCACGGGGGTTGTGGGCATGGGCGATACAAGTAGAGCCGATGGCTCGTCCGTTGGCCGGGCACCGGTCGACGCGAGCCTCGCCCCGAGCGGCGGTCGACGCTCGCGGTGAGCGAGGGCCCTTTCGCGGTGCGCGCCGCTCAGTTGACCGACCGGGATCCTCGCGCACTCCAGCCACTGCCGGGCGCCCCCGGCCGTCACGTCGACGCGCCGACGGTCGGGCTCACCGGGCCGGTCCGTCCCTCCGTCGACGCGCCGACGGTCGGGCTCACCGAGCCGGTGCGCCGGGTAACTCCGGCGATCTCGGTCTGCATCGCGGTACGGGACCGTCCCGAACTGCTCGTGACGTCCATCCGCAGCGTGCTCAGCGGCACCTTCGACGACTTCGAGATCGTCGTGGTCGACGACGGCTCCACCGTGCCGGCCCAGGAATGCCTGGCCGCCGCCGATCTCCTGGCCGATCAGCGCATTCGACTCGTGCGTCAGAAGCCGTCGGGCATCAGCGCAGCCCGTAACACGGCCCTGCGCGTCGCTCGTGGCCGTTACGTCACCGTCCTCGACTCCGACGACGAGTTCACTGAGGACGGGCTGGCCCGCATCCAGGAGTTCCTGACCCGGACCGGGGCCGTCTGGATCTACACCGACTACGAAGAGCTGGTGGGCAACTCCGCTCGGTCGATCAGCCTCCCGTCCTACCCGACGGCACGCCGCATGCTCTGGTCGGTCCTGACCCGTCCGCGGCTGCCGTTCAAGCACTCCGGCATGTCCATCGAACGCGAGCTGCTGGTCCGCCTCGGCGGCTACGACGAGAAACTACCGATCAAGGTCGACGTCGAGCTGGTCCTGCGGGCGCTCGCCAGCGGCGTCCACCCGGCGCACCTCGACCATCCGGTCGTCCGGTTCCACCGGCACGAGGGCAGCATCAGCCGCCGCCGGATCGCCGGGCTCAGCGTCTGGTTCCAGCTGATCAGCCGGTACACCCGCCCACGGGTGCCGGGCCTGGCGCTGGTCATCAAGGCGGTGCGCGCCAGCAGCGAGATCGGCAAGTGGTTGGTTTCCGCGCTCGGTCGCTGAACCAAACGACTCGGCCCGGCCACCCCTCGGGGGCGGCCGGGCCGAATCGTCGTGGTGGCGTTAGTCGGGCGGCAGGAACCCGGTCGGGTTCTCCGCGAACATCTTGTTGGCCAGGCTGTAGTCGTCCACCCGCCCAATGTCCAGCCAGAAGCCGCGGTGCCGCCAACTGGAGACCCGCCCGTTGGTGCTCAGCTGGTCGAGGATGAGTTGCGGCATGTCGTACGCGCCGGCCGGAATCTTCTCGAGCGCCTTGGGTGACATGGCGTAGGCGCCCATCGAGACGTCGAGGTTCAGCGTCGGCTTCTCGTCGTAGCCGACCACGTCACCGGACTCGTCAATCTTGAGGATGCCCAGCTCGATCTTCTCCGACCGGGTGTACACGCTGATCGTCACCGGGGCTCCGCTGCCCCGGTGATGCGCCATCAGGGCCGTGAAGTCCAGGTCGGTGAGCAGGTCGCCGTTCATCACGAAGAAGTCGTCGTCCAGGGTGCCCGCCAGTTGGCGCAACGGCCCCGCCGTACCCAGGGGCTGCTCCTCGCGGACGTAGTCGATGTGCAGGCCCAGCTTGCGGCCATCCTCGAAGTACCCCTCCAGCAGGTACGCCAGGTGACCGGTCAACAGTGTCACGTCGGTGACGCCGTGTGCCTTGAGCTGGCGGAGCAGGATCTCCAGGATCGGGATGTCACCGACCGGCATCAGCGGCTTCGGGAAGCTGGTGGTGAAGGGACGCAGCCGGGTGCCGCGCCCACCAGCGAGAATGATCGCCCTCATACCACGTACCGGTCCACATCGAACCGGCCCAGATTCGCCCGCACGTAGTCGACGACCTCGGTGAGGCCCTGACGCAGCGACACCGTGGGCTCCCAGCCACAGCGTTCCCGCGCCCGCTCGGTGCCGGCGATCAGTTCGAACACCTCGCTCTGCGGGGGCCGCAGCCGCTGGCTGTCCTCGACGATGTCGATGTCCGGTCGCCCCGCCACCTCCGCGATGAGGCGCGCCAGGTCACCGATGGCGATGCCCCGGCCGTTGCCGATGTTGGTGACCTGCCCGACGCACTGGTCGGCAGCCGCCACGGCCATGAACCCGGCCGCCGTGTCGGTGACGTACGTCAGATCGCGCACCGGCCGCAGGTCGCCGAGGGCGATCTTCTCCCGCCCCGCCACCACCTGGGCGGCGACGGTGGGGATCACCGCGCGTGCGCTCTGCCGGGGACCGTAGGTGTTGAACGGCCGGATCACGGCCACCGGCAGATCGAACGACCGGTAGAACGACTCGGCCATCGCGTCGGCGCCGATCTTCGAGGCCGAGTAGGGCGACTGGGGCTGAATCGGGTGGTCCTCGTCGATCGGCGTGTAACGGGCCGTCCCGTACGTCTCGGACGTGGACGTGTGAACCAACCGGCGCACCCCGAGGTCACGCGCCGCCTCCAGCACGTTCAGCGTGCCGGTCACGTTCGTCGCCACGTAGGACGCCGGGGCCACGTAGCTGTACGGGATCGCGATCAGCGCGGCCAGGTGGAAGACCGTGTCGCAATCGGCGATGGCACGGCGGACCGCGAAAGGATCGGTGATGTCGGAGTGCACCACCTCCACCGACCGGCGGACCTCCGGGTCGACGTCGGCGAGCATGCCGAGGTCGGACCGGCCGGTGTACCGGACCATGGCGCGTACCTCCGCCCCGGCCCTGACCAGTCGCTCGGTCAGGTGGGAGCCGATGAACCCGCCGGCACCGGTGACCAGAACTCGGCGCCCCGCCCAAGCCCCATCGGTTGATAACGCCGTCATCCCGTGCCTCTCCTTGTCATTCATTGGCCGGCTCCGGCCGGCGTTGCCAACTCCGTCAGCAGGCCACGTAGGCTATCCCGCAACGGCGTCTCAGCCTTCCAGGGTGTCTCGGCGGCGAGTTTGGCCGCCGAACCGACCTGACAGCGAAGGTCGCTGTGCCCGGCGACCACGTCAACGACGGACCAGTCCAGCCCGGCCAGGTCCAGCAGGATCTCCAGGACCCGCCGGACGGTCACCCCGGAACCCGAGCAGACATTGTAGATTTCACCGGCCCTGCCCAGCTCCGCCAGCTCGACGTACGCCCGCGCGACATCTCTGACGTCGGTGAAGTCGCGCACCGCGTCGAGGTCGGCGACCTGGACCCGGTCGGCGCGCCCGGCCACCACGTCAGCCACCCGTCGGGCCAGCGAGCCGGCCACCGTGGCACCGTCCTCGCCCGGGCCGACATGGTTGAAGGGACGGGCGGCCACCACCGCGATCCGCCCGTCGGCGCCGAGCGCGAGGGCCAGCGACTCCGCGGCCGCCTTGGCATGACCGTAGGCGCCCACCGGTCGGGGCAACGTCTGCTCGGTGATCGGGTTCAGTTCCGGCGGCACCGCGCCGTACTGGGCGGAGGATCCCGCCAGGACGAGACGCGCCGGCCGGCCCGACCGGGTGTCGACCCGGCGCAGCTCCTGGCACAGGTTGTAGGTGGTGTGCACGGCATCGGCCACCACGTCCGCCCCGCTGGCCCCCCGCTGGGGGAGGGTCGCGGCCAGGTGGAAGACGACGTCGGGGCGTACCGCCTGGAGCCGGGCGCGGACCGCCGCCGGATCGTGCAGGTCCAGCTGGTGGTAGGTCTCGCCTGGACCAGGCTGCCGGGGCCGGCGACCCAGCCCGACCACCCGCTCACCGTTGGCGGCGACCAGGCGACGCAGGTGGGTGCCGACCCAACCGTGCGACCCGGTCACGAGCGTGGTGCTCACGACCCGAGCACCGACCGGTAGATCTCGGCGATCCGCTGCGCCACCAGGCGCTCGTCCAGCCAGCTGCTTCGCTCGCGCCCGTTTGCCCGTACGCCGTGGTGCAGCACCTCGCGGACCCGGTTGGCCAGCTCCGACACCAGGTGGTCGCGGGCCGCCCCGGTCAACGGACCGGCCGGGAACGGCACGACCGCTCCCGGTCGTACGTCGGCCAGCACCTCCCCGACGTCTCCGACATCGACGGTGACGACCGGCAGGCCCATTGCCGTGGCTTCCTTGACCACCGTGGGGGAGCCCTCACTGCCCGGCCGTGACGTGAACAGCATGACGTCGGCCGCGTCGTACTTGCGGACCAGGTCGGCCTCGGGCTGACCCGGCGCGGACAGGATCAGCTCCTGCACCGAGGGGTCCTGGCGCCGCAGCTCGGCCAGCGCGTCACGAAAGACGTCGTAACCCTTCACCGCGCGGCCGGGGTCGGCGCCGAAGAGCACCACCCGCGCGTCGGGGGCGATGCCGAGTGCCTGCCGGGCGGCGAACCGGTCACCGGGCTGGAACAGCTGGAAATCGACCCCGTTGGCCACCACGTGGCCGGCGGCGTCACCGGCCGTCTCGGCCAGCCGGCGGGACACGTAGATCCGGGCCCGGGTGCCACCCCAGCCCAGCTTCGTCATGAAACGTTGGCGGGGTGCGTTGACGTCACTGCCGTAGAGCGACAGCACGCGGGCCGGGTGACCGGCGAGCCGCGCCGCCGGTGCCGTCATCCCGTAGTGCACGTGGACGATGTCGTAAGCGCCGGACCGGGCCCGACGACGGATCCGGCTGGCGGCGGTGAAGTAGTCCAGTTTGCCGCGGGACTGGGCGACCACCTCGACATCGACGTGGTGGCCCAGCGCGCGCAGCGCGGACACCTGTCGCTGCACGAAAATGCCCCGGTAACTGCCCTGCTCCGGCCACAGGTTCGTGACCGCCAGGATCCGCAGGGTGCGCTGCTGGGCGAGGGGTGGGGACAACTGCTCGGACGTCTCGTTCACGCTTTTCTCTTTCTTCAGACGCTCTGTCGGGTCTCAGACGGCAGTGGTGACCGGGGTGGACGCGGAACCGCGGCGGTGGCTGCGGGCGAGGACGAGCAGCCGGCGAATGTCACCACTGAGCACGAGCCCGGCCACGACGAACCCGGCGAGGGTCACGCCGGCGGCGGTCCACGACCAGGTCTGCATGACGTCCAGGCGGGTCACCAGCGCGGCGACCACGACCAGGGCGATGCTCCGGACCAGGGTCATCGTCCAGGCGAGCCGGTGCAGCCACCAGACCGCGACGACCGGAATGGTCGCGGTGACGGCGGTGCCCACCAGGTAGCCGATGCCGACCCCGGTGGCACCCATCGACCTGGCCGCGGCCACCACCACGGCCAACCCGATCAGGCAGCCCACCACGGCGGAGATCACCGGCACCCGGGCCTGGGTCAGCGGGCCGCTGGCCAACGCGTTCACCGACGGCACCTGAAGGATGCCGAGGAAGGCGGCGCACAGCATGACGCGCAGCACGGTGGCGCCGGCGGCGTACTCCTGGCCGCCGAAGAGGCCCAGCACGAGGGGCGCGGCGAGCAGGCCCACCACGAAGACCGGGGCCATCGTCACCGCCAGGGCACGCGTGGACGCGTCCACCTGTCGGCGTACCGCTGTGGTGTCCCCGGCGCCCTGAGCCCCCGCCATGGCCGGGAAGAGCGCCAACGCGAGCGCCCGGGGCAGGAACCACAGCGGTGCGATCAGGGCGACGGCCGCGACCAGGTAGGCCACCTCGGACGGGTCCGCGAAGTGACCGCCGAGAAGCTGGGTCGTCTGGAGGAAACCGGCGCTGGCCAGCGTGCCGATGCTGCCCAGGACAGCGAACGTGACGACCTCGCGTCGGTCGAACCGGCCACCGGCCGGCACCCCCTCCCGCCGACGGTGCGCGCGCAGCTGGTGCCGGCACAGTGCGACGAAGACGCCGTAACCGAGGCAGAGCGGCAGGAGGTAGGCGGTCTCACCGGTGGCGATCACCACGACGGTGGTGACCACCGCCAGCGCGGACGTGGCCAGTTCGATGCGGGCGTACTGGGGGACGAGGCCGTGGCCGTACATGGCCGCCTTGTCCACGGTGTAGAGCGAGTAGGTGGCTGTCAACACCGCGAGCGTCAGGGTGTCCACCACGCCGAGGTGGTAGATCCCTTGCACCACCAGCGCCGTCGCCGCGCCGAGCACCAGGCAGGCCGTCAGGCCGAGCCGGGAGAGGAACCGGTGTACGGCCCAGGCCCCGGGCAGGTCGCCGGCGCCACGATGAAAGGCGACGAACTTGGACAGGCCGCTGGAGACGCCGCCGGGCAGCAGCAGGCTGGCCACCATGCTCGCGGCCAGCATGATGCCGACCAACCCGTAGGTGGCGCGGTCCGTGGCGTGACTGGTGAGTGAGCCGTGCACCAGACGGGTCGCGCCCACCGCCACCAGGGCGAGCATCGAGAGCGCGCCGCTGCGCACGATGGTGGAACCACCACGAACCGGAGGCTTCGGTGGGGGCACCGCGGCGACTCCGCGCGCGGCGGCGTCACCAGGTGCGCCGCCGAACGGTGGGACCCCCGGATCCCGCAGGCGTGCCGCGCTGCCGTTGATGGGATGACCGTGCTGCACTGTCAGACCGCCGATGTCTCTATGGGTCGCGGCGCGACCGGGGATGAACGCTGGCTGCGGTCGGCCTGCACGGCAACGTCGGCGCCGAGGAGGTCAGCCGACAGGCGGGCGGACCCTTATGGTCGAGGGTCGTAGGATCGATCAGGCGCATCAGTTGGGCCTCGTCATGCTGCGTCGCAACTTCTGTCTGGGGATGCTAATGACCGAAGAGGTCCGCGCCGGTGCCGCGACGGGCACCGTTGTCCGAACGGACGACGGCTGGCCGGTGTCGCCATCGCGGGTGCCGACATCGGTCGACCGCACGATGTCACGGCTGCCCCGGGCTCGTGTGGTGGTGCTGTCGGTGGTGGTGCTGGTCCTCGTCGCCTGCGCAGCATACTTTGGCTGGGACCGCGGGGTGGGCCCGGTCGAGTCGGTCGCCGCCCCCACCGCACAGCCGTCGGCAACCCCGGGTCCGCCGGCGCTGCGGGACCTGATGCCGCCGAACGTCAGGATCGGAACCGCCGTCAGCGGGCAGATGTTGGCTTCGGACCCGCGGTACCGCGCGACGCTGTCGAGTCAGTTCAACGCCGTCACGTCCGAAAACGCAATGAAGTGGACGATCCTGGAACCGAAGCGCGGCGTGTACGACTGGTCGGCCAGTGACCAGTTTGTCGACTTCGCCAAGGCCAACGGGCAGGCCGTCTACGGTCACACCCTGCTCTGGCACAGCAACACTCCGGTGTGGGTGACCGAGAGCTGGTCGCCCGAGCAGCTGCGCGCCGTGCTCAAGCAGCACATCACCACAGTCGTCAGCCGCTACCGGGGCAAGATCTGGGCCTGGGACGTGGTCAACGAGGTGCTCGCCGAGGACGGGTCGTTGCGAGACTCGTTGTGGCTGCGCAAGCTGGGCCCCCGCTACATCGCCGACGCGTTCCGCTGGGCCCACGAGGCGGACCCGGACGCCCGACTGTTCATCAACGATTACGGCACCGAGGGTCGCACCCGGAAGGCCGACGGCCTGCTGCGGCTGGTCAAGGAGCTGCGCGCGGGTGGCGCGCCGGTGCACGGGGTCGGCTTCCAGAGCCACATCCGGTTGGGGGCGCCGCCGAAGGACGCGACGGGAAACCTGCGCCGCTTCGCCGCGTTGGGCGTCTCGGTGGCCATCACCGAACTGGACGTACGGATTCCGTTGCCGGTCACCACCCAGAAACTGCTGGACCAGGCGCTGCTCTACCAACACATGCTCAAGGCCTGTCTCGCCGTCGCCACCTGCGAATCGGTGACGTTGTGGGGCTTCACGGACGTCAGCAGCTGGATCGGTTCGCACTATCCCGGGTACGGCGCCGCCTGCGTCTTCGACGAGGAGTTCGCGCCGAAGCCGGCGCACGGTGCGCTCGCCCAGGAGTTGAGTGCCCGGAAGTCGCGACCACCGAACTGATCCGGCTGAGGAAGGACCCGAACCGCCACTAGGCACGACGTGGCATGGACGCATAGGGTGCACGTCGCGATCTCCCGACGGGGGCGACATGGGAAAGGAAGGTCGTGTCCGCACACACGCAATTCCTCACGGCTGTCTCGTCGCAGCAAAGACCGAGCTTCGACCCCGACCTGGGTGTGATCACGCCTCCGTCCAACGGCATGGCCCGGTCGGTGTTCGCCCGTCCGGTCGCGCCTCGGGCCAACTGGCGTCGCCGCTACGTGGCCTGGCTGGTCCTGCTCGACGTCCTCGCGGCCCTGGCCGCCAGCCGGACGGTCGTCACCCTGCTGGCCGACGCCGACGCCGGTTTCTGGGACCAGCGGGTGCTCGGGAACGTCAGCTCCTTCAGCCTCGCGGCCTTCGTCGGCGTTCCGGTGGGCTGGCTGATTTTGCTCGTCGCGTCCGGGGCGTATGACCAGCGGGCGCTCGGGCTGGGCACCGAAGAACTCAAGCGGGTCGCTAGGGCGAGTCTCGCGATGGCCGCCGCTGTCTCGTTCCTGGCGCTCGGCTTCAAGAAGGACCTGTCCCGGGCCACTGTCGCTGCCATCATCGTCTGCCTGCTGCTCTACACGCTCGTCGTTCGGTTCGCCGCCCGGGTGGTGCTTCGGCGGATCCGGCGTACCGGGCGGGCGTCGCAGAAGGTGCTGCTGGTGGGCCGCCTCGTCGACGCGCTCGCGCTGCACGAGGTGGTGACCCGCAACTACGGGGCCGGGTTGCACCCGATCGCCATCCACCTGCCCCACCATCCCCGTCCGGGCGAGCGGGTGAACGCCCCGGTGCCGGTGTACGTGGGCTGGGACCTGGTGCCGCTGGTCCAACAACTCGGCGCGGACACCATCGCGGTCTGCGGGCCCGCCAGCCTGGAGTCGTACGAGCTTCGCAAGCTCGCCTGGCAGTTGGAGGGCACCGGCCTGAACCTGGTGGTGGTCCCCCAGGTCACCGACGTCACCGGTCCCCGCATCCACGTCCGGCCCATCGAGGGCCTTCCCCTGCTCAATGTGGACGAGCCGACCATCTCCGGTCTCTCGCTGTTGGCCAAGAGCGTGCTGGACCGGGTGACCGCGCTGGTCGGGCTGGTGCTGCTGAGCCCGGTGCTGTTCGCCATCGCGCTGGCCATCAAGATCAACGATCCCGGGCCGGTGATGTTCCGGCAGACCCGCATCGGCCACGAGGGACGCGCCTTCAAGGTGTGGAAGTTCCGGACCATGTACACCGACGCCGAGCAGCGGCTGGCGACCTTGAAGGATCGCAACGAGAGCGACGGCCTGCTCTTCAAGATGAAGGACGACCCCCGGGTCACCCCGATCGGCCGGCACCTGCGGGCGCTCTCCCTGGACGAACTGCCCCAGCTGATCAACGTGCTGCGCGGGCAGATGTCGCTGGTCGGGCCACGTCCACTGCCCACCGAGGACGACGACTACCGCGGTGACGTCCGCCGGCGGCTGCTGGTGCGGCCCGGCATCACCGGCCTCTGGCAGATCTCCGGCCGCTCCGACCTCACCTGGGACGACGCGGTCCGACTGGACCTGCACTACGTGGACAACTGGTCGCTGGTGTACGACCTCGCCATCCTGTGGAAGACGGCCAGCGTGGTGCTGGCCCGGCGCGGAGCGTACTGACCGACACCCGATCACCGGGGTTTCCCGGAAGAACCACCGACAGCGACGGGCGGCGGCCGTGAGGCCGCCGCCCGTCTGGTGTCTCGACTGCCGGCGGTTCCCGCGCCGGCTCCCAGGTGTTACTTCTTGCCCAGGCTGACGATCTCGCCGACCGAGTCCCGGCGGACCGCGTCGTAGAACGTCTTGGCTCGGGCGTTGTCGGCCAACACCACGCTCTCCGAGCCGATCCGGCCGGTGCCCTTGGTCGGGCTGGTCACGAAGGTCATGTTCCCGCCGCGAACGCCACGCATCTGCGTCGCCATGTCGAACAGCGACAGTTCCTTGTCCACCGAGACGGAGTTCGAAGTCGCCTTGAGGAAGCTGTTCAACTTGCCGGGGTTGGTGAGGATGCCGCCGGAGGAGGCCTTGTCGATGATGGCGCGGATCACCTGCTGCTGGTGGCGGATCCGGGCGAAGTCACCGTCGGCGAACTGCTTGCGCTGGCGGGAGTAGTCCAGAGCCGCCTCGCCGTCCATCCGCTGCACACCCTTCTTGAAGGTGCGGAACGGCTCGTGGATCGAGGTGAAGCTCTTCTCCGAGTCGATGTCCACGCCGCCCAGCGCGTCGATGATCTCCTTGAAACCAGCGAAGTCGATCAGCGTCACGTGGTCCACCCGGACCCCGGTGAACTTCTCCACCGTCTGCACCATGAGGGGCACCCCACCCCAGGCGTACGCGGCGTTCACCTTGGCGTCCCGGCCACCGTTGTTGCCGTCCGCCGACTTCGGCACCGAAACCCAGGTGTCGCGGGGAATCGAGATCAGCTGGGCGCTCTTCCGGTCCTTCGGCAGGTGGGCCAGGATGATCGTGTCGGTACGCGAGCCGCTCGTCTTCTCCGGGTCGCGGGAGTCGCTGCCCAGAATCATGATGTTCATCGCGCCGTCGACGGCCGCTTGGGGGCGCGACTCCTCGGGCACGCCGTCGAAGGCGTCGACCCGCTCGATACCCGACTCGACCGACCGCAGGTAGAGACCGCCGGCCACCATGCCGCTGCCCCCCAGCACCAGCAGGATCAGCAGGCTGAACAGGGCGATCCGGCGCCAGCGGCGGCGGCGCGGCGGTGCGGCGGCCGGCGGAATGTCCTCGGTCGGTTGAGGCCCGCCGGCGGCGCCGTAACTCGGTTCCGTCCAGTGCTCCGCTGTATGTTCACGACGTGGCATGGGCGCGATGCTACTGAACGTGGTTTCTCAGCGCGTACCCTCGTCCGGACACCATCGTGCGACGTAAGTCCCAAATCGGGCGGCGCACCATCCGCCGTTTCCCTCTGCCGACGCTCCCGGGGAAGTGGTATGAACCTTCGGTGGACGCAACGAAGCTCCGCCGAGCCATCGCCCGTACCCCGCTCGCACCCGTCGCCGCCTTCCCCAAGCGGTTCGCCCGGGTCGCCCGCCACGACGCCAAGGTGCTGCGCGCCTCGGCCCGGTGGCTGGTCACCTCCCGTGAGCATCACAACTACACCTACGAGCTGACCAAGCTGAGCCGCCACCACCTGACCTGGTTCGTCAGCGTCGTCTGCGACATCCCCGTGCAGCAGGTCCGCGGCTACGTCGCCGAGATCGAGTCCGACGACGCGCTGCGCCACCACATCGAGCAGGCCACCGCCACCGCAGCCCGCCGTGGCCTCGCCGACCGGAAGGTCCGCTACGCCCGACGCGTCGGCTGGTACGCGATCGTCCGGGCCACCCACCCCGCACACGTCGTGGAGACCGGCGTCGACAAGGGGTTGGGCACCTGCGTCCTGGCGTCCGCCCTGTTGCGCAACGCGCAGGAGGGGCACCCCGGGCGGGTCACCTCCCTGGACATCAACCCGGAGGCCGGCTACCTCGCCCGGGTCGCGCCCTGGTCCGAGGTCGTCGACCTGGTGATCGGCGACTCGATCGCCTCGATCGGCGCGCTGGACCGCCCGGTGGACCTGTTCCTGCACGACAGCGACCACAGCCGTGCCCACGAGAAGCGTGAGTTCGACGCCGTGGAGCCCACGCTCGCCCCCGGCGCGATCCTGCTCACCGACAACGTCACCAGCACCAACGTGCTCGCCGAGCACGCCGAACGCACCGGCCGCCGGTTCCTCGCGTACCGGGAGAGCCCGGTCAACCACTGGTACCCGGGCGACGGGATCGGCGTGGCATGGTAGCCGGGTGCGGCTGACCTCCATTCACACGTACCCGATCAAGGGTTGTCACCGGCTCGACCACGACGGTGCGTTCGTGCACCGGTGGGGGCTGGCCGGCGACCGGCGCTGGATGGTCGTGGACGCCGACGGCGTCGGCGTCACCCAGCGGGACACCACCCGGCTCGTGGGCCTGCGCGCCTCGGTGCGCCCCGGAGGTCTGTCGCTGCGCGCCGACGGGCAGCCCGACCTCGACGTGCCCGAGCCCGCCGGCGGTGAACCGGTACCGGTGCGCACCTTCCGCAGCCGCGCCTTCCCGGTGCCCGCGCTGCCGGCCGGCCAGGACGCCGACGACTGGCTCACCGCCCTGCTCGGCCGACCCGTCCGGTTGGTCTGGCTGGCCCAGCCGACCCGCCACCTGGCCGCCGGGTCCCGCGAACACGACACCGGTGACCAGGTCAGTTTCGCCGACGCCTACCCGGTGCTGCTGGCGAACGCCGCCTCCCTCGACGGCCTCAACGACTGGCTCGCCGAGGCGGGGGAGGAACCGGTGCCGATGACCCGGTTCCGACCCAACCTGGTGGTCAGCGGCGCGCCGGCCTGGGCCGAGGACGACTGGGTCGGTCGGCCACTGCGCATCGGCGACCGGCTGTTCCGCGCCGCCGGGCCGTGCGACCGCTGCGTGGTGACCACCACCGACCAGGAGACCGGCGTACGCACGAAGGAGCCGCTGCGCACCCTCGGGCGGCACCGCAACGTCAAGCAGAAGCTCCTCTTCGGACTGAACCTGGTGCCGATCGACAGTGGACCCCTGGCCGTGGGCGCCCCGATCGTCGTCGAGCCCTGACCCTGCCAGCAACCGGCAATCCGCACCCCTTCATCACCGTCCGTCGATGCTGTCTTAGCTTTGGCTTAGCCCGCTTGTCGGCACCCGCCAGAATCCGGCAGCATCGCCGTCGTGCCGGACGGAAGCGTTGTCGACATCACCATCGACCTGGACCATCCCCCAGCGGACCGGCCGGCACCGTCGTCCGGCGCGAAGCCCTGGCTGGTCGCCACCGGCGTCACCGTCCTCGCGGCGACGCTCGGGCTCACCCTCGCCCTACGCTCCGGATCCACCCCGGCCTGCGCCGCCGGCCGGACGCTCGCCGCCGCGCCGCCCACCGGCAACGCCACGCACACCGGAAAGGCGACCTTCTACGACTCCAAGGGAGCCGGCGGCAACTGCTCGAACCCGTCCGCCCCGGCCAACCGGCTCTACGTCGCGCTCGGGCCGACGGAATACTCCGTCGGTGCCGCCTGCGGCGGATTCCTCGACGTCGTCGGCCCGAAGGGCACCGTCCGGGTGCTCATCATGGACCAGTGCCCGGAGTGCCAGCCCGGCCACCTCGACCTGTCCCGTGAGGCGTTCGCCCGGATCGCCGACCCGGTCCAGGGCGTCGTTCCGGTCACCTACCGCGCGGTCGTCAACCCCCCGCTGCCCGGACCACTCACCTTCCGGATCAAGGAGGGCGCGTCGCAGTGGTGGTTCGCCGTCCGGGTCGGCAACCACGGCAACCCGCTGCGGTCCGTCGAGGTCCGGCAGAGAGACAGCGACCCCTGGCAGCCGGCCGCACGGCAGGACTACAACTACTGGTTGATCGCCTCCGGCGTCGGGCCGGGTCCGTTCACCCTCCGGGTCAGCGACGTGTACGGCAACCGGGTCACCGTCGGCGGCATCCGGATGGCCCCGGGCCAGGTGCAGAACAGCACGGTCCGGATGTACGCACCCGGCGGCGCGGCGGCGGCCACCCGGCGTCCCGCCGCGTCGACCCGACCGCCGGGCAACCGACCCGCCGCCACGCCGACGCCGACCCGTCGCCCGGTCGAGGTCGCGAAGGCGAGCGCGCCGGCCACCGCCACGTCGACCACCAGTTCGGCCCAGGCGAACGCCCGTCGGTGCGCCGGCTGACCACTCAGTCGGCCACAGCCAGATCGAGCCACATCAGGATCTCGTCCCGGTCGTCATCGGGGGCCACCCGCAACGCGCCCGGCAGACGGCCGATCTCCCGATACCCGAGGCCGGCGTAGAACCTGTCCAACCCCAGCCCGTCGCGCACCGTGACGTGCAGCGCCTCGTGGCCGAACGCCCTGCCCAACCGGGCCGCCTCCGTCATCAGCGCCGCGCCGTAGCCGGCGCCCTGGGTGTCGGGGTGGACCATCACCCGCTTCACCACACACCAGTGCGTCTTGAGCGCGAACCGGTTGTCACCGAAGATCAGCATCGCCGCCAGCCGGTCACCGGCGTAGCCGACCAGCAGCCGATCCGGCCCGTCGGTGATGCCCGCGAAGGTCGGCTCGGAGATGACGTGCACGTCGGCGGTGCTGACCGGTGGCACGAAACCGACGGCGCCGCCGGCGTTGCTGACGTCCACCCAGAGGTCGACGATCTCGGCGCGCAGCTGCGGGGTCAGGTCGGGGTCGAGGACGAAGCGCAGACTCACGCCCGCCATCCTGACCCGATGACCAGGCCCGCGACCCACGACAGTGACGCGCCCAACAACAGTCCTGGCTCTGACCGAGCCAGGATCCGTCGTCATTCAATGGCGATGTGGGGCCGACGGGATTCGAACCCGCACTGGTGCGGACCTAAACCGCATGCCTCCTGCCGTTGGGCTACGGCCCCTTGAAGCTGAACTCCACCAGCGTCCACGGCCACTCCATCCGGCGCGGCAGTCGCCTGCCCAGTGGGAAGCCGGTGGGAGTAACCGCATCAGGATCGTAGACCACCTCGGGCGCAACGACCGCAGGCCGTCGCTGACCTGCGTAGGTGGAGGTCTGGCTGTGGCAATTAGGGCAGAGCAGACGGAGGTTGCGTGGTCGGTTGTCGAGAAAATCGCCATTGATGTGGTCGACGTGCAGCGTCAGTTTGGCGCCTTGCCACGTTGACCCCGTGCCACACACCTCGCAGGTCTCGGGTAGGCCGATTGTTGCCAGGGCGCGTTTGAGGCGGACTCCCGGGATTCGCCGAGAGTCGGGCGGCAGCACCACCAGCAGTTCCGTCGGGGACACCCGTCGCCACCGCACGCCTCGATTGTGTGCCTGACCGGTGAAGTGTGACGTGTCGATGCCGAACCGCTTGAGCTGCCGGCTGATGTGCGCGTGCGAGCCGCCGCTGACGCGTACGCCGAGCAGCCGCATCACCTCGGTGATGTTGCGGGCGGCGGCGGCAGCGGCGGCCAGTGCTTCGGGCGTGTACTTGTATCGGACCACTGACGGACCGTAGCGAGCCGGTACGACAGGTCAGTCCAGGCCGAGGTCGCGGCGGAGTTTGGCGACGTGCCCGGTGGCCTTGACGTTGTAGAGCGCGCGTTCGATCTTGCCGTCGGCGTCGATCACGAAGGTCGAGCGGATCACGCCGGTGACGGTCTTGCCGTACAGCTGCTTCTCGCCGTACGCGCCGTAGGCGATCAGGACTGCCCTGTCCGGGTCCGACACCAGCGGGAAGGTGATCGCGTCGCGCTCGCGGAACTTCGCCAGCTTCTCCGGCTTGTCCGGGGAGATGCCGATGACCTCGTAGCCGGCGGCCTGGAGGGAGGCGAGCGAGTCGCGGAAGTCGCAGGCCTGCTTGGTGCAGCCGGGGGTCATCGCGGCCGGGTAGGCGTACAGGACGACCTTGCGGCCTCGGAGGTCGCTGAGGGAGAGCTGGTCGCCGGTGTCGGTGCCGAGGGTGAACTCGGGGGCGGGGTCACCGGGGGAGAGGCGGTCGGGCGCGGTCATTGCTCGACGATACCGCCGCGCTGGCGAACTCCGTCGTCGGCGACCCGCAGCCGGTCGCGTGTAGATCGAGGCACCGCCCGGGATGCCGAGGCGTCGGCACGTCGCGGGCGTCCAGAGTGCGGGAGAGGTCGGTTGATTGCCAGGAGGTCGAGCGCCCGAAACTTGCCGTTCACGGGCCTGACCTGGAGGAGGTGATCAACGCCATGCGTTGTTGCCATGCTCTGGCAACAACGACTGATGGGAAATAGGCTGAGGCCCGCCGGCCCGCTCGGGCCAGCTCAGGCGTGGGAGGTCGCGTGGAGACACTGGCGATGCACATCTCGAACGGGATCATCGACGGTCCCGTGGCAGCGGTCTTCGCTGCGCTCGCTCTGGCCGCGCTGACCGTCTGCGTTCTGCGCGGCCGACGGGACCTGGACGACCGACTGGCCCCGATGGCCGGCCTGGTGGCGGCCTTCATCTTCGCCGTCCAGATGCTCAACTTCCCGATCTTCACGGCCGGTGTCAGCGGGCACCTGCTCGGTGGCGCGCTCGCCGCCATGCTGGTCGGCCCGTGGGTCGGTGCGCTCTGTGTGGCAGTGGTGCTCGTCGTGCAGGCGCTGATCTTCGGCGACGGCGGCGTGGCGATGCTCGGCCTCAACATCACGAACATGGCGTTGCTCGGCACTGCCGCTGCGTACGCGCTGATCGCGCTGCTGTTGCGGGTGCTGCCCCGCACGCGGGCCGGCCTGGCCGTGACCGCGTTCGTCGCCGCGATGCTCAGCGTGGTCGTCGCCTCGCAGGGCTTCGTCCTGCAGTACTGGCTCGGCGGCACCACCGACCTGGGCGGCAACCTGGCCGGGCTGGCCGGCACCATGGCTGGCGTCCACCTGCTCATCGGCATCGGCGAGGGCCTGATCACGGCGACCACCGTGCTCACCGTCGCGAAGGTGCGCCCCGACCTGGTGTACGCGCTGCGTTCCCTGCGTACGCCCGCCGTCCCCGCCGTCCCGGTCGCCGGAGGTGTCCGATGAAGAACCGCTCCTGGGCCTTCCTGGCCGGCGGCCTGCTGGTCGCCCTGCTGCTCGCTGGTGTGGTCAGCAACTACGCCTCGTCGCACCCGGACGGGTTGGACTCGTCACTGCTCAAGGGCTGCACCGTCGACGCCGACGACAACATCGTCGGCGGGAGCTGCCCGGCGCAGCAGGCCCGCGACCACGAGTTGGCCGACAGCCCGCTCGCCGACTACGCCGTCCGCGGTGTGCAGAACAGTTTCGTCTCCACCGGCCTGTCCGGGGTGCTCGGTGTGCTGGTGACCTTCGCGATCGGCGCCGGCGGGTTCTGGCTGCTCCGCCGGCGGGGCACCCCGCCGACCGACGGTGACGCGCCGACGCCCACGCCCACCGACGGTGACGCGGCGGTGCCCACGCCCACCGACGGTGATGCGACAGCGTCGCGCGCCGGCACGGCCAGCTGAGCAGGGGTACGCGGATGGGTGCCGGTCACGGGCACGTGCTGTACCGCGAGTCGGACTCGCCGGTGCACCGGCTCCCGCCCGAGGTCAAGATCGTGGCGATGGTGGTCTTCACCATCGCCGTGGTGGCCACCCCGCGCGAGGCGTTCTGGGCCTTCGGCGCGTACGCGGTGCTGGTGGCCGTGGTGGCGGCGCTGGCCCGGGTGGGGCCACGGTGGTTGCTCAGCCGAGCGTTGATCGAGCTGCCGTTCGTGCTGTTCGCCGTCGCCCTGCCGTTCCTCGGCAGCGGCGACCGGATCGAGGTGCTGGGTCTGCGGCTGTCCGAGGACGGGCTGCACGGCGCGTGGAACATTCTGGCCAAGGGCACCCTGGGGGTGCTCGCCTCGCTCCTGCTCGCCGCGACCACCACCACCCGGGATCTGATCGTGGGGCTGGACCGGCTGCACTGCCCGCAGGTGCTCACCCAGATCGCCACGTTCATGCTGCGCTACCTGGACGTGCTGGTGGGCGAGGCCCGGCGGATGCGGGTGGCCCGGATCTCCCGGGGCGACGACCCGCGCTTCCTGTGGCAGCTGCGTGGCTTCGCCGCCGGGATCGGGGCGTTGTTCCTGCGCGCCTTCGAGCGCGGCGAGCGGGTCTATCTGGCGATGCTGTCCCGGGGTTACACCGGGCGGATGCCGGCCGTGTGGCAGGGCGAGGGTGCGGCGAGCGCCGGTCAGTGGCTGGTCGCGGCTACCGTGCCGGTGGTGGCGGCCTCCATCGCCGCCACCGCCGTCGTCCTGTCATGATCGGTGTCGTGCAGACCGCTGTCTCGCTCGACGTTCGGGGTGTTCGCTACGCGTACCCGGACGGGCACGTCGCCCTGCAGGGGGTTGACCTGGTCGTGCCGCGCGGCGACCGGGTGGCGCTGCTCGGGCCCAACGGCGCCGGCAAGACCACGCTGGTGCTGCACCTCAACGGCATCCTCAGCCCGACCGAGGGGAGCGTGAGCGTCGGCGGGCTGACTGTCACACCGGACCGGGCCACCCTGGCCGAGGTGCGTCGCCGGGTGGGCATCGTCTTCCAGGACCCGGACGACCAGTTGTTCCTGCCCACGGTGGCGGAGGACGTGGCGTTCGGGCCGGCGAACCTGGGTCTGCGGGGGGCCGAGTTGGCCGCCCGGGTGGACGAGGCGCTCGCCGCGGTGGGGATGGGTGAGCACCGGGACCGGGCCCCGCAGCACCTGTCGTTCGGGCAGCGCCGCCGGGTGGCGGTGGCCACGGTGCTCGCCATGCACCCGGAGATCCTGGTGCTCGACGAGCCGTCGTCGAACCTGGACCCGGCGGCCCGTCGTGAGCTGGCCGAGATCCTGCGCGGTCTGCCGGTGACCCTGCTGATGGTCACGCACGACCTGCCGTACGCGGCGGAGCTGTGTGAGCGTTCGGTGATCCTGGACGGCGGCCGGATCGTCGCCGACGCCCCCACCAACACCCTGCTCAACGACCCCACCCTGCTGGCACGGCACCGCCTGGAACTGCCCTACGGGTTCACCCCGCAGCCGTAGACCCACTCTCGGCGGGCTCGACCCGTGGTGCGGCCGCAGTGCTGCGGGAGGCGGCGTGCAGGCGCAGGATGCCGGCGGCTGTCGCGCCGGCGCCGGTGATCAGGAAGAGCGCCACCAGCACGCGGGCGGTCGTCGGCGGCCAGGGCACCGGGGCGATGGCGCGGGCGAACACGGCGGCGTTCGCCGCTCCGGCGAAGAGCGCCAGGCAGGCCCCGGCGAGCGCGACCACGAAGTCGGCGGCCGGGCGGCGGCGTAGCGCGTACCAGCCGGCGGCTATCGCGCCGAGGCCGGTGAGCAGGGACCAGATCTGCCCGGACAGCAGCCCGACCAGCACGCCACCGACGCCCTGGGCGCCGGCGTCCAACTCGCGTCCCACCGGGTAGCCGACGGTCAGCGCGCCGCCGACCATCAGCAGCACGCCCAGCGCGGACAGCGCGCGGGCGCCGGCCGGGCCGGCGGCGGGGAGCAGGCCGAGCGCGCCCACCGCGAGCAGCCCCACGATGGTCACCGCCCACCAGGTGTACGCGTCCGGTGGCGGCACCCAGTCCAGCGTGCCGCCGATCGCCACCGGGTCGGTGCCGTCGCGCAGCGGGATGCTCCAGTTCCGGACCCGGTGTTCGCGCTCCGGTGCGGCGCGGACGGCGGCCGGTGGAGCGGACTCCTGCCACAGCGCGCGCTGGTCGTGCCATCGTGCCGTGGTGCCGTCGGCGATCCGCCGCCAGACCGGTGCGGCGGCCGGGTCGGCCTCGGCCGGGAGCGCGGTCTCCCCGGTGATGGTGCTGTTGAGGTACGTGGCGGGGGAGCGGCTGTTCTCGAAGACCCCGTCCGGGCCGACGCGCAGGTACGGCTCGCCGGAGTAGCCGATGACCTCGATGGTGCGGCCGGTGTGGTTGGTCAGCTCCAGTCGGGCACCCGCCTCGATGACGCGTACCTCAAGTCCTGGCCGCGCCGGTGCGACGCCGGTGGTCCGGGTGCGGTAGTCGGTGCCGTCCGGGGCGTCCGCGCCGTGCGCGGCGGCGGGCGCCGCGCTGATCACTGTCGCGAGGCCGGCCGCGGCCGCGACCAGGCCGGCGCGGCCCAGCAGGGTACGGATCACTTGCCGGCCGCCGCCACGGCTGCGGTGAGCGCGTCCGGGGTGGGGTTCTCGACGGCTTGACCGTTGACCCTGACGGTCGGCGTGCCGGTGACGTTGTTCCGGCTGGCGTCGTCGGTGACGTGTTCGGTCCACGTCCGGTACGTCTGGTCCTTCACGCAGGTGCCGAAGGAGCCCCGGTCGAGGCCCACGCTGGTGCCGATGTCGATCAGCTGGTCGTCGGTGAGCCCGGCGCTGCCCTCGGGTGGCTGTTGGGCGAAGAGCGCCTTGGCGTACTCGTGGTACTTGCCGCCGGCCGCGGCGCAGCCGGAGGCGGCCGAGGAGCGGGTGGAGTACTCGGTGGTGGAGAAGCGGTTGAGGTACGCGACCGGGTGGTAGACGACAGTTGCCTTGTTCTCGGCCACCAGTTGTTCGAGCGTCGACCCGCTGGTCTGCTCGAACTGCTTGCAGGCCGGGCAGAGAAAGTCCTCGTAGACGTCGACGGTGACCGGGCCGTTGCCGGTGACGATGCCCGTGCCGGCGCTGTTGGCGCCGGGCGGGGTGGTGAAGTCGTCGGAGCGCTGGTTGGACCAGACGGCCCAGCCGACGACGCCGGCGATGACCAGGACGACGACCGCGGCGGCGGAGACCCAGATCGTGCGGCGGCGACGCCGTTCGCGGGCCAGTTGCTCGCGGACCACCCGGGCGGCGTCCCGCTGCCCCTTTCGACTACTCATCCTCGTCCTCCACAACGGGTTCGCCGGACAACCACCCGTCCACCGATACCGGCGTACGCGGCCAGATCAGCAGAAATCCGGCTAGAACCAAGAATCCCAGGTCCCGGAGGATCTCCGGGAGGTAACTGGGTGCCTGCCCGGCCGCCAGCTGCCCGCCGCTGCCGAAGCAGCCGCAGTCGATGGCCAGCCCTCGCGACCAGGCCGAGGCGATCCCCGCGATGAAGACCACCAGCAGTGCGGCGGAGACCCCGGCGACGAGCCGGGTGGCCAGACCGAGCAGCAGCAGCACGCCCAGTGCCAGCTCGACGAAGGGCAGGGCCGCGCCGATCACTGTCGCCACGTCGTACGGCAGCACCTGGTAGGCGTTGACCGCCCGTCCGGAGGCGGCGAGATCGCTGACCTTCGACGCGCCGGCGACCAACCAGACGGCGGCGAGGCCGAGTCGGGCGGCGATGCCGAGCCAGGGGCGGACCACTGGCCACCGGCCGCCCCGGGTGGAAGGTGTCACGCTCATTTGTCGTCCCGTCCGCGCCGGAAGTTCCACTGTCAGCCGGTCAGGGCGTCGCCGACCGCCTCGACCAGGTCGTCGCGGGCCCGGGCGACCCGGGAGCGGATGGTGCCCACCGGCACCCCTTCGACGGCGGCGGCCTCGGCGTACGACAGGCCGAGCAGTTGGGTGAGCACGAACGCGGAGCGCCGCTCGGGACCGAGGCGGCGGACCAGGTCGGCGGCGCCGAGCTGGCCGGCCGGGTCCGGGTGCGGTCGATCGGTGTACGCGTTCGCCGTCAGTCGCTCGTCGAGCCGCCGACGCCGGATGACAGTGCGTAGGTGGTCGGCGCAGGCCCGCCGGGCGATGCCGAGCAGCCAGGTGCGGGCGCTGGAGCGACCCTCGAACGCGGGCAGCGCCCGAAACGCCCGCAGGTAGGTCTCCTGGGTCAGGTCGTCGGCGCTGTCCGGGTCGACCAGGGCGGCGGCGAACCGCCAGACGTCGGCCTGGGTCAGCCGGACGAACGCCGCCTGGGCGGTGGGGTCACCGTCGCGGGCGGTCAACGCCCACCCGGTTGCCGGGTCCCGGGCGACGTCGTCGACCGGCTCCGCCGGACCGGCGGCACCGGAGTCACGCGGGACAGGGATCACGACACACCAGGTTACGCGGCACCGGGCGACGCGTCAGGGTCGTTCGGCCCTTGGATGGTCTGCGCCACGTCGGGAACTTTTCCCCGACCCGGGCCGACTACCCGTTCATGACGTGCGATCTCCGACGCGGCCACCCCCCTCGGGTCGCCGAACGGGACACCGATCGGCGACCATGGCCGGCATGACTGTCGCCCCCCGCCGCTGGGCCGCCCGACTGGCCGCCGCCGCCGGCCTCCTGGTCACCGTCGTCGCCTTGTTGATCGCGCCAGCCACCTCCGCCAGCGCCCACGCGGTGCTGCAGAGCAGCAGTCCGGCTGCCTCATCCGTCGTGCCGAGCGGGCCGTCCGAGGTGGTCCTCACGTTCAGTGAGTCGGTCCGCAAGGTGCCCGGCAAGATCCGGGTCATCGCGCCGGACGGGTCCCGGGCCGACCGGGGCGAACCGTCGTTCAGCGGCGGCGTGGTGACCATCCCAGTGGACCCGGGCGGCGCGCGCGGCACCTACCTGGTCAGCTTCCGGGTGATCTCCGCCGACAGTCACCCGGTCTCCGGGGCGTTCACCTACTCGGTCGGCGCCGCCTCGACCCCGCCCGTCGACTCCGGCACGGACAGCCGCGCCAACCCGGTGGTGGGGACGGCGGTGAAGGTGGCCCGCTTCCTCGGCTACGCAGGTCTGGTGCTGCTGGTCGGCCCGGCGTTGGTGCTCGCCGCGCTCTGGCCGCGCCGGCTCTCCCGGCGGGGGCCGACCCGGCTGGCCTGGACCGGCCTCGGTCTGGTGGCCTTCGCCACCCTCGCCGATCTGTGGTTGCAGGTGCCCTACACCGCCGGCGGTGGTCTCTTCGACGTCACCGGTGAGGGGTTCGGCAGTGTCTTCGGCAGCGCCTTTGGCGCCGCCCACCTGGTCCGGCTCGGCCTGCTGGCGGCGTCGATCTTCCTGCTCCGCCCGCTGCTGGCCCGGCCCGCCGGTAGGGCGGACGCGATCATCCTGGCCGTGCTCGGCGGTGCCGCCCTGCTGACCTGGCCGCTGGCCGGGCACCCGGCGGCCTCCCCGGCGCCGGCGGTGTCGGTGGTGGTCGACGCGGTCCACCTGGGCAGCATGGCGGTCTGGCTGGGCGGGCTGCTCATGCTCGCCGTCTTCCTGCTGCGTCAGGCCGACGAACGGGAGCTGGGCGCGATCCTGCCGATCTGGTCACGCTGGGCGGCGCTCGCCGTCTCGGCGCTGCTGCTCGCCGGCACCGTCCAGGCGCTGATCGAGGTGGCCACCCCGCGGGCGCTGATCGACACCACGTACGGGCGTCTGCTGCTCGCCAAGATCGGGCTGTTCGCGATTGTCATCGCCGTGGCCGCGTACTCCCGGCACCTGGTGCGCAGCCGGGTCGCGGCGCAACGCCCGGCGCCGGTGCGCCGGGCGGTCCTGGTGGAGTTGGCAGTCACCGTGGTGGTGCTGGCGGTGTCCGCCACGCTCGTGCAGACCACGCCCGCCCGCACCGCCGTGGCCGGCCCGTCGGCCGGGGCCGAGTCCGGCTTCTTCAGCACCAGGCTGGACAACCCGTTGTTGGCAGTGGAGGTCGAGGTGAGCCCGGCCCAGCGGGGCAACAACTCGGTGCACCTGTACGCGTACGACAAGAACAACCAGCCGCTGCTGGTCGCGGAGTGGAAGGCGACAGTCGCGCTGCCCTCGGCCGGGATCGAGCCGATCGAGGTGCCGTTGCTGCGGTTGACGGACAGTCACGCCTACGGCGACATCAGCCTGCCGACCTCCGGCGAGTGGCAACTGAAGATCACCGCCCGAACGACCGACATCGACCAGGCCACGGTGACCGCCACCGTGCCCATCCGTTAGAGAGGTTCGCGAAACCCATGACCCGATTCCGGCGCACCGCAACCGCCGCTGCCGCCCTGGCGTTCACCGCCGCCGCCACCGCTGTGCTCGGCTTCGCCGGGCCGGCGTCCGCGCACGTCACGGTGAACCCGAAGGAGGCGACCCAGGGCGGCTACGCCCGGGTGGCGTTCCGGGTGCCGAACGAGAGCGACACCGCGTCGACCACCAAGCTGGAGGTCGTGTTGCCGGAGAACGCCCCGGTCGGTTCGGTGTCGACGATGCCGGTGCCCGGCTGGACGGTCACCACGGAGAAGCGCAAGGTGGACCCGCCGATCGAGGTGCACGGCAGTCAGCTCACCGAGGCGGTCTCCAAGATCACCTGGACGGCTTCCGGTGACGCGGGGGTGAAGCCGGGGCAGTTCCAGGAGTTCCCGGTGTCGCTGGGGCCGCTGCCGCAGGTCGACTCGATGATCTTCAAGACCCTGCAGACCTACTCGGACGGCAACATCTCGCGTTGGATCGACGAACCGGTGGCGGCGGGTGCCGAGGAGCCGGAGCACCCGGCGCCGGTGCTCACCCTGGCCGCCGCGGCCGCGCCGGCGGGTTCGGCCTCGCCGAGCGCCGCCGTCGCATCGCCCGACGATGATGACGACGACGACGGCAACGGGCTCGCTGTCGGCCTCGGTGTGGCCGGTCTCGTCGCCGGTCTCGCCGGCCTGGTGCTGGGTGGGCTGGCGTTCACGCGGACCCGCCGGGAGCCGGTCGCCAAGGCCTGACCCCGGTCTGACCCGCTGGCCCGCCGGATATTCCGGCGGGCCAGCGTGCTTTCCGCAGTCGGAGTCGGCCGTGCCGTGGATATCCCCTGATCAGGCGGGTTGCGTCGGTAAGGTCGGCCGGGTATTTGGCTACGGAGGGGGACGGTGCGGATGCGGTTCGTGCGGGCGATCGCCGGGATGCTGCTGTTGGTTGTGGGAATTCCGGCGCTGTTCGCCGGTGGCGGGCTGTGGCTGGTGACCCGACACGCCGACCCCGGCGGGGTCTTCACCGCCCGCTTCGAAACGGTCCGCACGCCCGGTCACGCGGTGGTGGTCACCGACCTCGACCGGCTGCTGCGACAGGAGGCGCCCTTCGCGCGTACCGCGCAGGCCCGGCTGCACCTGGACGCCCGCACCACTGGCGGGCCGGCGTTCGTCGGGCTGGCGCCCACCGCCGAGGTGCGTGGCTGGCTGGCGGCGGTGCCGCACGCCACGGTCCGCCGGGTGGCGCTGGCCCGGGGGCCGCTGCCGGTCCGGCTCGACCCGGCCGGACCGGCCATCGACACCCCGCGCACCGACCCGTCGGGCGCCGCGACGGCCGACGGCCTGGTCACGCCGCTGGGTCGGCCCTTCTGGGTACGCGAGGGAATCGGCTCGCTGGAGTGGAGCGCGGACGACCTCGCCGACGAGCCCATGAGCCTGGTGGTGATGCGCCCCGACGGCGGTGCCGACCTGGCCCTGGACCTGCGCGCGGAGTTGCAGGTCGGGTGGACCGGTCCGGCCGCCTGGGGTCTGCTGGCGGTCGGCGTGCTGCTGGTGGTGGGCGCGGTGCTGATCCTGCTGCGACCGCTGCGCCCGCGCGAGGTGATCTTCGTGGTCGAGCCGGACCAGGTGCCGGTGCTCGCCGGCCGCCTCGGGGTCACGTCGCTCAGTGGCCTGGGCCCCCGGAAGCCGGAGCCGACCGAGCCGTTGGCGGTACGTCAGCTCACCCCGGTCGGTGCCGGGGCGGCGGAGCGGTCCCGGTCGGCGATCGGTGCCCGCCCGGCCACCCTCGCCGACCTTGACGAGCCGGTACGGCTGCCCCGTCCGCCGGAGGTGACGCTGAGCCTCGCCTGGCCGCCGGCCGACGCGGAGGAGCCCACGGCCCGACCGGTGGTGGCCCCACCGGCTGACGGTCGGCCCGATGGCGATCCGGCCGGCTGACGGTCCGGCTGTTGCCGTGCCTGGTGGCGGCCGGCCGCTGGCGGCGGGTGGAACGGCGAGTGGCCCTTCGCGCTGCCGACGCGGAGGGCCACTCTCACCGGGGGATCGGTGCTACCCGAGCGACGCTTGAGGTAGATGAGGACAGGTTAGCGCCGATCATGGCTACTCGGGAGGTCTGTCCAATTGGTGCGATTTTCCGCACGCAGCCTCGACCGCATCGGCAGCGCGACCAGCAGCAGCAGACTGAGCAGCACGTACGTGTTCTGCAGGAGGAAGTCCAACGGGTCACGGGTGCGGACCGGCGCCACACCCCAGGCCTGGAACGTCACCACCCCGTAGATGGTCAGGGCGGTGATGCCCACCGCGAGGGCGGCCAGCCACCGACGTCGGCGTGCCTCGTCGGGGCGGTTGGCGCTCAACGCCGCGTCGGCGAGCAGCACCACCGCCGGCACGAACCAGTAGATGTGGTGGGTCCAGGTGATCGGGCTAGCCAGGGAGCCGACCAACCCGGTCAACGTCAGGCCGGTCAACGGGTCACCGGCCCGGGCCGCCCGGGCGGCCCGCCACAGCCCGTAGCCGGCGACCACGGCGACCAGCAGCAGCCAGAGCAGCCGGTCCGGCTTCTCCGGGGCGGTGAACCGGCTGAGCAGGCCGAACAGCGACTGGTTGCCGACGATGTCGGTGCGCCCCACCCGCTCGGTGGCCCACAGCTCGTGGGTCCAGAACCGCCACGAGTCGCGCGGGGCGATCGCCGCCGCCAGCAGTGTCGCCGCCGCCGCGGTCGCGCTCGCCACCGCGGCGGCCCGCCACCGGCGGGTGACCAGCAGGTACACGATGAAGATGCCGGGGAAGATCTTGAGCGCCGTCGCCAGCCCCACGCCCACCCCGGCCCAGCGTCGCGCCCGCGGTACCGCGAACAGCAGATCGGCCAGGATCAACACGACCAGCAACATGTTGATCTGGCCGAAGGTGATCGTCTCCCGGATGCCCTCCACCGCCAGCACCAGCAGGACGGCGGTGACCAGTGTGAACGTTCGGGGCAGGCCGTGTCGGTCGATCACCGGCATCACCAGCCACCGGGTGGTCAGCACCACTGCCAACACTGTCAACGCCGTGAAGATCGCCACGGTCGCGCCGAGCCGCAGCAGACCGAACGGCCACAGCAGCAGCGCACTGAAGGGCGGGTAGGTGAAGTACAGCTCGCCCTGCACCCGGTCGGGTTGCACGTAGTCGTAGAGCGGGTGGCCGACCCGCCACCAGTCCATCGCGGACATGTAGATCTTGAGATCGAAGAAGTCGTGCACGAGGCCGGGCAGGTAGAGCGCTGGCAGCACGGCGCTGAGCGCCACCACGGCGACCAGGCGACGGACCGTACGACCGCCGGGATCGTCTTCGGTGACGGCGGGCGGTGCGACGGGTTCTGCTGGCACCCCGAAACCCTAGCGGTCCGGTCCGCCGAGAGCGCGCAGCCACAGGGCGTGGGCTGCGCGTAGGCTGTCCCGGTGGCTGATCTCCTCGTCTGGATCGACTGTGAGATGACCGGGTTGGACCTCGGCAGGGACAAACTGATCGAGGTTGCGGCACTGGTCACCGATCCCGACCTCAACGTGCTGGGTGACGGTGTCGACGTGGTGATCCACGCCGACGAGGCGGCGCTGGAGGGGATGCCGGAGATTGTGCAGACGATGCACGCCAAGTCCGGCCTCACCGAAGAGGTCCGCCGCTCGGCGGTCACTCTCGCCGAAGCCGAGGACCTGGTCCTGGAGTACGTCCGCGGCTTCGTGAAGGACCCGCGTACCGCCCCGCTGTGTGGCAACTCGATCGCCACCGACCGGGGCTTCATCGCCCGGGACATGCCCCGCCTCGACGCGCACCTGCACTACCGGATGATCGACGTGTCGTCGATCAAGGAACTCTGCCGTCGCTGGTACCCCCGGGTGTACTTCGGCCAGCCGCAGAAGGGTCTCGCGCACCGGGCGCTGGCCGACATCCGGGAGAGCATCCGGGAGTTGGAGTACTACCGGCGCACCGTCTTCGTCCCGCTGCCCGGCCCGGATGTCGAGACCGCCAAGGCCATCGCCGCCGAACTCTGACCCCGGCCGCGCCGACCGGCAACCCGCTGGACGTGCCCGGCTGTGGTGTGGCTATTATTGGTCCGCACCCCGCCCGGAGCGATCGACCGGGCGACGGCGGCATGGTGGCTGTAGCTCAGTTGGCAGAGCACCGGGTTGTGGTCCCGGTTGTCGTGGGTTCAATTCCCATCAGTCACCCCACTGCTTTCAACGACTCAGGCCCCCTCTTCGGAGGGGGCCTGAGTCGTTTTGGGGGTCAGGCAGGGGCAGCCACGAGAAAGCCCCCTCCGCAGAGGGGGCTTTTGCTCGGGTGGCTCAGGCGGTCGGCGTGGCGGACGGGGCGCTCGTCGCGTCCGGGCTCGGGGTGGTGGTGTCCGGGTCGGCCGGGGGCTCGTACGGAATGGCACTGCCCTTGACGTACTCGTCCCAGCTCATGTTCCAGTCGGTCCAGCCGTTGCCGTTCTGCAGCTTGCGCTCGGTGCCCTTGACGGTGATCGGGTCGCCGATCTGGGTGTTCTTGAAGAGCCAGTCGCCGTTGGCCATCGACACGTTCACGCAGCCGTGTGACACGTTCACGCTGCCCTGCTGCCCCTCGGACCAGGGTGCCGCGTGGATGAACTCACCACCCCAGGTAAGGCGCTGCGCGAAGTCAATCTTGGTGCGGTAGCCCTCCTCCGGGCCCAGCTCCTCGAACGTGTCGAAGACCGTCTTGCGCAGCTTCTCGATCACGACCATGGTGCCGCTGGACGACGGGGTGCTCTTCTTGCCCAGGCTGACCGGGATGGTCTTGATCACCGAGCCGTTGCGGGTCACCGTCATCCGCTTGGTCTTGTTGTCGACCGTCATGACCACCGCCGCGCCGATCTTGACGTCCACCGAGAGGTCGGCGCGGCCGTACCAACCCGCACCCATCGGCAGGCCACCCGCCTGCACCCGGTAGGAGACAGTGCTGTTGGGCTTCCAGAACTCCTTCGGCCGGTACCGGATCTCGGTGGGGCTGACCCAGTGCCAGATCCCCTCCTGCGC
Organism: Micromonospora parva; assembly: GCF_000718515.1. Classification (GTDB taxonomy): domain Bacteria; phylum Actinomycetota; class Actinomycetes; order Mycobacteriales; family Micromonosporaceae; genus Micromonospora; species Micromonospora parva. Next base: position 68,439 of record NZ_JNZS01000008.1, on the reverse strand, counting down.
CGGGGTCGAGGTGACTGTCATCCGGCGCTGCACGTCGTCGCGGTAGTCCTCCGGGATGTTCCGGCTGAACTTCACGATCAGCGGCATGCCCACCCCGACCACCTGGTTGTCACCGAGGAAGCTGCTCACCCGAACCTGGTTGCCGGGCTTGGCCATGGTGGTGAAGGTGCTGGTGGCGGTGGCCGGACGCCCGTCGTCGCCGGTGGCGGTCACTGTCGCCGTGTAGCTCGTGCCGTACGCCAGCGCGCCGGCCGGCAACCACGACGTACCGTCCTTGGCGAGGCTGCCCTCGACCGTCTTGCCGGCGGAGTCCTTCAGCTCGACAGCGGTCTCCACGGCGTCCTTCGTGGTGAAGGTGATGCCGGTGGACGCCGGCACGTCCTTGGCGTCGGCCGCCGGCTCACTGATCGTCGCCGCGGCCTTCGGTGCGGGGTTCTCGCCGCCGCCGTGCCACGAGGACGGCTTGCCGCCGTCGCCGTCGGTGCAGGCGGAGGTGAAGGCCAGCGCCACGGCGAGAAGCCCCGCCGCGAACACGCGGCGTCGCCCACCGGGCCTGATCAGCTGGTCCTGGCTAGCTCGCATGGTTTCCCTCACAGTCGTGGTCGCTGCCCCATCGTCTCCTACTGACGCGCCAGAGCCGGCCCCGGTTGCCGAGGGTGAACCGAAACACGCCATCAATAGTGTCCAAATTCTGCTACTATTCGGCGTTTCGTGAGCCTGGCTCGTCTCCGTGCGGGGATCGCGGGGTCGCCGTGCAGCCCTCGCGCGGCGGGAGTGCAAGGGTACGCCGGCCCCGCCAACGACGGAGCCGGCGTAACGCGCCGACGCCTCAGATCGCCGGACCGGCTCCACCACTGGGCACCGGCAACGCGCTGCCCTTGACGAACTCCGACCAGCTCAGGCTCCACGCCGTCCAACCGTTGCCAGCGGCGATCCTGCGCTCGGTCCCCTTGATCGTGATCGGATCACCGATCCGGGTCTTGTCGAACAACCACCGGGCGTTTGCCATCGACACGTTCACGCAGCCGTGCGAGACGTTCCGCCGCCCCTGCACGTGCTCCGACCAGGGCGCGGCGTGGATGTACTCGCCACCCCAGGTCAGCCGCTGGGCGAACTGAATGTCGGTCACGTAACGGTTGGCCGGGTCCGGGTCGTCCCGGGTGTCGAAGACTGTGGCTTCCTTCTTCTCCATCACCACCATCGTGCCGCTCGACGACGGCGTGCTCTTCTTGCCCAGGCTCACCGGGATGGTGCGCACCGGCGCGCCGTTCTCGTACACCGTCATCTTCTTGTTGGCGTTGTCGACCTTCATCTCGAACGACCGGCCGATCTTGGCGGTGGCCTTGCGGTCGATGTCGCCGTACCGGCCGTTGCTCAGCGGCATGCCGGCCAGGGCGATCCGCACGGTGATGGTGGTGCCGGGCTTCCAGTACTCGGGGGCCCGGTAGTAGGCCTGCGTGCCGTTGCTGACCCAGTGCCAGGCACCCGGCTGCGGCGGGTCGGTCTTGACGAACATCCGCTTCTGCACCGCCGCGCGGTCCTTCTTCGGGATGCCCGGGTGGAACTCGGTGACCACGGGCATGGCCACCCCGTAGCTCTTGTCGTCGAAGAGGTACAGGCCCGAGCCGATCGTCGACTTCGGCTTGGCCATCGTGGTGAAGCTGCTGGTGCCCTGGCTGCTCGTGCCGTCCGACGCGCTCGCCGTCACCGTGGCCGTGTAGCGGGTGCCCCACTTCAACGGCGCGGACGGCACCCAGGACGAACCATCGGTACGCAGCTTGCCCTCGACCGAGCCACCACCGTCCGCCGTCAGGGTCACCGCTGACACCTTCCCGCCACCCGGGAGCTTCGCGCTGATCTCCGTGCTCACCGGCCGGTTCTTCGTGCCGTCGGCCGGGCTCAGGGTGAGCGGCGGGCCGCTCGGTGCGCTCGGCGCCGACGGCGCGGCTGAACCAGGGGCGGCACTCGCGTCCGACGACGCCCCGCCAACGAATTCCGGCTTCTTCTCGTCGCCGCCGCACCCGGCCAGTGCCAGCGACGCCGCCAGGGCCAGGGCGCCCACCACCGCCCCGGCTCGCGTGAACCGTGCCATCCCCACCTCTGTTCTCGCGTACCTGGCGGACATCGTGCCGTATCAGCGCCGCCACCCACGCCCCGGACTTTCGTACACGGGGGCTTTTGTAGCCATATGCCCGGTAAGCTCGACCGAAGGGGGGAGCCGGGTAACCGGATTGGAGCCCGGCTCGACCGGGTGCTAATCTTCTCTCCGTTGCCGATCGAGCGCCGCTAGCTCAACTGGCAGAGCAGCGGACTCTTAATCCGCGGGTTCGGGGTTCGAGTCCCTGGCGGCGCACCAACGAGCAAGGCCCTGACCTGGCAGATCTCTGCCGGTCAGGGCCTTTTCGCGTACGTCGGTGCGACGAGGCGATGTCAGCCGCTAGAGGCGGAGTGCGGCTCGTACAAGATCAGCGACGGCTCGGGAACGGCTGTGCGGGGGCCAGGCGATGACCGTGGTGACGTCCGGCGCGTCCACGATCGGCACTGCGACGACATCGTCGTTCAGCTGGGATCGGGCGGAGTCAGGCACGACCAGCAAGGTCCGGCCAAGGGAGGTGAGCTGCAAAAGTTGTGAGTGGCTCCGTGCCTCAGGACCCGGGCCGTCGGGATAGGTGCCATCATCCCCGGGCCAGCGCGGTAGAGGCAGGTCGGGCAGCTCGGTCACCTCGCTCAGCTGCAAACTCCCGCGAGTGGTGAGGGGGTGGCCGGCCGGGAGGATGGCGACCTGGCCCTCGGTGAACAGTTCCTCGGTGTCGAACCCGCTGAGGTTGTCGAACGGGTGGTGAAGGATCGCGACATCGGCACGGCCGGTTCGCAACAGTCGTTCCTGTTCGCCGGGGCCACACAGCATCACGTCGACGTCGACCGATCCAGGTTCGGTGGCGTAGGCGTTCAGCAGCTTCGCGAGCAACTCGCTGGACGCTCCAGCCTTGGTCGCCAGGACGACGCCAGGGTGACCGGTGACGGCGAGAGCTGCGCGGCGGGTGCGATGTTCGGCAGCTTCCACAGCGTCCAGCGCTGCTCGTCCTTCGTGCAGCAGGACCGCACCGGCTTCGGTCAGGGTCACCGACCGGCTGTCACGCCTCAACAAGGTGGCACCCAGACGACGTTCGAGCTGACTGATCGCCCGCGACAATGGAGGCTGGGCTATGCCCAGGCGTTGCGCTGCTCGGCCGAAATGCAACTCCTCGGCCACGGCGACGAAGTACCGCAGCTCTCGTGTCTCCACCCGTAGAGCCTAGCTGGGAGGTACGTAGGTGCGGCGATACCGTGAGGGTATCGCCCGTGACTCAGGTGGTCTTGGACGGCTCGCCAGCCGCGATTCAGAGTCGAAGACATGAGTGACAAGAAGATCGCCCTGGTCACCGGGGCCAACAAGGGCATCGGGTACGAGATCGCGGCAGGCCTGTGTGCGCTGGGTTGGAGCGTGGGTGTCGGGGCGCGTGAGCAAACCCGGCGGGACGCGGCGGTGGCGCGGCTGCGGGACGCCGGCGTCGACGCCTTCGGTGTCCCGTTGGATGTCACCGACGACCGCAGTGTCGCCGCCGCAGCCGACCTGATCGCCGAACGCGCCGGACGCCTCGATGCCCTGGTCAACAACGCCGGAATCACCGGCGGCGGGCCGCAGCAGCCGAGCAGCGTCGATCCGGCCGTCATCCGCACGGTGGTGGAGACCAACGTCATCGGCGTCATCCGGGTGACGAACGCCATGCTGCCGTTACTCGGCCGGTCGGCCTCGCCGCGCATCGTGAACATGTCCAGCAGCGTCGGTTCTCTGGCCCGACAGTCAGGTCCCGGTGGTGAGACCTCCACAGGGCCGGTCGCTGTCGCCTACGCGCCCTCGAAGTCGTTCCTGAACGCGGTGACCCTTCAGTACGTCCGGGAACTGGCGGACACGAACATCCTCATCAACTGCGCCTGCCCGGGCTACGTCGCCACCGACCTCAACGGCTTCCGTGGCGTGCGTACTCCCCGGGAGGGCGCGGCGACCGCCATCCGCCTGGCCACACTGCCCGACGGAGGCCCCACCGGTGGATTCTTCGAGGACGCAGGTGTGGTGCCCTGGTGACGGTTCGCGGCTCTCGCGCTGGCCCGACGCTGCTCGGCGTCGGGCCGGCTGCTGCACAGCGGCTGCGTCATCCCTGCCCATCGGGTGCCCGGGCGTCGCGGTCACCGGAAGCTCCGCCGATACGCCTGCGGGCTGGTGCCGGTGATGCGCTTGAAGCAGTCCCGGAAGGCGGTGGTGGAGCCGAAACCCACCTGCGTCGCCACCCGGTCGACGGGATGGACGGTGGTTTCCAGGAGATGCTGCGCCTGGTGAACGCGGACCCGGTGCAGCCACCGTAGCGGGCTGGTGCCGGTCTGGTCGCGGAAGTGCCGGTTCAGCGTCCGGGTGCTCAAGCCGGCGTGGCGGGCGATGTCGGCGAGGGTCAGCTCGCGCCGGGCGTTGTCGCGCATCCAGGTCAGCAGCGGCTCCAGGGTCGCCCCGTCGGCGGCGGGCGGTTCGTACGTGATGAACTGCGCCTGCCCGCCCGCGCGTTCCAGCGGCATGACGGACAACCTCGCCGTGGCGGCCGCGACAGCGGCGCCGTGGTCGCGGCGGACCAGGTGCAGGCACAGGTCGAGCCCGGCGGCGGCGCCCGCGGAGGTCAGGAACTGGCCGTTGTCCACGTAGAGCACGTTGGGGTCGACCTGGATCCGCGGATGTTCGGCGGCGAGCCGGTCGGTGGCGAGCCAGTGCGTGGTCGCGCGCTGCCCGTCGAGCAGGCCGGTGGCGGCGAGGGTGAACGCGCCACCGCAGATCGAGGCGATCCGGGCACCGTTCGCGGCGGCGGCGCGCAGCGAGTCGAGGACCGTTGCGGGCGTCGCGGCGGCGGGGTCGGAGACGCCCGGCACGACGACTGTGTCGGCGTCGACGAGCACGTCCAGGCCCCACGGCACCGCCATGCTGAACGCCCCAGCGGTGACCGTCGGTGTGGCGGCGCAGACGAGAACGCGGTAGCCGGCGCGGCCGTCCGGCAGGCGGGTGCGCTGGAAGACCTCCATCGGGGTGGCCAGATCGAACGGGACGACACTGTCGAGGGCGAGCACGGCCACTGTGTGCATGGCGGAATTCAACCAGTCAGGACCGTGCGGTCACCGACGGCCGCGCATCGGTCGCCCGCCGCGCGACCCGGCCGTACAGGTCTCTCACCGACAGGCCACCGGCGAAGCACCAGAGCGCGATGACCGGATCGCAGAGCGCGCAGCCCAAGGACGAGTCATGCAGTGACGGGATGATCGGGGTGCCGCGCCGGTGGTGCAGCACGTCCCAGACCGTGTGCAGGAGCCACCCGACGCCGATGAAGGTGTACGAGGTGAGCCCGGCGTAGCCCACCACCAGCAGCAGCGCGCAGAAGAGCAACTCCCACAGCCCGAACCCGCCACCGCTGATGTAGGCGGCCCCGGCGCCGGTGACGACGAGCGCGTTCAGGCGTCGCCGGTGCGGCTCCGGGACGAGGGAGTTGAGCCCGACGTAGACCAGCCCGATCACCACGGGCATGACGTAGCGCAGCACGGTCCGCCCCGTTTCCGTTCCAGTTGAGGAGTGTCGAGAGGGAGCCTAGGAAAGCTCGCAGTCGGCGACGAGAGGCGAAAATGCCATGGTCCGCCGGATTCTCGCCACTGATCCCGGCGGTCCTGACCGGGTAGCCCGCGCGGACACTGAGGCGGGTGTCCCTGTTTTCCCAGCGGCACCCTGGCGTGCTAGCGTCTCGTCCCGTTGCCGATCGAGCGCCGCTAGCTCAACTGGCAGAGCAGCGGACTCTTAATCCGCGGGTTCGGGGTTCGAGTCCCTGGCGGCGCACCAACGATCAAGGCCCCGACCTGGTGGTTCACACCGGGCCGGGGCCTTTTTCGTGTACGGCCGCGGCGGATGGCGGCTCGGCGGGTGCCCGGCATCCGCTGTCCCAGCTCAGGGCGTAGCGGGCAACCCGGCGCGGCACAGTTCAAGAGCGTCTCGAGCACCGCGCAGGGCTGCGATCACATTGGGCGAGGGGCGCACGTGCACTTCAGGAAGACCGAGGCCAGTCGATCCGTCGGTGATCGGGTAGGCCAGTTGCTCACGCCCGAGCCGGAACTGGGCGTCGATGCCGGTGCGGTTGCCGCGCGGGTCCTGGCGATGCCAGCCGCCCGCAAGGTATACGGCAACGAGGCCGTGCAGGAAGGGCTTTCCCCCGTCGGTCAGCTGTTGGTAGCACAACCCGGCCGGAACGCCGGCGGCCCGGGCCACGGCCACCAGCAGGTGCGACTTGGCATAGCAGAGGCCCACGCCGGCGCTGAGAACCTCGCCGGCGGTGACGGTGATCCGCGGATCCTGGGCGTCCACCGAGTGCCGGATCCGGTCACGAACCCATTCGAAGGCGGCCCGCGTGAAGTCGACGTCGTCCGGGTGCGCCGCGCGGAGTTCGCCAGCTAACGCTCGCACTGCCGGGTGGTCCACCTCGACGACCGTGTCACCGCCCAGGTACTCCATCGGTTCGCCCGCGACCAGTTGCACAGCTGTCCTTTCCCCGCCGCTTGTCGGATCGAGGCTGCTCCATCGCGCCATGACCCGTCGCGTACGGTAACGGTCCCATCTCACCGCGGCCATGCTCGGCCTGTCACCCTCATTCCCGGCCACAGCTGCGGCAACGCGCCGGCAGGGTCTAGGTTCTTCGCGGCTGGCATCGACGACGGTGAGGGGTACGCGTGAGCGACGTGAGGCTCAACGAGGGAGGATTCCGGGGCGGGTTCGACCTGCTCGTCACTCCCGACGTCCGGTTCACGCGGTTGCTGCGACGGGATCTGCGGCGGATGAGCTGGTTGTTCGTCATCTCGGGTCTGCTGTTGTCGATCACGAGCCTCGGTACGTTCACGGCCGACGGCGGGTGGCTCCTGGCGGGGCTGTTCGGCGTCCCGTTCGGGGCGGTCTGGTGCATCGCGGGGCTGATCAACGGCTCGGCGTACCTGCGACGTCACGCCGAGTTGAGCGCGCCGGTGCGGTACGTGTTCACCGCGGAGGCCATCGAGTGGCACACCGCTCATGCGGCGTTGCGGTTGCCGTGGACGGCGATCAGGCACGCCGTTCGGATGCGGGAGGCGTACCGCCTGGACTGCGCGGACCAGCAGCCGCGGTACCTGTGCCGGACGACGCTGGCCCCGGCCGAGGATGCGCGGGTGGCCGCGTACCTCGATGAACGGTTGGCGGCGCGGCTGGCCGCCGAGGCGTCAGTGCGGCCGATGCCACCTGTCGGGGGTGGGGCGTAGGCGGGCCGGCCCGGCGACGACCGTCGCCGGGCCGGAGAGCCTCAGTAGTCGATGTTGATGGCGGCGATCTGGCGGGTGCCGTTGGAGACGATGGCGGGGCCGGCGAAGCGGGAGCTGGCGTAGGTCAGTGCCGTCTTGTGGCCGGGACTGTTGAACCAGGCCTCGATCATCTGCTCGGGCGAGGAGTTGCCCGACGACGCGAACAGGACCTCGTGCCCGCAGTGCGTGAAGGTGCCCGCGTCCAGGTTCTGCTTCACGCAGGTCTCCGCGGCGTCCTGCTCGTTGGTGCGCATCTTGACCTCGGGCAGCCCGAGCGCGCGGCGTCGCTCGTTGAGCAGCACCAGGAGGCGTTGTTCGGCGGCGGACACACCGGCCGGCAGGGCGGCGGTCGACTTCCTGGCCGGCCTGCTCGGCGTCGGTGACGAGGTACGCGTCGGCGTCGCCGATCTGCTGGGGGTGGGGCTCGGGCGTGCGGCGCTCGGGGAGGGTACGGGCGCTGTGGGGGAGGGCGACTCGACAGCAGGTTCGCTCGGCTCGGGGGCGGCGTCGGTGACCTGCGCCGAGGGCTCGGCGGCTGCGGCGCTCGCCGGCTGTTTCGTCGGCCCGTCGGCGTAGGTGGTGAGGACGAGCCCGCCCCCTGCTACCAGGGCGACGGCCGCGACGGCGCCGACCAGGGTCTTGGGGAGCGACAGTGCCGTGAGGCGGGCCTTGGGCACCATCCCGGCCTTCGCGTACGCGCCTGCCGATGTGGCGCCCTGCGAGGAGGCGACGAGCTGGACCTGGTGGGAGACGTCCGACGCGAGGCGGGCCGGGACCGGCGTGAGCGCGAGGCCGGCGAGCAGCCGCTCGGCGGGAACCAGGTCCGAGGTGGTGTTCGGGCAGTACGTGCAGTCGCGGATGTGGCGTGCGAGCCGCTTGCGCCACACCGGCGCCGGTTGACCGTCCCAGTCGGCGGCCGTGTCGAGGAGGCCGGCGCAGCCGGGCCGGGCGATGAGGGCCCGCACCACCAGCCGAGCGGTGTCCAACTGCGCCTTCATCCGGGCCACGCGGACGGTCACGTGGTGCGGGTCGATCTGCAGCGCGTCGACCAGGTCGGCGCGGGACAGGTGACCGGCCTCGACCAGCCACCACAGGGAGAGCAGGTGGCGGTGGTCGTCGTCCAGCCAGCGCGTGGCCAGGACGACCTCCCGGCGCTGATCGGACAGGCGCAGCTGGGTCAGGGTCAGATCCTCGAAGTCCGAACCCGGGGCGACCATGTTGTCGATGTCCTCCGGCGGCGTCGGTGTGGTGTGCCGGTGCTGCCGGTAGGCGCGGACCTCGTTCATGGTGACGGCGACCAGCCAGGACCGGAAGAGCCGCGGATCGCGTACGCCCGCCAGCCCTCGTACGACGCTCAACATCGTGTTCTGCACGACGTCGTCGACGTCCGCGGATCGATTCAGTGCCCGTCCCACGATGTTGTACACCAGTGGCAGGTAGTGCGAGACCAACTCGTCAGTCGCGGCGTGGTCACCGCGGCGGGCCGCGTCCACCACCGCCGACAGGTCGGTTCTGTTCGGGTACGCGTGATAGGTCACGCTCACAACCTCGCCTTCACGGGACATCGTCGTACACCGTGGAGATGGGTTGCGGCCCGCTCAGGTCACACAAACTGAGCTGTCACCTGGTGCTGTTGAGGCGGACGATGGCGCCGTTGAGCGCGGTGGCGAAGAGCGTCCACGCGGCGTACGGGGCCAGCGCGGCACCCGCGACCGGGTCGACGCGGGAGGCGCGGCGGACGAGCGCGAAGTTCGAGGCGTTGAGGGCGGCGATCTCGGCCAGCGCGACGGTGGGCCTGCGGGCCTTGAAGAACAACGCGCTCCAGCCGAAGTTGAGAGCCAGGTTGAGCGCGTAGGCGCGGGTGAAGGCGGCGCGATCGGCACCGTCGGTGCGGTCCAGTACGCGGGCGCCGGCCACCGCGATCAACGCGTACAGCGGCGTCCACGCCAACGGGAACGCCACCGGCGGTGGCTGCCAGCTCGGCTTGCGCAGCCGCCGGTACCAGCCGTTGGAGGTGTCGTTCACCGCTGTCCCGGCGGCGGCCGTGACGGTGACCGCCGCCGCGGTCTTGACGAGGGTCGGTAGTCGCATGGTGTTCAGCTACCCGGCCGGCGGCGGATCAACCACGGGTGGTCGCCGGGGCTGGGCGAAGGCGGGCGACCGCAGGCACCCGCGATGCCTCAAGTAATGCTCAAATTACGTTGATCCCGGCCGATGCCGATGAAGATCCGCATACGCTCACCGGACTCGCGCAGGGCCCCGGACCTTCTCGCCACGCCAACCATCACCCGTGCTCAGACCCAGGATGCGCGAGCGTCATCCGTCCGTCCTATGTGGATCAGTGTGAACACGAAGGAGGGGATAATGCGACGCAGACAACGGCGCATCGCGTTTGTGGTGCTGCCCGCCCTGATGGCGGGCGTCCTCGTGTCGACCGGGCCAGCGGGTGCGGATCCCGCGGGTCCGACCGCCACGGCCGGCTCCGCGCCATCCCAGCTTGAGACCGTGGACCAGGTACGCCGCGTACACGTCAAGCTGGCCGGCGCCGACATGCTGGACAAGGTCGTCGCTGCCGGCTTCGACCTCGAACACGGCCTCCGGCGCGTGCCGACCGGCATCGAGGGCGAGGCGGTGGTCACCGCCGAGCAGATCATCGAACTGACGGCGATGGGCGTCGAGGTCCTCCGCGATGGCGTCGGGTTCGGCTGGAGTGACGAGGCCGATGGCGGCATCGCGGGCGCTGCCGCGCGGGTGGCGCAACCGGCCAGCCACGAGGCGACGGTACGGATCGCCCGTGCCGACTGGTTCACCACCAAGGGCCAGGGCTTCCTCTACGTCGAGGCGCGCACCACGGAGGGGCAGCAGGCCGAACCGGTCGTCGAGATGCAGCTCGAGAACGACTCGGGCAGGGCCACGCCGTTCGGCTTCGCCCGGACGATGAGCCGCTTCGTCGACTCGGGGCAGTACATGTTCCACCGCAACCTGTTCAAGCTCGACGCGCGCCCGAACCAGATCCGGGTCACGAGCTCAACCGGCGGCGTCGCCACCGGCACGGTCTCCGACTGGCTTGAGGACGCTCCGCCGCCGCTGACGGCGAACCCGTCCTACAAGTCCGACTTCGTGGACGGCTACCGGCACCCGCAGCAGCTCTACAGCCGCGCGAAGGAGATCGCCCGCCAGTACCCGGACATCGCCGAAATCGTCTACCTCCCGAACCAGACCAACGGCTACCAGCGCAAGGCGCAGGCCACGATCGGCGGTACGGGTCAGTCGGCAGTCGTGGTCAGCTCGGCGGCGTGGGGCCACGAGGGTGGCAACGACGTCACTGTCGAGTTCGTGGACCGGCCGGGGGCGGACCTCCCGCTCACCGTGGAGGTCGCGGGCAAGGCGGTCCGCGTCCTGCTCGGCACCGACGCCTCCGGCGCTCCGGCGAGTACGGCCACCCAGGTCGCGGACGCGCTGATGACCCGGTCCCAGGGCCTCATCGACCGGGCGCACCCGTACCGCACCAACGCGGGCACCGGCATCGTCGCGGCGACGGCCGGCCCGGTCGCGTTGACCGACTTCCTCGACCAGAAGCGCGTCGGCGCACCGGACGGTGAGGTGCCGCGGGGCCCGGTCACCATCCCCGTCCTGCGGATCGGCAAGCACCGTGACGGCAGCAAGCCCGGCGTTCTCATCCAGGCGCAGGACCACGCCCGCGAGTGGGTGCCGGCGACGACCAGCCTGGAGTCGGCCGAGCGCCTGGTGCACAACTACCGGTCCGACCGGGAGACGAAGAAGATCGTCGAGAACACCGACGTCTTCTTCATCCTCTCCAACAACCCCGACGGGGCGAACTACAGCTTCTACAACTTCGCCTCCCAGCGGAAGAACATGACGAACCACTGCCCGAACGCGACCGCCGACCCGGGGCAGCGGAACTCCTGGGGCGTCGACCTGAACCGGAACTACCGGGTCGGGTCGGGCCACGACGGCTACGCGGGAGGGTCGACCAACTGCGTCAGCGGCACCTACCAGGGGCCGGAGGAGCTGTCCGAGCCGGAGTCGAAGAACATCATCTGGCTGGTCGAGAAGTACTCGAACATCAAGTTCATGATGTCCGTGCACTCCAACGGCGGGCAGCTGTTCTGGCAGCCCGGTGCGTACATCGCGGACGGGCGGATCACCACGCCGCGCCCGCCGCTGGGCGACGAGGCGTTCTACTGGCAGTCGGCCTCCCGGATCCTGTCGCAGGTCAAGGCGCACCGGGAGACGGTCGTCACGCCGGAGAACGTCGGCGGCTCGTCCGACGTCCTCTACTCCTCCGCGGGCAACGTGCGCGAGGACCTGTACTACACCTACGGGATCTACGCCTTCGGCTGGGAGGTCGGCGGCTCCGTCTACAACCCGGCCACCGGCGACTGGCAGGGCGGTTCGTTCCAGCCGGAGTGGGCGGGCAACCCCGAGCTGGTCAGCGGCCACGCCGAGACGATGGAGTACGCCAACGGGATCATGGAGATGTTCCGGGTGGCGGCGGACTGGGGACGGGACAGGAAGAACCCGACATCGCAGCTCGTTCCCGGCGCAGGGACCTACCGCGGGCCGGTGGACGTACGCTTCGAGACGAGCGAGCCGGCCACCATCTACTACACGACCGACGGCAGCCGGCCCACGCTCCAGTCGCCGCGCTACGCGGCCACCGAGTTCCGGGAGCCGGGGCAGGTGTTCCACGTGACCGAGACGACGACGTTCCGCTGGTTCTCGGTGGACAGCGCCGGCAACATCGAGAAGAACTACGACCCGACGAAGAACGACAGGCGCAACAACTACCGGACGGCGACGATCAAGATCGCCAAGAGGTAGTCCGCGTACCGTGATCGAAGCCCCGCCGGTCGGTGTCACCCGCACCGGCGGGGCAACGGTCAACAGGGCCCGCGCGGGCGTCGGCAGCGCGGATAGGTCCTCATTTGGTGGGTAAGCGGCGCGCATGCCCGCGAGCGAGGATTCGGCCGCCGACCTGGATTCGGCACCACACGGGCGTTCTCGCGTCGACCGGATGTTCGGCAGCCTGCGGGAGCGGGCGCGGGAGGCGTGGCGCGTACGTTCCTGGCGGTTCCGGCTCTACGGTCTGCTCGCCGTGCAGGCCGCCATCGCGGCGGGGCTCGCCTGGTTCGTCGTGTACCAGTTCCTCGGCAATCCGTCCCCGGTCTTCGCGCCCACCACTGCGGTCGGCATCGCGGCCGCCGCGATGGGCTCCCGCCTGCGGCGCACCATCGAGTTGCTGGTCGGGGTGGTGCTCGGGCTCGCCGTGGGTGACACGCTCATGCCGCTGTTCGGCATCGGCCCGTGGCAGACCGGTGGGGTCGTCCTGCTGGCGATCATCGTGGCCATCCTGCTCAAGGGTGGCGGGTCGCTGCTCACCCAGGCCGGCGGTACGGCGGTGCTCATCGCCACCCTCGAACCACCGGTCCGTGACCTGTCCATCCCCCGGTTCGTGGACGCCACGGTCGGAGGGCTGATCGGGTTGGCGGTCAGTCTGCTGCTGGTGCCCATCCATCCGCGGCGGACACTGCACCGACTGGCCGAGCCCGTGGTCGGCCCCGCGGTGGTCGCCATGCACCATGTGGCGGCGGCGCTGCGCCTGCGGGATCTCGGGCAGGCGGAGCAGGCCCTGCGCGAGCTGCGGAACATCGGCCCGCAGATCATCGCGTTACGGGACGGGCTGCAGGCCGCCGGGGAGGTGGTGCGACTCGCGCCGCTGCGCTGGCATGAACGCGACTCGTTCGCCCTCCACGCGGAGGCGATCCGACATCTGGAACGCAGCGTGCACAGTTGCCGATCTCTGGCGAGGCAGCTCACGACGGCACTCAAGGACCACGAGCCGCTGCCGGAGGAGCTCTCGGCCGCCATCGACCTGCTGGCCGACAGCGCGCTGGACCTGCGCGCGGCGATCGTCGCGCGGGAGGAGCCACGGGAGCCGCGCGAGCGGATCCTGGAGGCTGTCGAACTAATCGGACGGGCACAGGGCCTGTCCGCCCGCGACCCCACCCGCCTGCACCGTCACCGTCTGGGCTACTCCGGGATGATCGCCGTGGGCGAGTTCCGGACCATCGCCCATGACCTGCTCATCGCCAGCGGCCTGGACCCGGAGAAGGGCGCGGCACTGGTGCGGCAGGCGATAGGCCGGGGCCAGCACGACTGATCGCACTGTCGGCCGGTCAGCTGGACGTCCGCCTGGGCAGCAGCAACTCCTCGTGATCGAGTTCCCGTTCCAGGACGCGCAGTTCCTCGTCGGGCAGCCGACCGCTGTCGCGCCAGCGCACGAGTTCCTCCCGCTGGGCGTCGATGGCCGTCCGGCGGACCTGGAGCGCCGTCTCGTACTGCGGTGAGGTCGGTAGCTCCGACGACCCGCTCTGTTCGAGCAGGTCGAGTCGCCCGCGGTAGCGCGCCAGTCGGGCCAGCAACTGGGTACGGGTGGTGTTGACGGCCATCGCGCTGTCCGGATCGGCGGCGGCGACCTCGTCCAGGCGGGCCAGGGCGGCCTCGACCGCCGCCGAGCGGGCCTCGTTGCGTACCCGGGCCTGGTCGGTCTCGTTGGCGCGCAGGCCGAGCCTCCGCACGAGCGGCGCGAACGTCAGGCCCTGCCCGACGAGCGTCACGAGGACGACCACGAAGGTGCAGAACAGGAGCAGGTCCCGGTCGGGAAAAGGCGCCCCGCTGTTGGTGGTCAACGGCAGGGTGAAGATCGCGGCCAGGCTGATCACCCCACGGGTGCCCGACCAGCTCAGCGCCGTCACCTCGCGCAGGGACAACCGTTCGGCGTTGCGGTCGGCGCGGGCGACCTGCCGGGCACTACCGGGCTCGTCCGGGTCGTCCTGCTCGGATACGCCGCCCAACCGACTGTGCAGCGACCGGGGGAGGGACTGGGTCAGCACCAGCCAGGCGGGGCGCAGCAGCAGCACCACGCCGACCGACACCGCGACGGCGATGACGATGGTGGACGTCTCGTACTGGCGCAGGCCCTTGACGACCTCGGGGAGCTGCTGGCCGATCAGCAGGAAGACGAAGCCCTCAAGGAGGAAGTCGACAAGCCGCCACACGGCGCTCGTCTGCAACCGGGCGGCGCCGGAGCCGAGCTGGGGCGTCTGGTGGCCGACGATCAGCCCGGCGATCACCACGGCGAGCACGCCGGAGACGCGCAGCTCCTCACCCACCAGGTAGGCCACGAACGGTGTCGCGAGCGAGATGGCGTTCGACAGCAACGGATCGGTGGTGAGCGGTCGGGCCAGACGTACCAGCCAGGCGATGGCCGCCCCCACCGCCACCCCGCCGACCGCCGCCAGCACGAACTGGCCGACGGCGGCCGGGAACGAGAATTCGCCGCCCACCGCGGCGGCCACCGCGACGCTGAGCATCGTCAGGGCGGTGGCGTCGTTCAGGAGCCCCTCACCCTGGATGATCGTGACCATCTTCGGTGGCAGGTTGACCCGGCGGCCCACCGCGAGCGCGGCCACCGGGTCGGGTGGCGCGACGGCGGCGCCGACCGCGATTCCGGCGGCAAGTGTCGCGCCGGCGACGAACAGATGGAAACCGATGCCGACGAGAACGCCGGTGAGAAGCACCAGCAGCACGGACAGGCTGACCACGATGCGCAGGTTGCGGCGGATGTCCAGCAGCGAGGAGTCCAGTGCGGCGCTGTAGAGCAGCGGCGGCAGCACGACCATGAGCACGAGGTCAGGATCCAGCCCGACGTTGGGGCCCGGGAGCAACGCGTACGCGATGCCGATGAGCGGCAGCAGCGCCGCCGCCGGCAGTCCGGTGCGGGCCGCCACCCACCGCACGGCGACGATCACCGCGACGGCGGCGAGCACGAACAGCAACATCGAGTGGGTGCTCACGTGGTGACGTCCCCCTGGAGCGGCGCGAGCGAGATTGTTCGGGGTGCCGGGCGGTCAGCGCAGCACGCAGCGGTGACGAGCCTACCCGCTTGATCAGCCGAACTTCCTGGTCGACCGGGCGGGGTCCCTCCCGCGCGGCGCTGCGCCGCGTTGCCCCACCCACCTTCGCCGGACGCCGTGTCGGACGGCTGCGTTACCTTCTCCGCCATGCCGATGATCACGATCGCCGATGAAGTGACCGGAGCCCTGAGCGGACCCGAGTGGAGCGTGGAGGTCTTCGAGGAGTCGCTACGCCTCGACGAGTTGATCCGGCGGCGGACATTCCTGGAGATCGCCGAGTCCGGTGCTGACGTCGACGCGGAGGCGCGGACGCAGGTGGCACTCGACGCGTTCCGTCGCAACGGGTTCGTCGTGCTTGTCGACGACCGGCAGGTGACAGCCCTGGACGAGAAGGTCCGCCTGCACGCGGGGTCGCGGATCACCTTCCTCAAGCTCGTCCCGCTGGTGGGTGGCTGATGGACACGCGCGACGCGGAGTTGGCACTGCGTGACGTGGTCGACACCGTCAGGGGATGGTGTGAGCGGAGCGACAACACCCTCAACGAGCATGGACGGCGGGATTTCGTCAGCCGGATGACCACGGTGCTCGGCTGGGTGTCGGCCGGCACGCTGCCCGCGCTGCTCGCCGCGCTCACCGATCCGCACGGGCCCTACCAGCTCGCTGCGCCGCAGGTCGAGCTGCTGCCGGAGGCCATCCGGCAGGGTGAACTGCTTGCCGCCGCGGTGGCGGACCTGGGCGGCCACGACGCGGACCATGATCGCCGTCGCGCCGCGGCGATGACAGTGGTCGAAACCCTGCCGATGTTGGCGTACCAGACCGAGACCCCGTGGGACCGCGCCCGTCGCGAGGTGTGGGCCCGGGCGGCGCAACTGCTGGCCGCGCAACCGGCGCCGGTCCGGCAGACGGTGTTCGACGCCTTGACCGTACCGGGGGAGGACAGCGACGGGCGGGGCACGCTGATCAGTGCCGTGCGCTCCGGCGGCGGGCTCGACGGCGCCGTCTGGCTCGACCGGCTGGGCGGTCAGGCATGGTTGGGCTTCGGTTACTGGAGCACGCAGCTCAAGCGGTTCACCTGGGAGTCCATCCAGGCGGAGGCGTCGGCCGGGCGGGTGAACCCGGCGGCCCTGGCGACCTGGCGCCGGACCCGGGTCGAGCGTTCGCTGCGCGACATGAGCGACGAGGCTGACCGGGTGTGGCCGATCCCCAATGTCGGCGAACAGTGGGCCGACCGCGCGATCGCGGACGTCGAGGCGATGCCGGAGGACCGCCGGGCCGCGTGGCAGGCGCTGCTGGCCCACTGTTCGGTCGAGGCGGACAAGGCGAAGCCGTCGGCGGGCTGGCGCAAGCAGGCTCGGTCGCTGCTCGACGCGGTGGGCGGCGACGAGTTCACCGCCCGGCTCGACGATTGGCTCCCGCTCGTGGGGCAGGCGCGTACCTTGCCGCTGCGCATGACCAAGTGTTGTCCCGGCCACCTCGCGGACGTCCCGCCCCGGATGATCGACCGCTACAACGTCGGGCTGCTGTGGGGCCTGGTCTGGCTGCGGACGATGCTGCCGTCGTCGGAGGAGACCCTGCGCAGCCTCGGCCAGATCGCGGAACGAGCAGCCCGCAAGATTCCGGGCCACGGCCCGGCCAGCCCGAAACTGGCGAACGTCGCGGTCGCGGCGCTCATCGACTCCGATCATCCCGCCGCCCTCGCGCAACTGGCCCGGCTCGCGTCGCGGCTGACCTACAAGAGCACCCTGCGCATCGTGGAGAAGGGGCTGACCCAGCACGCAGAGGCGCTCGGCGTCAGCCGCGAGGACGTCGAGGAGATGGGCCTGCCCGGCTTCGGCCTTCCCCTCGCGGACAAACTGGGTGACTGCTCGTACGAGCTGGAGGTGCGCGGCATCGACGCCGTCCTGGTGTGGCGCAACGCGGACGGCAAGGTGGTCAAGGCCCCACCCGTGCAGGTGCGTAAGGAGCACGGCGACGAGCTGAAGGAGCTGAAGGCGACCGTCACGGACGTCGCGGCGACGCTGATCGCCACCCGCGACCGCCTGGAGGGGCTGCTGCGGCGGGACCGGGCGTGGACCGTCGAGCAGTGGCGGGAGCGTTTCCTGGACCACCCACTGGCCCGGACCCTGGCCCGGCGTCTCATCTGGACCGTCGACGGCGTGGCCTGCTGCTGGGGCGGCGACGCCCTGCGGAGCGTGGACGACAGGGTTGTCGAGCCCGCCAGCGACGCCACGGTACGGCTGTGGCACCCGGTCGACGACCCCGCCGCGGTCCAGGCTTGGCGGGACTTCCTGGGCCGGCACACGATCACCCAGCCGTTCAAGCAGGCGCACCGTGAGCAGTACCTGCTCACCGACGCGGAGCGCGCCACCGGCACGTACTCCAACCGGTTCGCCGCGCACATCGTGCGCCAGCACCGTCTCAACGCGCTGCTGTCCCGGCGCGGCTGGTCGTACGTCCAGCACCGCAACGACGGTGCCAGCTACGACCTGCCCTGGTTGGCCCTACCCGACTGGGGTCTGCGGGCCCAGCTGAACATCGCGGGCATCGAGGATCGTGCCGACGACGCGGTGTTCGACACGATGGGAACCGACCAGCTGTGGTTCGCCCGGGGTGAACGCACGCCGGTGCCGCTGGAGGAGGTTCCGGCGGTCGTGCTGAGCGAGGTGATGCGCGACGTCGACCTGTTCGTGGCCGCGGCCGGCGTGGGCAACGACCCGAACTGGTACGACGGTGGCCCCCAGGGCCGGTACCGCGACTACTGGTCGCAGAGCAGCTTCGGCGACCTCACCCCGACCGCCCAGACCCGCCGGGAGGTGCTGGCCGAGCTGATTCCCCGGCTGGCGATCGCCGACCGGTGCACGGTCACCGACCGGTTCCTCGAAGTGCGCGGTGACCTGCACACATACCGCATCCACTGCGGCTCGGGCAACATCCTGATCGCCCCGGACGACAGGTACCTGTGCATCGTTCCTGCCTCGGCGAAGGCGAAGGAGCCGGAGATGTTCCTGCCCTTCGAGGGCGACAGCCGGCTCGGCGAGATCATCAGCAAGGCGTTGCTGTTGGCGGCCGACAAAAAGATCAAGGACCCGGTGATCCTGCACCAACTCTGAGGCACCAACGGGAGCGGCCGTGCTGTCGCCAGGACCCGGCGACAGTTGTTGTTTCGCCACTGGCCGAACGAGTTCAGCGGCCTGGTGCCGGAGTCGGCGGGGTCGTGCTACCCCGCTGCCCCTACGCTGGCGACACGAGGGAATGGTAGGTACTGATGAACCAGCACGCAGCGGCACGTGCCAGGGCGATCCCTGACACGATCCGGGCAGACGTGGAGACGCTGTGGAGCTACCACGACATGCGCCACGAGTTGCGCCCGTGCGACGTGGGAATCGGGTTGGGCAGTCATGACCTCGGTGTGGCCGTCATCGCGACGCGCTTGTTTCACGAGGGGCTGTTCCCCAGGATCGTGTTCACCGGCGCGAACGCTCCGACGACCGTCGAGCGGTTCCCGAGCGGTGAGGCGGTGCACTACCGCGAGTACGCCGTCGAGCGGGGCGTTCCCGTGGAAGCGATTCTCGTGGAGCCGCGTGCGACGAACACCGCCCAGAACCTGGAGTACTCGCGTCAGATCCTGACCGAACACCGGATCCCGGTGAGGTCGGTGCTGATCATGTCGCGGCCCTACCAGCAGCGTCGGGCCTACGCCACCTGCAGGTTGATGTGGCCGGAGGTTGATGTGGTGTGCGCGTCGAACCCGCTCGAACTGGACGACTATGTAATCAGCATCGGTGACCCGCGGCGCGTGGTGGACATGCTGGTGGGCGACACGCAGCGGATCGAGGTGTACGCCGAGCGCGGGTTCGCGATCCCGCAGGAGATGCCGGACGAGGTGCGGACGGCGTTCGAACGCCTGGTGGCGGCCGGCTACACGAGCCGGCTGATATGAGCCCAGCTACCAGCGCGGCTCTCCTGACCGGACGCCCATCCGGTCGCTGAGTTCGACGGCCAGTCGGGGCGGCCGAGGGCGGGTGAGGATGTCCCGGACGAGGTCGCGGGAGAGCTGGTGGTAGCGCACCTGGTCAGCACCGATGACCTCTGCGTTCAGGAGCGCGGCGAGCGCGTCGTCGATGCGGTTCCATCGGGCAAAGGCTCGGGCGGTTTCGATGGCGTGGCGAACCTGTCGCTCGACGGGCACGGTGCTGGTGTCGAGTGGGGCGCCGATGGCGATGGCGCGCTGCACGTCGCCGAGTTCCATGGCCACGGTCGTCTTGTGGATCGTCACGTTGGTCGGCCCGAACGCGGTCCACACGTGGTTGCCATCGGCACCGAGCCGCTGTGCGGCGGCATCGGCCTCGGCGATGTGGGTGTCGGCGGATGCTCGGTCGTCGTCTCGAGCGGCGGCCAGCGCGCAGACGAGATGCAGGCTGCCGTAGACCGACAACAACTGCGGAGTCGCCTTGGCGAGCCGTGGTTCCAGAAACTGCGCTGCGGTGGCGGCGAGGCGGCGGGCTTGGGCGTATTCACCGATGGAGGCCAGGGAGTGCGCAGCAGAGCGGCTGAGTGAGCCGATGACGACGTGGTCGTGGCTGGCGTTGGCGGCGGCCAGCCCTCGGCTGGCTGCGGTCCACGCGAGGTCACCTTCGCCGAGCTTGGTGAGGAACAACGCGGCGAGCTGGTGGGCGTAGGCGGTCATCGCGTGCGCTCGCTGGCCGTTGTCTCCGTCGTACACCTCGGTGGCGGTGAGGCAGTCGTGGATGAGGTAGGGCAGCCGGCGGGCGAGGGTGCCGTACCGGGAGTGCTGGTAGGCGGTCCAGATCTCGGCGACGTCGTCCTCGATCTCGCGCAGTGCGGGAGCTTCGACGTCCCCCGTGCTGGCCAGCGTCGGCGCGAGGTGCCGATAGTCGTGGAGCGCGGCCCGCAAGGCCGGGATGGTCTCGCGTCCTGAGTCGTCCGACCACTCGAACAGGCTCGGTGCGCCGATCAGGTCGCCGAGGGACACGTCGAGGGCTTTGGCGATCGCGCGTATGACCGATAGCCGGTCGAGGTCTGCCCGGTTCGTCTCGACCTTGCGTAACCATTCCTGGGTCTTGCCGACCAGACCGGCCAGCACCTCCTGGGAGAGCCCTCGTCGACGCCGGTAGAAGGCGACGCGCTGGCCGATGGTCATGTCTTCCGTCATCCCTCGCACACCATCACCCTGCCCGCTGAAGGCCGCCGGACCCGGTACGGATTTTCCCGGTCCTCCACACGGGCCGCCCCTACGTTCAGTTCACCTCGGATCACCGGCGTGTGTCGATGCCGGTGTCGGGATGGCTGACAGGGAGCTGCAGATGGAGGGATCGATGGGCGGCGCAGCACACCACGGCTTGGGCCGCTGGCTCGGTCCGTCCGGGAGCGAAACTGTCTCGGTGTTCTCCCCGCCTGCGTACCGCCATGAGGGCTGCGTGGGTGGGTGATCGGCGGCCTGCTCCCAGCCGCCGTGATGCGGCGGCGGGCTCGCCATTCCCCCGGCGAGCCCGCCGCTCATCGTTCCTGGCGGGGGTGGCGGCATGACGGTGTACGTCTCGCGCAACGCGATGGCCGGTCAGTCCCGACGCACCGAGCCCAGGTGGACGTCCTCACAGGGGCGGGGGTGGCCCGCTGATCCGCCGCTGCTCACCTTCGTGTGGCGTCGGTTGTTCGAGCAGCAGGCCCGCGAGGGCGGTCGCCGATGACCGGGCAGCAGCGCCGTCTCGCGGCGAACCGGCTCGCGCCAGCCGAGGTGGAACATCTGCCGATGCGCCCGCTGTGGCTGTGCCGCCGGTGCGGGCAGCCGTGGCCCTGCGGTGCGGCGAAGCTCGCGCTCCTCGCGGAGTACCGGGAAGAGCCGATGAATCTGTTCCTCTACCTGGCCGGCTGCCTGCACGACGCGATCGACGACCTGCACCGGCTCAGCCCGAGCGTCACGGGAAGCGCCGCCGACATCTTCGACCGGTTCCTCGGCTGGCCCGCTCGCCGCACCCACGCCTACCGCGTCAACACCACCACGGCCGTCAGCATCGAAGAGGCCTCCTCGTGAACGGCATTGCCCTCATCAACTTCATCGGCCATCCGGCGATCGTCGGCAGCTTCCACACCCTGGTCGTGCAGCCGACCGCATCTGCAACCTCGGCTGCATCTACCGCTACCTGTCTGACCGGAGTATCCCCAGCCTGAGCGGCGCGGTCGCGCAGGCTTGTGCCGAGTCGATCGCACAGCAAGACAGCGGTCTCGTTCTACCGCGCACGCACGAGCCGGCTCTCCATGACTGTGAACTTGCGCTCGATCAGCCCGCCTTTGGGCGATCAGGAGCCGCCTGCCGAACGCGGCGCGTACATGATCAAGGCGACGCCGACGAGGCAGATGCCTGCGCCGATGACGTCCCACCGGTCGGGCCGGAACCTGTCGACGATGACGCCCCAGGCGAGGGATCCGGCGACGAACACGCCGCCGTAGGCGGCGAGGATGCGCCCGAAGTTGGGGTCGGGTTGGAAGGTGGCGACGAATCCGTACGCGCCGAGGGCGATGACCCCGGCGGCGATCCACCACAGGCCGCGGTGTTCGCGCCAGCCCTGCCAGATCAGCCACGCCCCGCCGATCTCGAACAGGGCGGCGACGGTGAACAGCAGGATCGAGCGGACGACGGTCATCGGTGGACCGTACCGAGGTGGCGCGGTCCACGATCATGCCGGTGGGCTGGTCGGGCGTCGGCAGTCGCTCCCGCCGAGCCGCCCGCGGCGGATCGGCCAAGGTGCTCCTCGGCTGCGGTGGCGACCTGGCTGCTGGGCGATGCGCTCACGCCGTCATCCGGGCGGCGGCGCGCAGCGCGAGCGCGTCGAGGACGTCGACGTGCGCGGCCGGCACCTGCACGTCGAGGCGTAGCGCGCCGGCGTCGGCGGCGATGGTGAACGAGAAGAACGAGCAGCAGGAGCTTTCCCGGGCGGTCAGGTCCCGGGTGGTCGCCTCGGCGGCCGGGTCGAGACGCCACCGCAGTGCGGTGGGGGACAGCCGTTCCTGCTGGAGCAGAGCGGTGGCGAACAGGTCGTCGAATTCGGCCAGCCGCAGTGGCTGTTGGGCGCTCGGCAAGGTGCACGACTCGGGCACCCACGTCTGGGGATCAGTGGTCATGTCAACGACGGTAGGCCTTGTTTCGTCGATCGCCGCCGGTTCGAGGGCGCTCAGACGGTTGGGCGCTGGGTTCACGCCTTGGGTGGTGTGACACGTTGCCGGCGCCCGGAGGCGCCGGCAACGGTGGGTCAGCTGGCGTGGGACAGCCGCGTGGTGATGCGCAGGCCCACGAGGGTGTCGTTCAGCCACGGCACCCGCTCGTGGTGCAGCCCGGCGGTCATCTGGTCCGCCCAGACCTCGTACCGCTGCATCAGCGCGTTGGCGCGGGACCGCGCGCTGGTGATCAGACAGTCGCCGAGGGGGTCACCGGGCAGGTTGGACGAGTCGACAGCGGGCTCGCAGGGCACCTTGAGGCTGACCTGGTCGCGCAGCGGACGGCTGAGGTCGAGCGGGCACGGCGTGGGCCCGCAGAGGGTGTAGTTCCCGCTCGCCCTGGCATAGGCATTGCCGATCTTGGCGTCCGTCGGCATGTTCACCGGAAGCTGGTACTGCCCGAACAGGTTCGCCGATAACACGTCGTCGGAGTCGAGGGCGTTGGGCAGACCCAACCTGGTGTACGCCTGCAGCAGCCGCGCGGCGGTGTTCACCTTTTTCAGGGCGGTGGGGATCGACCCGCTGACCTGCGTGCTCTGGTCCCGGACCCGGTCGTACATCAGCTTCTGCCGGGCCTGGAGGAAACCGCGCAGGGTCGGTGTCAGCGTGGTGTCCAGCGCCGTGTTGGTGGTGGCCGTCGCGGCGCTCGCGAAGGCGTACCGGCCGGTTGGCCACTTCTGGGTCAGGGCCTGGTCGGGCGTGGTCTCGCTGTCGCAGTTGAACAGCTCGCAGTCGACCTGGTAGACCTGCTCGTCCGGCCAGGTGTAGTCGGCGGTCCGGGAGTTCTGCCAGGCCGCGTTGGAGTTCAGTCGGAACCGGCTGTGGATCTGCAACCGCAGCTTGCCGTAGTGGCGGATCACTCCGGTGCCGTAGCCCGTCGTCCGCGTGTAGACCCAGCTCGGCGTGTAGCAGTGGCCGACCTCGGGCAACTCCCGCACCCCGGCCGGCGGCTCGTCGAGGCGTGGCGTGTACGCGTACTGGAGTGCCCGCACCACGTTCGACATCAGGTCGTAGCGGACGTTACCGGGTCGGTCGATCTGCCTGCTGCCGCCACACGAGGGCACCGTCGCCTCGTCGGCCTTGGCCGGGGCAGGGGCGAGCGGCTTGTCGGTGTCCCAGAACAGGTCGTAGTTCTTGAGGGTCCTCACCTGTACGCCGTTGGCGTCCGGCTCGTAGCGGGCCTGGACCTCGTTGGTCCGGAGAGCGGCGAGCGCTGTCGACAGCTCGTTGGTGGCGCCGACGTACTCGTCGACCAACCCGGTGATCAGGCTGTTGGCGTTGCCGTTGGCCGGCCGACCGAAGCTGGCCGCGAGGTCGGCGATGCGGGTGCCCTCCGCCTCGATCTGCGCCGCGCGTCCGGTGCTGACCTGGGCGGCGTACGTCGGGTTCTGCAGCATCAACATGGCGTACGCCTGCGCGCCGAGGTTCCACACGGTCGGGTTGCCGACCGGTGTGGACGGTTCGACCATCGACGGGTCCCGCCCGCTGGCGACCCGGGCCAGGTAGTTGATCGACCGGGCCTCGCCGAAGCTGTTCAGCACGGTGGTCGGGTCGATCGCCGGGTTGTCGGCGTCGGTGGCGGGCACCACGAAGGCGGCGCCGCTGGTCAGCTGCGTCGCGGTCAGGTGGAATTCGTTCTCCGGGCCGACGAACTCGTTGTACGTCGGGATGGGTTGGCCGAAGTTCTCCCGGTAGCCGAGGTACTTGTTGATGTCGGCGCGGGCGTCGTGCAGGGTGGCGTCGCCGATCGCGGCCAGGACGGTGGCGGCGATGTCCTCCAGGCGCAGGCCGAGCTGGGCGACCTGCTGCTGGACGAGGGTGATCTGCGCGGTGTTGCCGGCGATCGCCGCGTTCAGCTTGTCGAACTGGGCCATCATGTTCGCGTACACCGTGTTGATCTGGGCCTCGACCCGCGCGAAGCTGGCCCGCATCTCGTCGCCGAGGGCCCGCACCTCGTCGCGCAACGCTTTGACCTGGGCGAGGATCTGCGCGTCAAGCGACGGGGCGCTGCTGCCGAAGAGCCCGACGACCGACATCACCGCACCGAAGATGTTGCCGGTCATCGCCAGCGTCGCGGTGCTGAAGATCGATCCCGCCAGGCCGCGGCCGGTGATCGCCGCCGCGTACTTGGAGATCGCGCTGATCGTGGTGAGCACCGCCTCGCCGATCACCTTGGACTTCTTGCCGGCGTCGGGGTCGGCGAACCCGATGAGGGTGGAGACCATGCCCACCCCGGCCTTGATGTCGGAGATCGTCTGCTGCCGGTCCTTGTCCCGGTCCTCGGCGGCCTTCTTCGCCGCCGCGGTGCACGCGGCGCTGGGCGGCCCTTCGGGCGGACACTTCTGGTTGTTCTCGCCGATTTCGAGACGGATCTCCAGGCTGAGGCCGAGCAGCTGCGCATGCAGGGCGGCCAACTGCTGCTTGGCCGCCGCGACGAACGCCCCCGAGTCGCCCTGCAACGCCAGGATCGCGGCGAGGTCCACGTGGGACAGCCCGGGGTCCTGGCTGAGTTCCTGGTAACCGCTGGTGATGTCGACCCCGAACGGTTCGCCCAGGACGGCGTTCCAGGCGGTGGCGACAGGTGCGCTGGCTGCCGCCGCCTGCCGGATCGCGGACCAGACCGTGGCGAGAGCGTCGTCACGGCCGCGCAGCCACTGGGCGGTCCGCAGCGCGCCGGATGCGAGTTCCTCACGGGTGTCCCACGCCTCGACCGTCTTCCCGATGACGGCCCCGATCAGGCCGGTGATCTCCGGTGAGGTCCGGGTGTCGCCGCCGGGCGCACCGAGCAGGATGTCGACGGACTTGAGCAGCAGGTCCTGCTCGGGCAGGAGCAGGTCGAACGCGGTCAGCGAGTCGTCGAGCAGCTGCCTGCGGGTGGTGAGCTGGGTCTGTGCCTGTTCGGCGGTGGCGGTCGGGTGCAGCCGGTGCCACTGGACGAATTCGGCCGACAGCACTGCCGCCGTGATCCGATCGGCACCCTGGAGGTGGGTCTCGGCGACCTGGCCGAAGGCCCGATCGGTGAGGGCGGTCTGCGGGACGGGGACGGGGACGGGATCGGCCGACGCGGGTTCGCCGAAGAGCGCGCTCGCCGCGGTGACCGCGATCATCGCCAGCACGGCGGTCCCGCGCCTTGCGCGCGGGCAACGTTTGGGTGTCATGCCGCGAACGTATTGAGCGGCCTGAAAGGGTGCTGAAACCGCGCTGATTCGCTCGGGGGCGCCGCTCAGCCGGCGTCGGGTGACGTGGTCGGCGCGTCGAGGGCCGGAGCCACCACGGCGAACGCCCGATCGGTCAGCTCGGTCAGGCGCTGCTCGTCGTCTCCCGGCTGCCACTGCTGGAGCACCGTGTCGAGGGCCAGCAGGGCCATCCCGGCCGCCATCCGTGGGTAGGGGTCGGTGTGCGGGTCGAGGCCGCAGCGACTGGCCAGTTCGGTGGCCAGCTCGGCGCGCCACTGGATCTGGCTCTCCAGCCAGCGGGCGTGCAGGGCCGGGGTGTCCAGGATGAGACGGACGACGACGCGGGCCCGCTCGGAGTGTTCCGGGTGGTCGTTGCACGCGGCCAGCGGCACCCAGAGGGCGTGGCGCAGCGCGACCGACGGTGGTTCGGCGGGTGGTCGGGCGGCGAGTTCGGTGATGACGTCCACGCTCATGTCGGCCAGGAACCGGACGACAACGTCCTCCTTGGACGCGAAGTAGCGGAAGAAGGTACGCCTCGACATGCCGGCCGCCGCCACGATGTCGTCGACGGTCACCACGTCGAAGCCCTTGGTGGCGAGCAGCATCAGGGCGGCGTCGCGCAGTTCGTCGGCAACGAGCTGGCGTTTGCGTTCGGCCAGGCTGCTGTCCGCGCGGGATCTCATTCGCCGATGCTACGCCATAAGGTGCTACCTCCTGCCAACGTTGACACCAGACGTATTCCTTGACACTCGGTGTCACCAGTTGCACAGTGGGTCGCATGACTGTCAATGGCTGGTCCACCGAACAGATCCCCGACCTGAGCGGTCGCATCTTCGTCGTCACCGGTGCCACGGCGGGCCTCGGCCTGGCCACCACCCGGGCGCTCGCCAGCCGTGGCGCAGCCGTCGTCATGGCCGTCCGCAACCAGGCGAAGGGTCACCAGGTGGCGGCCGACATCGCCGCGGCCCAGCCCGGCGTCGACCTGGAAGTCCGGCGGATCGACCTCGCCGACCTCGACTCGGTGCGGATGTTCGCCGACGGGATGCACGCCGACCATCGCCGAGTGGACGTGCTGATCAACAACGCCGGGGTGATGGCACTGCCGCGCACTCTCAGCCCGCAGGGGCATGAAATGCAGTTCGCCACCAACCACCTCGGGCACTTCGCCCTCACCGGTCTGCTGCTCGACCTCCTGCTGGCCGGTCGGGACCCGCGGGTGGTCACCGTCACCTCGGTCAACCATCGGCAGGCGAAGGTGCGGTTCGCCGACCCGACCGGCGAGCGGGGCTACTCCCCGATGGGCTTCTACAACACGTCCAAGCTGGCCAACGCCATCTTCGGCTACCAACTGCACCGGCGGCTCAGCGCCGCGGCCAGCCCACTGCGCAGCTTCCTCGCCCACCCCGGCTACACCGCGACGAACCTGCAGAGCAGCGGCAGCACCCCGATCTGGCGGCTGCTGCTGGGCCGGATCGGCAACCCGCTCCTCGCCCAGCCGGTCGACAGTGGCGTCTGGCCGCAGCTGTTCGCCGCCACCGACCCCGCCGCGCAGCCGGGACAGCTCGTCGCACCCGGCGGGCCCGCCGAGCTGCGCGGCCACCCCGCACCCGGGAAACTCTCCGCCACGGTGACCGACCCGGAGCACGGCCGCCGACTGTGGGAACTGTCCGAACAGGCCACCGGCGTACGGTTCGAGTCGCTGCGGCCAGCGAGCTGATCGCAGGACCGTCCGGCAGCCGTCACATCCCAGCGTGCCGGATCGCCCAGGTGGCGAACGCCCGCCTCACTGCCGCTGGCTGTTTCACCCGCAAGCTTCGTACCCATTGGGGTGAAGCATGATTCATCGATGCTCCTAGGGGTGGGTCCGTCCGCCTGTGCCGCTATGGCATCGTCACCCGATCTTGGGGACGACCTCGACGAGGTTGCGGTGCCGGGCAACGGTTGCCCATTGATAGGCGCACATCTATAGTTGCGCGGATCACCACAATCATGGCCGTCGTGACGCGGCCGGGTCGTCGAAGCGCTTCGACGATTCGTCGTTCAGGCCCGTCAGCCGGGTGTCGAGCCTGGTCACACGGCCTCGGCGCCCGCATGGGCGTCTGTCGTACGACATGAGGAGAACCGCATGCGGAACTGGCGCCTTCGGCGCGGAATCACCGCGCTCGCGCTTGCCCTGCTAGCCCTACCGGCCGTTCCCGGCACCGCGCTCGCCGAGCCCACCTACCCGTTCCGAGATCCCGATCTGCCCGTGAGCGCCCGGGTCGACGACCTGCTCGGCCGTCTCACCCAGGACGAGAAGATCTCCTGGTTGCACCAGTACCAGCCGGCCGTTCCCCGGCTGGGCATCGGCCTGTTCAAGACCGGCACCGAGGCGCTGCACGGGGTGGCCTGGTCCACCGACATCGACAACGGCGGCGCGGTGGTCAAGGCTCGCGGCACCGCCTTCCCCCAACCGGTGGGCATGGCGAGCACCTGGAACACCGACCTGATCCGGCAGGTCGGGTCGGCCGTCGGCGACGAGGCGCGCGGTTACCACGCGCAGAACCCCCGGGTCTGGGGGCTCAACCTCTGGGCGCCGGTGGTCAACCTGCTGCGCGACCCCCGCTGGGGTCGCAACGAGGAGGGCTACTCCGAGGACCCGCTGCTCACCGGCGCGATCTCCACCGCGTACGGCGTGGGAATGACCGGCGGTGACCCGAACCACCTGAAGAGCGCACCGACCCTCAAGCACTACCTGGCCTACAACAACGAGGTCCGGCGGGACGTGACCTCCTCGAACGTGCCACCTCGGGTGCTCAACGAGTACGACCGCGCCGCCTTCAAACCAGCCATCGCCGCCGACGCGGCGACCGGGATGATGGCCGCCTACAACCTGGTCAACGGACGTCCCGCGACAGTCGATCCGGACCTGGACACCGTGGTCCGCGGCTGGACCGACCAGACCCTGATGAACGTCACGGACGCCTGGGCGCCGAACAACCTGGTGAACTCGCAGAAGTACTACAGCACCCAGGCCGAGGCGAACGCGGCGATCATCAAGGCCGGGCTCAGCAGCTTCATCACCGACGACACCAACGCCCAGCCGACAGTCACCGCGATCAAGCAGGCCCTCGCCGCCGGCCTGCTCACCGAGGCGGACATCGACGCCCGGATCCGGGACATCCTGACCATCCGGTTCCGACTGGGTGAGTTCGACCCGGGCGGCGGCCGGTACGGCGGCATCACAGCGGATGTCATCAACAGCCCCCACCACCAGCGACTGGCCCGGCAGGCCGCCGGCGAGGCGATGGTGCTGCTGAAGAACGAGCGGCAGGCACTACCGCTGGACCCGGCCCGGACCCGCAAGGTGGCGGTGCTCGGCCCGCTGGGCGACACCCTCTACTCCGACTGGTACGGCGGCGACCTGCCGTACCAGGTGACGGCGCTGGACGGCATCCGCGAACGGTTGGGCGGCTCGGCCAGTGTGAGCGGGCTCGACGGCGCGGACCGGATCGCCCTGAAGGATGTGCGGACCGGCAAGTACGTCTCGGCCACCGGCACCACCGACGCCAACCCGGTTCTCGGGACCGGCGCGACCCCGGCGCTCGTCGCCCAGTTCGACGTGGTCGACTGGGGGCAGGACGTGGTGACGCTGCGCAACGCCGCCAACGGCCGCTACCTCGGTTACAACTGGGGGCCGTTCGTCACCCGCGACGAGCAGCCGAACGGTTGGTACGTCCAGCAGCAGTTCAAGCTGGAGCCGCAGCCAGACGGAACGGTGGTGCTGCGCTACGTCGGCTACGAGACCAAGGAGAGCTGGTTCGGCGCCGACACGTACGTGACGATCGGCGACGACGGCGCCCTCAAGCTCGGCGCATCGACCCCTGCCGCCGCCACCCACTTCAGTCGCGAGCTGATCAGCAGTGGGATCCACCGGGCGGTGGCGGCGGCCAAGGCGGCCGACACCGCTGTGCTGGTGGTCGGCAGCAACCCGTTCATCAACGGGCGGGAGGCGCACGACCGGACCTCCACGGCGTTGAGCGCCGGCCAGGAGGCGCTGGTCAAGGCCGTGGTCAGGGCCAACCCGCGGACCGTGCTGGTGCTCCAGACCAGCTACCCGGTCACCATCCGGTGGGAGCAGGAGCACGTACCGGCCATCGTCTGGACCACCCACGCGGGCGCGGAGACCGGTCACGCCGTCGCCGACGTCCTGTTCGGTGACCGCAACCCGTCCGGCCGGCTCACCCAGACCTGGTACCGCTCGGACTCGCAACTGCCGCCGGACCTGCTGGAGTACGACATCATCTCGTCCCGGCAGACCTATCTGTACAGCACCGCGAAGCCGCTCTACCCGTTCGGCCACGGGCTGTCGTACACCAGGTTCCGGTACGGCCAGCTACGTGCCGGCGCCCAGTCGGTGGCTGCCGACGGGACCATCACGGCCAGCGTCGACGTGACGAACGTCGGCAGCCGGGCCGGGACCGAGGTGGTTCAGCTCTACACCCACCAGCGCACCTCGCGGGACATCACCCCGATCCGTCAGCTCAAGGCGTTCGAGCAGGTGAGGCTCGCGCCCGGGCAGACCCGTACGGTGACCCTGCGCCTGCCCGCCACGGACCTGGCGCACTGGGACGTCACCCGCAGCCGGTGGGTGGTCGAGTCGTCAGTGCACGACCTGATGGTCGGAGCGTCCGCCGAGGACATCCGGGCCCGCGCCGCGGTCCGGGTCCGCGGTGAGACCATTCCGGCGCGGGACCTGTCCCGGCCCACCAGGGCGGAGAACTTCGACCGGTACGCGGGGGTCCGGCTGGTCGACGAGACGAAACCCAGCGGTACGGCGGTCGGTGCCACCGGGGCCGGTCAGTGGATCTCCTTCGACGGTTCCGCGTTACGGGCCGGCGCGCAGACCTTCAGCGCGAAGGTCGCCAAGGCCGGTGCGGGTGCCGGCACCATCCAGATCCGGTTGGGGTCGCCCACCGGCCGGCTACTCGGCACGGCCACCGTGCCCAGCACCGGCGACGACTACCGGTACGTCAGCACCAGCACCGAGTTGGCCCGTGCCGTCGGCACCCGCGACGTGTACCTGGTGTTCGACTCCCCGCTGCGGCTGGCGGACTTCTCCATCAGCTGACCGGCTTTCGGGGCCGGGTCGATCGTCGGCCCGGCCCCGAACGGGTGGTCGGTCAGCTCGCCGTGCAGGTCAGCGTCGGTGTGCCGGGTGTGCCGGTGGACGATCCGAGGAACCCGAAGGTGGTGCTCGCGCCAGCGCCGAGGGCGCCGTTGTAGGCGACGTTGCGGGCGGTGACCGCGGAGCCCTGGCTCGTGACTGTCGCGTTCCAGGCCTGGGTGATGCTCTGACCGCTGGCGAAGGTCCACGTCACGGTCCAGTTGCTGATCGCCGAGGCGCCTGCGGTGACCCGTACCTCGCCCTGGAAGCCGCCGGTCCACTGGCTGGTCACCGCGTACGCAGCGGTGCAGCCAGCCGCCGGCGGTGGGGTGGTGGGTGGTGGCGTGGTGGTCGGTGGCGTGGTCGGCGGCGGAGTGGTGGGTGGCGGCGTGGGGACCGACCCACCCCAGCCGGCGGTGGAATCGAGCCAGGCGGCCCGTCGCAGCATCCAGTCCCGCATGACCTGGACCTGCCCCTGCCAGGTGGGCGAGGTCGGTGTGCGGAAGAAGCTGACCGTCGGTGACGTCAGGTTGGGCCAGCGTTGGAAGTTGCGCTGGGCCGCGTTGGTCAGCGGGGCCGCGAGAGCGTCTATCCGGGTCTGGAGCGCGGCGTCGGAGAGCAAGCCCTGTCGCAGCGTCTGCCAACGCGATCGGGCCTGGTTGACGAACGCGGGGTCGCGTAGCAACTGGGCGAACCAGTCGTTGGCCGACGGCTGCCGGGTCTGCTGGTGCTGCCAGCCCGACACCTGGTCGTTGGCGAAGAAGCCGCCGACGCCGAAGCTGAGGTCGAAGTCCCACAGCGACAGCGGCCCGGCGAAGATCTTGCTGTCCCGGTCCTTGTAGAAGTGCGAGCTGCGGACGTACGCGTCCATCTCCCGGCTCAACTCGTTGACGATCATGAGGTCGATGAACGAGTCGACGTCGATGTACTTCCGGTAACCGGTGGTCGGGTCGGCGAAGTTCGACGAGTGCAGCACGTCGTGGAACTCCTGGATGTGACCGCGCAGCCAGTCCCGTTGCTGCGGTTGCAGCGGCGACGGGTCGGCCACCTCGAGGTAGTTCCAGCAGGTGGCGGCCGGCCCGGTGCACGGCAACGTCGGCTCTTCGGCGGCCATCCACTCGAACTTCCAGATGTACCCGCCCTGGATCTTCGGCAGGGTGATGTCGTCGGAGTCCAACTGCTTGAGGTCGAGCCGGTCCTTGGAGTTCTTGATCGTCTCCATGAACATGTAGACGCCCAGGTAGTCGCTGGCACCCACCGGGCCGGCGTCGGTGTTGAGATAGAACTCGACGAACCTGTAGCGCGGCGCCGGCAACCCCATCTCGCGTCCGAGGTCGTAGACGAGCGCCTCGCGGATCAACGCCTTGTCGGGGAACGGGCCGCGCAACACCCAGTCGGAGTCGGCGGGCATGCCCAGCACCGGGTGGTCGGCGTCGTCGTCCTCGTTGTCCCAGAACTCGACGCGGAACGGCGTCTTCTCGAACGTCGCCGACGAGTTGCCGCGCAGTCGGAAGCCAGCTCTGGTGCTGAGCGTCGGGGCGGCAGCCAGCGACGTGGTGCCGCCGCCCGTCGGTTCGAAGATCATGGTGGTGGAGTCGAAGTACTCACGGTCCGGCCGGCCCGCACCGTACGAGTCGATAAGGACCACCGGCAGGTCGTGGGCGGTGGTGACGTTCTGCGCGGCGTACATGGCGGTGCCGGGCGCACCCGTTGGCGCCTGGCCGACGAACGCCTGTGCCCGCAGTTGGGTGGTGCGGGTGAAGCGCAGCGCCGAGCCCGAATAGAGCGCCGACTGGGCGGTGGGTGGCTGACCGTTGGTGGTGTAGCGGATCTGGGCACCGCTGATCGTGCTGCCCAGCGTCACCGCCACCTCCCCCTGGAAGGTGCCGCTGGGCACGGAGAAGGTGATGTCGCCGGTCAGGTCGTCTGCCGCCGCCGCATCGGCGGTCTGGGCGCCGGCGAGGAGCTCGGAGACGGGCTGGGCGGCGGGGACGGATTCGGCGCCGGCCTGTGGCGACGACACCACGAGGAGGCCTGCGACGAACACGGTGGCGGCGGCGATCCCGGCGGCCCGAAAGGCCGCCACTGGAAGACCGGTGTTGCGGGTGGTCATGCGCACGATGCCTCCTGTTCTGATCGGTGGGGAACGGTCAACTCGGGCAGCGCCGAGGACGGGACGGTGCGGAAGTGGCGGCGTAGCGTCCGTCGCCACGGCACGTCTGGGAGGTCCAGGCGGAGGGCCGCGAGACCGGTGGCGTACTTCGAGATCCGGACCGGTCTGGTCCCGCGCTGCCACAGCGCCCGGTCGGCAAGCGACGGGGCCGAGCTGGTCTTGGTCTCGACCACAGCGATGCCGGGCAGCCGGAGCGCGCGGTCACCGTCCTGCCAGGTGAGCCCGGTGTCGATGGTGACCCGGCTCGCGGTGGCCGGCAGCAGCAGGGTGGCGCGACGGTAGGTGGTGACCAGCACCGGATCGAAGAGACGGGCCGCGAGGTCGGTCAGGATCGCCTCCTGATCGAGGACGTCGTTCACGAACCCGCGACCGGACCGGACGGTGCTGCGGTCCTCGGCGCGATACGGCAGTCGGTGCTTGGTGACCCGTCCGCGCGCTCCGCTGATCTTCACCTCCAGCCAGCACTGAGCCGAGTCGAGGTAGGTCCGGGTCCGTACCTTGAAGCGCCTGCGCCGTCGGTACGCGGCGCAGTGGTAGCTGGCCAGACAGGGAGTGTCGAAGTACACCGACTCGTAGCGGAAGGTGCGCTCACCCTCGATGTCCAACACCCGGGCGTACGGGGTGAGGTGGTCCAGCAGGTGCGGCAGCTCGTCCACGGTGATCACGTACTTGCGGTCCACCCTGCACTGCAGCGCCGCTCGGTCGATCACCTCGGCGAGTGTGACCGGCGCCAACCTCGCCAGCGGTGGTGTGGTCATTGGAGCGCTCCGACCCGTACCCGCTTGCTGGTGCCGGCCGCCGGGCTGCGCCGGGCGACCGAGTATCGGACGTCCACCACTGTGGTCTCGTTGACCAGGTCGAGTCGCTGGACGATGGCATTGTGCACCCGGGCATTGAGCAGCTGCTCCAGCTGGGCGACGAGAGCGACGTGATCGGTGACGGCGGAGTCGAGCACCATGATCTGGTGCCGGTAGTGCCGGAGCAGCCGCCGGTGGTCCCCGACGAACATGACCGCGACGATGAGGGCCATCAGACCTCCGCTGAGCCAGACCGAGGTGGTGCTGAGCGCGCCGAGAATGCCCAGTGCGAGAGCGGAGAAGTAGTACGCGACCTCGTGCTGGTCGAGTTCCGTCGAACGAAGTCGAATGATGGAGAGCACCCCGAACAGCGCCAGCCCCAGCCCGAGCCCGGCACCGACGTCGCTGGCGCTCAGTGCGCTCGCCACCGCGAGGACGCCGACGTTGACGCCCAGGTAGGCGACGACCAGGTCGCGCCGACGGTGCCGCGGGAAGTAGAGCCCGAAGACGAGCAGCGCCACCGCGCAGATGTCGATCGCGAACAGGACGAGCTGCGACATCGCTGGGGTTCCTCCTGATCTGCCGCAGGAACGGACCGGCGTCCGCCATTGCTGCGTGGCGACCTGCGGAAGGCGGCCGGACCTCCGGGTTACTTTTCGGTAAACTTTCGGTATTTCGTTGGTGACTGTAAGCAGAACATCCATGTAAGTCAATGCGTGGTTCGTGTGGCCACCGGGGCGCTGGGTCGCCTGGCTAGGGTGCAGTGCGGCTGACGTGGGCAGAGTGGGGGCACCGTCTCGGGTTCCGGGGTCGCCGAAACTTTCGGAGTTTTTCGGGATCGTGGGTGGACCCGTGGGCGGCAATTGCCTCACCGGGTCGCCTGTGCCGAACCTGGCGCTGTCGGCAGCCGTGCCGGCGACCCGGCTCGGTGCAACGGGCATGAATGGAACCGGCGGCGGGTCGGAGCGGGCCGGTTGACTTGGCCGCCTCGATTGATCGGGCCGGGGAGTGGGCTGATCGTCGCCCGGCCCGGCCCAGCCGGCGGCCGTTGGCTCTCTTCCGTGGCCGCCGGTGTGGGCGGGGTGCGGTACCGCAGTGCCTATGGAGCTGATGCCGCACACGAATCAGGTGAGGGAACCCGTGGCGGTGGTGTCGCGACCAAACCGCGCGAGGGGACCGTGCGGAGGCGGTGTCGTGGGGGACCGCGCGGAGGCAGTCCTCGGCCCAGACGGCGAGGCTACCCGTCGAGCTGTCGTGGGTGATCGTGCGGAGGCGGCGTCGTGGGTGATCGTGCGGAGGCGGCGTCGTGGGTGATCGCGCGGCGGTGATGTCGTAAACGATTCAGCTCCGAAGGCGCGTCGTGCCACCTGCGCCACCTGGCCGGCGGGCCTGGACCACCCTGAACGGTCGTGGCCGGTCAGCGGGCCGCGCGCGTGCGGCCGCGTCCCGAGTCGGCGTAGTTGGTGGCACCGACATTCGGCGAGGGGCAGCTCGTCGGCGCTGATTCGTCGGACGACGCACCCGGGGGTGCCCGAGCGCCCTGGCCGATCTGCCCGGTCCGGGCGCATTTAGGCATAGACGCCCCCCAATTGACGGTTGCATTGGTCAGACGTGTGACCTACGCTCCCACTAAGAATTTCGGGGCGGTTAACAAAGAGTGCGGTCGGGGCGACGAAAGTCCCCGCCGGCCTTGGTGGCGTCCCTGTTCCGTACTCGTCGCTCGATACCCACATTGGGCACCCACACGTCGACGACCAGTGAGAGGAACAGACGTGAAGTCAGCCATATCCACCGCGCGAACGTCATTGTTGGCGGTGGCGGCGCTTGTCGCCGCCACGCTGCCGGCCGTGCTGGCACACCAACTGCCGGCCTCGGCCGCAGTCCAGGCGACCTACTATGTGGCCCCGGACGGCAACGACGCCAACCCAGGCACGTTGCAGTCCCCGTTCAAGACGATTCAACGGGCCCGGGACGTCGTCCGCCCGATAAGCGCGAACATGACCGGCGACATCAACGTCTATCTCCGTGGCGGCACCTATCCGGTGAGCAGCACGATCGAATTCGGGGCGAGCGACTCCGGCACCAACGGATTCCGGGTCAGCTACGGGGCCTACTCCAACGAGAAGCCGATCCTTGACGGTGGCGTCCAGGTGACCGGGTGGACCCAGCACAGCGGCAACATCTGGAAGGCCCCCCTCGACCGCGCCAACAAGCTGCGGGCGCTCTACGTCAACGACAAGCGCGCGGTCATGGCGACCAAGACGGTCAGCTCGGGCGGGTGCTTCGGGACGTACAACATCACGGCCGGCCAGGCCGCGTGGGCCTGGGAGTCGGGGTCGCAGTGCGACGGCGCCAGGTACAACCAGAACGACTTCCCCGCCATCGCGCGCAACCAGGACGACATCGAGATCGAGACGGGCACGACCTGGACCACGGCCATCGTCGGCGTCCGGCAGGTGACCACCGACGGCGCGAACCGGGTCGCCCTCTTCCAGCAACCAGGTGCGGCCATCGCCCAGGGCGCGTTCAACGGCAACGCCCAGGTCGGCGGCACCCACAAGCTCATGAACGCGTACGAGTTCCTGGACGCGCCCGGCGAGTTCTACTTCGACAAGGGCGCCAAGACGGTCTACTACTACAAGACCAGCGCCGAGAACATGTCGACAGCGACGGTCTACGCGCCGAACAACGTCACCACGGTGCTCCGGGTCGCCGGCACCTCGACGACCAGCCATGCCCGCAACATCACGTTCTCCGGGCTGACGGTGCGGCACTCGGACTGGAATCTGTTCAACGTCGCCGCATCGTCCTTCAAGCAGGCGCAGCAGGGCAACCTCGGAGCGCAGGTGTACGCGAAGGGCAACTTCCACGTCTACTACTACCGCAACGTGGATGTCACCCCCGCCATCGTCCAGATCCAGAACGCCGACGGCCTCCTGCTGCAACGCAACCGGATCGAGCACACCGGCGCCGACGGGATCAGCATGGTCAACGACGTGCAGGGCACCCAGTTGATCGGGAACGCCACCAACGACATCGCCGGGTCGGCCATCAATGTCGGCCATCCCCAGCACGTCTACATCGGAGACGGCACGTCGACCAACCGGGAGAAGTACTCCGCGTCGGTCGAGGGGCTGCCGAAGAACATCGACATCAAGAACAACTACCTGTACGACAGCGCGGTGCTGTTCAACGGGCACAGCCCGATCTCGGCGTACTTCGCCGACACCCTCACCATCCAGCGCAACCGGATCGAGAAAGCCCCGTGGTCCGGCATCACGCTCGGCTGGGGCTGGTGGAACTTCGACGGATCGTCGGGCTCGATCGTGCCGAACCGACCGACCACGACGGCGCGCAACAACACCATCAGCTACAACCACATCATCGACACGGTGCAGCGACTCAGCGACACAGCGCCCATTTACACGCTCGGTAGTCAACCCGGGACGACCATCACCAACAACTACCTCCAGGGTGTTCCGTCCGGCCACAAGTACGGCCTGCACCCGGATGAGGGATCGGCGTTCATCACCTTCCGGGACAATGTCCTGAGCATCGACAAGAACGTCACCTGGATGATCAACTCAGACGACTTCGGGCGGAAGCACGACCTGAGCATCACGCAGATCTACGGGCCGATCAACAAGGTCTCGAACAAGAACCT
This sequence comes from Micromonospora parva, assembly GCF_000718515.1. Lineage (GTDB taxonomy): Bacteria > Actinomycetota > Actinomycetes > Mycobacteriales > Micromonosporaceae > Micromonospora > Micromonospora parva. Next base: position 30,927 of record NZ_JNZS01000008.1, on the reverse strand, counting down.
GCCGAACAGCACGATCGGCGACATCATCGTCTCCTCGGATTATGTCTGGCCGGCCACGGCGTACGGAATCGCCGCGAATTCCGGTCTGGAGGACGCGTACCGGGACATCATTCCGGCGAGCAATTTCTCCGCGCCGAACTACGTGCTGCCGGCCAGCACCTTCGTCACCAGTGCCACCGCGTCGATCCCGATTCGCAGCACCGGCGACGCCACCAGGTCGGTCTGGCTGGCTCCGTACGGCACCACCACCTTCACCGCCGGCGCGACGATGACCAGGGCGTCCGGCACCGCGACGTCCATCGCCGTGCCGAGCACCCAGGGCGAGTACCGGCTCTACGTCGTCGACGCCCAGGGCAACCGGTCGGCCGAGTCGACGTCGATCGTCCGGCAGCAGCAGGGCGGTGGCAGCGGTACGGGCAACGGGCAGCTCGTGGGTGGCCAGTCCGGCCGCTGTGTCGAGGTGCCCAACTCCTCGACCACCAACGGCACCCAGACCCAACTCTGGGACTGCTCCACCGCCAGCAACCAGCGGTGGACCCAGACCGCCAGCAAGCAGTTGACCGTGTACGGCAACAAGTGCCTGGACGCCTCCGGGGCCGGCACGGCCAACGGCACCGCGGTCATCATCTGGGACTGCCACGGTGGCGCGAACCAGCAGTGGAACGTCAACGCCAACGGCACCATCACGAACGCCCAGTCCGGGCTCTGCCTCGACGCCAATGGCGCTGCCACCGCCAACGGCACCAAGATCATCCTCTGGTCCTGCAACGGCGGCACGAACCAGCAGTGGACGCTGCGTAGCTGACCGACCAGACCCCGGGGGCCAGGCCGACACGGGCCTGGCCCCCGGCTGCTCGTGACAGCCCGAGTTGTCACAGGTCCGGCGCCCGGCTCGGCGCCGCCGACGTCGCTAGCTCGCGGGCTCCGGCGTGGTCTCGGCCGGCTCGGCGGCCTCGGCGTCCTTGGCGGGCTCCTGCTCGTCGGCCACCGTGACGCGCGCCGGCTCGGTCCAGGAGAACTCGATCTCGACGGACACCTCCGTCTCGCTCTCCCGTTCGATCTCCAGCTCGCAGCGCACCGTGTCCGCGACGGTCACCGCGCCGGCCGCGCCGTAGAAGAGCCGCCCGTCAGACTCCAGCTGGTTCGCCAGCTGGCGCAGCCAGGCGGCCAGGTCGGAGCGGGACGCCATACGGGAATCCTCGTAAATATCCATGCCGGCAATGCTCGCACTCCACAAAGGACAGCCAGCGAAGGGCTTCGGCTCCACCCGGTGGTGCCGGCATGGTATGGATCTTGTCGGTGGCGATCGTCCGGATAATGCCGGCTCCGGAGGTGCTACCGGGCCGCGTGCGGGTAATGCTGGGCGATGACATCAACCTGGAAGCCCCACGAGAAGCACGGCACCCTGTCGGACAAGGACAAGCGCGAGCTGCCGGAGAGCGTCTTCGCGTTCCCCGGGAAACGCAAGGAGCCGATGACCGACGCGGGTCACGTCCGCAACGCCATCGCCCGGTTCGACCAGGTGCAGGGCGTCACCGACGCCGACCGCGACCTGGCCTTTCAGAACATCCTCGCCGCGGCCAAGCACTACGGCGTCGAGGTCGCCGAGACGAACTGGCGTCAGCTGGGCAAACTACCGCACACCCCGAATCCCGCCCACTAACCGGTCATTTCGTCTTCAATGCGGCGAGGACGTCGAGGTAGTGCGGGTTCTGCATGACACCCAGCACGTTGCCGAACGGGTCGACCACCGCCGCGGTGATGAACCCGCCGTCCCCGTGCGCGGTGATCGGTTGGTACTCGGTGGCGCCCATCGCCAACAGCCGCTCGACGGTCGCATCGAGGTCGTCGACGTGCCAGTGCATCACCACGCCGCCGGGCCCGCTCGCCGCGCCGGCCGGCCCGAACCTGCGGTCGATGATGCCCAGCTCGGCCTGGTAGTCCCCGATGCGGAACTCGGTGTAGGCCGGGCGTCCGTCGGGGCCCGGGCGCATGAAGTACGCCTCGACGCCGAGGAGATCCGCGTACCACCGTGTGGCCGCTGCCACGTCGTCCGCCCAGATGTTGAGTGTGGCAAATCCGCGCAGGCTCATGGGTTGTCCTCTCGTCGATGGCGGTGGTGCCGGGACGGGGTGATGTCGACGGTACGCGTCCTCCCGGGCCGGAACCGACACCGACGGGCGGCATCTTTCGTCAGCTCACGGGTAGTCCCCGCCATTGCCCGTACGAGCGGCGGGGGACAGCGTGGAGAGCTACCCGGCAGTCGAGAACCACGGTCTGATCGGTGATCTGCAGACCGCCGCACTGATCAGCACGGACGGCACTGTCGACTGGTTCTGCGCGCCCCGCTTCGACTCGCCGAGCGTCTTCGGCGCGCTGCTGGACCGCCGCAACGGAGGCCACTTCCAGCTCTCGCCCGACGGTGTCGACTACACGAGCAAACAGCTCTACCTGCCCGGCACGCCAATCCTGATCACCCGCTTCCACACCGCCGACGGTGTCGGTGAGCTGCTGGACTTCATGCCCGTGACGGGAGCGCAGGCCACCGATGAGCACCGGTTGATCCGGCTGGTCCGGATGGTGCGGGGGACCATGCGGTTCCGCGTCCAGTGCCGCCCACGGTTCAACTACGGGCGCGACCCGTTCGAGCTGGAGGTGCACCCCGAGGGTGACCTCTTCCGGAGCCCGACGCTGACCTTCACCCTCGCCGCGTTCAAGGACGTGGAGCGGGCGTTCCACGTGGGGGACTTCCACCGCGACGCCGACGGCGTGTCCGCGCGGTTCACGCTGCACGCGGGCGACATCGGCGGGGTTGCCCTGGAGACGGTCGGTGCCCCGCGCGCGCCCCGCGCACTCAGCACCGAGCAGGCGTGCGACCTGCTCGCCGAGACCCGTGACCACTGGCGACGGTGGGTGGGCGGTTCCCGCTACAAGGGCCGCTGGCGGGAGGTGGTCGAGCGGTCGGCGATGACCCTCAAGCTGATGACGTACGCGCCGACCGGTGCTCTGGTCGCCGCGCCCACCGCGGGGCTTCCCGAGCAGATCGGCGGGCAGCGGAACTGGGACTACCGCTACACCTGGATCCGGGACGCGTCCTTCTCCGTGCACGCGTTGCTGCGCCTGGGCTTCACCGACGAGGCCCAGAAGTATCTGCTCTGGCTCAATGCGCGCATCCGTGAGGCACGCGACGGCGCCATGCCCCTGCAGATCATGTACCGCATCGACGGCTCACCGGACCTCCCCGAGGAGGTGCTGGGCCACCTGGAGGGATACCGCGGCTCGGCGCCGGTGCGGATCGGCAACGGCGCGGCGGACCAACTCCAACTCGACATCTACGGCGAGGCGCTCGTCTCGTTGGAGCTGGCCGACCGCAACGGCCTGATCGCGCCGTACGACGGGTGGCGCAAGACGGCCGGGTTGATGGACTGGCTCTGTGAGCACTGGAACCAACCCGAGGACGGCATCTGGGAGACCCGGTCCGGTCGGCAGGACTTCACGTACGGCCGGGTGTTGTCCTGGGTCGCGCTGGACCGGGCCATCCGCATCGCGCGACGCCGGGGCCGCCCCGGCGACATCGCCCGCTGGTCCGCCGAGCGTGACGCCATCTACGAGCAGGTCATGACCCGTGGTTTCCACAGTGGGCGACGCGCGTTCGTGCAGCACTACGGTTCGGACATCCTGGACGCCTCGTTGCTGGCGATGCCGGGGCTGAACTTCATCTCGCCCACCGATCCGATGTGGGAGTCGACGCTGCGCGCCATGGACACCGGCCTGGTCTCCGACAGCCTGGTCTACCGCTACGACCCGAGCGCGTCGCCGGACGGTCTCGCCGGCACCGAGGGCACGTTCAACATGTGCACCTTCTGGTACGTGCAGGCGCTCGCGCTGGCCGGCCGAGTCGACGACGCCCGGTTGACGTTCGAGAAGATGCTCACCTACAGCAACCCGCTGGGCCTCTACTCCGAGGAGATCGCGCCGACCGGCGAGCAGATCGGCAACTTCCCGCAGGCGTTCAGCCATCTGTCGCTGATCAGCACGGCGACCCACCTCGACGAACTGCTCGACCAGCAGGGCTGAGCGGTCCCGGTCAGAACAGGGTCAGCGGCTCGACCGGGATCGGCTCGGGCAACGCGGCGAGTCCCGGTACGCGCGCCCGTACCTCGTCGTGGAACCGGCGGGCGAGCGCCGGTGCGTCGGAGTTGTCCGGGGTGTGGATGAACACCGTCGGGGAGCGCCCCTCGTGCAGCCAGGTGACTGTCACGTCGATCCAGCGCTGCCATCCCTCGACGGTGCGCGTCGGGTCGTCGCGACCGAGGTAGCGCACGATCGGCCGGTCGGTGAGCGCGAGCGATCGCAGCGGCACGCGCGGTTTCTTGGTCCAGGCGTCCCGTTCCGCGTCGCTGGTTGGTGGGCTGGCGAAGAAGGCGGTGGTGTCGAAGGGGATCCATTCGGCGTTGGCGGCGGCGAGGGTCGCCCCGAGCAGTCGGGCCGGGTGGGCGTCGGTGAAGAACGCGGGATGGCGGACCTCCACCGCGTACCGGTGGGACTGCGGAAGCTGCTGCAGGAAACGGCCCAGGGTCGGGACGTCGCCGGGCGCGAACGAGCCGGGTAGCTGGATCCAGAGGGCGTGGGCGCGCGGGCCGAGCGGTTCGATCGCGTCCAGGAAGGCGCGCAGCGGTTCGCCGACGTCGGTGAGCCGCCGTTCGTGTGTGATGACCTTGGGGAGCTTCAGGACGAAGCGGAAGCAGGAGCTCGTCTGGGCGGCCCACGAGGCGACGGTGTCCCGGGTCGGGGTCGCGTAGAACGTGGTGTTGCCCTCCACCGCGTCGCACCAGCTGGCGTAGTGCCGCAGGCGCTCCGTGGGCGGCAGCCGGTGGCCCGGCCACGACCGGTGACTCCACATCGCGCACCCCACGTGCAGACGCATGACCCGCCCTTCCCGCCGGTGACCGCGTTCGACCGGAGCCCACGGTATATGGGCCGGCGACGGGGCCCCGGTGTGGCGGGTAGGGTCCGACGCCATGCGCGTGCTGTTCGCCAGTCTTGCGTCAGTCGGTCACACGTATCCGTTGATCCCGCTGGCGATCGCCGCCCGGGACGCCGGGCACGAGGTCCACTTCGCCGCCGGTACGGAGGTGCACGCGCCACTGGCCGCGCACGGCCTGCGGCCGTTCCGCCCCGGCGACGCCTTCTACGAGGTGTACGCCGAGGACCTCGCACCGGAGTTGGCGCGCCTGCGGCCGGACCTGGTGGTGCACGAGTGGGGGTTGCCGGGAGCGGCGGTGGCGGCCCACCGGGCTGGCATCCCGGGTCTGTGGCACGGGTTCGGCCGGATGTTTCCCGAGGGCATCGGTCTGGAGCTGCCCACCAGGAACGTCGAGGTCGTCGGTCGACCGCACCTGGACATCTGGCCGCCGTCGCTGCAGGACAGGGACTTCCTCGCCACCGAACGCCGGATCGAGCTGCGACCGGTCGCCTTCTCGACGCCGGCTCCGCTGCCCGAGCGGGTGAGCCGTCGGACCCCCCGCCCGTTGATCTATCTGACCCTCGGTACCGCGTTCGGCACGCCGGAGCTGCTGCGCACCGCCATCGCCGGTCTGGCGGCGCTGGACGCGCAGGTGGTGGTCGCGGCCGGCCGGGTGCCGGTGGAACAGCTGGGCGAGATTCCCGACCAGGTCAGCGTCCACCGGTGGGTGTCGCAGGCGGAGCTGCTGCCGCTGGTCGACGTGGTGGTGCATCACGGGGGCAGTGGCACCACCCTCGGCGCGCTCGCGGCGGGCGTACCCCAGTTGTTGTTGCCGCAGGGCGCGGACCAGTTCGCCAACGCGGAGGTGCTCGCCGCCGCCGGGCTGGGTCTTCGGCTCCTCCCCGGGGAGGTGGACGCTGCTGCGGTCGCCGAGCAGGTCCACCGGCTGCTGCCCCGGCACGGCACCGTCGGGCAGCGCGACGCGGCCCGCGCGGTCGCCGAGGAGATCGCCGCCATGCCGTCCCCGGCGTCCGTCGCCCGACGCCTACCGGAGTACGCCCGGACGGGTGCGTGATCGGAGACGGAAACGTCAACCCAGCGTTGACGAAGGGGGGTCGTCAACCTATAGTTGACGCATGACGGAACCCAGCGAGATGAGTAACGCGCTGAAGCTCGACGACCTCATTCAGTCGATCAAGAAGCTGCACACCGACGCGCTCGACCAGCTCACCGACGCGGTGCTCGTCGCCGACCACCTCGGTGAGGTCGCCGACCATCTGATCGGGCACTTCGTCGACCAGGCCCGGCGCTCGGGCGCCTCCTGGACCGACATCGGCCGCAGCATGGGGGTCACCAAGCAGGCCGCCCAGAAGCGCTTCGTGCCGAAGGCGACCGACGCGGCCGCGCTCGACCCCAACGCCGGCTTCGGCCGGTTCACCCCGCGCGCCCGCAACGTCGTGATGGCCTCCCAGGAGGAGGCCCGCGCCAGCGGCAACGTCGAGATCGGCCCCGAGCACCTGGTGCTGGGCCTGCTCGCCGAGCCGGACGCGCTGGCCGCCAGGGTGATGGCCGGTCGCGGGGTCACTCCCGAGGCGGTGCGCGAGGCGGTCGCAGCCGTCCTCCCGCCGCGGTCCGAGCAGGTCCCGGACCTCATCCCGTACGACGCACGCGGCAAGAAGGCGTTGGAGCTGACCTTCCGGGAGGCGCTGCGTCTCGGGCACAACTACATCGGCACCGAGCACCTCCTGCTCGCCCTGCTCGAACAGGAGGACGGCGCTGGTGTGCTCACCGACCTCGGCCTGGAGAAGGCAGCGGTCGAGACCGACCTGGTCGCCGCCCTCGCCGCGGCGGTCAACGCCACCAGGGCGGTCAACGACGCCGAACCAGGTGACGACGCCCGATAGCCCGACGCCGCCATCGGTCAGCGGGCCGGGAAGGCCCGCTGACGCGGGTCGGTCAGGAGACGTCGGGGAAGCCGTACCGCAGGGCGTGCTCCGGATCGGTCGGGTCGATCTGGCGTACGCCCGCGTCGGCGAGGCGCTTGTTGACCTCGTCGAGCTGCTCGCGCACCAGCCGCGCCTCCTCCTCGGTGACCCGACCCCGGTGCGGCTTTCCGGCGTGCTCCAGCGTGCCGTAGTCGATCTTCTCGGCGCTCTTGCGGGCCTTGGGAGGGCGGACCCGCTCGGCCGTCTTCAGCAACTGCGCCATCGGCACGTCGGTGGCCATCGCGTCGAACTCGCTGGCCGTCAGCACCACCCGGCGAGGCTCGCCGCCACCGTGCCGGTCGTGGATCTCGACCACCGCCACGTCCAGCGCGGCGTCGTCGATGTTCTCCACCTCGCCCGGGGTGGCGTCCAACTGCACGGGCCCGGCGACCAGGTCCGGGTGCTCCAGCACGACGACGCGGACCACCTCGTCGTCCTGCTGCAGAACCGTGCCGGTGAAGTCGGAGACGTGGATCGTCTTCTTGCCCATGCGCGGAGCTTCTCCTGTCGTAGGCCGGGATGAGGGACCACAAGAAATTACCCGACAGGTGTGCGAAAGCCGCCGCTGGACCTCCTCCGGTGTGTCGCCCCCCGTACTCCCCGGCGGTCGCCGTGACGGCCGGCGTCAGTGGGTGTTCAGGCGGTGCCGACTGGAGCTGCCGGCGGGCAGCTTGTTCAGCCCGGCCCACGACAGGTCACCGCTGCCGATCGTCCGGGGGTTCCGGTAGCGCGGCTGGGGCGGATTGCCGCCGACGGCCTCCGCCGCCCGCCAGAGTCGCTCGGGGTCCTGCTCGTACTGGTCGTTCGGCTGAATCGGCATGCGTTCACCGTCCCAAAGAAAGGTGTCCAGGTATGGAAATACATATGACGGTCGATTTGTGCTCCTGGTTCCCGTACCCCTTGCCCACTCGGCTCTGACGTATCCTGCGCCCGGCCCCGCCGTCCGGGCGTACGGTGATCCACGACGGGTCGGGTGACCGGGGAGGTGCGCATGCTCGACCGGCGACTTCACCTGCACCTGGCCAGCTGGCTCGGCCAATGGCCGGCCGGGCCGGGGTTGCACGTGGTCGCCTCGCAGCGACGGGCCAAACCGGCCTGGGACGGCCGACTGCGCCCCGCGCTCGCCGTGGACACCGGGCGCAGCGCCGTGCTCTCCGTGGCGCCGGACCGCGTGGCGGCGATCCGCGCGCTGGTCAGCCGTACGCCGAACCGCCTGCTCGCCGCGCTGCCGGAGGCCGTCGGCCGGCCCGAGTTCTGCGTACACGACGGCCCCTTCCGGTGGAGCGTGGCCCCCGCGCCGCTGCCCGATGTGGGGGAGTGGACCGAGCCGACAGCTGCCGGGCTGCCGCCCTGGCTGCGGCTCTTCGATCGGCCGGTGCTCGTGGTCCGTGCCCCGGACGGCGCCTACCTGGCCGGTGCCGGGATCAAACGACACGACGCGTACGGGCACGAGTTGGCAGTTGGCACCGTGCCGGCCGCCCAGGGGCGCGGCCTCGCCCGTCGACTGGTGGCCCAGGCGGCACGGCGGGTGCTCGACGAGGGTGCGGTGCCCACCTACCTGCACGAGCGGGACAATCACGCCTCGGCCCGGGTCGCCGAAGCGGCCGGGTTCCCAAACCGGGGCTGGCGCGCGTACGGGGTCTATCCGCGCTGACCCGCGCCCCCCAGCCCAAGCGGCCCGCGATCTTGCGTTTTCTGTTGCGACATAGCGGGCATTGGCCCGCATCTCGACGACCGAAACTGCAAGATCGGCGCGGATGGGTCCGTGGCTGAGCCGGCATTGGGCGCGGACCGTGGATCCCGGGCCGGATCCACGGTCCGCAACCTCCCCCCAGGCCCCGGTTCCGGTGTAACGGCCCCGCCCGGGGGCGAGCCGCTACGTGTCGATCACGCTACGTATCGAGAAGGCTTGGGGCAAGGTTGAAGCTGTCGGTTCGGAGTGTCGAGAAGTGGACTTGACCTGCTTCTTCGCCCGATCGAGCGGGTCGGCGGGTCAGTGACGGAGCGTGCGAATGAGGTCGAGCACCGATCGGGGAACGGATGGCTCAGCCGGCCAGGCCGAGCGCCTCGGCGGCAGCGCGACCGTTGGCGTGGCTCGCTCCGTAGGTGGTGACGAAGGCGCGGACGCCCGCTGGCCGCCACTGCGCCGGCCAGCCCATCTCCACCACTGTCACCGGGTGCTGCGCGGCCAGGTCGGCGATCAGCTCCGGGCCGCCGGGCAGCCGGTGCAGGTGTCGCCCGACCAGCACGATGGGACGGTCGCCGGCCAACCCGCGCAGCGTGGCCGGGTCGGTCTCGGTGGCGATCACCCGGATTTCCGGCACCCCGTCCAGGTGCGGACCGAGGCCCCACGGCACCCGGCCCTCGGCGATCGTCGACTCGGTGTGCAGTTGCACCACCAGTGCCTGGTCCAGGCCGGTGAGCAGGCCGTCCACCCGGATCGCCCGGCGCGCCGCCGCGTACCCCAGGTCGGCGTCCTCGGTGCCCGGCGACCCGCTGGCGGCCCGGGTCCAGGCGGCGAGATCGGCGGCGCGACCGGCGGCCTCCTCGACCCGGGCCATCGCGAGCCGGCCGTCGGCGAGCGCGTCGACGATCTCGGCGGCCACCCGTTCGACCAGCTCGGCGTCGACCCGCGCGCCGATGCAGAGCAGGTCGGCGCCCGCGCTCAGGGCCCGGACCGCGGCCGGCCCGACGCCGCCGGCGGCCACCGCGGCCCCCTTCATCTCCAGCGCGTCGGTGATGACGGTGCCGGTGAAGCCGTACTCGGTGCGCAGCAGGTCGACCAGGACGGCGCGGCTGAAGGTGGCCGGGTCGGCGCCGGTGAGTGCCGGCACCCGGATGTGCGCGGTCATCACGGCGCGAGCGCCGGCGGCGACGACGGCCGCGAACGGCGGTAGGTCCCGCTGGCGGAGCAGGCTCAGCGCCGCGTCCACGGTGGGCAGCTCGTGGTGGGAGTCCTTGACGGTGGCGCCGTGCCCGGGGAAGTGTTTGGCGCAGGCGGCCACGCCGGCGGCCTGCAACCCGGTCACGGCGGCGGCCGAGTGGGCGGCCACCCGCACCGGATCCGCGCCGAAGGACCGGGTGCCGATCACCGGGTTGTCGTCGGCGGTGTTGACGTCGACTGTGGGGGCGAGGTTGACGGTGATGCCGAGCGCGGCCAGTTCGGCGCCGATCGCCTGGTAGACCCGCCGGGTGAGTGCCACGTCGCCGATCGCACCGAGGGCGGCGTTGCCGGGGTACGGGCTGCCGGTGGCGTGCGCCAGCCGGGTCACGTCGCCGCCTTCCTCGTCGATGGCGATCAGCGCGTCCGGCCGACCGGCGCGCAGCGCGGCGGTGCTCGCCGCCACCTGGGCGGGGTCGTGCACGTTGGTGCCGAACAGGGTGTGCCCGGCCAGGCCGTCGGCCAGCAGGTCGACCGCCCAGTCCGGCGGGACCGGTCCCGGGTACGCGGCGAGGAGCGTGCCCAGCGCCAGCCGGCGCAGTCCTGGATCCAACCCCACGTGATCTTCCCCCTTCGGTGTCCCGCGGGTACGAAACGTCGTACCGGTGGTGGTCCTGGCCCTGCCGACTTGGCCGAGCGTCCCACCGCCGGGTGGCCGTTACGCTACGGCTACCCGTTCGCAGGTTGGTTTACAGTTAGCAAAGTTTACTAAAACTAGAGGACGTGTCATGAGTGCGACCCGGCTGCCCGGCACCCCCCGCCTGTTGCGGGCGCTCAACGACCGTGCCGCACTGGAGCTGCTCCTTGAGCGCGGCCCGCTGACCCGCGCCCGACTCGGCGAGCTGACCGGGCTGTCGAAGGTCACCGCCTCGCAACTGGTCGAGCGGCTGGAGGAGCGCGGCCTCGTGGCGCGGGTCGGCGAGCAGGCCGGCGGGCGCGGGCCGAACGCCCAGCTCTACGCTGTCCGCCCGGGCAGCGCGCACGTGGTCGGCGTGGACGTCGGGCCGGACCGGGTGGTGGCCGCGTGCGCCGACATCACCGGTGCCGTCATCGGCCGGGTGGAACAGTCGACCCGGGACACCGACGACCCGGTGGGCGTGGTGCACAACGCCGTCGTGCAGGCGGCGAGCAGCGCCCAGGCGCAGCTGAGCAGCGTACGACGCATCGTGCTCGGCACGCCGGGCCTGGTCGACCCCGGTACCGGCGACATCACCTTCGCCTTCAACCTGCCCCGTTGGCACAGCGGCCTGCTCGCCGCGCTGCGGGACGACCTGCACACGCCGGTGGTCTTCGAGAACGACGTCAACCTGGCCGCGGTGGCCGAGGCGCAGTCCGGCGCCGCCCAGGGGCTGGCGGACTTCGTGCTGGTCTGGGTGGGTGCCGGCGTCGGCCTGGCGATCATGCTGGGCGGGCGGTTGCACCACGGCAGCAGCGGTGCGGCCGGCGAGATCGGCTACCTGCCGGTGCCCGGCGCACCCATCCCGCGCGATGTCTCCCGGCGCGCCAAGCCGGCCTTCCAGCAGCTGGTCGGCGCGGACTCGGTGCGCGCGGTGGCCGCCGAGCACGGCTACCCGGACGCCGACGCCGCCGAGGCGGTCCGCGCGGCCGTCGCGGCCGGCGCCGACGGCGGCCCGATGCTCGACGAACTGGCCCGCCGGCTCGCGCTCGGCGTGGCCAGCACCTGCGTGGTGCTGGACCCACCGCTCGTCGTGCTCGCCGGCGAGGTGGGCCAGGCCGGTGGGGCGGCCCTCGCCGACCGGGTGCAGCAGGAGGTCGCCGCGATCACCCTGGTCCAGCCGCGGGTGGTGCCGACCGGGCTGACCGAGGAGCCGATCCTGCACGGCGCGCTGCGCACCGCCCTGGACGCGGTGCGCGACGAGGTGTTCGGCTCCACCGTCGGCTGAGCGCGCTGCGGCGGTCATGTGAAGGAATATTTCACCGCGCCTCGGTGAGTCGCAAGCCCTTGCCGCGTACCGGGCTGTCCCGGTGCGCCGGGCCGCCCATTGCGGGACGGGCGGCCCGGTGCGGCGTCAGATCAGGTCGCGGCGACGGAACACGGCGAACGCCAGCACGGTCAGCCCGCCGGTCAACGCGACCAGCACCAGCAGCGCCGGGCCCCAGGTCAGGGTGTAGAGGCCCGAGCAGTAGCCGGTGCCCGCGGTGGCGGCACAGAGCTGCGGGTCGAAGAACCGTGACTCGCCGCTGAGCCACGCCCCGATGTAGCTGGAGAGCATCAGTCGGTCCGGCCGTCGGGCGTCGATGATCTGCAGCACCAGACGGCCGCCCAACTCCCACACCACCGCGTACGCCGCCACCGCCCCCAGCGCCGCCGACGTGTGCCGACCCAGCGTGGCGATCGCGAAGCCGAGCGCGGAGGCCAGCAACACCAGCACCATGCCCCGGCCGTGCACCGCGCCGAGCGAACCCCAGAAGTCACCGTCCAACCGGCCCGGCAACCCGGCGCTCTGCCCGATCACCCAGAAGGTGGCGAGGTAGACCACCGACGCCAACAGGGACAGGGCCAGCACCGAACCCAGCAGGGTGCCCAACTTGGCCGCGAGCACCGTCAACCGGCGCGGTCGCCAGAGCAGGAGATTCACCACGCCGCCCGAGTTCAGATCCGCGCCGATGTAGGAGGCGCCGACCAGGAAGCCGAACAGCACCAGGAACGCGATCAGGAAATAGAGCAGCGACTCGGCCTGCTCGGCGAAGCTGAACACCCCCGGCAGGAAGTCGGCGGCGATCGGCAGCCGTTCCTGCCGGACCGGATCGAGATCCGCGCAGTCGGCGAAGTACTCGCTCGTGTCGGTCGGCGACCTTTCCTGCAGGCGGGCCAGGCACTCCTGGTGCGTGGTCTCCATGCTCCGACGCGCGTCGACGGCCTGCTGCCGCGCCGAGTTCAGTTCACTGGCGGTCGGCTTGTGCGAGCCAGCCAGCGTGGTCGCCGCCGTGACGGCGAACGCGAAGACCAACAGGACGACCATGAGCTGCACGAAGCGGCGCGCGGACAGCCGCTCCAACTCGGCACGAACCAGGTTCACGCGTCCACTCCCCGATCGAGATCGATAACAGCGCCGTCGCGCGGCGGCGACGAGTCGTCGACCTGCCGCGGCACCGACGAAGGCCCGTACGCGCCCGTCAGCTCCAGGAAGACGCTCTCCAGATCCGGCCGCAGCGGCGTCAGCTCGCCCACCCACAGCCCCTGCTCGCCGAGCGCCCGACTGACCACCGTCGGGTCACCCACCCCGCTCACCACCAGCGCCTCGCCGTCGACGACCGCCGTCAGGCCGGCCGCGTGCAGCAGCTCGACGGCCCGCTCCGGCTCGGCCACCCGCACCAGGAACTCATGCCGGTCGTGACCCGCCAGCACCTCGTCCACCCGGCCGGCCGCCACCCGACGTCCCCGCGAAATGATCGTGACGTGGTCGCAGATCAGCTGGATCTCGCCCAGGATGTGACTGGACACCAGCACCGTCACACCGTTGGCCGCCAGCGATCGCATCAGGTCCCGCATCTCCCGGATGCCCGCCGGGTCCAGCCCGTTCGCCGGCTCGTCCAGGATGAGCAACCGCGGGTCCTTCAACAGCGCGGACGCCACCGCCAGGCGCTGCTTCATGCCCAGCGAGTAGCTCTTCACCCGATCATCGCCCCGGTCGTGCAGACCCACCAGATCCAGCACCTGGTCCACCCGCGAGACCGGCACCCCGCCGGCCCGGGCCAACAGCCGCAGGGTGCGGTGACCGGTGAAGTTGCCGAAGAACTGCGGGCTCTCCACGATGGCCCCGACCTGGCCCGCCACCCGGGGCAGCAGCTCCGGCGACGGTTCACCCAACACGGTCATCCGCCCGCTGTCGGCGCGTACCAGCCCGAGCAGGGCGCGCAGGGTGGTGGTCTTGCCCGAGCCGTTGGGGCCCAGGAACCCGTGCACCTGGCCCGCCTCCACCAGCAGGTCGAAGCCGTCCACCGCCACCCGTCGGCCGTTGCGCAGGCTGTGGAAGGTCTTGCGCAGACCCTCGATCTCGATGACCGCGCTCATCCGCGTGGCTCCGTACGTCGACGGGGCATGGGCCGTCCTTCAGACTTGGTGATCAACGACACGGTGCCTCACCCTATGGCCGAGGCGCCGCCCATGGGGGGCGCCTGGGCGCTGCGTGGTTGGATGGTGTGGTGACTGGTGACCTGATCCCCGGCGCTGCCGGTGCCGCGCCTGCCGCCGCTCTCGTGGACCCGGATCTGGTGGTCAGCCTCGACGGCGTCGGCGTACGCCGCTCTGGCACCGCCCTCCTGCAGGACCTGACCTGGCGTGTCGAACTGGACGAGCGGTGGGTGGTGCTCGGCTCCAACGGCGCGGGCAAGACCACACTGCTCAACCTCGCCGCCGGCCGGCTGCACCCCACCACAGGTGTCGCGCACGTGCTCGGCGAGCGGATCGGCCGCACCGACGTCAACGAGCTGCGTACCCGGATCGGGCTCACCACCGCCGCGGTCGCCGAGCGACTGCCCGCCGACGAGCGGGTCAGCGACGTGGTGGTGACCGCCGCCTGGTCGGTGGTCGGCCGCTGGCGGGAGAACTACGACCGCGGCGACGAGGCGCGGGCGCGGTCACTGCTGAGTCAACTCGGCGTCGGCGGCCTCGCCGAGCGCCGCTACGGCACCCTCTCCGAGGGTGAGCGCAAGCGGGTGCAGATCGCCCGGGCCCTGATGACCGACCCGGAGCTGCTGCTGCTCGACGAGCCCGCCGCCGGGCTGGACCTGGGCGGTCGGGAAGACCTGGTCGCGCGGCTGGCCGAGCTGGCGTACGACCCGGACGCCCCGGCGATGGTGCTGGTCACCCACCATGTCGAGGAGATCCCGCCCGGGTTCACCCACGCGCTGCTGCTGCGTGAGGGTGGGGTGGTCGCCCAGGGCCTGCTCGCCGACACGCTGACCGGTGACAACCTGTCCAAGACCTTCGGGCTGCCGCTGGTGGTCGAGCGGTCCGGCGACCGCTTCACGGCCCGCGCCGCCTGAGCGCCGGACCGGCGGAGACGATCGTGCCGCAGACCCGGGTCGCCGTGGTGGGCAGCGCCAACATGGACCTGGTCGCGATGGCACCCGCGCTGCCGCGACCGGGCGAGACCATGCTCGGCACCGACTTCGTGATGGTGCCCGGCGGCAAGGGTGCCAACCAGGCGGTGGCCGCGGTCCGGGCCGGCGCCTCCTGTGCCTTCCTCGGCGCGATCGGCTCGGACGCCTTCGGCGTCACCCTCAAGGCCCGCATCACCGCGGCCGGCGTGGACACCAGTCAGCTGCGCGTGGTCTACGGCGCCTCCGGAGTGGCGCTGGTGATGGTCAACGCCCAGGGGGAGAACGCCATCGTGGTCACCCCGGGCGCCAACGACGCCCTGCTCGGTCTCACCGAGGAGGAGCTGACCACGGTGCGCGCGGCGGACGTCCTCGTCGCCCAACTGGAGATCCCGGTGCAGACCGTGACCGCCGCCGCGGTGGCCGCCCGCGACGCCGGCACCACTGTCATCCTGAACGCCGCACCCGCACGGGACCTCCCGCCCGAGCTGCTCGCCGCGGTGGACCTGCTGGTCGTCAACGAGGGCGAGGCGCAGGCGCTCGCCGGTCGTGGCCGGGAGGAGCCCGGGGCGCTGCTCGACCTGGCCCCTCGGGCCGTGCTCACTCTCGGCGATGCGGGCGCCTGGTACGTCGACCGGGACGGCACCGAGGTGCACGTACCGGCGGTACCGGTGGACGTGGTCGACTCCACCGCCGCCGGTGACGCGTTCACCGCCGCGCTGGCCGTCGGCTGGGGCGAGGGGCGGGACGTGGTCGACGCGGTGCGCTGGGCATCGGCGGCCGGTGCCGCGTGCGTCCGCAAGCTCGGCGCGTCGGTGGCGCTACCGCAACGTGCCGAGATCGACGAGCTGTACGCGTCGGTCTGACCGCGTCGCCCGCCCCGCCGCCTCGGCCTGACCGCGTCGGCGCGTCAGGCCCGCTGGCCAGCGCCGGTGCGGAAGGCCCGACGGTACGCCGTCGGTGAGGTCAGCATGGACCGACCGAAGTGGTGGCGGTAGGTGACCGGGGTGTCGAAGCCGACCGCCCAGGCGACCTGCTCGACAGCGAGGTCCGTCTCCTCCAGCATTGCCAGGCTGGCGCGGATCCGCTGGTCGATCAGCCAGCGGATCGGGCTGGTCCCGGTGGCTCGGGCGAAGTGCCGCAGGTAGGTGCGGGACGACATGTGCGCTTGCGCGGCGAGCTGGGCCACGGTCAGTGGTTCGCCGAGGTGGGCCAGCGCCCAGTCGATGCTGCCGGCGATCCGGTCGTCGTCCGGGTCGGTGGGCACCGGAGCCTCGACGAACTGGGCCTGCCCACCGTCGCGGTGCGGCGGGATGACCAGCCGTCGGGCGACCGCATTGGCGATCGCCGCACCGTGGTCGCCCCGGATCACGTGCAGGCACAGGTCCAGCCCGGCCGCGCTGCCGGCACTGGTGAGCAGGTCGCCGTCGTCGAGGTAGAGCACGTCCGGGTCCACCTCGACCCGTGGGTAACGCCGCGCCAGCAGCTCCGCGTACCGCCAGTGGGTGGTGGCCCGCCGGCCGTCCAGCAGCCCGGCACCCGCCAGCGCGAACGCGCCGGAGCAGATCGACATGATGCGGGCGCCACGACGGTGGGCCTGACGCAGCGCGGTCACCAGCTCGGGGGAGGGGTCGGCGGTCACGTCCGCCACGCCGGGCACGATCACCGTCCGGGCCGCCGCCAGCTCGGCCAGGCCGTACGGCGTGTGCAGGCTCGCGCCGCCGACCACCGGCAGCGGTCCCGGTTGCTCGGCGCAGAGCACCAGGTCGTACCAGTCGACGTCGAACTCGGGCCGGGCCAGCCCGAACACCTCGGTGACGATGCCGGTCTCGAACACCGACATCCCCGGGTACGCGAGCACGGCGACCCGGTGCGCGGCTGCCGGGCGTCGGGGAGTCGGCAGTGGGCGGGAGCCGGTGGTGGTGGCCGGGATCGGCATGGCGGGATGTTAGCGCAGGACGTCGTCCGCGCCACTCGTCGCGGGCACCCGTACTGGCGAGGATCGGTGCATGACCTTCACCTTCGCCGTTGCGCCGGCCGAACCGGCCACCGCCGCCGCCCACTTCCGCGCCCGACTCAGCGTCGAGACCGACGTCAGCGACGTGCACGCCGACCTGTCGGCGGGTACGCCTGCCCTGGTGGTGGTCGACTCCCGGGGCGCGGCCGCCTGGACCCAGGGGCACCTGCCGGGCGCGGTGCACCTGCCCACCGCCGAGATCGCGGCCCGGGCGGCGGAGCTGATCCCGCCCGGCTCGGCGGTGGTCACCTACTGCTGGGGTCCGGGCTGCAACGGGGCGACCCGGGCGGCGCTGGAGTTCGCGGTGCTCGGCTACCCGGTCAAGGAGATGCTCGGCGGGTTCGAGTACTGGGTGCGGGAGGGGCTGCCGGTGGTGACGGAGACCGGGCTGACCCGGCGCCCGGTCGACGACCTGACCGCCCCCACCGCGACGATCACCTGCGACTGCTGACCCCCGGCGCGGGCGGTCGAGGGCTCAGCCGGCGGGCTCGTCGGCAAGCTTCTCGCCGCGTCGGCGCAGCATGCCCAGCCCGGGGATGCCGGCCACGGCGAGCTTCAGGTCGCGGGTCACGTCGAGCAGGTCGTGCAGGTCGGGCCCGACCCGGTCCAGGGTGGCCAGTATCGGCAGGATGTCGGCCGTCAGGTGCTCCTTGAGCTTGGGCAGCTCGTCGATCAGGTGGATCGCCGCGGTGATCTCCTCGTGACTGAGCTGCTCGACGAAGCGCTCGGTCATCGGTGCGGCCCGGCGCAGCGCCGGCTCGTACGCCGTCATCAGCTCGGCCGCCGTGGCGGCGGCCTCCGCCGCGGTGCCCACGGTGACGGCGGCCCGGCCGGCCACCCCGTCTGCCTTGGCGATCACGGTGGCGGCGGTCCGGGAGACCCGGTCGGCGTCGGCGACCACGTCGGCGGCGGCGGTGGCCACGGTGGTGGCGGTGTCGATGGCGGTGGTCGCGGCGGCGCTGATGACGGCCACCTCACGGACCGCCGCCTCGGCGTCGGTGAGCACCTGGTCGGTCCGGTCCAGGGTCGTCTCGATGCGGTCGACCACGCCGTTGATCCGGGCCAGCAGAGCTTCCACCCCGTCCAGCACCGCGAACGCGCGGGTGGGCACGGCGGCGAACGAGGCGGCCGAGCCGAGTGCCTGGTCGAGAGCGGAGCGGGTCAGGCCGACCACGGCGGACGGGGTGGGGAGGGGAATCGCCATGGGATCAAGTGTGCGTCGGCCGCACCACAACCGCCCGACGAGCCTGGTCGGCGGCGGGTGGTCGTCAGTGGTCGCCCTGCTGTTCGACGGCACGCTGCACGGCCCGGTAGATCTGCCCGAACCGTAGCGCGTCCGGGGTGCGCACCAGCAGGTCCTCCCGGCCGTGGTGCTGCACCCACAGCTCGTGCACGTGGCTGCCGCGCTCGTAGGAGCGGTCCAGCCAGCCCAACGGGATCTCCAGGAACGGCAGCAACGCCAGCGCCCCCACCGCGCAGGCGGCGAGGATGATCAGCGCGAGCTGCCAGTTGCCCCGGTCCTGTGCCGACCAGGCCAGTGACAGCACGCAGACCACGGCGACCAGCGGCGGCAGCGAGAGCAGCAGGACCAGGACACCGCGACCCAGCACCCGGCCGCGTACGGCCAGGGTTTTCTGCCCCCGGGCGTGCCAGACGAACGTCACGTCGGACAGGGCGATCACGTGACCGCCGGCCCGGATCGACTCGGAGGTCACCTGCACCGCGTCGTCCCGGTAATAGAGGGTCATCACTAAGCCTAACCACCGACGGGCAACCCTCGCCTCGTCTGTCCCATCCTGAGCGCGCCGGGAACGCGGGGTGGTGCGGTCGTCCTTTGGAGCTGAATCGCCTACGACATCAGGGCCGTGTCCCGCCGGTCGAGAACCCCGGTCGAAGCGGCGTCCCCCGCCTGATTCGTTTGCGACATCAACTCCAAAGGCTCCCGCAGCGGCACCTCTCCCGCGCTGACCCCGCCGGGTCGGGGATGGATCGACCACGCGCCCGCTGACGGTCGAAGGCAGGCCCGTGCTTGATCAGGCGGCTTCGGCGATCAGGCGCGCCTAGCGGCGGACGCCGGGGCGGGCCGGTTGGCTGTGCTCGACCGCGCGCTGCACCGCCCGGTAGATCTGCCCGAAGCGCAGCGCGTCACCGGTGCGCAGCAGCCGCACCGGCTGACCGCGCCAGCGGGCCCAGATCTCCAGTTGCCGGCTGCCCCGGGCGTACGAGCGGTCCAGGTGTTCGAAGAGGAAGTCGGCGACCGGCCCCACCGCCAACCCGACCAGCACCGATGCGCCGACGATCGCGATCGTCACTGTGGGTGAGCGGTGCAACCAGACGGCCACGCCGATGCCGAGCACCGCCGCGACCAGTGGGCCGGCGAGCGCGGCACCGATGGCACCCCGCCCCACCAGCACGCGCCAGGAACGGGTGCCACGGCGATGCCAGATCATGGTGATGTCGGCCAGCGCGTAACTGCGACCGTCGACGCGGACGCCGGTGGAGGTGACCTGCACCGATCTGTCGTCGTAGTACGTGACCATCGTTGAACTCCCGCCCACGGGGCTGACACCACACTACTTACCCAAACGACCCGGGTCGTAAGGTTGGCACGCGACTTCGACGAGGAAGTGAGGGCAGCGTGGGCGAGTTCGTTCGGCTGGAGACCACTGACGGCATCGGCACGATCCGGCTGGAGCGGCCGCCGATGAACGCGCTCAACACGCAGGTGCAGGAGGAGTTGCGCGCCGCCGCCACGGCCGCCACCGCCGACCCCGAGGTCCGCGCCGTCATCGTGTACGGCGGGGAGAAGGTCTTCGCCGCCGGCGCGGACATCAAGCAGATGGCCGAGATGTCCTACGTGGACATGGCCGAGCGGGTCGCGAACCTGTCCAGCGCCCTCGGCGCGATCGCCCGGATCCCCAAGCCGGTGGTCGCCGCGATCACCGGGTACGCCCTCGGTGGCGGTTGTGAGCTGGCGTTGGCCTGTGACTGGCGGGTCGTCGCCGAGGACGCCAAGCTCGGCCAGCCGGAGATCAAGCTGGGCATCATCCCGGGGGCGGGCGGCACCCAGCGGCTGGCCCGCCTGGTCGGCCCGGCCCGCGCCAAGGACCTGATCATGTCGGGGCGGATGGTGGACGCGCAGGAGGCACTGCGGATCGGCCTGGCCGACCGGGTCGTCCCGGCCGCCGAGGTGTACGACACGGCCGTCGCGTTGATCACCCCGTACCTGACCGGGCCGGTGCAGGCGCTGCGCGCCGCGAAGCTGGCTGTCGACGGCGGCCTGGACATGGATCTGAACTCGGGCCTGGCCTGGGAGAGTCAGCTGTTCGCGGCGCTGTTCGCCACCGACGACCGGCGGGAGGGCATGGCGGCCTTCGTCGAGAAGCGCAAGCCGGACTTCACCGGCCGCTGACGATTAGCCGAGAACGGTTCACATTGCTCCTACCGGCCAGTAGCGTGGGGCCTCGGTCACCAGGGACGAAGGGGAGCGGCGAATGACGGAGCGGATCGAGGGTCACGGCGGCGAGTTGGCGCTCGCGGCACTACGCGCGCACGGCGTACGGGAGATGTTCACGCTGTCCGGTGGGCACGTCTTCCCGCTCTACGACGCCGCGTACAAGACCGACTTCCCGATCTACGACGTCCGGCACGAGCAGTCAGCGGTCTTCGCCGCCGAGGCGGTGGCCAAGCTCCAGCGCCGCCCCGGTCTCGCCGTGCTCACCGCCGGGCCCGGTGTCACCAACGGCATCTCCGGCATGACCAGCGCCTTCTTCAACGCCTCACCGGTGCTGGTGCTCGGCGGCCGGGCACCCGCGTTCCGCTGGGGCTCCGGCAGCCTCCAGGAGATGGACCACCTGCCGCTGGTCGCGCCGGTCACCAAGCACGCCGAGACGGTGTTCAGCACCGACGACATCCCGCGCGCGGTGGGCGCGGCGCTGCACGCCGCGCTCACCCCGCACCGCGGCCCGGCCTTCCTCGACTTTCCGCTGGAGACGGTCTTCTCGGTCGCCGACGTCGAACTGCCCAGCGTGACGGGCGTCGACCCGATCGCGCCGGACCCGGAGGAGGTCGGCCGCGCCGCGCTGCTCATCGCCGGGGCGCAGCGGCCGGTCATCATCGCCGGCTCCGACGTGTACGCGGGGGACGCCGTCGCCGCCCTGCGTGAGGCCGCCGAGGCGTTGCAGGTGCCGGTGTTCACCAACGGCATGGGTCGCGGTTCGCTGCCGCCCGAGCACCCGCTCGCCTTCGCCAAGGCGCGCCGGGCCGCGCTCTCCGGCGCCGACGTGGTCGTGGTGGTGGGCACTCCACTGGACTTCCGGCTCAGCTTCGGTGACTTCGGTGACGCCAAGGTGGTGCACATCGTCGACGCCCCCAGCCAGCGGGCGACGCACGTGCAGCCGGCCGTTGCCCCCGCCGGCGACCTGCGCCTGATCCTCTCCGCGCTGGCCGACCACAGCGGCGACCGGGCCGACCACACCGACTGGATCGCCGACCTGCGCGTCGCCGAGGACGCGGCGAAGGCCCGCGACGCCGCCGAGATGGCCGCCGAGACCGACCCGATCCGCCCCGCCCGGATCTACGGCGAGCTGCGTCGGGTGCTGGCCCCGGACGCGATCACCATCGGCGACGGCGGCGACTTCGTGTCGTACGCGGGCCGGTACCTGGAGCCGGCCCAGCCCGGCACCTGGCTGGACCCGGGCCCGTACGGCTGCCTGGGCACCGGCATGGGTTACGCGATGGGGGCCCGGGTCAGTCACCCGGACCGGCAGATCTGCGTGCTGATGGGCGACGGCGCGGCCGGCTTCTCGCTGATGGACGTCGAGTCGTTGGTCCGCCAGAAGCTGCCGGTGGTGATCGTCGTCGGCAACAACGGCATCTGGGGGCTGGAGAAGCACCCGATGCGGGCCATGTACGGCTACGACGTGGCCGCCGACCTCCAGCCGGAGCTGCGCTACGACACGGTGGTCAGCGCGCTCGGCGGAGCGGGGGAGACGGTCGCCAAGGCGGCCGACCTGGGCCCGGCGCTCCAGCGCGCGTTCGACTCCGGAGTGCCGTACCTGGTGAACGTGCTCACCGACCCGACCGACGCGTACCCCCGGTCGTCGAACCTGGCCTGAGTCGGACCCGCCGCCGCCGTCGCTCGCGCGCCGGCGGCGGCGGGCGTTCACACCTCCGGTCGGTCACCCTCACGCGGCGGCTCACCGTCGCGGCGGCGCAGGTCGTCCTCGCGCCGCCGCAGGTCTTCCTCCCAGCGGCGGAAGAGCTCCTGGTCCTGCTGCTGGGCGCGTTCCTCGACGGAGCGCAGAAACTCCGGGTCGTCGTCGGGGGCCACCGGCCGGGGGCGCTGCCGCTGGGCGCCGCCGGTGCCGCCCGGCCAGCCCGCGCGGGCACCGGGGCTGGGCGTGCGGCCGGCGATGAACCAGGCGATCGAGCCGACCAGCGGGAAGAACAAGATGATCAGCACCCACGCGATCCGGGGCAGGGCCCGGATCTGGCTCTCCTCGGCGGAGAGACAGCTGATCAGCGCGCAGACCGCGAGGACGATCTGCACCAGGAAGAGAAGTACGCCAAGCCGGGCCATGCACCCATCATGGCTCACCGGATCCCGTCACCACAGTCCGCGCAGCACCAGCAGCACTCCCAGTAACGCGAGCACCACTGTGCCCGCCGTGACCAGGGGAAGTGTCCGGCCGCCGGTGCGGGTCGGACCGGTGCCGGTGCCGCGGCGCCAGCAGAGCACCAGCAGAGCACCCCACACCAGCACGGTCCCGCCAGCGAGCACCGCGCCGGTCGGGTCGCCGGTCGACGCCAGCCGGACGGCGAGCGCGGTCACCACCGTCACAGTGAGCAGGGTCCGCCGCCAGGCCAGCCGGGTCCGCTCCGGTTGCAGCCCCGGGTCGCGTCCGGTGCTCACCGACCGCCGACCGCCCGCATCAGGACGGCGACCACCAGCAGTAACGCGCCGCCGCCGACGGCGAGGGCCAGGATGGCGGGGAACCGGGACGCGGGCAGTTCCTCACCGAGCCGGATGGCCCGTTCGGTACGCGCCCAGTGGTCCACCGCGCGGATCGCGACCGCCGCGCCGAGCAGCAGCAACGCCACCGCGATCACCTCGCGCAGGTGGCTCATCGGCAGGGTGGGCAGGAACTGGGCGGCGGCCAACCCGCCACCGACCAGCGCCAACCCGGTGCGCAGCCAGGCGAGGAACGTCCGTTCATTGGCCAGTGAGAAGCGGTAGTCGGGCGTCTCGCCGACCGAGCCCAGCTCGGCCGGGTCGAACCAGCGCCTGATCACCTCCCACACAGTGGGAGAATATCCGCTTCCCAACCGGCTTAGCCTGGGTCGGTGACTGATCTCGACGTACAGACCCTGCGCGACGCCTACGACAACCAGCTCCGCCCGGAGATCCCCGACCCGGTTCCGGCCGGGGTGACGGTGGAGCGGGACGGGCCGTTGGTCCGGATCATCGGGCTCGACGCCGGTGGCTTCCTCACCTACCGCGACCTGGGCGGGTTGACCGGCGACGCGTTGGACGAGCTGATCTCCCGGCAGGTGCGGCTGTTCCGTGAGCGCGGCCAGTCGGTCGAGTGGAAACTCAACGAGCACGACGAACCGGCGGACCTGCCCGACCGCCTGCGCGCCGCCGGCTTCGTGCCGGAGGACCGGGAGACCGTCGTGGTCGGTCCGGTCGCGCCGCTGGCCGCCGCGCTTCCTGTCGTTCCCGAGGGGGTACGCCTGCGTGAGGTGACCGACCGGGAGGACCTGGAGCGGATCGCCGCCATGGAAGAGGAGGTCTGGCAGGCGGACCGCTCACACCTGGTGTGGGGGCTGGCCAAGGAGATCGACGCCGACCCGAACTCGATCACCGTGGTGGTGGCCGAGGCGGACGAGACGGTGGTGAGCGCCGGTTGGGTGCGGTTCCCGACGAACACCGGTTTCGCCACGCTGTGGGGTGGCTCGACACTGCCGCAGTGGCGGCGCAAGGGCATCTACCGGGCGCTGGTCAACTACCGGGCGCGGCTCGCCGAGCAGCGGGGCCGGACGCTCATGCAGGTCGACTGTTCCGAGGACAGCCGGCCGATCCTCCAGCGGCTCGGCCTCGTCCCGGTCACCACCACCACCCCGTACGTCTACACTCCGTGATCATGGAGCAGCGGTTGACGGACGAGGAGCGGCTGACCCTCAAGACCGGTGCCTTCGGCGCCGTCTTCCTGGTCTCCAACGCCGATCCCGGTGTCGTGGGGGTGATCCGGGAGAGCATCGCCGCGTCCGGCGCGCTGGCCGACGCCAGTGGGACTGTCAAGGAGGCGCTGACCACCGGCCCGTTGCCGCGACTTCCCCGGGACTCGCAGCTGGAGATCGAGTCGGTGGTGCTGCCGGCGCTGGGGCGGGCGGTGCGGATTCTGCGCGACAAGTCCCCGCAGGACGTGGACGCGTACCGGGCGCTGGTGTTGGCCGCGGCGGATCGGGTGGCCCGGGCGCACGACGGGGTGGCGCCCACCGAGGCGGCGGCCATCGACCAGATCCGGGCCGCGTTGGCCGAGCCAGCCTGATCGCCGGCCGGTCGGTGAGCTGTGTCACCCTGAGTGCTGCGGGGGCACAACCTACTGGCAGGTAACATTGCGCCGTGGGCAACTGCACAGCCGCCCTCGGTTGACCTGGCGTCGACCGACGCGCGACGCTGCGCCCCAGACCGGGCGAGCGAATCGCAACACCACACAGGAGGGTCGTCGAAGCGCGATGAACATCGTCGTACTCGTCAAGCAGGTGCCTGATTCGGGCGCGGACCGCAACCTGCGCAATGACGACAACACCGTCGACCGCGGTTCGGCGAACAACGTGATCAACGAGATGGACGAGTACGCCATCGAGGAGGCGCTGAAGATCAAGGAGGCGCACGGCGGCGAGGTCACCATCCTGACCATGGGTCCGGACCGGGCGACCGAGTCGATCCGCAAGGCGCTCTCCATGGGCCCGGACAAGGCCGTGCACGTGCTGGACGACGCCCTGCACGGCTCGTGCGCCGTCGCCACCTCGAAGGTGCTCGCCGCCGCGCTCGGTCAGCTCGGCGCCGACCTGGTCATCTGCGGTGCCGAGTCCACCGACGGTCGGGTCCAGGTCATGCCGCACATGATCGCCGAGCGGCTGGGTGTCGCGGCGCTCACCGGTGCCCGCAAGCTCACCGTCGACGGCGCGACGCTGACCGTCGAGCGGCAGACCGAGGAGGGCTACGAGGTGGTCACCGCCTCCACCCCGGCCGTGGTCTCCGTCTGGGACACCATCAACGAGCCGCGCTACCCGTCCTTCAAGGGCATCATGGCCGCCAAGAAGAAGCCGGTGCAGACGCTCTCGCTGGCCGACCTCGGGGTTGCCGCCGACGAGGTGGGCTTCGACGGCGCCACCAGTGCCGTCGTCGAGCACAGCAAGCGCCCCCCGCGCTCCGGCGGCGCGAAGATCACTGATGAGGGCGAGGGCGGCGTCAAGCTGGTCGAGTTCCTCGCCACCGAGAAGTTCGTGTGAGAGGGGGGTTCTGACATGTCTGAGGTTCTCGTCGTCGTCGAAGCCACCAAGGAATTCGGCGTCAAGAAGGTCACCCTGGAAATGCTCACCCTCGCGCGTGAGCTGGGCACCCCGAGCGCCGTGGTGCTCGGCGGCGCCGGCGCCGCCGAGGCGCTGAGCGGCAAGCTGGGCGAGTACGGCGCGGAGAAGATCTACGCCGCCGAGGGTGACGAGATCGACGGCTACCTGGTGGCCCCCAAGGCGACGGTGCTGGCCGAGCTGGTCAAGCGGGTGCAACCGGCCGCCGTTCTGCTGGCCTCCGCCCAGGAGGGCAAGGAGATCGCCGCCCGGCTCGCCGTCAAGCTCGACAACGGCATCCTGACCGACGTGGTCGGCCTGGACGCCGACGGCACCGCGACGCAGATCGCCTTCGCCGGCTCCACCATCGTCAAGTCCAAGGTCACCAAGGGCCTGCCGCTGGTCACCGTCCGGCCCAACTCGGTCACCCCCGCCCCGGCGGCGGCCACTCCGGCGATCGAGCAGCTCAGCGTGTCGGTCACCGACACCGACAAGCTGGCCACCGTCGTCGAGCGGGTCGCCGAGCAGAAGGGCTCCCGCCCCGAGCTGACCGAGGCCGGCGTGGTCGTCTCCGGCGGCCGGGGCGTCGGCAACGCCGACAACTTCAAGCTGGTCGAGGAGCTTGCCGACCTGCTCGGTGGCGCGGTCGGCGCGTCCCGGGCGGCCGTCGACTCCGGCTTCTACCCGCACCAGTTCCAGGTGGGCCAGACCGGCAAGACGGTCTCCCCGCAGCTCTACATCGCCCTCGGCATCTCCGGCGCCATCCAGCACCGGGCCGGCATGCAGACCTCGAAGACCATCGTCGCTGTCAACAAGGACGGCGAGGCACCGATCTTCGAGCTGGCCGACTTCGGTGTGGTGGGCGACCTGTTCAAGATCGTCCCGCAGGCCGCGGAGGAGATCCGCAAGCGCAAGTAACTCAGCGACAACAGCAGTGGCCGCCCGTGCGAACGGGCGGCCACTGCCGTGTGGGGAGCTGATCGGCGGGCCGGGGAGCTGAGCCGGCCCACCGATCAGCCCGTCAGGGTGCCCCTCAACAGGCTGTCGCCGGAGTGGCGGGTGTTGTTGTCGTACTGCTCGGCGGAGACGTCGACCACCGAGTAGCTCTTGAGGTCGACATTCGGCGGCAGGGGAAGCAACGCATCCGAGCCGCCCCCCAGGGTGCCGACCGAGAACATCTCCATCGTCGTCGGATTGATGAGCCAAACCTCGTAGTACCCCGGGACGCTCGGGAGATTCGCCACATGCAGATGTAGTTGGCCGTCCTGGAGAACCCGCGCGTCACCAGTGGCCGCCGGGGGCGTCGCCCCGTACGCCGCCAGCGGCGCGCTCGCCACCACCGCCTGCGGCGGGGTCGGAGCCGGGTCGTCCGGGCGCAGCACGGAGGCCGTGCCCACCACACCCACCGCCGCGGCGGCGACAGCGGTCACCGCTACCGACGCCCAACGGGACCAGCCGCGGCCCCGGCGGGGCCGGTCGGTCGGAGCCAGGCGGGTGACGGTGGCGGTGCTCGGCTCGGCCGTCGTGCCGTTCGGCTGCTCGGGCAGCACGTGCTGGCGCCGGGAGTCGGTGAGCGACGGCAGTGTCTCCGCCGCTCTGACCTCCGCAACGATGCCCTGCCAGATGTGCTCCGGTGGGTCGGGCAGGTCGCCGAGACCCTGCGTCTCCGCGCCGAGGCCGGCAACCTGCTGAAGCGTCTCCATCTCCCGCCGGCAGTGCGCGCAGCTGCCGAGGTGGGTGCTCTCGCCGTTGTCCGCCTCGCTCTCACCGAGCGCCAGAAAGACCAGCCGGTCGTGGTCCAGGTGCTGCACCGTCCACCTCCCATCTGCGTTTCAAGCTCGCCATACCGCGTCGGATGTGACTCTTCACGGTGCCCAACGGCACACCTGTCATCGCCGCTATCTGCTGGTGTGTCAGGTCGTCGTAGAACGCCAACTCCAGCATGCGTCGTTGGTCGTCCGGAAGTTGGGCCAGCTCGTCGGCGATGACCAGCCGGTCCACCACCCGGTCCGGGTCCGGGCCGGCCTGCGCCGGCTCGGGCAGCTGCCGAACCGTCTCCACGACCCGCGTCTCCCGGGCCGAGGCTCGCATCCGGTCGATCACCTTGCGCCGGCCGATGCCGAGCAGCCAGCCGATCAGCGACCCCTTGGCGGGATCGAAGGTGTCCCTTCCCAGCCAGGCGGCGACGAAAGTCGCCTGGGTCACGTCCTCGGCGTCGGCGCGGTTGGCCAGCATGGTGGTGGCCAGGTGCAGCACGGCACGGCCATAACGGTCGTAGGCCTCGCGCAGCGCCGCCTCGTCGCCAGCACGGAACCGGAGGGCTGTGTCGTCCACCGGGGGGTCTGGATTCTCGGGTGGCGCCGTCATCAGGCGGCTCGCCTTCGATGGGGCATACCCGACTGTAGCCGCCACAGCCCCCGCCCCACTTTCCCGGTCGATGTCATCTCACCTGCTCTTCGTCCCCCGACCCGGAAACGGATGCGGGTGACGCCGGAAAAGAAAAGTTCGTCCGGGGCGCATCCGTCCGTCGCGGAGCCGGCGTAACCCGTTCTGCAAGCCAGGCCTGACGAATCAGCAGTAATCACCAGGAGGCAGACATGCAGCTCTCGTACTTCCGTCGGGTCGCCGCGGGCGGCGCCGTCGCCGCGCTGGCCTTCGCCGGCGTCGGCGCGTTCACCGCCACCCCCGCGTACGCCGCCACGTCGAAGGTCTCCGTCGTGCACGGCATCCCGGACACCCCCGTCGACGTCTACGTCAACGGCGAGAAGACGCTCGACAACTTCAAGCCCGGCGACGTCGCCGGCCCGCTGAACCTGGAGGAGGGCGACTACGACATCGCGCTCACCAAGCCGGGCGAGCCGATCGGCAGCGCGATCCTCAAGGTCGACAACGCCGCGGTGCCGGGCGGGGCGAACATCAGCATCGCCGCGCACCTCGACGCCGCCGGCCAGCCGAAGATCACCCCGTTCGTGAACGACGTCTCGAAGGTCGACGCCGGCAAGGCCCGGCTGATCGTCCGGCACACCGCCGCCGCCCCGGCGGTCGACGTCCGCGCCGGTGGCACCCCGGTCTTCGAGGACCTCACCAACCCGAACGAGGCCAAGGGCGACGTCGACGCGGGCAACGTGAAGGCGGACGTGGTGCTGGCCGGCACCGACACCGTGGCCATCGGCCCGGCCGACCTCAACCTCAAGGAGGGCACCGCCACGATCGTCTACGCGATCGGCTCCGCCGAGGGCAAGACCCTCGACGTGGTGGCGCAGACCATCACCGGTCTGCACTCCTCCCCGGGCGGCGTGCCCAGCGGTGACGGTGGCCAGGCCGGCACCGGCGTGAACACCTGGTGGTACGCGCTGACCGGTGCCGGCGTACTCCTGCTGCTCGGTGGTGGGGTGCGGATGGCCACCGCGCGGACCGGCCGCAAGTGACGGTGCGCAACCGCGGCGCGCTGGCGGCCCTGGCCGCCGGCGTTGCCGCGCTCACCGTCGCCACCCTGGTGGCGTGCGGCTCCCAGCCGGCCGAGGACGTGGGCGCCGACGAGGCGGCCCAGCTCGCCACCGCCACCCCGTCGGCCGCCGGGACCGAGGGCCCTTCGGTCCCGGTGACCACCGGGGAGCTGCCGGCCGGGGCGGAGACCGTCAAGCCGGTCCGGCTGGCCATCCCGGCGATCGACGTCAAGGCCACGATCAACGCGGTGGGCATCAACAAGCGGACCAACGAGTTCGAGGTGCCGCCGAGCGTCGACGAGATCGGCTGGTACCGGTACGGCCCCGGCCTGGAGGCGGACGCCGGCTCGATCGTCATCGCCGGTCACGTGGACAGCGCCCAGCAGGGCAAGGGCGCGTTCTTCCGGCTGCGGGAGCTCGACCAGGGCGACACCCTGACCGCGACCGGCAGCGACGGCAAGGCCCGTGAGTACCGGGTCGTGGCCCGGGAGGAGTACGACAAGACCAAGATTCCGTTGGACCGCTACTTCGCCCGGGACGGCAAGCCGCGGCTGACCCTGATCACCTGCGGTGGGCCGTTCGACGCCAAGGCCCGCAAGTACCGCGACAACATCGTCGTCACCGCGGTGCCCGCCTGAGCGGGTACGCAGGCGACCGGCCGGGGTGGGGATCCCCACCCCGGCCGTTGCGCGGGAGGCCCCTCCGGCCTCCGCGTCCCGACCACACGGCCGTAGGCTGAACGGTGATGGCATACCTGGATCACGCGGCGACGACTCCGATGCTCGACGAGGCACTGGAGGCGTACGTCGCCACCGCCCGCGAGGTCGGCAACGCGTCCTCCCTGCACGCGGCGGGTCGCCGTGCCCGCCGCCGGGTCGAGGAGTCCCGCGAGCGGGTCGCCGCCGTTCTCGGTGCCCGGCCGTCCGAAGTGATCTTCACGGGTGGCGGGACGGAGAGCGACAACCTGGCGGTCAAGGGCATCTTCTGGGCCCGCCGGGACGCCTCCCCGGACCGTCGCCGAGTGGTCTCCAGCGCCGTCGAGCACCACGCCGTGCTGGACGCGGTCGACTGGATGGTCGAGCACGAGGGCGCCGAGGTCGGCCTGCTGCCGGTGGACGACGCCGGGCGACTGCACCCGGAGACCCTGCGCGCCGAGCTGGCCGCGTACGCCGACCGCGTCGCCGTGGTCACCGCCATGTGGGCGAACAACGAGGTGGGCACGGTCCAGCCGGTGACCGAGCTGGCCGCCGTGGCCGCCGAGTACGGTGTGCCGTTCCACACCGACGCCATCCAGGCGGTCGGTCAGGTGCCCGTCGACTTCGCCGCCAGCGGGGTCGCCGCGCTGACCGTCACCGGCCACAAGCTGGGCGGCCCGACCGGCGTGGGTGCTCTCCTGCTCGCCCGGGACGTACCGGCGACGCCGCTGCTGCACGGCGGCGGTCAGGAGCGCGACATCCGTTCCGGCACGCTGGACACGGCCGGCATCGTCGCCTTCGCCGTCGCCGTGGAGGCGGCGGTGAAGGGCCAGCAGGAGTACGCGGCCCGGGTCGCCGCGCTCCGCGACGACCTGATCGAACGGGTCCGCCGGGCGGTGCCCGAGGTGATCTACAACGGCGATCCGGCCGACCGGCTGCCCGGCAACGCGCACTTCTCCTTCCCCGGCTGCGAGGGCGACGCCCTGCTGCTGCTGCTCGACGCGCAGGGCATCGCCTGCTCGACGGGCTCGGCCTGCTCCGCCGGGGTGGCCCAGCCCTCGCACGTGCTGCTCGCGATGGGCGCCGACGACGACCGCGCCCGCTCCTCGCTGCGCTTCACGCTGGGCCACACGAGCACCCAGGCCGACATCGACGCCCTCATCGCGGCCCTCCCGGCGGCGGTCGACCGAGCCCGCCGAGCCGCCGCCCTCCGCACCCCCCGCTAACCCCCCGCCC